>NZ_JACEHH010000019.1 GCF_014154935.1 Stieleria mannarensis
ACATAGTCGGCGTCTTTGTGGAAGATCTCCGCGCGGAGATTGCCGCGGTTGAGAGCATGGTACAGTCCGCCCGCTTCATCCGCCCGAGGCGCTCGTGGCATGGTCTGGTCCTCCCGATTTGAAGAGGCCCCCATCCTAACCCTCACCGATGGCTCAACAAAGAGGCCTGACCCCTTTGTTTCGTCCTTGTTTCGTCCAGCAGCTTAGGCTTAAGCCCGTGCCATTCGGGCCTGACCCCTTTGATGCGTCTGCGTGACCCCTTTGATGCGTCTTACTCTGATAGTTTTTTTACAACGACAACCACTTCCGCTGGCGTTTCTGAGTCGTCTTTTCGGTGCATAAGGACTACCTCTGTGGAATCAGATGGGTTCCATTCGGTAAGATAAAGAGCCTCTTCGTCGTCAGGGAAATCGTCGTTTCTCCAGTCGCCCTGGAAGGCGGGCTCCCCAAAGATGTCCCTGGCTTCAGCCTCCCAATGGCGCATCGATGCCAGAATATCAGCATGTCCCTCGCGAGCGACAATAAACTCTGCTCGTGTGAAAATTCCGTCTTCCAACAGAATGTTGACTGAAATTACTGGAGGAATCCAATCGAACGAAATCCACTCGTAGTCGCTGTTAGATTCCGGAATACGCCACTTTTCAACCAATCGTAGTGCTCGTGTGATGTTTTCGACATTGGAGAACATCCCGTGCAATATGGCATCGCTTATCTCTTGAACGATTTTCTTCATTGGGTCACCTATGTTTTTGCATCCCATCACCGGGAACATGAAATACCTTCAGCGTCCCACTTGCGACGTCATCTGTGAAGTGCGCCGTAAAGAGACGTTGAAAATGGGATGCAGCGTCAGCATTGGAGATTGCGTACCTCACTCCGTTGAGACTTAGGCCGTCGTTTAACGCGATAAGTCGGTGTGCTTGGTCTAAGATGTCCAATTCTTTTCCTAATTCGTGGTACCGAGGGTTTGCTGGATTGTAGACCGATTTCCGAAAGGCAGCATTGTTGCGTCCAGCCCACTTGGCTTCGACAATGTATTTCGACTGAATGCCATCAACACCAGTCGCTTTACCGACGTCAAAATAGTGCTCGTACTGTCGGCCGGTAACAAATCGCTGATATTCATCAAAATATGCGTCGCCGATTAGTTTACGAAAGAGATGAGCGGGCTTGTTTGTTTGAACGCCCCGGATTTCGCTTTCATCGTACGACGCCGAGTTGTGAACGAGAATGTGAGTTCGGCCTATTTCGTAGACGTTTTCTCCGTGGACGGTGATGTTGTAGACGGGCTGTTGTGTTTGATGTGATGTGGTTGCGGTGACTTTGGCCGTGCCGGCGGGGTGGCGGAGTTGGGATTCGGGGCTGAGATCGGCGGCTTTGATAAACCACTTCGCGTCTTCATCCCAGAACGGATGGTCGGGGGTGGTTTGGATGGGGGTGGGTTCGCCTTCGATGGTCAGGGAGAGAATTTCGTGGGCGGTGTGGCGGAAGGTGGAGAGGATCACTCGGCCGGGGCCGGGGGGGATGGGCGGGCAGGGGTTGATCGCGGTGATCAGGGCTTCGTTGTGGGCGTCGGCGACTGGGATGTCCATTAGGGTGCGTTTGCCGACGCGGACGTTGTTGGTCTTCAGCCAGATGTCGGGCTTGAGCGTGGTGAGTTCGAGGATGTCTCCGTCGCGTTTGGTGACTTTGGCGGTGACCGCGACGTATTGACTCCAGTCGGGTTCGATCAAGCAGGGATCGTGGCGGTCGACCAGTGGGTTCTCGCCTAAGACTCGTTGGCCGACGCGTAGTTGTTCGATCGGTTTGGTGGCGGAGCGCTGGCTGGGGTCGGCCGAGGGGATGTGGACTGGTGTACCGGCGACAAAACATTTGACCGTCTTGGCGCCGATCGCGCCGGTGATCATCTGTCCGTAGAACCCGTAGGTCAGACTGGTTTGCAAGTCCTGGCCGGTAGCGATCCCATAGCCGAAACCGATCACCGCGCCGCTCGATTCGACCGCCACCGCTTTGGCCGCGTAGCCGAGTGCGCCGGTGCTGCCCAGTTTCGCGAGGGCTCGCCCGTAGGCCGAATAACCCGTACCGGTGATCCCGCCGATCAGGCTGCCGGCCATGTAGCCGGTTTCCAGGTTTCCGCCGGCGGCATAGGCCGTCGCCAATCCGGTCAGTCCCCCGCCCAGACCGGCCATCGCGCCGACCGGGTGCAACGCGCCGAAGGTTGCCCCCAGTGCGACTTGCCACCACACCGCCCCTTCGCCGAGTTCGCCTTGGATGAAGGCGTCCGCACCGCCGGCCCAAGCCCCCAAGACCGGCACTAGCGCGGTGCCGCCGGAGACTACGACGACCGCCGCGCTGGCCGCGGCGAGCGCCGTCGTGACCACAGCGGCTTTGGCAATCCGTGTCGCTTCGACGCCCAGGAATGTGTTGTCGGCGATTCCCGCTTGGCCCGATGCGATCCATGACTGGCCGACGTCAAAGCCATAGAAGTCGGCCACGATCCCGGCGCCGACGATCACGGTGTTGGCCACGTCGGAAATGGTGTTGACGGCGCCGGCGAGCGTGTCGCTGACGGACGTGAAAAACGCGCTGCCGACCGCCGACGCCCAAGCGATTTCGTCTTGATACGGTTCCAGCTGCGTCGCGATGAAACTGGAGACCGCGTTATAGACGTCTGCCCCCGCCGCGACGAACGGTGCCGCCGCCGACTGGGCCGTTTGGATCAGCTGGTTCGTCGCGTCGACGACGTCCGCGAAGCCGCTGTTTTGATAGGCCTGGTTGATCACCGGTACGAGCGCGCTGCCGTAGGTGAACGTGCCGAAGGAATCGTTGTGAACCAGGACGAAGTGATCGGTCCCCGGCAGCCGAACGTGGTAGTTGTGATGCTCGGCGACACAGAAATTGAACACCGGAACCGGCGGCGATGTCGGTTGCGAGATCGTGGTGATCGTTAACGCATCATCGCTGGCGGTTTTGAGCTGGTCTCCGGGGCGGAGGTTTTGTGCGAGGGTCCAGGTTTCATGTTTCAGGTTGCGAGTTTCATGTTTCAAGTTCTCCGATGCGGTGGGCTTGGGGCGGACGTAGAAGGGGTGGCCGGCGGTGGTGGCGATCGATACGTCGCCGAGGTGGATGGTGAGGAGCGGCTGCGGGGAGTTGTGGTAGGTTTCGGTGACGGTCCCGGTGGTGAGATTGCCGGTGGAGGCGTCGCCGTTGAACTCGGCCGATGCCACGGTGTCGCCGGGGACGATTCGTTCGATCGGTTTGGTGTGTCCGTCGGCGAGCAGGATCTCGGTTCCGGCGGGGAAACAATATTGCTCGATCGTCGCGCTGCCGGTTTGTGCGAAGCGGTCCACGGTCGCACTGGAGGACCACTGGCTTCCCGGGGTGATCGCCGGGATGCCTGTCGATTGCACATCGCGGAAGGCGGCACCGCTAAGGCTGCCGACCGGTGCGGCGGTGCGCGAGGAGATCGGCGAAGCGGAAACGTCCCCGAGTGATTCGGCGCCGCCGGCCGTCGGGAGCGTGGGTGCCGATCCGAGAACCATCGGAACGCCGGTCGATGAATGATCCAGATCGCCGACCGTGCCCGTCGCGGCGTTGGAGGTGTCGACGAAATCGATCAGGGCGTCGTAGCGTCCGCGGCCGGTCAATGTGAGGTCGATGTCACCGTCGATGTAGTTGCCTTGCCCCGAGACGACTTGATCGACCGCTTCGGTGAAGTCCGTTGCCACCGAGTTGATCGTTCGCGTTCCCGTCACGCTGCCGTCGATTTCGGTGGATCGATCGAAGACACCGGTTTCTCCGCTGGACGTTTCAGTTTCGGTGAAGCTGTCCGCGCCGGTCAATGCGACTTCGTAGACACCCGCGGCGTCGGTGCCCGATTGTGAAAGCGAATAGGTGTCGGATCCTTCGCCGCGACGCGCAAGGTCTCCGGTCAGCCGGTTCTCATCCAGGTCGACCGTGTAAGTTTTCGTTCCTGATCCGCTGATGGAGGCGTTTCCGTCGAGTCCGCGGTCGATCGAATGGGTGAACGAATAGGTGTCGGTTCCTGTGGTGGTGTGATCGAAGACACCGGTCACGGTGTTGCCGGTGGAATCGGTTTCGGCGACGTCGGTTGACGTGGAGTCGTAGTCGACGGTCAGTCCGCCCACCGTCCCGTCTTGGGTCAGCGTCGTGGTGGTGGTCGCATCGGAGTGTGAGGTGACGACGCCGGTGACGGAGTTGCCATTGGATTCCGACGAGGTTTCTTGTGTCGCGGTGTTGACCGAAGCGTGGTCGTGCGTGCCATCAGCGGACTGGAGCGTTTGGGTCGTCGTGACGGTCGCCTCTGATTGGTCAGCACTTGTGAACGCGCCGCTGATCTGGTTTCCGGATTGATCGCCGGTCGAGTCGCCGGCGGCGTTTTCCGCGATCGAAAGCCGGGTGCCTGCCGCGTCGGTCAACGAACGAGTGACGGCGGAAGTGAATTCGGCGGTGGTTGAATCATCAAAGCTGCCGACGACGGAATTGCCTTCTTCGATTGACGATGAAGTCGTTTCGACGCGCGACGTGGCGGTGTAGGATTCGCTGCGGGTGCCGGATTCATTGACGTCAGTGATCGAGGAACTGGAAGTCGACGCAGTGTAAACGCCGGTGATCGCGTTTTCGGAAGAAGATGATGACCGCGTGTCACTGCGAGTGACGGTTTTCTGATCATTGCCGTCTGCGTAGGTCGTTTGTTTGGTGTAGTTGTACGTGTCGGTGGACCACGACGTGGTGGACGACGCGGACGTGAGTTCGTTTCCGGTGGTCGAATCGAGCGAGGTCGTCGACATCGTCTCGGTCAAGGTGAAGGACCGGTCAGCGATCGTTCCGGATTGTTCGCGAGTCGACTGGTTGCTGGATTCACGGGTTTCGCTGAAGTCGCCGGTCACGCGGTTGCCGCTGGCGGTCGTGGTGGCCGATGAAGAACGGTTTGACTGGCCGGAGACGTTGCGATCGGTATTGGATTGCGACAGGTCGTCGGTGGAGGTCGACGTGGTGGTAGCCGTCGAGGTGTACAGTCCGGTGATGTCGTTTCCGATCTGCCGAAAGACTTCGTCGACGGTGCGAGACGTTTCGCTGGTTTGGGCCTGGGTTTGGTTGGCGGAAGATCCGTCGTCTGAGGAAACCGTGTTGCGCGTGGTTTCTTCGGTGAAGTCGCCGCCGGTTCGGTTGCCGCTGCGGGTGCTGGAGGTTTCGGTGGTCGACGTCGAAGTTGCGGAGGCGGAAGAGGTCTGGTTTTGCGACGATTGGGTGGTGGTTGTCGTGTGTGTCGCAGTCGACTCGGTTAGGTAGGTGTCGAAGCGCGAGTTCCCGGTCTCGGTCGACGTTTCGGACGTGGTTTCGGTTTGCTGGGTCGTGGTGACGGTCAGCGTTTGGTTTTGGGTTTGGCCGGTTGCCGAAGCGGAGGATTCACCCGCGATCGTGGAGGTGTAGTCGCCGGTGACCTGGTTTCCGCCGGTTGTGGTGGTGGACTGGGAGCTGCCATCGCGATTGAGTGTCGTCGTTTCCGTCTGATTTGTTTCCGATTCGCTCTGCTGGAACGTTCGCTCGATCGTCGAGGTCGAGTCGTAAGTCCCCGTGATCGCGTTCTCGTTGCCAGAGCTTGTGGAAGTCGATTGAGAGGATTCGGTGGAGGTGACCGAGAGTGTTTGATTGGTGTCGTTCTGCGAAATGGTTTGTTCGTCGGTTCCGCTGGACCGGTAGGCGGACGCGCCGGTGATTGCGTTGCCGGAGGACGATGATTCGCCGGTGCCTTCGGAGCTGGTTGTGACGACGCTGGTCAGCGTTTGGTTGGCGGTCGTTTCGGTTTCGGTGCCGCTGTGACTGGAGGAGCCGGTTTGCGAGAACTCGCCGGTCACACTGTTGCCGGTTCGCGTCGTGATTTGGTTGGAGGTGGCCGACGCGTTGGATTCGAAAGTCCGCGACTGGTTGGAACTCGATTCGCTGGACGAGTTGTTCGATGCCGTCGTGGTGGTGCTGGAATAGACACCGCTGATTGCGTTGGACGTCGTTTCGGTGTCACTGGTCGATGAAGCAGTGAACGTCGTCTCGACGGTCACGAGCTGGAGATTCGTTTCGGTGGCGGTGCCGGCCGAGGTGGATTCGGTGTGGCGGGTGGAGGTGCTGGTGCCGGCGATCTCGTTGCCGGTTTCGGTGGACGTGCTTTCGCGGGTGCTGCTGGAGACGGTTGTCGCGCTAAGGTCCAAGTAGGCGAAGGACTCGGTGAAGGTCGAGGCGGAGTTGGATGAACCGGAGGACGAATAGGATCCGATGATGTGATCGCCGCTGGTCATCACCGTCGACGACAACGTGTTGGTGGTGGCGTTGTTCGACGTCGGTCCGATTTGATTCGACTCGGTCGCCTGCTCCGACGACGACGTGGTCACGGTAGACTGGTAGGTTCCGTCAATCGTGTTTCCCGATTCGAGCGTTTCGGTCGTTGATTGGCTGTCGAAGGTGGAGTCGACGACGAGCACTTGATTGACGTCTCGGCCGGTGCCCGAAACGCTGCTGGTCGACGTCGATTCGGATTGGTAGACGCCGGTGATGTGGTTGCCGGAATCCGAAGTGGTCGTTGAAGTCGTGGCGGACTGCGTGAGCGTGACCGAGAGGGTTTGGTTTTCGAGTGACGACGAGGATGTGGTCGTTTCGGAGTTGGTGGATTCGGACGCGTAGCCACCGGTGATCGTGTTGAAGGTCGACGTGGACGAGACAGTCGACTCGGTGGTCGTCGATTCGCTGACCGTCTCGGTTTGCACGGAACTGGATGCGGTGGTTGCCTGATTGGAAGTGACCGAATCGGTTGAGGAGGCATCGCCGGTGATCGAATTGCCGCTGCTGGTCGATTGGGTGGTTGCCGACGAGGTGACCGTGATGCTTGATTGGTAACCTTGATTGACGGCGGTTTCAGAGCGAACTTCGCTGGAGGTGGTTGTCGATTCGCTGGAGAAAACGCCGGTGAATCGGTGATCGGTCGATGTGGCTTCGGTGTGCGACGATCCCGTCGATGTGATGGTGACGCGGAGGTCCTGGTTGCTGTCGCTTTGAGTCAACTGGGACGTCGATTCGATCGTCAGCTCGGAGATACTGGTTCCGGCGATGTTATTCCCCGCAATCGACTCGGACGACTGCTCGGTCGTGTGCAACGTCGAATCGACGGTCAGCGGTCCGTTGGTATTCTGGGCGACGCGCGTGCGATCGGATTCCGACTCGGACGTGCTCTCGAAGACGCCGGTCGTGTTGTTCCCCGTTCCCGTGTTTTCGTAGGACGTGGTTTCGGTGATCGTGTAGTCGACGTCGAGCGTTTTGTTTTCATCGGCCCCGGTGATCTGTGAGGTTTGGGAACCGAGGATTGTTTCGCTGAACGCGCCGGTGATCACGTTTTCGGATCGCGCGGCGGTGGACTCAAACGAGGTGGATTCGGATGCCTGGGCGCTGAGCGAGCCGTTGGCGGCGGATTCTTCGCGGGTTCGCGTGCCGGAGTTTTCGGTCGTTTGCGTGTTTTCGGCGGCGATCGCGTTGCCGGTGAAGGTGGTGGTTCGGGTGACCGATTCGGCGATTTCGGCGGAGACCGACAGCGATTGGTTTTGCAGTGACGTTTCCAGGGTGCTGATGGTGGTCGCAACAATGGAACCACTGCGGTCACCGGTGATCGAGTTGCCGGTAGTCTGTTCGCTGGATGTCTCGGTCTCGCTGGCGAGAACGGAATTCGTCGACGTTTGGTTGGTCGTCGTTTCGTCGGACTGTCCCGTCGTGGTTGACGTGGCGGTTCGGGAGAAGGCTCCGGTGATTTGATTCCCAGATTCGTCCACCGAGGTGTTGAACCCCGTCGTGGTCGTGTTTTCGGTGCGTTCGGTTTGGTTGGTGGCAACGGTGTGGCGTGTGGATTGGGATTGGATCGACGTCGTTTCGTTGTAGGTACCGGACAGGGCGTTGGAAGTGCGTCGCGTGGTTCCGGAGGTTTCGTCGTTGAGTGTGAGGGTCGTGGTTTCCAGGCCGTTGGCGGATTGGTCGGTTTGCTGCGAGGTCTCGGAGAACTCGCTGGAGACGTCTTTGGTTCCTCGGATCGTGTTGCCGGTCAACGTCGTGGTGCCGGAGCTTTCCGATTGCACGGACGTCGTGACCGACAGCGGACCGTTGGTCGTGGAGTCGCTGCGTGTCAGCGTTGATTCGTCGCTGGTGATGCGGGTGTAGTCGCCGCTGGAGTGGTTGCCCGTGACCGTCCCGACGCTGGTGCTGGTGCCGGCGGAGGTCAGTTGGGTGGTTCGGGTTTGATTGACGTTGGTTTGGGATTCGCTGGTGGAGGATTCGTTTTGCCAGGAGTCGGCATAATCACCGGTGACGGAGTTGCCGCTGCGATCGGATTCCGACACCGTTGTCGCGGTCGAGGTGGTGGTTTTGCGGAGGGTTTGGTTGGTTTCGACCGTCGACGCCTCGGTCGTTTGATTCAGCGTCTCGGTGGATTGGAAAAGCCCCGTGGCGCTGTTGCCGGTCGAAGTGCTGGCCGTGGTCGACAAGGTGGTTTCGGTGCCGAAAATGGCTTGGGGACCGTTGGCCGAATTGAATTCTCGGTCGACGGTGGTCGAAGCGGATCGAGATTCGCTGTAGGTGCCGGTGTTGGCATTGCTGTCGCTGGTGACGGTGATGGACGAGACGGAATCGGAGACTTCGGTGGACGAGAAGGTCTGGTTGGTGACGGTCGATTCCGACGTCGTCTCGGTCGCAAGTTGTTGTTCGGATTGACGGGTGCCGAGAATTCGATTGCTCGATTGGGTTGCCGTGGTGGTGGAGGTTGTTTGTTGTTCGGTTTCGCGGCGGAGCGTTTGGTTGAGGATGACAGAGTGCGAGGATTGGTTGTCGGTCGACGAGGATTCGCCGGTAAAGATCCCGGAGAGTTCGTTGCCGGCGGATGAACTGGTTTGCGTTGATGTCGCGGTTGATGTCTCGGTGCGAGTGAGGCCCTGGTTTTCGTTGGTCGACGAACTTTCCAGAGCGGACGACGACGTGGAAGACGAAGTCTGGTCGCCGGTGATCGTATTGCCCGATTGGGCGGACGATTCGGTACGCTGGTCGGTCGTGTGCGACGTGGTGACGGAGGAATGGTTGCCACGACGCGAGCGAGTTTCCGACGACGACGTCCCGGAGGAACTGGTTTCGTAGACACCGCTGATGCTGTTGGCGGTGCTGGTCGACGTGCTTTCGGAGGTGGTGGAGGAAACCACTAAAGTTTGATCGTCGTTGCCGAGGGTGGTGCCGGCGGGGATCGAGAGGGAGAGGTCGCCTGCGAGCAGTCCGAGATCCGAGAGTGGGTTCAGGCGGATGTCGAGGTCGCTGCCGATGTTCAGTCGGTTGGGGCCGCTGAAGGAGGCCGCGAGAGAACGCCGGCTGGATTGGGATTCCGAATCGCGGACGACGTCGCCGCGGATCGAGTTGCCGGTCGAACGAGTCGTCGAGGAAGACTGACCGACGGCCGTTTGGTGCGACGTGGTCGTCTGGTTCGTGTTGGCGGTGGAGTGTTGCGATTCGCTGAGGACTGATTCGGTGGATGTGAAGTCGCCCGTGACGGAATTGCGAGTCGATTGCGTTTGTGATTGAAGGGTTGTCAGGCTGGACGAAGTGGACGACTGCGAGAGCAGGCTGGAAGATCCCGTCGTGGATTGTGTCGCCGACGATTGGGTCCGGGTCACCGCTTGGCCCGTGATTCGATCACCTTCCACGATCGAGTCGGAGCTGCGGTCGACGATCAGCGTCTGCGAAGACACGGCGTCCTGGTTCGAGTTGGACGTCGTCGTTGTCGACGAAGCACGCGATTGGGTGGAGGTTGAGAACAGCCCCGACAGCGTGTTGGACTGAGAGACGACGCGGCTGGACGAATTACTTTGGGAAGTTTGCTCGGTGCGGGCCGTTTGGTGGGTGGTGGTTTGTGTGGAGGTCGATTCGGACCGATTGTCTTCCTGTTTGGTCAGGTTGCCCGATCGGGCGTCGCCCTCGCCGAAGTATTCTGATTCGCTGACGGATCGCTGGTGAGTTTCAACCGAGCGTGAGACACCCGAAGCGTGGCTGTTGGTCGATCGGCTGGTCGTTTCCGATTCTCCGTAGCTGTAACCGTCAAAGGTGTAGTGGCCTTGTTTGGCGTTACCGGATTTTTCAGACTGGGACTCGGTTTCGGTGTGCGTCGTGGAGGTTGACTGGACCGTTTGGTTGGTCGTGGTGGAGGTCGAATCGCCGGTCGAAATGGAGTCGGAAACAATGGTGAATTCGCCGCTTTTCTTGTTGCCCGTGGTTTCTTTGGTGCCGGTGGTTTGTCCGGTCGCGTGGGTGATGGTTTGGCTGGGACCGTTGTCGGTGACGGTGTCGGTGGTGTAGGACTGATCGAAACGCTCGTCGTAAACGTAGTCGCCGCCGAACAGGTTGCCGGACTGGTCGACCGACGATTCCGTCACGCTTTCATGAGTCGACTGCACGCGATAGTCATCATCGACCGAGTTGGTCGTGGTCGTTTCGGTCGTGGTTTCCGAGGTGTTGTCGTTGCTGAAGGAGAACCATCCGGTTTGGTCGTTCCCGGTGCCGGTGACGCTGGACGTCGAGGTGCTGTGGGTGACGGAAGTGTTCTGATGGCCTTGATTGGTCAGCGTGGTCGATTGGTTGCCGGTCGACGTTGACGTGGTGGACAGGTTGAAGGATCCAGACTGGATGTTGCCGGACTTTTGCATCGTCGTGATGACGTGATTGGATCCCGACGTGGTTGTGGTTTGGGGGCCGTTGGTCTGGCGTCGATCGATGATGGTTGCGTGGGTGGTCGTCGTGACCGAGATGGCATAGTCCCCCGATCGACTGACCGAGCCGCTGGACTGGACGACGCGTGTACTGGTCGCTGCGTCGAGAAAGTCGAATCGTTGGCGTCCGCCCTGGTGATCCGATGTGGTCGTCGTCTCGATGCTTAGATTGCGCTCAGCTGAATCATTGGAACCAGATTCGGTCAGCACTTCGATCGTCGACTCGGTTCCCCGCATCACGAAGTTGCCGACCATCGAGGTTCCACCGCCACCGATCAGTCCGTCGAGTTGGCCGACGAGATCGCCATCGACGTAGCGCTCGCCGCTGGTGGTGAATTGGGTCTGCTTTTGCGAGCGCAGTGTCCATTCGAATTGGCCTTGGTCCCACGTTTTTTCGTCGATGAAGTTGCTGGCGATGGTGGACGTGGTGGTGGCGTTTTGGCTGGATGAATTCGACTGGTTCGTCGCGGTCAGGTCGGCGGTTCCGTCGAAAGCGGTTTCATAAGAAGCGACGTTGAAGGCGGCGGGTGCAAAGCTGACTCCGTCGACCGAGCCGCGGGCGATGACTTTGCGAACGTTGACGCCCGAGCCGTCGCCCCGTTGGCTGGCGTTCGGTTCGCCCAGGCCGTTGCTGCCGGCGGTTTCGTACCCGAAGGCATAGGAGAAGCCGGCCGTGCCGAGTGAGACGACTTCATAGGTCCCCGCGGCGCGATCGAGGGCAACGTGGGTGGACAGCCCGAAGGAGGTCGGCGCCGCACCGGTCCCGCCCGATGTAGTCCCTCCGCCACCGCCTTGATCGCCGTCGGTGATCGGCGATGCGAAGCTTTGCACTTGCGGTGTGATCGAGTTACCGTCGTCATCGGTCAACGCCAGCCGCTGGAGGTTTTCTTCGCTTTTGACGTCGATGATGTTGGCCAGGGTAACTGCCAGGCCACCGGTTTCGTTTTTCGTGTCGCTGATGTGGACGGTGATCGCGTAGGGGCCTTCGCGATGATAGGCGTGATCGGCGACGACTTCGAAGCTGAGTGGGACCAGGGCGGTGCCGCTGGTCTTTTGCCGCACCGAACCGACCGCGGTTTCTCCGTCACCGAAGTCGATCGTGGCGACGAATTGGGATGCGGAAGCGTTGGGATCGCCGGCGATGAAGGAGGCGACCGCGGCGCCGTCGTCGCGGGCGAAGGTCGCGTTTTCGCTGGTCGGGCGGCCTTCGAGCGCATAGACGACTTCGCCCGTGGCGTACACCGGGGCCGTTGCGCGGACGATCGCCTGGCCGGTGGAAAAGACGATCTGGCCGGAGTTGTTGACGATGTCAAAGCCTTCGATCTTGTCGACCGCTCCGATCCCGGGCAGGATTTCACCGAGATCGATGACTTTGCCGTGACCGACGAACATCGGCCGGGGCAGCACGTCGCGGTCGGTGTCCGAGGGAAAGTAGAACTTGGCCGAGTGCAACCCTTGCTTGCCGTTTGCGTCGGCGGCCATGAAGGAGACGGTCAGGAACGGCGTTCCGTTCGGTGGCGCTTTGCCGCCGGTGAGTTGACCGGCCAGTCCCTGGGTCAGGTCTTCGCCGATCTCACAGACGTTGCCTCCGCCACCCCCGCCGTTTTCACCGCTCTGATCGTCGATGTCGCCTCGATCGCTGGTCCCGGTGCTAAGGGCTCCGTTGATCCCGATCGGTCCGCCGAGTAGCGAGGCGATTCCGCCGCGGTCTTGGCCTTCCACATCGACCTCGTTGGCATCCAGCACGCCGTCGCCGGATTCGCCGACGACCTTAACCCACTGGCCCGTTTCGGGATCGATCGCATAGATGCCGCGTCCGAGCGGCCCGTCGGCTGCGGCCGCAATCACGCCGGTGTCGCTGATCGCGATTTCGTCGCCGATCGCCGCCAAACCAAACGACTTGATTTCCCCGTCGATCGACATCGCTTTGACCTGTCCATCTTGGACGAAGGCCGACCATCCGGTGTCGGACAGTTGAACATTCTTGACCGGCGAATCGATGAAGGTTCGGACGTAGGGTTGGTCGCGTTCGCGGCTGAACGTCACCAGACTCAACCCCGGATCGACTTCGGCGTCATTGGTGTCGGCAACGAAGACCGCTTCGCCACGATTGTTGACCGAAGCGGACTCGGGGTGAATCGAAACGAAGGGCGTGACGTAAAGTTGGTCGACGTAGATCGGCATCAATGAAGTCACCAACGCGGTCGAGCGCAACGTGGTCAGGTTAATCGCATCGGGGTGTTGAAACGCGTTCCAAACTGGATTGACCGGTGTGAAGAAGGCGCTGGACCAGACTGGGTCGACGGTCCAGATCCGTGGCACCATGGTGAACTGGGCCGTCGCGGCGGTGCCCAGCAACGGCGGCAGCACGGCCGTGGTTTGGGCGAACACCATGTCCAGCATCGTCGGGTCGCCCCAACGCAATCCGGCGGCGGCCAGTCCTTCGTCGCCGACGGCGATTTGACGCGGGCTGGCGAAGTTGTTTTCCGGCGGCGGGACACGCTGTGGCAGTTCGCCATCGCCGTCTCCGCCCGAGTCATCTCCGTCGGGCTCGTCGCCGCCCGCGTCTGTGTCGTCGCTGTCGCCGCCACCGTACGCGGCACAGAAATCCGTGCCGCCACCCTGGCCCGTGTCGCCCGATCCGGGGGCCGGCAACGGGTTATACAACCTGTCGGCGTTCCAAAGTTCGGCGTAGGTCATCGCGACGTTGGTTCCGGTCAACAACGGCAATCCCATTGCGACCATCCCGGTGATTGCGCGGGCGTTAAGCTGACGTTGTGCGTAGACCCCGTTGGCATCGTTGACTTGGACGGTGTCGCTGAACCGCATCATCGGCGAATCGGTGAGTTCGCCGCGTGGCGGTGTCGAAACACTGTTCTCGCCGAAGACCAATTCGTCGGGGATCAAGGGTTTGACGCCGCCGGTTTCGTCCCAGATATACAGGTTGTCCTTGCCGTCTTCGGTGGCCGAGAAGGCGACCAGGCCGTAGTTATTGATGGACACACCGCTGCCGATGCGATCGTATCCGTCGGCGACCTTGTCAAAGCTGTAGGCGGAGGGACCGCTGCGGAGGACGATTTCGACGACGCCTTGGCTTGACGCTTGGCTGGCCGGTGGGCCGGATGGTGGGGCTGCGAATTCGGAAACGAGCGGCGATGCGATCGGGGATTGCGCATCAGCTTCGCGGACCGTGTAAGTGAAGGTGTCGATGACGTCGACGCCGTCTGCTTGCAATTGCCGCAGGGTTTCGCTGGTGGTCGGGTCGTAGCTGAAGCTGCCGTCGGCGCTAACGACCACACGTGCACCGTACTGGCTGTATCCGTCAAAGGAGGCTTGCAGCGTAGAGGCGCCCGAATCGGTGTCGGGGTCACGGTCGTTGGCCAAGACACCGTTATCGGCCGAAACGTCAAGCCGTCGTGAGGCCACCGTCCAGAATCCACGCTCGATGCCGTCGTCGCCGGCAACCGGCGCGTCGTCGACGCCGACGACTTCCAGGGTGACTGTGGCGGTGGAGGTCGCCCCAAAGTCGTCGATCACGGTGTACGTGAACGTGTCCAATGCCCGCTGACCCTCGGCCAACTCGGTGAACACGCCGGTCGGGTCGTAATCGAAGGTGCCGTCGGGACGCAGGGTCACAACCGCGCCACCGGCGGACAACGCGTCGGTCCGACTGGGATCGATCAGCAGCGGCAGCGGCGAATCGGGGTCAGTGTCGTTTCGCAGCAGGCCGTCGGCGAGCGTGGTTGTCAGACGCCCGTCGGCGGCGACGCCGTTGTACTGGTCGTCGACCGAACGTGGTGCATCGTTGACGCCGGTGACCGTCAGCGTGACGGTTTGCGGCGACGACGTGTCCGAGCCGTCGGTCAGCCGAAAGATGAAGCTGTCCGGTGCGGTCTGGCCCGGCGCGAGAGATTGGATCGCGGTGACGTCGTCGGCGTCGTAGCTGAACGTCCCGTCGCCGGCGATCACCACGCTCGCGCCCAAGTTGCTGGTAACCGTTTCGGGAACAGTCGCCAACGGCGGGTCGGAGGGCAAACGATCGCTGTCGGTGGCACCGGCCAGCAAGCTGTCGAAGCCCGCCGGATCGATCCATCCGTCTTCCGTGATGGTTACGGAAACAGGTGCGGCGATTGGCGGAAGGTTCACCGCACTTTGCACCCAGACCTCGGCGATCGCGGGCGAGCTTTCCGCATTGCCGTCGGTGATCGTGTAACTGAACTGGTCGACCAGAGACTCGCCGGCCGCGAGGTTCTCAAACGCCGCCACACCGGTCGGGTCGTATCGGAACACTCCATCGACTTGCATCACGGTGGCGCCCAAGGCACTCGTCATGGCGATCGATGCGATGCCCAGCACATCATTGACATCCGGGTCGCTGTCATTGCGGAGCAAGTCGGCGGTGTCAATCACGACCGGTATTCCCGCCCGCGCGTACAGTGATGGCGTCGATGGAGTCGGCGTATCGTCACGTGCAATGGGGTTCTGGTTGTCACCGCTGATGCGGATCAAGACGCTGGCCGTGTGCAGGCTAAAATCTGCGGCCCGCACGGTGTACTGAAAGACGTCGGTTATGAATTCGCCCGGCCCGACGCCTTCGTAATCCCGGCCCGGGGACAGCACAAAGCTGCCGTCGGAATTGACCGAGACGTCGGCTCCCCAACGTGTGGTCGAATCAAAATCCACCAGCGACGTGACCGCCGCGGCGTCGTTGGCCAACAGCCCGTGGGCGACATCGACCGAAAGCAACTCGGACGCGTCGGCATCGTAGTGATCGGTGACGGCGATGGTCGCGGCGGCGGAGGGAACCGCGATCGCGACGTCGACGAAACGCGACTGTCCACCGCCGGCCAGATCCGCGACGGTTTCGGTCGCGAGTCCCGGCGTCGGTGCGGTGTCGGCGGTGAAGCTGAACGTCAGCCGATTTGATCCGACCAGTCCATCGTCGGGGTCATCGGGCGAAACCAACATCTCCGCGGCGCCGGCGGTGTAAGCGATCGACCAGGCGGGCGGAGCGACGATGTCGGTGAGGGTGATATCGGTCGGGACCGGGAAGCGGATTTCATCAAGACGTAGCGCGGGGTTGGACGCTGCGGTCGCGGTCACCACGTAACGATAGTCGTCGCCGATCGGTGTGACACTGGACTGCAAGTCGGCGTGACGCGTCGAATCGCGCGACCAATCGGCGACCGCCGTTTCACTTCGACGGCCTTCGCCGTCGCTTGCACGGACGTAGATCGCGTGATTCCCATCGACGAACGGTCCGCCATGAATTGATTCCAGATCCGTTGCGGTCAGTGTGAATCGGCCGGCGGTGATCGAATCGGTCAAGTCGACGAGGCGACCGCCAAAGTTTGGATCGGTGCTGATCAGAACGCTTGCGATTGGCGATTCGGAATCCACTCGGCCCTGGACCATCGGCGGGGTGATGTCGCCCTGATCGGTCAGTGTCAACGTCACTGCGGGAGGCAATTCGCCGCCGCGCGTGAAGGCGAATGTTTGCTCGATCACGTTGCCGGCCGGGTCTTCCGACGTGACAACAAACTCGTTCGCTCCGGTGGCCAAGTCGACCACAAAGAAGAATTGGCCGGACGCATCGGCGATCGGCGTTTCCTGTTGCCCGGTCATCGTGATCCGGCTGCCGGGTTCCGCGATGCCGGCCAAGGTGACTTGGGCGTCCGTCGTGTGATTCGGATCCACGCCGCTGCGGTGCCGCGGCAGCAGTTCCAGCGAAAGTTCCGCGGGGGCTTGATCGTCGATCGACAGCAGCAGCGGATCGCTGGGGCCGGCGATGTTTCCGGCGGTGTCTTCGATCGTTGCCATGACGTGGTAGGTGCCCGTGGCCAGTGCCGGCAGCGTGTACTGGGCGACGCCGGTCGAATAGACTTCGCCGGACACGACGCCGTCGACGTAAAACGTAACCAGCGCACCGCGTTCGGCGAACAAACGTACGGTCGGTTGCGTTTCGGCAGTCAGGTTGTCGAACGGATCATGACCGAGGTCGCTGGCGGTCAACAGATCGGGTCCGGAGTCAATCGGAGGTGCCTGGCGGTCGAGATCGAATTGCAACGTGGCGGAGGATTCGTTTCCGAAGGCGTCGATCGCCGACAAAGCGACTTGATAGCGACCGTCGGGCAGCGGTTGGCCGGCCAGGGAGCCGAGGGTCGGAGCGTCGATCGAGAGTGTTTCCCCGACCAGTGCCGCGGAAATGTCGACCGGCGGGAAACCGTTGATGGATCCGGTCAGCGACTGAATCGTCGACGCGTCACGGAGGGTTCCGCCGATGGAAGGGTCGTGCGTGATCCGGTCGTTGTCACTACGTCCGGTGTCGTTGGTCAATCCGATGTCAAACGTCGGGCCGTCGGCGTCGACAAAGACGACTTCGATCGGAACGGTCTGCGCGTTGCCGGCCGCATCGGTCGCGGTCACGGAGATCGGATTGATGCCAGGGACCAGCTGAACCGCGTCGATCGAAAAGTTCCCCAAGCCGTCGGTGTCGGCAAAGTTTGGCCGGCCATCGATTTCCAAACGCGAGCCGGGCTCGGCGGTACCGACCAACGAAACTTGTTGGGACGCGGTATGAAAGGGGCCGCCCAAGTCATCACGTCGGTAGGGAACATCCAAGCGGATCGTCGGTGCGACCAGCGACGTGTCGACGGTGACGAATCGGGGCGTCGTGAAGGGGCTGATGTTGCCGGCGGCGTCGACCGACTGGGCGACGTAGCGATGCCGGCCGGGCGAACTGTCGACGGTCAAGTGAAGGGTTTCGGCCGCCGCGACCCGAGCCACTTTGTCGCCGTCGGCAAACAGAATCACGTCAGCATCGTCACTGGTCGCGCCGGTGACGAAGGTCAGCGTCGTGCGGTTGGTGATGGAGTCACCGGCGGTGCCGCTATCGTCGTCGCCGTGCAAGACCAACGGGGCGGGAACGGCGGGGCGTGATGCATCCAGCACATACGTCAACTCCGCGACGTCGGACACATGCCCCAGGACATCGGTCGCTCGTGCGCGAACGGTGACTTGACCGTCCGCCAGCCGATGCCCGGCGATCGTTTCCAGGACGCTGCGGGTGAGTGTGAAGCGGTTGTCGTGAAGTGACCCCAGTGAATTGACATAGGGGCCGCCGCTGAGGCTGATTTGGAAGCTGGCGATCCGGCTGGCGTCGTCGATCGTTCCCGTGACCGTGGGGTCGTTTGTCAATCCGTCGGCATCGGATCGGCCGGTGTCGCTGTCCAGTGCCAAGCGGATTTCGGGGGCGGACAAGTCGGGGGCGTCAAAGTGGGCCGATCCGATCGTTTCGTTCGGGTTCCCCGCGACGTCTTCGGCCACCACGCGAAACCGGTTGGTACCATCGGCAAAACGCAGGTCCTCGATGCGGACGCTCCCGTCGGCGGCCGCAATCGCCTGGGCAACGACGGTTTGCGAATCGAGTCCGCGATAGACGCGAACGGTCGCGGCCGGTTCGGTCGTCACAACCACTGCGCCGGCGTCGCTGCCGAACGGGGGAAGTTGCAAGTCGACGACCGGAGCGGCTGGGGCGGTGGTATCGACGGTGACATCCAGGGCCGCGGCCATCGCTTGCACGTTTCCGGCAACGTCGGCCAGCGACGCGGTGATCTGGTGATCTCCTTCCGTCAGGCCGGGCAACGTGACCTCGCCGATTCCCGCCGGCAAGCGGAACTCCGCGTGTGAGTTTCCATCGACAAAGAACGTGACCGTGGCCGGTTCGGGAACATCCAACACCAGGTTCAACGAACCGGCGCGGGTGATCGCGTCACCCGAATCGCGACCGAGGTCGCTGGCCGGTGAGAGCAGGAGAGCGCCCGGAACCAGTGGCGCGGTCCGATCGAGGGTGAAGGAAATGGACCGCGGTTGCGACGCGTTTTCGTACTCGTCCACCGCGACCAAGTGAAACGTCACTTCGCCATCGTCGAGCGCTTGCCCCAGGACGACGTCGATCAGCGCGGGGGGGATTTCAAAAGTATCACCGGTGATGGCGGCCGAAACGTCGAACGGTCCCGCGGCCGACGCTGCCGATTGGTTGCCGGAGACCGATTCGATGGACAGGAACAGCCCGGTCACGTTGGACTGGTCATCTAGTGCACCGCGGATCGCGGGCGACGCAGTCACGGCGTCACTGGAGTAGTGTCCCGTGTCCTCGGCCAGGGACAGTGCGATCGTCGGCGGATCGGATTCCAGCCGTGGTCGGAACAGGTTGATGCTGCGCGTCCGCTGGTTGCCTAAGGCGTCGGCGGCGATAACGGTGAAACGATTGGGGCCGAAGCGGACCGGGATGTTGCCCAGCTGGAACGAGCCGTCGGCATCGGCAACGACCGTGTGGTCCACGTCACCTGCCAGAGACACCGTCGCGCCGGGTTCGGTGATTCCGATCAATGCAATCTGTTCTAGGTCGGTCGTTTGATCGCCCACGGTGCCGGTGTCGCTGCCGGGATCCAACCTTAACGACGGGATCAGCGGTGCGGTCGTGTCGACGGTGATGGACAGCGATTGTGAGGTTGCACTTCGGTTGCCCGTGGGGTCTTCGGCGGTTGCGGTGAAGGTGAACGTCCCGTCACCGAGCGATCCGAGATTCACGGGGAAATCAACCGGACTTTGCGCGATCCCCAAACCGACTTCGCGGCCGTCGCGGTACAAACGCACGATGCTGTCGGTTTCGCCGACCGATCGAATCACAACATTCGGATTGGCGACCGTCAGGGTCGACGAGACGTCACCTTGTTCGTCCAGCAACACGGGAGCCGAGGGAGTGGCCGGCGCGGTCACATCGATTGAGAACGCGACTTCGGTTGGATCCGACGTGTTGCCGTACCGATCGATCGCCACCAAGGTCAGCGTATGCCGGGTTGCGGCGAGCGGTTGCCCGGCGATCGAAAACAATTCCGTCAGCGGCAACCGCAGCGAGTTTTCGGCGGACAAGCGTTCCGCGATTTCCACGGGGGTTGATCCATTGACCGCAACCGTCAGCGAATCGACATCGCTGACGTCATCGACGACCAGCGATAGATCCGCATCGGTTTGAAAGGCGCTGACCAACGGCAATCGATTGTCCGGCAGCGTGATGGCGGCTAGGACCTGGGGTGCATCCTGATCGGTCGTCAGCCCTAGTCGGTTTCGCCAGGCGACGAAATCGTGTCGGTCGATGATCCCCTCGCCGGTCAAATCCCGGTGTCGCAGGTAACGCGGCGAGTTGGCGTCGGAGTTCAAACTGATGCGGATGTCACGCCAATCATCGACGTCGACTTCGTTGTTGCCGTTGACGTCACCGAGCAGGCTGAAGAACGGCAGCGGCAGAAACTCGCTGCCCGATTCCGGTCCGCTGGCCATCGTTTGCAACCGGTTCGCACTGCTGGCGATCCCGGCGTTTCGTAGCATCAAATAATATTGATCGTCGTTGGTGACCAGACCGTCGACATTGATCGTCAGCGTGAATGTATCGCGGTCATAGGCAAACCGTTTGGGCGAGATTCGGATTTCGTCGCCGGTGTGGTTGACGACAAACACATCGGCCGGGGCGTCGGCGATCCAGGCGTCTTGGTTGAACGTCACCGCCAGCGTGTGCAATTGCGATCGTTGGATTTCCCCGCCATTGACCTCGAACGCTCGAATCGACATCGGACTGACGATCACACTGCCCACGTCCAACAACAATGAACCATCGATGGAGACGGGGTCGGCGGACTGATCGGTCGCGGTGACGGTGACGTCGACGATCGCTTGCCCGCTCCAACCGGACGAGGGCATCAATTGCAAACCGTCCAAGTCCTCGGCGTCCAGTTGGTATTGTCCGTCGGCGATCCGAATGCCTTGATTCAGCGTCGCGCCTTGGGGCAACGAAGTGATCATGATCTGAACGTTTTCACTGTCATCGACGTCGGTTGCCGCGGCGTCGATTTCCAGTGGCAGCGCCGTGTCCTGGTTGCCGCGAACGGTCGTGACGTTCAACCGCGGCGTGTCGGTGATCGGCGACACCTGGATGCTGACGAAGGCTTCGTTGGAAACGTATCCGTCGGCGTCTTTGACGGTGTAGGTGAAGGCGTCGTCGCCGGAGTAATCGGGGTCGGGGGCATAGGTGATGATGCCCGAATCGGGGCTGACAAACACTTGGCCGTGATCAGGCGGCGTCACCACGGTCAGCGTCGCGGGGTTCAAGGTCGACTCGGGGTCGGAATCGTTTTCCAGCACCTGCAGGTTGACCGGCATGTCTTCGCTGGTCGTAGTCAAGTCGGTTCGGGCGACGGGCGATCGCAGCGGTCCGGCGACCAGGAAGACGTCGTCGATGCGGACGCGGCTTTCGGAAGCCGCAAACCCGATCAAATCGATCGACAGAACCGCCAGTGTCCCCGTCGGGATCGAGCTGATGTCGATTTGAACGAGCATCGTGCCGTCGCTGGAAATTCCCACCAGGTCCAACGATGGATCCTGTGATCGGGCATCGCCGACGACGACACCGGTGCCGCGATGGTAGGTGCCATCAGCGCTAAAGTTCAGTAAGGCGTCGCTGTCGCCGATCGGGATCGTGTCCCCCAGCGGCGCAAACGTATTGGCGTCGAGCAACGCGATTTCCAGGGCGTCGGGCGCGCGGTTGATGTCCGCGGGGAGTTGCAAGTCGGAAACGGCCAGTCGCAAGATCGACGCGTCATCGGGAACGTAAAAGGCTTGGCGAAGTGACGTGCGCTGCGTCGACGTTTCCCGCAGTTCCGCAGCCCCGCCGCTGAAGTCGACGTCGCCGCTGGTCGTCCAGGCGTCGCCATCGACATCGAACCGGCCGTTGCGAATTCCGAACGTCGCTCCGACCGTCGGCGCCAGGGACGTCGGCGTGAACGTCGGCGGCTCGACGGCCGGCGGCAAATCGGGTTCGGGGGTGATGCGTGTGTCATCGCCGGTGGACGGATCGACGGGCGGATCGATCGGCGGTCGCGTCCCGTCGCCCGGTGGTGGTGCGTAGGTCGGATATTCAGACGTGGTGACAAACCGGTCGCCGACCGTCGTCGCGGTCACGTCGGACGTCAGGCCGAAGTTGGCAGCCAGTAACTGTGCATCGGCGATCGTGATCGCACCGTCGGCGTTGAAGTCTGCGCGGACGTCGTAGACACGGTCGCCGATGAAAGTGCCCAGCAAACCGACCAGCAATTCGCTATCGATCCCATCAACCGCGCCGTCCTGGTTGATGTCGCCCACCACGTCCAGCTGCAATCGATATTTGCCCGCACTGTCGGCCGATGCCCCTCGGACGCTCAACAGGTATTGATCGGCACGCTCAATGGCGAACAACGCGATCGTCCGATCGCCGTCGACGCTACGTGCGACCGGCGACAGTCCGGCGATCGCGGGCGTGTCGACGACGAAGGTGCTGCGGTAACGCTGGACGATCGCGCGAACCCAAACCACTTGCTGGTCGGTGCTGCGAAGCTGTGCCTGGTCGATCGTGAACGCGTATTGATCGATCTGGCCGGCATCAAGATCGCCGATGATCGCGGCGGCAGAAAAATCGGCCGAGCGTCCCAGGTCGGCTGTCAGCGGCGTGTCGCTGGGGTAGGCGCGGTGATTCCCATCGCTGCCGACGGCGACCGCCAGTACCGCGTCGGTTGCGGATCGGTAACCGTAGCGGTGCAGCGACTCGGGCGTTTCCGCAGATCGCAGCACTTCCACCAACCGCCCGGCATCGTCGTACACGTAGTGCAAATCGCCCGCCGGTGTCCGGATCGATGCGATCGAACCGTCTGCGTTGTGGACGATCGGCAGAAACAGATCGGCGGACAGCGAAATTCCGCTATCACTGATCTGCCAGACTTCACCGTCCGCCCAGGTCACGCGTTTGATTCGGCCGCTGAAATCGATCGCGTCGACCCTGCCATCGGGATGCCGCAATTCGTAACCGGCATTGTCCCCTGACAAATCATTGGCGGGGTGATAGGCCAAACCGGTCGCATGGTCGTAGAAGCGTTGTCCGCCCAGGACCAACAAACGATCCGGGGACGTCAGTTCGTACACGACACCGGCATCGGCGGTCCAATGCGGCTTGTACAACACCAGCGACTCGCTGGCGGGAAACGGCCGAACCGGTTGGGGATCGAACGTGAATCCGACCCGGCGTCCATCGGGCAGATTCAAGTAAACACGATCGCCGCGGGAGAGCGCCGGGTGGATCCCGACCGACGCGGTGTCACCGGAATTCGCGACGGATTGCAAGTCGACATCTTGGAAGGTGAACCGCCAAGACCGGCGATGGGAATCGTATTGCCGGGCGATCGAAAACGTTTTCTCGCCGATCGCGATTTCCGCATCCACGTCGGTGCGGAGGAAGGCATCGGTTTTGGTCGCCGAATTGATTTCGACGTCCAGTGAGGTTTGTGCGGTGCGTCCGCTGATGTCGGTCGCCGAAAGCCGCACGGTGTAAAACCCATTGGCCAAGGTTGCGGGGTCGAGTGTCGCCAGTTGCAGGTCGTCGCCGGTCGTTTCGCCGCCGGCCAGTGTTCGAGAGGAGCCCGATCCGCGGGATGCGATTTCCAACGTCCATCGGTCCAGGTTGACGTCGCTGACCGAGCCGACCAGTTGAGCCGATTCGGTGATCGTGGTCGAACCATCGATTCGCAACGTCACGCGTGGGTCGTCTTTGTCATCGACGTTGCGGACGCGGATGATTTCGGTCACGATTCCCGCAAACCCATCGGTATCGATCGCGGTCGCGGTGAGCGTGGTTTTGCCGGGCGATGCGGCGATGACGCTTGCGCGCCCTTGATCGTCCAAGGGGACCTCGGCGCCTTCGTAGGTCAACCCTAGCGAGTCGATCGGTGCCAAACCGTCGGCGATGACGGCAACGCGGATCGTTTGTCCCGGCGTCGCGGGATAGCTGGGCGTGGTCACGATTCGAACATCCGGCAATCGCGGTGTCGCGACCGAGTCAATGACCAGGTTGTGTTTGGTTTCGGCCAAACCGTCGCTTGCCCGGACGTCGATCACGTACGTTCCGAGTTGGCCCGGGTTGGGAACCCACGCGATTCGCCCCGTTGCTGCATCCAGCGTCGCGCCGTCGGGCAATCCGTAGGCGGCATAGGTCAGCGTCTCGTCGGGATCGGGATCAGACGCGGCCACGTCGAGTTGCAAAAGTTCACTGACGACCACTTGATGGTGTCGGCTTTCGATGACCGGGGCGCGGTTGACGTTGTCCACGACGATCGGGACGGTGATCGAATCGAACGCGCCCTCCGAATCGGTCAGCGTAAACGTGACGTTGTGGTTTCCGGCCTGATCGAATTCCGGTTGCCAGCGGAACTGACCGGTACTGGGGTCGAACCAGGCTCCCTCGGGCACGTTCGCCGCGGTCAACGTCAACACCCCACCGTCGTCATCGGCGCCGGTGACGTGGAACTCCATCACCGCACCTTCACGCGTGAATTGGCGTGCCGGGAACGCCAGTCGGGGCGCCCGATTGACCGCATCGACAACGACGGAAAGTGATTTCGTGTGTGAAGCCGACCCGTCGGACGCGGTGACGTCGATCATGTAGGAACCGGATGCATCAAACGACGGCGTCCATTGCAGCGTGCCGCTGACGGGATCCAAGCTTGCTCCATCCGGCAAATTCGGTGACGTGTACCAGATGGCATCGCCGTCGACGTCGGTCGCGGTCAACTGGAGCGTCAACGATTGGCCTTCATCGACACTCGCATCGGGAACGTCCGCCAACACAGGTGCGGTGTTGTGGTCACGAACCTGGATCGCAATGTCTTGCGACGACGAAAGCGAGTTTGCCATCCCGTCGTTGCCCGAATCGGTCACCGTGACGGTCACGTTGTAGGTCCCGATGTCGGCGGCTTGCGGATCCCAGTTTAACAGCGCTTCGCCGTAGCCGATCGAATCGACGATCCGTGCGCCGGCCGGCAGCCCGCTGAATGCGTAGTGCAATGGTTCTTGATCGATGTCGGTCGTCTTTAGCGGCAATCGCAGCAAGTCGCCGGCCAGAACCATGGTCGAGGGAAGCGGCGAAAGCACCGGCGGGTCGTTGGCCGATTGGACCGTGACGACAAAGTCATATTGCGTCGTTTCGACACGGCCTCGCCCGAGACCATTGCCGTCGTCGCGTGCGATGACCGACAGCGTGTAGCTGCCCCGATCGCCGGTGCCGGGAGTGAAGTGAAAGAACCCGGTTCCGTTGCCGTTGTCGCTGAATTCGATGAAGTCCGGCAGCGGCAACCCCGGCAATCCGCTGGCGGCGGTCAACGTGATCACGTCACCGTCTGGATCAAAGGCTGCGACGGGCAGATCGACGATTTGTCCGCGCTCGAGCACAAGCGTTTCCAGGCTGTCGATCGCTGGCCGTCGGTTGACGTCGCGGACCGAGATCGGGACCAGGGACGTAACGGTGACCGGCGCGCCGGCGGCGTCGCCGTCATCGGTCGCTTCGAAGCGTACCGTGTACTCGCCGGATTGGTCGTAGCTGGGCGTCCAAGTCAACGTGGCCGTTTCGGGATCAAAGGATGCCCCCTCGGGCAATTGTGTCGCGTGATAGCTGACCGGTGACACCAAACCGGCGGGGACGAGCGCGCCGTCTGCATCACGAATCGGCAAACGAAACTCGGGGTTGTCCGGGTCAAGGGCAAAGGCTTGCACGACCAGCGTTTGGCCTTCGTCGACCGACCAACCGTGCATCGATTCAAAGCTCGGTGCCCCGTTGGCGTTGATCACATCGACATGGATTTCGTCGTGGACGGATTGGCCGCCCGCACTGACCGTGATCGGAATGGTTTGTGTCGCGGCTTGATCGAAGGTGACGGTCCAGTGCAAGGTTCCGGTGTCGGCATCCAGGGTCGCACCGCGGGGCAGGTCGTCGCTGGTAAACGTCAGCGTGTCGCCATCGGGGTCCCGGGCCGCGATGCGATAGGTCCATTGGTCGCCCTGACGCAACGTGAACGCTGGCGGGGGATCGATCAGCGGCGGTCGGTCGGCATCGGCGACGACCAAGTCGAACGCGTGGCGGATCGTGTTGACGCCGTCGCTGGCGACCAGCGTGACGTCGCGATAAATCCCCGCCGCGTTTTCGCCCGGCGACCAATACAGGGTTCGATTGGTCGCATCGAAAAACGCGCCCGGCGGCAGGTTGTCGACCCAAACTTCGATCGCCGCGTCGTCTGGGTCAATCACGCTGACGCCCAAAACCAGTGTTTCGTTTTCCGTCATCGCGGCATGGTCTGGCGGCGAGACGAATTCGGGGGCTCGGTTTCCGCCGACGACGGTGATCGTCCAAGATTGGGACGTAAATCCGCCGCGTGCGTCGAAGGCATACAAGACGACTTCGTTGTGCTCGGCCGTTTCCACGTCGGTTTGCCAAGTGATCACGCCGGTGTCCGGATCGACCTGCAATCCGGCCGGGCCGCGTTGCAATAGGTAAGCGACCGTGGTGGAGTCGGGATCATTGGCCATCGCGTCGTAGCGATAGACGGCACCGGCGGTGACGGTTTCGGTCGGAATCGAATCAAAGCGAGGTCGTTGGTTTGGTGCCGCGGAGGCCAGGAAATGGGGCACGAAATCAGCCGTCGCGTCATCGGGGGCCAGCCAACGAAGCGATTTGGCCGTCGTTGATTGCCCCGGTCGCAACCGAACGCCGCCGGGAACATTGGTCGCCACGTCAAACAGCCAGCGGCCGTCGGTCGAAGCAATCGCGGTTTGCCCCGGAACGGCGCTGTTGTGCCCACTGCGATTCCCGCCGGCCGGGTCGAGTGCCAGAGTGGCCGGCAGCAGCAAGTCGTGGTCGCCGCGGTTGGTGATCACGACTTCATAGGTGATCGCTTGGGATTGACGATCCAGCCGCGTGCCGGAGAGTTCGATATCAACGTTTGCTGAAAACTCGCTGACGGTGGTGAAAGGGATTTCGTAGTCGGCCGGGAGCGAGAAACCGCCGACACTTTGGATGCCCTTGCCGATGGACAGCGTCTGCTCCCCGACGGAGAAACCCGTGACGAACAGGTAGGCCGTGCGAGTGGATTCGTCGTAGCGAACCTCGGTGACCGTTGGGGAATCGTCTCCCTGGCCGCGGACCGCATAGTTGCCGGGGTTCAAGACGGAATGTTGCTCGGTTCCCAATCCCGTGAACATGTCTTCGCTGAACGACACGCGGATCAATCCCAGCGGCAAGGCGACGACGTTTTGTGGCGCCGGATTGGTGGCCAGGACTTCGGGGACGGCGATCGGCCGGAGGACATCGACCGCCTTGGTTTGGCTGATCAAGAGGCGACCGTCGCGGGTCGTCGCCACCACATCGCCGCGGGTCCCACCGCTGGCCAAGTCGACGCGCCGCCAACTGGCGACATCGATCATCGTCAATTCGCTGCCGCCGTTTGCGTTTCCGACATTCGTCGATCCATCGTTGTGCGAGACGAACATCAAGCCTTGCAGCGGCGTGTCACGTTGCCCCAGTGCGATCGAATCGATCGGCGTGTCAAAGGACAGCACGGTTTCGGCGCGACCGGTGGGCAAGAACTGGATCACGGCATCGCGTTGGGGCCACTGGACGCCATACAAGGTTCCGTCGTCGGCGAACGCCAGGCTGCCCACCCGCAGGTTTTGATCGCGGCTGAGTCGGGTGAACGTCCCGCGGGTCGGATCGAAGCGTTCGACACCATAGCGAGATCCGACGACCAAGTCACCGGTTGCCGGATCGACGGCCAGCCCCATCGTCAGCCCATCGCCGTGCCGGGCAAGCAGAGAGCCGTCGTTCGGATCGAGTTCCAACAGCGGGCCGCCACCGGTCGTGGCCCAAAGTCGACCGGATGCGTCAAAGGCCAGGTTGAAGATCGGGTGATCGAGTTCTGCCCACACTCCGTTGGCTGTTCCGCCGTCCGGTGTAAAGCGATAGATCTGGTTGCGGGCCGGTCCGCCGCTGACCAAGATGTCGCCGCGGGGTGTCTCCGCGATCGCCATCGGGCCGATCCCCGATTCCTGCGCGGCACCGACCGCGACGTCAAACCCGTCTGCAAACCGCGCGGCGGAGAATGGCTGAAAAACGGTGTTGAACGCGGCGGGGTTCGCATTGTTTTGCGTCGACGGGATCCGCTGCTCGGCTGACGTAAACAGTGGATGCGTTGACGGCGACATGGGCTCGGGCGGCTGACCGAGATCGGGGCGAGTCGTTGCGTCGACGCTCGGCAACCCGCCCAGCGCGGTGGTCGATCCGTCGTCATCGGCGGTCGCACCCGAGGGCGGCGTTTCTCGATTGCCCGCTCGATCCGTGGCGAGGGCCAGGAATTCATAGGCCCTGCCGACACGGCCGATAAACACATCCTCGCCGCTCGACTGAGGCAGTTGCCGTTTCCAAAGTTTGAAGTCGCCACCGTCTTCGGCGACGTACAAGGAAACGTGTTGAAACCCGCTGCCGCCTTCGTCGTCGGTCGCGTTCCAACGGATTCGAAAATCGTTTTGGTCATTGAGCGCCGTGACGTCGATCTGACTGGTCGGCGCGAACGCATCGATGGTGTACGTCAACGCGGCGGCGTCCTCCGGCGGCGCGTTGTCCAAGATCACCCGAGCCCGCGCTTTGACCGTCTGACCGGTTTCGACCGCGTCGGCCAACTGGACACTGTAAGAAACAAAACCGGCGCCTTGACCGCGGGCATTGTTGGGCGGCAGCAATCCGCCGTCGCGACTGGTGCGGACCTGGCCGGTCAGCGGATCGATCGCCTGAATCAACCACGTCGCGGCGCTGGACTTGACGTCGATTCCCCCACTGACTCGCAGGTTAAACCCAAGGCTGTCGTGGAAATCGAATTCGCCCTGGTAAAGCGATCTTCCCTCGGGGGCGCGAATGGTGATGTCACCGATCTTGATGTCACCGAGTCGGAAACTGCGGGGGTCGACGGCATCATCCAGCGGAACGACGACGCGGACTTCGTTGGCATCGTTGGTCGTGCCGGGATCGTTTTGAAAGTGGACGGTAAACGGCAGCGGTTGGCCGGCCGGCACGTAGCCCCCGGTTTCCAGCGTGAAAGGCCCCGTCTGGGACACCGCCCCGGTACTGGCGTCTTCCTGATCGTAGTACCCCTGCAAGTTCAGCGGAAAGAAGACGTCTTCATCGTTCGGCGTGATCCCGCTGATCTGATACTCCGCCGGAATCCCCGCGCCGCGATTGCCGAACGGCACCCACGGCACATAGACGCGCATGGTTTGAAAATGGGTGTTCGCATCGAGGGCCAAGTCGTAATCATCCAGCGTCGGCAGAGCCGCGACCGGATTGGGGCTTTGCAGGATGCCCAGGAAGGACAGCGAATCGGAGGTGAAGTTGACTTGGTTGGGATCGATCGCGGCCTGGATGGTCGGGTCATGTCCATACCATCGCCGCACGTCCTCAAAGAAATCCGTCAAGTCGCCGCTAGCGATGACTTGGTCGCCGCCGGGGCCTGTCAACACGGCGCCGGCCAGGGTGGCCATCAAACTGGTCAGTTCTTGATCGCGTCGCGTCGGCGGGGGCGCATCGACGGCGCGCAGTGTTCCGCTTTCGGTCAGGTAGCTGATGTAGAGTGATCGCCACGCTTCGGGTTCGCCGGCCAAATTGACCAGTGCCGCGTCGGCGTGTTCGTCGGCCAGGATGCCTTGGCGAAGTTGATCGGCCTGGTCGAGCGCATGTCGCAGGAACTCGTCCCGCGTCATCGAGGTTGCCGACGCGACGACGTGGAACTGGAACGGGATCAGCGGCTGGATCAACAAATCCGGCACCGCACCGAAGGCTTCCCAGACCAGTGATAGGCCGGGCGAGATCTTGTCAAGCGATTCCGGCCCGTCGGCCAAGAAGTCTGTCGCGGCATATTGCGGGATCGCTTCGTAGATCTTTGCCTTGAACGCGTCCCAGGCATGGTCGTGCAATTCACGCAGTCCCGGATACGTTTGGACTTGGAACGTGAATCCGGCGAACCCATCGGCCGGATGATCCAACAGGTAGCCGGCAGCGGTCACGTGCCCGTCGAGGTTGACCGCCGAATCGAGTTCGGCCCAGGGCAGATCCGCAAACGAACCCTCCATCCCGCCACGCAGGTTGGACGTGAAATGGTTGTAGGGCAGGTTGTAGACGTTTTGGTTGATCCCCAGTTCGGGAATCCCGACGTTGTAGAACACGTACGGTGCGTCGACGTTGCCGGTGTTTTCCAGCGTGACGCTGTAGGTTCCGTTGTCGCCGGCCAAAACGTAGCGTGGGCCGCCGATGCCGACGGTCACTTCGGGTTCGATGGCTCGTTCGACTTGAAAGCGATACGGTACGATCGCGATTTCGCCGTCCGGGTTGATCACGTGGACGTCGTACAACCCGTGCGGTGCATCTTGCAGATCGAAGGTGGCGATCAATTGCGACGCGGAGACATGGTTTTGTGCCGCCGGAACGAATTCGGCAAACCCCGGGCGGACCAATTTGACGATCGCGTCCTGATGGAATCCCGCGCCGAAAATTGTCGTCGTCACCAGTCCCGAATCGCCGCCGATGTCGGTGCGGATGTCGGTGATCGCCAGCGGCAACAACTCGGCCAGAACTTTTAGGGGCGAATCGTCTTGTTCGGTCGAAAAACCACTGATCAGGACGTAGTAGGTTCCCGCGTCGGTGGTCGGGACGATCGCCGCGGGGGTGTCGGACAGTGCGCCGCCGGACGAGGCGTCGAAGGACCGCGCCGTGGGCGCTTGGTTGTGTCGCAGGAACACTTCATGAATCGAATCGTCGGCGGCGATTGCGGTGACCCGTAAGGTTCGATTCGGGGGGACGTCCACCGCGAACAGCCGTTGCTGGGACGTCGACAACGTGCTGTCCCGTGGCACGCCCAAGGTCAACGAAGGAGCGACCAGATGCATCGTCGATGCCGATGCGGTCTGATTGTTGCCTTCCCCGACGTCCTCGTAGACTTGATCAAAAATGTCGCTGCGGACGATGGCTCGATAGCTGTCGGGGGTCAGCGACGGCGTGATGATCTCCGCCGATGACGTATAACTTTCGCCGGCGGCCAACGTTCCACGAAATTCCACGCGTCCGACCGCCGCATCGTCGATGTCCCAGGTCGCGTCGCTGCTGAAGTACACGCTGTCGGACCAACGGCCGGAGACCGTGACGTCGCTGGTGTTGGTCACCGTCCAAGTGATCTGGGCCGATGTGCCGGCGGTGACGTCCGGCGGGACGTCGACGGCGGTCACTTGCAAGTCCGCCGGATCGGGCAATTGGATGACCATCGGGATCGGCGGGGAAGCGTCGTTGTTGCGTTCGCGGGGACCTTCGAACACATCGCCGGTCGGGCGTGATCGATCGGGATCGGTGACGACAAACACGTAGTATGGTCCCAGCAACCCGGGCGGCAACGACACGGTCAACGTGTTCGTGTACGAAGCGTCCCCGACCAAGCCGTCTTCGTGCGTCGATGATCCCAAATACAGGTCGCGATGCAGGTCCAAGAACCTGTCCCGCGACAGATAAACACCATCGATCCATTCGCGTTGCCCCTGGACCGTCGTTCCGCCGTGGTTGGTGACGGTGTAGGTGACATCGATTTCTTGACCCCGCGTCGCGCGGTCGGGCGCGGTGACGGACGCGACTTGCAAGTCCGGCAGATCGGACAACGTCACCGGCAGACTGCGCACCGCGATGTTGTTGCCTTCGGATTGATACTCCGCGACGTCGCCGCGCGCCGATTCACGCGCCGCCGAGGATGCCAAGTCCCACGGGGCAAGCACGCCGGGAAGTTCAAATTCGATCCCGACGCGACGAAAACCAATGTCGCTCGGTCGCCCCGATCGATCGCGCATGGCCGCCGAATCGGTGAACAACAGCAGATGGAAATCGCCTTCGATGCCGTCGGGGATCTGAACCGACACGCGGCCCGTGTACGACTGGCCGGGATCGAGCGAACCGCGGTGCGAAACCGATGCGATTTGGGTGTCCAAATTGTCCAGCGATGCATCACGGGACAAGAAAACACGATCCGCCCACGAATCCACTCGCGTTGCCCGGTTGCCCGTGTTTTGGACCGCGTAAACCAATTCGATCGTTTCACCGGAACTTGCACCGGCGGGCGCCTGAAAATCGGTTACCGTCAAATCGGCTTCGTCATATTGAATCGACAAGTCGGCGCGGGCCAGGTTGTCGGAGGGATCGTCGAATGCCCAATGCCCGAAATGAGACCGCCACTGGGTGTTGTCGCCTTCGTCGGCCGGGTACCAGTCGGTCAACAGACGACGCGATTGATAGGGAAACAGAAACGGCGACTGGTCGTTGTTGGCATTCAAGTGCACCCACAACGAATAATCACCGCCGGTGCCTTGGGGCAGGGTCGTGGTGAAGCTGACGGTGTATTGATCACCGGGATCGATCGTTTCGGCCGGCGCGAGAATCGATGCCCCCAGATAGGACGCCCGCTCGCGAATGAACGTGGGATCGGGCGAGAGCCACAAGAAATCTTTCCAGTACGTCGTGCCGCTCCAAACGGGATGCTGGCCGATGTTTTCGACGGTGTAGCGCAACGTCACTTCTTCGCCGGACCTCGCATCGGCGGGCAGATCGAAGCCGACGACTTTCAAATTAGCTGCGGCCGAATGAATGGTTGTCGCGATCGCGGTGACGTTGTTGGTTTCATCGACTTCGATCACCGGGGCAAACGTTTCGGCAGCGGTCGCGGCGGCGAAGAAGCGGGACAGATCGATCGAGGGTTGCGGCGGCAGGTCGTCGTCGGTGATGACGACGATGTAGCTGCCCGCGGCCGAGGGTGACAAATCGACGTCGACCGAAGCGGTGTAGGAGGCGCCTTTGGCGAGCGGCAAGTCGCGTTTCTTTTCAGCCAACAACAACGTCCTCGCGGCGTCGGATTTGGGATCGGGATGGTCGCTCAGATAGACGCGATCGATCCAACCGCCCGGCAGGGCATCGGCCAATCCAAGGTTGTCGACCGTCCAGGAAATCGTGACGGAATCACCGCCGCTTGCAACCGTCGGTGCGACGATCTCGCTGACGACCAAGTCCGGTTGTGCCCCGAGCACCTGGATCGGCCGCGCTTTGTAATTGTTGTTGTCGACGTTGTTGGGATCGTCGGGGTTGTTGTTCGACGCCAACGTGTCTTCGGGAACGACACCCAGCGGGTCGACCCAAGGCGTCACAAACCAGTGGCCCGATTCCAGTTGCAACGGGATGCGGATCGTCGTCTCGGTTTCATAGCCGGCCATGCGATCCAATGATCCGACGTGGGTGGTCGTTCGCAGCAGCAAGTCGCCTTGCCCGGGGTGGGGGCGATTTTTGTCTCGCGTCAGCCAGACGTTTTCCGCCCAAGCGTCGCCGTGGGTTGCGCCGCTGCCCAGGTTGGTGACGGTGTAGCGGATGGGAATCTCGGCTCCGGCGACGACTTGGCCGGGCGCGACCACATCGCTGACGACCAGATCGGCCAGCGGTTCGGGTTCGATAAAGATCGATTGGTAACGAAGGTTGTTTTGGTTGTTAGGCCATTCGGCGATGTTATCTCTTGCGTCGGTCTGGACGATCACATAGACGTCACCGCGATAGCGAATCGGGATCGTCACGCTGCCCGCTTCGGTGCTGTAACGCTGGCCCGCCGCCAAGGCTGAGCCGTGATCGAGTTCGCCGATCAGAATGTCAGCCGGGTCGATGACCGGATCGAGCGACAGATAAACGCGATCGACCCATCCGATACTGCCCGTTCCGACGGCGCCTTGATTGACGATGGTGAATTGGGGAGCCAACGTCGCTCCGGCGGACAACCGCTCGGGGATGGTGATCGAGTCGACTTGCAAATCCGCTCGCGGTCGAACGTCAACGGTGATCGGCCGGGCGGTCGTGTTATTGGCGTTTGCGGTGCCTTCGTAAACCAAATCGCCATGGTTCGTTCGGACGAATAGATTGAAGGCACCCGCCGCCTGGATCGGAATGCGGATCGATTCGCTGCGTGAGTAGCTTTGGCCCGGCGGGATGGGATCGACGAAGGGGAACGTTCCCAGTTGGATGATTTCCGCGTCGGGATCGCCGGCCGGTTGCAAATAGACTCGGTCGATCCAGCCACCCGATGCCAGGCCGTCGCCGCTGTTGGTGACTGTCCAGCCGACGTCGACCAGCGTTCCTTCTTGAGCGACGCTCGGCGCCACGATCTCGCTGACGACCAGATCCGCCGACGGCAACAAGGTGATCGGAAACGACGTGTCGGTCGCCCGATTGTTGTCGTCGAAGATAAACTCGTACGGTCCATCGTCGGCCGCCGTGTGAACGATCAAGTAGTGGTTACCGGACAATCCATCGGGCACGATCAGATTGCCGGTCCGAGTGTAGCGATCGCTCGGAGCGAGTTGACCGAAGTGTTGGAAACGCGTTTCGGTACCCTCGACGGCCTGTGTTCCGGCGGGGTCGGTCGCCAGATAAACCACGTCGTACCAATCGCCGCGGTTGGTGATCCCGATCCCAGCGTTTTCGACCGCCCACGAGACACGGGCAACGGATCCGGAGTTGACCGGCAGCGGGATGTCAATGTCGGCAACGACCAGATCCGCATACGGGACCGGCATGATATCGATCACGCCGGCGTGGGCGGCATCGTTGTTCGCCTCGTTGCCGTTTTCGAACACCCGATCGCCAAAGTCGCTGCGGACCATCACGTTGAATCGTCCGCTAACCCCGGCAGGCAACAAAACCGTTTCGCTGCGTGCGTAAGAACCTCCGACGTCCAGGAACCCCGTCTGCTGGAACATCGCAACCACAACATCATCATCGTCGCCGAAAACGTCATTGGGACTGAGCACGATTGCATCGGTCCATCGATCCACCAGTCCGGGGCCGGTGCCGATGTTGGAAACGGTCCAGCCGACCGTCAGCTGCGCAGGGTCCCCCAGCACCTGTGCCGGCCCGGAAACATTGCTCACCGAAAGATCGGCGTAGGGTGAAAGCGTGACGGTGATCGGTGCGGTTGTCAGATTGTTGGCTTCACCATCGGGCCGTTCGCCGAGTTCGTTCGCGGCATCGGTGACGACCAACAGATGCTTTTCACCCTGCAGATGGACGGGGATCGTCAATTCGCGGTTGATGCTGCGGGTTTGCCCGGGCGCGAGCGACTGAAAGATTTCAAACTGATCGATCAAGGCGTCGTCGGCGGAAACAGTCAGGTCGTCCGACAAATAGATGCGTTGTTGCCACTGTGACGCGACGCCCGAGCCCTGGTTGGCAAATTCGAAGCTGATCGGCAGGGTTTGCCCGGAGTTGGTCGCGGTCTGCACGGCTAAGTTGGTCGCAACTACGTCGGGGTGACTGATCTGGATCGTGTCACCGACCAGCCGGTTGTTCGACTCGTACGGCCCTTCGAACAACCGCCCGGTGTCGTCGCTGACGATGATGATGCGATACTCGCCGTCGTCCAGGTTTGGCAAGTCGATCGTCATCATCGACAGATAGCTTTCGCCTGGCGCGACCACGTCGGCTTGGAAAGCGCCTCCGACCAGATGTGAGATTTCGGGAGCCGCGACCGATTGCAAGTAGACGCGATCGAACCAGCGGTCGGGCGTCGCCGCGTCGCCTTGGTTGATCGCCGTCCAGGTGAACACACTCGCGGTCCGCGGTTGACCGGTTGCCGGTCCGCTGATCGACGTCGGCAACAAGTCGACCAGCGGCGGAACCGTCAACGCGAGCGGCGCAGAAACAAACGTGTTGACTTCGTCGCTTTCATGAATCTGGCCGTCGTCATCAATCGAAGCGATCAAGTAGTACGTGCCACTCTCAAGCGACTGGAGCAGCGGCAGCAAAACATCGATGTCGTGCCGATAGGATTCGCCGGCGGTGAGCGATGCGCTGCGAACCGATTCGTAAAGCTGCAAGTCGCCGGCGTCCAGGACGGGATCGGTTGATAGGTAAATTCGATCGGTCCAGGGACTGCCGCCCGCCGCAGCGGTACTTTCGTTCTTGATCTCGAACAGTAACGACACGTCGGCGCCGAAGAAAAACTCGGTTGCGTCGGTCGGCAAGACATTTCCGTCCAACGCCAGATCCGGCAATGCCCAGTGAAACAGTCCGGATGCCTGGTCCTCGACCGGTTCGCCGTTGACTTCGTCGCCGTCTTGATTCATCGGGTTGCCGCCCCAATCGAGCACGTCGGGGCCGATGGTCAGCGAGTAGTCCCCGTTGACGAATGAGTCCATTTCCGGACGCAAGATGAATCGGTGATCGGATCCGAGCACCGGCAGGATCGATTCGATCGCGAGCGCCCCATTGGCCGGTCCGACCAACGCGACGTCGTCTGCGGTCAACGAATCACGATCAATCGGCTCGCTGAACTCGATGACAACGAAAGGACCGTCGGGATCGATCGCGCTGTCCGAGGCGGTGATCGAGACGACTGCGGCACCGCTGGAGAACCCCGTGACGAATCCGAGTGCCGTCGGCGATAATTCCGGCGTCAAAACTTGGCTGCCGAAGTCAAGTCCGGTGTAGTCGGGCGAACCGCTGCGCGACGCGTAGGTCATCACGACATAGCCGTCGCCCGGTTGTGGACGGTGATCGTTGACACGGGTGGTTCGGATGATGCCATCGAGCGTGACGGCGCCGGTGATTTCCAACACGTCGTGCTCGTCGATCGGCGTCACTCCGCCGATGTCCAAGTTCAACTGGCCACCGGCGGCGAGCGTCAACGAACCGTCGACGATCAGTTTGTGGTCTGGATCGACCAATCCCGCAACGACGATGTCCGCTTGCACGTGGCCGTTGCCGGTCAGGACCGAATCCGATTCCAACGCGAACTTGCCGTTGATCGATCCGGAGGGTCCGGCCGTCAAGTGGACGCCGCCGAGTGTCGTGCCGCCGGGAACGCTGCCACCGGGAACGCTGCCACCGGGAACGCTGCTGCCCAGATCGATCGTTCCGCCGTAGCGTGAATGAATGGTCGAGAAACGATCCGACCCGGTCAGCGAGCCGGAGGAATGGTCGACAAAGGCTTGTAGTTGGCCCAATCGAATCTGACTGCCGACGCCCTCGCTGAGCAATTCGATCCTCCGTTGAGACGCATTGCCGGTGTCCGGGTCTTGGATCGATTCAACCCCGGACAGATCGACAGCGCCACCGGACAAGGCGTCGATGAAAATGCGTGCGTTGTAATCGTCGCCGTTGACGATTTCCGTGACCGCGGCAAGCTCAATGCGGCTGCCCCAGCCTTCGGCACGAAGCATCGCGGTTTGATTCGGAGCCGTGGTCGCGTGGTGAAGGGACGTGGCCGAGGGGAGGGCGAGCGTGACGCCATCGCGGGCGATCAGGGTTGCCGAGTCGATGCCCGATAACAGCGGCGCGGTCGCCGTGCCGCCACCAGCGAGCGAGAGTTCGCCTGCCGAAAGATCGGTCAGTGCCGGCAGTGCGGCGGCGTGCCCGTCGATCCGAATCGCGGTGCCGGCGGCGGTGGTGAGGGCTGAAAACGAAAGCGGCCCGTTGCCCACGGCGTGCAAGACGCTGTTGGTTGCATCGGTGATCGAGGCGCATGAAAACGAGCTGCCCGCATCGGCAAAGATTCGCACTCCGGTCAGCGACGCCAACACGGGGGCGAGGATCGCGCCGCCGCGGGTGACGGTCAGCGACGAGTGGCCGCCGGCGGCGTTCTGGGAGGCCGGCGATTCACCGCGGTCGGTGAAGGTGGCCAGCGATGACAGATCGATCACACTCAGTGGGCCGTCGGCCGAAACGTGCACGGCCCGGCCGGAAGTGTTTCCGCCGGCGGGCTCGGTGATCTCTGTTACACCAGACAGATCGATCGCACCGCCGTCATGTGCGTCGATCACGAGTTGGGATCGAAACGAGGAACCGCCTTCGACCCGAGCCAGATTGGGAAACTCAAGTCGGCTGCCGTTGCCGGATGCGATCAGCGTCCGCGTCTGGGAACTATCGGTGGTCGCGTGCGAATACGTCGTCACCAAAGGGAGCGACAGCGCAATACCGTCGGCGACATCGATGCTGGTCCCATCGATTGTTGCCAATAGGCTGGTGTTGATTCGACCGCCGGAAAGCAACCGCAATCCGCCGCGGGTCAACAAGGTCAACGCGGCGGTGTCGATGAAACCGTTGTCGGACTGCAAGAAGGTTTCATCGGCAGACAATAGCGCCGGCAGTGTGACGGTTTGGCCGGTCACGTCGAGCCGTCCGCGATCGAACGTCGTCACGGCGGCAAGCGGAACGTGGCTGTCGGCGTCGAGGGCAACCGCAACGCCATCGAGCGTTTCAAGTGAATGGAGCGTGAACGCGCCTCCGCCACGGGCGATGAGATTGGAATAGGACAGCGGGTCATCGGGCAACGTCGCACGGTCACTGAAGGACGTTAAAGAACGCAGGTCGATGGAACTGCCGGCGTCTTCGGCGACGAAGGTGATCCCACGGCGCGCGGTGTTGCCTCCGTCATCATCGACGATCTGTGTCACGGTCCCCAGATCGATGTGCCCGCCGGAATGGGCTTGGATGTTCAGTCGGTTTCCGTAGTTGGTGCCGCCATGGATCGTTTGCAAAGACGGAAACACCAAGCGGCTGCCGGCACCTTGGACGATCCAATTTCGCTGGACATTGTTGGCCGTCGCGGCGTGATGGTAGGTGGTCAGGTGATTGAAAATCAGTTCGCCGCCGTCTTCGACACGCAGGTTGCCGCCGTCGATGGCTTGCGTGCCGTCGATGACCAGCGACGCCTCGGGGCCTTGGGCGACAAGCGTGGCACCGCCGGACAGGTTGAAGGGGCCGGAGAGGGTCGAGTCCGCGGTGGCGGTCAGTGAGCCGCCGATTAGGTTCAGTCCGCCGGGACCTTGGATGCTGCGGATGACCTTGTCGCCGTCGTCGATGGTGACGGTAACGCCGGCGACCGCAAGGACGACATCATCCAGGCGCCCCGGGACGACTCCGTCGCCCCAGTTGGACGGATCATCCCAGTTCCCATCGCCGCCGATCCAGGTGACGGTTCGAGCGCTGGGAATGGATTCGCTGGAGGATGGCGGGGCAGCCGCGGAGGGTTGATGCTCCGTTGCCATCGGCCGATTCGCGTCAGCGTCCGGGCTCGGTTGCACGGGTGCCGGTCGGCTTGCGTCGGACGTTTGATCACCCGCCTGGATCGTCGACGTGGTATTGATGAGCGCGGTCAGCGCGGGCGCGATGACTTCTCCGCCGGAGGTCTCGGTCAGCGAAGAGACGACGTTTTCATTGCGATCGACGACGTTGACCAGCGAACCGAGCCGGAGCTGTGAATCGGTTCCGTCGGCGGAAAAGGTGAAACGCCGGCCGCTCGTGTTGCCGTCGGTCGGATCGACGACTTGCACCAGGTTTTGCAAATCGACGTGTCCACCCGCTGTCGCTTCGACGCCGAGCTGCGCGCCGGATTCGGTCGCGCCGCGGATCCAGCGCAGCCCGGACAGATCGATGCGACTGTTGGCCCCTTCGGCGATCCAAGACGCGAATGAATTAATTTCCGTCGTCGCAAAGTCGTAGGACTGGATTTGCGGCAACTCGATTTCGGTTCCGCCGAGAGCGCGCAGACTTGATCCGTCGATGCTGGACACCGACGGCATCGCGACGGTTGCCGCCGCGTCGGTCTCGAGCAAGTTGTGTTCGAACCGCGTGATTTGCGGAAGCCTTGCGTCGGTCGCGGACAACGCCAAATGCGAGTTTGTGATTGACACCAGTTGTTCGAAGTCGCCCGGTCGACCATCGATCGTCACCATGCCGTCTTCGATCGCGGCAAGAAGCGCGACATCGATGTCACCGGGGGTGTCCGCATTGACTTCGGTGCCGCGCAAGTATTGCAGTGCCGGAGCGAGAATCTCACCGCCGGCCTCGGCGTCGATTCGGGAATGCTGGCCGGGCCCGTTGCCGTTGCGGTCGATGATCGACGTCAACGCATCGAATTCGATGCGACTGTCCGTTCCCGAGGCGAGGATGTCGAACGAGCGGAAGTTCAGGTCGCCGGTCGGTTCGTCGACCAACTGTGTGACCGCCGGCAGCGAAATCACTCCGCCGTCATCGGCGTGGATGTTGTGATCGTTGTTGTAACCGTGCCCGCCGATGACCGCCGTTAGATGGGGCAGTTCAAGCCGCGAACCGGATCCGCTGGCCGACCAGGACCGATCGACCGATGATGTGTCGCCGAGGTGTCGGTAGTGGGTGATGCCGGGCAACGACAACGTGACACCGCCGCGGGCAACCAGGTCGGTTCCGTCGATGTTGTCCAGCTGCGGCGCGGAAAAGACGGCCCCCTCGTCGACGACGATCGCTCCGCTTTGAAGTTCACCGATCAGGGGCAGCGCGAGCTGAGCGGCGGCGACATCAAAGGTGGTTCCGCCCGCCGAGGTCAGCTGCGACAGCGTCACGTCGCTCGCGCGGACGATCAATTCGGATTCGTTCAGTGACCGCAAGGAATCGACCGCGAGGTTGCCCGTGCCGTCAACAACGAAACGGCTGCCACGGGCATCGGTCAAAGCGGCGAGATTGATCGTCGCGGCGTCGGTTGCCGAAAAGCTTGTCCGCTGGTCCGAGTTTTGGTCGATGACCGACGTCAGGCTGGAGAGATCGATGCGGCTGCCGGCATCGGCCGCGAGGAAGGTGAACGATCGGCGCCGCGTGTCCCCTTGGACCGGGTCGATCACCGACTGCACGCCGGATAGGTCGATCACGCCGCCACCGTCGGCTTGGTAGGTGGTGGTGGAGTTGTAGTGGGTGGCGCCGGTCAGGGATCGCAGGCCGCCGAGTTCGATTCGGCTGCCGGCGCCGTTGGCAAGAAACTGTCGCCATTGGTTGTTGCCCGTCGAGCGATGCCGATCGCTTTGAACGGACGGAAACGAGATCACGCCGCCGTCGCGAGCGGTCAGACTGGCCTGACCCAAATCGACATCGCCGTCGACGTGAAGGCTGGCCTGGGTTCCCTCGGCGACCAGGTGCACAGGCGACTGCAGGATCAGGTCGCCGTCGACGTGCAGGTTGCCCAGGATCATGAATTGGCTGGACGCGGAATCGATCGTCAGTCGATCGGCAATGGTGGCCGAAAGCGTCGCATTCTCGCGCGGACGCAGCGTGGCGTCTTGCAGCGTCAACTCGTCGACGACCAGCGACGTCGTCTTCAGTTCCGCGCCGACCAGATGCAGTTGTTCTGTGGAGACGATCGAAGCGACTTCGGTGGCGGCGTCGATGCGGACGACAAGGTCACGCGAAAGATCGTCGATCGTGACATCGTCGGCGAGTCCCGGCAACGCATCGCCGTCCCAGTTCAAGGGATCATGCCAGCGGGTTCCATCGCCGCCGCCGTCCCAGTGAAGGGTCGCCAGCAGATGTCGGGCTTCGAGTGTTTCAAACGGTGGTCGAACCAGCCCCTGGCTGATACGTTTCCGAGCCTTCCTGGCCACGGCGGTCCGGCGTCGGTCCCGCCATCGGTGTCCAAACCCCGGCCGCCGCCGCGACCGGTCCTGTTTCCGTGCCATCAATGCTGCCTTTCAAGTCGATTCGGCACTGGAACGGTGAAAGGCTACCGAAAAGCGTGTGACCCTTGTAGCGTTCCCGGCCGAGAGATGGGAATAGGGTCGCAAAGGGCGAGCAACGCAAACGAAGCACCATCGGCGTGAATCGCATCCGCTGTCTGTTCGATTCACGCGTGCAAGGACAGAGACCGACGATCGCGTGCCCCCCGTTATTGTCGCGTCAGCCCATCCCTGCGACCCCCACAGGTTAGTGGTTCCGCCACCGATTGCAAGCTTGCTTTTGACACCCGCTGGATTTAGCATTGGCGACTCTGACTTCAACGAACCCGCGGGCCGGTGCTTGACCGAATGCTTGATCGCCGATGTTTTTGCTGCACACTGATCGGTCTGGTGGCATGGAGCTGGGTGGCGTGGTTGGACGCGCGCCGTTGCCCGGCCGTCATTGTCGCCCACCTCACCCCCTCACGAGCCGCCGCGGGAGAACGATTCGAGAGCGACTTGGTGCTTGCGGGGACGGCGGATGCGATCGGCGATGTGATCGAGCTGATCAATTTGGACATCGTCCAAAGCACCATCAATGCAGCGGCACTGACCGACTACTCTCGGGTTCGTTTCGACGCTCGGCCACAATTCGCCCCGTGGCATGACGGGCAACAATTCGGCAGCGGGTCATCGGGGTTCGAATCGCAAATCGTGCTGGACTCCTATCTGCCGGATGAGCCGATTCCCTATGAAATCACCACGACGGATCCGTTTGCCGTCGGCACGTTGACGTTTGACTACAGCGGGCTCGGTATGCAGCCCGGCGACACGGTCACGCTGGACATCTTTGGTCGCGACGACGGCAGTGCGACGCGGACGACCTCGATCGCCGTCCGGGCGTCGGGCGAGTCGGTGACGATGTTGGTCAACCCCGAGTTTTCGTCGCCAAACGGATCGGAAAAAAGCGTCTTTAGGATCACGGCGATTCCCGAACCCGGCTCGGTCGCCTTTTTGGCAGCGACGCTGTGGGGCGTTTCTGCTTGCCACCGCCGACGACGAGTCCGGTGTGCAAAGCCGGCGCGTCCGCCCCGGAGGGGCCGTCGCTGAGCGTCTGAATGGTGGGTGGCGGGCACGCGGCGGCGACCGGACGGGTGGGAAAATAGGACCAATGAGACCAATGGGCCCCACGCGACCGATAGGACGGCGTGTTCCCTCGACCACTGCCCGGTCCCATTTGTCCCCTACGTCGCATTGGTCCTATTTCCCCCAGCGCCCACCGCGGGGCTTCACCCCCGGCGCCTGATTGCTGCGTTGCACCGACTCCGGAGGAGTCCGCGCAGCGGGCAGAGGATGCCGGGTCAGCCGCGGGCGGCTGAGGGGGAACAGTTGGGGACAACGGTTCTACATTGGGCCGCGGGGGAACAGTTGGGACAACGGTTCTACAATGGGCTTGGCATTGCCCCCGAATCGGTGCGTCGTCTCCTGAGTTTCACCCGGTGTGTCGGATTGAGGTGCGCCCGCGATCCTGTCAACAGGCTATCATTGATCCTCGTCACCCGCTTCGACAGAGCCTCGTCCCTCCCAAATGATCTGCGCCATGCCATTCAAGCTTGTCTCCGTCGTCTATTGCTGCGTCATTGTGGTATCCGCGGTCAGCCAAGGCGTGATCGCCCGAGCCGCCGACAAGCCGAACGTGTTGTTCATTTTCCTGGACGATTTCGGTTGGCGGGACGCCGGTTTCATGGGCAGCGATTTCTACGAGACGCCGAATCTGGACGCACTGGCCGCGCGCGGCATGGTGTTCACCGATGCGTACGCCGGTGCCGCAAATTGTGCCCCCTCGCGGGCGTGCCTGTTGTCGGGGCAGTATTCACCGCGTCACGAGATCTATAACGTCGGAACGTCGCGGCGGGGCAAACGAAAACACGGCCGCTTGATGCACATCCCGGGTACCGACACGTTGCGAACCGATATTCGCACGTGGGCTCACTGTGTCCGCGAGGCGGGTTACCGGACCGGTACGATCGGGAAATGGCATCTCAGCGACGACCCGATCCCGTACGGGTTCGATTTCAATTTCGCCGGCACCCACAGCGGAAGCCCGCCACGGGGCTACTTCCCCCCACACGGCGACATCCCCGAATTGGCCGACGCCCCCAAGGACGAATACCTGACGAATCGCTTGACCGATGAAGCGATCAAGTTCATCGGCCAACCATCCGACCAGCCGTGGTTTCTGTACCTGACCCACTTCGCCGTGCACACGCCGATCCAGGGCGAGCCGGAACTGGTGAAAAAGTACCAGCAGAAACAGCCCGGCCAGCTGCACGATCATCCCGTGATGGCGGCGATGATCGAAAGTGTTGATCGGGGCGTCGGACGGATCGTCGACACGATCGATTCACTGGGGCAAACCCAAAACACGATCATCGTGTTCACCAGTGACAACGGTGGCTATGGCCCGGCGACGTCGATGAAACCTCTGAAGGGTTACAAGGGGACCTACTACGAAGGCGGCATTCGCGAACCGATGTTTGTTGTTTGGCCGGGCGTAACGAAGCCGGGGACGACCTGCGACGCCCCCGTGATCAACGTCGACTTGTTCCCGACGTTCTGTGAAGTGACCGGGGCGACGCTGCCCGATCAACCGCTCGACGGCATCAGCCTTTGCCCGCTGTTGGCCGGCAAGCCCGATTCCGAGTTCCAGTCCCGCTCGCTGTTCTGGCACTTCCCGGCGTATTTGCAAAGCTACCAGCGCAGCGACGAGCAACGCGATGTGCTGTATCGCTCGCGGCCCTGCAGCGTCATCCGCAACGGGAAATGGAAACTGCACGAATATTTCGAAGACGGCGGTTTGGAACTGTACGATTTGCAAGCCGATCCGGGGGAATCGACGAATCTGGCCGAAACGCATCCGCGGCAGCGCGAGCGATTGCACGGGTTGCTGAAGGCCTGGCGAGAATCGACCGGCGCCCCGGTACCGACCGAGCCGAACCCCGACTTTGACGCCGACGACGAGGCGCGAGAGATCGCCCGACGCCTGAAAAAACGCGACGCTTGAAAAAAACGGGGGGAACCGATAGCCTGAGATTTGGCAATCGAATTCGCGTGGGAAGGGATGTGATGGAACTAAATACCGAGCAAACACGTGCCGCCGAGTTCGATGGGGAGGACGTGCTGGTGCTGGCCGGCGCAGGGACCGGCAAGACGAGCACAATCGTCGCCCGCGTCGCCCATCTGACCCAGACCGGCGTCGATCCGCGGCGAATCTTGCTGTTGACCTTCACCCGCCGCGCCGCCCGCGAGATGCGGCATCGGTTGACCCAGCAAATCGGTTCCCCGGCCAAGACCGTGCCCACCGGAACCTTTCACAACTTCTGTTTGCAATACCTGCGTCGCTGGCCGGATCTGTTCGAATGCGGTTCGCTGACGATCATCGACCGTGACGACCAATTGCAGCTGATGAAACTGGCCCGGGCCAACATCGTGGGCAAGGACGCCGGGTTCCCCAAGTCGGCCGAGCTGGCGAACTATTATTCCTACGCGCGAAACACCAACCGTCCGACCGCGGAATACCTGGCCGAATTCACCGATTACGATGAAGACGCGATCAAGCGGATCAGCGCCGTCCTGCAGGACTACACCAAACGCAAGCAAGAGTGCCGCTACTTCGACTACGACGATATTCTGCATCTGTTTGCCCGGCAGTTGCACCGCAGCCGGATCGTGCGGGAAAAGCTGCAAGCACGCTATGACCACATCCTGGTCGATGAGATGCAGGACACAAACCCGTTGCAGTGGTTGATCCTGGACGGCATGCGCGACCCGGCCAAATTGTTTTGTGTCGGCGATGACGCGCAGAGTATCTACGCATTCCGCGGTGCCGATTTCCGTAATGTGCACTCCTTCACCGAGCGTGTTCCCGGGGCACAGGTGTTGAAGCTGGAACAGAACTATCGCAGCACCCAGGAGATTCTGGATCTGTCCAATTGGCTGCTCGACCAGTCGTCATTGGGCTATGACAAACACCTCCACGCCGCCCGCGGCCCCGGCATCAAACCGGTTTTGGTCGAAGTGGACAGCGACTTCGAGGAGGCGGACTGGGTGGCGTCGGATTTGATGCAGCGACACGAAGAGGGCGATCCCTGGCGCGAGCATATGATTTTGACACGCAGCGCCTGGGCCGCCCGCAGTGTCGAAGCCGCCTTGATCGAAAACGACATCCCCTATCGGTTCATCGGCGGGACGCAACTGTTGCAATCGGCGCATGTGAAGGATCTGCTCAGCCTGCTGCGGGTGATCGACAACCCGGCCGATCAACTGGCTTGGATGCGTTACTTGACGCTGTGGCCGCGAATCGGCGAAAAGACGGCAGCCAATACGATCGGCACACTGTTGACCTTGCCGGACATCAAAGCCATTAGCAAATTATTAGCCGACCGCTACAAAACCAATCCGCGGCTGGCCGAATCGATCGATGAGTGCCTGAAATGCTGGGACCGGCCCAGCGATGTGATCGGGGCCGCGACCGACAAGATGACGCCGTTGCTGGAAAAGAAGTATGACGACTGGGATCGACGCAGCAAAGATTTCAAGCTGTTGCGTCGTCTGGCGGCCAAACATTCATCGGTCGGCGAGTTTCTGGAAACGTACACCCTGGATCCGATCACCGAATCGGAAGCCAGCAACGAAGACATCGACGACTTGGTGACGCTGATCACGGTGCACAGCGCCAAGGGCACCGAGGCGCCGGTGTGTTACTTGATCGGCGTCCAACCGGGCAACTATCCCCACGTCCGCAGCATCGGTGATGATGACAAGGAGGAGGAAGAACGCCGGGTGCTGTACGTCGCGATGACCCGCGCCCAGAACGAGTTGTTTTTGACCGGGTCCCTGCGTTCTCACGGAGCCTACGTCCCACACCACAACCGTTTCTATCAATCCGGCGGATCGAACACGCAACCGTATTTCTTGCGAGATGTGCCGCCCGATTTGGTTCAATCGGATCTGGACATCAACACCGATCCGTTTGATGCACCGATCACCTCGTTTCGGGGGTGAATCGGTGGGATAGGCTTCTAGCCTGTCATTCGGCACTGACAGGCTAGAAGCCTATCCCACGATCACCAGGATTGCGGTGTCGGCGTTCAGGTTGGGGTCGTCATCGGCGTCGATTCGTTTGCCCAGGGACGCGTCGACGTAGATCTCTTTCTCCAAACGCAGGGACATCTGATCGCAGAGGTCATGCACGTCGGCGATGCTGGGGAACCGCCGATTGGGCGTGTTGTACCATTCAAAGGCGAACTCGCCGGGGGCTTTGGGTGACCGCCCGCGGACGACGTAGTCCTCGCGCAGCTTGCGATAGGCAAAGTTGGGAAAACTGATGATGATTCGCCGGCCGACCCGAATCATTTCCTGGAACAATGTCTCCACATTGGCGACCGCTTGCAACGTCGCACTCAGGACGACGACGTCGAATTGGTTGTCGATGAAGGCGGGCAGTCCGTTGTTCAAGTCATAGTCGATGACATGCAGCCCCCGGTGTCCGGTTTTGATGATGCTGTCCTGTGCGACTTCGACACCGACCAGTTTCTGGTGGCCACGTTGGCGAAGCGCGGCCAACAGGTGACCGTCGCCACACCCCAGATCCAACACCGAAGCGCCGTCGGGGATCTCGGCCAAAATCAATTTTTCGACTTCGGAAACCGATGCCGGTGTCGTGTCAATGTCTCCCAGCCGGGCCTGGACCAACGGAGCGTACTGGTCGATGTCGTCGGCGATCAAAAACGAATCGTGTCCGCGTGGCGTGGTGATTTCCGCATACGACACCGGTTTATCGAGCGCCGTGAGCGCGTTGACGATGTCGCGGGATTGATCGCTAGTGAACAACCAATCGCTGCTGAAACTGACGACCAAAAACTGGCAGTCGGCGTCGTTGAAGGTTTCCATCAACTGCAACCGATTGGCGCCCAGGTCGTACAGGTCCATCGCCATCGTCAACGTGACGTAGCTGTTGGCATCGAACCGGGTGGTGAATTTTTGGCCTTGGTGGGCGAGGTACGACCCGATGCTGAAACGCTGTTCAAAGATCGTCGCGATCTCGCGTGGGTCGTGTCGATCCGATCCGAACTTTTGTTCCATCGCTTCGGTCGACAGGTAGGTGACGTGGCCGAGCATCCGGGCGATCGCCAGCCCCGTGGTGGGCCGTTTGGGCTGGTCGTAGTATTGCCCGCCATAAAAGTGCGGATCGGTCTGGATGGCGTTGCGGCCGATGATGTCAAACCCCAACGCTTGGCTGGTCAGCCGGGCGCTGGAGGCGATGACGACGCACAAGTTAGTCGAATGGGGATGCTTTGCGACCCAGGTCATCGCCTGGTGGCCGCCCAGCGAACCGCCGATGATGGCGTGCCAGCGGGTGATGCCCAGATGTTCGGCCAGCATCCGCTGGACGGTGACCATGTCGCCGACGGTGATCCGCGGAAAATCGGCGCCGAAGGGACGCCCGGTTTGCGGGTCGATGTCGCCGGGGCCGGTGGTGCCACGACAGCCGCCCAAAACGTTGGGGCACACGACGAAGAACCGATCGGTGTCGACCGGCTTGCCCGGTCCGATCAGATCGTCCCACCAGCCCGGATCGTCACCGGGGTCGTGCCGCGCGGCGTGCGAGTCACCGGAGACGGCATGGCAGATCAGCACAGCGTTGGAGGCGTCGGCGTTGAGCGCGCCCCAGGTTTCGAATGCGCAGCAGACGTTACTCAGCCGCCCACCGAGTTCCAGCTGCACATCGCCGTCAAAGGTGACCGAGCGGACGTGCTTGAGCGGGCCGGCGACGCGGTCGTCATCGGTGCTGGCGAACAAATCGGTCGTGGAATCGCGCTGGCTCACGTCGCCGCGGCGAGCGCCTGTTTCAAGTCATCGATGATGTCATTGACGTCTTCGATGCCGACGGAAACACGCACGTATTCGGGAACGACGCCCGCTTTGGCCTGCTCTTCCGGCGTCAATTGCTGGTGCGTCGTGCTGGCCGGGTGAATCACCAACGTCTTGGCGTCACCGATGTTCGCCAGGTGCGAGCACAGTTTGCACGCGTTGATGAATTTTTTCCCGGCTTCCATTCCGCCCTTGATGCCGAAGCCCATGATCGCGCCTTGGCCGTGGGGCAGGTACTGTTGGCCGAGTTGGTAGTTCTTGTGCGATTTCAGTCCGGGGTAGTTGACCCACTCGACCGCGTCGTTGGATTCCAGGAATTCGGCGACCTTCTGAGCGTTTTCGCAGTGCCGGGGCATCCGCAGGTGCAGTGTTTCCAAGCCTTGCAGGAACAGGAATGCCGCAAACGGACTCATCGCCGCCCCGGTGTCGCGCAACCAGTGCGTTCGGGCATGGATCAGGTAGGCGATGTTGCCCATCGGCCGCAGGTGTTCTTCGAAGACCGCACCGTGGTAGGACGGCGAAGGCCCGCAGAACTCTGGCCATTTTTCGGGTTGATCGGCCCATTTGAAATTGCCGCTGTCGACAATCGCACCGCCGATGTGTGTGCCGTGGCCGCCCAGGAACTTGGTCGTGCTATAGATCACGATGTCGACGCCGTGCTCGATCGGCTTGAGCAACATCGGAGTCATCACCGTGTTGTCGCACAGCAGCGGGATCGCGCCGTGGGGGGCACTGTGCGCGGCAGCGGCGATGGCTTTGAAATCCGGCACGTCGTTCTTGGGGTTGCCGATCGATTCCATGTAGACCAGACGCGTGTTCTCGTCGATCAATTCATGGATCTGTTCGGGATGATCGGGATCAAAGAAACGGACTTCGATCCCAAGGTTCTTGAACGTTTGCGTGAACAGGGTCCAGGTGCCGCCGTAGAGCGACGTGCTGCTGACGATGTTTTGCCCGCTGTGGGCGATCGTCAGGATGGCGGCCGTGATCGCCGCTTGCCCGGAGGCAAAACACAATCCGGTCACGCCGCCGTCGAGTGCCGCCAGACGTTTTTCCAGCACGTCGACGGTGGGGTTCATCAACCGGCTGTAGATGTTCCCGAATTCGGTCAACCCGAACAGCGCCGCGGCATGGTCGGTGTCGTTGAACGTGTAGCTGGTCGTCGCATAGATCGGCACCGCGCGAGCGTTGGTGGTCGGGTCGGGCTCTTGGCCGGCGTGCAACGCCAGGGTTCCGGGGCGATAGTTCTCGCTCATCAATTCGCGTCCTGGGGAGGGTGGTCTGTCGAGAGGGGCGAACAGTGTAGGGCAATCCGACGAGGCTGACCACGGTGCGGGTGGGCGCCGCGGAATCGCATGCGGGTGGGGTTTCGGTGGCCGGTCTGCCGGGCAATTGCTTGTTGACCGTAGCTACGCTCGCAAGAGCGTGGAACTCCCAGGGGAACCACCTTCTGGCGAAGGCAGCTACGACTAGTCAGGATTCCCCCGGTTACTGCAACACGACGTCGACCGATTCGGTTTTGCCCTCTCGCAGGTACTCGACGGTGACGGTCTGGCCGACGGCGTAGTGTTCCAGGGCTTCCAGCATGTCATTCATGTCGCGGACGGTTCGGTCGCCGATCTTTTGGATGATGTCGCCGGGACGAACCAAGCTGGACTGGCCGATCACGGTTTCCCGCAGCCCGGCGCGGTCAGCCGGGCCGCCGGGGACGACGTGAAAGATCAACACGCCCTCGACGCCCAGTCGCTGTGTGACCGCATCGCTGAGTTCGGCGATCACGCGGACGCCCAACTGTGGCGGCTCGTAGCGACCGTTGGCGATGATTTGCGGCACGACCCGGTTGACCGTGTCGACGGGGATGGAAAACCCGACGCCGGCCGAGGTTCCCGAGGGGCTGTAGATGGCGGTGTTGACCCCGATCAGCCGCCCGGCGCTATCAAGCAGCGGACCGCCGGAGTTGCCGGGATTGATTGCGGCGTCGATCTGAATCACGTCTTCGATCGAACGCCCGGTGGGGCTGTCGATCGAGCGGCTTTTGGCGGAAACGACTCCGGTGGTCAGGGTTTGATTGAGCCCGAAGGGATTGCCGATGGCGAACACCGCCTGCCCGACCAACAGGTCACCGCTGGTGCCGATCGCAACGGGAAGCAGCTTTGCCGCCGCCGCGTTGATCTTGAGCACGGCCAAGTCGTGGTCGGCCGATCCGCCGATCAGTGTCGCTTCGTAAGACGATTGGTCCCACAGCACGACCTTGGCCGAAGACGCTTCTTGCAGGACATGGAAGTTGGTCACGATGTGGCCGAATTCGTCCCACATGAAACCGCTGCCCGACCCCGCGTCGACCTCGATCGCCCGCCGCGAAAACGGGCTGGCGATGCGCGATCGGGTCGTCAGGTAGACCACCGACGGACTGACCGTGCGGAACAGTTCGACCGTCGACTGTTCGAATTCGGCCAGTTCACCTCGCGGGGTGACCGTGCGGGGCGTGCCGCTGGCAGCCATGCCGACCCCCAGCCAAACGCGAACGGTCGGCCAGACAAAGACGACGGCCACGACCGTCAACAACAACCAGGTCAGGCGTAGCTGACGCCGCAGATCGATCGCGTCTTCGGATTGCATCGGCACTAGCCCATGTCGATTTCGTAGCCGCTTCGGTACGGCCGGGCGAGCATGCTGTTGGCTTGCGAATCGCCGACGATCTGTTCGCTGTGGTCATCCCACTTCAGCTCGCGTCCGCCCAGCCGAGCGCTGATGCCGGCCAAGTGGCACACGTTCAGCATTTCCATGTGGGTGTGCACGTCGCTGATCGGCTCGGTGCGTTCCTTGGCACAGTGCAGGAAGTTTGCCCAGTGGGCCGAGCGTTCGTTGCGTTCCATCGGCAAGTTCTTGTAGACCTTGGCGATCGCGTCTTCGGGCAGCGGGTTGTCCTTCAAGTCTTCGACGGGCTTGCCGACCAATCGGCCGCGGTTGACGAAGATCTTGCCCTTGTCGCCGGTGATCAAGACGCCGTTGTCGGTGTCGTTGCGGATGATCATCTTGGTGCCGCCGGGGTACATCACGTTGAACAGGAACGAGGTCGCGGTGTTGTAGCGATCGTTTTGTTGCGGGATGCCGTCTTTGAATTCGACCGGATGCTCGGCGGTGCCGCTGATCGACAACGGGCCGGCGGTTTGGCCGTTCAGCTTGAGTGCCCAGTTGCAGATGTCGACGTGGTGTGCGCCCCAGTCGGTCAGTTTTCCGCCGCTGTACTCGTACCACCAGCGGAATTCATAGTGGCAGTTCGTGTTGCCGCGACCGCGATTCTTTTGGCTTGGCAGGTTGCGGTAATCGACCAAGGGTGCCGGTCCCAACCAGCGGTCCCAGTCCAATCCCTCGGGCACCTCGGCGACGGGAATCGGCGGGCTGGTGGGAGCACCACCGATGGCCGCTTGGACTTCCTGGATCTTACCCAGCCGTCCTTCGTTGACGATCGCCATCGCTTTAACAAACAAATGGAACGTGCTGCGTTGTTGCGTGCCGACTTGGACGATGCAACCGGTTTCCTTTTGGACCTTGCGAATCAACTTGCCTTCGTCGATCGTCAACGTGAGCGGTTTTTCGCAGTAGACATCTTTTCCGGCCAGCATGGCTTCGATCAGCGGTTTGGTGTGCCAGTGATCGGGGGTCGCGATGTGGACCGCATCGATGTCCTTGCGGTCCAGCAGTTCGCGATAGTCGACCGCTTCCACGGCCTTGCCGCCACTGTGTCGCTGGTTGAATGACTGGAGGCGACCGATGTCCACGTCACTGATGGCGACGACGTCCACCCAGTCTTTGGCGCTGTTCATGTTGCCGCCGGCCATGCCGCCGGCGCCGATCACGCCCATCGCGACACGATCGTTCTTGCTCTTGGTTTCGTCGGCCAGAGTTTTCGGCGTCGAATAAAAATACGGAACCGAAGCGGCGGCGGTGGCGGCCGCGGCGGTCTTGAGGAACTGGCGACGCTGCGGGCCGGATTTCGATTTGGATCGCTGGGTCATCGGACTGCCTTATGATGGGGGGAGTGGAAATCGAGGGATGTAAATTCGCGGTCGCGAGCGTGAACACGGCCGACGATCGCGGAGTGGATGTTCAAATGAGGGCACATGGGAGATCGCTCGCCAAACCCTATGGTAAGTTGCAGCGCCCTATGGTAACTGGAAACGGGCCCGGTGGGGCAGACGTTGGACCAGAGAAAAATGACCGTCGCGTAGACGAATGGAAGGAGAAGAAAGCGGTGAGATTTAATTGCCCGATGTGCGGAAAAGACTACCAGGCGGACGATTCAATGGCGGGAAAACAGGTCAATTGCAAGGCCTGCCGACAGACGTTTCGTGTTCCCGGAAGCGATGCCGCAGGCACGACCGGCGGCGATTTTCCGATGGATTCGACGGCCGACGGCGACGACCGGTTCTCCGCCGGCGAGGTCGAAATGAGCACGGCGCCGGTGACGATGCGCGGCGGCCAGTCCGGCGACGGCGTCAACCGCCGCAGCGACGAAATCGATTACGAAGTCTTCGGCCACGAAACCCAGTACGTCGAAATCACGCTCGACCCGGGGGAGCAAACCATCGCCGAAGCCGGGGCCCTGATGTACATGACCGAGGGGGTCGAGATGGCGACCGTGTTCGGCGACCCCTCCAAGCAGGACAGCAGCCTGTTCGGCAAAGTCCTTTCGGCGGGGAAACGTGCGCTGACCGGCGAGGCGCTGTTCATGACGACGTTCACCAATCAGGGCCGCGGACAAGCCAAAGTGGCTTTCGGCGCGCCGCATCCGGGACGCATGATTCCCCTGCACCTGGATCAATTGGGCGGCGAAATCATCTGCCAAAAAGACGCCTTTTTATGCGGGGCCCGCGGGATCACGGTGGACATCGCGTTTCAAAAGAAAATCGGTGCCGGCCTGTTCGGCGGCGAAGGTTTCATCATGCAACGCCTGAAAGGCGACGGCATCGCGGTCATCCACGCCGGCGGAACGATGATGTACCGCGAACTGGAGCATGGCGAAACCTTGCGGCTGGACACCGGCTGCCTGATGGCGATGGGCCCCTCGGTGCACTACGACATCCAATTCGTCGGCGGACTGAAAAATGCCTTTTTCGGCGGCGAAGGCCTGTTTCTGGCGACGGTGCGGGGGCCCGGGCCGGTGTGGTTGCAATCCCTGCCGTTCTCGCGGTTCGCCGGACGGCTGGCCGCCGCGATCCCCAGCGGCGGGAATACCCGAAAGGGCGAGGGATCGCTGCTGGGCGGATTCGGGGAAATGTTCATGGGGGACTGAATCGACCGGACCCGGCAGATCGATGGGACCCGGGAGAGGGATGGCAGAATGATTCGGGGCAGAATGATGAAATGCCTGCAATGATCCAATGCCCCTCAGCTCGCGGCAAACGGCTGTCCCCACGCTTCGGTCACGGGTTTGCTTTTTGGGGCCGGGCTGCGATAACTAACCGTATCGAACCTGATGGCCCCCCGCCCCCAAACCCCTGCGAGCCCTCCCATGTCCGACTCGACCGAATCTCTGGAATCACAATTGGCGACCGCCATCGAACAACGAGACGCCGTTCTGGTTCGCCAATTGTTTGGAGCGGCAGAGTTCGTGCTGTTGACCATGTCGGACGAAGAAGACGACGACGAAGAAGGCGCCAACGTCTTCAGCACGGATCTGGATGGGATGCACCTGGTCGTCGCGTTCACGAGCGAACAAACCGCCGGCGACTTCGTGCACTCGATGGAAGAGTACTACGAAGAGGGTGACGAGATCGAAGGCTATGTGCTCGACGGCGACGCATTGTTGCAATACATGCCGCCCGAACACGGATTGTTTTTGAACCCTGAAAGTGAACAGTCGCTGGTGATCGACCACGACTTGTTGGAACTGGTGCAGAAGTCCGAGGTGTGACGCCCAACCCCTACCAAGCACCGCTTTCGGATTCCTTTGCCACGGCATCATCGCCACCGCCCAGCCACTTCGTTCCGCACCGTTTGGAGTTCCAAGGCCAGCTGACGCGGCAACATCATCGCGATGCGGTCATCAAAGCCGGGATCCGAACCGATTACCGCAGTGCGACGCGCGTCATGTTGGCACTGGCCGGTGCTTACACGTTGGCCACCGGCGTGCTGACGCTGGCACTGGGCGACGTGGATTTCGACAGCGTCATCCGTGTGCTGCTTTCGACGCTCGTGCTGGTCGGCGGCATTCTGATTTTTTGCCGACATCAACGCTGGCTGATTGGGACCCGGATCCCGGGGTTCCAGCTTGCCACCGGATCGATTCGAGGCTGGATCGACGCTGAGGGGCTTTGGATCGAAACCGAGCAGAGCCAAGCCTACCAACCGCTCTCCAAGCTCGTCGCCTGCGCCGCAACACACGAGCTGTGGGTGATCAGCTTTGCCAAAGAGCTGACGTTTTGGCAAACGCTTCCGATCGAGGCGTTCAGTGACCCGGCGTTGGCACGCAGCGTTGCCGCAGATTTGCAACGAGCTTTTCCGCCGGCGCCGCCGCAGTTGATCGACCAGCGGAAGCAAACACCGCCGGAAGGCGACTGCCTGTTTTCGATGTCGGAAGAGGCGATCGCGTTTGAAGGGCCGTTTTACGAGGACAACGCCCAGGACACTCGATTGTTGAAGACCACCAAACAAGTTGTGTGGCAGACGTGGCTTGTGTTGGCCGTCTTGTTGATCAGTTTGCTGGTCAGCATCTTGACCCTGACCGGTTTTCGAAGCCTGTACGTCGGGTTGTTGTTCCTGTGGATCGGATTGTTGCTGGCAGGAATCTTCTACCGCGTTCGAAGAGCGCGGCGGTCAGCGTCCGAAAAGGGCCGACTGGTCGCCTGGTGGTCCTGGGGTTGGCTGGATGACGAAGGCTACGTTGCGATGACGTCGCTCGGCCAGACCCGGGCGACGTGGCAATTCTTTGATCACTATGAAATCACCGACGATGCAATCGGCCTGTACCCGCACCAGAACGACACGGCTTGCTGTTTGGTGTCGCGGGAACAGTTTGCCGGTGCGGACGATTGGAATCGAGCGACCGCGCTGGTCAAGTCGAAGGTGAGATGCCAGTGGGAAGCGTGAGCGAGCGGCCCGTGATTGGATCGTGTGCGGTTGAGAGGAGACAGGATGACGAGGGGCAAAACAATGGGGGCAAGACGATCCGAGGGATGTGCCAGCGGGAAGCGTGACGGGCTGTTGACTTCATCAGCCGCACGGCGCTAGCCGCGGTTCTCGCCGCCACAAAACCGGGGCTAGCGCCCATCGGCTGATCATTAGCTTGTCCATTTCGATTCAATCGACAGGCCGGTGAGCGAGCGGCCCACTACCCCAACCACCAGGCCCCGACGGCCAACCAGGTCGGAATCAGGATGATCCCGGCGACGGACGTCCACAACACGACGCGCAGCGCCGTCTCGGTGTCGCGACCGTACAGTTTGGTCAGAACGATCGGAAAAACCGCCGCCGGCATCGCCGCCTGTAACATCACGACGGTTCGCAGGTCCGGACTCCGCACGAGCCAGCCGCCGACGCCGAGCAACAGGAGCGGAAGCACGACTTGACGGATGCCGATCCCCGCCGCGATCACCTTGGCATCGGCCAGATAGGACTTGTCGCGGATGAAGTCGACGATGATCGCGCCACTGAGCAGCAACCCCAACGGGATCGCGCACGAGCCGAGCGCCCCGATGGCCGTCGCCAGCGGAGTCGGAATGGATTGCGCCCACCCCATCGCACTCAATACGATCGAGATCACGACCGCCCACAGCGGTGGGCTGCTCAGAACCTTCTTCCAACCGTCGCCGCCCGAACCGCTGATGATCGCGATCCCCAGGCTCCAAAGTGCGATCGAGACGCCCACATTGTGCAAGATCAATTCGATCATCGCCGTGGGATAAAACTGTTCGGCCAGCGGCAGCGGGATGTAGCCGTAATTGCAGATTCCGGCACACAAGGCGAATGCCCGCTGAGACGAATCGCCGACCAAGCCGAACCAGCGGCCGAGCACCGATCGGGCAAACCCATAGGCCAGCAACAGGCCGATGCAGGTGGACACGAATCCGAACAACGGCGGCTGCCACGCCGTCGCGATCTTGCCGATTTCGCTGCTTTGCGAAAACTGATGAATGAAGTAGGCCGGCAACATCACGTTGGCCGCCAGATTGGCCAGCGTTCGATCGGCCTCGGCCGTCAACCATCCCACCGACCGGCAAGCAGCCCCCACGCCCATCACGAGAAAGACACCGAGGACGGACGCGATGATGGGCCAAAAATCTTGCATGCGGCCCAACATAAACCCAACCTTCCTCGGGCGTAAGAAGTGCTGCGGGCAAGGTGATGGCGCCGGCACCACAGTCAGCCTCCAAAGGCGCGCCGTTAGGCCCTAATGCCACCATGCCATCACTTGGCGGGAGCCAGTGGCGGTATGGGTTCCTTGTCGCGAAAACGCGCCCCACGTGCCGCTCGCTGACCGGCCTGTTGATTCAATCAGCCGTATGGCGCGAGCCTTCGAGCCCCCGGTGCGTTTTGTTGGTGTTTCAGGCCTGTTCGTGGTGTTTCAGGCCTGTTCGTGGTGTTTCAGGCCTGTTCGTGGTGTTTCAGGCCTGTTCGTGGTGTTTCAGGCCCGCGTGCTCGCGCGAACGGGCTCATCCCACGTTTGATCAGATCAGATCAACCGGCCGTGACGCTTCCCGCCGGCATTGGGGATTGTTTCAGCGTCCGAACCGCAACAGTGACGTGTCCAACATCGTCTCTCCGTCGATCGCAAGTTGGCTGGCCAGTTCCCCCATCACGCTGGTGAATTTGAATCCGTGGCCGGACAGCCCGGCAACGACTGCGACCTGGGGGGCGTTTGGGATCAGGTCAACAACAAAGTGTTCGTCCGCCGTCATCGTGTAATAACATCCCGATTGCGCCTTCAATTGGGCACCGACACCGGGCAAATAACCCTTCAAAAAATCCTCGATTTGCCGCTGTTCCTCGCGGTCGATCGGGTGTGGGGACGTGGGGGATTCGACCGGCGTCCCGCCGCTGTGTCTGGCGACCTTCAGTCCCTCGTCCCCGATGCCGGGAAAGCCATAGAAATAGCCCGTCGGTGTTTCGTGAAAGAAGCAGGGAAAACCATCGTGCTGGGCATAACCTGACAACTTCGGCCGATACCAGTATTGATACTTTCGCAGCACACGCAATCGGATTCCATGACTCGAAAGCAGCGTTCCGTTCCAGGGACCGCCGGCGATCACCAGCTTTGCGGCAACTTCGATTCCGTCGTCCGTCGTCACTTCAACCCCTTGGCCCGTCGTGCGCCACTGACGAACCGGGCGATCATGTCGCAGGGTTGCTGATGCTTGTTCAGCCAGCCGCAGATGGGCTTCGACACAATCTTCCACACGCAAGTAGCCGGCATCCTTTTCGATCACCGCTCGCCAATCACCGTGTTGACGCAAACGGGGACCGGCGAATCCGGACCAGCGGTGCGCGACTTCATCGACCGACAACTCTTCGATCGCCAAGCCATGTTCGGCGGCGCTTCGCAGCACCCCCGGAATCACGACTCCATCTGCCGGGCCCAATTCGACCAGGCCGGTCGGATGATAGAGTTGCTCGCCGTAGGCCAGTTGCAATTCGTTCCACAACTGATAAGCACGGCGCAGCAACGGAACATACGATGGGTGTTCGAAGTAGGCTTGCCGGATGATCCGCGTCTTGCCGTGCGAGCTGCCCAGTGCGTGGCCACGATGATGTTGGTCCAACCCCAGCACACGGCAGCCCCTGGCGGCCAAATGATAGGCCGCGGCGCTGCCGGCCCCGCCCAGTCCGATCACGATGGCATCCCAGTTTGCCATGGATGTCGACCTCCTCGTTCCATGCAGTCAATGTCAAATCACGCGACTTGAAAGGGCTGAATCATGAAGATTCTGCGCAGCGCGGCCAGGGCCAAAAAAGATGCCAAGGATTACATCGTCCAATTGTTCGCCCACGTTAAACGCGGCTCACTCGCTCGGCCAGTCGGCTAGTTGAAACTTCTTTTTCGTGTTTGCGGTATGGTCGTCATAATGCCGCTCCATCTGCCGCAGCAAACCGCGGAGCGTCCAGCGGCTGCCCGGCGCCCGGGTGTCGAGGTTGATGTCGCGGAGCAAGTAGGCGAACCGTCGCGTGAAGTCGCTGACGCGTTGCATTTGCCGTGCTTCTTCTTGTCCACCCCAGTCGGGGTGCGCCGCAACATAATCCGGTGGCATTTGCCGGGGATTCAAATCCATCACGGGGATCGCCGGATCGAGTGCGTGGTAGATCTGTGAAAAGAACAGCAGTTGCCGTCCCATCATGTGCTCGGCGTTCCAACGTGGCGTGTGCGTTCCGTTGGCCGGCCGAAAGTTCAACTGGTTCGCGCTCAGTCGGCTGAATACCGCTTGGGAACGCTTGCACGATGCTTCCATCTTTTTCATCAATGCGTCAAGCTCACCGGAAAGCTGAACGGGCTCTGTTTCTAGCGTCACCAAACGAGTCACTTGACCGGGTTCGCTCGACTGAGCAATCGCAAACGTGTTGTGGTCGATTTCGGTGATGTCGCCGAGCGTATCGATCTGTTTCGCAAATCGTTCGGCACCGTCCGTGGCGCTGCCGGAGGGGATCAGCACGAATCGTGGTTGGACCGTTTTGATCCAAGTCGTTGCTGCAGTGCCGGCAATCCTGTCGGCGGTCGGCGACGGCAGGACCACCGCGTCGATGCTAGGCACGGCATCGGTCGACGCGGTGTCGTTCGCAGCGGCGAAACCGCGGGCGTTTGGTTCCGTCAGGACCGCCAAGCCCACTCCGTCGGTACGCACCAACCATCCACAGGCAATCTGGTTCGCTGCGAGAAGCGACGTCACGCGAATCGATCCGGCAGGTAATCGTGAATCCGACACGGGGTTCCACGTGGCGGCATCCTGATTCGGTCGTCGTGACCAAACGTGGTCGATGCCGGTGCCGAGGGTGACATGCTTTTGAACAGACGGATCCGGTGTCTTGTCGGCCGCATCGCCGGCGGACAGGACAACACAGAGCCCCCAGTGGTTTTCGATATGGACGCGACCATCGGGCCACGCTCGGATCGCGATGGGTTCGCCGTCGGCGGCAACCGACGGGTTCGGCGTGTTGACGAGCAGAAACACAATCAATGACACCGCACCGCAAAACGAGCGTGCGACGGGCAATCTTCTGGTCATGGGCATAGATCAATCCTTACCGGATCCGTTATTTTGATTCGAGCGTCGTTCCACCGCCTCTTCGATTCCCGTCCCACTGTAGCGTAAATGATCACGATCGAATCGATCCAAGTCGGGAAAGTGGTGACCGAAGGTGCCCCCGACACGCGTGACGTCCTTTCACGTCGGTGGACCAGTGCGTTTCGAAAGACCCCCGTCAACGGTCCGGTTGCGGTGAATGAACGGGGCATCGTCGGTGATCAGGTGGCCGATACCAAGAACCACGGCGGCGCGGACAAAGCGATCTTGTGCTACGCAGGCGTCCACTATCGGGATTGGGCCAGAGAGCATCCGGCGCTCGAGTTTGCGCCCGGCGGATTCGGCGAAAACCTGACACTCGCCGGTGCCACCGAGTCGGACGTCTGTATCGGTGACCGATTCAAGTCGGGCGATTGTGTTTTGGAGATCAGTCAACCACGTCAGCCATGTTGGAAAATCGCCCGGCGCTGGCAGACCAAGTCGATGACCAAGCAAGTCGCCCAGACCGGCCGAACCGGGTGGTATGTACGCGTCGTCACCGGCGGTCCATTGGCCCCCGGTGCGGAGCTGGAACTTCAGCTCCGCCCCAACCCGGACTGGACGGTCGCCCGCGCGAATGATGTGCTATATGGCCGTGAAGTCGATCGAATGTCGGTTCACGCGCTGATGAACCTTCCCCAACTATCGCGAGAATGGCAGGACGCACTGGCCTAGCGTCTGTGCCAAACAACCGCCGCCCCCATAGGATACGAAAACCATGTCACGATCAAGCGACGACAGGATCATCGAATCGATTCGGCTGTATCGCGAGGCCCTCGATGAGACGCAAGCGCTGTACATCGAGGCCGGGAAACTGGTGCGTGGATCCTACGGCTGGCTGGGTGGCGGTGATGATCCCGATGCGGCCTCGGTCGCCGATCAAATGAATGACCTGCATCAAGGGTTCCTGATGAAGGTCTTTGCAACCGCGGTGCCCGACGCGAGTGCGAAGAACATCGAGCAACGGCAACTCGGCCGCGTGCTGTTGGAACATATCTGGGGTAAATCGGTTTTGGGAAGCCAACTGCACGAAGCGGTCGATTGGTTGATCGGCGCCGCAGACGAATTTCAGTGGTCGGATCTAGTGCGCCCGTTCGTCGAACTGCCCGAGCTTCGCGATCACTGGGGGGAACTGGAGACGTTGGCGATGCGGATGGCGACGCTGTTGACGTCGGTCGACGGAACCGTCAGCGCGGTGGACAATGACCGGATCGGGCGGATGAAAGAGCAATTCGATGCCGCCCGAGGCCGTGCGCCGGAAACGCTGACCCGTGAGGTCGATACGTCCAACGCCCGTGACGCGCTGACCTGGTTGCGTGAAGAAGCCAAGCGGTTGCGGGAAGGCGTCGGGCCGACCGCGGCCGAAAAACCGACGCCACTGGCCGGTCCCGGCGGAAGCGCCGGTCGCGACGTCACTGCCACCACGTCGACGAAGCCAGCGGCGGTGGACGAACCGATCGATGAGCGATCCCCCGAAGAACGGTTGGCCGACGCCAAGGCCAAACTGAACGGTCTGATCGGGTTGGAGAACATCAAGGACCAGATCACGACGTTGACGAACTTTTTGGCCATGGAACGTCGACGCAAAGAACTGGACCTGCCGACGTCACGGCCCAGTTTGCACCTGGCCTTTGTCGGCAACCCGGGAACGGGAAAGACAACCGTCGCCCGAATCATCGCCGAGATTTATGGCGCGCTGGGCATCTTGGAAAAAGGGCATCTGGTCGAAACCGATCGCAGCGGATTGGTCGCCGAGTACGCCGGACAAACCGGCCCCAAGACCAATGCCAAGATCGACGAAGCGCTCGACGGCGTCTTGTTTATCGATGAAGCCTACACATTGATCGACGAAAGCGGACAAGACCAATATGGCCGCGAAGCGATCCAGACGTTGCTGAAACGAATGGAAGATCAACGCGACCGGCTGGTTGTCATCCTGGCCGGTTATCCGGTCGAAATGCGGCAGATGATCCGCAGCAATCCGGGACTGAGCAGCCGGGTCGGAACGACGATGCAGTTCTCGGATTATTCACCCGAAGCATTGTGCCGGATCTTTGAATTGATCGCCAATAAGTCGAAGTACACTTTGCCGACCGAATCGCGGCGTCGGCTGTTGCGTGGGTTCACCTACCTGCACGCCAATCGCGACCGTCATTTCGGCAACGGGCGAACGTCCCGGAATAGCCTGGAGCGAAGCGTCCGACGGTTGGCCAACCGGATTGCGACGGTGGAGGAGGTGACGCGAGAGTTATTGACGACCCTGGAACCGGAGGACATCGAAGTTGCCGGAGTCGACCCGATGCACCTGAAAGCCATGGCAGCCCAGCCCGGCAAGGTGCGTGTCGAGTGCAAGGGCATCCCGCAAGTGATCGACGATCAGTTGTTGGGAACCGAAGTCCAATGTGAAGCCTGCGGCGAAACCTTCCTGGCCGACTGGGGCGAACCCGTATTGGAACTCCCCGCGGGCGAAGAAGAGGCGTTGTAAGTCTGGTGGTTCAACCCCGTTGGGATTGGATCGCCCGGTGGCGACCCATTCTTGGGGTGCGCTGCCGCGACCCCAAGCTCTGTTGTCACACGCCGCTGGCGTGACCGCCGCGATGCGGCCGGTGGTATCACCGAACGGATCCAACCACATCGCAACGCGGCGGTTCGTCGTTCCGGTCGACGCCTTTGGCGTCGCACCGCAGAGCGGTGCAACAACACAGCCCGGGGTCGCGATAGCGCACCCCGGGTAGGTTGAGAAATTCGAGGAGGAACCCCAGCGGGGTTCAACAATTGGTGCGTGGTTTGATGGGCGTCGCAAACACCGGTTCAACTCCGCTGGCGGATGGCATTCAATCCCAGACGTATCGTTCGTCGATGTCAACGTCGTAACGTTTACAGATCCGCCGAAATTCGTCTTGGAATGATTCTTTGCGATGATGAATCTCCTGGTCGCGGATGTACTCCGTCAATCCATCGACGTGTCCCGGGCTAATCGAAAACGCGCCATAGCCCGTTTGCCAATAGAAGTTCTTGATCGACGATTCCTCCTTGATCCAATCGCTACTGGGACGTTTGAGCGACTGGACGAGTTTTGCGATGTCGATCGTTTTGCCGAGACGACAGAGGAGGTGAACATGATCCTCGACACCATTGATGATGATCGCGGGGCAATCCTGCTTCTTGCAAATCCCAGCTTTGTAGCCGTACAGCCGTTTACGAAATGCAGGATCTTTCAGCAGAGGTTTTCGCCCCTTGGTTGAATAGATCAAGTGCACATAGATCTGAACCAGCGACTGCCCCATGTCTTCGTCTCCTGTTTTTCTGACTGGATCATGGGTGCCGACGAGGCAGGAACATCAACCCAACTTGGTCGGCCTAAAACCGGTTGGTATAACGGCGGCGAGGCTGAATCGCAAAAAGATTCCGCCACTTTGGGGGCGGCCGGAATCAAAGGTCGGATTGTTCAACCCCGTTGGGGTTGGATCGCCCGGTGGCGATCCAAACTACCGCGACCCCAAGCTTTGTTGTGGCACGCCGCTGGCGTGACGGCCGCGGTGCGACCGGTGATGCCTTCGACGTCGCGACGACCATGCGGTCGGGGTGACGATGAAAGATCATCGCGACGACGCCGTCGGCGTCACACCGCAGAGCGGTGCAACAACACAGCCCGGGGTCGCGATAGCGCACCCCGGGTGTTGGTCCATCTGGAAGATGGAACGCCAGCGGCGTTCAACAGACGCCGCGAAATGTTCGGGCGGCGCAAACGGCGCCGGTGAAGGGGCGGTCGTATCTTGTTCAACCCCGTTGGGGTTGGCGTGACGGGTGGTGACCGGTTCTTGGGGTGCGCTCGCGCGCCCCCAAGCTTTGTTGTGGCACGCCGCTGGCGTGACGGCCGCGGTGCGACCGGTGATGCCTTTGACGTCGCGACGACCATGCGGTCGGGGTGACGATGAAAGATCATCGCGACGACGCCGTCGGCGTCGCACCGCGGAGCGGTGCAACAACACAGCCCGGGGTCGCGTGAGCGCACCCCGGGGATCGGGTTCATCGGGAAACGGAACGCCAGCGGCGTTCAACAGTCGCCGCGAAATGTTCGGGCGGCGCAAACGGCGCCGGTGAAGGGGCGGTCGTGTCTTGTTCAACCCCGTTGGGGTTGGTGCGCCGGGTGGTGACCGATTCTTGGGGTGCGCTCGCGCGACCCCAAGCTTTGTTGTGGCACGCCGCTGGCGTGACGGCCGCGGTGCGGCCGGTGATGCCTTTGACGTCGCGACTACCATGTGGCCGGGGTGACGATGAAAGATCATCGCGACGACGCCGTCGGCGTCACACCGCAGAGCGGTGCAACAACACAGCCCGGGGTCGCGTGAGCGCACCCCGGGGATCGGGTTCATCGGGAAACGGAACGCCAGCGGCGTTCAACAGACGGCGTGGGATGTTCGGGCGGCGCGAGCGGCGCCGGCGAAGGAAGGTCGTGTCCTATTCAACCCCGTTGGGGTTGGCGCGCCGGGTGGTGACCGGTTCTTGGGGTGCGCTCGCGCGACCCCAAGCTTTGTTGTGGCACGCCGTTGGCGTGACGGCCGCGGGTGCGGCCAGTGATGCCTATGACGTGGTCATCACAATACGATTGGGGCGGTGGAACATCGACCCCCGGGGAAGGCCCCGCGTCAAACTCTCAACTCACGATGCGACGTTGTCGTCTTCGCGCAACGCAGATAGTGCCGACCGCCATCAAAAAAGCTAGTGAGGAAGGCTCGGGAATCGCGGTAACGAGGGTCAGAGAACCATTATTAAATGAGCCCCCCGAATCACGAGAGGCTATCTCAAGGCTACCGATACCAAACGTACCGAAATCGCTGGAAACGGATGAGAAGTCATTGACGGAAAAGGTCGTCTCACCCGCGGTTGGTGCAATTAGCGTAACGGTTCCTAGCACAGCCTCTCTTGCAGTCTTTCCATTGGGCAATACGCCAAGCGCGACGGAAGTTTTACCGGCGGAACCCAACCCCGCTCCAATGGCGAGGAAGGAAATGGTTCGGTCATTCAGACCCGGTCCCGGATTGCCACCATCGAGGTTTGACGAAAGACTTGAAAAATCTCCATCGGAACCTGAAGCTTCTACACTTGCCTTGAACGCGGTCAGGTTTCCGAATCGGTTCGGGACAAATGCATCTACCAAAGAGTCATTGCCCAAGATCGACTCAGACGGACTGTCAACAGTTTCAATCAGAAGGATTTCAACCCCGGAGAAGGTCTCACCCGCGTCTGCCGTAATTCTAGAATCAAAGCTCGCTACTTCACCCGGCAGACGAAACGCCAGATTGTACACAATCGCGGCCGATGCCGGAGTTGCCGATGCAGTAAGAATCGCAGCAACAAATAAGCCCGTAAGTAGTTTCATCGTGGTACGGTATCGCAGCATGAGGGTGTTTAACACAGCTAAAACTTATGTATTGGGAAAGGGATTTATAGCCTTCCTGGTCCAAGCAATGTGGGGATCAGTGCCTGCAAGTCAACGGCATCGCTCAGCCCGTCCCCGGTACTGTCCAAGTCTGCCCGATATGCAGCTTGGTTGAGGAGTGTCGGGATAACAACCTGAAGATCAACCGCGTCTCTCAGACCGTCGCCATTCGTATCCCCATAAAGCCTGAAGAAATTATCATTGTCTGTTTGTGGAACAGCTGCATCCTGCCCCCCAAACATCACATCGGCCGCCATGGGCACTCCGCCACTGACGACGTTCGCCGCGAGGATGTCCAAGCGATAATTGCCATCGGCAAGCGAGTCGCCCAGTGGACCAGCGGCACCGCGCTGGACGGTGGATGCGAAATTGGTCGCCGTCACTTCGAACGACAGCACCGCCACCGTCTTGCCCGTCGCGTCACTGAAGGTGGGTACGATTGTATCTACCTGGGTGCCATTGTCAATCTGGGTAATGTTGAAGGCGTTGGCCAGTGGGCCGTGATCCAGGATCGAATCGAATTCAACCGTGACCGACGTGATTTGGGATCGGGTTTTCAGCGTTCCGTCGGACTCATCATTGACAAAGATCTTTGTGACCTCCGGCGGAGGCTGGATCAACGTCTCGGCGGTGGCACTGTCATTCCCGGGCATGGTATCGGTCACGCCGGTTCCGGGTGTCGCGCTGGCGGTCACCACGGTCGAACCGCTCGCGGCGGCGGCGATGGTGGCCGACACCCGGTAGATCACCTTGTCGCCGGGGCCGAGATCCAAGGTTTCGTCGATCGCGCCGCTACCGCTGGTGGTCGTCGATCCGCGTCCCAATACGACGTAGCTTTCTCCGGCGGCAATGGTGGCCCCGACATCGGCGAACGGGGCGGCCATGATGACATCGCCTTTCCCGTCTCCGTTGACATCGCCCGCTGCTGCGATGGCATCTCCCGCCTGGCCGATCAGCTCCGTCGCGGGGTCTCCCACAATCCGGAACCCATCGATCCCGTCGAGTGCGGGGAGGCTTTCGGTGGTGGCATAGGGGTCCAGGTTGGAATCTCTGCCGAACAGGACGAAGCCGCCGCCGGGTGTAACGGTGGTGTCGACCTGATTGGGCGCGAACCCGACGAACACGTCGAAGAACCCATCGCCGTTGACGTCACCGGCATCGCTGACACGCAGGTGCGACGGGCTGGCAGTGGTCGTCGGCGAGACTTCGAATCCGTTGGTACCGTTGAGCGTTGCCAGGTCAAAGGTTCCGGCCGTGTTGTTGTGTCCCATCACGACGTAGCCCTTGGCGCCACCGGCGTCGAGTTCCGTGTCGGGGGCTTCGCCGACGATCACGTCGGCGAAACCATCGCCGTTGATATCGCCGAGGCCACTGGCATCAAAACCGAAACCTTGTCCGGCGCGAATTCCTGTGATCTTGAACCCGTTGGTTCCATCGATGGCGGAGCTGTTCACCGAGGCATCGAACGTGCCCGTCGACGGCTTGCCATAAAAGATGAAGGCTTCGCCCAATTGGCTCGCCCCCGAGGTGCCGATCTGGGGCGCGCTGACGACCAGATCGTCAATATCGTCGCCGTTGACGTCGCCGGCTTGGCTGACCGCGGAACCGAACGCGTCGCCTTCGGCGGATCCCTTGATCGAGAAACCGTTGGAACCATCCAGCGTGGTCAAATCAAACGTTGTCCCGAACGGGGATGTCGATGGTTTTCCAAAGATGACATAGGCTTCACCGGCGGCCACGATCGGAGGATCCGTGCCGACACCGGAGGGATTGGGTTGGTCGACCAGACTGGCCCCGATGATGATGTCGGCGATACCGTCGCCGTTGATGTCACCGGCGCCGCTGACGCTGGCTCCCAACGCATCGCCGTTGTTGAGCCCGCTGACGCTGAAACCGTCACCGGCGGCAAATGCGGTCACGTCCACTTGGGGGCCGAACATCGATTTCCCGAACACGACAAAGGCGTGGCCGGGGTCGGTCGTGCTGCTGTCGATCCCCGGAGCACCGACGATCAGGTCGTCGGTTCCGTCACCGTTGACGTCACCGGCACGGTCCACATCAAGCGTGAACCCGCCCGCGTCGACTCCGGTCAATTCAAACCCGTTGGTCCCGTCCAGGCTGCCGACGTCCAGGTTCGCGTTGAAACCAGCATCCGATCCGAAGACGATAAAGACACCATCCGAACCGGCCCCGCCGAGAAAGCTGACGGCAACGTCATCGAACCCATCGTTGTTGATATCCCCGACACCGGAGACACGATTGCCGGTGAACGAAGCTGCGGTGTCGCCTTGGATGCGAAACCCATTGGCCCCATCCAAGTCTGTCGCGGCGATCACCGCCGGTTGGGCGCGGACAATCTCGCGCTGCCAAGTGACCCCTGTCAGTCCCGCGTCGAAACCGACGGTCAAGTTCGTCGCCGTCGCATCGCCGGAACCAGCACTGTTTTCAAACGTGATCTCCGACGTGAATGCGGCGCCGGGGGCAAGTGGTCCGGCAGGCTGGTTGGTGATCACCGCGGATAAATCCACGTCGCCAGGAGCCGCCGGTGGCGGCGGCGCTAATTCGCCTTCGGCCAGACCGCTCGACTTGAATGCCAAACACGCTTGACGCCCTTGGTCGGTCAGCACCGGGCTGCCGAATTGAGCCTCCTCGGCGGTCGGGAGTGCATCGATGAAACCCGCATCCCCGGCGAGAAGTTGCCGTGACTCGAGCTGCTCGACGAACACTCGGCGGCGTTGAAACGGTGAAGCCGAGGAGCGTCGAACGGCCCCCTTTCGGGGACGATAACGAAGCGACATGGAGTGCATCTCGAGAAGTGTGGGGATCAAGCCGAGGCGGCAAGAGGCAAACCGTAGCGGTTGTAGGAACAGGGAGGAGTGTGACAATAACCCGCCGGTCAACCCGTGTCAAATTGTTGCCCCCGTGGCCAGAAACCCGGCAGCGGGGTAGGAGCTGGCGACAACATTGTCGTGTAATCTGATCGCCTGCAGAGTTTGATGCAGAGCTTGACCTCGCAACTCCCCCCGATCTCCTTCTCACCCCGTCACGTCCGCCTCTTGACGACTTCGACCGAGACGACTGCAACGCAACGCTTGGCGACCTCCCAGGAGACTCGCTCGCTTGCGATTCTGTTTGGCCGGGTGCGGGCGATCGGGCTGGGCGTGTTGATCTTGGTGACGTTGCCGATCTGGTTTCACCCCTGGTGGCCGGAAGCTGGGTTTCCGCGCGTGCCCTGGATTGCGATCCCCGGCGGGGCCTGGGGCGTCGCGGTAGTGGAGACGTTGGCACTGTTGGGTTTGGTGCTCGGTTTGATCGTCGCGATGCGGTGGGGCATCCAGCGCTGGTGCTGGTGGGGCATCGCCGCGGCATTGGCGACGCTTGTCGTGCTGGACCAACATCGATTGCAACCCTGGGCGTACCAGTCGATGCTGTATGCCGTGATCCTGGGCGGATTGCCTTGGCGGGAAGGACGCCGCTGGGTGATGGCGCTGGCGATCAGTGTTTACTTCTACAGCGCTTTTGGAAAACTGGACTTTCAATTCGTCCACACCGTCGGCCATCAAATGGTTCAAACGCTGGCCGCTCCGATCGGCGGACTCGGCGAAGCGACGGCGACCAAGCTTGCCTTTGCGTTGCCGCTGGGCGAATTGTCGATCGCGCTGGCGCTGATGTTTCCCCGGACACGCCGAATCGCCGGCGTGGCTGCCGCCGCGATGCACCTGACCTTGATCGGCCTGCTCGGCCCCTGGTCGCTCGGCCACAGCCTGGGCGTGCTGGCGTGGAACGGTTTGCTGGCCGTCGAGGTCGTGCTGTTGTTTGTCGTTTTACCGCGCGGCGAAGCAGGCCCCGAGTCGGCAGAGCACTCGGAGTCGAACGAACGGTCCCCAGCCTCGCTCACACTGCGTTGGGCGATTCGCATGCCGATCCTCGCCGCGTTGCTACTGCCGCTCTCCGAGCGATCGGGGTACTGGGATCACTGGACGTCTTGGGCGCTGTACTCGCCACACAACAGTCGCGTTGACGTCCAAATCCATGATTCGGCAATCGATCGTTTACCCGACCGAGTGGCAAAGTTCTTGGCCGAGGATGACGATGGCGACCGCTGGCGTGATTTGGACCTCGGCGGCTGGTCGCTTGATCAACGTCGCGTGCCGGTTTATCCACAGGCCAGGTACCAACTGCAGCTCGCGCTGGCGCTCGCCAAACGACATGACCTGGGACCAGCGATCCGAGTGAAATTAAAAAGTGCGTCGGATCGCTGGACCGGAAAGCGACAAGAGACGTTCTTGATCGGTCAAGGCGAACTGGAACGCCGCGCCGATCGGCCTTGGTTGGGTGTCCCGTCACCATGACGTTGTGCCATCAGTCCGAAGCTTCGCCCATCGCCAAATGCGAATTCCGTGCATCTCGCCACTGGGAATCACAAGCCGATTGGGTCCAGGTTCGCAGCAGGTCCAATTGGACGAGTTTGGAAATCAATTCCGGTAGCGTCGCCGCGTCGAAGTGTTTCATCACCGCGGCGCGTCGTCGTTCGACCGTGCGATCGGAAATCTGCAGCTCGCGGCCGATCTCGCGATTCATTTTTCCTTGCACGATTCGCTCGGCAACGTCGCGTTCTTGGTCCGACATCCGGCTCGCTGCGCGTTCGAGTGAATCGAGTCGTCGTTTGAAACGCACGTAGGTCTGGACGCTGGCGGTCACATCTCGCGCCAAGTTATGCCGCCGCACGATCGGGCCGCCTTCGCGCTGCGCCACTCCGACGGTGTAGACCGACAGGATGCGTCGCTTGCCTTCGGCGTCATGGACGCTGCGAAGTGCATGGATGCGGTGGCCGTCACCCAGTTCGGCTCGCTGGCACTCGGGCACATCCTCATTGAGCGGATCACCCAGGCACAGAAACTGCTCGTATGACCGGCCGGCGAAAACACGGGGGTCATACCCCAATACACTCTGGATCGAGGGACTGACGTACGTGACTTCAGATGATCCACGGTTGGAAAAGAAAAAGTAGGGGTCGACAAAATCGGTTGGCCGCGGCCGGTCCAATGCCCAATCACTGCTCACTTCGACGGCTCCTGTTGCAAATTCGGTGTGCGAATGGCCATCCTAATCAACCACTCTTTCGGTCCCACCGAAGACCGCCGAACTGACCGGGAACCCTCAATCGAGGAGGCTATCGCACAGGGAGGTTCCATGCGAGGAACGCCGGGGGCAGAAAGATGGGATGAGCGTACGAGAGGAAGGCAGAATGATGTGGGAGCAGAATAATGGCCTGGTGTTGAGTGGCCCGGGGGATCGAGGTCGCCGACGCGTTGACAGGCTGGAAGCCTATCCCACTTCATTTATCCGGGAAGACTCGCTTGGGGCACCAGGCCGAACGCTTCTGGACCAAGATCGCTTTGAGATGGCCGGTGTCGGTGACCGCTGCGACATGTTCGGCACGGGCTGCCGCGGCGCCGGTCGATTCGGGGTTGCGGTCGCCGAGACACAAGCCGTTGGACAGACGCTTGCAATCCTCTGGGTTCACCGTCAACCGGGGGAGATGCGAGACACCGAGTGCCGCCGGCAACAGCAAAGACTCCAGCTCGTTTTCACGAAGCTGCTGCAAGGAAACAGCATCGGAAATCGAAAACTCACCGACCCGCGTTCGGACCAGTGAGGTCATCACCGCGACAGTGCCGACGGCTTTGGCCACATCCATCCCCAGCGTGCGAATGTAGGTGCCTGTGCCGCAGGTGATCATCAGCTGCAGATCGGGGTAGTCGTAAGCAAGGATTTCGATCGCATCGACTTGCACCGTCCGCGTCGGCATTGCCACGTCGTGTCCCTGACGCGCCATTTTATAAGCCCGCTTGCCGTCGACCTTGATGGCGGAATAGGCCGGCGGGATCTGCTCGATCAGTCCGGTCAACCGGGAACATGCCGCCGCGAGTGATTCCAGCGTGGGGACCGGGTGATCGGGATAGACGGTCGGTTCGTGTTCTAGATCGCCGGTCGGGCTTTCGGCGCCCAGTCGGAACGTCGCGCGATAGCTTTTGGAAGATTCATGCACAAACGGGACCAGTTTGGCAGCCGGGCCCACACCGACGACCAGCACGCCGCTGGCCAGTGGGTCGAGCGTCCCGCAGTGGCCCACCTTGACCTTGCGTCCTCGCAATCGCCCCTGGACGACGTTGACCAGGTCGCGTGAAGAAAACCCGACCGGCTTGTTGCAGTTGAGAAACCCGAACATGTTTCCTTTCGGAGGGTGGGGTGGAATGTCCAAAACCAAGTGTCCGGCGTAACATATCCGGCCGAACCACCAAGACAAGATGCTGCCAAGAAGGGTGACGACCGATGAACCGAACCGATGAACCGAAAGCCGATGATCCACAGGAACCGATGCTTTTAAAGGGTGCCAGGTTCAACGTGCATCGGATGACGCTCAAAGGCGACGACGGCCGGCTCTACGAGCGGGAAGTGATCCGGCATCCCGGCGCGGTCGTCCTGCTGCCGATCCTCGACGACGGCCGCGTGGTGTTGATTGAAAACACGCGTCCGACGGTCGGCGAAACGCTGCTGGAATTACCGGCCGGCACCCGCGAACCGGGCGAAGAGGCGCTCGTGACCGCGGGCCGAGAGTTGATCGAAGAAACCGGGTACCGTGCCGGCAAGCTGGAACTGGTTCATGAGTTCTACTCCGCCCCGGGCATTTGCGACGAGCTGATGCACCTGTACCGGGCGACCGAATTGGTCGCGGGCGATCCCGAGCGTGAAGCGACCGAGTCGATCGTCAATCGGATCGCCACGCGGGATGAGATACGAACCTGGATCGCCGACGGCACGATCCGTGACGCCAAGACGTTGGTGGGGTTGTACGCCTGGTTGTCAGGCGGAACCGCGACGGGTTGATTGCAACGTCATGTCCGAACGGCCATTTCGCGAGCAGCCGATATTCTTGCTTGGCAACGCCAGGCGAACGTAGCTACGCTCTCCAGAGCGTGGAACAGTCCGGGGATCCACCTTCTGGCGAAGGTAGCTACGTTTCAGCGGCGGGTCAGCCGTTGGGCAAATCGAAGTCACCCGACAGGTCACGCCAGACACAGTGGATGTGGTTGGCGGGATTGCCGGCGGCGTCGGCTTGGGTGTTGACGAACTCGATCAGAAAACGCTTGCCTTGGACGCGATAGTAGTGACCGATGCCCGGCTTGGTCGCTCCGGCCCATGCGAAATGGACGTCGTCCCAGCCGTCTTGGTCGATCAGTGCCCGACGCTCCTTGGCGACCGGCTCGGCAACCGCGTCGATGTAGGTGTTGACCAATTGGGTCAGCAGGGACTTCGACGCATCGCTCAATTCGCGATAGGTGATGCCTTCGGGGTCACCCGCATCGGCCTGTGCTTCGCCGGCGAAGCGGATTTCCGCCGGTGCGTCTTGGTCGATGATCGCGACGTCTTTTTGGCCACCGTCGAGTGACTCGACCAGATCAAACGCGAGCTGTTCTTCGTCCCGCAACACGCGGGTTCCTTTGCCGAGATCGCCGGACACTTCGTTCATGACGGTGGCCGGATTGGCGGCAAAGAATTGGGGCGTGCTGTCGACCAACGCTCCGTCGCTGAAGCTGAAGTTCATCGACAGGTGGTGGCCTTCGAAGCTGAGTCCCCATTTTCCTTCGTCGCCGGGGGTGCCAAAGATCGTCACAAAGTACTTGTGCGGATCGCGTTCCCAAGTCCGTCCTTCGCCTTCCAGTTCTCGCAAGACGCCTTCGAGCAACATGATCTTGCTGGCCTTGTCATAACCGGCTTCGCTGAGGGCACTGCGCAGCAACCGCAGCGCGGCGACGCGTTGAGCGGAGTTCATGTTGCGAAGCATCAGTCCTTTGCGAGTCTTTTTGGGGATGAAGTGCCAATCGACTCGTTTGTCGCTGTCATAGGGCATCGTTGCCGTGGATTTCTGGTCGTCGTCCAATTGGTCCAGAAAGTTATTGGCGAACACGGCAACTCGGGTGCCCGGATCGTCGGCGACCTTCAATCCGACGACGACCAGACACAACAGGACCAACGCAAGGGAGATAATTCGCATGGACGGAACGCTCAGGAGAAAGGAGAACGGTGGGGGGAGTTCAATGGGTGGGGCGCCGCGGTGGGCGTCGGAAAAATCGACTCGGCTGTCGGACTCCCGAAATCCACGCCACGGCAGCGAAACCGGGGCCGGCGTCTGCGGACAATTCTACTACGAAGCGACCGCGAAACCCACCAGGGTTTGCCCCCGGCGGACTCTGGGGGAGGGTTTGGTTGCAAATGCGGTGCCGATGGTCGACGATAAGCAGCTCCCGACCACGCGCAAACGGCCCGCAGAGCGACGTTCCCGACCATGAGTGCATCCCCGCCCGGCAACCCCTATCAGCTTCAGGAACAGTTTTTCCAAGCGATGGGCGGCCCCCAGCAATTTCAACAACTGTTCGCCTACCTTCCCGACGTCTACTTCTTCGTCAAAGACGCCGAGAGCCGAATGATGGCGGTCAGCGACTCGATTCTCAAACGGCTGGGATTGTCCACCGAAGCGGAAATCATCGGCACCAAGGACCATGATCATTTCCCCGCACAGCTAGCCGATGAATTCGTCCGGGACGACCGAGCGGTGATCGAAACCGGGCGACCGTTGATCAATCGCGTCGAGATCTGGTACACCGAACATCGGCTGCTGGACTGGTTCGTGACGACCAAGTTGCCGATCCGAAACAACCGCGGTGAGGTGATCGGGGTGATGGGGACGGTGCGGGATTACAACGGCGCGCGAGCGGAGATCCAAGCCTACTCGCAAATCGACGACATCCTGAACCACATCCACCAAAACCTGGATCGAAAGATCGGCGTCAACGAGCTGGCGGAGATCGCCGGCGTTTCGTCACGCCAATTGCATCGCCGCTTTGTCGAATTGTTCGGGCTGAACGTGCAAGAATTCTTGGCCAAGACGCGGATCAAAGCGGCCAGCGATGCATTGATCAATACCGATCTGAGCGTCGGAGACATCTCGGTCAAATTCGGCTTCTGCGACCAGAGCGCGTTCACCCAACAGTTCAAAAAACACCTCGGCGAAACCCCACTTAAATTCCGTAAACGTCAACGTGTATTGCCACGAATCTAAGCCGACGCTTTGACCGCTCGCTCTGCCCCCTCCCTCCTGACGGATCATCCTGCCCAATGAATCATCCCCATCTGTTGATTGAAGTGCGAACGATCGTCGGCCTGGTCGTTTGCCTTTGTGGCTGGTCTGCGGTACAGCCGCCCAGTGCAGACGCCCAGACCCAACGGCCGAACATCTTGATCGCGATCTCCGATGACCAGTCCTATCCGCACGCGTCGGCCTATGGCGATGCGGCCATCAAGACGCCAAACTTCGACCGCGTGGCTCGATCCGGCGTGCTGTTTCACAACGCGTTCACCCCCGCGCCGGGATGCAGCCCGATGCGGGCCGCGTTTTTGACCGGACGTGAAATCTGGCAGATCCGCGAAGCCGGGACGCACGCCAGTTTCTTCCCCACCGACTTGCCGGTGTTCACCGATCAGCTCGCCGAAAGCGGCTACCACGTGGGAATGACCGGCAAAGGCTGGTCGCCGGGCAAGGCCGTCGGCTGGCCCCACAATCCCGCCGGCAAAGCGTACAGCAAGCGAAAGCTGAAGTCGCCCCAGGGCATTTCCTCGAACGACTACGCCGCCAACTTCGACGATTTCCTGGACGCCCGCGGCGAGGACCAGCCGTTTTGTTTTTGGTTCGGCGCGACCGAACCCCACCGCGTGTTCGGAAAAGGATTGGGCAAACAAAACGGTATCGACGCCGACGCGATCACCGTGCCCGAATTCCTGCCGGACACGCCGGAGGTTCGCAATGACATCGCCGATTACATGTACGAAATCCAGTGGTTCGACGCACACCTGGGACGGATGCTCGATCGGCTGCAGCGCGACGGCCAATTGGACAACACGTTGGTGATCGTCACCAGTGACAACGGCATGTCGTTCCCGCGCGCCAAAGCCAACCTGTACGAGTACGGGATCCACATGCCGCTGGCGATCTGCTGGCCCCGGCGGATTCCGGCCGGGCAGGACAGCGAGGACCTGGTCAGTCTGATCGACGTGACCCGCAGCCTGTTTGCCGCCGCAGGTGTCGAGCCGAAACAATCGGATCAGATGCCCGGGATCAACTTGCTGCCCCAATACAGCGACCAGACAGGCAGCGACCAGACAGGCAAGGTCGCCCCGCCACGCGCGGCGGTGTTCAGCGGTCGCGAACGGCACTCGTCATCGCGTTTCAATACGTTGGGGTACCCCTGTCGTTGCATCCGCACGGACACCCACCTTTACATCCGCAACTTCGCGCCCGAGCGATTTCCGGCCGGTGCGGCACAGAAATACAGCCGTGCTAAATACGACGACAACGCTCAGCTGGTCGACGCCGAATTGGGCCCGGCCGACGGCGGCTATCACGATATCGACGCCTGTCCGACGCTGGATTGGATGATCGCGCACAAGAACCGGCCAGACGTCGCGCGGCTGTTGGATTTGTCAGTCGCCTTGCGTCCCGCCGACGAGTTGTATGACATCACCAAAGATCCCGCTTGCATGAACAACTTGGCGGCCGACCCTGAGTTTGCCATGCTCCGCAAGCGTTTGTCGACGCAGCTGGAAAACTATCTGCGCCAGACCGGCGACGTCCGCGTGACCGATCCGGAGAAAGCCGATGTGTGGGAAACGTATCCGCGCGTCAGCGGATTGCGTTGGTTCCCGCAGCCCGACTGGGCCCGCGAGCACCCCGAGCAAGTTCCCGAGCAACAGTGGCTGGACGAGCGACGACCGAAGTGATGACGTGTGGAACAGGCGTCCAGCCTGTCAATGCACCATCACGACAGGCTGGAAGCCTATCCCACGGTTAACGATCCAGGGTGCGGACCAGCGCCGGCAGGACACTCAGATTGATCAGGGTTCCGATCACCAGCGTCCAAGCGACCAGCGTTCCGAAGGTTGCCGTCGGGATGAATTCGCTGGTCGACAGCACGCTGAACCCGGCGACCAGTGCGAAGGTCGCCAGCATCACGGGGGCGCCGATGTTGCCGGCCGCCGAAACACAAGCCTGTCCCGGGGTGCGGCCGATCGATCGCCGGCGTCGATAGACCGACAGCAGGTGCACCGAACCGTCGATCGACAACCCCACCGAGACGGCGGCGATCATCGCGGCACCCATGTTGATGCGGCCGCCGCCGAGTGAAACGGTGGCCAAAACCAAAAATGCCGGCAGCAAGTTCGGCACCAGAGCCGCCGTCGCCAGACGCAGGCTGCGGGTCGCCATCGCCATCAGCAACCAAATCAACATCGCCGAAACGACAAAACACCGCCACTGGTCCGACACCAACTGGTCCACCAGACGCGTCATGATCACGTAGTACCCGGTCACGGTAACACGTTCGTCGTCCGGTGCGGCGGAATCTTCTTGACCCGATTCAGATTCCCAGCGTTGCGAATGTTCGCTTGCGATTCGATGGACGTCGCCGATCAGTTTTCGTTTCGTTTCCGCCGGCAACCCTTCGGCGCTGCGCAACATGACACGCAATTTGCGCCGTTGCGGTTCCGGACCGACCGGCTCGGAGATCAACGCATTGATGAAGGAGGGCAAGCGAGTCCGCATCGCGGCGATCCGCACCGAGGCCGGCATCCACTTGCCGGCCGACGAACGCCCGAGCACTTCGGTGGCGTCGGCGATGCTGATCGCTTTGGCCAGCCCCCGGTCGCCGCCGAGTTCGTCCAGCAAGTCGCGTTGGAGCGCCTGGACCTTTGCCAGAAACGGATTGGACAGCGTCGCGGGCACATCCAGCACCAGATCCCACACGCCGGCTCCGCCCAAATTGTTTTCGACGTTGCCATAATCTTTGACGATCGTGCTGTCCGGGCGAAAGTTCTTCAGGAAACTGGTTTCGGTCTCTCCCCGCGTGACGACTGCGATCGCCACGACGATCAGCACGGCCGCCCCCGAAACGGTCCAGTTGCGATTTCCGGCGAACCAGGCGGCGACGCGAAAGCACAGCCGACGCAGGGTCCGGGTCAACAGATGGTGCGTCGGGATGATCCGTCGAATCCAACGCCATTCGGGCAGCATCAAACAGGTCGGCGTGAACAGCAAAATCGCGACGAACACGTTCATCGCCGCCAGTGCGACCATCAATCCGAACTGGCGGACCGGCAGGATTTCGGAGAACCAGAGCGCCAGGAATCCGGCCGCGTCGGTCGCACAGGTCCAAAAGATCGGCGCGGCCATCCGCTGCATGACTTCCACAGTCGATTCCAGCGGAGAAAACCCGCGTCCGCGGCGGCTGTGATAACGCACGCCCAAGTGCAGCACCGCGGTCACCGCAACCACCGTGACGATGGCCGTCAGGATCGATGCGATCAACGAAAGCGAGATCCCGGCGGTGTACATCGTCGCTTTGGTGATGACGACCGACCAGCCGATCACCAACGCCAACAACAACACCAATCGCACGTCCAACAGCGCGAACGTCAGCACCAGCGACAGTAACGCGACGGTGACGACGGCCAACCGCGCTCCGTCACGCCGCACCAGCGCGAACGCTTCATCGACCAGCACCGGCTCGCCGACCAGCGACACGTTGCTGACCATGGGGTGATCCGACCACCACGCGGTGATCTCGCGCAGCCCCGCCACCGTCGCGGCGGTTTGTGCATCATCGATCATCACCACGACCGCCGCGTGCGAATAATCCGCCGAATGGGTGTAGCCGGAAAAGATCTCGCTCAACCCTTTGCCGACCGGATCATCCGCGCGCATCAGCTTTGGGGTTTTGTCGGCCGGGGCATCCCCCCCCAAGCCGAACGGCAACAATTTGACCTTGTTCATCCCCTGGGCGGCTTCATTGAGCACCCAGGGCGAGAGCGTGGCGGTGACCCCTTGGAGCCCCCGGACCCTTTCGGTCAGCCGGCGACTGCGGTCGATACCGCCCGGTGTTGGCAAGGCTTCGTCACGGTACATCAGCACCAACACGTCGTCTTCGCCGAACCAACGCTTCAGACTCTCGTATTGTTGCAGCGTGACGTCTTCGTCCCCGAACAGCGACGACACGCTCTGTTCGGTCGTCAAGCGGGTGGAGACGGGATACGCGGCGGCCAGCGTGAGGATCCCGACGGCCATCAAGGCCAATCGCCAGCGAATCGCGTATTGAATCAGGGACTGCATCGCGACAGGCTACGCGCCCGCCCCGCGACTCGTCAACCATGCCGGCGGGAAGCGTTGCGGCAGGGTTGGCAGAATGATTCGGGGCAGAATGATGGGGGTGATGGACGTGAAGCCCCGGCGTGCCCGAGGTTTGACCGGGCTGATAGAATCGGCGACATCGTTTCCGGGTTGTCCCGTCGTTGACCTTTTCTGCCGAGCCGATCGCCTTGCCCGCCTCCTTGCCAGCTCGATCGTCCCTGCGGTTATTGCTGTCGGCTGTCGCGTTGACGCTGGTGATTCGTGGTTTGGCGATCGAGCTGGATTCGGACGCGTTTGTCGCCGACCCAGATGCCTATCGTGTGATCGCCGAGACGATCGCGCGGTCCGGTGTGTTCGGCTTGACCGGTGCCGATGGCGTGCCGCGGGCGATCGCGTTTCGACCGCCGCTGTATCCGTGGCTGCTGTCGTGGTGCATGCCCGGCGGACAGTGGTCGCCGACCTGCGTGACGTTGCTGCACCTGGGTTTGGCGGGATTCACCGCCGCCTTCGTTTTCCTTGCCACACGCCACTTGGCGACAAGCCTTTCCGGCGGCCGCATCCGAACGCCGGAACGCTTCGGGTTGGCCGCCGCGGTCTTGACGGCCATCGATCCGATTCTGTTGCGTCAATCGATCGAAGTGATGACCGAAACCCTGGCGGCCACCTTATCCGCCGCGGTGATCTGGTTGTGGGTCGCTTGGCACGATGACGATGCCCCCGCGCCGGCGACCTCGTCGCGAGGGATTCCGCTGGGACTGGGCGGTGCATTGGCGCTGGCGTATCTGTGCCGACCGACGTTTTTGGTGTGGGCGGTGTTGCTGGTCGTCGCGACCGTGTTGCGTTTTCGCAATCGACGCGGTCTGTGGTCGGCGGCGGTGATCGCGTCCTTGGTCGCCGTGGCGGTCGGCGGTTGGACGTGGCGCAACGCACGTGTTTTGGGACACCCGGTCTGGGCCACGACCCACGGCGGGTACACGCTGCTACTGGCCAACAACGATTCCTTCTATCGTTACCTTTCCCAAGGCCGGTTCGGCCGGGCTTGGGACGCCACATCGTTCTTAAAGGCTTACGCACACCGCCATGAATCCGATCCGCGCGAAGCCGCGTTTTGGCGTCGCGATTGGGACGCCGCGGCGACCTTCGACGCGAAGGTTTCGGAAGTCGAGGACGACCGATTGTGTTATGAATCAGCCGTGGCCACGATCAAACGTCAACCGTCAATGTTTGCCTGGTCGGCGGTCGTTCGTGTGGCGCGTCTGTGGAGCCCGTTTCCGCATGACGTGTCGGGCCGTTCCAAGCTGGCCGTGGCGGCGGTCGGCTTGTTTTATTTGACACTGTTCATCGCCGTGATCGTCGCGGTCGCGCGGCATCGGCATCGCATGTTTGGCAGTCGCTGGTGGGCGGTCTGGTTGTTGGCCGTCACGCTGACCGGCGTGCACGCGGTCTACTGGAGCAACATGAGAATGCGTGCGCCGATGATGCCCGCGATCGCCATCATCGCGGTGTTTTGTGTGCACAAGAAGAGGTTGGGGTAAAAAGAATCATTGGGGGTAAGAAAACGGTACCCCATGCATTTGATGGACCTCATTTTCCTACCTCCAAAATCTTCTTACGTCTCCCCCCAACCACGGTGCCCTGTGACGTGGATTCAAACGTCGCCGAATTCGAACACGCTTCGATAGGCGTTTTGTGATTCGAAGTATTCCAACATCCGGCGATAGAACTCGTTGCCACCCAACGTGGCGCTGTCGCCGATGACGATCAGCTTTCGTCGGGCTCGGGTCAGCGCGACATTGGTCCGGCGGGTGTCGGCCAGGAAGCCGATTTCGCCGCGGTCGTTGCTGCGTGTCAACGTGATCAAGACGACTTCTTTCTCGCGCCCTTGGAATCCGTCGACGGTGTCGATTTCGACGTCGCGCAACTCCATGCGATTCCGCAACCAGCGGACTTGGGCGGCGTAGGGTGCGATGATGGCGATTTGGTCACGCTGCACGCCGGCCTGGATCAATTCGGTCGCAAACCGGGTGACCAGTTTGCCTTCGCCCGGATTCAGTTTGCTCTCCCCGTCCCGTTCCAGTTGTTCTTGCAGGTTGGCTCCGGCGGTGTCGACCAACATCAGCGGATCTTCCGTCATCGGCGACGTTTCCACTCCCGGCAGATCGCACAAGCGGTGCCCGGCGACGCTGCGATCGGCGACCAGAGAATCGTCGTAGAACTCACGCGAGGAGAACTCCATGATCGGTTCATTCATCCGGTATTGCACCGTCAGTCTTCGATAGACCGATTCGCCTTCGCGCTCGATCAATCGATGCATCATCGAGTCGCGCATGCCTTCGGCCGCGGCTTGGTCGGACAACACCGTCGGCGGCAACTGGCAATGGTCGCCGGCCATGACGACCATGTCGGCGCGCAAGACCGCTTGCCAAACACTCGACTCGGTGCACTGGCACGCTTCGTCGATCACAACCAGATCGAACCGCGCGTCCCCCAGCAGGTCTTCGTCGATGGTGGTCGTCGTGCAGATCACGTCCGCCCCGTCGATCACGCTGCGGACGATACTTCGTTCCAGCGATCGGATTTGGCCGCGAAGGTCACCGGCGGTGGAGTACAGCAGACTGCGGCGTTTCTTTGCATCACGTCCGCGGTGGGCCCGCGCAGCCGAACGCATCAATTCCGACAACTCACGCCGCATGTCGCGGATCACCGCCGAGGAGGGATCGGCGTCGACCAATTCATCCAACGTATGACCACGCAGCGATTCGAACACGCGCGCCGGGTGCCCGACCCGCAGCACGTTGGGCAACATCGCGACCAGACGTTCCAACAGATTGTCGACGGCGGTGTTGCTGGGGGCACAGGCCAACACGCGGTCGCCACGCATCACCGCTTGATAGATGACCTCGGCCAGCGTCGTCGTTTTTCCGGTGCCGGGAGGTCCGTGCAGAATCGCCACGTCCGGCGCGGCCAACGCGAACAGCACCGCTTCCTGCTGGGGCGGATTCAAACCCGAACGGAACTGAACCGGGTCGGTGTCGCCGTCGCGGATCGGGCGTTTCCCCAACAGCAGGTCGCGCATCTGTTTGGCCCGTCCGCTCGCGCAGCGGGCCGATGCCATCGCCGCGAGTTGTCGGCGACGCGTGGTTTCATCTGGTGACAGATCCAAGCGAAAGGATCGGGCGTCGGGCCATTTTTCCGACGCCACCTGAATCACCGATTGGCTGCGACGGCTGACGACACCCGCGATCCCTTGATCGCCGGGATCATCGGCGTCCGAGATCACGACCGGCGAGCCGACTTTCAATCGGTTCAGCGGCAACGGTTGTCCGCTGAGCTTGGCAAAATCGAATAGGAATCGTCCGGCAAGCCCCGTCTGGTGGTCCTGCAGTTTCAACCCCAGAATCGTCTCGCCGGTCCGTTCGGCATCACGGGTGTTCCGCATCTGCCGACGCAGCGCCATCCGTGCCCGCTCGGCGTCGGCTTCCAGATCCAACCAGGACGAAAGCACGTCGAAATAGTCATCGACGCTCAATCGGTCGAGTGGTTGTTTTGTGATGGTCGTCATTCAATCGGCGTTTCTTTCTGTCCGTCGCGGATGTAAGGCTTGCGGGTCTGTTCGCCACTGGCCGGAGACAATTCACGCACCCAGATGTTGCGGAACCGAACCGGATTGCCGTGATCTTGGATCGAGATCGGGCCTTTGGGCGGATGGGCCTTGTAGGCCGGCGGCCGGTGGTAGGGCGTGTCGCCGAGCAGTTCGAAGTGGTGTTGGATGACCACACCATTGTGAATCGCGGTGATGTAGGCGGGCGATTTCAGCGACCCGTCTTCGTTGAATCGAGGCGCGGTCCAGATGATGTCATAGGTGTTCCATTGCCCGGGGGCACGCATCGCGTTGGCCATCGGCGGCGTCTGCTTGTAGATCGCACCGGCTTGACCGTCGTGGTAGGTGTCGGCCTGGAACGAATCCAGGATTTGGATTTCGTAGGTCCCCATCAAGAACAGTCCGCTGTTGCCGCGGCCTTGCCCGTTGCCGGTCGGAGGATTCGGCGCCGACCACTCGATGTGAACTTGGCAGTCACCGAATTCGTCTTTCGTCACGATCTGCCCCTTGCCGACGGTCACCACGCCATCGGCCACGGGCCAGTTCTCGCCGTTTTTCCACTTCGACATGTCGGTGCCGTCGAACAGGACGATGGCATCCGACGGCGGCGCGGCATTGGTTTCGCCCGGCGTGACGACCGGAGGAGCTTGCCAAGTGATGCCATTGAGGTATTCACCGGCGGAGAGCGGCAGTGTCATCAAGGCGAGGGACGCGACAAGAAGGAATCGGGACATGATGCGTTGATCGGATGCGGGGGGAGAACTTGGTGGGACGTTAATCGGAGCGGCATTATGGTCACTCCGCCGCGATGCCGCCAGCGACCAGGTCGTCGGGGAATCTCCCACCAAGGTCCGCAACCGGCAAAAGAAGACGTTGACAAAACACTCGGCCTTGGGTCGGCTGGACCAGACCGCGATCCGCATTTTCTATCACACAGCCCCATCGCCCTCTGATGCAATCCCCCTTTGAACCCTTCGCCGACACCACGTCGCTGCAACAGGCCGTGACCGATTCGTTTTGCCAACTCGCCGAACAAACGGTCGCCAAAAACGGCGTCTTCCGCGTCTCCCTTTCGGGTGGCTCGACGCCACGGCGGGTTTACGAAATGCTCAGCGGCCGCAATCTTCCCTGGGACCGAATCCATTGGTTTTGGGGCGACGAACGCAACGTCCCGCACGATCACGACGATAGCAATTTCCGCATGGTCAAAACGGCACTGCTGAGCAAGGTGGACATTCCGCCGCAAAATATCCACCCCGTGCCGGTCGATGTGGAATCGCCCGCCAAAGCCGCCGAGCAGTACGAGCAAACGCTCCGTCAGCATTTCCACGGCCCCGTGCCCGATTGGGATCTGGTTCTGTTGGGCATGGGCGACGACGCCCACACCGCTTCGCTATTCCCCGAAACACTGGGGCTGGGCGAACAGAAGCGATGGTTCATCGAAAACTGGGTGCCGAAGTTCGACGCCTTTCGTTACACGATGACCTATCCGGCGATCGAATCGGCACGCAACATCTGGTTCATTATCACCGGAGAAGCGAAGCAGGACGCGTTGAAGCAGGTCCTGTTCGGGGAGGAGGATGCGGCTCGCTATCCCTCGCAACGCATCCAGCCGACGCGTTGGTTCGTCGACGCGGCGGCGTGTGGTGATGGGGCATGACGTCAGCACGACTTACCCGTCGTCGTTGCGGCCGTACGGTTTATAAAGCCTGATCTATCAGGCGCTCACGCCCATTGCCCCCCTCACTACGCTCGACCCCATACGCATTAAGTTAAGCGGGCGATGCATCGCTGAGTCGAATCCACCCTCCCATTGGGAGGGTCGCGGAGGAGTAGGCGACGACGCGGGGAGGGTTGCCTGTGGCTCGAAGGCACTTAAACACCGCGAATCGACCCTCCCCTCGCTGCGCTCGACCCTCCCTTCCAGGGAGGGTGAAGTCAAATAAAACGGACGTCCTCCGCCAGGGAGGGTGAAGAACAAAAAAAGCCCACGGATGGCAGCGCGAGCCCACGGATGGCCTGCGGTTTGGGATCCGTGGGTTCGCCCTGCTATCCGCGGGCCAATTTCAAGCCAACCGCATCGGTTCGATGCGGGATTCGGCGTTACGCCTTTTCTTCTTCCGAATCGGCGGCGGCTGCGACGGGCTCTTGCTCTTGCGAGCTTTCCGCTTGGCTGTCGCTGCTTTCGGTGTCTTCACCGCTGTCGGAATCATCGGCAAACGACGGTCGTTCGGCTTTCCGCGAGACGCGGTCATTCTTGCCGACCAGTTCCAAGATCGCTCGCGTGCCGGCATCGCCGAGGCGTGGGATCGCCAGACGCACGACGCGGGTGTAGCCGCCGTCGCGATCGACGTAGCGTTCGGCAATCGTGTCGAACAGGATCGCGGTTGCTTGCTTGTCGCCGATCAGTTGCACGACGCGTCGCTGAGCGGCGACGACCGGGGCACGGGCCGCGGCCCACTTTTGCCAGTCTTCGCTCTTGCGCCACTTGCGGTACTCGTCACTGCCGCGGTCGGCCGAGCAAGCGTACTTGGCGGCTTCTTCGGCGTGCGGCAACGATTTTTTGGCGATCGTGATGCACTTTTCGACCAGCGAGCGCACTTCCTTGGCTTTGGGCAAGGTGGTGGTGATTCGTCCGGCAACCTTGGGTGCGTTTTCATCGAATTCGGCGTCACGCTCGGTCAGGAACAGAGCGCTGGCAAGGTTTTTCAGCAGGGCCTTTCGGTGGCTGGGACTACGTCCCAGCGTGCGGCCACGTCGTCGGTGTCGCATGACGTTTTCGGATAGGGTTGGATGGTTGTGTTTGCAAAGTGGGATTCCGGCGGCAACGCAGTGTCGCGTCCGCTAGAACATCGGTTGCGCGGGCACTCGCATGCCGAGGTGCAATCCGTATTGAGCCAGTTTTTCACGGACTTCGTTCAGCGTGGTGTCACCGAAGTTCCGGACTTCCAACAGTTGGTCCTCGTTGCGTTGAACGAGGTCGCGAACCGTTTGAATGTTTTCGCTTTCCAGGCAGTTGTTGGCACGGACCGACAAACGCAGGTCGGCCAGCGTCATGTTCAGCTTGGCTTCCAGCTGAGCCTCGGGCGAACCTGCTCCGCCGCGGGCGGCCGAGAAGATGCTGGGACCGAGTTCGCGGTATTGCACGAACGGGTTGAGGTGCTTGCGAAGGATCTTGGCCGATTCGACCAGCGCCAGTTCCGGATTGACGCTGCCGTCGGTCCAGATTTCCAGGTTCAGTTTGTCGTAGTTGGTCTTTTGACCGACGCGGGTTTCTTCGACTTCATAGCGGACCCGGGTGATCGGGCTGTAAACCGCATCGACGGGGATGATGCCGATTTCGTGGTCGGCGCTGCTGTGCTCGGTGGCGGGGACGTAACCGCGTCCGTTTTCGACAACCATTTCCATCATGAACGGTGTGTCTTCGGTCAGCGTGGCCAACACGAGGTCTTTATTGATGATTTCGACATCCGAATCGGTTTGGATGTCACCGGCACGCAACTCACCTGCCTTGTCGGCTTCGACGGTGATCACCCGCGTCGCTTCGCTGTGGTTGCGGACGACCAAGCTTTTGACGTTCAAGACGATTTCGGTCACATCTTCCAGCACGCCGGGGATGTTGGTGAACTCATGCTGGGCGCCACGGATCTTGATCTGCGTGACGGCGCTGCCCATCAGGCTGCTCAGCAAAACGCGTCGCAGGCTGTTTCCGACGCTGGTGCCGAAGCCGCGCTCGAAGGGCTCGGCGGTGAACTTGCCGTACGTTTGGGAAAGGGAATCGCGGTCAACTTCCAGGTTGCTGGGAAGTTCCATTCCACGCCAACGGATATGCATGGTTGTGATCCTGTCGCTTGGGAGTGCAAATGCGGGTGTAAAGGAGGAGACGTGAACGCCGTCGGTTAGACGCGACGTTTTTTCCGCGGCCGGCATCCGTTGTGCGGAATCGGCGTGACGTCTTCGATCAGCTTGACCTTCAATCCGGCTGCTTGCAGCGCGGTGATGGCACTTTCACGACCCGAGCCGGGGCCTTTGACACGCACTTCGACGTCACGCATGCCGAACTTGGCCGCTTTTTCGGCGGCTTGCTGGGCGGCGCATTGACCGGCAAAGGGGGTGCTTTTACGGCTGCCTTTGAACCCGCTGGTCCCGGCACTTGCCCAGCACAGCGTGTCGCCTTTGACGTCGGTGATCGTCACCGTCGTGTTGTTGAACGTCGCGTGAACATGGGCGATGCCGTTAGTCACGTTACGCCGTACTCGCTTTTTCTTGTTGCTCTTTGCCACTGCAAAGTCCTAAAAACTACAAACGGTTGATGGTTGAACTGGGGCCGAAGGGCAGCGGCGCGGCGGGCGCAGACACTGTCTCGGACCGAACGAAAATCTGTCTTGGGTAACGCATCGGAGCGGCCGGCCGGCGGCGATCATGCCGCGGCCGAATCCGTCCGGGCGATTAACGAAGATCCTTGACGCCCTTCTTTCCGGCGACGGTCTTCTTGGGGCCTTTGCGGGTGCGGGAATTCGTCTTGGTCCGCTGTCCGCGAACCGGCAATCCCATGCGGTGCCGCATGCCGCGGTACGACTTGATCTCACGCAGCCGGCTGATGTTCTGGGTCGTTTGACGACGCAGAGGTCCTTCGACCGTGTAATCACGTTCCAGCAGTGCTGCGATTTGACCCAATTCGTCTTCCCCGAGATCGCTGGCGGCGCGCGTCGGTTCCACGCCGAGCTTCTCGCAGGCTTCGCGGGCCGTGTGAAGGCCGACGCCGTAGAGATAGGTCAACGAATACTGGATCTGTTTGTCGTTCGGGATGTCGACGCCCAACAAACGGGGCATGGCGATGCTCCTGCAAAATCATCGTGCTAAAACTATGAAGACACAGCACACCTGTGGTGGGAGGCGACCCGTGAAGGGACCTCGACCGCAGAAAGTCAGAAAAAGTGCTGGCCAAGAATCCCGGACTATAGCGAATGGTCCCCTTTTTGCTCAATGGCCACTTTCTCGCCTTTTCAGGAATTTTCGTTTCCCCGTTTCCGCACCAGCCGAAAAAACTCCGTCGGAACCACGTCATGCGGCCCGGCCGGCACGCGAAACTGCTCGATCGTGCGGAAATCCGACAGATCCAGCTGCAATCGGGTGTCGCCGCGGACGCCCGAAAGCACCCGTGTTAAATAGACCTGGTCACAACGATCGATCAGTTGACGATAGATTTCCGCCCCGCCGACCACATAGATCGCGGCATCACCGCCCAGCCGAAGGGCGTCTTCGGGAGAGGACGCCAGTTCGACGCCTTCGTAATCGAGCCCCTGTTGACGTGAGACGACGATCGTCCGCCGCCCGGGGAGCGCCCGGCCGATCGAATCAAACGTCTTGCGGCCCATCACCAACACGCCCCCCATGGTCATCCGCTTGAAACGCTGCAGATCCTCGCGGAGCCGCCACGGCATGGTGCCATCGAGCCCGATCACCCCGCTGGGGGTCATCGCGACGACGGCGGTGACGGGAGGGGAGCTAGTGCTGCGCTCCAATTCGATGTTTGGCCTCATGAGTGGTTCGTTCATCCTCAACCTGCGGTTTGACGGCGTGTCCGGAGTGTCGCCGTGTTCTCCGAACTCGGCGTGCTCGAAACAGCGAGGCTTGAGCCCGCGCCGGCCTCGGAGAGGACGGCGACTGTCAGACCGCAACGGGCGCCTTGATGTGCGGATGGGGCTCGTAACGGACGACTTCGAAGTCTTCGTAGACGAATTGATCGATCGACTCCGGTGTGCGGCGGATCAACAATTCCGGCAACGGCTTCGGCTCGCGGGTCAATTGCTCGCGGGCCTGCTCGAAATGGTTCTGGTACAGGTGCACGTCGCCAAAGGTGTGCACGAACGTGCCCGGTTTGAGCCCCGTGACGTTGGCCATCATCATCGTCAACAACGCATAGCTGGCGATGTTAAAGGGAACCCCCAAAAAGACATCGGCGCTGCGTTGATACAGCTGGCAGGAGAGCCGGCCGTCGCTGACGTAGAACTGGAACAACGTGTGACAGGGCGGCAACGCCATCGCGCCGACCTCACTGACGTTCCAGGCCGACACGATCAGCCGGCGCGAAAGCGGGTTGGTGCGGATTTCGTTTTCGACCCAAGCGATCTGGTCGATCGTCTTCCCATCGGGGGTCGGCCAGGAACGCCATTGGTGCCCATAAACCGGCCCCAGGTCACCATTCTCGTCGGCCCACTCGTCCCAGATCCGGACCCCGTTCTGATTCAACCAAGCGATGTTGGTGTCACCGCGCAGAAACCATAACAGTTCGATGATGATCGAACGGAGGTGCAGTTTTTTGGTCGTCAGCAACGGAAAACCGTCGGACAAATCGAATCGCAACTGGCGGCCGAACAGGCTTCGTGTGCCGACGCCGGTCCGGTCGCCGCGATCGGAGCCGGATTCCAGGATGTCTTCGAGCAGGCGGAGGTATTGAAGCATTTCGCTTTAGACCGACGCGTCGATCGCTTCCTGAAGGGCCGCTTTGGTGGTGTTGCCACCGCGGAAACTGTGCTCGACTTCGCCGTTTTTGAACAACAGCAACGTCGGAATGCCGGTGATCCCGAACTTTTGGGCGACGCTGGGCGCATCGTCGATGTTCAGTTTGCCGATCTTGGCATTGCTGTTTTCCTCGGCCAATTGATCGATCATCGGCGCGATCGCACGGCAGGGGCCGCACCAAGGTGCCCAAAAATCGACGAGCACCGCGCCATCGGCTTGCAGGACTTCGGCGTCAAAGTTGTCATCAGTAAATTCTTTCACGGCATCTGAAGCCATGGTTCTGGTCCTCAAGAAAACGACAGGGAAAAGTGGAGGCCGGCGATAGCACGCCGATGCTCGAGTGCGAATTGTAGGACGCTGCCGGTGGTCGGCCAAGTTAGCCGCAGCGAGAATTTCACCCACGCGGGTTTCGACCGGCCAACGCAGTCCGGGCACCACTCCACATCAGGGATAATCCGGACACCCCAAACAACGACGGGTTCGTCGGTTCGTTGCCCCCACGAACGTTCAATCCTTGCCGTCGGACGCACCCTCATCAATGGCACGGCAGACCGCGTCGGCAAACTCCCCCAGCAGCATGGCGGTCGCGCCCCAGACGACACGTCGATGCCCCTGGCAATCGACAAACTCGATCGCAGGGTGTCCAAATCTGTACTGGAATACCTCGCCGGTGCCCTGTTTCTTACCGATACGGTCCCGATTTTCCGCAATGATCTTGCATGGCGGACAGGACGACGCTAGCGAGCCGCCTGCGAGCTGCACCACACTCTCCAGGGGCATCTCGATCACCTCATCGACCTCCACCGGATCGGGACGCCAATCGCCGACCGGGCTGCCGGCGGTCAAAACGAGTGTTTCGACCAGGTTATCGCTGGCGAAAACGTAGATCGGATTCAATCGCCCGACCACTTGAATCACCTGGGGCGATACCCCCAGTTCTTCCTGGTATTCACGCACGGCGGCCTGAAACGGCGACTCGCCGGGCTCGATTCGCCCGCCCGGCAAACAGATCTGTCCACCGTGATGCGACAGTGCCATGGGACGCCGCGTCAACGTCAGGCACAACCGCCCGGTTTGCCGCTGGGGGTAAACGACGATCGCAACGGCCGCCTGGCGGGAGTTCAATCGGGCCGGGCCGCGGTGGCGACCGTAGGACAATCGTGGGCTGAGTGCGGACGCCAGCCGCTGGTCGGAGACAGGAATTAACGGAGATCTTAGCCGCGGTGTGTCCCAACCGCCCAGCACGGGGCCGACCGCCGCAGCGAAGGCTTCGATGGATTCCGCCGTCTTTTGGATTTCGGTTGAACGGTCGTCGGCGGACACGGCAAAAACCTTACACGAGGGTCTCGAGCAAACGCCGCAGCTTTCGCAATTCGACCCGGTGATCCAAACCTTCCATCGGCGTCATGTTGACAGTCAACGCACGATCGTACTTCTCGCGTTCCAACTGGGTGATCAGTTTTCCGTAGTCGACTTCGCCCTGCCCGACGCTGACCTGAAACGCATCCGGACGGGTGTCTCTCAGGTGCACGTTGCAGACGAACTTTAGGATGTTGTCCAGGCTCTTTCCCTTGGCCGAACCGGTGATGTAGACACTCGGGTCCAAGGTAATCCCCAGCCCGTCGACGTTGTTGCACAGCACCATCAAGGTATCCGGATCCTCGCTCAGGCATCCCAATTGGCTCTTCACGCTGACCCGAACGCCCTCCGCTTCGCCGATTTCGACCAGTTTTTGCAGGTGTTCCACCTCCTCGTTGAACGGGGTGCCCTGTTCGGCCGAGGGGACGGTGACGGTAACCACCTTGGTGGTCTTGGCCAGCCAGCAAAGCTTGGCGAATTGCTGGTAATGGTCGGCGCCGGTGGAGGCCAATTGCACGCTGTAGCCGGAAATATCCAGCCGGTGCGTGTGGCGGAGCAATTGGATGGAGCGATCCATATCCTCCAGCAATTCGCTCGGTTTGACGTTCCCGGACTCGTGAATCGCGATCTCGACGGCGGTGAATTCCAAGTCGGAAGCCAGTTCGATCGCACCGAGTAATTCGAGACCGGGGAAGCATTCAGTAGAAGCGGCGATCAACACGGGAGTATCCTTTCAATTCAAACGTCTAAAAATATCGGAACGCAAGACAGCGGGCGATCGAACAGCACGCCCCGGCCACGAAGGGTTTTGCGAAAGGGTACCGAGTTTGGCGATCGGGGCAAAAGACCGGTTTTTGGGCGATGGTGATGAAAGGGCCCAAGGGGCTCGATTGTGCCAATCGAAACCCAACGTTCATGCCAGCGGGAAGCGTGAGTCGCCGTGTTCTCCGAACTCGGCGGATCGGAAAAGCAAAGCTTTGGCCCGCGCCGACCTCGGAGAGGACGGCGACTGTCTAGCCCAATCAAAGAAGATGCGGAAAACCACTTGCTCACGCTGCGTGCTGGCATTGGGGGCTGTTACGCTTTCCGCACCTTGTCCAACCACCCAACCACCTCGGCGGCCAATTGCTCGGGGGATTTCTGGTCGGTCGCCAGAACAAAATCGGCCGCTTGGCGATACAGCGGTTCGCGCCTCGCCAGCAATTCACGAATCTCCTCCACCGCCGACAAATCCGTCAGCGCCGGGCGGCGCTCGCCGCTAGTCTGGTCGGTGGACAGACGATCGGCGATCACGTCCGGGCCGGCGGTCAACCAAATGCAAACCCCGGTCTGACGAATCACTTGCCGATTCTGGTCACGCAAGATCGCTCCCCCGCCCAGCGAGATGACACGCCCCCGAGCCGGATCGGCAGCGACCTGGCCCAGGCAACGTGTTTCCCAATCGCGGAACAGTTCCTCTCCGCCGTCGGCAAAAATCTCGCGGATCGATTTCCCCGCGGCTTGCTCAATCACCTCATCCAAATCGACGCACTCGGTGGCCAGTTGGGCGGAAATCAGTTTTCCGACGGTGGTTTTTCCCGTGCCCCGGTAACCGGTCAAGTAAATTCGATCCGTATTCATTGCTTAGGAGTTCTGATTTCAAGTGCCGGACCGATCCACTATCCAAACGCCGACGGAGTCAACGCCACCGAAACTGTCGACGCGGCGAGTGTGGTTGTTCCGGTTGGCCTGCATTGCGTTGGCCGTGCTGCCGTTGGTCGCGGCGGAACTTTACCTTCGCGCGACCCAATCCGTCGACGCGGCAAACCTGACCCGTGATCCCGTGTTCGACACCTCGGGCCAGTCCTCGCTGTTCGTCAAATCGGATGACTCGTCGCGCTGGATGATTCCCGAATCACGGCTGAACTTCTTTCGCCCCGCCTCGTTTGCCGCGGTCAAAGCCGCCAACGTTCGGCGTATCTTCGTGCTCGGCGGGTCGACCGTCCAGGGCCGGCCTTACGAAACCGAAACCGCGTTTGCCAAATGGATGCAGCTGCGGCTTCAGGCACAGGATCCGTCCCACGTCTACGAAGTCGTCAATTGTGGCGGCGTTTCCTACGCCAGTTACCGCGTCGCGATCATCCTGGACGAAATCCTGGCACACTCGCCCGACGCGATCGTGCTGTACACCGGCCACAACGAGTTTCTGGAAGAACGCAGCTACAACACGATCGCCTGGCAACACAATCCGCTGCAGCGACTGGCCCAATCGTCTTACCTGGTCCGATCGCTGCGCCGGCGTCTGCGGCCCCAAACCGTCCCGAGTCAGGAGTTGTCCCCGGCGTTGCAAACTCGCCTGGACAATGCCGGCGGCATGGAACGCTATGTTCGTGACGATCAATGGCGACGCGGCGTGGCGGAACATTTTCGCGTCACGCTCCAGCGCATGATCGGCATGTGTGCCGCCGCCGAGGTTCCGTTGCTGCTGTGTGTGCCGACCAGCGATGTGGTCAAGACACCACCGTTTAAAGTGCTGGCGGCGGAATTAGACGACGCTTCGCTGGCGGAATTCCAACATCATCGATCGATCGCTCAAGATCCCTCGATCGCGTACGAGCAACGCATTGCAGCCTGCGACGCGTGTTTGAAGATCGATCCCGAGCATGCCGGGGCCCACTACTTGGCGGGCAGGTTGCACTGGGAGAATGGTCGCTCAAGGCCGGCGCGAGCCCATCTCTACGCAGCCCGCGATCACGACGTGTGCCCCTTGCGCGCGACCACGCCGATCATCAACATCGTCTTGCAACTCGCCCAGCGGCATCGATTGGAACCGATCCGGTGCGACCAGCTGTTCGATCAAACCGACTCTCAGCTGAGACCGCTTCCTGATGGGATCGAGGATCCACAGCGGTTCGCCGACCACATCCATCCGACGATCGCCGGGCATCAAGAAATCGCCCACGCCGTGTCTGATTCCGTGATGGCGTTGTTTCAGATCCACGCCAGCGGATCCGGCGAGGAAGCCTATCGACGACGCGCGGCGGAACATCTCGATTCGCTGGACGAAACCTATTACGCCCGCGGCAAACAGCGATTGGAAGGGCTAAAGAACTGGGCCGCCGGACGCGCCGGGAAGCTGTCGCTGGAACCGGAGTAAATCGAACATCGGGGGAAGCCGTTGATCCGGACGTAGCTACGCTCACCAGAGCGTGGAAGACTCGGGGGCCCACCTTCTGGCGAAGGTAGCTACGTTTGTCCGGCAAAACACGACGTTTCGTTCGCGCCGCTATCAGCGGGTCACTTCGATCCCGGCTGTGGGGGTTGTTCTCGGTCCGGCACTTCCGGCGTTTCTTCAGAGTCGCCGGACTGCGAGGGGGCGTGCAGCAACTGTTTGGCGCGCTCGCGGGCCGGCGCCGCCCAGGGTTGACCTTCGTAGAGCGTGACGATGCCTTCGAGCAACGTCCTGCGTTTCTGGTCGGGCAATTGTTCGGCGTTGTCGATCCGACGCATCAGCTCAGCTAACTTGGGGTCACCCGGCGACTCTTGTTTTTCTGTCTGGGCCTGCGTGAGCCGTTCGATTTCGAATCGGGCCAACTCGGCCAGGCTCGCTTGCTCGCCGTCTTGATCGGCAGAATCGTTGGCGAAGACGGCGATCCATTGACGCAATTTTTCGACCGCGGCGGGCGGGTCACTGTTCCGCAACTCCATCGCCTGCAGAAACGTCGCCTCATACAGCGGGTCTTCGCTGGTGCGCAATTTGGCCTTCAACTTCAAACGCCGCACCGTCCCTTCGACGCGATAGATCCATTCTCGCTGTCGAATCTCGTCGGCCCGGGGGTGATCGGGAAACAGTTTCAAAAACCGTTCCATTTCATTTTGAACTTGGAACGACTGGACGGATTGATCCGGGGTGTCGATCTTGGCGAGCAATTCCTCCGCCGTCGGCCCGCGTGTGGACAGGAACAAGAAGACGGCCCCGGCGATCAGCAACAGTGACAGCGCGGCGATCGAAACGACGCGCAGCGCCGGGTGTTCCGCCTGGCTTTTGGAGGGCACAAAAAAACCTTCGCGCACTTCGCCGTCGGAAACGGTTTGAAAATGTGTCTTCCCTCCCAAGCCGACCGAGGTGTCGATGTTGCTGGAGCCTTGATCGCCGGACGTGCCATCCTTTGCGGCCGGGTCGCCGCCGAGTGGGGCCGTGACCGCGGTGCCGAGCACGGTGGCCTGTTTCCCGTCATGGCCCTCGGTTTGCACGGTCGGCGCCGCGGAATCGACCTTGCCCGCCGCCGTGCGTCCCTCGTCATCGATGTCCCAAAAGGGCACCGTGTCTTCGGGACGTGTTTTGGCCGAGCGTGCCTTGTCGGCGCTGCCGTCGGTCTTCTTTTCCGGACCGGTGGTATCGAACTGGCGCCCCGATCGATCCGTGTCGGCACGGTTGTCGTCAGCGGAAACCTCCGGGGGCTGGTGCTTGGTGCCGCTGCCGGTCGGGGAATTTGACTCATCGACGGGGCGATCGGACAAGGTCTGCAGCCGATGCAATCCGGCCCGCATCGCTTTCAATCGATTCATCACGGCCAGTGCCGTCGGCGGCCGATCCTCGGGACGCTTCTCGAGCAACTCCATCACGATCTGCACGACGTCCTCGGGCAGGTCGGGGTCGACCAGGTCCAGCGGAACGGGATCCTTGTGCTGCAGCGCCGAGATGACTTCGGTGATGTTCTTGCCACGAAACGGTGGCTTGCCGCACAGCATCGCGTACATCACACACCCCAGTGCGAACAGATCGGTCCGCGAGGTGACGCCGCCGCTGTTGGCCTGCTCGGGGGCCATGTAGTCGGCGGTGCCCATGATCGACCCGGCGGCGGTCTGGTCCTGGCCAAAAATCTTGCTGATCCCGAAATCCAACAGCTTCACCGTGCCGTCGTGCTGCACGACCAGATTGGCCGGTTTTAAATCGCGATGCGTCACGCCAAAGTCGTGGGCGTGTTTGAGTGCCGCGCAAACTTGAATCGCGATCTCGATGGCCTTCATCCACGGCAACTTCTTTTCGCGTCGGATCAATTCTTGCAGCGTGTCACCTTGGACGTACTCCATCGAATAGAACAACATGCCCTGCTCTTCGCCGAACCCGATCAATTTGACGATGTTCCGGTGGCTGAGCAGCTTGAGCGTTTTGATTTCGGTGTCAAATCGCCGTCGAAACCGCATTTCGTCGGACATTTGTGCGGAGATCAATTTCACCGCCACGTCCTGGCCCGATTTGGCATGCTGGGCCTTGAACACCGATCCCATGCCACCCTTGCCGAGGGTCTCGCCGATCCGATAGGGGCCAAGGTATTCGGGGGGCTTCATGTCGAATCGGAGCGTGAGAAAAGACTGCGAGAAGGGGGAATCAGACCGTGTGTCAGACCATTGGTGGTCGACTCGTCTTGCAAAACCCTCCCTGCCAGGGAGGGTCGAGCGTAGCGAGGGGAGGGTTTCAACAAACCTGACGTTTTGTGTTGACACCCCGTGGTCCCGGGCGAGCAAGCTGACTTCATTAATCTAGCAGGTTTCCGGCATCATACGTCTGGGGGTGGCCGGATCCGAATTCCGCTGGCCGCCGGATTTCCGTACCATCTGGGCATGAATACCTCGGCCCCCCCAGCGGAATCCATGCGGTCTGAACCACCATCTGACGAACGAACATTGTCCGCCGAAGGCCAGCCAAGCCCCAAGCCGACGATGGCCAAGTCGCCGATCGGGCGCTCGTGGTGGTCGATCGCGCTGGCGTCGTTGATCGTGCCGTGGCTGAGCCAGCCCCCGTTGGCGTGGTGGCCGTTGGCGGCCGTCGCCGTCATGCCGCTGCTGGTTGCCGCGACACGCGAAACGATCTCGCGGCGACAGTACGCGGTGTTGTACCTGGCCGGCGCCGGCTACTGGGCATTGACGCTGCAGGGGCTGCGATTCGCCAATCCCTTGATCTACCCTTGCTGGATCGCGCTGGCGGCGTACTTGGGGATTTATCCGATCGCCTTTGTGGTCATGCTGCGGCGTTTGATGCGAAACGGCGTCGCGATGATCCTTGCCGCACCGCTGGCCTGGGTGGCGATCGAGTGCATTCGAAACTACCTGTTGACCGGAATCTCGGCGACGATGTTGGGGCACACCCTGGCCGACGTTCCGACCATGATCCAAATCGCCGACCTGGGCGGCAGCTACGCGGTATCGTTGCTGATCGTCGTCGTCAACGTGGCGTTGTTTTCACTCGTGTGCTCACGGCGAGCCGCTGTGGTGAACGCGACGGCCGAGACGCCAGGGGGTGCGACGCCGCGAGAGCCCTTGATCGGCGGAGTCGTGGTTTGCTGTGTCGCCGCCACCGCGCTCGTCGCGGCCACGTTTCTATACGGCAGGTATCGTTTGAGTCAGCCGACGACACCGTCCCCGACCACGATCGCTTTGATCGGACGCAACGAACCGGTGGAATACGACCAAGACCCGTCGCGGGAACTGGAGTTATTTGATGCCTACGCACAAGAATCGATCCGAACCTTCCAGTCCACGGATCGAACGATCGATGCAGTCGTCTGGCCGGAGTCGATGTTCACCGGCCGGATCCCCTGGATGGCCGGCAAGGGCAACGGCGCGATGGCGCGTGAATTAGGGCTGACCGAGGATGAAGAGCGGGCGATGATCGCCGAGCACCGCAATCGGTTTCAATTTCGCGCCGCCTCGCTCCAAGCGATGCTGGCGACCCACAACGGCCCCGACACGCCTCGACCCGCTGTGATCGGCGGCTGCGGCGTGATCGATGACGGTGCGACGACAAAGATGTACAGCGGGATCGTCCACGTGGGGCCGGACGGCCAGGTCCGCAACTGGTACGGCAAGACGCACCTGGTCATGTTCGGCGAGTACATTCCGCTGGTCAAACACCTGCCGATCGTGCGTGATTGGGTGCCCAAGAACATGGGGCTCACGTCGGGCGAGCACGCCAAACGATTTGCGGTCGGCGAGACGACCTTGTGCCCCAACATTTGCATCGAGACCGCGGTCGAACGCGTCGCGATCAATCACCTGCGTGAACTTAAAAGCGACGATCAAGGGTTGCCCGACGCGATCGTCACCGTCACCAACGACGCCTGGTTCGATGATTCCAGCGTCGTCGTGCACCACAAACGATGCGCCCAACTGGTCGCGGTGGCCTGTCGTCGTCCGATCCTTTCGGCGGCCAACAACGGCCCGACGGTGTGGATCGACAGCAACGGCCGCGTCGTCGAGGAACTGCGTCAAGGCGACAACGGATGCGTGATCGCCACGCCCGCCATCGACAACCGAACCAGTTTGGTGCTGATGATCGGCGACTGGCCGGCGCGGGTTTGCACGCTGATGGTGTTGGCGATGCTGTGGATACCCGGCCGAGCGGCAGATGCCGATCGATCGCAGGATGAAGAAGACCTCGCCGGGCAGCGATGATTCAACGTAGCCACGCTCGATACGAGCGCGGATCAATCCCGGCAAACCACCTTCTGGCGAAGGTAGCTACGTTTGCATGGGGTGACGTTTGCATGGGAGGGATGACGAACATTCCCCACCGGTCATCGGAAGCCGCCTACCCGCGGGTGAACTTGGCTGCGCTGAGCCGGCGTTTGGTCTCGGCCATCAACGCGTCTTCGTCGGCTTCGCTGTCGGCCACGTAGGTGACGCTGAAACGCAGGTACGCGCCGGCGTCGTCCCACGGCACGGTGACGATGCCGAGTTGTTCGATCAGGAATCGCGTCGCATCCTCGGCCTTTTCAAACGTCTCGCCGCTTTCGGTCCCGGTCGGCGCGGGCGTGTACAGGAAGTAGGTTCCGCCGGGCATTTCGCAATCGAAACCACACTCTTTCAGGACCGCGACCAGCTTTTCCATCCGGCGACGATACTTGGCGTTGATCCGCGCGGGGATCGAATCGTCATCCAGCGCCGCCGCGGCGGCTTTTTGGGTGGCGATGAATTGGCCGCTGTCGCTGTTGTCCTTGACGTCGGCAAAGGCGGACACGATCCGCTCGTGACCGGCGACGAATCCCATCCGCCATCCGATCATGTCATAGCCCTTGCTCATCGAATGCACTTCGACGCCGACATCCAACGCGCCGGGCGTTTGCAAGAAACTGGTCGGTTTGCCGTCAAAGGTCAGCAGGAGATGCGCCGCGTCATGCACAACGACAAACTCTTTTTCCTTGGCCAGTGCGACCACCTTGGCGTAAAACTCCGGCGTCGCCAATCGTCCGGTCGGCGAATTGGGATAGTTCAACACCAGCAACTTGGTGCGGCGATAGACGTCGTCGGGAACCGAATCCAAATCCGGCAGAAAGTTGTTCTCTTTCAAGAGCGGCAATCGGAACACGTCGCCGCCGTAGTAGCGCGTGTGCGTCCCCGCGACCGGATAGCCCGGCACGGTCATCATCGTCACGTCACCGGGATTGATGAAACATGCCGGCAACATCGCGTAGGCGGGTTTGCTGCCGATGCAGTGATTGATTTGCGTCGCGGGATCCAGCTCGACGTCAAAGTGTCGCTTCATGAACCGGGCGGCGGCTTCCTTGTACTCGCTCACGCCGTTGTCGGCGTAGCCGCGGTTTTCGGGCTGGTTGATTTCGGCCGCCATCACGTTGCGGACCGATTCGTCGGCCATCGCGTCGTTTTCACCGATCCCGAAATCCAGCAGTTGGCGGTCCGGATGGGCGGCCAGCGCGTTGCGTTTGGCGCGTTTGATCTTTTCGAACTTGTAAATCTCGGTGCTCTTTCCGTAACCGGCCCCGCCGATGCGGTCGGCGAACAGCGATTGGAAGTAGGGATCTTTGACGTCAGGTTCGGTAGCGGTGGACATGGCGACGATCGGTGGAATTGAAGAAAAATGTTAGCTCGGAATGATAAACCGACGGACAAAAACTCGCGAGTGCCGCCGGGTGGGTTTTCCCGGCGGGTGTTTTGGCAATTCGCCCTCCCGGGCAGGACACTGGGGGGCACCGCAAACCTTGAGTGTGGAAACCGGCTCGCACCGAGAGAATTCGGCCATAGGCCGTTTACACCCCTAGCCTTGGGCATCGCCCAAGGTGCAAAAAGAATTCTGGAACGATTTTGGCCAACGGCCATAGACAACTGTTCAGGCCGACGCGAGGCATGTGCATGGCCGTTGGCCAAATCCGAGATCGTTGCCGCAGTTTTCCTGGGGCGGCGCCGCCTCGCTACGCTCAATCGGCTTGCCCCAGGCTACGGATTTGCATGCCCTTCAGGCAAAGAAATTTGTCGAGGCAGCAACACCCGCCTGCAGGGCCGATCCTAACACCCGCCCAACCGCCTACCACGTCGCTTGGCCGATGCGTCGCATCAGCGCCTCGGCGACCTCGGGGGTCGGCCCCAGGTAATCGCCGACGACGAATCGAACATCCGGGTGGCGCTGCGAGGCCTCGCGGACTTGCGTGCCGATCGCGTCGTACAGCCGCCCCTGGAACAGTAAATGTGGCTGGACGATCACCGTCTGGATTCCCGGACGGGCCGCCAATTCGTCCAGTGTTTCGGGAACCTTGGGCTCGGCCATCGCGTAAAAGCCGACCGCGTGCTGGCCGATGCCGCAACGCCGCGCCACGATTTCCCCCAGCACCCGCATGTCCGCTTTCGCACAAGGGTCATAGCTGCCCCGCCCGACCATCAACAGGCCGACCGAATCGTCGGCCTGGGGTGTGGCTTCTTGAATCCGACACGCCAGCAGTTCGACGATGGTCGGGGCACGTGACAAGGGTCCCGATTGGACAGACATCACGCCGGGGGTTTCCGCTGCACAGGCGGCGACCGCATCGGGAATATCACTGCGAGCGTGTCCGGCGGCGAACAACAGCAAGGGCGCAACACAAATGCGTTTCGCGCCGCGGCGGACCAGCGTCTGCCACGCTTCGGGGATCGTGGGGTGCTGGAATTCCAGCAAACAGCCTTCCACCGGCACCGGCACCATCCGCCGGGCCAAGACCGACGCCAGCTGAAAAAACTCGGCCGTCCCCTCGGGGTCTCGGGTCCCGTGACCGACCAGCAAAACCCCATCGGGGGATGAAGTGGCTGCCGAAAGCTCGCCCACTAGTTGTTGACGACCGTCGATCCGCTGAATCCGGCCGCTTCCAATTGGGCGATCGCCTGGTCGGCATCGAAGCCGTCTTTGTAGGTCACGATGACTTGCGGGTTGTCGATGATGCCGTCTTCTTTTTGCGGGGCCAATTCCACGGTCAGGACGTCGGATCGCTTTTCCAGGTTTTCTTTGACGCTAGGGTAGCAGGCGAACGGGCAATGCATTTCGGGAACGTTCATCGTCAGCGATGCCGTGTTCACTTCGGCATCCGGAGTGATCGAAGAGGTCTCGGCAGCAGCCGGCGACTCACTGTTCTGGCCGGCGGGTTCGTTCGATGACATCGTGATCAGGTACATGATTCCGGCAGCGGCCAAAATGGCGGCACCGTAAGCGAGAGAACGCATGTGGTAGGTCCTTGGGCTTGGAAAGGTAGGCGATGGTGGGGCTGCCCCCATCGTTTCATCTTGACGTGAATTGGTCAATTATCGCAATTTCCGTCGGTCGTCGGCATCCGCCACCGAAAACTTGATCGAAAATCCGCGATCCAGGCGATTTTCACACCTCTTTCGCTCGGAGACTAGCCCGTTGCGTCACATCTGGAAGGCAATCGCGAACCAAAGGGGCCGGATTTCGGCCGGTCGGCCGGTGGCTCTAGCGCCGCTGATGCAACTCGGCGGGCTGGTCAGTTTGCTGGTGATCGCCGGTTTTAGCGACGCCCAGTCGCCCCCGTCGTCGGTTTCCGCCAACATGCCGCCGCTGGTCGCCGGGACAGCATCGAGCGATCCCTACCAAATCGTCGCACCGGCTTCGTTTGTCGCACCGGCTGGGCTCGTGCCAGTGGACAGTCAGGTCTATCACAGCGCGGACCCCTATGCGCTGGCTCCGGCGCCCACCCTGGGGACAGCGACCAGCCCCCCCGCCGCAGGGCAAAACGTGCAAGGCGCGACCGGTCTGTTTAGCGGGCCGCTGTTTCAGGGCGGACCGATTTACAACACCGTCGGTCATTTCGATCCACTGATTCCCGAGCTGCGAAATCGGATCGAATCCCGGCTTTCTTTTCGCGCCGAATACCTGCTCTGGGACGTGACTGGAATGGACACCCCGCCACTGGTGACGACCAGCCCCAATGGCACCGGCCAAGGCAGCGCCGCCGTGCTCGGCCAGCCGGGCACCTCGGTTGCCTTCGGCGGCGATTCGGTCAACGACGGTTCCGTCAGCGGCTTTTTGCTCGGCGGCGGATGGTGGATCACACCGCAACGCAATGTTGCGATCGAAATGGAGTACTTTCAACTGGATGAACTCGATGACGGTTACAACGGATCGAGTGACGGCGCGGTGATCTTGGGGCGTCCTTATGTCGACGTCAGCCAAGGCGTCGAGACGGCCGAACTGATCGCGTACCCGGGGTTGGTCGGCGGTGACATTCGCGTCGGCTCGGAGACCGACTTGCGATCGTTCTTGATCGACGCGCGCGTCTCGTTGTGCCCCGCCCATGGCGTCTGTTGCCAAAATTGTGGACTGCGCAACCGCACCGACTGGATCATCGGTTACCGAAACATCCGCTTGCGGGACTCGTTGGCGATCAACGAAAACCGCCGCAGCTTGGTGGTCGGGCAGGACCGAACGATCGCGTCTTCTGATCAGTTCCAGACGACCAACCAGTTCCACGGACTGCAACTGGGCATCGTTCGCCGCCGGTTGCTTCAACGGGCCTGGCTGGAAACCTCGATGCGGGTCGCGATCGGCAACATCGAACAAACGCTGCGAGTTTCCGGCAGCACCACGATCAATGATCAAGGCAGCTCGGCAACCTATGGCGGCGGATTGTTGGCACAGACGACCAACGGCGGCACGCGGAGCCGCGATGAATTCGGCATGATCCCCGAGCTGGGCATTCGGCTGGGATTCCGGTTGACCGATCGGTTGCACGCCCACATCGGCTACACGGTGCTGTATCTGCCCAACGTGATTCGCGCGTCCGAGCAAATCGACCGGGACATCCACCCGGGATTGATCCCGCCCGGTGCGGGTGCTGTCTCAGGTGTCCTGCGGCCAGCGGTCGCTTGGGACCAATCGGATTACCTGGCCCATGGGTTACAGCTGGGCGGTGAGCTGAATTTTTAGGGTTTGCGCTGGTGTCCAGACTTTAGCCGCCGGCGCTCGCGGCCTGGAACGTCGATTGTATTGCGGCGTCTATTGGCAACCCATTTAAATTCTCTCCCTCAGGCAGAGACGGAGTTAGCGCCGCAAGCAAACGCCAGAGAGGGCCGGCGCTAGAAGAGTCGCTTCTGCCCCGAAACACGAAAGTCTTGGCGACTTCCGCTACGAACAAATCCGTCACTTATTCCATTGACGTCCCAAGCAGCGACGGGGGATCGCCTCAAGGCTAAACACCAACGGGCGCGGCGATTTAGGCCGATTCCATCAGGCTGCTGATCAGCGGCAGCAGTTGTTTCTTGCGGCTGACGACACCATCGAGTTGATACAGCCGGTCCTCCAGTTCGGGATAGTTGATTTCTTCCCACCCCTTGGGTTCGCTGCTCATCATCAACAAACTGCCGTTGCTGACGATGTCGGTGACCAGCAAGGCGCTGAAGTCCAATTTTTGATCCCGGGCCATGCCCTCAATTGCCCCGAACAGTTCGTCTTTACGCTCCCAAAACAGATCGAATCCGATCTCTTCGATTTGCGAGATGGAGAATGCGTGACCGGATTCTTCGAAGTGCTTGCAATCCTCGCGAACGACTTGATCGGGCGAGCAGGTGCGGAGTGCCGAGCCGACTTTAAAGAAGTCTTCGGCAAACGATTCCAGCGGCACGGTGCAATACTGCTGCAACCACTGCAGCAGTTCGCGGTCGGTGTTGGTGGTCGTGGGGGAACGCAGGTAAAGCGTATCGCTGATCATTCCCGACGCCATGCAGAGTGCGACCCCGGGCTCGGGATCCATGTGGGCTTGGCGATACATCTTGGCCACCAGCGTGCACGTCGAACCAACCGGTTCCATCGTCAATCGGATCGGTTCGGTGGACTTGAGTGAGCCGCCCAAACGGTGATGGTCCAGCACTTCGACGATCCGCGCGTCTTCGGCCCCGGGGACGGCTTGTCCGAGTTCGTTGTGGTCGACCAGCACCAATTCGGTCTTGGGCGGATTGACCAGGTCACTTTTGCTGAGCACGCCGACCAGTTTGCCGTCTTCGAGCACGGGGAAAATGGTTTGCGGAGAGCGAAAGATTTTGTCGCGGGCTTCGGTCACGGGCATTTTGGCGGGCAGCGAAACGAAATCCTGCTGGACGATATCGCCGATCAACTGGGCCGCCTTGATTCGCATCGTGGTCGTCGCGGTGTCAAACGGGCTGCCCAAGACGGTGATCCCGCGGGCTTTGGCCAATTGCATCAACCCGTCGGACAACTGGTAACCGCCGGTGACGACCAATGCGCGGACGCCCAGTTCCAAGGCCGGCAATTGGATGGTCGGTCGGTCACCGCTGACGACGAGCAACTTTTCCGCCGGAAACTGTTTGATGTGGTCGGTGAATCCGCCGGCGCTCATCGCCCCCACGCTGACGATCAAGTCCTCGTCGATTTCCGGGTTGACGACGTGCTGGAACGACCCGCCGAGCACCGACGCGATCTTGCTGAGGTTCGTCCGGACCTGGCGTGATTTCAGCGAATCGACGCCGCTGTCGAGCACCAGTTCCAACATGTCCAATAGCGAAATGAGCCCGGTCAGTTTGCCGTCACGGTCAACCACCGGGATGCTTCGCAACCCACGTTCATCCATCCGGCGATAGACGTCGTAAAACACTTCGTCGTGATGGGCCGACGTGACGTCGGTCTGACAAACGTCTTCGACCAACGGGTGGACGTCCATCACGATCCGGGGCGCCGAGAGCTGGGCGACCTTGAGTGCGTACTCGGTCCGTTGGTTGGGCGGGCCACAACTGGCCGCGATCGCATCGGGCCGTGTCGTGCGTCTTAGAAAATCGGCGTACGCGATTGCCGAACAAATCGCATCGGTGTCGGGGTTGCGATGACCAAAAACGAATAAAGCCATAAGACACGATTAGAATGGAACGTTTTGCCGGGACCCGCCGGGCATTGTCACCGCAATCGCTGCCATCGTCGATCCTACCGGGCCAAGATTTCCGTCGCCCGATCCAGAATCGCCTCCGGGTCACTCATCCGCCCCATGCCTTTGACACGGCAGGATAACCATCCGCTGTCTGGTCCGATCAGATGGCATCCATCGGCGGCCAGCTGGTCGACGTTGCGACCGACCGCGAGCTTGTTCCACATCGGGTCACTCATCGCCGGAGCGACCAGGACCGGCGCGGTGTTTTGCAGGTACAGCGTGCTGACCAAGTCATCGGCGACGCCGTGGGCGAACTTGGCGATCAGGTTGGCGGTCGCCGGGGCGATGATCATCAGGTCCACATCGCGAGCGAGTTCGATGTGCGAACCGAGCGGGTGCTTGTTGTCAAATCCGTCCAAACCGACGCCGCGTCCAGACAAGGCCGCCAAGGTCGCCGGCCCCAAAAACTCGGTCGCCGAACGCGTCATCGCGGTCTGCACCCGATAGCCCCGCTGCGCCAGCCGACTGCAAAGCATCGCGGCCTTGTAAGCGGCGATCCCGCCGCCGACGGCCAGCAAGATTCGTGGGGGTGGAGCCGCGTCGGACATGGTGTCGTGAGTGAAGACGATGGAACGGGAGAGTATCGCGAGCTTGTTCTCTCCATTCCCTCTGAGGTGGCAAGTGGAGAGGTAGGAAGATTTTGAAGGCAGGAAAATTGGCTAACTGCGATGGATGGTGCATCTCATCATTTTCTTACCCCCAAAATCTTTTTACCCGACTTCTGCAGGCGTCCAAGAAACGATTCGGAAGAGATTTTACGATGGCAGGCCTCGCGATTTTGTGCAACCGAAGCTGAGCCTTCTGGGACTGGTGTGGCGTGTGACGGAGCCACACCAGGATCGCGCAACTCTGGCTGGGTACGAGAGCATGGCTGCGTGCCGGTCGTTGACCGGCCGGTTGATTTAATCAACAGGCCGTGACGCGTCCCGCTGGAGACCAGCGATGATTTCCACGCTCTGGCGAGCGTAGCTACGTGATGATTTCCACGCTCTGACGAGCGTAGCTACCTACATGTCCCCGCCGGACTACAGGTCGGCGGCGTCCAGGTCGGGCGATTCGGCCGCGGCGATGGTTGCATCCAAGTCCATCTCTTGGACTTGCTCGACTTCGTTGTCCATATTCAGCACGATCTTGTCCTGCATGATTTCTTGCAGCACGATCGACATCTTGTCGTGGGTGTCGACGTTGACCAGGGCACGGCTGCCTTGGTTCAACTGGACGAGTCGCTTTTGAATCAAGGTGCTCAATTTGAATCGACCGCCGACCTTGTTGACGGTTTCTTCGTCTTTCAGTTCTTCGAGCATGTGTGTTTCTCCTGATGGTCTCTTAGGATTTGGCAGACTTGGGCGACGGCCGCATCGACCGAGCCGTTGATGATTTCGTATTGATAGCGGTGCACGAACCGCATTTCGCCCGCGGCCGTCTCCAAACGGCTCTGGATCCCGGCTTCGGTTTCCGTCCCCCGGTCGCGAAGCCGGCGTTCCAATTCGTCCATTCCGCCGGGATGGATGAACAGCGAAATGGGATCCGCTTCCAGATGCTCCATGACTTCGATCGCACCCTGGACATCGATTTCAAGGATGATCCAATCCCCCGCGGCCAAGCCCTCGGCGACTTCACTGCGCAAGGTGCCATACCAATGCCCCCTGCCGAACACTTCTTTGCATTCCAGAAAGGCGTCTTGGTCGCGAAGTTCCTGGAAACGCTGCTGGGACAGGAAATGATATTCTCTTCCGTCTTTTTCGCCAGGGCGCGGGGCTCGGGTGGTCGCCGAAACGCTCAACCGCAGCGGCAGCTCACAGTCGGACAACAGCCGCCGCGTCACCGTTGATTTCCCCGCCCCGCTGGGACCGGAAATGAGGATCAGTTGCGCAGAAGTCGATTCAGCCATTGTTCAAACACCGCCCTGCCGGGCTACTCCAGGTTTTGCACCAGCTCACGCATCCGCTCGATCGCGCATTTGATTTCCACGACGATCGCCGAGACATCGGCGTGGGCGGATTTGGAGCCGATCGTGTTGGTTTCTCGGAACATTTCCTGGATGATGAAATCCAGCTTTCGCCCGACCGGTTCGTCTTTCGTCGCGTTCTTTTCTCCATCGGGGGTCTCGCCCCGCAGCACCGATTGGAACAATTTCAGGTGGCCGTCCAAGCGGGTGACTTCCTCGCTGACGTCCGCCTTGTCGGCATACACCTGGACTTCGCGAAGCAGGTCGACCGCATTGACTTCGGCATCGTATTCGGCCAGCACCCGCTTGACTTTTCCCTCCAGGCGGACGCGATAGCTTTCGGCCGCCTGTGGGGCCAGTGATTCGATCGCACGCACATGGGCGGCAATCGTTGCGCATTCCCCCAGCAAGGTTTCGACCATGTGGGCGCCTTCTTGCTGCCGCATCGCCACCAGATTCTCCAGTGCATCGATCACGACCAGGCGAGTCTGCTGGAAGATCTTCTCCGCCTGATCTCCCTCGGGCAGCGACCCGGTCAGCACGCCGGGCAGCGTCATCAGCGACGCGACGTCCAGTGAAACGTTCGCTGCGGATGCCGCCCCGGCTTGGTCGATCGCCGTTTGGCACTGACGGATGTACCCGGCCAACACGGTGTCGTTGATCTGAACCGGTGTCTGGCCCTGCTGGCGTTCGACGTTGATCGCCAGGTTGACCGATCCCCGGTGCAGGTACTTGCGGACGACCGATTCGATCCGCGATTCGCCGCCCGAAAGCGCGTCCGGCGTCCGGATCGAACACTTGAATCCGCGGTTGTTGACCGTCCGCAGTTCGACCGTCAGGGTGCCGATGTCGGTCGGCCCCGCGGCCCGCCCCTGCCCGGTCATGCTGCGAATTTGCCCGGTCATGCTGCGAATTTGCCCGGTCACACCGCCAGTGTCGCCGGCCGCTGCGATGGTCGATTGGTCTGAAGCCATGCAGCCGCCCTATTCGGGATTCGACTCGGTCGATTCGGCCGCAGCGTCCTCGTCCGGAGTGGCTTCAGCCGGAGCGTCCTCGGCTGGGGTGGTTTCAGCCGGAGTCAACTCCATTGACGGTGTGTCGGCTTCCGGATCGGAATCGGCAGCCGGCTGGTCCGACGCTGCCGGTTCTTCCGACAGCAATCCGCTCAGTCCGCTCAGTCCGCCGGCGCCGGTGGCGTCCGCGGAATCATCGGCCGGCGACTGCAACGCGGGGGTGTCGTCGATGGGGTAGTCGGCGTCATCGGCGGTCAGCGGGGGAACCCCCAACGAATACATCGCGATGGCGCAAACCAAACCCCAGATGATCGCCGAAACGGCGGTGATCAGGGTGAACGTGTCTCCCGCTTTGCTGCCGAAGGCACTTTGGCCACCGGGTCCTCCCAGGGCACCGGTCAGCCCGCCGCCTTTGCCGCGTTGGACCAGGATCAGCAGAATCAGGAACACCGAAAGCATGAACATCAGCCATCCCAGCACGGCGCTGCCGAGAGAACCCAGGATCAAGGTCTGATTGGTAAACATGGTCATTGAAAATCCGTTGTCTGTCTTTGGATCGTAGGGAGGCCGACGGGAGATCAGCCGGCGTTGATGATTGCGACGAAGTCATCCACTTTTAAACTGGCACCGCCGACCAGGGCGCCATCAATATTCGGTTGTCCGAGCAATTCCTTGGCGTTTCCGGGTTTCACGCTGCCGCCGTACTGGATTCGCATCTGCTGGGCGACTTCGTCGGTGAACAATTCACCGAGCAGTTTGCGGATGAACGCATGAACCTCTTCGGCCTGCTCGGGCGAGGCGGTTTTTCCGGTGCCGATAGCCCAAACGGGCTCATACGCGATGACGACGCCGGACGCCCGGGCTTCGTCCAGGCCATCGAGCGAGCCGCGGAGTTGTTCTTCGACGACGGCTTCGGTCTTGCCGCCCTCGCGGTCGTCGAGCGTTTCGCCGACGCAGACGATTGGGACCAGATTGCCCGCCAGGGCGGCGGCCAGTTTCTCGCTGATCTGGGCATCGGTTTCACCCAGGATGGCGCGTCGTTCGCTGTGCCCCAGGATCACGTATCGGCACCCGCTGTCACACAGCATGGCGGCGTTGACTTCGCCGGTGTAGGCACCGTCGTCGGCCGGGTACAGGTTTTGCGCCCCCAGCCCGACCGCGGATCCGGCCAGCACATCGGCGACCCGGCTGAGGTAGACCGAAGGGGGACAGACGACGACTTCGACGGTCGGGTTTTCGCCGACGGCATCGGCGATGCCTTGGGCCAACGACGCGCCGTCTGCGGCACGTGTGTTCATCTTCCAGTTTCCGGCGATAATGGTTCGGCGGCTCACGCTGTCTTCTCCGGCAGGGGTGAAATGGTTTTTCCTAGTAATTTGGCGAGCGATTTCAGCTGGCTCGTCAATTCGGCATATTGTTCGGGCAACAACGCCTGGGGTCCGTCACTCTTGGCGACTTCCGGGCAATCGTGCACTTCAATGTGAATCCCATCGGCCCCGGCGGCCAAGCCGGCCATGGCGCAGGCGGGAATCAATTCGGGCTTGCCCGTGGCGTGGGACGGGTCGACGATGATCGGCAAATGACTCAGCTGCTGCACCAACGGGACGGCGGCGACGTCGAACAAGTTGCGTGTCGCCGGGTCGAAACTCTTGAGCCCGCGTTCGCACAGCACCACGTTGGGATTGCCCTTGGACAAGATGTACTCGGCACACATCAGCAAATCTGTGACCGTCGCCGACATGCCGCGTTTAAGCAACACCGGTCGCTGAGAGGCGCCGACTTCGTTCAGCAACGCGAAGTTCTGCATGTTCCGGGCACCGACTTGCAGCATGTCGGCGTACTCGGCGACCCGTCCGACCAACCGAGGGTCGGTCACCTCGGTCACGACCGGCATCCCATGGGCCTGGCCGACGTCCCGCAGTCGCTTCAGCCCCTCCTCGCCAAGTCCCTGGAACGCGTACGGGCTGGTGCGCGGCTTGTAGGCGCCGCCGCGAAACAGGTTGGCACCGGCCGCGGCGACCTGCTCGGCAATCCGGTGCATGCGGTCCTCTTCTTCGACGCTGCACGGCCCGGCGATCATGCCGACAAACCCGCCGCCGATTTTGACGCCGCTGACATCAATCACGCTGGATTCGGGATGGGCTTCGCGGGACGCCAATTTGTAGGGCGGCAGCACCGGGACGACTTGCGCGACCCCCGGAATGGAGCGCACCGATTCGACGACGATCTTGGATTCGTCACCGATGATGCCGACGATCGTCCGATACGTCCCACGCGAAAGGTGGGCCTTCAACCCCATCGCTTCGACACGCTCGATGACGTGGTCGACTTGCTCGTCAGTCGCTCCGCCCTTGAGAATCAGAATCACGGTGAATCGCAGGAAACAAAATGGGGAAGAATCGGGCCGGGAAAGGAATCGAAGCGGGAGAGTCTAGCGATCCGGGGGGCGGTTCGTCGAGGCCAAAGGTTTTTGCGGGGCGGAAAGACAGTCCCCGTGTTCTCCCAACTCGGCTCGGTTGGCCAAAGGCGACCTCCAAGGCAGGCCTAGCCCCAAACCCCTCTTTATTCCAGCGGTGATTGACGACACGATTCTCGAGTGGCCTGGGGAAACTGGAGACAAAATCCGGGGGGATTCGTCCATCCTGTCTTAATTGGCCCAGAACCGTCGATTTCTCTGGAAAAAGGTGACCGGATTCCTACAATTAACTGTCCCTTCCCATCACCGCGGTCGGGTGTGCCGTCGGTCGGGTGCGTTTTGTCGCCCGCCGATGAATCCCGATTGCGGTCCCGCCTACAAACTACCCGCTGGTTTTTCCGTGTTCGATCACCCGATCGCAATACGTCCCTACGACGTCCTGCCTCGCTACAACCGCTCGACCTTCGGATTGACGATCGCGCGTCCATCGCCGCTGGCCTGTTTGCTCGCCTGCCTCTGGATCGTCGCCGACGGGGCGTCTTCGCAGGCCGCCCCACCGGCCGATGAACAAACGGCGGCATCCGAGGCGCTCGCCGAATGGCAATCGAGCGGGTTGCCACTGATGCAGGCCTACTGTGTGGATTGTCACAACGAAGACGTCCAGGAAGGCGGCTTGGACCTGAGCCCCTTTGAAACGCTGAGCGACCTGACCACGGCGGAAGTCAAACGCGTGCTGGAAATGGTCCGCTTCGGCGCGATGCCGCCGGAAGACTACGACACGCCGGAGATCGAAGAACGCAAGTTGTTGGTCTCGTCGCTGGAGGCCACGATGTATTCCTCGACTTGCGATCTGACACCGCGAGCGGGAAAGGTCACCGTTCGGCGACTCAACCGAAGCGAGTACAACAACACCATCCGCGATTTATTCGGGATGGATCTGCGACCGGCCGATCGGTTTCCTTCCGATGAAGTCGGCGCGGGGTTTGACAACAACGGCGATGTGCTGTCGCTCAGTCCGATGTTGATCGAAAAGTTCATCGAAGCGGCGGAGTCCGTCTCGCGTCAAGTGATCGTCGATCCCGCCGACCTGCCGGAATTGCGTCTTGATGTTCCCCCCGACCAGATCCCGATTTATGGCGAGCCGAAGATCGGCAGTTTCAACGGCCGCTTTATTGATGGTGAAAGTTTTGCCTGGATCGATTTGGAAACGCCCTTTGACGGCGAGTACCGCATCGATGTGCGTGGCGGAGCGACCTCGAAAGATCGCGGCCGCGTGAACGTTGCGATTTGCGATGCCAGCGGAACGTTGCTGGCCACCGACGGGCTGGATTATTTCGGCGGAGGCGGTAGCGCGGATTCGATGAACAAGACCATTGAGTTGTCCAAGGGGAAACACCGCTTGATCTTTGTTCCCGTTTTGGATGATCGAGAGTTGAAGGTGGGGGAGACCAAGTTTGAATCCGTCACCAACCTGGATCCGGATCGCGTCAAATCGATCCTGGCAAAACGTGGCAAACCCGTCCCGGTAGAGCGAGGAATCGATTCGGATGCCTTTCCATTCATGTTCCGTTCCTTCAAGGTCAGCGGTCCGAGAAAGCATCCACGCGAGGCCCATCCGCCGAAGCAGTTTGAAATTGTCCGTCACGACGCGCTGAAGAAAGGAGGCCGTTATCGCGATGTGGAAAAAGTGGCGCTGAAGAATTTAAAACCACTGATGCAAATGGTTTTTCGTGGTCCGGTGACCGACGAAGAGGTTCGCCCTTACGCGGAATTGGTCGAACAGTCGGTCAAGGACGGGGCATCGTACCATCGGGCGACACAAATCGCATTGTCGGCAATCTTGGTCAGTCCGCGTTTCCTGTTTCGTGTCGAGACGCCGCCGGCCGACAGTCAACCGAATGCGTTCGGAGACGTTCCGCTTTCCCAACACCAACTCGCGACGCGGTTGTCGTACTTTTTGTGGAGCAGCACGCCGGATCAAACCTTGTTGGAACAGGCCGATCGCAATCAGTTGGACGTGGAACGATTGAAAGGCCACGTCGAACGCATGCTTGCCGATCAAAAGGCCGATGCGTTGGCATCGGATTTTGCCGCCCAGTGGTTGGGGCTGCGGAACCTGACCGATCACGAGGCCGACGGCAAACGGTTTCCGACGTTTGATGACCAACTGAAATCGGCGATGGTGCGTGAAACCGAAGCATTGTTTCTGCACATTTTGCGAGAGAACCTGCCGGTCGGCGAGTTCCTGACGGCCGACTACACGTTCGTCAATCAGCCGCTGGCCCGGCATTACGGATTGAACGTCGATGATGCGTCCCAGAGCGGTCAGCGGTATCAAAAGGTTTCGTTGTCCGGCACGCCCCGCCGCGGATTGCTTTCTCATGCCAGCGTATTGACGTTGACCAGCACGCCCAATCGCACCAGTCCCGTGCTGCGTGGCAAGTGGATTCTGGAAAACATCCTGGGGACCAAAGCGCCGGATCCGCCGGCGGGTGTCCCCGATTTAGATGAAGGGAAGTCTGCCGACAACAACGCAACGCTTCGCGAGCAGCTCGAACTGCACCGTCAAAGTCCGTCCTGTGCGTCCTGCCATCGTGTGATGGATCAATTGGGCTTCGGCTTGGATGACTTTGACGCGATCGGCCAATACCGTACCGAAGAGGGCGGCAAACCGATCGACGCCAGCGGCGCGCTGCCTGACGGGCGGTCCTTTAACGGGGGCGCCGAACTGAGCGGCATGTTGGCCGAGACCGAGATCGAGGGGCTGGCCCGAACGTTGGCCGAGCGATTGCTGACCTTTGCCATCGGCCGCGAACTGACACCCGACGACCGTTGCACGATCGACGAAATCATCGAACACACGCGTGGCAATCAATTTCGTTTGGCCGACCTGGTCAGCGAAGTCGTCCTCAGCCGCCAATTCCGATTCCAAACTTACGACGCCGACGCGACCAAACGGTAGCGAATCAACGAAGGAGAGAACTGAATGATGAGCACGAAATCAAAAATGATTCAGCGCAAGATGGTGGATCGTCGGACCGTCCTACGAGGATCCGCAGCGGTGCTGGGGCTGCCGTTGTTGGAGGCGATGACGCCGATGGCGAAAAGCGCGTTTGCGTCAGCCGAAGCGATTGAGCGTCCGGTACGCATGGCATGCATCTTTGTCCCCAACGGCGTGATCATGCCGCAGTGGAAACCGATCGTCGGCCCATCCGGTCAGCCGACCGATTGGGAATGCAGCGAGACGCTGCAGCCGCTGGCGCCACTGAAGCACAAGTTGAACGTGATCTCCAATTTGACCCACGACAATGGACGCGGCTACAAAGATGGTGCCGGCGACCACGCCCGTTGCGGCGCGACGTTCTTGACCGCGGCGCGTCCGCTGAAAACCAGCGGCAACATCCGCCTGGGCGTTTCGGTGGACCAGGTCGCCGCGTCTCAATTGGCCGGACAGACACGCTTGCCGTCGATCGAACTCGGAATCGAAGGCAGCCGCAACGCCGGCAGCTGCGATTCCGGCTACAGCTGTGCCTACAGCAGCAACATCTCCTGGCGCAATGAGACTCAGCCGATGCCCAAGGAGACGATCCCACGCTTGGCGTTTGAACGGATGTTCGGCAGCGGTGACTTGGCCGAGCGGCGGGAATCCAACCGGATTCGCAAGAGCGTATTGGATGTCGTTCGCGGCGACGCACAACGGCTGATGAAACAACTCGGCCGAACCGACCAGCGAAAAATGGACGAGTATTTTTCGGGGGTCAGGGAAATCGAGCAGCGGATCGAACGCAGCGAACAAGAAGACGCCGCGGCACTGCCCGATCTCGAGGTCCCCTTCGGTCGCGTCGAAGCGTTCCGCGAACACGCGCGGTTGATGTTTGATCTGATGGTGCTCGCCTTCCAAACCGACACGACGCGGGTGGCGACCATGATGCTGGACAATGCTGGCGGCAACCGACGCTACACCGAGATCGGCGTCAGTGATGGGCACCACGGAATGAGCCACCACCGCGACAAGCCCGAACTGGTCGCGAATCTGCGCAAGATCGATCGTTACCTGGTCGAGCAATACGCCTACTTCTTGGAGAAGCTCGACGCGACAGAGGACGCCGGCGGGTCGTTGTTGGATCAGTCGATGGTGCTCTACGGCAGCGGCATCAGCGACGGCAATCGCCACCGTCACGAAGATTTGCCGATCGTGCTGGCCGGCAGTGCGTCAGGACAGGTCGAAACCGGCCGTTACCTCGATGCCGGCAAAGAATGCCCGATGGCGAACCTGTTCCTCACCATGCTGGATCTGATGGGCACCCCTGCCGAATCAATCGGCGACAGCAGCGGACGTTTGACGATTTAGAACCGCGTCGCTGTTTGCGGTTCGAGGTCATGCGGTTCTTAAAATCAGCCTCCTGGCAGGGAGGGTCGAACGCAGCGAGGGGCAGAGACGCCAAGTCAAGGAATTCACCCTCCCTGGCAGGGAGGGTCGAGCGCAGCGAGGGGAGGGTCGATTGGATTAGTGACGGATTTGATCGCAGCGGAAGTTGCCAAGACGAATGCAGCGCGGGCCCTCTCGAGCGTTTGCTTGCTGCGCAAACGCCGTCTCTCCCGGAGAGAGAGGATCTAAACGGATTGCTAGAAGCCTCAATCATTCGATCGACATTCCGAGGCAGGCTGAAGGCGTAAACGCCTGTTAAATCAGAGGTTAAATGCCAAACGACCTCACCGGCGGGGAGGGCGTTCAGGGGGGCTGCCACAGTAAGATTTGAGGGCGGCGTGCACAAATTTGAATAAATCGCGGATTCCGGTCGACCACACACTTAGGGGGATGATTTCTTTTCCATTCGTGCTGGTTCGGCCGTGCCATGATTCGATCGACGCTCTTCGTCTTGTGCTGTCTAGCGAGTGGTCTGCCGATGCGGGCCGTTGCAGAGACGCCCCTCTCGACGTTTGGGGCGTTCGAGCCACAAGACGTCTCTGACCAGCCGGGCGCGAGCGAACTGGTCCCGGTCACGCCGGAACCGCTGAACGAACAAGGCGTCGCTGCCGAGGCTGCGTCGGAAAACGCGGCGCGAGCCACTGACGAGCCGACCACTGACGAGCCGACCACTGCGGACGAACCGTTGGGAAGTGGTCTGGATTTTGATCTGCCCTCGTTGGAGGAGTTTGCCGAGCAACCACTGCTGGTCCCGGTTGAAGCGCCGGCAACGCTGGCAACGCTGGACACGATCGACGAAGTCGCTCCCGTTGCCATTGAAGGCGGGATCCCGGCGATTTCTCGAATCACTCCGGCGGCGGTCACGCGGATCGCGGCCCCGACGATCTGGTCGTCCGGTGCGAGGAACCTGGACGAGCTGTTCGATATTCTGGTGCCGAATTACCAGCACGTGCATCAGGTCGCCACCGGTCCCAAGATGGGCATGCGGGGGATCATCAGCGACCGCGACGACAAGATTCTGTTGAAGGTCAACGGCCGGATCATGAACAACCGGAGCGAGGCGGGGGCGTACCATGAGCGGGATTTGCCGTTGATGGGCGATCTTCACCTGGTGGATTTCCTACGTGGTCCTGGCGGGGCGACGGACGGGCCGGGGGCGATCGCCGGTGTGATCAATCTGCAGACACACACGGGACTCACGTTCCAGGGATTTGATGCGACCGTGCGCCAGGGATTCATGGATGAATTCACGGCGACCGAGTTTCGCTATGGGCGAAAATTCACGGAGGAATCGGGTGTGTTTCTGTACTACGGATTTGCGACCCAAGACGGGGCCGACCAATCCGACGCACCGCTGGTATTTGGACGAACATTCCTTGCCCGAGACAACATTCCGGTCACGGCGGGCGAGCCGGTGACGTTCGACGTCCACGATGACGGGCGTTCCTATCGCTCCAAGCCGAAGCATAAGTTGCACGCGCAATGGACCGAAGGCAACTTGAACGCCTGGGTACGTTACACACGCGGCGGTCAACAGATTGATCCCGATCGGCGTGACATCGCGTTTGATCCGGTCGGCGTCGCACCTCTCGGCAGCAGTTTCGATGACTTGTTGACGTCCCAGGCCGGTTACCAACAGCTGACGTTTGCCGGCAAGTATCTCTTCGAGTGCACCGACACGTTCAACGTGGAATGGATGGCCAGTTGGGACCTGTTTGATTTCGAACGCTTCACTCCGCAGGGCGAAATCACCACCAACCGCGAAGACGAATTCTACACGCGTCTGCTCGCCCGCTGGACCCCCACCGAGCGGCACACACTGGCACTCGGCACGGCGTTGTCCTACGAGTGGTTTGGACTGCCGAGCCCGGGGTATCCGGGGTTGCCGGCCAACTCCGGGGGCGTGCCTCCGGACATCGAAGGCCCCTGGGAAACGGATACGTTTTCGTTGATGGGAGAATACGTGCTGCGATTCAATGAGCGTTGGACCGCCTTCGCCGGCCTCCGCAGCGACAAACACACTTATAGCGAGTGGCTGCTTTCACCGCGGGCGGCATTGGTGTTTGCGCCCAACGAACGAGACACCTACAAATCAATCTGGTCGGTGGCCAACCGGCGTGGGACCGATGGTGATTTGAGACGCCAATTCGTTCAGTCGGGAACGTTTGCCGAAAACGAAGAAAACGAAAGCGCGGAGTTTCGTTACGAGCGACGGCCCTGCGACCACCGTTTCTTCGCCGCCAGCGGATTCTATCAGCACTACACGGCGATCGGTTTTGATCCGACGACGGAGCCGCGCCAGCAGAACGTTCTGGGCAGCTTTGACATCGCCGGTTTGGAATTGGAAGCGTCCTATAAAACCGAGCAACGTCAATGGTCGATCTCGCACTCCTACACACAACTGATCAACGGAGTGCTTCCCGATCTGTCACGCAATCAAGGCATCACGGCAGAGCCTTACGGGTTTGGCAGCGACTTGGTGAGCTGGTCGCCTCAACAAACCAAACTGTACGCCAACCGAAACTGGAATGATCTCTGGAGCACCAGCGGGTCACTGCGGGCCTACTGGGGATTCCCCGGTGACGAGGACTTGGCCAACTACAACGCCAGTCTGCCGGATCCCAACGGATTTTTGCCATCTGCTGATCCGGGATACAAGAAGGCGTTTCGCGGCAGCTATTTCCTGGACTTCGGCATCCAACGCAACCTCTGTTGCGGCCAGGGTCGGATGCGGTTGGACTTCTACAACGTGCTCGGCTGGATCGACAAAGACCTGAATAAACGCAACGTGCTGCGTCGTGCCTACTATCGATCCGAAGCGGCGGCGATCGCGTTGACGTACCAGCAGAAGTTTTAGCGGGTGATCTGTCACGCCACGATTCGACAATTCTTGCCCGGCCGGTTTGCAATGACTAAGTTGAATAGAAACAGTATCGGAGGGAGCGTAGGCACTCGGCTGCCGATCTGCGGGGCAGAAAATCCAATGGAACAGCGGACGCCACCGAAAAGGTCCGCGAGGCCACCCATGCGCCGGATCCTTTCAACGCTTTGTCTCGCTCTGTGCTTTACCGCGCTGTCGCATTCATCCACCGCTGACGCCCAGCAAGCGGTTCGGAACCGTGAATACGATATCAAGGCGGGGTATTTCTTTTTTTTCGGCGGATACGTCCAATGGCCCAGCAATCCCTTTCAGGGTGCCGAAAAGGAATTCGTGATCGGCGTGCTGGGGAGCAATCCGTTTGGAACGCACTTGCGCCCCGGTCCGGATGGCTTCGTGATTGATTCCAGCCAATTCAGAAACTCGATTGGGAAGATTCAGCGAAAGAGAATCAAGGTGATCGAATACGACTCGGTCGATGAGTTTGAAATGAACTATCGTCCCTGCCACATCCTGTTCATCTCACGATCGTCGGCGCCAGGGTCGCGGGCCGAAACTGTGCAGGAACGAGTCAGTGTCGCCTTGCAAAAAACCAAAGGCCAGCCCGTGCTATTGGTCGGCGAAGCGGTCAACAAAAGAGAATCTGAATCGATCGCCGCATCCGGCGTGACAATTTGCTATTGGAATGATCTTAATGCGGACCGTCTGAAAATGATCATCAATCGCCAGGCCGAACGGAATGCGCAACTGACCATTCGCGCCCCCTTACTTCACTTGAGCATCGTGACATTGCTCTAAGACGCCAACCAGGACGCCCTATGATGCAGAACCTACATGACCTGTCGATCCGAATCAAGTTGATTGGATCATTGGTCACTGTAGTCAGTGTCGTACTTGTGTTGTCGACAGTTGCCGGGCTCGTGGAACATTATCAATCGTCCAAAGCGGCGATGGTAAACCAGTTTTCTGTCTTGGCGGATTCCTTGGGCGAAGCCAGCACAACGGCATTGGCCTTCTTTGATGACGAGACCGGTGCGGAAGTGCTCGCATCGGCACGCTTGGAACCCAAGCTTGTCTTTGTACAAACTTTTGATTCCGCCGGAAATCGCTTCGCCTCTTACAAACAATCAGATTCGGTTTCGGACGACGTGTTACTTTCTCCCGGACAAGACCAGATTCTTTTCAAGGGCGAGTTCCTGCACGTTTCCAAGCCGATCGTTTATGAGGACGAGGTGGTGGGGCGAATCTACTTACGCGCCAGCATGAGAAGTCTTTACGCGACCACGCGTCACAAGGTTTATCTCGCGACGCTTTCCTTGTTGATCTGTCTCGGCATCGCCGTCCTACTCGGCTCACTCTTGCAGCGGGCCATCGCCAAACCGATCCAGCAACTGGCTGCTGCGACGAAGAAGGTCGCCCGAGAAGGCGATTATTCGGCACGAGTCGACATCACCACCGGTGATGAACTCGGCGTATTGTGCGACGGTTTCAACACGATGTTGGAACAGATCCAACAGCGGGATCGAGAATTGGAAAAGCATCGCACGCACCTGGAAGAATTGGTGCACGAACGGACCAGTCGGCTGGAGGCCCAGACACAGGAGTTGACCGATTCCAACGAACGACTCGAACGCAGCAATCAGGAGCTGGATGATTTTGCCTACATCGTGTCGCACGATCTAAAGGAACCGCTGCGCGGTATCTCAAGGTACTCCTCCTTTCTGGCCGAAGATTACGGCGACCAGTTGGACCAGGCCGGGCACGAAAAAATCGAGACGCTCCAGCGGCTGTGTTTACGTCAGGAGAATCTGATCGATTCCCTGCTGCATTATTCCCGCGTCGGCCGCGCCGAATTCGCCATCGCCCCGACCGACTTGAATGAGATCGTCGAACAGGTGTGTGACATGATGCATGTCACGTTGGACGAACAGGGCGTCGACGTGCGAGTTCCGCGCCCCTTGCCGACCGTCAAGTGCGATTCGGTTCGAATCGCTGAAGTTTATCGCAATCTGATGACGAATGCGGTAAAGTACAATGACAAGCCGGAGAAGTGGATCGAGATCGGTTTCCTGCAACACGGTCAGGAGAACACGAATCTTCTCAAGCAAGACGGCGTCGTGTTCTATGTCCGCGACAACGGGATCGGTATTCGCGAAAAACATCAGCAATCCGTCTTCCGTATCTTCAAACGGCTTCACGCCCGCGACAAGTACGGAGGCGGAACCGGCGCGGGGCTGACGTTTGTCAAAAAGATTGTGGAGCGGCACGGTGGAAAAATCTGGCTTGAATCGACCTATGGTGACGGAACCACATTCTATTTCACGGTCGAACCGGGAGTGGTCGCATGAGTTACCCGTGTGTCGTTGTTGTTGGGCCGCACTCAATGAACAGGAGTCTTAAGGCAGATGGTCGACTGGAGCAATCAACCGATTTTGATCGTCGAGGACAGTCCGGAGGACTTTGAAGCGACGGTCCGCGCGCTACGGTCTTCGGGGCTTCGCAATTCCCTTCATCGTTGCAGCGACGGTGATGAAGCACTCGACTACCTGCACCGCCGCGGCGATTACGCGTCGGCCGAGGATGCACCGCGACCGGGAATCATCTTGCTGGACTTGAATCTGCCCGGGACCGACGGCCGCGAAGTGCTGGAGGAGATCAAGCAGTGCCCGGATCTAAAGAAAATCCCCGTCGTCGTGCTCACCACGTCCACCGACGAACGCGACATCGAAGCGTGTTATGAGTTCGGTGCGAACAGCTACATCCAAAAACCCGTCGATCTGGCGGGATTTGTCAATGCGATTCAGCGGCTGAAGGATTACTGGTTCCAAATCGTGGTGTTCCCCAAGACCGACGACTGACAACATGGCGCTTCGTATCTTGATCGTCGACGACAGCCCCGAAGACCGCGAGGTTTATCGGCGGCTGTTGAGTCAGCAGGCTTGGAACGAATACGACGTGACCGATGCCGACTGCGGAGAGGATGGGCTGGAGCTTTGCCGTTCCCGTCCACCGGACTGCTTGCTGTTGGATTACAACTTGCCCGATCTGGACGGATTGGAATTTCTGACCGAACTTCGTGACGTCGCCGGCGAGCATCCCTTTGCCATCGTCATGCTGACCGGCCAGGGCAACGAATCGATCGCCGTCGAAGCGATGAAGAAAGGGGCCCAGGATTACCTGGTCAAGGGCGAGTTGACGTCGGACAACTTGCAACGCGCCGTCACCAACGCGGTCGAACGCGTCAGCCTGCAACGCGAGGTCGAACTGCAACGCGAGGAGTTGAAACAACGCAACGAGCAACTGCAACTGGCCAAAGAAGCGGCCGAAGCGGCCAACCGGGCCAAGAGCGACTTCCTGGCCAACATGAGTCACGAGATTCGCACGCCGATGAACGGCATCATCGGGATGACCGAATTGTTGCTCAGTACCAAACACACCGCCGAGCAGAATGAATACTTGGCGATGGTCAAAGATTCGGCCGACGCGCTGTTGCGTCTGCTGAACGACATCTTGGATTTTTCCAAAATCGAAGCCGGCAAATTGGCCCTCGAAGCGACACACTTCAACGTGCGTGATTGCGTCGGCAAGACGGGGCAAACGCTGGGGATTCGGGCGACCGCCAAGTCACTGGAATTGCATTGCCGGATCGATCCCTCGTTGCCGGAGTATCTGATCGGTGACGCGGGCCGGTTGCGACAGATCATTGTCAATCTTGCCGGGAACGCCATCAAATTCACCGACGAAGGTGAAGTCGTCATCAATGTGGCCGAGCAGTCCCGTGACGACGATCAAGTCACGCTGCACATCTCCGTCCAGGACACCGGGATCGGGATCGCGCCGGAGCACCAAGCGAACGTGTTCGGCGTCTTTGAACAGGCCGATTCGTCGATCACCCGGAAATTCGGTGGCACGGGGTTGGGGCTGGCCATCTCGTCGCAATTGGTTGAAATGATGGGCGGACGGATTTGGTTGGAAAGCGAACTGGGCACCGGGACCACGTTTCATTTCACCTGTGTGTTCGGAATCGGTCAGGAGCAACCGGCCGTAACGCCGGTCGACCGCTCCGCCCTGAACGGAGTGCCGGTGCTGGTCGTTGACGACAACCTGACCAACCGCCGAATCCTGGAAGAAATCCTGACGAACTGGAGCATGCGGCCGGTGACGGTCGAGAGCGGGGCGGCGGCCTTGGGCGAATTGACTCGGGCCACCGAAGCCGGCCGGCCGTACCAGTTGGTGTTGACCGACGCGATGATGCCGGCGATGGACGGCTTTGAATTGGCAGGCCGGATCGCGGATGATCCGCGGATCGAGACCTGTGATCAGATCATGATCTCCTCGGCCGCCCGGCCCGGCGACGCCGATCGATGCCGCCAACTCGGGGTCGCCCGCTACATGACCAAGCCGGTCGTCCAATCGGAGTTGTTGGAGGCCCTGCTGACGATTTTTGGCCAGCGGGCGGCAGAGAATCATTCGCCACTATCTGCCTCGGCCGAACCGGTAGAGGCATCGTTGCGGCTGAAGATCCTGCTCGCCGAAGACGGTCTGGTCAACCAACGTGTCGCGGTCGGGTTGCTCCAGATGCGGGGACACGAGGTGACGATCGCCAACAACGGCAAAGAAGCTGTCGATGCGATCCGCAACGATCGTTATGACGTCGTGTTGATGGATGTACAAATGCCGGAAATGGACGGATTGGAGGCGACGATGGCGATCCGCCAAATGGAGAAACCACGAGGCCGCCACACCCCGATCATTGCGATGACCGCCGCTGCGATGAAGGGCGACCGAGAAAAGTGCTTGGAAGTCGGGATGGACGGCTACATTTCTAAACCGATCGACCCCGATCAGCTGACCCGCACGCTCAGCGCGTTCGCGCCGGCCGTTTCACAACCCCCGACCGCGGCTGGCGATACCGATCAGCCCCCGGCACCCGAATCAGACCCGTCCGACGTGATCGATTTGGAATTTGCCCAAACGCGCATCCCCGGCGGCGCCGACGGCGTGAAAGAAGTCGCCCGGCTATTGCTCGATGAATGCCCCAAGATGATCGACGCCATCGGCGAGGGTTTGGCCAACAAAGACGCCAATCAAGTCCGACGCAGCGCCCACACACTCAAAGGCTCCGCCGATTGGTTCGCGGCAAAGCGGGTCGTCGCCGCGGCCAAACGAATCGAATACTTTGCCCGCGACGAAGATCTGGATTCGGCCGCCGCGGCCCTAGCGGAACTCGAGCAGGAAGTGACGCAGCTGATCAACGCGGTCAAGGAACTGACGGTGCCCGCCGCTGAGCAACAGGACTAGAATAGGCGATCTAACGGACCCAACACCGCTGACCCGAATGACGCGGGCAGGCGTTCAAAGCAATGCGGCAATCGTTGGTGTCTAGCCTTGAGGCGATTCCCGGTCGCTGCTACGCAGCGACCAAGGGCGGCTAAAGCCTGCACACCAACACGTATGCCCGCGCCATTCACCACCGACACTTGATCGATGCTACTTCGCTTCATCTTCTTCTGTTTGCTGCCGTTCATGATCTCGGCCGCCCCACTCGCATCAGCGCAGTCTCCCCTATCGCTGTCCATCGACCAGGGGCGGCTGGTGCTCACTCACTCGGCTCTCGGACCGAGCAAACTCCGATCGCCCGCCGAGGGACTGTGGTCGATCGGAACCGGGTGGAGTGACGACGCGCCGACCGATTGGCACCACGGCGGGCCGGACCAAGTCGAGCAACGTGGGCCATGGACGATCGCGACAGGGACCGTTGCAACGGCCGACGGGACTTGGGAGATCCGCGACCAGTACCGAGTGACACCGCAGGGGGCCGTTCAGGCCAAACGGCGCTGGCACTACACCGGTGCCAAGCCCAGCGGCCCGGTCGTGCTGTCGGTGCGATACGTTGTTGATTCCGCGGCCGAGAACGCCCCACAGCCTTTCTTGCCCGGCATCAACTACTACGGCAACCCGTCGGGCACACGAATCGATGCCTCGCGCGTCCCCACCTGGTCGGGCCGGCCGGGCGAGGAAGCGTTGTACGAAGAGCATCGTTATCCGCTGCCGTTTGCGGCAGTCGAACAGAGCGGCCAGTTTGTCGCCGCGCTGCACACGCGTCCGTCCAGGTTGCCCTTTGCCGCACGCGAGGATCTTTGGTGGTCGCTGGGGTTGGTTGCCGGTGAGGCTTCCACGGAGTTGACGCTGCGCAGTGGACCGACCGCTTCCAACGGCAAACGAGGCGTCGTCAAGGCGCGTCAAACAATGTTCTTGCCGTACGAACGCGCGCACTTGGTCGACATCCCGCCGGGCGCGGTGATCGAGAAACAGTTCATGCTGCAATTGACGCCCGCTCCGGTGCAAGGACACGGCTTTCGGGTTCCGCTGTGGACGTCGATCGATTGGTTTGATCCCCGCACCGATCGCTCGCTGCCGCATCCGGCCGACGTGATGGCTGCCAAACTGGTCGACACCTTCGATCGTTGGCATGAAGATGATCGCTGCCAGGGATTTCGGACGCGCCCACCGGGCACCCGACCCTGGATCATGATGGGCTGGGCCGATCGCGCCGAAGTCCCTCTGCGGGCTCTGCTGGGGATGGACCTGCGGCCGTACACCAACCAACCGGATCTGTGGAAACAACGTGCCGCCGCCTCGCTCGACTTCCTGACCTCCGCGCCCACCCGCAAGGCTTCCTACGGTGTCGGTTTTCCGATCGTCTACGACTACCAAACGCACCGTTGGCTGGAACGTCAGAACCCGCTGTCACAGGCACAGGCGCTCAACGGCATGATGGATGCCATCACCGAATCAGATCATCCGCATCGTGATCGCTGGATGGACTTCGTCGCGACGCAGTTGGACGCGATCGCGGACCGTGTCTTGAAAGCGGATTGGCGGCCGGTTTCAACCAACGAAGCCTTTGCGATCGCTCCGTTGGTCAAAGGCAGCCGTTACGCCGCCAACGAACGTTGGATGGAGGCGGCGACGAAGTTGGCCGATCACACGATCGATCGACATCTGGACATGCAGGAACCGTATTGGGGCGGAACGTTGGATGCCCGCTGTGAGGACAAGGAAGGGGCTTGGGCGGCGCTGCAAGGGTTTGCGGCGATGTACCGGGCGACCGACGATCCCCGCTACCTGCGCGCGGCGGTTCATGCCGGTGATATCTGTTTGAGCTATCTGTATGTTTGGGACGTGATGTTGCCGCCGGGGCGGCTGGCCGATCACGACCTCAAGACGCGCGGTTGGACCAGTGTGTCGGTTCAGAACCAACACCTGGACGTTTTCGGGGTCGTGTTCACGCCGGTTTTTTGGGAACTGGCCGACTGGACCGGCGACCCGCGTTACCGCGAAATCGCCAAAATCATGTTCGTCAGTTGCGGCCAAATGACCGACTTGGCGACGGGCGTTCAGGGCGAACAGTTGCTGCAAACCAATTACGAACAGCATGACCCCCGAGACGTCGTCGAAGGGATGCGCGGTGATTACGCCGAACGGTGGAACATCTACTGGATCACCGCACACTTCCTGACCGCCGCGGCCGACTTTGAAAAACTGGGCGTGGACTGGCGGTCGTTTTGACGGACGGAAACCGAGGCTCGCTCACCATTGGCGGCACGAAACTTAACTTCAAACTTTTCGCGAGCTGGATCGATGCGCACTTGGATGCTTTGCTTGCTCAGTCTGGCCGGTCTCGCGAGTGCCGAAGCTCAAGAAACTGATTTGACGGGGCGCGTCTACAGTCTGATCGCAGATTACCAGTTGAACTGCGAAGATCTGCGTTCGCAGCCTTGGGCGTTTGTGGGCAAGGGGAAATCCGTCCGGTTGAGGAAGGGGGAGGTGATGCCCCAAGACCACTGGTACGTCGGGTGTGAGCAAGGAGGTAAGTCGCTGTTCGCGAGTTCGCAAACGTACACATCATCGACGGGGGATTATCGCGAAGGCTGGAACCAGCGTTTTGAATCCAAGCGTGGCGTGTTGCTGCGTACCCGTATCTACAGTGACAAACCGGCGACAGTTCTCAAAGAGCTTGAAGAGGATGAGAAGAAAGAGACGCTTCGGGCAATCAGTCGAATCGATCCGTTCGACCAAGTTTTCGGCACTGCTAGCAGTTTACGTACTGGAGGGAAATCACGTCGAAACAATTGGGAGATGCTTCTCTCCGACACATGTGAGCTTGTCGAGGGGAAGTACGACGAAGACGGAAACGTCGTCGCCTTCTTTAAGCTCGATTGGAACTACCCTGGTACAATGACAATCACGTTCGGCAAGAAGTCGGACTTTCTGCCAATCGATGTCAAGCAGACCGTGACGGTGCCTGGAAATCGGGAGATTCCTCTCTCCCATCAGCTGATCGAGTGGAAGCAAAAGCGAAAAATCAAAGTCCCATCACATTTAAAGGCAATTTCCAATCAGCCCAGCGGCTTGTCGCAGACTTTCAATATTGATTTTGATTGGAGACTTGGGAAAGAGATCCCTGCAAAGATTATTGACAGCGAGATGCCGGACTGGCGGGAAAAACGCCGCATTCTTTTCGATGTTGATTGGCAACGTCGAGGCGTAACACCTCTCGATTTAATTCCCGACCCGAATACACGGGGATAAAGGCAAAAGCGATGCAGCAAGCGCTGGTGTGCAGGCTTTAGCCGCCTCGGTCGCTGCGATCGCAGCGACCGGGAAACGCCTCAAGGCTAGACACCAACACGTATGCTCGTACCGTTCCCGACCGTTTGTGCAGCGCTACTTTAGAATCAAGTTTGGATCAAACACGCAACAGACCACTATGATGCGGTTTCCACCCGCCGGATGTGGTGGAGCACAAACTCCAGTGCTGCGGATTCGTTGTCGAATTGATTCATCGGGACGGAGGTGATTTCGCTGAACGATCGGAACCAGGTTTCTTGGCGTTTGGCCAACTGCCGGGTGTGGGTGGCGACCAAATCTTTCAAGGCATCGACCTCTCCGCCGTCGTTCATCCAGTCCAGGATCTCTCGATAGCCGACGGCTTGGGATGCGGTCCGGGACAACGGTCCAAACCGCGCGAGCAGTTGTTCGACTTCTGCGATCAAGCCACGCTGGAACATCTGCTCGACGCGCTCGTTGATTCGCTGGTGCAAAGTGGATCGTTCGTGTTGCAATGCGAACACGTTGCAGGAGCGAGCGTCGACGTGGCGGTCGAATTGCACTTGGCGATGGCTGAGCGGCTTTCCGGTCTGCTTGGACACCTCCAACGCACGGATCATTCGGCGTGTATCCCCCGGCGCGATCCGGGACGCCGAAATCGGATCCACCTGGGCCAGCCGCTCGCGCAGCGCATCGACCCCGAACGTCTCGATGTCGCGTTGCACCGATTCGCGGAACTCCCAATCCGGCGGTGGCCCCACATCGAAACCCCTCAAGACCGCTTTGAGGAACATCGGGGTCCCGCCGACAAAGATCGGGCGTTTCCCACGCTCGGCGATCTCGCGGACCCGTCGATGGGCTTCGTCCAGGTAGCACGCCACACTGAAATCCTGGTCCGGGTCCGCCAGATCGAGCAGATAGTGGGGCACGGTGGCGCGTTCGGCCGCACTCGGCTTGGCCGTTCCGATATCCATGTGTCGATACACCGCGATCGAATCGAGCGACAGGATTTCGCCGCCGATCCGCTGGGCCAACTGCACCGCCAAGGACGTTTTTCCAGAAGCCGTCGGGCCGGTCAGGACAATCGTTTCTTGGACCAGGGGAGGGAAGGTGGTGGGAGAGGGGTCGGACATCAGCACGCCGGAGAAGCCAGAAAGAGAAGGTCTGCCGATTGATCGGGTTACCCAAAGTTTACGTCGATGAGGCCCGATCGGTAAACGCATGGTAGAATCGAGCATCATGGGCATGACGTATTTCAAACGGTACCGAATGGAATTCGACCTTCGCGATTGGCGTGGGGCCGATCCACGTCTGCCCGATGGATACGAAATCCTGCCCTACCTGCCGGGGCTGTTGCGAGAACACGCGATCGCCAAATTCAACAGTTTCAAGGAAGAACTGGATGCGAACGTGTTTCCATGCTTGTCCAGACGCGACGGTTGTCTGCGTCTGATGCGCGAGATCACCAGCCGCGGCGATTTCGTCCCCGACGCGACTTGGCTGATCCGGTTTCGCGAAACCAATCCCAACACCGGTGCGATCCAATCCTACGCGGTGGGCACGATCCAGGGGCTGTCGACCGAGGGATGGGGATCGATACAGAACGTCGGGATCGACCCGGCTCATCGTGGCAAGGGATTGGGATCGATTTTACTGTCCAAGGCCGCGACCGGATTTCGCGCCGTCGGATTGGAACGAATGCACTTGGAAGTCACGACGGAGAATACCGGCGCGGTGCGTTTGTACGAACGGTTGGGGTTCAAACGATCCAGCGTCGTTTACAAAGCGGCCGAGGTCGCCGGCGCGTGATCGGTAGTGGACGACGCGAGAAGTCCTTGCAACTGGCAACCCGAATGGACTCGTCGCCTCGTCCACTACCCGAAAATTTCACGCTGACAGAGCGCTAGTTTCTCAGGATCCACCAGATGCGGCTGAGCGCCGATTCTCGGCTGCCGGATTCTTTCAAGCGTTCGGCCGCGGCGCTGATTTCCGGGGTGACAGTGCTGCGGCCAGACAGATAGACCAGGTGTTGGACTTGGCGATCAAAATCGTCGATCGACCGCAACCACGACACCGGCAGTGCGGCATCGTCGCCTGGAAAATCGACGCTCAATTGTTGCAGGAAACCGGAGGCCGCGTTTTGAGCGTCGAGCGCGGCGAGCGACTTCTTCGTACGGGAGTTGCCATCGATTGGTTGCGCCAAAAGCGTGGTCTGGCCATCCGAACTCAAGCTTCCACCGATCCGTCGCATCGCGACCTCCAAGCGATGGTTGAGCGAGGAAGGAGGCGTTTCGATCGCCCCGGCGAACGCCTGGACTAAATCAAGGGCGTGTTTTCGTTGCGGATCAGTCGCCGTCAGCACCGCGTCGCCCTGTAAGACCTCCGGAACACTGCGACGCGCCATCGGCGATGAAATGATCAATGCCAATGTCCGTGCGACATCAAAGTCATGGGCTTTCAAGTCGTCGGCAAGCTGTCGGTGCAAGCGATCCAGATTCCCGTCGACCGGAGGTGCAAACGCGTCCACGGGCGAAGGTTTCAAGGGTCGGCCGTGGACCAGTTGCCACAGCGAATCGACCATGCTGCCGGCCAGCACATCGCTGCCGACCAAAGTCTTGGTCCAGTTGTGAAAGTCTTCCATTTGCTCGGTCGACTGCAGCAGGTACTTGCTGACCTTGGGCGACGCCATGCTCATCCGCCCATCGAGCAACTCGTAAAACGTCGGTGTCGACGCATCGGTTTGCTCGGCAACGATCCAACGCTTGTTTTGCCGCTTGACCGCGTTTTTGACCAACGCGACGAAGGACCAGTAATCGTCTTGGGTGCCGGAGCGGCCGATGTGCGAATCATGGCAGCGGACGCAACGCATGTCGGCATTGATCGAGAGGTTGGCAAGCTGCCTGGCAATCCCTTCGCTGCCGCGACGCCCGACCGCTTGATACCATTGACCGGAGTGCTCGTTGGACCCGTCGATCAAGGAGACCAGGGTCACGTCCAGGTCGGCACCGCCGGAGACGCTCTTTGAGAGTTCGTCGACCAAGCCGGAATACTGGGGGCGTCCCATCGCGGCGATGCTGTTCCCGGTCGTCAAGGCGAGCCAGCGTTTGGCGATTTCGTCGGCGTTGGACGATTCGGCCAACAGATCCCTCAGTCCCTGAGGGTCATTGATGGCCGGCTCGGGAAGCGTGATTCCCAATTTGGTTTTCAGCCGCGCCGTCATCTCCGCGGGTGCCGCGTCGGGAGTCGGGGTGATTCCGAGTGTTCGCCAATAGGCCCGCACGGTTTCGGCGGTTTGGGCGGCCACCAAGGTGACCGCTTGGGTTTCGCGCGACGGTTCCGGTTCAGGCTGTGCCCCGGGGATGTTCTTGGGGGAGCGATCGGTGCTTGAAACAATGCGCGGTCCGTCAAGCGTGATCCCGCGCGGCGGTTCGGAATCGTCGCGCCCGTTCAGGGGATCGGCAGTGGCGTCTGTCGTCGAACTGGCGATGCTGGCAGGGTCGTTCGACGGCGAAACCATCGATTCGGATGGATCGAGGGTGCTGGGGACGTCGGAGCCGACGATCAAGTTCGAACCGTCCGGTCGGTCGACGAGGGTATCCGGTCCAGAGAGGTAAACAACCGCGATGATGCACGCCGCGACCGCGATCAAGACGGAAACCAAACGCGTGATCGAGACGCCGCCGGTTGACGGGGGCATCGCGGGGATCGACGTGCTGCTGCGCCCCGTCGCGACCGGCGTTTTGGCCAGAATCGGTGCGACCAGATTCGGCGGTACCTTACGCTTACTCGGGTCGACCGGGACAAATTCGGTCAACAACGTGTCGACGACGGGATCAGCGTCTTCGGCAAACTCGTTGCGTCGATGGGCGGCTGATTCATCCAGCCGCCGCAGGATGGCCACGGACAGATCGGGCGGTGATGATCGCCGCGACGGATCATCCGGCAAGAACTCGGCCAACAGCGTGTCGATGACCGGATCGTGATCCTCGTCTGCGGGCCGTTGGGGGTGATCGCCGCTGGGGGACGCGAGCTGTGCGATGATCCGCGCCGACAGATCCGGCGGCCGCTTTCGCTTGCTCGCGTCGCTGGGAACAAATTCAGCCAACAACGCATCGATGACCGGATCGGCATCGCTGCGTGCTTCGTGCGGATGATGGCTTGAGGGGTGGTTCATGGTTCGTTGTTCAGCTGCAGTTTTTCTTCAACACAGTTTCGCAGCTGTTGCTTGGCTCGTTGCATCAGGTTTCGGGCTCCGTGATCGGTGATGCCGAGTGCTTCACCGATTTCGATGCGGCTGGCACTGGAATCAAATCTCATTCGCAAAGCGATTTGAGCCCGTTCGGTCAGTTTTTGGAAACATTGCTGGAGGGCTTCGACGGCGGCGTCGCCGGTCAGGTCTTTGCCCGCCCAGCGGTCCCAGGTTTCGTCCAGCAGTTCGGGTTCTCCGGTGGTTTGGACCCGTCCCAACTTGCGGTGTCTGGAAACCAGCAGGTTGTAGGCGGTCCGCCGCAGGTAACCGGCGGTGGCGTTGTCGTTGTGTTGGACGAAATCATCACGTCGCAGCACCCGCAAGAAGGTTTCTTGCGTCAAATCATCGGCGGTGGCGTCGTCGCAACCGAGCATTCGCAGGTAGCGCCAGACGCCACGTTGATGGCGATGGATCAGTGTTTCCGCGTCCAGTGTTTCCGCGTCCAGTGTTTCCGATGCCCGGGACGGCTGGTCGTGCACAGCTTCCCCAGGAACGTTACCGTCGGGCAACGATTCGTCGGGATTGTCGTTTGACTGGGTCATCGAGCCGGTGCTCGGCCCGGTCGAGCTTGGCGTCTGTCCGCCTCGGCTGGCATCATCCACCAATCATCAAGCCACCAATCATCTAAGCCACTAATTCGCTGATCACTTTTCCACCATTGGCAATTTTCATCGGTCGGCGGTTCTTGCTCATAAACGTCGTGTCCAGGGAGATGCCGAGACCTTTGCAGACCGTCGCCATCAAATCTTCGCTGCTGAACGGTTCGGATTCGACGGCCATCCCGTCGCTGCTGGTTTCGCCGACCGCCAAGCCGCCCTTGATGCCCGCCCCACCGACGACGCACGACCAGGACCGCGCCCAGTGGTCTCGTCCGGCGTTCTGGTTGATCCGCGGGGTGCGTCCGAATTCTCCCATCCAAATGATCGCGGTGTCCTGCAGCAATCCCCGCTGTTCCAAATCTTCCACCAAGGCGCTCATCGCTTTGTCCAGTTGCGGCAGTTTGGTGTCGGACAGGGTCTGGTGCACGTTGTTGTGCAAATCCCAGCCGCCCAAGTCGACTTCGACAAAGGGCACGCCGCCTTCGACCAGACGTCGGGCCAACAGACAGCCCTGACCGAAGCCGTTGGTCCCATAACGTTCCTTCGTCTTTTCGTCCTCCTTCTCGACACGGAAAGCTTCCATTTGGCTGCTGGTCATCAAGTCGAAGGTTTTCTTGAGCACCTTGCCGTGTTCGCCGGCGGGCAGGCCGCGGGTTCGGTTGGCGAAACCGCTTTCGATTTCTTGCAGCGCCGCCATCCGCTGACGCAGCCTGGAACCATCCAGTTTCATGTCCAGGTTTCGAATCCGGCCGCTGCTGGTGACGGCAAACGGCGACCAGGCCATGCCCAAAAATCCGGGGCCCGCGCTGGCACCACCGACGGTGACAAACGGAGGAATCTCCAACTCGGGACGCTGCGACATCAATTCATGCGCGACGACCGCTCCGTAGCTGGGGTGTTCGATGTTCGGATTGGGGACAAAGCCGGTGTGCATGTAATAACGGCCGCGGTTGTGATCGGCCTCACGCGTCGACATGCTGCGAACAATCGATAGGTTGTGCATCTGTTTGGCGACCATCGGCAAATGCTCGCAGATCTGCATGTCACCGGAGGTGCTGATCGGTTGAAAGGGGCCACCGGTGGGCGCGCCCGGTTTCAGGTCCCACAGATCGATCGTCGGCGGTCCACCGCCCATCCACAACATGATCGCCGACTTGCGTTCACGACGCATTTGATCGGCGTTGGCTGCAATCGCTCCCCCCATCGTCATCGCCGCCGACACGGCCGCGGTCGAACCGGCCATGTGGTTCATGAAATGACGGCGGCTCATTCCGCGCGGGGTTTTCCAGTTTGAAATCATGGCGATTGCCTATCGAAGAGTTCGGTTTCGAAGGAAGTGTTGTCAGATTGGTAACGCTTGAGATTCGACATTGAACCCAACGTCAATGCTGCATGATGAATTCATTGCTGTTTAAGATCGCCCACCAGACGTCTTGCAGCATTTCGATTTCTTTCCCGCCACGGGCCCGATACAGTTCACCGGCCAAAGCGAGTTCGCGTTTGGTCGGCGTTCGCGACAAGCCTGCCATATATAATCGGTTTAAACGCTCGCGGGCCGACCGCCCCGACTGCGACAACCGATCCAGAAAGCTGCCCGGCTTGATACTGGTCGCATTCTGGGTCAGTTCGCCGTTGAACAGCATCAACGCTTGGGGGATGGAACCGTCAAACGTGGTCGCCTCGTCGCCTTCATCGGTTCCGAACGTCACCACAAACTGGCGCATCCAATCACGGCGTTTCTTTTCCTGTTGTTCGTAGGTCCCTTGAGCGTTGCCGCCCGACGCGGAAACGAGCGACTGGTAAAGTTGTTCGGCGCTCATCTGACGCAGATAAAAGCGGGAGAACTTTGGCGTTTCGCCGATCGACGGGTCATCGATTTGATTGTTGCTGCCCAGCACCGATGCGAGCGAGTAGGGGCGGCTGAGCGTGATCCAAGTGATCAGGTCTTTGAGGTTGTAACTGGAACCGCGAAACGCTTCGGACAAGTTGTCCAACAGTTCCGGGTGCGTCGGATTGTTGTGCGGTCCCATGTCGTCGATGGGCTTGGTGAATCCGTATCCCAGGAACATCGACCAGTAACGATTGATCGCCATCCGATCGAGCGATTGGCTGTCCAGCATCAAGCGTCCGAGTTCTTTGCGGCGGTTGACGTCATCGACATATCCGCTTTTGGCGATCTCCGTGCCGTCGGTAAACACCGGGTACGCCACGCGGGTCAGCCCGTTTCGCATTTCGTAAAACACCAACGCGTCGTTGGGGTCGCCCGCTTCGCCGGCATAATCTTCGCTGACCAGTTCGGCGTACTCGACATCGCGTGTTCCGTCGACAAACCGCCGCAGGGCTCGGGTTTGACGAAAGAACGAATTGAACTCCCAGAACTTTTGTTGCTTCCAATCGTTGAAGGGGTGATTGTGGCATTGCGTGCACTGCACTTGTTGGCCCAGGAAGATCCGCGACACGCTGCTGGCGGCCAACACCGCTTTTTCTTCGTTGACCTTGCCGACCAAAAAGTTGACGGCACCGTTGAACCCAGCCGCGCCGGGTTTGGTCGCCCCCTCGGCCGTCACCAGTTCGTAAACCATCCGATCATAGGACTTGTTCGCCGCGAACGAATCTCGCAGGTACTTCATCATCCCGTCGCGGTTGGTCAGATCACGCCGATCCATCCCGCCGCCGCGGCCGATCAACAAATTGGTCCAAACCGTGGCCCAGTGGTTCGCGTATTCTTCGGTGTAGCGATCATCGTGCAGCAAGCGATCGACCAGCTTGGCGCGACGGTCGCCGCCGCGGTCGGAGGCGAATTCCTGCTGCTCTTCCAGGTTCGGAATCCGGCCGATGATGTCCAGGAAAACACGCCGGCACCAAATCGCATCGGCCGCTTCTTTTGCGGGCGTGATTTCATAGTCCGCCCATCCCTGCTCGATCGCATCGTTGATCATCGCGATTTGCGGCGGGGCGACACTCTGGGCTCGAGCCTGCAACGCACCGCCCATCATGACGGCGATCAGACCGCCCAGGACGGCCGTGAGTCTCAAGTTGAAAATGGATGCTGGCGTCATGAATACGAAACCCGGGGTGCTTTGTTGATTGAGCGGGGGCCCAAAAACGGCAGGAAAAGCGTGATTTCTGCTATTTATCAAACGAAATCGCAGGACGAGGGTACCTCACCAATTGACAGTTTTGTCACACAATGGACGAAACCGTCGCAGAAACGCGATCCTGTGCACAATGGTATCCCTTTAGCCGCCTGGACGCCCCACCAATCGTCATTTTTGCGGCAAGTCGCAGAAAGCCCCGCAGAATGACCAAACGTGTCACGCCGATCGCGAGGCTCGGGGGATCAACCACCCTGTCAGCCATTTCAAGGAATTCGAAATGCAACACGTGCATCGAGCAAGCGATCGCGAGCATCGCGTGGTGCCGGCCCCCGAACGCGGTGATCGGTCGCTGGATTCGTCTGCGGTCGGAATGGCCGCCGGTTGGCTGATCGCCGAAAAGACGGATTTCAAAGTCGCCGACAGGGTCACCGGCATTCGGTCACCGCGACAACCTTCGCCGCGATGTTTGCAACTGGCAACCGGCCAGTGGTGTTCCCCACGCTGGGCCACTTGGTTTCCCGCCCCCGGGCCGGCGCTTCGGTACGCGTCGGATTTAGGGCTCAAGGTCGGGGACTCGGTCGAGATTATCTTTCTCAAACGCGACCGCTAACCTGGCGTCCGTCACATCGATGCAATGGGGGTGGCCGGCTTTGGCCGTCAGTTTTTTTAATAAAAACGGTGTCTCAGAAAGCGAAATCGGCCCGTCTACACTTTTCGCACACCGATAATTAACCGTATCTTCACCGAAACTCGGTGTGCCATTAATCTTCCGTTGCCTCGGTGACATTTGGAAGGTTATGGTTTCCCCCAAAGAGTCGGGCAATGGGAATGGACCTCGGGATTGCGATCGGATTCATCGCCGCGGTCGCCGCACTCGCGTTTGTCGCGGGGCGGCGATTGGCGCTGTCGGTCTATCAAAACAAGCCTCTGTTGTTCGCCGAATGCCTGATCTTCTCCTTGGTATTCGCGTTCGGGCTGTCCAATCGATTGTCGTGGGCACACGCCTTCCCCACTCCCGCGGCGTTGTGTTGGTCCAACTGGGTGCCGGTGCTGCTGTCCTTCACCGCCGGCTTGGCCAGTGAAGTCTCGGCATTGCGGGCGACGTGGCGGCGTGGAGTCGCGGGGCTGATGGGCGTGCTTGCGATCGGGTTTCTGGTCCTGCCGGTCCTTCGTCCGCAACTGTTTCCGATTCAGGTGGACCAGATCGCGCACTGGCAGGACGGTGTGTGTATGCAAAGTCATGAGGCCAGTTGCGGTCCGGCCGCGGCAGCGACGCTGTTGCATCAGTCGGCGATGCTGACCCCGGCACGGTTGACCTACGGCGGCGGGCAATGGGCGACCGCGCCCTTGCCGTCGGCCGAACGCTTGATGGCCGATGCCTGTCTGACCAGCAACCAGGGCACCTCGTCGCTGGGATTGGTGCGAGGATTACGGCTTGCCGTTGCCGGCAGTTCGCACACGGTGGAGGTCGCCGACCAAGATCCGGGGATGTGGGTGGCCCGCGGTCAATTGCCCAACGTCGCGGTGGTGCGTTTCAACGATCGCCGCGACCGCCAACCGGTTCGGCAACTGCTCGGGACCGATGGCGAAGGCCATGCCGTGGTGGTGCACAGCCGAACCGCCGACGGACGCTGGAAGATCGCCGATCCCGCGGTCGGATGGCGCTACTGGAGCGACGAACAATTCCGTCAGCTGTTCACCGGTGATGCGATTTATTTGACGGCCGGAAAGTGACCGCCGTAAGTACGACGTCCCTTCCGGGGCGTCGCGGTGAGTCCCACGGACGACGGCCCGGAAGGGCCATCGTACTCGGGGAGGCGGGGACTACATGAATCCACCACCCATTCCGCCGCCACCGCCGCCGAATCCAACTCCCCCGCCGAAACCACGCAGTCCCGCCGGTGGCTGGGGGACGGCAACTTCGACTTCTTCGGCGATCGCGTCGGGGGCGAAGGAATTTTCACGGAGGGCAGCGAGCAATTGTTCGATCTGGCGATGGGTTTCATAAGTGGTGCTGATCACGATGCCCGGACGGTTGCCCGGAGCGGGCGACAGGGTGGAATTGCCACCGAGGGATTCCCAGTTATCCGGATCGATGGTGGACTCGATCAAGCCCATCAGGCTATCGAAGTCCCCACCGAGGCCGATGCCTTCGAGCCAGTAGACTCGGGAGAGCATGTGGTATTCGGCAAACTCAGCCGATCCCACCGTGTGCAGGTTGTCCTTGACCGTCAGCGCCAGGTCATGCTCTCGCAGGAGGTATGCGATCAGATCGTATCCGGAAAGATGATGGAGATCTGCGTTGACGGGCAAATCAGGATCGATACCGATGTCTTCCAAGGAACGCTTGTCGATCACGATCGGCAGGTCCAGTGCTTGGCTAAATTGCGAGACGGCTTCGGCGAGCGGAGTTTCGATAAAGGTTTCGCCGATCGGTTTGGCCAGTTTCTCTTCGGCCTGACGCATCATCGCGTCGTCCACGCTGAGCCAGCGGTCGGTTCCGATTCCACGATGAACGAGCTCGCTGTGATCGGCGGTGATCACCAGGCCTTCGCTTTCGATGGTCGCTTTCAGCCCCAGCGGTTGCAGCAGTTTGCGGAGTGCGGTTCGCAGCGGTTCGGATTGTCCCGAGTAGTCCAGCGGCGCGTCGCCTTGCAGTTGGGCATATTCGATCACGCGGGGATGAAGGATGACGGGTTGCTGAAGTTGGGACTGCAATTGATCGACCATGGAATCCAGCGTTCCGGCGATCTGCAGGTCGACGGGCTGGTCCATCATTTCGGCCAGTGTTTCGGCGAGTTTTCCAGTGGGGGTCGCGGCGCGAAAGCGTCGTTTCAAGACGGTTTGCGTATCCGACGAGGGGCGCGACGCAGGCGTGACCACCCCGGCCGAGACCGCCGGCAGGGACTCACTGGGCATCGCACTGCCCTGGATCGCGGAGGCGGGTTTGGGAGTCTGGTCGCTTGAGGTCCCAGCTGTCGCATCGGCTGGGGCAGCAGACGTGGCAAACTGGGCGACGATCGCATCGGGATCGGCAGCGATGGAGATCGGCGCCGATGCAGTTGGCGAAGCGGGGGAACCGCTATCGCTGGCGATTGAGGTTGAGAGCAACATGGCGGCGACGGTTCCGGCGGCGGTCAGTCCGCCGACGATGTTCCACGGAGTCATGATTCGTTTTCCTGAAGCGACGAGGGGATGGAGTAGGTTTTCGGCTATCGGTGGCGCCGGCGGCGGCCCGTCGGCCAGTGACGACAGCAGCGACGCTCTGGCGGCGGAGACTTCGTTGGCCGCGGCGGTGTAGGATCCGGCGGCGGCGACGGCCAGCAGCGGGACGACGCCCCGCCGTCGCAAACGGTCGGCGAGCAGTTTCTTGCCCCGCTGCAGTCGACCGCGAATCGACCCCAGCGATGTTTGAAAGTGCTCGGCCATTCGCTGCAGTGAACAGTCGTCATAGATCTGCATCACCACCGCAGCGCGATATTGTTCAGGCAGACCGGCGAGTTCCTCATCCAGCACGATCGCATCGTGTTGCTGGGCGATGCGGTCCAGCGGATCGTCGATCAGCACTGGTTCAATCATCGGTTCGGCGTTTCGGTGGTTTCCGGTCAGCGTGGCGATCGACGCGCGATGGGCGACGCGATGCAGCCAACCGGGCAGGCACTCGGGGCGCGAGATTCTTGCGCTGTTCTTGGCCAGTAATAAAAACGTGGTTTGGTATGCATCATCGGCATCCGCGGCGCTACGGCATTTGCGTTGACAAACGGTCAAGACCATGCGGCTGTAGCGTTCGACCAGGACCGCAAAGGCCGCGGCAAGCCGATCATGTGTCCAGGCGTCCAGAAGCTCGGCGTCGCTGAAACGCTCGATCGCTCCGGTGCACGTCCCACCGGGATTGGATTTGTCGATGGATTCGGTTGGTGCTTTCCTATTCATGGCTATCTGCATGTTAGTGCGACCGGACGTACCGAGGGCGCGCAGAAAACCTTCGATCCCTCTGGATTTTCGCCGCTTTTTCTCGATCGCTGGCTTGCCGTCCGAGCATCACCGCCGAAAACGCCGTTCGCCCAGGCCCCCTTTTCAGATCGATTCGACTACCCATGAAGGCCAACAGTTGTTACCGTAGGAGCTTCGCGTCGCACACCGGCGGACGGGTCGTTCCGGTAAGATTCCAACAGGGAACGGACGAGACCCGTTCGCCGGCGTGTGACATGGATGGCAGTGCCGGCACCACCCGTGGTGCCCCCGCTTGCCTCACGTGTCACAACGATCTCTCTTTGCGTTTGTGTCTCCGCCGGGACTGCCGGTCGAGGCCGCAAGCGGGTGATGCAGTTCGGCACGTGCTTACCGACGCATGACTCTTTCACACGCATTGCTCCTTGTCTGTACCGCTTGACCCAGAATCAGATGATGTCGAACTGGTCCAGGCCAGTCCCCTCGACACTGATACCGATCCGACCGCGAGCCGCGACGAACACGCACGCCGCGTCGAACACACGCGCCTCGAGGATCTCGATCTCGATGGCGATGCTGATCCGGAGGGGCCGCCACGCCACTTCGATCCACCCGGGACGGGCGACGATGTTCGTCTGGTCGCTTCGCCGCGAGATGAATCGGGCGACCTGGACCACTCCGAAAAACTCTCTCGCTGCCAACAGCTGATCGATTATCAGTTCAAGGACCAAGAATTGTTGCGTTATGCATTGACGCACGCATCCGGGGCGTCGCATCGCCTGGCCAGCAACGAGCGTTTGGAATTCCTGGGCGATTCGATCCTCGGCTTCGTCATCTGCTCGTGGTTGTACGAAGAGTACCCGGAATACAACGAGGGCGATTTAACGAAGATCAAGTCGGCCGTGGTCAGTCGGCGAACGTGCGGGAAAGTGGCCTGTCAAATCGGACTGGACGAATGTTTGATCGTCGGCCGCGGGGTGACGCGCAATCGCAGCTACCCGCGATCGTTGGTCAGTGACGTTTTCGAGTCGATTGTGGCGGCGCTGTATCTCGATGGCGGCCACGACATCGTCCGGGACCGATTGAAGACCTGGTTGAAGGGCGAGGTTGAAATGGCCGTGACCAGCCAAGGGGCGACGAATTACAAGTCGACGCTCCAGCAGCGTGCCCAACGCGATATCGCTTGCACGCCGATGTATCGGTTGAAACGCGAGATGGGGCCCGATCACCGAAAGTCGTTCTTGATCAGCGCGGTCATCGACGGCAGTGAATACACCGCCGCGTGGGGCACCAACAAGAAGGAGGCCGAACAGAAAGCGGCAGCCAATGCGTTGGCGGAAATGAACGGCGACCCGCTCCCCTATCCGCTGCCAGAGGATCCCAACTAGTCGTCTACCGTCGCTCGGTTTTCATCATGACGATGCGTTCCGATTTGTCGCCGTGTTCTCCGAACTCGGCGAGCCGCGAAAAAGCGAAGCTTTGCCCCGCGCCGACCTCGGAGAGGACGGCGACTGTCCCGCCCAATCCAATGCCAAGCTGCGGTCCACCCTAGTACCGCAGCAGCGCCGTCCCCCAGGCCAAGCCGCTGCCGAATCCACACAACAGCACATAGTCGCCGCGGACCAGTCTGCCTTGCCGGAACGCTTCGTCCATCGCCAGCGGGATACTGGCCCCGGAGGTGTTTCCGTAGCGATCGAGATTCACGAACACCCTGTCCTTGGGAACGCCAAGATCGGAAACGGCGGCGTCGATGATCCGTTGGTTGGCTTGGTGCAGGATGACCAGCGCAAGTTCGTCGGCGTCGACCTGTGCCGCCGCCAAGACGTCTTTGGCGCTTTCGTCGAACACGCGAACGGCCCATTTGAACACGTTCCGGCCGTCCATCTTCATGTACTGCATGCCATCGCGCAGACCTTCATCGGTCAGCGGCAAACGGGTGCCGCCGCCGGGAATGCAAAGCATTTCGCCGCCGCACCCCTCGCTGCCCAGCTGGTACGAGAGGATCCCCGACGGGCCTTCGGCGTCACGCGGTTGGTCGCCGTCATCGTCGCTACTCGAGTCGCCGCAGCGTGTTTCGTCTGGGCCGATCAAGACGGCGCCGGCGGCGTCACCGAACAGCGGGTACGTTTTTTTGTCGTGCGGGTCGATCGTTCGGCTCATCAAATCCGCGCCGACGACCAACACGCGTTTCGCATTTCCGGCGGCGACGAATTGGGCAGCGGTCGTCAGCGCGTACATAAACCCCGCGCAGGCGGCGCCCAGGTCCATCGCGGCGGCGAACGCGCCCAGGCGTCGTTGTAGATGACAGGCCGTCGAGGGCGTGAAATGATCCGGGGTGATGGTGGCAACCAGGATCAAATCGATTTCGTCGACCGAGACCGAGGCGTCGGCCAGACAACGTAGGGCGGCTTCATAGCACAGATCACTGGTGGCTTGGTCGGCCGCCGCGTGACGCCGCTCGAGTATCCCGGTTCGTCGCACGATCCAATCGCTGTCACATCCCAGTGCCGCCAAGTCCTCGTTGGTGACCACGTTATCCGGGACATAGGACCCGCATCCCAGGATGCGAACTCCCGGTGCCGCTCCCATTCGGCCTCGTGTCGTGGGAAGGGAAGCTCGTTCGGTGCGATCAATCGTGGTCGGGTCGGGCATCAGGAGGCATTCATCACGGGAGCGGGCATGAATCAATCAACGAAAACACGTTGCGTCTGCGTCGGGCAGCCGCGACGGAGTATAACGAGGGCTCGTTTTTTCGTCAGGTGAACCCGGTCAACGATGAATCCGCCGGTCGTCGCCCCCCCAGCTGATGAACCCAGCCAATGAACTCACTGGTTCGCCGCGCCGTTCCGATGGTGGCCGCAGCGTTCGCTGTCGCGGTTTCCGTCTGCGCCTATCAGTGGGGGAAACGATCGACCCACGGCGTGACTGCCACCGATGGCTCAGCGAAGACAGCGTTTCAGATCGTCGGCGACTCGATGGCCCCCACCCTGATGGACGGCCAGGTTTGTCGGATCGGTGAGGTCCGCGGGGAGCTGGAGATTGGTGACGTGGTCGCGATCCAGTGGGGCGGCAAACAACATGTCAAACGCATCGCCGCTCTCGGCGGAAACCGTGTCGATCTGGTCGACGGCAGATTGACCATCGACGGACGACGACTGGAAGACATGATCGCATCTCGAGCTGATTCGGGTCAGGACCGAGATGCGTTGCTGCCACCGGCGCTCGTGGCGGTGGAATCGCAGCCCGATCATTGGGGTCGCAGCGATGCAGCGGCCAACTGGCTGGTCTACGGCTATCGCAACCCCTATCAAGCCGGTCGCATCACCGCGGTCGTGGACGACTATCCGATCAACCGCTCGGTGCGTCGCATTCTCAATCCCGTCGATCGGTTGGTGGTCCAGATCCGACCGCGGGCGGGCATCCCGACGCCTCGATCCAATCCGTCGGTGGCGGTGTCGTTTTATGATCCCTTGCATTGCATCGTTGCAACCGCGACACGCTCCGGCCAGGCACGTTACCGCGATGCACGTCCAGAGGTTGCCGTCGCATCCGCCGAACGAGAGGCTCTGGTGGCGGCACTCGATGCGGCCCACCCTATCGCCGTGCAGTTGGATCAACGCCAAGCCCGACGCTACACGCTGCGAGTGTTTCGAGAGATCGAGTACCGTGACGATCAACCGAGTGGCCAAGTGGACTATCCGATCACACTGGCCGCGGACGAAGTGTTTGTCGTCGGAGACAACGTGCCGGTGTCAGTCGACAGCCGAGCTGTCGGTCCCTTGAAACAGTCTGCGGTCCTGGGAAGAGTCGTGCGTCCTACGGACGCCGGCGAGAAGGGATCGACAGAAAAATAGGGGGCAGGAAAATGAGGTGTGGAACCGGGGGCGTGGACATGAAACCTGAAATCCCGTCTTCACGCCGGTCACTTCTTCGGTCTTGAAGGCTTGGGCCCTTTGGCCACCCTCACCGGCTCGTCCGGCTTGTCGGTTTTCTCATTGGCTTCCTCTGACGATTCGAGTTCCGGGGGCGTCGGGACGTTCGGATCTTGAGTGCCGCCGTCGGAGGCGAGCATTTCGTGCCCATCGACGGAGTCGCCGAACGCGGGGTAGCCCTGGTTGAAGCGTGTTTCGGCGTTGTAATCCACCGGTGGGCGGTCGTAGTGTTCGGCGACCGACGCGTTCCGGCTTCGTCGACCGAACTGGAATCCACTCCCGGCCAATTTGGTTTTTTCGCGAATCGTTCCTCCCTGGAACGGTCCGATGCCCATCACCCAGGTGTTCTTGGCCGTCGCGATCGAATGCCGCACGCCCGACTGCCAGATCGGTTTTCGAGTTTCACGGTCGTAGGCAAAGGCCGCGATCTTGGCGGCCGCTTCACGAGCCTCCCGCCGCGCCAGCGACAATTCGGGCAGCGTCGGGATGGTCGGCGCGTTGGGGATCGCGCTGGCCGCGCTGTTCAAGGAATTGTTTTCTGGAATCCCATAGGTCACCTGATGTTCGTCCGAACCCAACGCACCGATCCTGGCCTCGATGACCACTTCCGAATCGTTGGCCGAATCCTGTAACAAACAACCGGCGGCCAGGATTTGTTGCCGCAACGCGCTGATCACATACTCTGCGTTGACGAATCCGGTTCCCTTGACCTGCCGCAAGTAGCTTGAATCCAAGTAAACTTTGCGTCCCGAGAGCGGCCGAAAATCAATGTGTTGGACGCTGCGATCGACGGCATCGCTGACGACCAATTGTTCGGTCGCCCCATAGTTGCGCGTCGTCCCACAGCCCGTTTGCAGCAGTGCCGTCGCGACCAACGCGTTGCATACCAGCGCCTGCACGTTCCGCAATGCTAGCGGAGTTCGGATTCCAGCGGCGTGAAACATCTAGCGAAGGTAGCAGCGGCGAGTCGGAGGGGATTGTTGGAAGGAGTCGGCGAGGCGGCGTCAAGGGTCACTGTTAACCGCTCCCGGCCATCGCTGGCAAGTCCGGTTCGCACGTCGCGATTTGAGCGGGGGTGCGGCCCGGTCGCATCGGCAGGGGAAATCGCTAGAAAAACGGAATTTCTTCCTAAGAGACAGGTTGCTCGTTCGTCTGGCGATACAGTGGATCATTCGCTGTCTGGTTTGAAACACCGCTGAGGAGGACTCAAGACGATGGTCATGATTCGATGTGTGTTGCTCGTGATCGGTCTATGCACCGCGATGGCATCCCCGGCCAATGCCTTGATCACCGGCGGGAGGGACGAACCGATCAACGTGAAGGGGCTGCCCGAGGGGGCATTGCCGCTGGCCAACCTGAAAACACGAATCGCATGGTGGGAGGGGCCGCCCTTTGGCGGCGGGCAATACCACTTCGAGTACTCCGGCACAACCGCCGACCTGCAAGTCGCCATCGACCTATTCGTCCAAGTCGACTCGCCGCGCAAGCAACTGGTCGTTCGCAGCGGCGTCCAGAACAGTTTCTGGTTGAATGTCACCGACAAAACCAAGCCGCAACCGATCGACTGGCAGTTCGTGGTCTGGCGACCGAGCAATTGGCAGCACCTGTGTGATGCGAAAATGGGCTTGTTGCCGCCGGGAGAAGAAGGCCAAGGGCCCAAAACAGAGCTGGTCGTTTACCTCAGCGATCGGATCGAGTGGGATTCGCTAACGATTCCGCGGGCGTTGTCGGTCGTCGATGAACGTCTGGAATCCAACGGGCTGACGGCCGATCAAGGTGCGGCGCTCCAGGGCCGTGTCCGTGATGCGGACGGGCGTCCGATCGCCGCTGCGACGATCACGATTGGCAAAGACGCGGACCGGATCACAGCAACGAATGACGCCGAGGGGGCCTTCCTGGCGACCGGGATCCCCGAGGGCACACATCAGGTCGTGGTCACCGCCCCAGGATTCGCGTCCAAAGACAAATACTATCACTCGTTCAAGGAGACGACGTTCAAGAAGCTGGATGTGACCCTGGCCAAAGCTGCCGAGGTGCGTGTGTGCGCTGTCGACCGCCAAGGGAAACCGATCCCTGACGTCGTGATCCGCGTCAGCAACTCTATCGACCGCTCGGGAAACGTTTACCGCGTCGCGGGCGAACACGAATACAAGACCGATTCCGCCGGCGAGTTCGTGGTGACCGACGTGCCCCACGGCAAACTCAAATTCATCAGCCGCACGCGGGGCTATTTCTACAACTCAGTACTGAACGAACACGACACCGGCGAGTCGCCGATTGTTTTGAAGTTGCTGGCCACCGGAACGGTCAAGGTGTCGGTTGTCAGTGCCGACGGACAAGCGGTCACGTCCAAGTACATCGTTGAAATCGAACAGGCCGATGCCGGCCGCGGCGATGAATCCAAACGCGGCAGCTGGGGAGGGTCGGCCAACATCAACGCCGATGGGACTTACACGTTCACAAATATTCCACCAGGCGATTACCTCGTCACCGGCAAGCCGAACCCTGGGCGTACCAGCGACCGAACCGACCCCACCAGGGTTCAAATCAAAGGCGAGGACCATCACGACGTCAATCTGATTGCGAAGTGACTAAAAGCCTTCGTGGGCCGCCCCGTGCAATTCGGCCAGTTCCGCTTCGGTTAATCCACAGATCTTCTTCGGATCGAAGGAGTGGTCGCGAGTCAGGTGGGTCCAAAACGTCATGCCACTGACCATCGCTTCTTGGATCTCGACGTTTGCCAGCCAGATTCTGATTTCGTCGGCTTCCAAACTCAGTAGCCAATCGCTCGGCGGTCGCCCGTGACGACTGCGCCGCTCCCCGCTGCTGCGCCCCGCATCGGGCCGGCTGCGATCCCCGAATTCCACCGGCATGGTTTCCGGGTCTTGGGAATTGATCGACGAAACGTCGGCGCCAATGATGTTCGCGAATTGTCGGTCTTGCCACGAATCGACCGCCAGGATCGAGTATCCGAGACGTTTGCGGTCTGCCGGGACCAACATCACAGCAGGAACCAGTCGTTCGTCCAAATAGCCCGCTTTTCCGACATGCCGTTTTCCCGTTTCGCGATGGATCGGCGTGGTGATACCGGTGGTTTTCCAGTAGTTCCCGTCGATCAAACTCTCACGCTCGTACCAGCGCCACGATGCATTGCGGACCACGGACCAGTGTTCGGCCCTCGCACGTTCGGCGGCCGATGTCGATGGGACGATGTCGGTGGGCAATCGGTCGACACCATCGCTGCCGGCGATGGACGTTGCAACCGCGGCCAAGTCGTCGAGCCCGTCGGCGGAGATCCGCTCACCGAGCGAGAACATCGCGAAACCGGCCCAGAAAGCGAAGCGTCGGCGCGAAAGATGGTTGGAATTCATGACAGGAAGCCCGTGCAAAGACTGTCGGCGGAGCGACGATGCGTTCGGTCGAGTTCCCGACGCGACCATCTCGCTACGACTAACTCTTCGTCGCGATCGCACCACTCGCGATGTTGGCAGATCCATTCCGGGGCCGCTGACGATCCTGTTGTCGGTACAATCGTCACGATCGCGTTACACTATCCCGTCTAGATGGTCGTTCGCCCTCTCCCCACCCATCCCCTGCCATGAGACCGATTCAATCTTTTTTGCTTACCATTGCGCTGATCGTTGCCATCGCGTCTGCGACCGCGGCACAGGATGCCGACCCGACGGCTTCAGCAGCCTCACGTGACACCTCCCAACGTCCCAACGTGCTGATCATCTATGGCGACGATCAAGGTTCGATCGACATGGGGTGTTTCGGTGTCGAGGACTTAGAAACACCCAACATGGACCGCTTGGCCGCACAAGGGCTGCAGCTCACCCAAATGTACTCCGCCGCACCGGTCTGTTCGGCCAGCCGCGTCGGACTGTTGACCGGACGGTATCCGGCGCGCGCCGGACAACCCGGCAACGGGGACCTGAGGACCGAAGAGATCACGATCGCCGAATCGTTTCGCCGATCCGGGTACGCGACCGGGCACGTCGGCAAGTGGCACCTCGGACGCACCGACACGATCAATCCGGCCGGCCAGGGATTCGATCGTTGGTTTGGTCACCTGGAAGGCTGCATCGATAACTTCTCACACTTCTTTTACTGGTCGGGCCCGAACCGGCACGACCTGTGGGACAACGGGACGGAGGTGCATCGCCCGGGCGAGTACTTTCCACAATTGATGGTCGATCGTTGCAAACAGTTCATCGACCGACAATCCGGCGAGGGACCGAACTCAAAACCTTGGCTGCTGTACTGGGCGTTCAACGCGCCCCACTATCCCTACCAGGGCACACCCGAGTGGCTGGAACACTATCGCGAGTTGCCGACGCCGCGCCGTGAGTACTGCGCGTTCGTCTCGACGATGGACCAGTACATCGGAATGGTGCTGGACTATCTGGAGGATCAGGGGTTGGCCGACAACACGATCGTGATTTATCAACCCGACCATGGACACAGTACGGAAACGCGAGCCTTTGGTGGTGGCGGCAATGCCGGGCCGTACCGCGGTGCGAAGTTTTCTTTGTTCGAAGGCGGCATCCGGGTGCCCAGTGTGGTCCGGTATCCAGGCCGGTTACCGGCCGGTGAAACCCGCGACCAATTCATGACGTCTTGCGATTGGTTCCCGACCGTCGCGCAGTGGTGCGGCGTCCAGTTGCCCGAAACCAAGCTGGACGGCGTTTCGATGGTGGATGTGTTGGTCAACAACACGGCGGCACCACGCGAACAGTTCTATTGGCAGATGGGCGGCGGTCGCTCGCCGCAATGGGCCGTGCGCCGCGGCCGATGGAAATTGATCGGAAATCCGCGCGACACCACATTGCCGCAAACCCAACAAATCCGAGGCGGTCAATTGAAAGAGAAGTTGTTCCTGGCAGATCTGAGCCGCGATCCTGGCGAGCAACAGAATTTGGCCGGCGAGCGGAGCGATCTGGTGATCGAGTTGATGAAACTACGCGAACAGATGATTTCGGATTTCTAAAGGTCATGTTTTTTTGACGAGGTAGAAAATCTTCCTACCTCCACCGACAACGACCGGTTGCCGGGTTGGCAGCCGTGCATCAACAGTGCAGGATGATCCCGCTGACCCAATCCTTTCTGCTCAATGATGATTGCCCCATGCCAATCTGTCGCATCCCAGGTCCTGACGGACGCCCCGAGTACGCGTACTATCAAAACAACCAGGTTTGTCCGCTGCGATTGGTGATGGACGCCGCACCGTCGGAAGCAGAGTTGTTCGGATTACGGTCAGATGACGTACCGAATCCAGACTCGATCGCCGCCGAACACTGGTCGCCGGCCCCCGAGGCGTTGTTGCCACCGGTTCCGACGCCTGAAAAAGTGATTTGCATCGGGTTGAACTATCGCGATCACGCGATCGAAACGAATTCGCCGATCCCATCCGAACCGGTCGTTTTCAACAAGTTCAGCACGTCGGTCATCGGGCACGGCCAAGCGATTCAGTTGCCGTCGATTTCCCAAAAGGTCGACTATGAAGCCGAATTGGTCGTCGTGATCGGCCGCGAAGGACGTGACATTCCTGTGGTGGATGCCATGCAGCACGTTTATGGCTACACCTGTGGCCACGACGTCTCGGCACGTGATTGGCAAAAGGGGCGTCCGGGTGGCCAGTGGTTGCTCGGCAAGACGTTCGACACCTTCGCGCCGCTGGGGCCTTGTGTCGTGACGACCGACGAACTGCCCGACCCGTCAAACGTGCGGGTGCAAATGGAACTCAACGGCGAAATCGTCCAGGACAGCACCACGGCGCAATTGATCTTTGATATCCCCACGACGATCGCGCACCTGTCCAAGTTCGTCACGCTGAAACCCGGCGACGTGATCTTCACCGGCACACCACCGGGGGTCGGCGATGCCAAGGACCCGCCGGTGTACCTGCGCCCCGGCGACCGATGCAGCGTGATCGTCGACGGCATCGGAACGCTGACGAACACCTGCCAGTAGCGATGGCGAAATCAACCCCCGTCCCCTTTGGGCATTCTCATGGCCGTTGAACACCGCAAGCTCCGTTTTGGTTCGATAGAAGAGGCGATGGCGGAAGCCGAGCGACTGGCCGCGTCGCCCACGCGGACCACGGGCCAGTTTTCGCTCGGGCAAATCCTGGAACACCTGGCCCGCACCCTGGAGGTTGCGATGCACGAGCGCGAGATGCCGCCGGCGGCGCTGCCGATGCGAATCCTCTCCCGCATGGTCCGCCCGATGGTGTTGCGAAAGGCCAGCACTGGGTTCAAATTGCCATCTAAAGCACAAAACGTGCTCTGGCCCAGCGAGGCCGTTTCGACCGAAGACGGACTCAAGCATCTTCGTGACGCGTACCGGCGATTCAAGGCGGCCGATCCGTTGCCCAAGCACGTGTTCTTTGGCAACATGACACGTCAACAGCACGACGCACTGCAATGTCGACACTTCGAAGGCCATTTGGGGTTTGTCCACCCGGTGTCCTGAACATGCCGCACTTATCCGGTCGTTGCCGTATCGCTGAACTGCATGGCAAACAGATCGGCATCCTTCATGGCGAAGCGGAGTCGCACGGGGCGTCCGGCCAGCGGCGAGACGTCGGGGCCGGATCTCCAGCTCACGATTCGATCGATCTCGTTGCCGATTTGCTCGCGTGATTCGTCAAGCGTGTAGCCCGGAATCGGCTGGCCGTTTTCGTCTTGCATCTCCACGCGGATGCCCCCGGCGGCGGAGGTCGCGAAGTTGATCGCCAATTGTGATCCGGTGAACGTCAACGGCTTGGTGACCAATTCGCCACCATGGTAATCGGCTTGCGCCGACGCAAAGCCGTCCAACCGCATCGAATAGCGTCGCAGATGGGCGGTCGGCTGGGCATAGTCTTGATTCAGGTAGACCGACATCTCCGTCGGCCCGGTCTGGACCACGTTCAAGGCCGGATAGTTGGTCCGCGACACCCAATTGCGGGCTCCGATGCCCGGCCGCACGAAGCTGCTCAAAAACGTTCGGTCGTAGTACTCACGTCCCGGTCGCGCGGTCATCAGGATCGCATCGGACGTGTCTTTGAAGTAGCGAGGATTGACGTTGATCGCCCGAGCTTGATCGTCGGTCAAGACCTGTCGCCGGGGCATGAAACGCGCGGCGATGGAAACGTACAGATGCGGGGCGCGGAAATACGGGTGCGTTTGATTTGTGTACAAGTGTTCGATCGGGGCCTGGCCGCCCCGATGACGATAGTCCATCACCACCGGCGGCGACCAATGGACGAAGTCCTCACTGACGCAGCGAGCGATCCGGCGGATCTTGTCTTGGAACACACGAAAGAAACAAACGTACTGTTGCTCGGCCGTCGACCAGAACGCCAGATTCTGGGAATCGAAAAAGTGCGGGAACGGAACCTGATCGCTGGGAATCACGGGAGCGTCCTGTAACCTGCGCCACCGAGTGCCATCGGCCGAGACCCAGGCGACCAGGCCGCTTTTGACCGTCCCACCAAGCGCCTTGTAACGCTGTTCCTGCGGAACGCCCGGACGAGTGTCCAACATCGGGCTGAAGTTGTGCGTGACCGGCGCCGCGTCGGACAGCACGACATTGTTCTGCCGCGTCCCCTTGACTTCGAACAGTCCCAAGTCGGGTTTGGTCCAATCGACACCATCGGTCGACTCGGCATAGCAGGTCGTTTCGCTGCGATTGCCGTCTTGGCCGGCGACCCCGAGCCCGCGATAGTACAAACGCAGTCGGTCGCCGTCGCGAATCACGGTGGCGTAGGCGCAAAAACCGCCTTCCCAGGGTTCGTCAAACGCCAGCACCTGGCCTTCGTCGCGGGGGCGATGCAGAACCAAGTCGATATCGTCGAGCGACTCGATCAATTCATCGTCGACAAACAACTCCCGTCGTGAACCGATGGCGACAACTTCGGGCGATTCGTCGGCGGCAAACGAGCGATTTTCAGTCGATCCGACCGCGGCGGCGATGGTGCCGGCAGCGGCCGATTGCAACCAGCGGCGTCGAGAAAGCGAGTTGTGTTTCAGTGTCATAGCAGCTCCTTGAAGCAGAACGAGTGACTCAGCAGTTTACTCGCAATCGCGACTGCAAAGTGCTCCGGACGAAAGACGTCATGCCGTGGTGTTGTCGAAAAGCTGGGAGACTGAAAAAATGGAGGGGATGATTCACACGCGTTGGAAGGTTGGTTTGGTGTCGCAGATCGTCCGCGTCGGGGGACGAAACGAATCGTCCTGGGAAGGACTCTGAATGCACATCGAAGGGTGTAGAATACGCCGGATCAACAGCCGCTGCTTCGACCTACACCACCGTAAGGGAAAACGTGATGCCGTCCACCGAACCGCTTTGGACACCGATCTGTGACCTGCTGGGCTGTCGCTACCCGATCTTGCAGGCGGGCATGGGCGGTGTGGCGCGGGCAGAACTGGTCGCGGCGGTGTCGGCCGCGGGAGCATTCGGGTGTTTGGGCATGGTCCGCGAATCGCCGCAGCGGATTCGTCAACAAATCGACGAGGTGCGGTCGCGGACCGACCAACCGTTCGGAGTCAACCTGATTCCCGCGGCCACGGAGCCGGAACTGTTTCGACTGGAACTCGATGCCTGCGTCCATGCCGGCGTGCACACGATGGTTTACTTTTGGGACGTCGTGCCCGACGCGGTCAAGCGAGCCAAACAAGCCGGCTGCCGAGTCGTTTATCAGGTCGGCGACGTGGAACAGGCGATCAAGGCGGAGGCTGCCGGAGCGGACGCGATCATTGCCCAAGGCGTCGAAGGCGGTGGGCACATCCATGGATCTGTGACCTCGCTGGTCTTGCTGCCCCAAGTCGTCGATGCGGTCTCGATTCCCGTGATCGGTTCGGGCGGGTTCGGTTCCGGTCGCTCGCTGGTCGCCGCGCTGGCACTGGGCGCCCAAGGGATTCATTGTGGCACGGTGTTGTTGGCCACACAGGAATCGTTTGCCCATGACATTCACAAACAGCGGATCGTCAACGCCGATGCGACCGACACGCTGCACACCGATGCGTTTGCGATCAACTGGCCGCCGCACAGTCCGGTGCGCGTGATCAAGAACGAGAGCACGCTCAAGTACGAACACGATCCGTTCGGACACCGCGGCGAAGACATGCCGCGAGAACAAGTCGCCGAAGAGGAAGGGCGTCCGGTGTATCTAATGAGCACCGATTCGCCGTTGAAATCGATGACGGGCCAATTGGAAAAGCTGGCGATGTTCGGCGGCCAGGTCGCTGGGCAAGTGACTGCGATCGAGACCGCGGCAACGGTGATCGGTCGAATGGTCAGCGACGCCGAAACGGTGTTGGATCAACTCGCTGGGCGGGAGGATTAGGGAGCGAGTTGAACGTCGAAAATGGTGGGGTAGGAAAATGACGGGGCAGGAAGATTTTGGAGGTGGGAAGATTTTGGGAAGCGGGAAGATTGCTTTGAAGAAGGCCGGACGGGCGTACAGAGTTTCATTCCGGATGTTCCAATTGGCTCAGTTCACGCAACAGGTCCAGTGACGCTTCGGTCTCTTCCGTCACGACCACATCGGCACCGCTTCGAACCAGCTTGGCGACACTGGATTGGTAGCGGCAGCGGACCAGCAGCTTGCCGTGGCGGTTCAGCTTGCGGATCGCGCGGACCACACCGATCGCCACCTGGTCGTTGGGGACACACACGACGATGACCGACGCGTGGGGGTTTCGGCGCGGTGGAGGATCTGGGGGTCACTGGCGTCACCGGCGACGGTGCGAAATCCGAGCTGCGAAAAGGGATGCAGATTGACGGGGCTGAGGTCGACCAGACAAACGTCTTTGCCGGCCGTTTCCAACTGCGATGCGATCCGCGATCCGATCGGGCCGGCGCCGATGATGGTCGCCAGGCGCGTGACGATCGTGTCCGCGACTTCGGCGGGCTCCGATTCGATTGGACCGACTTCGTCACGGACCAGGCGTAGTCCAAATTGCAAGAGCGACGGAGTCAAGACCAGCGACCCCACCGCGGTCACGACGACACGCTGGTAGTCGAGTTCACTCAATACCCCCGCTTCGACGCCCAGCAACACCGACACATGCAGCCATCGGCAGACCAATCCGGACAGCAAGCCTGCGGTCAGGATGAACAGCAAGTCGCGAAGAAGCGTTTGCGTCATCGCCTTTGGCAGCAGTGATGGGGTCCGCGGGGCCGGAGAACAAGTGGGGATTGCCGACAGGGGGCAGGAGCGGCAGAAACGCTGGTGTGCAGGCTTTCGCCCAATACCGCTAAGTTTAAACTCAGCGAGGCCACCCGGACGCCGATTTCAATTTGCCGGTTTTGCGCGAAAGGCTGCGGAACACGATCGTGGCAACCAGCCCCGTGATGGCGAATGCGGTGATGGCCGCGAATAGATGTTGATGCCCCGGTTCGCCGGGGGAGCGATCGAGCAGCCAGCCCATCAAGGGCCCCATGAACACATCGGGCGTGTAACCGACGACCGAAACGATCCCGACCGCCGTACCGGTCCGTCCCATCGGCACGCGTCCTTCTTCCATCAACGCAAAGTACAACCCGCGAAGTGCAAAGACGGCCGCGCTGGTCGTGACCAGCGTCACAAAAAACAAGACCAACGCTCCGGGACGCAGCAAGCCGGTCGCCAACAAACCGGTGCCAGCGGCGACGAATGAAAAACTCACTATCGTCGACTTGGACACGCCGAATCGGTCCGCGACCAGGCCGGCCGCGACCGCCGCCGGAGGACGCATCCACATCGACACCGTGCCGATCGTTGCGGCCTGGATTTCGTCGAACAACAAGACTTCTTTGGCATACAGCGACACGTCATCAAGTCCCTTGTAGGCCACGTAAGCGCACACGACCACGACGGCCTGCAGCCAGACCGACGGCATCCGCATCACTGCGATGATTTCTCCACTCACCGCAGGTCTTTGATCCCCCACGACACGCGGCGAGGGATTGCGTGGCAAGGCAAACCACAGCAACACGGCGGACAGAAACGTGACCGCGGAAAACAGCAGCACCACGTTTCCGAAAGCCCGCGACCGCTCGACCGCGGTTGCCGCTTGCACGTCGGCGGGGATCAATGCCGCGAACAACCAAACCGAAACGCTGGCGATCAACGCGGCAATCAGACCGCGACCGCCGTCGAGAATCCCGAAGGCCCGTCCCGGCAAGACTCGCCCCGCCGATCCGGCGGCGCCCCACTGCCGAGTCGCTCGGATCAGCGGGGACCAAAACAGCAAAATTGTGGTCAAGCCCCAAAAACCGTACAGCGACTTCACCACGTTCAAAGAAGGAAGGGTCGCCATCATCAATCCGCCGGCGGACGTTGCCACCAAAGCAATTGCCATCAGCTTCCGCGCGTCAAATCGATCGGCCAGCGGACCACCGGGGAAGTACGCCAGCATCGCCACGACGCCGTAGATCGAAAACGCCACGCCCAACTGGAAGTTGGTGATCTCGAAAACGTCCAACAGCGTCGGCCGAAAGATGCGCGGCAACACGAACGGCAAAAAGAACACCGCCTCGCCCGCGGTGACCAGCGCGAGCATCATCACCAGCCTGCGAAGCGACGTCAAAGCAACCGGTTCTGCGGCAGAATCGGTCAACTACTCGATCTCGCACTCGGCGTCGTCGGGAGCCTGGTCGACGCCGCTGGCCCCTTCGACGACAACGCCTTTCCAAAACGCAAAGCGGCCGCGGATGCTATCTGCTTGGGGCTTGGGATCGGGATAGTACCATGCGGCGTTTTCGTTGATCTTGCCGTCGACCTCAATGCTCTTGTAGCTGGCGACGCCTTTCCAGCCGCATGTTGTCTGGTAGTCGCTGGGACGCAAACGCGACGCATCGACGCTTTCGGCCGGAAAGTAATGGTTTCCCTCGACGACCAGCGTGTCGTCACTTTGGGCAATGATCGTTCCGTTCCATTTCGCAGTGGCCATCAGGGTCTCGTACTTTAGGGCTGACGCAGATCCGGGAATCGTCAGCCCCCCAACATACACAAACTCCGCAAGTCCTTCCCCTGCCTGATGCGTGGATCGAGGTCCGGGCGGATGAGCGCCGGCGGGTAAGGAGCAAAACAATGGGGGCAAAACAATGTCGTGGTGGGAAAGGCAGAATGATTCGGGGCAGAATGATGTGAGAGACGCGGGGAGTGGGCCACACGTGAATTCCGCCCGCATCGTTCCGCCTCCCATCCTTCCGCCCCCATCGTTTTGCCTCCATCGTTTTGCCTCCATCGTTTTGCCCCTATCGAGCACGGGTCGCTCGCTTACGCTTCCCGCAGGCAATCCCCCCATCGTTCTGGCCCGATCATTCTGCCCACCTTCCATGCCACGCCGACACGCTCCCCCGCGAATCTTGGAAAAAACGCCGGAATCCCACTAAGAAATTCCTTCGCGGCGAGTCTGGTCTTGTGAGAGGATAAGGGGTCGTGATTCAAAGTTGCCAGGCGGACCGAACCGAATTCATGTTGAAACAGACTCCTGATCTCAAACCATCGGGTGCCGAGGGTGCGTCAAAGCCCACCCTGCGCGCGCTGTTTGAGGCCGAGGAGACACCGCTGTTGCGATATGCGTTTTCGCTGACCGGGCGACGCGCGGTGGCCGAGGAGATCGTGCAAGACGTGTTTCTGCAACTACACGCGCGTTGGGAGGACGTCCAGAACCCCGGTGCCTGGCTGTTCCGCAGCGTCCGCAATCGCGCCTTCAGCTACCTCCGACACCTCAAACGCGAATCGCTTCACACCGATGACGGCAAGCCGCCATCGGCCTACGACGAAACCGGATTCGGCGACACGCCGGACGAATCCCCCGAAGAAATGCTGCTGCGGATGGAGGCCGTTGCGGCGCTCCGCCAAAGCATGGACCAGCTCGATCCGACCGATCAACAATTGGTGAAACTCAAGTATTTCGAAAACCTCAGCTACAGCGACATCAGCGCCCGGACGGGACTCAGCATCGGCAACGTGGGTTACCGATTGCACCACATTTTAAAGCAGCTGGCCGGCAAGCTCCGGCCGCTCGGAATCGACGGAAAGTCATGAACGAAGAATCTAAAAACGACCGCATGGACTCCGATCTGGAAGCCCGCATCGCTGCGCTCGTTCATGGCGAAGTGTCCGCTGCGGAGCGGGAACAACTGGAACGTTTGATTCAAACGCGTCCCGACTTGCAGGCCTTGAAGCAGGAACTCGAATCCGTCGACTCGCTGATGTGTGAAGTCGCCGCGGGTGAAGAACCACCGGCCGACGACCAGGATTGGAAACTGCCTGCGGACCGGCGCGGCAAGGTGCTGTCGGTCATCAGCGGTCAGACGGAAGCCCCCGGCGGGCTGCCATCACTGGTTCGGTCCAACCGGTTCTGGAACGTCACCCGGGTCACGGTCTCCCTGTGCGTCGCCGGTTTGTTCTTGATGCTCGCCACCGGATCGTACGTCTTGCTCCGCGCCACCCGGGCATCCCGAGTCGGTCAGGCCGCGGCCGATAGCCGACAGGTGCTGGAGATGCGCAATTATTCGATGCAGTTGCCCGATAGCGCCGCCGAGGCTTCCGCCCCCGAGGCCGCCAGCGCAGCGCCCTCAACGATGCTGTTCGCCGAACTGGAAGAAGCCCAAAGTGGTACCGAACGGCGTTTCCGCAACGGCCGAGCGTCCAAGCCGAGCGAACCGACCAGCGCACCAGCGGTTGATTTCGAAATGGATTCGAAAGCCTCCCTGTCGGCCATCGAAGACCACCTTGCCGCAGGAACGATTGTCGCCGAAGCAGATCAACCGTCCGCATACTACTTGCAGGACGACGTCCAGTATTTCCCCACGGTTCCCCAGGTAGCTCTGTCCGACTCGGCGTCCGTCGCGAATCAAGCCGACAAGTTGAAGCGTGAGTCCTTCGAAGCCAAAGGACTTGGAACCCAAGCGGAATCGACGCCACCAATCTCAGCCGGCCGACGGCAGCGGTTCGACCAGGAATTTGATTCCTCCGACGAATCTTTGGCGGTTGAACCTCCGCCTGTTGATTCGCTGGCGGCCGATGCACAATCGTTCGCCGAGAGTTCGACCTGGCGATTTGGTCGCGCCGGAATGCAGCGGGGTGGAATCGAGCAACTCGCCGACGACCGCAGTGGCGTCGAGCGGTCCAAGAACCTGGATCTGATGACGCCGCCCGCAGGGCCCTCGGATTTTGACGTCGCCGAAAACAACAACTTTGGCGTCGCCGCTGGAGGAGGATTCGGCGGCGGCATGGCGGGTGGACAAGGTTCCGTGGAACAGCAATTGGAAAAACAGCTGGACGCACCGCAACAACAAATCGCGCAGAACGGCCAAAACCTGTGGGAGGAAGCGAAGGACGACGCGGGATTCGAAATGGGCATGGACACGTCGATGCTGGGATTGGGCGGAATGGGGACGGGCGGTGAAACGGAAATGAACGGCGCAATGGAAATGGACGGCGCGATGGGGATGGGCGGCGCGATGGGGATGGGCGGGGGGATTGCCGCTCCAAAGTCGGGCGAAGCTGCGGCCGATCATTACGCTGATTCCATCGTCCCGTCCTTCTCCATGCCAAGTCGTTCCATCGCACCAAGCCCAGCAAACAGACCGGCCGATGCCACGAAAGAATTGGCCGAGCTAGGCGACATCGCATCTCCCGAACCGGCCACAGCGCCGATCGCCAAGGGGCGGATCATCGTTCCCGAGACTAGGGCATCAGAGACACGGGGCCTTGCTGCGGCTGAAACACGCATTTCCGGGTTGGGCGAACAGATTTCCGAGATGGAGGAATACGTCCCCGAGTTGGGATTGCAGATTACCGGGTCGGGCCGAAAGGCAACGATGACCGGCAAAGATTTCTCCTACGGTATCCAGCCGGCCGAAAAGGCTCCGCAACCGGCCGACCGCTGGTATGACCAGAGGCTACCACAATCGGCGCAGCCCCAATCACCCCAGTCGCAGCGCGGCAAGTTGCAAACCGATCAAGCCCAGGGCATCGCCTCCAACTTGGAAGGACTCGAACGATTCAGCCGACGCGCAACCGCCGATCAAGCCAACAGCAAGAGTCTTCAAGAGTTGGAACGACTGCAACAGCGTGGCGAAGTCGCCAGCCGAAGCAACGGCCAAGCGAATCTTTCCGGGCCGGAGCGGTTGATCCCGGAAATACTTTCCAAATCGAAATTCTTAAAGCGATCGAGCGTGGAGAAGACTCCTGTTCCCGCGGGGCTGGATGAAAAGAACGCCGGTGAGGAAGCGTTTTCAACTTTCTCGCTGCACGTCAGCGATGTGTCGTTCAAACTGGCCGCCGCAGCACTAGCTCAAGGCCAATGGCCCGAGGCGGGGAAAATTCGCATCGAGGAATTCGTCAACGCCCTGGACTATGGCGACCCGATGCCCGGTCAAGACGAAAAGGTCTCCTGCCAACTCGAACAAGCGATCCATCCCTTCCTGCAACAACGCAACCTGCTTCGCGTTTCGATGCGAACGGCCGCCGCCGGACGAGCCAGCAGCACGCCGCTGCGACTGACGTTTCTGCTGGACAACTCGGGGTCGATGGAACGCATCGACCGCCAACAAACCGTCCGCCGCGCGTTCACCCTGCTGGCTGAACAACTCAAAGCGGGCGACCAGGTCACGCTGATCGGTTTCGCACGCACGCCGCGATTGTTGGCCGACAAGGTCGATGGCGGGCAGTCACATCAGTTGGTTGAACTGATCGAGCGATTGCCCAGCCAAGGCGGCACCAACATCGAAGCCGCGTTGCAATTGGCGTTCGAGAAAGCACAAGAACAACACGACGCCGACGCACAAAACCGGATCGTGCTGCTGACCGACGGCGCGGTGAATCTGGGTGATGCCAACCCCGAAAGCCTGTCGCGTTTGATCACGACGATCCGCGAGTCCGGAATCGCGCTCGACGCCGCCGGAATCGTCGCCGAAGGCTTGAACGATGAAATCCTGGAAGCGCTCACACGCCAAGGCGATGGCCGTTACTACCTGCTCGATTCCCCCCAAGACGCCGACGACGGATTCGTCCGACAGATCGCCGGCGCGCTGCGTCCGTCGGCCAAGAACGTCAAAGTGCAAATCGAATTCAACCCCAAACGGGTCGGACGTTACAAGCTGTTGGGCTTCGAAAAGCACCTGCTGAAAACCGAAGACTTTCGCAACGACAAAGTCGACGCGGCCGAGATGGCGGCCGCCGAAGCCGGTGTGGCCGTCTACCAATTCCAAGCCCTGCCCGACGGCGAAGGCGACGTCGGCTCGGTGTCCGTCCGGTTCCGTGATCTGTCGACCGGCCAAATGGTCGAAAACCGTTGGCCGATCCCCTACCAACCCGACGCACCACGTCCCGATCAAGCCGCCCCGTCGATGAAACTGGCAACCGCCGCCGCACTGCTTGCCGCCAAGCTTCGAGGCGAACCGCTGGGGGCAAGCGTCGAACTGAAAACCCTCGCCGACCTGCTGGCCGGATTGCCCGAACCCTACCGCAATGCGAAACGAATCCAGCAACTACGTCAGATGATCGGACAAGCCCGACAGATCGGCGGAGGTTGAGCTTCAGGTTTCAGGTTAAGACAAAACCCTCCCTGGCAGGGAGGGTCGAGCGTAGCGAGGGGAGGGACGATTGGTGGAACTGGAGTGCCTCCCAGCCACAACCAACCTTCCCCGCACCTTGCACCGAGAACTCCTCTCCCCCAGGAACGACATCCATGAATGCGCCAACATCGTCACCGCGGAAAGCAACGCTCGTCGTTCTTGTCACCCTGTTTCTGTTGGGGCCGCTATCGCTTTATCAGCATCCGTGCCACGCCCAAGACGACGCGGCCCAGGCGAACATCAACAGTTCCATCGCCGCCGATGGGACCGGCACGATCATCGTCGAAGCCCGCGGGCAGATCCCCGAACCGCCGGTCTTCTATTCCGCCCGCGCCACGTCGACGGCAAACGTCTCGCCCGAGCGCGTCGAACAAACCATTCAACTGACACTCAAGGTGATTCAAGGCCGCGCGAAAACGTTAAGCGTGGGTGTTCACGGCGACGATCAGGTGACCGAGGTCCGCGGCGAAAACCTACGATCGTGGGCGGTTCGCCGCGAAGGCGACGCGCGATTCCTGGATCTGCATGTCGACGAAGGCGTCACGGACCTGCAAGTCGAAATCAAAACCCGCTCCGACGAACTTCAACTGCCCGCGACGATCGCCCTGACACACCTGACCCCCGGCGACTCGGTCGGCTTCGACTGCGTCTTGACCATCCAGTATGCCTCCGAGATTCTCGGCACGGTCGTTTCCGTCGACGGGTTTGTTCCGCTGGAATCGGGCGACCGTGCAAGTCGTTTCCAAACCGCCACCGGTGGCGAGATCAAACTGTCGCTCCATCGTGACGGTGCCGCGCCCGCAGCGGTTGAACTTGTTGAGACGACGCTAGACGGCCAGATCAATCCCGATGGAAAATCCGTTCGCTTTCAGCTCCGCGGCACGGCCCAGGTCACCCAGCCCGATGCAAAACTCGTCGTCCTTTCGGGCAATGCCGCCGTCAGCGAAATTCCCAACGACCCGAACTACCAATTACAACTGGCGACGCCGAACGGCCGATCGGTCTACCAGCTGACGTTTCCCCAGGCGGGTTCATTCCCCGTGTCATTGGAGTTTGTCGCCACGCTGGCCACGCCGGGCGTCAACGTGCAACACATGGATTTCACCGTCGCCGCCAGCGCCGTCGTCCCGCTAACGCTACGCGGACTCGATGCCGATCTGGAATTCCATCGCGACCAGGAGTCCGTGGTGCCGCTTCGCAGTGAAGACGCCTGGGTGGGGTTCTTGCCGGCGACGGGGCGAGCCAAGTTGCAATGGAAAACGGCAAGGCAAACCGGTGAAGGAAAATTGTTTTTCACGACCACCGGCAAGGTCGAAGCAAAGGTCGGCGCGGGGCTGCTTCGCCAAGACCACCAGATCCAATATCAAGTGCTGCAGGGCGAATTAAAATCGCTCGACATCGCACTTCGCGGCCCCGGTGAAATCCTGGATGTCCAAGGCGACAATCTGATCGGTTGGAAAGTCTCCGGGACCGACGACAACCGCCGTCTGGAAGCGACGCTCAGCCAGCCGATCAGCGGTCACAGCCAGATCAACATCCGCAGCCAAACGGCGCTCGGCGCGTTCCCGGTCCGCGTCGAAGGGCTGCGGCTGGATCCGCTCGGTGCGATCCGGCACTCGGGGTTCTTGCGGTTGATGAACACCGGGTCGGTGCGGCTGGAACCGACGGCGTTGAGCGGATTGAATCAGCTGGCGCCCGATCAATTCCCCGGCGAAGCGGTCCAGGCCCGACAGGTTTTCGTGTATCGCTTTCCCTCCGCCGAGCACACCTTCACCATCGCCGCCGATCGAATCCAACCGGAAGTCAACGTCTCCGAACTGGTACTGTACGAACTTGCCGAAACCGATCGTGTGATCCGGGCCGACGTCGAATTGGATGTCCGCGAAGCACCGATTCGCGAGTGGGATTTCGGAATCCCAGCGGACTATTCGGTCGTCTCGGTCACCGGTGCCAACGTGGCCGACTACATCACCGCGTCGGCGGTCACCGATGGACGACGCAACTTGAAAGTCGTCTTCGGCCAAGACGTGGCGGGCCGGCAACTCGTTTCGCTGCATCTGGAAAAAACTGAAGCCGCATCGGAAGGCAATTGGGATCTGCCACGGATCGAATACCCCGAGGCCAATTCGGTGCGCGGTGATATCGGAATCATCGGTGCCGCCGGATTCCGCATCTCGGTCGACACCACCGATCTTCTGGCCGAAAAACCGCTGTCGTACTTTCCCAAACCGATGCCGAACCTGCAGCAAGCGTTTCGCATTCGACAACCCGGCTGGTCGGCGACGATGCGCGTCGAGCGACTCGACCGCAGCGTACAGGCGGACATGTTTCATCTGTATTCGTTGAGCGAAGAAACCGTCTATGGCAGCGCGTTGATCAACTACTTCGTCACCGGGGCGCCGGTATCGCAGTGGCGGATCACGGTCCCCGCCGAACTGGGCAACGTGATGGTCGACGGGCGAGACGTTCGCACGTACCGTCGTGAAGACGACACGTTGATTGTTTCGTTGCATCAACCGGTGATGGGCCCGTACACGTTGTTGGTGACGTTTGAAGAAAAACCCGACACGAACGACGGCGCGTTCCGGCCCGGTCAAATCACGCCGCTGGATGTTCAGGGCGAACGGGGATTTATCCAGGTCGTCAGCCCGATGCAGGTCAAGATTCAAACCGAGTCGGTGTCCGACGACATGTTGCACCTGGATCCATTGGAACTGCCCGCCGAATTGCGGTTGCTCAGCACCGCGCCGCCACTGGGAACGTGGCAATACACCGAACGTCCCTTCAATTTGACATTGAACGTGAACTGGTTCGAACCCGGCACGACGGTGACGCAGGTGGTGGAGTTTGCCGAGGCGAAGAGTCGGGTGTCGCAGGACGGAGAACTGGTCACCGACGTTCTGTACTTCATCAAGACGCGTGGACAACGGGCGTTGCGGATCGAGTTGCCCGAGGATCCGGTACGTCTGTGGGCCGTCTCGGTTGCCGGCCAGCCGGTCACCGCGCGGCAAAGCGACGATGCGACGTTGATCCCGTTGCCCGGCGGCACCGATCCCAACGTTCCGGTCGAAGTCCGCTTGCGTTTGGGAAAACCGACCGTCGACCAGTCCCACCCCGAACTCGCCTTGCCGACCGTTTTCGCGCCCGTCCTAAAGACCCAATGGGACGTGACCGGCGATGAGCAATACGTGCTCGCCCCCAGTGGCGGAACCGTGACACCGCCGGTCCCGGTGCTGCGGCCGTCCGGGTTTGACTGGGTTGCCAAACGTGGGCTCGGACCGTTGATCGTGATCGTGTTGCTGACTCTGCTCGGCGTCTGGGGATGCCGGTACGCAGGATCCCGGCGTGTCGCAGGACTGATCAGCTTGACCGTCGCGATCGGCGTGGCGCTGGTCACCGCAGCGGTCGCGTTTTCACAGATCGGCACCCCGGAGCCGCTGCAGTTGAGCGTGCCGATTTTGGCGGCCGGGGAAACGATTCAATTGCAAGTCAGCAACACACCGCTGTGGCGAGTCAATGTGTCGTCATCCGGTGTGACCGCACTGCTGTGTGGTCTGGTCGCCATCGGCTGGTCCTTTCGGCGAACCAACACGCAAGAACAACAACTGCTGCGTGGCGGCGGCATCCTGTTGCTCGCTTTGGGAGTGTTGTTGCAAGGCGACGGTGCGGGGTGGTTCTTCGGCTTGCTCGCCCTGGCGATCCTGGTGTTCCTGTTCGTGCCACCGGCCCGCCAGTGGATCCGCCACACCACAAACTCCGTACGCGAACTCGCCGAACAACAAAAAGCCAAACGGGCGGCGAAACGGGAAGCCAAGGAATCCGCCTCGGGCGAAGAACTTGGCGGTGCGACGCCGATGTTGGTCTTCTTTGCCCTGTTGCTCGCTTCGTCGGCAAGCAGTGTGGCCGCGGTTCCCGAAGGCTTCAATGCGGCCAGCTCCATCAAACAACAATGGCAACTGACGCATCATGACGCGCGGCTGACCGCCGACGCAACGATCACACTTTCCGGAAAACCGGGCGATCGATTCCTGTTGCTCAAAGCCCCCGCCATCCTGACACAATTCGAAGGAAAAGGGTTGCGTCTGACCAAGACCGAAGTCGCCGACGAAGGCCTGTCGTACATCGTCAGCATCCCGGTGGCGGAACGACCGGGCGAGGAAACGGAGGCGACCGAAGACACTGCGCCGGAATCCACCGCGGATTACCGGGCGACGTTTCAGTTTCAACTGGAAGCCGTCCAGCCGACCGCGGGCATCCCGGTGTTGACCGGAGTTGCGGCCGTCCAAGAAATCGACCTTCGCTATGACGAAGCCGGATGGGACGTCAGCTGCCCGACCGCCGTGCGGATCGATGCGGATGAAGTCACCGACGCGACCCAGGCCAACGTGTTGCTGATGCCGGGACCGGCCAGTTTGTTCCTCAAACCCAAGGCCCGCGATGTGACGACCGAGGAAACGAAGTTCTTCGTCGAAGCGTCCAACCTGTACCTGCCCGGCCCCGGTGTCGTCGACGGCCGACATCGACTTCACATCCGCACCGCCCAGGGACAGGTCAGCGAATTGAACGTGACGGTCCCCTCGGGACTGACCGTCAGCGCCGTGACCGGTCCGGTCGGTTCCTGGCAATTTGATGCCGACAGCGGCGAACTGAAACTGCAAATCGACCCCGCACAGTCGCAAGCCTTTGACGTCACCATCGAAACCCAGCGGGGGCTCGATCCGCTGCCGACCGACGTCACGTTGTCGCCGATGAAGGTCGCCCAGGCGGGCGGCGAAGTCGGATTGGTCGCGATCGCGTTTGGTGGCGAAGCCCAACCTGAATCGTCGGTTCCGAATCAAATGTCGGTCGTCAACCTGGGTGACTTCGACGCCGACCTGATCACCAACAAGCAAGCCGTCTTGCATCGCGTGTATCGCTACGGCGCCGATGGCGGTGAAGTGGCCGTGCGCGTCGCACCGGTCGCGCCGGAGGTGCGCGTCGTCAGCAAGCAAGTGCTGTCACTGGGCGATGAACGCGTCGTGTTGGGAGTCAATTTTGCCGCGGAAATCTCTCGAGCCGGGCTGTTCCAATTAAGTTTTCCGCTCCCCGAAGGATTGGAAGTCGAATCGCTGAGCGGCGCGGCGCTGCACCACTGGGCCGAACTGAACGAAGGCGACCAGCGGCAAATCATCCTGCACTTGAGCGGCAAAACCCTCGGCACACAGACCTTTGCGATGGCACTTTCGGGCGCCGCGCCCAGCGACGTCGGCCAGTGGCAGATCCCGCGGTTCCGGCTGAACGAAGCCACGCGTCAAACCGGTGATCTGGTCGTCCGCCCGACCACCGGCATTCGCCTGCGAACCGTCTCGCGTCAAAACGTCTCCGAAACCGACCCCCGGACCATGGGCGGCCAGGCTCAAGGGGCGCTGGCGTTTCGTTTGCTCCAACACGATTGGAATTTGGTTCTGGGGATCGAAAAACTGGATCCCTGGGTGACCGGCCAAGTGCTGCACGAAGTCACGCTGCGTGAAGGCCAGACGCGATCGGCGATGATCGCAAACTTTAACATTCAAAATGCGTCGGTGCGGGCCTTGCAAGTCGTGCTGCCGATCACGGATCCCGACGTGATCAAAACCGTGCGAGCCAGCGGCGACACGGTCAGCGACTTTATCCGGACGGCTGCCGATTCGAACATTTGGGAGATTCAATTCAAACGCCGCGTGGTCGGCAAGGTCGACTTTCGCATCGAATACGAACGCCGCGGCGAACGCGAAAACGACAGCGAAACACTCCGCCCGGCCGGGTTCCCGCAGGCGAGACAATTGTCGTACTACGTCGCCGTCCGTGCCGGTGGCCGTTTAGAACTGGAACACGACCCCCTCTCCGATGGCTGGCAGCGCGTCGATTGGAGCACGTTGCCGACGCAACTGCGTGAAGCCGAAAACCGCAACGCCCCGGTGTTCACGTTCCGCGCGGTCACCCCCGACAGTCCGTTGACCGTCCGCGCACAACGACACTCGATCGCCGATGCTCTCAAGCTCCGTGTCGCCCAAGGCTCCTTGACCACCATCCTGTCACCGACCGGCGATCAATTGACATCGGTTGACGTGACCGTCGAAGTCATCCAGCGGAGCAGTCTGAGCGTCGGGCTTCCCCAGGGCGGTGAATTGTTCAGCATCTTCGTCAACGGCGAAAGCGTCCATTCGATTCGCCAGGGCGGCGACACCAACCGCTGGCAGTTTTATATTCTGCCGGGAATCGACGACCGCACCGCGACCGTCCGCTTCGTCTATTCGGTCACCGGCGGTCGCTTGAGTGACTTGCAATTGACCAGCCCCGAACTGAACGTGCCGCTGGAGAACATTCAATGGAACGTCGTCGCCCCCAAAGGCTTTGAACTGATCGACGACGACGGGAACCTGGAACTGATCACCCAGACCCAGCACGAACAATACGATCGCGGATCCTACCTGTCCAAGGTCGTCGGCAAGCGACAGGCCCAAGCACAGCAAGCCGCCCAGTTGCTCGAACAAGCTAACGAATTGCTTCAAGCCGGCCAGCAGACCAAGGCGCGTTGGGCGCTCAACAGCGTCGCCAACCAATACGCCCTGGACGCCGCGTCCAACGAAGACGCCCTCGTGCAGCTGGAAAACTTGCAAACCCAACAAGCCATCGTCGGACTCAACACCCGCCGCCAACGACTGTACCTGGACAACACGCCCAGCGACACGGCGATGGCCGACGATCAACAGCTACGCCAAGCGGCGGCCGAGAACCCGATCCTGCAGCAAGACCAATTGAATTTCCGCCCCCAACAGCTCAGCCAGTTGTTGCGTGGCAACACGACCGAAGACAACGCCGTGCTGCAGCAGATCGCCGCCCGACTGGTCCGCCATCAACGCACCACCGAACCGGCACCACAAGCGATCATCATCAGTTTGCCCGACGAAGGCTCGGTTTACACCTTCGGCCGCACCGTGCAAGTCGCCGAGAATGCACCGCTGGAACTGGAACTCGAATTCGCCTCGCTCTTCAGAATCTCATCCTGGCAAATCGCCCTGGTCACCCTATTGCTGGCCGGCCTGGCAGCCACACTGGCCGTCGCGGTCAGCAACCGCCCAACCGACACGAAAATGAATTAACTCTCCCTGGAACCACTGGTGTCTACACAACTTACAATGGCTCCCTTCTCCCCCGGCTTTGCGGGGGAGAAGGGCTGGGGATGAGGGGGCCAGCGATGTTTCGCTCATGATTGGGCCCGCAGGCTGGCGCCCAATGCCACCTACTTTCGATCACAAACTGAGCCGCAGGCGCTAGCCTCGGGCCTTACGAGTCTCGAGCGGCAATCCAAGGCCCGCGGCTAGCGCCGTCGGCTCATACATTGGGCTCGCGCAAAGCGGCTGATATTCATTTGACATCAGTCGGTTCGCGCCAGCGTCCGAGCCACAACGAACACCCGCGCCTTGCCATCGGTGAGACCGCCGCAACCACTCACGCAAACATCATCACAATCGCCTGGGCGGCGATGATCCGCAGGATCATCGTCAGCGGATACACGGCCGCATAGGCGGTCGAACTGGCGTCCGAGTCGGCTTGGGAATTGGCGAACGCCAGCGCCGGCGGGTCGGTCATGCTGCCGGCGATCACGCCACAGATCGTCAGGAAATTCTGTTTCCAAATCACCCGCGCCGCGATTCCCGTCGTCAGCAGCGGGACCATCGTGACGATGATCCCCAGCCCCATCCACTTGATGCCCTCGACACTGAGGGCGGCTTTAAAGAAGGTTTCTCCGGCGCCCAATCCCGCACAGGCCAGGAAGAGGATGATCCCCAGTTCCCGGAGCGCCAGGTTGGCCGAATAGGGGATGTACCAAACGAACTTGCCGATGCTGCCGATCAGACTGAACACGATCGCCGCGATCAGCGGTCCGCCGGCAAACCCCAGCCGGATCGGGAACGGCACACCGGGCAGATGAAACGGAATCATGCCGGCGACGACCCCGACGGCGATGCCAAAGAACAGCGGCGAAAACCGCGTCTCCTTCATCGATTTCCCGCTGTTGCCCAGAAACTTCGTCGCACGCTCGATCGATTCCTTGTCACCGACGATGTGGGCGATGTCCCCATAATTGAATCGGCTGGATCCACGCACCGTCAATTCAACGCCCGAACGGATGATCCGTGTGACCGTCGTATTGAACACTTGGTCCAGCGACAACTCGCGCAAAGGCTTTCGCAAGGCGCGGGGATCGGTGACCAAGATACGGCGATAAGCGACCTCGCCCGGTTCCTTCATCAGGTCGACATCAACCTTACGGCCGATCACCGGTTCGATGCGGTCCAACTCACTCAGTGGACCGACCAGTTGGACGAGGTCTCCGTCACGCAATTCCGTTTCGTCGGTCGCCACGTGGACGACGTCTTCGCCAGCACGCCGGATTCGCGACACCCGCACCCCCGACTCTTCGACACCGGGAATCTTGCCGAACGGAACCGACCCCAAATGGGGATTGTCGATGACGATCGAGCGACGTTCGATCGGTTCGTAGTCCTGTTTCTCCTGCTGCTTGATCTTGGCCGCTTCTTCGTTGACGTCCACGCCGAATATCCGCCGGATCAGCAGCATCGACGCGATGATTCCCAGGATGCCGCCCGGATAGGCGACCGCATAGGCCGACGCGAGCGATCCGATGCCGCCGCGATTATCCTCCGAAAGTGACAATGCGGCCTGTTCGGCGGCACCCAAGGAAGGCGTGTTGGTGGTCGCACCGCTGAACAACCCTGCCGACGTCAACGCCGGAAGCTCGAGCACGGTGACGAAGATGCAGATCAAGACGACTGCTTGGACGACGATCGACAGCGCCATCGAGTTCAGCAGGATGCCTTGCTTCTTCCAAAGCTCGATCACACCGGGACCGAGCTGCAATCCGATCGTAAAAACAAACAGGATCAGCCCGAACTCTTTCGTAAAATCCGCGATCTCGTGATCGATCGAGGCACCGAAATGGCCGAACAAGATCCCCGAAAACAGCACCCCGGCCGGCCCCAGCCCGATCCCGCGGATGCGAATTCCGCCCAGCACCAGCCCGCTCACGGCAACGAGCGTGACGATCAAAATGGCAGCAGCGACAGGCGGCATTGAATCAAATTTCCCAAGTCGAAAGTGGCAAGTGCGTCGGTGGCAAGTGCCTGTATTCTCGCCCTGCCCCGAGGGATTCGTACTCGATCGGCCGCCACCGCTCAATAGCACCGACAGGCTGCCCCACGAACAAACCACCGTTGTCCGCATCTTGCGGTGCGTTCTGCGCTGCTAGCGACAAAAAAGTCACGGACACTTCATCGACCGCCCTCAGATCCCCGGCCGCATCGGATCCGTGGGTTCGCGCTATCATCGGTGGGCACCTGTCTTTCTTGCGGACCGAGCCACCCCGAAAGAGAGGGGGAACTCAAATTCAAGGAACCCGCGAGTGAAACCGACTCAATCAGCAGACCACGACAGTTTCTGCTGCGGATCAACCACTTTTTCCCGTAGTCTGCATCGAGCTCCGCGGCCCCAGCAGAACCGATTCAAAATCTGGGTGACGAAGTTGCTCGACAGCGCTAGACAACCGAACCCGAATCAGGCAAAATACGTCTCTTGTCGCAAGACGAGCACCCGTGGCACAACTGGATAGCGCATCGGTCTTCGGAACCGAGGGTTGCAGGTTCGAATCCTGCCGGGTGTACTTTCTGACGGTCTGACCTGTCGCACGCCTGGAATTTCTGGTGAGCGCTCTTTTATCAAACCCCGCCATCCGTGATGCCGTTGTTCCGATCTCGGTCGAAACCTATCACCGAATGGGAAAGGCAGGGATCATCGACCAGCGAACGGAATTGATCGGTGGGGTAATCCTGCAAAAGATGATCAAGTCGCCCCTGCACACGTTGATCGTCAAGCAACTCGTTTCAGCGATTGAGGCTCAACTGCCCGCGGAGTTGGAACTGCGAAAGGAGGAGCCCCTGACGTTTTCGTCATCGGAACCGGAACCCGACATCGCGATCGTCCAGGTTGGGTCTTACCAGCCCGGCGCAAACCACCCTTCGACAGCGCAGTTGGTCGTTGAAGTCGCCGTCAGTTCCGAAGCTATCGATCGAGCCAAGGCAGCGGTCTACGCCGAAGCTCAGATTCCTGAATACTGGATCGTTCTGCCAAGCAGCAAAACAATCGAGCGATTCACACACCCTGGCGAAGAAGGCTACGGCACAAACGAAACGTTTGAATTTGGCAACCCCATCGGAAGTCTGCCTCCGCTGGCGATTCAGGTGACGCTCACCACAGGCTAAGCCTCTCGTTTGAGGGCAAGAAGAGAAAAAGGGTCAGGAGCGGATGGCACGGGCTTAGCGAGCCGACGGCGCTAGTCGCGGGCCTTGATACGTCTTTAACACGGCGGTAAGGCCCGAGGCTAGCGTCTACGGCTCAGCGTATCGGCTTATCCCGGTGCCATTCGGGTCAGGAGCCTACTTCTGCCCCGATCGAAGTCCCGCATACACATTGCGATACTGAAGAGGATCAAGCTGATGACGAAGTCAGATCTGGTGGTCGCTGATTGCGGTCACTACGCAAAGAAGATCGAACACAAAGGCGGTTACTCGACTTGTGTTTTTCGTATTTGAGCTGGTCTTTATGGTGAATAACGCTCTCCGTCCAAAGATTGTTGAACCGCCCATCTGGATCGCGTTCTGCACAGACTTCGCGAAATCGGCCCATTGCTGGATAGAGGGCATGAAGATCATCGGAGGATAGCGGACAGAGCTTTCCCCAGTGTGGCCTGGCGCGAAACAGGCGTCTCATAGATCTTGCCAAAAACTCAGCCAGGTTCTCGAAGGGCTCTCGATTCGCCCCGCGGTGGTAGTTGGTCAACGTAATCGAGTACCAGGCGTAGTTTGGGGGGCGGTCAGTCGCGTTGGCTGGTTCGGAGACTGGCGACGCGTTTGCATTGCTTGCCATCGAGATCAGCGTATCGTCCGGCAAGACTTTACGGACACAGATCGGGTAGTGATGACAATACTTGCCGCGCAACTGATCGAGCGCTTCTGTGCAGTTCGCCTGGTCAACTTGATCAAGAAACGCCTCGTCAGGATCGCTTACGCGATCTCCCGCAGTACAAAGTGCATGCTGGAGGAACTTGAGCGCCGCGTCCAACCGGTCCCGTTGCACGAACAACTCGATCTCTACATGTCGAAATAGTCCATGCTCCATGACCAGTTGCGTCGTTGAATCTGCAACAAACCGACAGTTCTGGACGACAAATGTTGGTAGCACCCAGCGAAACAGAGTTCGTATGAAAGCGTGAATGCGGATGACTCTCACCGAAAGAAGAATCAACAAGTGCATTGCGACGTCGAGAGCGATGAAACGATACCAATGGTACACGCACGATGTGCGAGAATTCGGGGCCTCCACTTCACGTCGATGTTGAGCGATGAATGTCCAACACCAGGGGACCAGGTAGAATTGCTGAAGTGGGTAGTCTTTCTCCGCGCTCAGGACGCTGTCCAGATTGTCGTGTTCACGAAAATGCTCCTCCACGCGATACATCGGGCGGCACCTTATCGCGACGCTAAGAATGACACCGACACAGCCCAAGGAACACCGGGCGGCGCGAAGCTCGTCCCCACATTCAATTTCCTCGATAACCGCCTTGCCGCTATCGCGGTCGTACCTCGCGACTCGGAGGCTTGTCACGTAGTGTGAAAGTGAATGACGGCCGGATCCGTGCGTGCCGGTGGAAATCGCACCAGCTACCGACTGCTCGGTGATGAAACCAACCGATGGCAATGTCCAATTCTGCTTCTCCAGTTCTGCCAGCAGTTGCTTGATCTGGCATCCCCCGCCGGCCCGCGCGACCGCTGTATCGCCGGAGGCGGATAGCTCTACATGACTGAGGTACCGCAGATCCAGCAACACATCGTCGCACTGGACTGCTTCGCTCCACGAATGAAGCCGACCGATGCAGCGAATGCGACTACCCTTGTTCGCGTCAAGAATCTCGATCACCTCCTGCTCGCACCTGGGAGCGTGCAGTACGCGAGGATTCAACGTGATATTGCGGCCGAAATTCAATCGCTTCATGTTCGCAGGAAGTCCGTCGAGCGTGATAAGCTTGCTCCCAACACGAAAAGCGAATTCGCCGGCAGTTCTATGCGCGAAAAAACATAAGTTCTGGAAATTTCGCGCACTATCGGCCGTGATACGTCGCTTGGCAGAATAGGAATCCTCCATGGGACAACTCAATAACGAAGAAAAGAGCGATTTTGAAGGGGCATTGGAACGGTTTCGGCCCGTGCTTGTGACCATTGCCCAGGCCATGATTTCTCCTGCTTATCGAGGTGATATCGAGGCTTCGGACCTTGTGCAGCAAACGCTGCTGGAAGCGCACGCTGGTGCCGGAGTTCTCGATCCCCTGGACGAAGGCCCGTTTTTCGGTTGGCTACGCAAAGCACTCCAGAACAACATGCTAGACGCGGTAAAGCGTCTGAACACACAGAAACACGACGTCAGCCGGAGAGTACGAGAGTCTGAACTTGAGGAGTCCTTCGCACGCCTAGAGCAAGTGCTGGCCGGAGACGAGACGTCGCCGAGCCAACTGGCCTCTCGCAACGAACAGATCGCAACCATGCTTTCTTCACTGCAAGAACTGCCCGACAAACAGCGTATGGCGGTCATCATGAAGCATCTTCAAGGTTTATCGCTGAAAGAAGTCGCAACGTCCCTCGATCTCTCTGAGTCCGCAGCAGCAGGATTGCTTTATCGAGGAAGGCAGAATCTGATTCATCGAATGGGGACGCAGGATGAGTGAGGGTAAGTCTCGAGCAACCGAACACCATCCGCCACT
>NZ_JACEHH010000190.1 GCF_014154935.1 Stieleria mannarensis
TGCTTGGCAAGTTCACTTTGCCGCGTTTGTCGACCGTCGGTACCGTCGATGCGATATCGCTTGAGAAATTGGCGTCTCGTGCGAGCCATTCGAGCAAGCGGCGGAGCTTGGTGATGCGTTCACGAACGATGCGGGTTCCGATCACCGAACCGCTAAGCAAATCAGTTTCGTTTTGAAGATGTTCGAGGTAGTCGCTGGCGGTGATGTCGCTGAGCTGATCTGCCGAGTCGATCGATAGCGTTTGGCACCACGTGACGAAGTAATCGAGTTGCTGTTTGGTGGTGTTGATGACGCGTCGTTTGTGTCCGGAGCGTTGAAGGTGAGCGATGTAGCTTTGGACTTGGGTTTGTAACGTCGAAGCCATCCGGTTGACCTTGAGTTGGGAACTTTGCGATTGCGCGGTCGCGTGGGAAAAGATCCATGCCGGCGGAGTCGCGTGGGCTTGGTGATCCGGCCGGCTGCGCTGCGTGTCCCTCGGTTGTCATCGATAGCGGCGGCCTTGATCGATGGCGGTGGTGATCAAGTTCAGTGAGCCCGAGAGCAGGGAGCACCTCGATGACGCGACAGCTCCGCCTGGTTGTCAACAGGGCAATCGGCCAACCGCCACGAAAGTAGAAAAACACTTCGCCATCAACCGTTAAAGTCAACGCACTCGGTGTTAACGATCGCACTTTGGTTTTTTGTCTCTCGCCTTCTCTCGG
>NZ_JACEHH010000191.1 GCF_014154935.1 Stieleria mannarensis
TTCACGCAAATCGGTCACGACGACAGCTTGAGCCTTCATCGTTGATTGCCAATGTACTCGATTGGAATCGCCGAGGGAAATCGAGTCTCCCAGCCAGCAGTCGGCGCGTCAGGCGTCGGTTGTCGCCGTTGCATTCGAGAGGCGTCGGTTTACCTCGTTCGGCCGAGACGACCGCGCACCTATCAAACCGCAACACTAGAGGGGCATCTCAGGAAACAAAGGTCTGATGAAATCCGGTGGACGCAATTCGAGCGCACCAATCGCAGTCGGGATGTCAGGCGTTGGACAACGCTGGGAACCGCGGACGAGAGGGGACCACGAAACAGGCCAATCACACAAAAGAGAAATCTGCAATGTCGTCAGGCGTCGCTTAGCAGCGTGAACGTCGACGATCACCCCGTTCACGGACCAACCGGTTGACGGTGAAACTCGAGCGAGTGTCGCAAAGGTGTAAAGGTCTGTCGATCGCAACAATGAGTGAACTGGGGTGCATCGTTTGGTTCGCGCGTTCGGTCGGCACGCCAGTTTGAACCATCGTCGCTGGTGGCCAATGTACTTGCTTGGAATCACCAAGGGAAATTCGGTATCCCAATCTACGGTCGGCACGTCAGGCGTCGGTTGTCTTCGATCGTACTCGTACTCAGCATCGCGGTACTCGTACTCTTACTCGATCGACAGGCGTCGGTTTGTCTTCG
>NZ_JACEHH010000192.1 GCF_014154935.1 Stieleria mannarensis
GAACAGAGGACTTGAACTTCGGCTCGCAAGCTCGCGAAGTCAAATCCTTACTGGTTGAACAGAGGACTTGAACTTCGGCTCGCAAGCTCGCGAAGTCAAATCCTTACTGGTTATGCCACGAGTTACGCGGCGTCTTCATCTGCCCATTGCTCGTAATCAAGAAAATCGTTCAAGAACGTCTCAAAGTCATCGGCAAGTTTGCGAACAGATGGTGGATGCGATTCATGAGCATAGTACATCACGGGGTATTCGCCGTTGGCCATGCCGTTGGAAACATCGAATAGAACCTGATCGCCATCTGCGTCCATGAAGAATTCGGCGAAACACAACATGCCGTTCGATGGTGGCGGCCAGACGCCGCCGCTTTTTCGTTGAACGCTTTGCTGTTGTTGAGGAGTCAGTTCGTCGTACGGTTGAAAATCGTGTGTGAATGGATGCTGGAATCCGAATTGGATTGCACCCCCAAACAACCAGAATTCACGAGCACATCGGAGCAGCGATTTGTAGGATTCCGGAAGCGGAACTCCGATTGAAGCTTCGATCTCGGCAAGATCATCGTCTGACGCACCGGGTTCAACATTTTCAATGTTGGCGTCAGGACGCGATCGCAATTTACCAGCGAACGTCGGGAAGTGTTGATCGAGCGAGTTGAGGAATTCGTCGGACATTCAGATTTGGGTTAGTGGCAT
>NZ_JACEHH010000193.1 GCF_014154935.1 Stieleria mannarensis
GATTTTCAGATGTATCGACTTGTTCGAGTATCTGGGAAGGGTATTCGGTTCGACAATGTCGACTTCCGATACACGATTGTTGATACATGCTACTTTCGGAACTGTGTATTCAATAATTGTGACTTCACTGGGTGCCGTTTCATCGCATCGAACTTTCGCGGAGCAACGTTCGAAGGCTGCAAGTTTGAATACGCCGTCTTTGAACGAACTGAAATTCCGCCGAAAGTCCTGAGCACGAATTGCCCCGGCTATGACAACCTAACGCTTGATTTCGCTCGGAAACTGCGGAAAAACTATGAGTCGCTTGGCGAAAAAGAAGCCTCTGACAAGGCATTTTCGGTGGAGCTCGCCGCGACGCGGCGATACCTGTACAAAGCGTCTTTTTCTGGAGAGTCCTATTACCGCAGCAAATACAAAGGATTCGATCGCTTCAGGTTGATTTGGAAATGGATAGGATTCTGGTTTACGGATCTGGTGCTTGGAAATGGGCAAAAGGTTTCGCGCCCATTTCTCGTTGTGCTCCTTTCACTGGTGTGCGTCACGCTTTTTGATTTTGCATGGACGAGTCCCCGTACAGCAGGCAGTCTCTGGCGGTCTTTGATCGAAAGCCCCGCAATATTTTTTGGGATCGCTACCCCGGCGACGTACCCGCACCTTATAGCTGTCTTCATCTACGTG
>NZ_JACEHH010000194.1 GCF_014154935.1 Stieleria mannarensis
GAACGACTGCCGTAACCGGGCGGCGACGAAGAATTGTCCATTGCCAATCCGCGCCACTTCGCCGCTCCGGTTCACGGCTTGGTTACGTCGTCGTCGGCTTGCGGACTGATCATGGCTAGACGTAAGCGAACCACGGCGTCCAGACGTTCGGCTTGCCCCTTCTCAAGTAGCACATCCCAGGCCGTTGCCATTCGAACCGTAGTAAGGGCGCTCGCCAATCGTCGATCGCCGAGCTCAATGTCCGTGTACTTCTCAAGCCGTCGACCAACGACGCCTTTGGGCCGCTTGCCCTCCCCAGTGTAGAACGCATGAGCGGTCTGAATGTAGTCATCCATACGCTGACGAACCGTCAGTTCGGCATTTTCCCTGGTCCATACGCCGACATTCCAGTCTGTCAACCGAATTTTGTTAATCGCCTTCATTAGTGTGTCGACGCGCAGAAATCTTTTGGTCGCCTTCGAATCTAGTACGTACGTTCCCATGACCAAGGCTTGCTTTGCGTCGACCGTAGCCGCGTCGTCGACGTTGACCTGACGGAACAGCCGGCCAGGCCTGTCTGGTGAAACTTGAGTATCGCCATGGGCGTACGCCGTCAACGCGACGGAAAGAAAGACAGGCATCAACTGTTTGGTTGTCACTACAACCTCCGTCTCAGGAGTGGAATTTAAAGACGTAAC
>NZ_JACEHH010000195.1 GCF_014154935.1 Stieleria mannarensis
TTCGAGCTTGCCGCAGTAGAACAGGACGCGCAGGCGGTAGTTGGCGAAGTTCCTGAAGCCACGTGCGGCTGACTTGATCGACTGGATGCGACTGTTAAATCCTTCGGTGACTGCGTTGGTAATTCGGTGCCGGAAGTAACTCAGCATTCCGTCCAGATGCTCCTTGAGCATTCGGGCAACTTTCTTGATCGGGTCCAATCGACTTCGGATGGCCCAGCCGTACCAACGGTCGAAAAAGGTTGCGGCCGAGAAGTGATAGGCGTACCCCCAGAAGTACCGAAAGTTCTCTTTGATAGCCCATGCTCGGCCCGTCTTGAGATCATTTCGCATCGCACTCTTCAGCTCGTTGTATCGGTCTTCATCGAGGTTGTCTTCGTTGTAAAGCCAAAGCTGACGCGTGCCTTTGAGGCGGTCATCGCCTTCGCTCCGTAATTGCTTGTTCTCCTGTCGACGCACTTTGTCGACCGCGTCGTTGAGGTGCTTACTGATGTGGAATTTGTCATGCACGATTTCTGCCTCGGGCACGTTCTTCCTCGTGCTTGTCATGAAGGCTTGCCACATGTCCATCGAAACGGCCGAAACAACGCCTCGCTGCTCTTCGGACAGGGTTTTCCAGAGTTCATCGCTGGATTCGATGGTCCGTCCAGCGGAGACTTCGAGAACACGGTTG
>NZ_JACEHH010000196.1 GCF_014154935.1 Stieleria mannarensis
GCTGTCTCAGCTGTTCTCCCTGGCAGCGAAGCGGACAGAGGGTCAACACGCGCCGCCGAGGCGCCCGGAGTTTTCTTTGTCGACGCTATTGAGAATCTGCAACTCATACCGCGGCCCAAAGAAAACGCCACTGTTGCCACTGCCTTCCTCTGGCAATTGAAACTCAAGGTGCAGACGGTAGTCGCCGAATCGCTGCTTCGTGCAAAGAAACTGTTTGCGTCGCTTGCCATCGAATTCGAAGGCAATCTCCATCGCCTTGTCATCGACCAGCTTCCACTAAACCTGCCCCTGATCATCGTTCGGGTTGATCCATTGCCAGGAGAACGGCTTCCAGGCGTCAAAGTCTGTGCCGTCGAACAACACCACCGTACCGTCCGGCGGATCCAGTCCGACGGTCGACGTTGATGTGTCGCTCGCCATCCCGGGTGAGCGATGCGCGACCAAAAACGTGAGCGTCAATACCGGCAGATACCGGTGATTCATTCATGGACTCCGTAGAGGACGAGGGTTCGGATTCCGGCATCATGTGTGATGCTCAGCGCCCGTGTTTGGCACGTACAGGTTGCTATTAAAGCAGAAAGGATCGGGGCGAGGTGGATTCGAAGCACCTTTCAGTGCGGGGGATCCGGAAAATATCGGCCTTCCCCTGCAACGGCTTCTC
>NZ_JACEHH010000197.1 GCF_014154935.1 Stieleria mannarensis
GGGACCTGCAACGCCAGCTTCGTGACCGGAGGGGTTGACGCGTTCACTTACGCATCGATTCTGCGAACCGGAGGCGTGTCAAGACCATGCTCTCACCAGCCCTCTGCGATGGACGGGTCACTCACACGCGTCCGCGCGGCTCTCGGAAAAGTGTGGCTACACGCAAATCAAAGGGGACGGGGGTTGAATCCCGCCAATCAGCGGCGGACGATTGACATGACCACAGGACCGAGTCAACTTCCGCCGCAACCAATGGCCGCTGGCATTGCCATTTGACCGACCACGCAACTCCCGGGCACAAAAGAACGCCGTAAGGCACGGCGGGTAGGATGCCCGTCGACTGAAACCCGTCGGGGACAGGATGTCCGTCGGAGAACGATGGCAGGAAGCGGCGGAAAGAGCGGGAGTTGGGAGTTGGGAGTTGGGAGTTGGGAGTTGGGAGTTGGGAGTTGGGAGTGGAGGAGAGGGGGAGAACGAGAGTGATGATAGTGGTGGAGTGAAGGAGCGGGCCAGCGTTCGCCGGCTGGAGTGAGGGAGGGAACGACCGAGCGGAGCCGACGGCCCGCGGAGGTGGTGACAGCGACCGAAGGATGAGGGTAGCGCCGAGCGTGAGCGAGCAGCACCGACGCCGAGGGCGGAGCCCGA
>NZ_JACEHH010000198.1 GCF_014154935.1 Stieleria mannarensis
GGAAGTCCTGATCATCCGGCGATTACGATTCACTTTCTTAATGCGGTCTTGGGTGGACACCCGCCGATCACCAATGTGCAGATCCTGAACCCAATCATCGGCAAAGCCTTTGACGATGACAAAGCTTCGATTCTCGATGTCTTGGCGACCGATGATCACGGGCGGTTCATCGACATTGAAATTCAGACGACGCTGCCCGCAGGGCTCTCCGAGCGACTGACCTATTACGCTGCCAGCCAGTTGGTTGAACAACTCGGCGAGGGAGACAGCTACCGGGAATTGCGTCCCTCGATCGGAATCTGCATCCTCGATGCGATCCGGTTTCGCGAATCGTCCGCCCTGCATCTCGACTTCCAACTTCGATCTCCGAGCGGTGAATTGCTGACAGATTGCCTGCAAATCCACCTTTTAGAGTTGCCGAAGTACGAGCCGGATGCGGATAATGGCGTGATCGCAGACCCGATCAAGCAGTGGATCCACTTCTTTCGATTTGCCGCAAGTTCCAGCCCCGAAGAATTGCGGCAACAACTACCCGATCTGGTCTTTTCCGAAGCGATAGGAGTCTTGGAGATGATTGCCCGAAACCCAGAAGAAAAGCGATTCTACGAATCACGGTTGAAAATGCAGCGTGACGAACAGG
>NZ_JACEHH010000199.1 GCF_014154935.1 Stieleria mannarensis
CCGGGCTCCGCCCTCGGCGTCGGTGATGCTCGCTGCGCTCAGCGCTACCCTCATCCTTCGGTCGCTGTCACCACCTCCGCGGGCCGTCGGCTCCGCTCGGTCGTTCCCTCCCTCACTCCGGTCGCCGAACGATGGCCCGCTCCTTCACTCCACCACTACCATCACTCTCGTTCTCCCCCTCTCCTCCACTCCCAACTCCCAACTCCCAACTCCCAACTCCCGCTCTTTCCGCCGCTTCCTGCCATCGTTCTCCGACGGACATCCTGTCCCCGACGGGTTTCAGTCGACGGGCATCCTACCCGCCGTGCCTACGGCGTTCATGCGTGCCCGGGAGTTGCGCGGGCGGTCAAATGGCAATGCCAACGGCCATTGGTTGCGGCGGAAGTCGACTCGGTCCTGTGATCACATCAATCGTCCGCCGCTGATTGGCGGGATTCAACCCCCGTCCCCTTTGATTTGCGTGTAGCCACACTTTTCCGAGAGCCACGCGGACGCGTGTGAGCGACCCGTCCATCGCAGAGGGCTGGTGAGAGCATGGTCTTGACACGCCTCCGATTCGCAGAATCGATGCGTAAGTGAACGCGTCAACCCCTCCGGTCACGAAGCTGGCGTTGCAGGTCCT
>NZ_JACEHH010000002.1 GCF_014154935.1 Stieleria mannarensis
ACGTGCGAGGATTCAGAGAGCAGGCAGAATGATACGGGGCAGAATGATGGGGCCGTTTGAGGATGAAGGGACCGGGCATACACGCTGGTGTCCAGGCTTTAGCCGCCCACGGTCGCTGCTTCGCAGCGAGGGGGAATCGCCTCAAGGTTCGACACCAACACTCCTGCCCTCATCATTCTGCCCCCCATCATTCTGCCTTCTATCGTTTTGCCCCCATCGTTTTGCCCCACCACGCTACCATCCCCGGAACGCCATCACTGCCCGCCAAACGACGCGCCGCGGATCCCGTCGCCGTCGGTGTAGTCGGACGGTGCGTCCAACCCGCCGGTCAACAACAGCCCTTCGACTTGGGCGTTGGCTTGGGCCAGGTTACCTTGGGCGGCGATCAAGCGAATCGCGGATTCGAAATAGCTACGCCGCACCACCAGGACCTGCAGGAATTCGAGTTCGCCGGCGCGGTACGCTTCTTCGCTCAAATCCAAGCTCTTCTGCGTCTGCGGGATGATCTCCGTTTCGTACTTCGTGACCGCTGCCAAGGCGGAATCGAATGCTTGGGCAGTCCGTGCCAACCGACTCTTGATGGATTGCTCGATCCGTTTGACGTCTTCCAGGGCGCGGGTGTATTCGGCGTAGGCGGCCGAGATGTTACCGGAGTTTTGATTCCACACAGGAATCGGCGCGGAAAACTCCAGATTGATCATTCCGGAGTCGGTTGCATTGTCGTAGCCCGCGCCGAAATTTCCGGTCAGGTTAGGCACCATCTGGACACGTTGCCGTTTCAGCAAGGCGTACTTCTCACACACCAACGCGTTGGCCGCCGACAATTCGGGGCTTTCGGAAAGGATCTGGTCGTAAGCGGCCTGCCAATCGCGCGGGGCTTTTTCGGTCGCGGGGACGTCGACCAGTCGCGCCGGTGCGGCTTCGGGCAACCCGGCGACGGCGGCCAAATCCTGCCACGCCCCCCGGTACTCGACTTCTGCTTGTTCGGCGGCCAGCATGATTTCGCTGAGCAGGGTTTGGGCCTGCAAGACCTCGATCAAGTTGCCTTCCTCGGCCTCCTTCCGCTCCATCGCAACTTGCACCCCGCGTCGGGCGACGGTTTCGAAATTGCGTGTCGCGTCGGCGCGTTGCTGCGCCGCGACGGCTTCATAGAACCGGACACGCACATCGGTCAGAACACGGTAGCGTTGCGTCTGCATTTCCCAGCGCTGGGCCGACATCGTGTGTCCGAGTACCTCTCGGTTGAGTTCCAGTTTGTTGCCACGAACGAACTCCTGTTCCACAAACACCCCGTGCTGGTCGGTGTTTTCATCGGCGAGTTGCTGGCCGAAATAGCCCAGTGTCGGGTTGGGACGCGTGCCGACTTGGTTGCGCAGCCCCGCGGCCTTGGTGGCCGTCGCGCCGGCTGCGACAATGGCGGGGTTGTTGGCGAGGGCGAGTTGCTCGAGCTGGTCCAGGGTATAGACGTTTTCCTCGGTTGCCTGCGACACATCGGCCGCGACCAGATCGCTGAATGATTCTAACCGCGATTCGACCGCATGCATCTCAACCGGTGCCAGCGCGATCCGCTCCAACTGGTCCGCAAAACTCGGCGACGAGTCTTGCCCCTTGTCCCCAGTCGCGACTTCATCGCCCTCGGCGCCCTCATCCGCGTAGGCAACGGTCTTGACGCGATCGAGCGACGATGCGGATGGTTCGACCGCCTTTTTCCGATGGACTGCCGGTCGCACCGTCAACGGCGTCTCCGTCGGTGCAGTGGTCGCGCCCGGCATCGCTGGTGTGACCGTTCGCTGGTCAACCTGTGCACACCCGACAACAGATAACAAGCAGCAGGCCGACAGTGACACCTTGAATTGTCTGATGGCATCCGTGCACACCGATAGACTCCCGTTGTGAGAAATGATCACGTCAGCATCCTTGCCGATCTGATCCAAGTGACATCCGCAGCGGACGTACGACAGACGTTGTATCGGAACGATTGACACGATGGTGCCTCGAGTAGCGAACCTGAGTCGTCAAATCGCCAGTGGCGCGGGCCGGAAACCACTGCAACCGGCAAGGTTTAACAGCGTTGTGGGCTTAACCCGGGGGGGCAGTCGTCGATCCTCGCGCCTGGTCGGCCCTGCTGCTTGTGATAGACTTGCCCGGGCTGACTGAACGGCTCCTGGAGTGTGATGCGATCGATGGACAGATTTCTATTGCTGCAAATCCGCAACGCTGACGATCCGATGCGCGATCAGGAGATCGGGTGTTTCGCCAGGGCGTTGCAATGTGCTCCCGCTCAGATCGCTGTCCACGACTTATTGGCCGGCCCGCCGACCGTCGCTGAATTGGATGCCGTCGATGTGGTTCTGTTGGGCGGAAGCGGCGACTACTCGGTCGCCGAGGGAGGCGAGTGGCTGCCACCGGCGCTGGCGGCAATGTGGGAATTGTACGAACTGGCCAAACCGACTTTCGCCTCCTGCTGGGGATTCCAAGCGATGGCCAAGGCACTCGGAGGCGAAGTCGTCACCGATGCCGCTCACGCCGAATTGGGATCCATCGAAGTCCGGCTGACCCGGGCCGGCCGCGAAGATCCGCTCTTCGGGCCGCTCGGCGATCACTTCCTCGCTCCGATGGGACATCAGGATTGCGTCGTGACCTTGCCCCCGCAAGCGATCTTGTTGGCGTCGAGCGAGAAGGTGCAAAACCAGGCGTTCCGCGTCAAAGACCGACCGATCTATGGCACTCAATTCCATCCCGAACTCGATCGGACCGCGTTCATTCAACGCATCCACGCCTATCCCAACTACGTCAAATCCATCACCGGCGACTCGCTGGAAGTGTTCGAGGCAAAGGTGCGAGACACCCCGGCGACCGACCAATTGCTCGGTCGATTCATGCAGTTGTTGCGGCAAGCGTAGGGCATGCGGTGCATGTGGCTTCTCGCCACGTGCACGCCATCATTCTGCCCCGAATCTTCTTACCTCTTCTCCGTGACGGCCAAACAAACGGCGGCGTTTGAGTCGATCCAGCTGATGCCCGCTGTGTTTTCATGCCCCCGCAGAGTGTCACGCGCGAAACGTCGATCGTCTAAGGTCCGGATTCAATCGCAGCGGAAGTCGCCCAAACGATCGCGACGCGGGCCCTCTCTGGCGTTTGCTTGCTGCGCAAACGCCGTCTCTCCCAGAGGGAGAGAAATTAAATTGGGTACCGAAAGCCGCGGTAAAATGATGGACGTTTCCGGCGTGACCTACCGGCCGCGATGGCAACTGCAGCCGACCGCTTCGGATGCGGTCGCCAACACTCCCGCGCCGGCGTTGTTTTCCCAAAAGAATTCTCCCCGGGGCGCGTTGTCACCGCTGCGGTTCATTCGGTCGGCTTCGAACAGTTGCCCGTTGGCCATCACGAATTGGATCTTTTCCGAGTCACGAATCTGTTTGGTCGGATCGGCGCCGCGGCGGATCACGATCAAATCGGCCAGCTTGCCCACTTCGATTGATCCCAAATCATTGTCCAGCCCCAGGTACTTTGCACCGTTGAGCGTGCCACAGGTCAACGCCTGCATCGGCGTCATGCCTCCCTGGACGAAACTCCACATCTCCCAGTGCGTACACAGCCCCGGCAATTGACCGTGGCCGCCGGCTTGCACCAGTCCGCCTTGGTCGACGACTTGCCGGGCGATCGCGGCGACTTTGATGTGGTTGTAATCTTCCAGTGGTGCTTTTTCACGGCGTCGTGCGCGGGGATTCAAGACGTGTGGCGGAATGAAGGTCTTGAGCCGCGTGTGCAACCACAGATCGTCGATCGCGTACCAATAACGTTCACCTGACAGGCCACCGTAAGCAACATTCAATGTCGGCGTGTAACCGACGCCGGTGCCACGCCACAGATCCATGACATCGTCGTAGGCCGTTTGCACCGGCAAGGTGTGTTCGATCCCGGTGTGTCCGTCGACGATCATCGTCATGTTGTGCATGAACGTCGAACCGCCTTCGGGGACGACCAGCATGTCCAACTTGCGTGCCGCCGCGAGCACCTGCTGTCTTTGATCGCGTCGCGGCTGGTTGTAACTTTTGACGCTGAATGCACCGACCGCCTTCATCCGTTTGAGATGGAATTCCGCGTCGGCCAACGATTCGATTTCGGCTTTGTAGGACCCCGTGGCTCCGTAAAGGATCTTGCCGGTCGAAAAGGTTCGTGGGGCAACGATCACGCCCGCCTTGGTCATTTCACTGGCCGCGAAAATGCTGTGCGTGTCGTTGCTGGGGTCGTGGATCGTGGTGACGCCGAACGCCAGCCGGGCGTAGTCGATCCAGTTCTGTTGCGGCGTGATCCCACCGGTCGCTTGGGCCCCATGGGCGTGTGTGTCGATCAACCCGGGTAGTACGACTTGGCCCTTCAGGTTGGTCTTGATCGCGTCGGCGGGAATTTCAATTTCGTCGCGTGGGCCGACCGCGACGATCCGGTTGCCGCGGATCACGACGACTCCGTTTTCGATCACTCCGGCTTTGCCCATCGTGACGATCCGGCCGCCGACCAGTGCACGCGTTTCGTCGGGCTGGGCGTGTGGATACTTGAACCCGATGTTGGTGGATTCGATAGCCGCCGGTGATACATCCTCGGTGTTCGTGTCCGATTCCTGCTTGCTTCCGAGTAGCTTGTCCATTGCGCCAGAAACGTCGCAGGTGGAAAGTTCCGGTCCGAGCGACCAGTGCAACGCGGATCCGTCACCGGAAAAATGCACAAAGTCGCCGGCTTGTTCGCTGACCTTGGCGATCGGCAACCCTTTACCGCCGGGGCCGACCTTGATCGCCGAGGGGGCATGAACAAACGGAGTCACATAGACGTGAAATCGCTCGACGAGCGCCAACGACTTGCCGTCGGGCGAAACTTGCATCTCGGTCGCCCAGTCGCTGGTGTAGTGATCGCGTGCGTTCTGGCCCGACAAATCGACCGAATACAGCGTGACGTTGTCGGATTCTTTGCCGCCACCGCGGCGCGTCAAAAAGACCCGATCGCCCGATGCGGCAAACTGTGGATCGCTGCCCGAATCGGTGATCCGCTCGGCGACACCGTCACGCCAATCGATTCGGTAAATGCCTTGTTCACGCGACCACAGCGGCGACCGCAAGTGGCCTCCGCCGCGGCGTTCAAAGACGATTTGCTTTCCGTCGGGGGAGAAAGTCGCCTTGGTGTAGTGACCGGGCGTGTCGGTCACGATCCAGTTTTCGTTGGCACTCGGATCGGTCGACGCGATTCGGATCGTCCCCAACTCGCGATCATTCCAAGTCGTGTAGACGATGTAGCGACCGTCGCGCGAGAACTGCGGGCAAAACTCGAAGTGATGCGTTTGGTCGGTCAAACGGATCGGTGTGCCATCGGGCATTGACTTGATGTAGATGTATCCGAGTGCTTGATACGCCACCCGATCGCCGGTCGGCGAAACACAGACGTCGCGCAACATCTTGACATCGAATTCGTCTTCGCCGACGGGGATCTTGTGACGGACGACGGTCTTGACGGTACGCGTGTCGCGGATTCGAAATGGGATGATCTCCGCATCGCCGTTCTCCAGGTCGATTCGGCGGATTTTGCCTTTGGCCCAAATCACGATCGACCGACCATCGGGCGTGAAATCGAACGCACTGTAAACACCGTGGATCGCCCACGCTTCCTGCATGTCACGCTCCAGGTCCTCGTAGACCAAGCGAATCTCGCCCGACTGAAGGTCGAACAGGTGCAATCCGGTTTTGACTCCGACGCGGCGGACGAAGGCCAACGTTTTTCCATCCGGTGAAGGCGTCGGCCGACAGGCTCCGCCGGGACCCCGGATCAGCGTCTCGGTCTTGCCTTCGACCAGATCCAATCGCTTGATCGCGTAAATGCCTTGGTGTGAATTCTTGTCATATTCGAAGGTGTCGCCCGGCGTGACGTCTTGGCTGTAGTACAGGTAACGTCCGTCGGGCGAGAAAACTTGTTCGTTGACATCTTTCTGGTCGTTGGGCCGCTTGGTCAGTTGCACGCCGACGGTCGCGCCGGCGGCCAGGGCATCGCGATGGAACATCCAAAACTCGCCGGCACCGAGCGAACGTCGACTGGTGAAGTGTTTCCGTCCGACCAGGTACTGGCCGTCGGGAGACCAGACGGGATTGCAGATCAAGCGGTACGTTTCACCGGTCACCTGGGTCGGTGAGGATCCGTCGGCGTTGATGATCCAAAGGTTGTCGCCGGCTTTCTTGTTCTTGCCGGTGCGGTCGCTGGTCATCGCGATCTGGCTGCCGTCGGGACTGAATCGCGGCTGCATTTCCCAGGCAACGGTGTTGGTCAAATTCTTGGGGAACTGCTTTCCGGTCGCGGCCGTCCCGTCGGCGCCGGTGATCGGCATCAAATACAAATCCCCCAGCAGATCAAACACGATTTGGCTGCCGTCGGGGCTGACATCCAAGTTCATCCATGTGCCGGTATCGGTGTCGATCTTCTGTTGCCGATTCGGCGCAGGGTAATTCTCGACGTCCCATTCAGCCGGTGAGTCGGACTCGTCGGCGATGGCATGGGTTGTCGCGATGAGGGCGAAGAGGGTGAACAGCAGGGTCTTGTAGCATGAAGCCATGGTGAAGCGAAGATTCGGTGTTTGATTTTGGAGACAACAAAATAACTCGGGGGAACATCAAGCGGAGAAGGGGCAGGTACCAAGTTAAGAATCAGCCCTCCTTTCCAAAGTCGTGCGGTTTTTGAATTAACCCTCCCTGGAAGGGAGGGTCGAGCGTAGCGAGGGGAGGGTTGCTTCGTATCTTCCCGCGGCACTACGGAGTCCGTGGCGCCGGCAGGTGCGGAATGAACTTTGCGTCGGTGCGGCGCAGCTCTTCGATCGCTTTTTCTCGCAGCGAGAGCAGCAACGTTCGGTGCTCGGGCAGCAACGCGAGGTTGTTCAGTTCTTCCGGGTCCGCGTCAAGATCGTAGACTTCTTCCATTTCGCCTTCGACCATCGTGCGGATGTATTTGTAGCGACCGTCGCGCAACAGCGCGTACCAGGGGATGCCGCCGACTTCGTACATTCCGGTTTCGTCCGGCATTTGGTCGGTGTCCGATCCATACCTGCGACCCGTGTGGGTCATCAGCATCGGTTGGCTCCAATCGTCGGTTTCTGGATCGGTCAGCAGTCGGCTGATGTCACGTCCGTCGGTCCGCCAGGGGAGGTCGACGTTTGCGGCGTCGCAAAAATGGCGGACCAGGTCGGGGGCGTTGATCGGGTGCGCGCAAACCTTTCCGGCGGGGATCTTTCCGGCGTGCGAAATGATCATGGGCGAAGCGATCGCGGCGTCGTAGGCCGCGACTTTGTTGTTCATGCCATGTTGCCCGAGCGCGAACCCTTGGTCGGCGGCATACACGATCAGCGTGTTTTCCAATTGCCCGGTGTCACGCAGGGTTTGGATCAAACGACCGACGCCTTCGTCGATCGCCATTTCGCATTCGTTGTATTGCTGGACCCAATCGTCGTACCCTTGTCCGGCGGTGTTGGTGTTGAAGTTGCTTTTCGCGACCTTTTTGCTGCGGCGGTACGGTTTACCGTCGGGACCTTCTTGCCATGCGTTTAGATTGGCCAGGTAAGCGGGCTTGTTGGGCCAGGGACCGAAGATGTCTTCGGGAACGGGTGCATTGTTGCCGGCCAGTTTTCCTTCGTGTCGGTCGGCGGGCGTGGTCGGCCCGTGGATGGCACCGTAGCACAGCCACAAATACCAGGGTTTGGTTTCGTCGCGGTTCTGGCCCTTGATGTAGTCGATCGCCCAGTTGGTGTAGTTGTCCGTCGAGTACCCGTCGACTTTGCGATCGACGCCGTTGAAGGTCATGATTTGATCGTAGAAGTAATTGCCGGCGTTCTCCGGATGCCCGGGACGGTTCCAGACGATCTGGTGGTCCCAGTCTCGGCCGTTGCCGGTGTCGATACCCGTGTGCCACTTGCCGATCTGGGCGGTGTGGTAGCCGCTCTTGCGTAGCTCGGCGGGCCAGAAACGACACTGCTGTGGATCATAAACGCTGCCCGGGTATTGGCCCTGCATCCGCATCGTTTGGATGCCGTGTTGCAAGCGTCCGGTCAGGAAACTGGCGCGGGAGGGCATGCACCAGGCACCGAAATAGGTGCGTTCAAAACGGATGCCCTGTTTTGCCAACGCGTCGATGTTGGGGGTGTGAACCCAGTCGGGCGATTCGGGATAGCACGACAGCGTTTTGTAATTCTGGTCGTCGGAAAAAATGAACAGGATGTTCGGCCGATCCTCGGCGAAGGCACCGGAGGTCAGCAGCAAGACCAGCAAAAGGGCGTGTTTGATCATCGATTCATCGCCGCAAGACTGTTGCCAGCCGCGACGTGTAGCGGGTTTTGACGGTGCTGGCCGACTCGGCAAGACGTCCTTGCGATTGATCTCCGTTCGCAGCGGCCGAGCGGTATTCTAATCGGTTTTCCCGGCGGAAAGTGATTCGACGATCGTCACGCGAACGACGTTTGTCTGGTTAAGATGGTAGCCACCGGAACGTTCATCACAGAGGATCATTCATGCTCCGATTTCGATTTGCAGCGATTTGTTTCGCAGCGGCGACGATTTGTCCGCACTCCACTGCTACGGCGGCCGATCTCGCCCCGTCAGAGCCGCCTCCGAACATCATTTACATCATGTCCGACGACATGGGATACTCGGACATCGGATGTTACGGCAGCGAAATCGACACGCCGAATTTGAATGCCCTCGCCGACCAGGGGATTCGCTACACCCAGTTCTACAACACCGCCCGCTGCTGCCCGACGCGGGCGAGTCTGTTGACGGGGCTGTACCCGCACCAGGCGGGGATCGGTCACATGATGAACGACCGAGGCTATGACGGATACCGCGGCGATTTGAATCGGAACTGCGTCACGCTGGCCGAAGTGCTCAAGCCGGCCGGCTACCGCACCTACCTGTCGGGGAAATGGCACGTCACCAAACAGATCCGCCCCCAGAATGAAGCCGACAAACACAACTGGCCGCGACAACGCGGCTTCGACCGCTTTTACGGAACGATCCACGGCGCCGGCAGTTTCTTTGATCCCAACACGTTGACGCGGGACAACCAATACATCTCACCCGCGGATGACCCCGAATACGGGCCAGAGGATCAATCCAACGGCACGTTCTACTACACCGATGCGATCGCCGACCACGCCGTCCGCTTTATCAACGAACACCACTTTGAAACCGGCGACCAGCCGTTTTTCATGTACGTCAGTTTCACCGCGGCCCATTGGCCGATGCATGCGTTGGAAAAGGACGTCGCAAAGTACAAAGGGAAATACGATGCCGGATACGACGCCGTTCGCGCGGCACGCTACCAAAAAATGATTGACCTAGGCGTGATCGATCCGAACGCGACGACACTGTTCCCGATCCCCGAAAATGCCAAGGAAACTGAATTCTGGGAATGGGACAAACGCAACATGGAAGTCTACGCGGCGATGATCGACAACATGGATCAGGGCATCGGCCGAATCGTCGACGCACTTCGCGATACCGGCCAATTCGAAAACACGCTGATTTGTTTCTTTCAAGACAACGGCGGATGCGCGGAAAACTACGGCCGTGGCGGTAAAGGGGTGGATCGCGCTAAAACGGCCACGCTACCCGAGTTGCCCAACAACTATTTGCAAGGAAACATGCAACCGAAACAAACCCGCGATGGTTTCCCGGTTCGCACCGGCAAAGGCGTCATGGCCGGGCCGGCCGACACTTACATCGGCTACGGACGTGCCTGGGCCACCGTCTCCAACACGCCCTTTCGCGAATACAAACACTGGGTGCACGAAGGTGGCATCTCGACGCCGTTGATCGTCCACTGGCCGGCCAAGGTGACGCGACACGGCGAGTTGGAACATACACCGGGACACCTGGTCGACTTGATGGCGACCGCCGTGGATGTTTCGGGGGCTGACTACCCGGCTGTTTTCCACGGCGGCAACCGGATCAATCCGATGGAAGGCAAAAGCCTGGTGCCGACCTTCGCCGGCCAACCGATCGAGCGCGAGGCAATCTACTGGGAACACGAAGGCAATCGTGCGATCCGCGTCGGCGATTACAAGTTGGTCGCCAAGGGGGCCAAGGGAAAGTGGGAACTGTACAACATCGCGGCCGATCGAAGCGAACAACATGACCTGGCCGACGAACAACCCGAGCGAGTCGAATCGTTGGCCGCCATGTGGCAGGCCTACGCCGAGCGGGCCGACGTGCTGCCGATCAACCCGAACAAGAAAGGGAAGAAGAAGTAGCTGGTGTTCAGGCTTTAGCCGCCCATGGTCGCTGCTTCGCAGCGACGGGAATCGCCTAAAGGCTAGACACCAACGTGCGCTCGAAAAAAGCCGATGGTGGATTGCACCAACCGGTCGCGGGCGGTAGCGTTTTCACCTGATTCCGAACCGGGACGGAGTTCCTCCAGATTGGCGCGACAAAACGAACACCCGAGCGTCTGGACGTGAAAACCTACGTAGCTGGCCCAGGCGTCCGGCAGAATCCCGAGGGTGTACTTGCCCAACGTGCTGCGTTTGGGACAACTGGGGCGTTCCGCTTCCCAGACGCGACTTAACAAACCGTCGGCCAGCACGGCATCATCGGGCCAGTTGCCGGCACGCTCCGCCGACTGCCTCAAGTCATCACGCAATCGTCCGATCAGTCGACGCTTGACGACGGCGACTTCGTTTTCACTGATCTCCATCACCGCGGCGAGTTCTTGATTGCGTCGCCGGGCGAAAAACAATCCTTCGGCGATTTCCAACTCTTTGAACCGCTGGCCCGACTGCAAGTCATCGGCGAGACGACGGATCGCGGTCGCCAGCGCCACCGTGGTGGCTTGGTTCTGTTCTTCACGTCGGACGTACCAACTGACACTTGGTTCGGTCGACTCCGCGGTGGCAAGTGCGTCGATTGAGTCTTCCTGGCCGAAATCACACACCGGAAACTCTCGCGTGATACCGCTGCGGCGGTAATGATCGATGATGCGGTAGCGCAGAATTTGAAACAGAAAGGATTCCAGTTCGCCGTCGCCGCGATAGTTTTCCCGCGAATCCAAGAACGAGACGAACGTTTCTTGGACCAAGTCTTCGGCGGTGGCCAAGGAGTCGACACGATGGAGCGCGAACGCGATCAAACGACGCTGGAATCGGTCCACGAATTGCCGCCACCCGTCTTGGTCGCCGGTTTGAATCAATTGCAGAAGATGCGTGTCAGCTTCGTTCACGGAGCGCCCTAACCGAGGAACATGGCAAGGATCAGGCCGCCCATCACGACCACACCTGCCAATCCTAACACGACCTGACTGCGATAGTAGCCTTTGGTGATCCAATTGAGGCCCAAACACAACGCGATGGTGGCGAGGACCAGCATAACGATTCCAAACGCTTGCGACAGACGCCCGATTCGGGATCGTTCAAACGCTTCGGCGGCCGTCGTGCGTGCGGCATCGACCTGCCGTGCGTCGGGCACTTCGACCAGAACGGCTTCTCGCCAAACGTCGCCGTAAGAACGGGACAGTCGCTGAGCGAATCGATCGATGACATGCCGATCGTCAATGATCGCATACGATTGGCCGCGGAAGGAAAACGCTGCTTGCCGGACCGCATCCTCCAAGGCGGCTTTGCGGGCTTGCCCCTCGGTCGATTGAAATTCGCCGGAGTACCCGACAACGAATTTGCGTTGCGGATACCGGGACACAAATTGGTCGAACGATTCGACCCAAGGTTTCTCGGTCACAAAGGCCTGGTAGGTGGATTGGCGGCCGCCCATCGTCGCGGTGCAGGTGAGCAGTCGGTTTTGAAGCTGGTCTTGTTGATCCCAAGGTGCCGGCAGCGAAGGCGACTTGGAGGCAGAGAAATGGATCGCAAGCTCGTTTTCGGTCGCTTCGGATGGTGCGTTGACCGGACGGGTTCCGATGCCGATCGCGGAGAACTGCGTCCTCAGACGTGAGATCGCAACCGGAAGCAAGGAGTCGAGATCGGGGCCGTCAGCGGAAACGACGACCTTGTCGGGATCGACAACGTCATTGCTCTCCTTTTCATCGTCGCGAAGCAGCACTCGGTTTTCAGCGAGTTTCTCTTTCAGGCCGGATACCAAAGAATCCATCGCGGAGCCATCACTCGGATACACGTTCGCCGTGAAGGTCTGCGTGTCCGTCGTTCGCCACGTTCCGGTCGGCTGTTGTTGGGAGGTTGCGTTTGGCTGAAGTGAATCCTCGTCGGAGATCTGATCAACCGGTTTCAGGACCGGCGGCGGTACCGGACGCTGGGGCGGCGAGGGAGCAGCGGAGGTCGATGACTCACTGGGAATGGAAGGAACATCGACGTTGATCGAATCGAGAGGCCGATCGGGTACTCTGGTTCCCGCAGCGTGCTGGTCGGCCCAGGAATGGTGCTCGGACGAGGCGACCCGCCGCAGGCTGTAGGTCGCCATCACTAGAAACATTGGCACGATGATCAACAAAAACACGCCCGCCACGATCGCAGCGACACGGCCGGCAGTCGATTTTGCACTGACCGCCGAAACGATCACGACGACCAAGATGCCAAAGTAGATTCCGATGACGATCAACAAGAAATAGCTGACAAACATTAGGAAACTCGCTCCGCGGTCGGTGAATTAGCGCAATAGGAATCTATCAGTGGACTCTTGGGCCGCGACCGATCGTGTCCAGATCGATGCGATGGGGCGGTCCTGGTTCGCATTGCATCGCGTTGGTCCCACGAGCTGTCGTCTGGTTCTTCCCAGAGCGACGTCAATTGGACCGTGATCGCGCCGGCCATCGTCGCGGCCATCGACAGGATCGCGAAGTCCAGTCGAAAGACATTCAGTCCCAATGCGACGCCATATAGTCCCGCCGCGACACCACTGACCGACCCTGCAATCAGCGTGCGTCCGACCCGGATTCGCTGAGGTCGTTGCGGATCGGCAAAACACCGCCAGTCCATCAGCAGGGTCGCGGTCAAGCCACCTGCCCAGCATCCGGCAAGTGCATCTTCAAATGGAATTCGATTGAACACATAGTGAAGCAAGCCGTAGATCAACGCCCAAACCCCGAGCAGCCAGACCCGCGTGGCCAGAGGGGTAAACCAGCGCGGCGCTGGCGGCTGGGAAAAAATAATCGTCATGGCCAATGACATTGAAATCAGCCAAATCCAAACCGGCATCAATACCAGCGCGATCGCATCGAGATCGCCGGCGACCTCGGGAGTGACGACAAAAGCCAGAACGCCCAATAGGATCGTGGACACGAACGACAGAGCCACGCGGGTCAGATACCGTGCGTCAGCCATCCGTCGTAATCTCGCATCGATCACTTGATGCGCGTCGCCCCGGCGTGACGGTGTTTCTGATTCGGCGGTGTCGCGGGTGGCTTGCCGTGCACCGACCGTGTCGGCCAAGTCTTCGATCCCCAACGATTCAGGCTCTGGTGGCAATGGATTCGTCGGGGAGACGGGCTTTTTTCCGATCAACGACAAACTGGCGGGAATCGAATCGTCGCTCACCCTTGTCGATTCACAGCCGAGTGCATCAGCCATCTCCCTGGCGGACTGGAAACGCTTTGCCGGGTCACGGTCCATCGCCTTGCGAACCACGCCGGCAAACGGTTCTTCCAACACGCTGACATCGACTTCACCGCTCAGATGTTTCATCAAGATCTCGCCGACACTTTCGCCGTCAAAGGGCGGTTTGCCGGTCAGCATTTCATACAACATCACGCCCAGGGCATACAGATCGACGGTTTTGTCGTAGCGCCCCATGCTGATTTCCGGGGCCATGTAGTGCACGCTTCCCACCGTCATCGTATGCCCGCTGGCATGGCTGACGGTGATCACCTTGCTCAAACTGTAATCGCCGATTTTGACGACACCGTCTTCGAAGAAAATGTTGTGCGGCTTCAAGTCTCGGTGCACGATTCCGGCGCCGTGCAAGTAGTCGATTCCCTTGGCAAGCTCGCGAACGAAGAACATCGCCTGCGCCGGATCGATTCCCTGGGGTGACGCATCCAAGATCTCTCGCAGGGAAGCGCCGGAAACATACTCCATGATCACCCAGGGTGTCCCATCGTCGCCCTGTTTGACGTCGAAGATCATCACCAGATGCGGTGATTTTAAATTCATGCAGTGGCCGATGCCGCGCAGTTCGATGTCCTCGTAATTTTGCACCGCTTTGAGAGCGACTTCGCGGCCCGCATCACTGGTCGCAAAGTAGACCTCGCCGAATCCGCCGCGTCCGAGCGCGTGCTGGATCGTGTATCCCTCCAGCGGACGGTCGCCTTGTTGGTAGTGAAACGCTGGCATGCCGCGACCCTAAGACAGATTGACTTGATTGAGTGTGAAACGCGTCTCGCCGAGTAAGACCGGGCGATCGAGTTCCAGTTGATGGACGTCACCGCCCGGTTCTGCGAATTTCATCGCGTAACCACCGGTCGCGCGAAACATCACGATCGGTCGCTCGCCGCGGGGAATCGAAAAGTGGCCGCCAGAGTCCGAAAACAGCAGCGAATCGGCCATCAGCGCCGCACAGCGAATCTCACGTTTGGCCAGCCCCGCCCCAGACAATTGCAGCACCGCCGAACCGCTTGCGGGAACGGTCTTGCGAAACTTTAAACGTCCCCGTCGGCCGTATCCGAGCGAATCACCGTCGGCCAGCAATCGGCGTTTGGCCGGGCGATCATTGACGCGGAACTCCGCTTCCGACTCGGCAAAATAGTCTTCGCCCGCGCGGCGGATGAACAACGCCGCCGACGGCCTCTCGGTCATTAGCGGCAAATCGTATCGCGTGGACGTCGATGACGGCCCCACCGATACGCGCTCCGCATCGAGCAACAGAATCGCCCCTACCCCATCGACCCGCAATATCCTGGCACAATCCTCCTCTTCGTCCGATCGTTGATGTCTAGGCTTTAGCCGATTCTCCGACGCTGCTTCGCAGCCGGAGTGTGCGGCTAAAGCCTGAACACCAACAGGTCTACCCGTCGGAATCGAGGCGTAACCGTCGAGCAGCCCCAAGGGTCCCGAACGCACGCTGGCGGAATGGGCCGCAAGTTCGGCCAGTGCCTTGCGCGTCTCCGCGATCCAAGCTGCATCCGAGATCACTTGTGAGACCAAGGCGAGTTCGCGATCGGCTTCCTGATAGCATGCCCGGTCGATCAATTCGTTAGCGCTTGCACATCGATCGAAACAGGATCGCAGTTCGTTCAGGCGAGCATCCGTCGGCGCCATGTCGATTGCCATTTGCAACCAGTCCCGGCCGCGATCCAATCGACCGCTCTCGAGGTCGGCGACAATCCGCTCCAGGATCGCTGGCAACAGTGCCTGGATCTTGTCCACCAACAATCGATGACGTCGAAGTTCTGCATCAAGCGACTGGACGATTGCGACGCCCGCCTCAAAATCCCGTGCGGCGACCGCCTGCCCGATCCGATCGGCTGCCGCAGCGGCCAGCGTGCGTTTGCGTTCGATTTCGGCAGCGAGCCTGGAATGGGTTGGACCGGGTGGCAAGAGATGTTGTCCCAACGTGAATTGACCGAGCAGAGCCTGCATTTTAGCCTCCCGGGCTGCCTCTTGCTCGGCGGCCGCCTGGGCACACTGTTGCGATTCCATTTCAATGATTTCGTGAACCAGATCGACGACCTCGCTGGTTCGTCCGGCCAGACGTTGTGCCTTGTCCGCATCCGATTTGGCATCGCGGTGGTGTTGGCGATCAAGGTGTTGCCGTGAACGTTGAATCAAATGAGCGATCAACAAATCCGTCAACCGCTGGCCGTCGCGGTGCTCCCGTTGCGGTGTCGTGATCAACAGCTGGAACGCTTCGTCCAAACGCCCTGCGGCAATCGCGGTCTCGATTCGTTTGAGTTGGATTGGAAACACGGCTGGGATGTTCGCTGGATTGTTGAATCGGTTTTGCGCTGGTGTTCAGGCTTTAGCCGTACGTTGTCGCTTTCGATCACAAACTGAGCCGCAGGCGCTAGCCTCGGGCCTTACAAGTCTCGAAGCGCAAGCCAAGGCCCGCGGCTAGCGCCGTCGGCTCAAAAAGTAAGTGGCATTGGCCTAAAGGCTAGACACCAACGGTGGCGGAGCGTTTTCGTTGCCGAAGTACTCGTCATAGTCCGCCAGGACCTGATCTTCGCTTTGATTTTCCCCCTCCAGTTCGATCGCAAAGACGTCTTGTTCGTGTTCCAGGACCCGCTGGGCGACGGCCAATCGCGTTTCAATCTGTTGCAGCAATTGATCGGCATCGGACAAGTCGCTTCCGTTGAGTTGGATTCCCGCATCGATCTTGGATGCTTGGACCAATCGGGCTTGAGCCGCCAACGCCTCGACCTTCTGCTCCAGTTCGGCTTTTCGGTGACGCATCGAATCCAAGGATGCTAGCGCCGCGGCCAGCGATTCGTTTCGCTTTTCCAGCAGACGTTCCTTGGCGGCCAGCGCAAGTCGGCTCGTCTTGTAGCGGTCCAGGCGTCTGGCAAGCTGCTCGGTCATTTGCGTTCGATTCAGGTTGCGACCGTCCGCTTTGAACGACACGGTTTGTGTCCGCATCTGGTCGCGCAGCTTGGAAAGCGACGCGAATTCATCCTCCAGACGGTGCTCGGTTTGCGAAACGTCTCGCCGCAGTGCGGCGATCTCGACTTCTTCCTGGGCGATCATCCGCACTTGGGCTTGCAATTCGGGCAAGATGGCTTCGATCAGATCGCGGGCCCGCCGCAGTTCAAACTCGATCGGCACAGTTTCCTGGACGGAATCTTGCACCGACCGCGCCGAGGTTCGCACGTAGCTAAAGAAACCCGGCCCCAGCAACAAAACGCCGCCGATCAGGACCGCCAGAAACGCGGCGACGGAATACTTGACCGCTCGGAACATGACAACCAACCTTCAAAGAGTGGAATACGACCTGAAAATGACCGATTTGACGGTCTGTATCAGGGGAGTCGAAGGCGGGCGGGAAATGTGACAGGAAAAATCGGAAAATACGATCGGTTCAAACGTAGCCACCTTCGCCAGAAGAGGCCGTGCGGTTTTTATCCGCGGAGAGACGAGGCGTTTACGACTTCACCCTCCCTCTGGGAGGGGCGCGGAGGAGTGAGCGACGACGCGGGGAGGGGGCGTTGTGGCTCGGAAGCACTCAGCCACCACCAATCGACCCTCCCCTCGCTACGCTCGACCCTCCCTTCCAGGGAGGGTTAATTTGAAAAACCGCACGACCTCAAGAGGCGGGACCGGTCATTCAGGCGCGGTCAACGCCGCGAATTGACGTCGGATTCCCTTTCCGATCCACAACGTGACCGGCCGCTCGCCGCAGGGGCGGTAGCGTTTTTCCAGTACGTTGGGATTCTGGGACACGCCCCGCGTTTTGACTCGCCAGGGATAGCAATTCATCGATCGCAAGGTCTTGCGCAACTTGCGGTCATCGCAGGCGCCCGACCAGATCACGGGTTCACAGATCGCCAGGTCACCGGTGATTTCTGTTTCACCGGTCAAGAAACCGCTGGGGCCGCCGATGGCGGCATAGCCGTGTCGATCGGCAAACGATTCGGTCAGTCCGGCGGCTCGGATGGCGGCGTCGGGGTCGGCCAAGTAGGCCAGCGGTTTGTCATGCCGGGCAACCGTTTGGTCGATCCGCTCGTTGCTGTGAACCGCGACATTGCCATCTTTCCCCAGCACGACCGCGGAGCGCGCGGATTCGGCAAGTCGCTGCCCAAGGCTGGCACCGGCCCGATCGATCGCGCTAGCGGTCAGTAACGTTTGTTCGCGGACACTGCCGTCAAGTGAAATCCACACGCGATGCCGCTGCGACCGGTCTTCGATCTCGGCGGCCGGTGCCAGTTTAACGATCCCCGCCTGACAGCGATCCAAAACTTGTTCCACCACGTCCCAAGGCGGTGAGTAGTCTTCGGGGCGAACCTTGCGGCCGGCATCGTTGCGGCGATCGGGATCCAGATGCACGGTCGCGTCGCCGGGAATCGCAAACGTGGCGACGTCGTCACAGCGCACGTCGAGCTTTGCCGGGATGGAACCCAAATTCAACCGCAGGTTTTCCGTGGCCATCGCAACCATCATGGGATCGGTATCCACCGCGGTGATCGGACGGTTTGAAGAACCGCATGCCTTGGCGATTGCCAGAGTGTCGGCGCCCAACCCACAACATCCGTCGACCACGGTGGTGCAATGCATCCAGCGGGCCTTCAAGTCGGCGACCGACGCGGGGGTCGCTTGGCGGAGCGAACGTTCGGTGCACCACCAGATCCCATCGCCCAGTTTGGCCCGCGCTTTAGATTGCAGATTCAGCGACACCAGGACGACGGCCGCGAGGTCTTCACCCACCATCGAGCGGACTTTGGCCGCCACGGCGGTGTCCCAAACGCCGTGCTGGATCGCCATGCGCAGCGCGTCTTCACAGCCGGCGAGGTCGTGGGGGGATGGGGTGCGGGGCATCGTTTGAATTCGGTAAGTGGTCGCGGTTTAATGCCAGCACGTGGCGTGCGCCAGTGGCCGCGATGATGCCAGCACGTGGCGTGAGCCAGTGGCCGGCGATGATGATTTGGTGACCGGTGCCGCTCGCTGACGCGTCCCGCTGGCATGCTAGGTTGTCAGGGCGCGTTTGAGGAAGCGGCGGAGGGCGGGTTTGGTCGCTTGGCCGAGTCGGTTGATGGCCAATGTGGTCGCTTCCTTGTCGCCTGAGACCACGATCTTTGCCTCGCCCAGATCATCCGCTTCGGCCGGATCGAGTGGTTCGCTGGCGACGATCTTGACCGCATCCAAATCACGCGTGCGGATCGACAGTTTGACGTCACCATCGGCACCGACCACGTCGACGCGGTTGGCCGCCGACATCCGCAAACAATCCTCACCGCCGATCTTTTCGATCTGATCGAACAAACGGTCCGGCAACTTGATCGGCCAATCCGGCTTCTGGTTGTCGTCGAAACCTTTGGGCATCGAATGCCATTTCCGGCCGAGTGTTTTCCAAACGGAATTCGAATCTGGCTTCTTTGTCTTGCGATTGGCTTTCGCCTTCTTCACTTGCCCATTCGATTTCGCCGCCGACTTGGAAGCGGATTTCGTTTGGCCGGCCGAATCGATTCGCAAGGTGGACGATTTTCGACGAGAGGCTTTCGGCTTCGGTTTTGGCTTCGCCGTCGGGGAAGACTTCAGCGAGGGATCGAGCGCTTCGGCGACAAAGGATGCGGTGACGGACACCGGCCCCTCGGTCGCTGACGTCGCGGTCGCGGCAAGCTGTTCGGGCGTGCCTTCGAAAACGATTTTTCCGCCGTCGACGCCGGCCCCCGGCCCCATGTCGATGACCCAGTCGGCACATTTGACGACGTCCAGGTTGTGTTCGATGACGACACAGGTGTTGCCCAGATCGACCAGACGCTGAATCACGTCCAACAGTTTCGCGATGTCATCAAAGTGCAATCCGGTCGTCGGTTCGTCCAGCAGGTACAACGTCCTGCCGGTCCCCGGACGCGCGAGTTCCGACGCCAGTTTCACGCGTTGGGCTTCTCCGCCAGACAGAGTCGGTGCGGATTGCCCCAACGTGACGTAGTCCAAACCGACGTCACACAAAGTTTGCAGCACGCGGACGATCCGTGGTTCGGCGGCAAACAATTCGACCGCCTCGCCGCAGGGCATGGCCAACACATCGGCAATCGACTTGCCGTGATACTTGATCTCCAGCACGTCTTCGTTGTAACGCCGCGATCCGCATTCTTCACAGGGCACCCAGACGTCGGGCAAAAAGTGCATTTCGATTTTGCGTTGCCCGCTGCCTTCACAGGTCTCGCAGCGTCCGCCGGGGACATTAAAACTAAACGTCCGCGCAATGAATTTGCGTTCGACCGCTTCGGGGATCATCGCAAACAGGTTTCGAATCAGATCGAACACGCCGGTGTAAGTCGCCGGATTGCTGCTGGGCGTGTTGCCCAGCGGCGATTGATCGACGCGGATCACTTTGTCGATGTGCCGCAAACCTTCGACCTTCTCATGCCGTCCGGGCTTCATTCGCAATCGATGCAACCGCTTGCCCAGGATCGGATACAGGGTTCCTTCGACGAGAGTGCTTTTGCCGCTGCCGCTGGGGCCGGTGACGACCGTCAACACGCCCAAGGGTAACTTTAAATCGACGTGATCGAGGTTGTTTTCCGAGGCACCGACCAAGGTCAAATAGCCCACCAGCGGCTTGCCGCCGTCGGTCATCACCGGGCGCCGGACCGAGGGTAAGGGAATGTGCTTGGTGCCGTTGATGTAACCCGCCGTGACACTTTGTTCGATCGGCGTCAGCCCCGTCGGGTGGCCTTCGGCAACGATCCGTCCGCCGTGCCGACCGGCTCGGGGGCCAAAGTCACAGAGGTAGTCGCTGCCGGCAATCACGTCCCGGTCATGTTCGACAACCAACAGCGTGTTGCCCAAATCACGCAACCGATGCAATGCCGAAAGCAGACGCAGATTGTCGCGTGGGTGCAGCCCGATTGTGGGTTCGTCCAACACGTACAGCACGCCGCACAATCCGCTGCCGAGTTGGGCGGCCAATCGGATCCGTTGGGCTTCGCCGCCGGACAGGGTTGCCGCACCACGATGCAACGTCAAGTAATTCAATCCGACATCCAGCAGGAACCGAACCCGCGATTGAATCTCCCGCACCAACTCGCCGGCGATCTTTTTCTCTCGGCGATCAAGTTTCCAATCCGAAACGACGTCGTCCAATCGATCCAGCGGCATATGAACCAGATCGGCCATCGTCCAGCCACGGAATTTGCACGCCGCGGCTTCCTCTCGCAATCGAGACCCGTCGCAGGCGCTGCAATTGATGTCGTCGACGAACTGTTCCAGCTTGCCACGCAATCCCGGTGTCAAACGCGACGCCTCCTCGAGCGCCGGATAGAACCCTTTGAATCGATAGCGGAACAACTTCTTGTGCGAACTCGATCCCGGCTTGGCGTCGTTTTGGTGAACCTCAATCCAACGCTCGCCAAGACCATGGAACAACATTCTGCGGTGCGTCGCCGTCAATTCGTCAAAGGGAATATCGATCGGGATGCCGGTTTGCCGCGAAAGGGCGCGCAGCAGCCACATCGAGACTTCCTGGTCGACGCTGGGCCAAAGCAACGCGGCACCTTCGGCAAGTGTCTTGCGAGGCGAATCGATCAGCGCCGCCGGGTTGGTTCCCGTCTGCATGCCCAACCCTTCGCACTGCGGACACCATCCGACCGAGCTGTTGAATGAAAAGTGGTGCGGCGTCAACGTGGGAAAGGACCGTCCGCAATCGCCACAGACCAAGTGCTGGCTGTGGGTGATCGTTTCCCAATGCTGTTCTTCGCGGTCCGGATGTGCGATCGCGACTTGGATCACTCCGATCCCCAACGACAACGCTTGTTCGACACTGTCGCTGATGCGCGAGCGTTCTTCCGGATTGACCGCGATCCGGTCGACGACGACCTGGACGGTTTGTCGCTTGCGCGGATCCAGTGCGGGGGCGTCATCGAGCGCGATCGTCTTTCCGTCGACGCGAATCCGTTGGTAGCCTTGGCTGCGCAGCGATTGCCACGTGTCCTTGGACGCTTCACCGGCCACGACCTCGATCGGCGCAAGCAGCAGGGCACGCGTGCCTTCGGGCATCGACAAAACTTTCTCGGCGATCTGTTCGGGCGTCTGCGTGCCGACTTCGACGCCGCAGTCCGGGCAATGACGGATGCCCAAACGCGCCATCAAGATGCGTAGAAAATCAAAGATCTCGGTGACTGTGCCGACGGTGCTGCGTGGGGAATGACCGAGGTTCTTTTGTTCCAACGCCACTGCCGGTGATAAGCCCTCGATCCGTTCGACCTTGGGCTTTTGAACTTGGCCGATGAATTGCCGGGCGTAGGACGACAGCGATTCGACGTAACGGCGTTGGCCTTCGGCGTAGATTGTGTCCATCGCCATCGAGCTTTTGCCGCTGCCGCTGGGGCCGCAGAACACGGTCATGGCATCGCGGGGGATCTCCGCCGACACCGATTTCAAATTGTGTTCCGCTGCGGACTGGACGACCAAGTGGGTTTTGGCCTTTTCCGGCGGCGGTGCCAATGCGGCCGATGGCTTGGCGGTGGCGTGATGTTTTGCCGGCCTGCGACGCTTGACGCCCATCACCTTGGCCAGCGCCGCCCCGGTGTGGCTGTCCATGTTCTTGGCGATTTCGGCCGGACGTCCCTGGGCAACGATCTGACCGCCACCGGCGCCGCCTTCGGGGCCAAGGTCGAGCACGTAGTCGGCCGTTTTGATGACGTCCATGTTGTGTTCGACGATCACCACCGTGTTGCCGCGATCGGCCAGCCCGTGGATCACGCGGAGCAACAATTCGATGTCGGCAAAGTGCAGCCCCGTCGTCGGTTCGTCCAAAACGTACAACGTCTTGCCGGTTTCGCGTTTACTCAATTCACGCGACAGCTTGATCCGTTGTGCTTCGCCGCCGGAAAGGGTCGGGGAGGGTTGGCCGAGCTTGAGATACTCCAAGCCGACGTCGACCAGCGTTTGCAGTTTTTCGGCGACCTTGGGGACGTTTTCAAACAATTTCAGCGCCTGGGCGATGTCCATCTCCAGCACGTCGGCGATCGAAGCGCCCTTGAATTGGACCGACAGCGTTTCGCGGTTGTAGCGTTTGCCGCCGCAGACCGGACACGTCACCCAGATGTCGGCCAGGAAGTCCATTTCCAGTTTCGACGCACCGTTGCCGTCGCAAGCCGCACAGCGTCCGCCGTCGACGTTGAAACTAAACCGGCTGGCGGTGTAACCCCGCGTTTTCGCTTCGGTCAGTTTGGCGAACAGGTTGCGGATTTCGTCAAAGACTTTGACGTACGTCGCCGGGTTGCTGCGTGGCGTTCGGCCGATCGGGGATTGGTCGATCGCGATCGTCTTGTCCAGAAATTCCAGACCGCTGATCGAATCGTGGTCTCCGGGTTCGCACTCGGCCCCGTTTAGCTCGCGACGCAGTGCCGGTTCCAGAATGCCGCCGATCAGCGAACTTTTTCCGCTTCCGGAAACACCGGTCACGCAGGTCACAGTCCCCAGCGGAATCGTTGCGTCGACGTTCCGCAGGTTGTGAAACCGAGCGCCGTGAATCGTCAGTTGTTCCTCGCCATCGATCGGACGCAAGGTTTCGGGGATCGCGATTTGTCGATTCCCGGCGAGGAACTGGCCGGTCACGCTGCGTTTGTTGCTGCCCAATGCGTCGGCGTCGCCGATGCCGACGATTTCGCCGCCACGGACGCCCGGGCCGGGGCCGAAATCGACAATCCGATCGGACGCCCGCATCGTGTCTTCGTCGTGTTCGACCACGATCAGTGTGTTGCCGGCGTCTCTTAGCCGCACCAGGGTTTCGATCAACCGATCGTTGTCGCGGGCGTGCAATCCGATCGACGGTTCGTCCAAGATGTACAAGACACCGACCAGACCGCTGCCGATTTGGCCGGCCAGTCGAATGCGTTGCGATTCGCCGCCGGAGAGCGTGGGGGCGGTTCGTCCTAGCGTCAGATAGTCCAAGCCGACGCCGAGCAGGAATCCCAGCCGGGTGCGAATCTCTTTCAACGCTTCGGCGGCGATTTTCGCATCGGTTTCGCCGAGATTAATTTCGTCAAAGAAGTCGCTCAGCTGGTCGATCGACAGCTCGCACAATTCGGGCAGCGAGCGCGCGCGGCTGTCTTCAAAAGCGGCCGAGGCGGTCGTGATCGTCGCCGCACTGGCCTGTCGATTCAGCCGACGCCCCTGGCAATCGACGCAATCGATCGTGTTCATGTGTTTTTCAAGATGCCGCAGCTGCATCTTGTTCTTGGTCGTCCGGTAGCGATCCAGAAGTTCGGGAATGAACCCGTCGAACGAACCGGTGTACTTGCGACTCTTGCGGCCGCCGCGCCAGGTCAATTCGTAAGTCGACTCGCTGCCCCACAACCATAACTTTTGTGCTTCGACCGGAAGGTCACGCCAACGCGTTTCCAGCATCGTCCCCGGATCAAGCTCCAACAGCTTGTCCATCGCCGTCGCAAAGCCTTTGTAGATGTGCCGGCGATAGCGACCGATGTCACCCCACTTGCCCAACAGCGTGATCGCCCCCTTGCGGATCGACAGCGATTCGTCGGGGATGATCAATTCGGGGACGAAGGTGTACAGGTGCCCGAGCCCGTCACAGGCTTCGCACATCCCCTGGGGGCTGTTGAAGGAGAACAGCTGGGGCGTCGGCGCGCGGAAGCTTTCGCCACAGGAGCCGCAGGAGTAGCGTGACGAAAACAAGATGTCTTCTTTGGCCGGTCTGGCCGAATCGCTGTTGGGATCCGAAAGCGACACGATCAGCGACGCGTCGCCCAGCTTCAGGGCCTGGTCGACCGCTTCGTTGATGCGGCCGCGGTCACGATCATCGATCCCCACGCGGTCGACGACCACTTCGACGTCGTGGCGGCGGGCGCGATCCAGCGGCGGCGGGTCGGACAGCAAGATCGTTTCGTTGTCCACGCGTGCTCGCGTGAACCCCTGTTTACGCAGATCCTCGAACAAGTCCTTGAACTCGCCCTTGTGCCCCCGCACCAACGGCGCCAAAACCCAAATGGTTTGTTCCGGATCCAAGTCCAAGATCCGTGACGTGATGGCGTCGGACGGTTGGGCGGCGATGGGGACGTGGCAATTGGGGCAATTCGGCGTCGCGACCCGGGCGAACAGCACCCGCAGAAAATCGTAGATTTCGGTGATCGTCCCGACGGTGCTGCGGGGATTGTTACCGGTCGATTTTTGGGCGATCGAAATCGAAGGGCTCAGTCCGCTGACCAAATCGACGTCGGGTTTGGGCATCTGCCCCATGAATTGCCGCGCGTAATTCGACAGCGATTCGACGTAGCGGCGTTGGCCTTCGGCGTACAGCGTGTCGAAGGCCAGGGAGGACTTTCCGCTGCCCGAGACACCGGAAAAACAGACCAATTCGCCGCGTGGCAGCGTCAGATTGACATCACGGAGGTTGTGCTCGCGGGCACCCTTGACCAGGATTTCGGTCGTCGACATTCGGGCAATTCGTGGTCAGTAGAAGACGGCATTCCTTGTCCGGATAGTCTACAGGGAGCGTCTATTTGGCGAAATGACCGGAAAATCTGGACCGCTCTGCGGCTAATTCGTGATTGGGCTGGGAAAGAAGGGAGACCTCGGCGAGAAACGCAGTGATACTGAACGCCTCTCCCACTGATGCCAGGCTAGTGCTTTGTTCCAATGGGCGGGACAGTCGCCGTCCTCTCCGAGGTCGGCGCGGGGAAAAGCTTCGCTTTTGGGGCGCCGAGTTCGGAGAACACGGCGACCCTCGGAACCCATCGTCAAGTACGAAAATTGAGCTGCGGTAGACCACCAGAAGGCTCTCCCACTGCCGCAATGCACATCCCACGCTTCCCCGTTTGCCGATGCAGCTCTACTACTTTCTGGCCGTCATCCTCTCGCTCAGCTTGGGGTCGCTGCCCGCGTCCAGCCAATCCTTCGCCCGAGCGGCCGGTTTCACCGCGCTGGTGATCCTCGCTTGGTGGGTGCTTTGCTACCTGGCGGTGCGTTTGGTGGTGCGATTGATCGATCAAGGCGAAGTGGACGCGCGGGTGGGTTACGATTGGTTTGATCGTCAAACCGAGTGTTTTCGCTGGTTTTCCTTGGGATTGGTGCTGCTGTGTCTGGGCGGATTCGGGCTCGGGCGCAATTTGGATCAATTGCCGCTGGTTCAGAATTCGCTGGCGCTACAGGCCATGGTGCTGCTGTTTCCCGCGATGGCGATGATGTCCGGATTGTGGGCGGGCGAGTATCTGTTTGCGGCGCGGCTGGGGTTGGTGCGGCCCAGCGTGTGGGCAGGGTTGAAGTCGATCGTCGCGACACTGCGGTGCAGCGTCGGCTGGCTGGTCGCCCCGATCGTCGGAATTTTGGCACTGGTCGACTTGGTCGCTCTGACATCGATCGGGGATCAGGTGCCGCCGTGGGTGGCCTGGGGCGCGCTCGGATTATTGCTGGTCGCCGGGATCCCGGTCTTGGTCCGACGCATCTTTCCGACGACGCCGCTGGATGATGCGACGCTGCAATGGATCCAATCCGTTGTCGCGGCTGCCGGGATCCGACGCTGCAAGATCGTGCAATGGGACACGGGGCTGCAAACCCACAATGCGATGATCGCCGGATTGTTGGGGCGTTTTCGCGTGCTGATGTTGAGCGACCGGTTGGTCCGAGAGCTCAGCCGCGAGGAACTTGCGATGGTGATTTTGCACGAGGTGGCGCATGCGAGACGGTTTCACGTGCCGCTGCGGATTGCCGCCCTGGTTCCCGCTTGGCTGGCCGGTGCGGCGCTGGAGCGGGGGCTGATGCACGATTCGCTTTCCGCTTGGGGGGCAGATTGGGCAGCGGATTGGGCCGGAACGCTCGGCAGTGCCCTGAGCCTGCTGGCCACGGTGTTGATCTTGCGGGTTGTCAGCTACCGCAGTGAATACGACGCCGATGCGGTCGCCTGCCGTTTGGCGCCGTCGGTTGCCCAGACCTGCGCCGAAGTTCCGGCGACCGAGAGCGACGCGGGACACCAGCTCGCCGCGGCGCTGCTGCGTGTGACCGAAGATAGCGACGCGGCCCGCAAGCCGACGTGGCTTCATCCCGGGATCAGCGATCGGATCGACGCGTTTGCCGGTTAGGTTGCCAACCCTGCTTTGACGTCGCGGACGATCTGTTTGGCGATGTCATCCAGGTCCAGGTCGGGGGCGGCCAGATGCAAGCCCATGCTGTGGGACTTGTTCATGAATCGATAGTCGATTTGGAAATCCACCGCATTGTCAGCCAACATCGCCGACAGCGTGCCCTCGAACGAGACTTGGTCGATCATGAACAGGTCGTCATGGTGCTCGGCGACAAACGCCAACGCTCCGACCGCACCGGTCGCGACTTCCTCGGCGGCTTGGACCGCCAATTGGGCGACATCCAACGCAGCATTCTTGAGGGCCAGTTCGGCATTGATGCGAATCACGTCCGGATGAGCCTCGGGGCCGGCGGCGTCAAGGATCCAGCCCGCCGATGCACGCACGGCCGACATGGTCGCGTTGGCGACGTTCAACGATCCCTGGGCGGCCAAGCGAAGTCCCTTGGTGGAGGCGTACCTGGCGTAGGTCGCGACTTCGTACGCCCGACGTTGGGCGTAGTTGTACCACTTAGCCGCTTTGCGGCTGCGAACGGCCTTGCGCCACGTCGAATAACGGGCGCTTTCGGTTTTGCGGAGCGAATTGACTTTGGAGGAAAGCGACGCGACGGCTCTTTCCGCGGCCACCAGATCCGATTTGATCTCGTCGAAATCGCGTTGGGCTTCTTTGATCGCCGCATCACGTTGGCCGATCAGTTTGTCGACCTCTCGTTGGGCCGCATCGAGTCCGGCTTGGGCTTTGTCGAAATCCTTGCGGGCCTGGTCGATCCAATCGTTCAACCCGCCGGCGACCTTGCCCTCCAGCGTCGCACTTAAATCATTGCGAACCACCGCACGGTAGGTCCAGAACGGAACGCCGATGGACGAGGCTTCGAATTCGTAATCCACCATGCCCAATCCATCGACTTCCGTGGTGATGTTGTAATACATGCGGCGTGGCGTGATGTGGATGTCGACATCGTGCGAAACGCCCAGCATTTTGACACCGCCGCTGACGATGAAGTGGTCCTGGTTGCTTTCGGACATCAGAATGTCGATGTTGACGTCGGTGACCGAAAGGGCGCCCAGATCGAACGCCCGCGTCCAAGCTTTCAGTCGGACGACCGGCGTGATCCCGGTGCGATCGATCAATCCGTCGACGCGGCCGGCCAAAGTTCCTTTGATGTACAGTTCGCCCCGGACACCGATGCCGTCTTCGATGCCCAGTTCGACGTCGCCGCCGAGCGGGGCGATGTTGAGGACGACGTCGCGAATTTCGAACGCCGGCGTTTTGCTCGGGTCGGTGGAGACTTCTCCCAGCCCCGTCAAACGCTTGGCAAAATTCATCAGGTCGGTGCTGGAGAGTGATTCCAGTTCACCGCGAAGTGCGATCTTGACCGGCGTTCCGGCGGCCATGCTGAAATCCACCTTGCCGGCAATCGACACATGGCGTCCGCCCAGTTGCATGTCCGCCAGCACGCCGACGCTGACCGATGGCACCGCGGTCGGCCCGACTTGATTCGCCCCTGCCTGGCCCGGTGCCGGTGCTTTGACGGTGTTCATGCTGATCAGCAAGATGACTTCGTCCAGGTCCAGTCCCGTCACGCCGAACGCGTTGTTGATGTTGCGAGCGGTCGCGGACAAGCGAAACTCGTTTCCGGTCGGTGTTTCGGCGATGCCGACGCGTCCGGACAGTTCGACGATCGAACCGTCGCTTTGAGCCATCGCCAGATCAACGCTGACGTACAATTGGTCTTGGTCGGTGCCGGGCGATTGCCACACCAGGAACGCGTTGCCGACACTCAGGTTTGGCGGCAGGTCGTTGATGACGATTTGGGGCAAGGTCGCCCTCAGCATCACGTCTTCACGCAGCTCCTCCCAGAAACCCGTGTCTTTGGGTTCGGATTTCCATTGCTGGACGACATCGTTGGAAAACTCGCTGAACAAGACGCCTTCGATTTGGATCTCCGGAATGTCCAAGCCGACGCGATTGAGCAATTCGCCCGGAATCGAATCCTCCGCGATCGTCGCGGTCGTCAGCACGTTGACGCCGCGTTGCAATCGGACGGTGAAATCATCTGACGCGTACAGATCGCCGTAAAAGTCTTGGGCCTGTGTCGACATCGCTGACGATTCGATTTCCCCTACGGCGGCCGAGAAGACGACGATCGGCGACTTAAATTCCAGCGGCGATTCGATCAAGTCGTTGCTTTGGGCCAGCGCCCCCAGATCGGTCTTGACGGCCAACACCCAATGCCCCAGTGAATCGGTTCCCAGTGCGTTGCTTCCCAGAGCATTGCCGACATATTGAAACAAGACCGGAGCGTCGGATTGGCCGAAGGTCGTCGTCCCGGTGACCGAGCCGTCGCTGCCGAACGTTGGCGCTTCGATCACGATGCCCGCGAACGAGGCGAATTGATCGATTTGGTCCAGTGCGATCCGGCCGGTTTGGTCGGCGATCGCCTTCATCGCGTCGACGGTCTGGCGGGCCGCCGCGGACAATTGCGACGTTTGCGATTGTGCGGCCTGCGTCGACTGGTCGGACTGCTGGCCCGATTCAACCGTGGCGACGAGCGCCGCGGTGTGATCGCTCGCGGTGATATCCAACAGCGAGAGCGGCGTCGCATCGGCGGCCATCAATTGGCGGGCTTCGAGGGTTTCCAGCGGACGCGTGATCCGACGCGCCGTCGAACGCCGTTTCGTCGGGGGCTTTTTGGAGCGACTTGAACGTTTTTGACCGAACGTGAAGGTTTTGGGGAACATTGCAGCGACCTTGTGGACCAAAGGCAGAAGATTTGGGGTGGAGAGATCGGAGCATTCCCGACTCACCAGCCCCCTGCGTGGTCCGGCCGAGTTTCCCTTAACTGTCCCGCTAAAAAAAAGAAAGTCGCTGGATCCAAACACGCTCGCTTGCGGTCTGTCGATTCAATCAACAGGCCGCTCGCGTTTCGTACTCGTATTCGCTGATCCCGCTTGTTCAGCGTCTGATTCTTCGCACGCAGGATTTTGCAAAGCGCGCCGACGATTGCATCCACGGCAACAGCGAGGTGACCGGCCAATGCATCCCGCTGTCCAACCCGATCGCGATGCTTTGAAACGCGAGACGCTGGGCGTACAGGCCGTTGATCAGTTCATTATTCGGATCCGTACACGAATCACAAACCGTGCAGCCGAGCTCGTGAAGCCAATGCACGTTTTGCATTTCCAGCAGGAACCCGGGCGAATACTCGGCGAATCGCTCGTCGTAGGTCGTCTTGTATCCACTGACCTGACCGCCGCTGTGAAGGTCGACTAGCATGGCGATCGGGGCGCCGTCGAGTGTCAATCGGCCGAATCGGATCGAATCCTGCTGCGCACATCGGTCGACCATTTCCAAAAAGAATGCGAGCGATTCGCTTCGGCACGCCATCGCGGTCCCCTGGCGTCCTTTCCAACCGGCAGCTTCCAGATCGACAAAGTCATGCGCCCACTGGTGAACGTCGTTTGCTTCCGAGGAGTGTTCCAGCGAAACGCTGCCGACCGCTTGAAGTTTCTTTAGCAATCGCTTGGCTTTCTTGCGACGATTCTTGGACATCGACTGTCGCAGATACGTATCGGCGTCGTCCCCCGGATGCATCGCGGCTCGAGAAAAGCGGTCGCGCGTGAAGACGGCGCGATCCTGCTGTGTCGCCGCACGACGGATCAGGCCGTCAAACGCCGCGTCGGCCGAGACGGTGTCGAAGGCCAACAGACGGACGCCCCGCCCCGAGAGCGTCGTGAAGATCGCGGACAACGCCTGGTCGCCGTGCTCACGATCCAACAACGGGGTCGAATCAAATGCTTCGACGGGCCGCCAAGCATGCACCGATCGGATCGGCAAGCGATAGAAAGACTTGCTCACCAGCGGCATCACGCCATACAAGTGCCGATTCGTATCCATCGCCGAGGCACCTTCGATCACTAACAACCCAACCGATTCGTCGCCGCGATGCTTCAGCAACGGGATCAGAAACTCCGGTTCGTAACACGGGTTGCGCCAAGCACACCGTGCGACCAGATCCCGCCAGGCAGGCACGAGCGACTCCAATGCAGCGGGATCGTCGATGATGCGTCCGCTGAACTGCGGAGAGTTTGTCTCAAAACAGGCTGACGACGGGGATGGCAGAGTCGCGACCATGGCAGTCTCAGGCGGGATGGAAAACAGGTGACTGCCAACCATACGTCGCAAACTTGCCAGATCGCCCGACAGCATCACATCACGCACCACCGGCTTACCGGCCTGTTGATTGACGAGCCCGCAGCGCTAGCAAGTGGCGGGACAGGCCCAGTCGCTAACGCTTCAGACTCGTAATGTCCTGTTCAGTCATCGAAAACGATTCAATCAATAGGCCGCGACAGCGCCGCTGGATTCAAGGCTCGAGCGAGCGTCGCTCCGTCATAACCGCGTCCGCGACGAATCGCCGCGATACACCGTCTGTCGTCAATCCGATCTGGTGGGGGCCGGCGGTGACAGTTTTGACGGATAAAAGAATGTTGACGGTTTTTCGGGGCCTAACGGTGGCACGGGGGGGAGCAGGCTAGCAAAATACCGGGGTCCAACCGAGATTGACCCCGTGAGGCAGGCCAAATGAAATCGTCCCGTACACGCAGGAAGTCCAACCGCAACCGCCACTCGCTGATGGAAAAGCTGGAAGCGAGAATGTTGCTGGCGTCGGATTGGCAGAATCCGGCCCGGCCGTTGGACGTGAACAATGACGGACAAGTCAGTTCGATGGATGCGTTGCGGGTGATCAACAAGATCGCGACGTCCGATGGGGCGGGATCGCTTGGAAGTCGATCCAACCGGCTGCAAAGTTTTTATGACACCAGCGGCGACGGAAAGCTGACGACCGTCGACGCGTTGCGGGTGATCAACGGACTGGGACAGTCGGGTGACGGTTCGATCGCGCACTTGGGGCCCGAGGCCGAAGGGGACGTCGCGCCGGCCGGTTTCACCAGCGTGATGTTGATGACGTTGCCCGGTGATGACGATCAACGGGTCGATCTGTCGGCCCACTTCGAGTTCGTCCGCGAAGAATTCAACGAGCTGGGATTCTTCATCGCCGATGATGCCTCGGGGACGGTCAGCGGGTTGCCGCCGGAACATGCCGACTATCCCCAGGCCGTGTTTGCCTCGGCGCATCGCGGGGTGGCCTATTCCAAGTTTCGTGCCGAACCGTTTTCCGAAAGCAACACCTTTCCTGCCGGCCGACACCTCGGCGTCTATGTCTTGCAGCCGGCTGATGACCTGGGCGATTCTGATCAGCACTTGAGACTGTTGACCGAATCGAGTGCGATCGATGTCTCATCGCCACAGATTGGCTGGGAAATGCACGCCAGTCACCTGCCGGGAATGATGGTGGGAAACCGTGGGTTTGACGATGTCATCATCGACGTCCAGACACAGGCTCCGTACGACAGTTGCACACTGTTTGTCGACGACCTGACCGGATGGCGAACGTCACAATCGGGAGGCTCGGACACGGGACGGGGAAGTGTCGTCGCCGATGAATGCACGGCGGTGCTGAGCGAGGGCGATTCCTTTGTGACGACCTTGGAGACGACGTTTGTGGTTCCCGCCGGAGCGAGTGAGCTGAGTTTTACCTACAGCGACCTCGAGTTTGACAGAGCGGACACCCAGTTCATCAACGATGCGTTTGAAGTCGCGTTGGTCGATCGTTTTGGCAACCCACTGGTCGCGCCGTACACCGCCACGCGCGACGCGTTTTATAACGTGACGGAGGAACTGGGGGCGGTCGCCGGATCGGGAGTTTCGACCGAACCGGTCGACGGTGGCACGAAGGTCACGGTCGATCTGTCCGGCGTGATCGCCGGTGAAACCGCCAGCCTGATCTTCCGTCTGGCCAACGACGACACCGACACGACGACGACCGTGCGGATCATCGACTATGTGATCCCCGGTTACACGGGAGACCCCGTCGATGTGCCGCCGGATTCCGCATCCGTGGCAGAGTTTGAATCCCAACGCTCTCGCACCGCACCGGCACCGCTCGCCATCGTCGACACGACGGTTTCAGCGGATGCCCAGAAGCCACCGCTTGTCTCCACGCCGATCGATTACCCCAAGACGTTCGTCTACACCACCGCAGATGACTTTCAAGCGGGTGAACTTTTTAACTTGCACGCCGACCAGGCTGCCGGTTCGATCCAGTTGAACGCGTCGGGTGGAATTGAAATCTTGCCGATCATCTGGATTTCCAATTCCGGCGACGGCACGGTTTCCAAATTCAATACCGAAACGGGCGAAGAATTGGGACGCTACCGGACCGGTGCCAACAGTGCGACCAACCCGTCGCGGATTGCGGTCACCGGGGATGGCGCCGCGTGGGTCGCCAACCGCGGGGACAACACCAGCATTCCCTACAACGCTGTCAAAATCTTGCACGACGGTTTCATCGACCGCAACGGAAATGGCGTCGTCGACACCAGCTTTGATGCCAACGGCGACGGACGCATTTCCGGCGATGAAATGTTGCCTTGGGACGCCAACGGGGATGGCCAGCCCGATGATGAACGCATCGCGATGACGATTCATGCGGGCCGAAACCGAAGCAATCCGGATCAGTGGAATTATGGCGGCGGAGCGCGTGGTATTGCGATCGATGGCAATGGCAAGCTCTGGGTCGGATTGCTGAATCGGAACCAGTATGAAGTCTTTGACGAGGCCACCGGTGCGTTTGAAAAGATCGTCGCCGTCTCCGGATCTCCCTACGGATCGGTGATCGATAGCAACGGAATCCTGTACAGCACGACGGCCAATTCACGACAGCTGGATCGAATCGACACGCACACACAGTCGTACCTGGGATCCATCGACATCGGCCAAACGATGTACGGCATCACGCTGGACGAAAACGGTGTCGTTTGGACTTCGGGTTGGCAGGGCTCGTATCTCACTCGCTATGATCCCGCCACGGGCGAGATCGATCACTACAACTCGGCAACGGGGGAATCGAGCGGCGGCGGGGTCGCGGTCGACCATAACGGAGACGTCTGGGCGGCCCACTATGACGGCACTTATCTGTTCAAATGGGAATTCGCAGACGACCGACGAACGCTCCTCCAAGCCAAAACAGTCGAAACCGGCGCGAACGGCCTCAAGGGTGCCGCCGTCGACGCGGACGGATTCTTTTGGACCACGTCGCTCGGCAGCAACACGGCGATCAAAGTCGACCCGGACACGGACCAGGTGGCGTTGTCCGTGCCGACCGGGAACTCGCCGTACAACTACAGCGATTCCACCGGCAGCGTTCGGGCCAACCTGCTTCGCGAAGGCACCTGGACCGAAACGATCGATTCGGGGCGATCGGGCACGGTCTGGACCACCACGCGTGCGATCGCCGACACGCCCGAGGGCAGCGCTCTGACGATTCGCGTCAGGGCGTCCGATGATCCGGGTTCGATCGAATCGTTGCCATGGACGACCACCGAATCGTTGGCGACGCTGCAGGACGTCCGTGGGCAATTCCTGGAAGTTCAACTCACGCTCCAGTCCTCCGACCCGGCGGTCGATCCCAGTGTGATCGAGTTCGCCGTCGATGCCCTGGCTCCGCCGGACATCACGATCCTGACCCCATCAGCCGACGCTTCGATCGAACCCTCGACGATCGTCTTGTCGGGAATCGCGACCGCAGCGACTCCGTTTTTGAACGTGGACCAGCAATTCGCCAATTCGATTGCTTTTGTCACGGTCAACGGAAAACCGGTCGACGCGTTGGACGCCGGCGGAACGTTTTACGCGCACGTGGATGTCGCTACCGGCTTGAATGCCTACGACGTTGAAGCGTTCGATGCCTATGGTCAAAGCCGCACCGTGACGGTCTCGATCACGGGCCGTGAACCGTCGGGCATCGAATTGGATCGCTACAGCGACATCACCGGCAGTTTCTCTGGCGTGTACGGCCGGACCTCGTTCAACGAAGACCAGCGGCACCTGTATGTCGACTTGGCGACGCGCAACGACGGCGTGTTCGAAAGCGAGGTGCCGCTGTTGGTCGGCGTCCGCAACATCAGCGACCCGGCGGTCTCGGTCGTCGATCCCGACGGCTATTTAGACGACGGCACGCCGTACTTCGATTTTTCAGACGCCGTCGACGACGGGACGCTGGAACCGAACGAAGTGACTGCGTCGCCGACGATTGCGTTCGGTAATCCGTTGAAGCATCAGTTTGATTACGAGTTGGTGTTCCTGGGAAAACTGAACGAACCGCCGGTGATCACGACGATCCCGGCAACCGAAGCTCCCTACGATCGAACGTATCGCTACGACGTCGACGCGATCGATGCGGATGGGGACGCGCTGACGTACACGTTGACAACCGCACCGGAGGAGATGGGAATCGATTCGGCAACGGGGCTGATCACGTGGATGCCCAGCCAAGACGACATCGGCCAGCACGACGTGGCGGTTCGAGTCAGCGATGGCAATGGAGGCGTCGCGACACAGCATTACACCGTCACCGTTTCCCAGGCCCCGCCCAATCGCCCACCGGTGATCACCAGCACGCCGGTGACGATTGCCGAATTGGGTGAGAATCCAGGGATCAACGTGGACCTTCAGGAGAACGACAAGTTCTTCTTGCTCGGCGGTGTGAGCGGACAAACGGTTTCGACACAGTTCGATTGGACCATTCGGCAGGCTGCGTTCAACAACGAATTCGGCGTTTACCGAATCGATGACGCCCAGGGGACGGTCGATGGTTTGTTACCCGGCGACCCGGGGTACGGGGCCGCCGCGCTGGCCGCCGACAATTCGCTGGTCGTTTTTCGCAGCGGGCTAGGTGCCGGAGCGGTCTCGACGGTTGATCTCCAGACGGGACAGCTCTATGCAGCTTACATCATCCAGAACGGAACCACCCAACAGTACCGCGACGGAAATCGAGCGGCATTCTTTTCGTACGAACAAGCACACGGCGGTGTCGATCGTCTCCGCGCGACCATCCTCTCCAACGGAAAGACGCAGTTTGCTTGGGAAGATGCGACCGACTTTGACTTTACCGACGTCGTGTACACGATCACGACCGATTCACTTCAACTGGGGTTGAACGATCCGTACCAATATGACGTCCAAGCAATCGATCCCGATTTAGACACACTGACCTATGCCTTGGTCGAATCGCCCGACGGCATGCGAATCGATTCGACGAACGGCTTGATCAGGTGGAATCCGTCGGCCGACCAGATCGGCAACCATGACGTCACGGTCGAAGTCAGCGACGGCAACGGCGGAGTGGCGGTTCAAGAATTTGTCGTCTGTGTTCACCCGGACCCGGAAAACCATCCGCCGACGATCGTGTCGGATCCCAACACGTCGTATGGGATCGCCGGCGTCAACAATCCCGCCTCGGGCAACATCAGTCCCACGCAACTTTCGGTTCCGCTGGAAATCGGTGGCACGGTCCAATCGAACATCTCGCTGACGTTGCCCGATTCCGGTGGCGATCTGGGGACGGCGGACATCGTGTTTGTGGTCGATGAGTCGGGATCGATGGCCGGTGAACAGGCATGGCTGGGTGACATCATTGCATCCCTGGATCAGTCTTTGGTCGGGGCTGGCCTGACGAACAACCGATACGGATTGGTCGGATTCGCCAACACTGCTCGCGTGCGACAATCCGGCAGCGATCGTTGGATGTCGGCCACCGACTTTGCCACCGCGACCAACTCGCTCAGCACGTCGCGATCAGGCGCCGAAGACGGCTACGACGGCATCGAGTACACGCTGAACAACTATTCGTTCCGTGATGAAGCGTCCCGTGTCGTGATCCTGGTCACCGACGAAGAACGAACGACGGTCAACGGATCGGTGTCCTTCAATTCGATCGCCGACCGACTGGAGAACGAAAGCATCCTGTTCTCGATCGTCGCCAATGCTCGCATGGAAGATTCCAACGATGCGCTCGCATTCGGCGTTGCCGCCGACGGAACAGCATACGTTAGCGACGGCGGTTCCGGATTCACCGCCAGCGATGGCGGCCAGTATGTTCGCAGCGAACCGGTCGGACGAGGCGACGTGGCCAACATCCGCACCGAATACGTCGATCTGGCCTGGGGCGTCGACGGCATCACCTGGGATTTGAACTTTCTGCGAAGCGACGCGGCAGCCGCCGAAGCGTTCACCAACGTGTTCTCGGATGTTCTGGGCGAAAGCATCATCCGTAACATTCCGATCAACGTTGTCGCCTCCGACCCCGATGTCGGCTTTGTCAATCTGACCGGAATCCAAACCGACATCGCAACCGGCCAAACCGTTTCGTTCGACATCCAGTTCGAATCCGGCACACCGTCGCGATTTGATTTGGCGTTCGTCAACGCCAACACCAACGAAGTCCTCGGGTCGATCCCCGTCAACCTGGGCGATGTCTACGAGTATCAAGTCGTCGCCGTCGATCCGGACAACGATGAACTGACCTACCGTCTTCCCGTTGCCCCCGACGGCATGGCGGTTGATTCGGCCGGTCGAATCACGTGGACACCGTCGGTCGACCAGAGTGGCGTAGTCGACGTGAAGGTTGCGGTCTCCGATGGTCGCGGTGGCATGGACGCACAATCGTTTCAAATTCAGCTTGCCGAGCCTGGAACCGCGTCCATTGCCGGAAACGTGACGTCGGAACCCTACGCGTTTACGGGAATCACCATCGGAGATGTAGACGGGTTTGGTTTCGATGATCCGTCAGCACTTCTGTCCGCACAGAACACTCCGGTCGATATCGATGGAAACGGACTGCTACAAGATGGCGAATTTTTGCCGGACTTGAACGGCAACCTTGACGTGGCAACCGGTTCCGGAGACGAATTTGACAATCGTGATCTCGCAGAACTCAGCGGAGCATCCATCGGCGGATTCGGGTTCGTCGATCGAGGGTCCAGCGGTTCTCAGTGGACCGATATCGCACTCTCGACAAGCGATCAGGGGACCAACTTCCCCGATCCCAGCGGGCCCGAGATTCCGAACGAGCCGAACTTTGAGTTTCGTTTCGAGGTCCCCAAAGATAGTGTTGCTGAAGGAACGGAGCTATTCGTCAATGTCGTGTTCGGCGATTATGACGTTGTCCCCGCGAGCATCGAAGTGATCGCCAATGACGGTTCGGGCGCTGCGGGGGAAACGATCAGCATCCCGCTTTCGATTCAGCCGGCAAACGAAAATGGATTGATTCAATCAACCTCCGCGAGTCTCAACTTCGATCAAGTTTTCAATGATCTCGGAACGGCGTGGAACGGCTATTTGGATGTGCGGTTTGTCGCCTCTCAGGAACCCTACACGGCGTTCGACTACGTTGAACTAGGGCTTGAATCGATCACCCAGCAGCCGGATCCCTCCGAAGTGAGTTTGCCGGGGTGGATTGTTTTTATCGACTCCAATGACAACATGGTGCTCGATCCAGGAGAACGATTTACTGAGACAGATTCGGAAGGCCATTTTGAGTTTCAGAACTTGGCTGGTGGAGATTACAGCGTTCGGCAAGTCGTCCAGCAGGGCTGGAGTCCCAGTTTCCCGGTCGATAACGGCTATACGATTCGCTTGAATCCTGGCCAATCGGCGACGAACGTCAGTTTTGTCAATTCGGACGTGAGCGGAGGCGAAAATCAACGGCCGGTCATCACCGGTTCCGCGATGACCGAGACGACACTCGGCGACCTGTATCGGTATGACGTCGTCGCTACCGATCATGAAAACGATGGCTTGGAATTCCGGTTGCCCCTTGCCCCCGACGGGATGACGATTCACCCGGACCTCGGTTCAATCGCTTGGCTGCCGACCGAAGATCAACTCGGTGGCCACAACGTCGTGATGCAAGTCAGTGACGGGCGCGGCGGATTGGCCGTCCAGTCGTTCCAGGTCGTCGTCACCGCGCCGAACGTCGCCCCGACCATCACGTCTGCTCCCGCCGTGATGGCAATCGCCGGAAATTCGTTCACCCATCGGTTGCGAGCCCAAGATGCCGACGGCGATCAGGTGACGTGGCGGCTAAGTGACACCGCGCCGGACGGGATCACCATCTCACGCGTGGAATTGATGAACTCCGATGACCAGCTGGTCGACGCCTATCACGAACTCGTCTGGGATGTTCCCGAATCCTCGGCCGGATCCGAGGTGAGTTTCTCGATCATCGCCGAAGACGGTCGTGGCGGTTCGGACTCGCAAGATTGGACGTTGGACATCGCGGACGCATCCGCCGTCAACCGCATTCCGGTCATCCATTCATCGCCTCGCCCGACTGCACGGTTTGGACTCGATTGGACCTATGACCTCCAAGCCTCCGACCCCGACGGCGACACACTGACCTATCAATTGATCGATCCGCCCACCGGCATGCAGATCACCGACGGAGGAATCCTCCGCTGGACGCCTTCGCCGACTGCTGCGTCCAGCAACGCGATCGAAATCCAGGTCAGTGACGGTCGCGGTGGTGTGGCGACGCAGTCGTTTGACCTCAGCGTCGCATCGGTCGACATCAACCAACTGCCGGAAATTATTTCCGTCCCGCCGACCCACTGGGTCAGCGGCCGCGACTATCGATACGATGCCGTCGCACGTGATCCCGATGGAGACCCGGTCAGCTGGGAATTGACGGTCGCACCGCGCGGCATGTCGATCGATCCGTATACGGGTGTCGTCCGCTGGACTCCCGATGAATCGCAGATCGGCAGCCATTTCGTTGAGGTCACCGCGACCGATGTGCTGGTCGGTCAGGCGACGCAACGATTCGGCATCGACGTCGGGTGCAACAACGTCGCCCCAGCGATCGTCTCGATCCCGCCGACGGTCGGTTACAGTGACCGCGTGTACTTGTACGCGGTCCGCGGCGATGATTTGGAGAATGACCCGCTAACGTGGAAATTGCTGGAAGCTCCTGACGGGATGGAGATCAACGAAACGACCGGCCTGATTCGCTGGACGCCGACGGCCGCCCAAGTCGACTCGCACGACGTCTTGGTCGAAGTCAGCGATGGACTGGATACCGGAACGCAAGCGTACACGATCGTCGTCAAGTCCTCCGACGAACTGCTCGTCCCCGGCGACCCGAGCAAGGGAACGGTGGGCAACCGTGCGCCGATCATCACATCAACGCCCATTTTTGCCGCCGAAGCCGGGACGCTGTACACGTATCAGGTCCGCGGGGTTGATCCCGATGGCGACGCGGTGACGTTCTCGATCGCAGGCGATCTACCGGCGACGCTGACGATCGACGACGCGGGGTTGATCACTTGGACACCGGCCGAACAGGATCCGAGTCCGACGGTGATCGTGACTGCGACCGACGACCATGGTGCAACTTCGACACAAACCTATCTGTTGTCCGTCGCGGTCAACAGCGCGCCCCAGATCAATTCGACGCCGATCGACAGCGTCGTGCGCGGGGCGACGTACCGCTACACCGTTCGCGCCAGCGATCCCGAAGGCGACCCGTTGACGTACCGATTGAACGATGATGCCCCCGATGGGATGACAATCGATCGATTCGGACGGATCATCTGGCAGACCGATGGTTTTTCCGAAGACGCCGCCGACGTGACGGTGACCGTTGCGGACAACCGTGGGCAATCGGCAAGCGACACGTGGCAGATCACGTTGCTGGACGACACAATCCCGCCGCAGGTTTCCTTCACCATTATTTCCGGCGATCGGACCTTCCAAGGCGACGGCCAGGTGGACCAGGGATCCAGTTACACGGTCAGAGTGTTGGCGTCGGACAACGTCGGGGTGGTGGACGTCGGCTTGATCGTCGACGGCGCGATGGTGACGCTGGACGACACCGGTGCGGTCGTCTTGACCGGCCAGACCGCCGGCGCGGTCGCGTTGGAAGCGTTCGCGAGCGACACGGCGGGACTGCGCGGCGAAAGCGACGGGACGGTCACGATCGTCGATCCGTCGCGGCCGAACCAGCCCGTTGATCCAAACAATCCGAACGATCCGGGAACGGTGATCCCCCCCGACCTGCCGCCGCATCCCGGATTCGATCCCACCGACAATCAACCGCCGGAAGTCGTCATCACGTCGCCGGAGGTCGGTGAGAACGTGATGGGATTGGTGACGATCGAAGGCACGGTCGACGACCCGGAAGACAACCTGTGGTATTACCGCGTGTTTTATGCGCGAGCCGACAAGGTTTCCTTGACCGGGATCAACCTGTCCGATCCCGATTGGGTGATGATCAACGAGGGGACCGAGGAAGTCCATGCCGGCCAGTTGGCGGTGTTCGATAGTTCGGCGGTTTCCAAGGACGGTTACGCGATCGTCGTGGCGGCTTATGACGTCAACGGTCGAGGCTACGTGCAGCCGACGTTGGTCAACGTCGAAGGCAACTTGCAACTGGGGAATTTCCGTCTGGAGTTCACCGACCTGAGCATCCCGTTGGTCGGAATCCCGATCAACGTCACACGAGTCTACGACACGCTCAATGCGGGCGACGAAGGCGACTTCGGCTACGGCTGGAGTCTGGGCGTGCAGGATGCACGGATCTTCGAAGCGGGGGCCGTTGGTACAGGGGGCGCACTCAGTTTCGGCAACGACAAATTTGTCGCTGGAAAGACGAAGGTGTACTTGACGAATCCCGACGGCCAGCGGGTCGGATTCACCTATGACGTCACCGACATCCGCGGCAGCTTTTTCGGATCGACCGGCCGTCCGGTCTTCACGCCCGACCCCGGCGTCTATGACACGCTCACCATCGACCAGAAAACCGTCGCCGTCGGCGGCATCGTCGGTGCGTTGGCCGGCGGGATCAACCCCGACACCTACACGCTGACGACCAAAGAAGGCCTCAAATACCGCTACAACCAATTCGACGGTCTGCAAACCATCACCGACCTCAACGGCAACACCGTCACCTTCAGCGATGATGGAATTTCGCACTCCAGCGGTGCCTCGGTCAAGTTCGTTCGTGACGCGAAAGGCCGGATCACTGAAGTGGTGCAGCCGTCGGGCGACAAGGTGGTTTACCAATACGATGTCGGCGGAGATCTGCGCAGTTTGACTGATTTGGCCGGGCTGACGACTTCCTACACGTATCGCGACCATCCTGCGCATTACTTGGACCAGGGATTCGATCCCCAAGGTGATGCGGTCCTAACAGTGGTTTACGAACAACATCCTGATTCACGGCAATGGGAGTTTAAAGGTGTTGTTGACGCAACCGGAAATCGCATCGACGATCGGGATGTCGACGTCGCGTCGAATTCGGCGTTGGTTCGTGATGCCAATGGGAATCCAACGAAACTGACCTACGATGATCGAGGCAACGTGGTCGAGGAAAAGGATCCGCTGGGAGCGGTGACGTATCGCGAGTACGGGGACCCGCACAACCCCGATCTGGAAACCCGTATCATTGACCGGCTGGGATTTGTCTCCGAACGTGAGTATGACAATCGCGGTAACATCCTTCGTGTGATCGAGTTGGGCACCGAATCTGAACCGTTCGCCGAGCCGGTTTTGACAACGTTCACCTATGACAGCGGCAACCGAGTCAACTCTGTTCAGGATGCGTCCGGTGCCACAACCGCCTTTAGCTATGACGCGCGCGGGAATCTGATGCGAATCGTCAATGCCGAAGGAAATTCATCGGCGTTCACCTACGATGGCCGGGGACGCAGGACGACATTCACCGACTTCAACGGCAATACGACGACCTTCGATTATACCGCTGCGTGTCCCTGTGGTTCACCGTCACGGATAACCTACGCGGATGGGAGCTACGAGACCTTCCGGTACAACCGATTCGGTCTAGTCACTCGCGAGGCTTCTTACGAGGCTGATGGGACGCTCGTTGAACAGATGGAAACCAAATACGATTCGGCAGGACGCGTTACCGAAGAGACAACGGGAGTGGCGGGGGATCCGAATCATCCGCCCACCATCGTACGCAAGTTTTACGACGATCAACTTCTGGACTGGGAAATCATTGTCAGTCCAGAGTCCATTGACGCCAACGGCAACCTGACCGAATCGCCCGCCACGCCGATTGATGATCGATTCAGCCGAATCACCGATTACGGCTACGACCAAAACGATCGGTTGATCCGCCAGACGGATGCCGAAGGTGGTGTCGTGCAGTACCGCTATGACGCCCAAGGTAATCGTGTGCTGCTGCAGGATCCCGTCGGCAACATCACGACATGGGTTTATGATGAATTGAACCGCGTGGTGGAAGAGCGTGATCCGTTCTATTGGGTGGATCTGGTCGGCGCGGATGCCAGTTTGCAATCGCTATCCAACGATGAGTTGCTGGAACAAATCGCTCCGGTGGATCCGGTCTCACCTGCGAATCCATCCGATCCGCGCGATCCTCTCTACGACGACCCGAGCGGTGCGGATTGCCACACCAACACGGCCGCCGATCATGTTCGGTTGACCTGCTATGACGCCGAAGGCAATCAGAGCAAGACGATCGATCGCAATGCCCGACGGCGTGAGTTCGAATACGACCACGCAGGCCGACTGGTAGAAGAGCGTTGGTACAACGCCCCCGACCATGCGACCGATCCGAACGCGTCGGTGGAAACGATCCAGTTCACTTATGACGTGCTCGGCAACATGCTGACGGCGAGTGATTCGAACAGTCGTTACCTGCACACCTATGACGAATTGAACCGGCTGACTTCGGTCGACAACAACCCGATAGGTGATCGGGATGTCCCGCGGGTGATTTTGAACTACGAGTATGATGCGCAGGGGAACCTCACCAAGACGTACGACGATGCCGGTGTCACCGTCAAATCCGAATACGATTCACGAAACCGTCTGTGGATCAGGGAATGGTACGACGCCGATGTTCCCGTGGGTGAAACACCAGACGTCGACCCGGCACGCGTGGATTTCTTTTACAACGCCGCCGGCCGAGAGAAAGAAGTCCGCCGTTACTCGGACCTGGATGCCAACACGCTGATCGGCCGAACCGAGCGGACCTACGACACCGCCGGCCGATCGGATGAGCTGATCCACCGCAACGCCGTCGACGAACTCCTGGCCGGATACGATTACGACTACGATTTTGGAGGGCTGCTAACCGCCGAAGAACGCACGCACCAAGATCCGCAGTACGCCCAAAGCATCACGTACGGCTATGACCTGACCGGTCAACTCACCGACGCCATCTTCAGCGGCCAAGCCGACGAACACTACACCTACGACGCCAACGGCAATCGCCTGACGTCACGTGTCGGAGAGCCCGGTAATTACGTCGAACAAACCTACAGCCCCGCCGGACCGGCAAACCAACTGCGAAGCGACGGAGTCTACGAGTACTTCTATGACGGCGAAGGCAACCAGATCAAGCGAGTCCACCGAACGACCGGTGAAACACGCACCTTCCACTACGATCACCACAATCGCCTCGTTCGAGTCGACGATTGGAGCAGCGATCCGGGTGAACTCCAGAATCCCACCTCGGGAGCCATCCTGACCCAAAGCGTCCGCTACACCTACGATGTCCACGGACGCAAAATTGCGGATCACGCCGATGGGGATGGAGAAAACGCCGGAGTTGCTGAGCAGACCTTTTTCGTGCTCAGCGATAGTAATGTTTGGACTGACCTCCGGCAAACGGGAGAGAGGATCGGCACCTATCTGTTCCGAGACGAAATGGATCAAAACCTGGCGCGATATAGATCTGGGGAAGGCACGTCCTGGTACCTTGCCGATCACCTGCGTTCGATCCGAGACATCAATGGAGCGGGAATTGGTTCACAGAACCGCAGCGAATTCGGTGTTTTTGGATCGCTCCTCACTCGCACAAATCCTGACATCGCCGACCGGTACAACTTCACGGGGCGAGAATTGGACTTCTCAACAAACGATTACTTCTTCAGAGCCCGATTCATGTCGCCGTTGACTGGAAGGTTCCTGCAACAAGATCCCCTTGGGATCGATTCGGAGGATGTGAACTTTTATCGATACGCGCTAAACGCTCCGACATTCGCGACTGATGCAACGGGGTTGACGACGATCATCGAATACAAGATTACACTCGGGAATCGCACGTTTGGAATCGCACTTCACGGTGGCCATCACTACTGGACCGTTCTTGGACGTCAACTCTGGTGTATCCACTTGCAGTTTCTGTTTCATACTCACGGCGTGGGCGCGGCGCGGATTCAGATTCCACTTCCCTGGTGCCGTGGCACACGATTCCCTAGGTTCTAGTGCACGAGACACGCTACCGATGGATCCCCTTGAGCACGTTAAACGCAAATATGTTCAAAAGCCATACTCGTTTTGGATCAATCGAATTGGCCAAGATCCGATCGTTGAGCAAGGACTTGAAAACGGCACTTCTGAGATCGACGTTTCGGCAGTCTGGGAGCGAGAGCCAGACGGACCAATCCTGGTGCTAATTTCACAGTCCAGTCATAAGCTGTGGAGAATCAACATGCCCACCGTTTCATTTGTCGTTCATCCGCCGGGGACGGCCTAAAAGGGACGGGCCTAAAAGGGACGGGCCTAAAAGGGACGGGGGTTGATTTGCGGGCTCGGTCAAGTGTTGCGCATGGCCGTTGGCCAATGATCGTCAACATGGTCACGAGCTATCCGACTTGCCTCATTTTCCTGCCCCCCATTTTTCTGTCCCTCGCTCCCGGCAAACTTTACCGGTTACGTAAACCATCTCGCTCGTAGCGATTGTCACACTCAACCGGATCGTGTCGGGGCTGAATTCGGTTGAACCGGTGCGATTGCTACAAGCAGCCCGCCGATACCAGTCTGCAGAGTGGTTGAGTTGGCTCCGGCGTGTCGCCTGATTGCCGGGCCGAGGGGCGATGACAGCTCAGCGGAAGCGGGGGAAGTGCGAGGGCCGTGGCTTGCCAGCGGGCCTCGACGTCAACGGTTGGACAGGGAGGTCCTGGTGATGGCTCGACGGATTGTTTTTCGCCTTCTTGCGGCTGCCTTACTGTATTCCGCGGGCGCTCCATTGCTGCAGGGCCAGGATGACTTGCCCGAAGCATGGAGTGACGCGACGCTTTGTGACGAAGTCGACTGCGACAGTTTGGATGAATGCTGCGACGCGATGTTTCAAAGCAGCCCGCGCCGGTGCCTGACGCTGCAGGATCGGCTGCCCTCGATGATCGGGGATTTCTTTGCCGGCCCGCAGACTCGGGCGGTGGGCGATTATCGGCTGGACCGTGTGTTCGTGTTCGCCGACGATCTGGATGCTCCCGCAACACTTCCGCCGGGGGCGAACACCTTGACGATCTCCGAATCCGGGCCGGTCGGGATTTATGCGAGCAGTCTGGCGTCGGTGCAACAAGCCCAAGCGATCTTTCGCGCCAGCGGGACGTTGCCCGCAGCCAGCCTGGCCGGCACGATCGCCGGCAACGCGACGTTGACCACTACCGATACGATCTCACAAATCCAAGCCCAACTGGCTTCGACCGCACAGGCCTATGACATCATCCTGCTGCAACCGCCGCCGGGCACTTACGACACGGGCGTCCATGCGGCTTTCCAAAGTCGTAATGCGCTAACGGGGACGACCGTCTTTGACGCGAATGCGTCGGGAGCGATGTTGCAAGGCGGGACGGATTCGATGAACGGCGGCGAAGACTTGGACGCCTACTATTTTTACGACTATCTGATTCGCTTCGACACGGCGCTGCCGAGCGCGGCCAATGGCGGCGTCGGATCGATGAAGATCGCCGAGGGCGGAAGCGTGTTGCCGCAGGATCGCGTGTTCTTCAATTACAGCTATTTCGATGACGTGGTCGCGAGCAATGCGTCGAGCGGACTGAACCGGTTCACGCCCGGGTTTGAAAAGACGTTCCTGGGCGGACAGGCTTCGGTCGAGCTGCGAATCCCGTTCGCGACCGATGCGGTCAGCGATCTGACCGCGACCAGCACGGCGGTTTCCAACGGATCCAGCGCCGAACTGGGCAACATCATGCTGTACGTCAAAGCGTTGTTGTACGGCACCGACACCTATGCGTTGACCGGCGGAGTCGGATTTGGGTTCTCGACCGCGGACGACATCGCCGTCGACCTTGCCGACGGCACGCCATTATTGCGTGTTGAAAACGACGCGGTGCAAATTCAACCGTTCCTCGGATGGCTGTACATGCCGTCGCAGAAGTGGTTCGCGCAAGGGTTCACCCAATTCAGTTTTGCGACCGACGAAAACGATGTCTGGACGAACTCCGGACAAGGACTTCAAGCAGCGGGCTCATTTGACGATCCCGACTACTTCTTCTTTGATGTCGCGTTGGGATGTTGGGCCTATCGCAACGATGACGCAGCTTGCTTGTCGGGGATCATTCCGACGGTGGAGGTCCACCACACCAATTCACTCGGCGACGACGCGTCGATCGTGACCGCCGGCAATATCCAGGTGGGTAATTGGGGCGGAACGACCAGCTTGACGAGCGCGGTGGTGGGAACGACGTTTGAGTTCAAACAGCAAGGTCAGTTGACGGCCGGTTACGCCGTTCCGCTGACATCGAGCGACCGACAATACGATGGGGCGTTTCGAATGCAGTACACCCGGTTGCTGCGGTAGTGACTAACCGATTTCAGGATAGGTCCAAGGCTGGCGGTATTTTCGTCGCAGCATTCCGTTGGCTTCGTCGTCGCCGAGGATCTGCTGGGCGCCCGCATCCCAGCGGACGCTACGGCCGAGTTTCATCGACAGCATGCCCAAGAGGGCGAGCGTGGTGGCTTGGTGCCCGACGGTGATGTCGGCGACCGGGCGGCTGCCGGTTTCGATTGATCGAAGGAAATCGGCGTAGAGCAGTTTCAGGTTGTGCCCGTCGGGTTCTTGCAGCTCGGCGTCTTGGTGGATCACTTGCTTCTTGCCGTCGGCCGGGTAGAACGTCCAACCGTCGCGCCAGCCGATGTGGAAGGTTCCCTGGGTGCCGAAGAAGTAGCATCCGATGCTGGTCTGCTCCGGTCCCTGCCCGGCGAACTTGCGATGTTCCCAGGTCGCGGTGAAGGAATCGAATTCGTATGTGGCGGTTTGGTGATCGGGGGCGTCGGTCGTTTGTTCGTCGTCGTTGAGCACCGGCGTTCCGGCGATCGGTCGTCCGCCGGTGGAATGAACGCTTTTGGGGGCTTGCTGGTCGCTCCACCAGAGCATCTGGTCCAGCCAATGGACGCCCCAGTCACCGAGCGTCCCGTTGGCGAAATCCAGAAAGTGCCGGAAGCCGCCGGGATGGATCCGCCGGCAATAGGGACGCAGCGGCGCGGGGCCGCAGTACATGTCCCAATCGAGGTTTTCCGGCGGCTCGCTGTTTCGCGTCGGCTTTTCTGCTCCGCCGCGGCTGTGCACAAACATTCGCACCAACCCGATGTCGCCTGCGCCGCCGTCCTTCAGGAATTTCATGCCCGAGACGTGGTGGGGGCCGATGCGCCGATGCAGCCCGACCTGGACCAATCGATCGGCGGCTTGTGAGGCGGCGAGGACGGCTTGGCTTTCGCCGATCGTGTGGCCGGTCGGTTTCTCGATGAAAACATGTGCCCCCGCCTCGATCGCCGCCAACGCATTGAGCGCGTGCCAGTGATCCGGCGTGGCGATGATCGCAATTTCGACGTCTTCCTTTTCGAACAGCTCGCGATAGTCGCGGTAAGTCCGCGGGGTGTCGCCGGACAGGTCGGTGACTTCTTCGGCGTTGATCTCCAGTCGGTCCGAATCCACATCGCACAGCCCAACGACTTTGGTTTGCCCACCGGCCATCGCTTCACGCAGGATGTTCATCCCCCACCAACCGGCTCCGATCAGTGCCGTGCGGTAGGTCTTGTTTTTGGAGGCCGCGTGGATCTTGGGTGCCGAGGCGAGTGTCGCGGCGGCAGCGGTGCCGGTGAGGAAGGTTCGACGTTGGAGGGGCATGGGGGCGGGTTGGGAGTTGGGAGTTGGGAGTTGGGAGTTGGGAGTTGGGAGTTGGGAGTTGGGAGTTGGGAGTTGGGAGTTGGGAGTTGGGAGTTGGGAGTTGGGAGTTGGGAGTTGGGAGTTGGATGGTAGAATGATTCGGGGCAGAATGATGGGGTACCCGGAGGCGGACGCCCCAAACGGAGGCTTACGAACATCGCCCACTGGATTCGAAACCTGCCGAATCCTGGTGTAGCCGAAACGCTACCGCAGGGTTGCCCCGTCGTCTTCGGCGGCGATGCGGACGTCGTCTTCGGATTCTGCCGTGGCGTCGGTGGGCGAGGCCTGTCCGTCGATCGCTGCGATCCATTGCTTGGGATCGTTGCCATAGTCCTTGCCGATGACACCTTTCAAGCTGTTCATCGCCAGATCGATGGTGGCCGGATCACGGTCCTCCAGCGCCAGCCGCAATGACTGGACGGGTATCGTCCCCTTGTGGTTGCCCAGTGCCGCGATCGCCGAGTTCTTCACATCCAATTCGGGCGTCGTCCCCAGCGTCGACGCGAGCAACTGCGCGGCTTCCGGTTCACGCCGTTTGCCCAGCGAACGACAGGCTTCCATCTGGACTTTCAAACTTTCGTCGTCCAGCCCACGCTCGATCATTTCGATGGCACCGGGGGTTTTTAATTTTGCAGCCGCAAGGATCGACAATCGCCGCATTTCGGGGCTGGGATCGTTTTCCAGGATGCGATCCAAGTGGGGCGCCCACTTCGCCTGTTCCTTGTCACTCATGTCGCCGATTTGGCCGGCCAGCGATGCCAGCTCTTCACGTCGCTCGTGATCGGTGACCCCCAATTCGCGGTCACGCTTCCATTCCCGCATCGAATAATACGGGTTGATCCGTTTCAGACCGTACAACGGCCCGTCGTGACATCCACACGCCAATACGCAGAGGACTGCGGCGATGCCGCCGCAGGTGAGATTGCGTAAGCGATGATGTTGCGTCATGTCAGTCAGCGGGGTTGGTTGAGAGGGCATTCCGTTTCCAGAACCACGGTTTTGACGGGAATGTATCGGTGACGGCCAGGCGGCTCGTGCACGCGTGGAGCATCGAACCTTGGGACTTATCAAAGTCAAGGCGGGCTCGCCAAGACCACTTCCCGATTCACTCAGGCCCAGTCACTCAGCAACGGCGCCCACCAGTTCATCCGGCCGCTGTCGGATCATGCGAAACGGCAACAGTGTCGTGTCGACCAGAAACTTCACTCCGGAATGCAAATTGGTCAGGATCCCATTCGAAAGCACTTGGTCGGATCTGCCGCAGCGTTCGAGTGCGGCGTCTTCGAAATACAACCGCCGCCGCGCGTAGGTGGTGATCGATTCGAGTTCGTTCTGAAGGTGACCCTCCGCAGCGGTCATCCAGCGAACGTCCGGCGCTGTGGAACCCGGGCGTGAAACATCGGCCGACGTCGACAGCCCCGAGAGTTGGATCTGTGACATCGGTTTGGACAATCGGGTGAATCCACCGGCTTGGGCGGCGTTTTCGCGGATGTCATCTTTCGGGCTGGATGCATCTTGCAAGATTTCGACTTGCGATTGCTCCGCTGGCGACGGCTGGCTGACGTCGTCGACCTGGACGGGTGAAAGTCGCAGCGGGTCGCCGGCGTCCTGGCCGACCACGCTGGAGCCGACGGCCAAAGTGACGATCAGTGCGAGCGTCTGCGTTTTCATGGCGAAACGGGGTAGCGAGGCGATTCGGCGGCGGTTTTGGGGCCGCGACGTGTTCTAAACGCGAGCGTGCAGACCGTGACGTTTTGCCACGCTCGCATGCTGGGCAGGTTGAAAGCCTATCCCTGTGGTTTTTCGACTACGGTTGCCGGCGGCTGCTATTAAAATCGGTATCTCCGGAAGATTTTCGCCTAATTAACAAGCCGGATGATTGCGGCCTCTCGGTCGCGATCGTGCTTGTCGTCTGTCCGGTGTGCCGAGATTGTCTGATTTGCGCAGAGTCAAGGGCTGTTCGTGACCCCCTTCAACGCCCCCATCCACGCCTCGCCGACGTCCCTGGATCGTTCCCCACGTCCGCGGCTGGCCGCTGCGCTGCGTCAGACGACGCCGGTTTGCGGCGACGACTGGGGCGGCAAGCGATGGAGCCGTCAAAGTTGGGGGGGGATCTGGGAGCGAATCGCTGAATCGCTCGACGGCTTGTTCTCAAGGTGGCAGAGTCAACAGCATGATGTCAGCCCGACGCGTGAGCGATTCGTGCCACGACTGACGCCGTTGGAGCCGCGGATCGTCCTCAATGCCACGGCGGAACTCTCGGCCGCCAGTGGGCTGTTGATTTTCGGCGATCTGGCCAACGACGAAGTCCACCTGCAAACCGTTGGGGCCGGAGATGAGATCCAGCTGACCGACGGCAACGGCACGGTGATTCCGATCAGCGGCCACACCGGCGGCGCGACGGGCGATCCGAGCGATCCGCTGGCGGTTTCCGAGATTGCCGGCGGCCAAGTCACAATTGATCTGGGTGGCGGCGACGATCTGCTGCGAATCGAATTGCCCGATGGAATCAATTTGGACGTGGTCGACGGTGGCGGCGATGACCGCGTCACGTTGGAATTCCAACCGGTCACGTCGCCTTCACCGGCAACCGACATCGACATCACTGCCGAAACGATTGAGCTGTCACCGAGCGGCACGTCGATTCAATTTGCCGACCGCGACGTGACCCTGAATGGCGGCGTGCGGATCGGGGCCGCCCCGCCAAGCGGACTGACGCAGATCGACGTCGGTTCGGGGGCCTTCAACGTCGATGGAACGGTCACGTTGGACGGCAGTGTGCGTTTGATCGGCGGATCGGGCGAGGTGGATTGGCGGGACGCGATCACCAGCGCGTCGTCGGACAGCACCCGTTTGTTCATTGAATTTGATCCTAGTGCTGACTCGTTGATTCGCATCGGGCAATTGGACGCCTCCGACGGCAGCTTGGTCGACGACGTGCGTGTCGCCGGTGCGACCGAAGTTGAACTTTTGGGTGACGTTGAAATCCGGGGCACGTTGTCGCTTGACGCGATGGACGCAACCACGTTGCAGGGGGACGTTTCGGCCGGGACCATCAATCTGCGTTCGAACCAGATCCTCGCCAGCGGAGCGGTCGTCGCCGAGACCGGATCGATTGTGATGGTGGCGACCGATCAACTGTCGATCACCGGCACCGTGGACACCTCGGCTGCGGGCCTCGACGGCAGTGTGTCCCTGAACGCGCCGAACGTATTGCTCAGCGACGCGTCGATCACATCCGCCGGCGGCAATGTGCTGTTGGGTGGCAATTCGAGTCTTGTCGGTGAGGTGCTGATCCAGACCGGATTGGGGGCAACGGTCGCCGGCGACGTGACTTGGTTCGGCCCGGTCGTCTCGGATGCATCCATGGCGGCGGGGCGACTGACCATCGATGCAACCGGATCGTCCCAGGGCGGGTATGTCGACATTCGCGGAAACGTCGGCGGATTCTCACAGGCGGGCGCCCCGGATTTGGCCGCGTTTGTCGTCGCGGCGGATGAGTTGGACGTTCGCGACATCTCCGTCGATGGCGGCGATGTCGTGCTTTCCGCCGATCAACTGCGACTGTTCGGCGCGTCGATTCGTTCGTTCGACACGTCGGCTGGCGTCGGAGGCAATCTCGAACTGACCGGCGATGTCGTGTTTCAGCAAGCGTTGTCGCAGCTGACGGCGGACCAGGACTTGCTTCTCGATGGCGATCTTCGCACGCTCAACTCCGACGATCAGGTCTCGCTGTCGGCCGGTGACGCACTGACGCTGCGGGGCACATTTTCCGGCGGCGATCGATTGTCGCTGGAGGCTCAAGCCGCGATCCGCTTGGACGCCGACTTGACCGATTGGCAAGACATCACGCTGGCCGCGGGCGGAGGAACTCAGGTCGTCGCCGCGGCGATGTCAACGCGGCAAATTCTGGCCGACGGTTCCGTGACGTTTCAAAACGCGGTTGAGTTTGAAACGGACACGCTGCTGCGATCGGCCGACGTGCAATTTGATCCATTGATTTCGGTCCAGCCGGATCGCGTCGTCCAGCTCGATGCCATGTCCATCGTTTCCCAGGACGTGGTGGGAATCGAAAAACACGGCGACGGCACGTTGGTTGTCGTGCATGACACCACCTCCGATGCGGATTTCGTCGTCATCGGCGGAACGCTGCGCGTCGACGGAAGCATCAGCGGCGACGCAACGGTCGATGTCCAGGCCGACGGTGTACTCTCCGGCAGCGGAACGATCTCCGGTGCCGTCACGATCAACGGTGGCAGCTTGGCGCCCGACGGGTTCACCAGCGGCGCGGCAACCGGGCAGCCGCAATTCGGTTCATTGACTCTCGACCGCGATGCCGTGTTTGTGGTCGACGTCGACGGGCCGAGCGCCGGCGATGCGTTCGACTCGGTCGGTGTCACCGACCAGCCGATCGATCTGGGCGGCGCATTGTTGCGGTTGGACATTACCACTGCCTTGCCCGGTGACACCGAATTGCTGATCCTGCATAACGATTCGTCGCAATCGGTGATGGGGCGGTTTTACAGCGAGTTCGACGCGGACGGAAATCGTTTGGCGACGCCGCGTGAATTGTTCGAAGGGGCACGCATCTTGACCCAGTTCGGTCCCGGGGCGGACGCGGTGCCGGCGTTCATCACCTACTTCGGCGGCGACGGAAATGACGTCGCGATCGTGACCGCGGGGGATCACGTGCAGACGGTCGACAAGGTGACGCTGGTCGACCGAAACGGCGTCAACTTGGAAATTCGCAGTGGTGATTCGTTCGCCGATGCACAGACGGCCACCCCGACGATTCGCCCCATCGCCGGAATGAATGGTGGCACCTTGATCCTTGATGCCACCATCGACCAGTCACAGCTGTACATTGACGTCGACGGTTTCGTCGGAACCGGCGCCACACCGCTGCACTTTGATGCCGACATCGTGTTTGACACCTCCCAAGTGATGGGTGATGGTGCGGTCTGGATGATCGACAGTGATCGCGGCAGTGTGGATTCGCCCAAACAGTTCGACATCGTCTATCAAACCGCCGGCGAGCTGCGTTTGACTGCCCGGCATGCGCCGTCGTTCGCGCCGGACTACGACGTCACGTTGATCGGCGTCTCCCAAGTCGATTTGCAACTGCCGACGTCCGTTCTGTCGGCACGACTGACCGCTGCGGACGATCAACTGGTCGTTCAGCCGGACGCGGATCCGTCGATGAGCCGGTGGCAGCTGACCAGCGGCGGTCTTTCGGGCGAGCTGACTTTCGAAGCTCCGGCGGACGGTCTGTCGATCGATGGCGGCGGCGGGGACGACCGGTTGCAGTTTTCCGGATTCAGCCAGGACTTCCGTGCTGTGCCCGTCGTTGTCGGCGGTTCGGGCAATGACCAGCTGATCTGGGACGCCGATTTCCAGTTCGGTTCGCCGGGCGTCGTCCGGGGGATGCGGCTGGAGGCCGAATCGGTGACGATCGATGGTGATTTGACACTCGTCGGCGGCGGTGATGTTCAAATTGTTGCCGACGACCAGCTGGTCATCCGTTCGATCGTCGATGCATCCGACGGACACGTGGTGATCGATTCGGATGCCCCGATCAGTGATTTGTCGCTCGCCGACCTCCGCAGCGCCGCGACCGACGACGCCGTGTCCTTGCACGGCGGTGACTATCGACTCGGACAGATCTCGGCCCCGGCGGGCACATTGGTGCTCGGTCGTAGCGATGGGCTGGGCGAGATCGGGTCGGTTGAACAAGCCGCGGGGGCCAAGATCGACGCGGCGCGGGTCACCGCCGTCTCCAGCGGCGATCTGGACCTGGGATCGATCACCAACGCCATCGGTGAGGTTGATTTGTCGGCGGCCCAGGCGGTTGTGGTTCGCGATGGGGCGGACGACTTGCTTGTGTTCGTTTCTGCCGCTGACGCGATCGACGTTCAAGTCGCCGGGGATTTGAGATTGGGGTCGGCGGTGACCACGGGCGGTCCGGTGACGCTGGTCGCCGCAGGCAACGTCGTTGCGGAACCCGGGCAAGGGAGCGTCAACGTCGCCGGCGACGTCGTGTTGATTGCGGCCGGGGAGTTGTATCCGGGACAATCGAACATGCCCGGCGCCGTCGCCTCGATCGGTTCGGCCGCGGTTCCCATCAACGTCGTCGCGCGACAATCCTTTTCTGCCACCACGTCTGGGACTGGGGGATCAATCTTCGTCGCCAGCGACGACTCTTCGGGAATTCCGTCCGCCACCGGAGCACTTCCGATTGGATTGGTCGATGCCGGCGACGGGCGTATCCAGATCGACGCGGTCACGATCGACGATGCGGATTCTGATAACGGAATCGACTTGATTGGGCGTGAAATTCTGTTGAACGCCCGATCCGGCATCGGTGCCGCGGACACGCTGAAGGTGACCGGTTTGTCGGACCTGCAGGCCGTGACGGACCAGGGTGCGATTCGATTGGATATCCGGGCCGACGGCACCGTCACACTGTCGCGTGTGTTCAGCGGCGGCGCCGGTGAGATCTTGATTCGACACGCCGGCGATGATCGGTTGAGTGTCGGACAAGTCACGAATGCCGACGGCGACGTGAGCGTGTTGACCGAATCCGCGTCGATCGATGTCTTGTCCCAGCCCGCCGGCGCCGCGCTGTCGGCCGCCGGGGCCGGGGACATCCTGCTGCAGAACCTGGTCGGGCAATCCGACATCACCGTCCGCGGCGAGATCACCAGCGATCAGGGCGACGTGACCCTCGCCGCTCGCCGAAACATCGTGTTCACGCCCTCAGGAAACTTAACGTCGACCGATGGCAGCGTTCGTTTGACGGCGGGCAACGCGGCGGATTCACAGGCTAGCACCATCGCGCTACAAGACGGTTCCTGGATCGATGCGGGCCGCGGTACGGCATTCTTGCAGGTCCCCGGAAATCTATTCGTCTCCTCGGTCCGCTCGGCGGCCGACGGGCTGGCGATTCAAATCGAATCCGCGTTCGGATCGCTCGTCGATGCCGGCGATCAACACGTCGACCTGGTCGCAGAATCGGGACGCGTTCAAATCGAAGTCGCCGACGGCATCGGCGACGGCAACGCGATCGAAACCGAAATCAAAGAGCTGGTTGCGACCGTTCAACAAGCGGGTGTGTTGGAGATCGCCGAAGGAGCAAGCATCGAGTTGGTCGACGTGCGGACCAGCGACGGACGCATCGAGATCGTTGCGACGGGGGACATCGTGGCCCATCAGGTGCGTTCCGAGAACGCCAGTGGCCTGGATGGCGACGAGCACCGTGATGTGCGACTGGTCACAACGGCCGCCGACAGCGACATCATGGTTGGATCCATTGTCGCCGCGACCCGCAGTACATCACTGGACCAAGACAACGTCACCGACGTCGATCTCGTTGCCGGCGATGATGTGCTGTCCTTCGGTGCCGACTCGTTGGTGGTCGCAGACGATTTGAGCGTCACCAGCGGCAACGCGACCGGCGACGGGAGCGATGCGATTCGGCTGGTCACCAACGTCAATGATTTGGTGCTTCGTGTCGACGGCATCACACGTGGTGACGCACAGATCCAAGAACTCGATTCGATCCGGTTGGCGTCGTCGGATCGAAACGATGATCGCGAAGTCCTCTCGACGACCAACGGAGAAATCCGTATTCACGCGGGCGATTCCATTCGAGTTTCCGATGCAATGCTCGTTGCAGACCTGGACTCATTGCAAGGTGACGAAGAGATTGTCGCGGGCGGAGCGAATGGTCGAATTCGGTTGCAGGCCGAGCGGTTGATTCACTTGGGCGACCTGGTGCAGATCGATGCCGGGCAAAGCAGCGCCGGTGCGGTGATGATCGATGCGCCGGAGATCGTTCTGGGGCGAGACTTTCAAATCGAAACCGGCGGCGGCGTCGGTGTGGCCAGGATCTTTGCCACACGACCGCGGGACGGGCTCAGCGATACCGCGTTCTATGATGCGACCACGGTCACGACGAATCGATTGGAACAAGCCGCGGTCAACGATGCGACGGGCGTGTTGACGGTGCAAATCGGCAACGAAGGCGAACGCGGGCTTACAATCAACATCGACTGGGGCGCCGCGACACAGCGGTTCCAGCAAATCGATTCGCTGAGCGGTGACGCGCCGCCGTTGCAAGTGGAACATCTGTATTTGGAGCCGGACATTTTGGATTCAAGGTTCAACGGTCGAACGTCCGCAACCGACCCGCTGCAGGTGCGGTTTTCGGTTCGGCATCACGAATCCATTCTGGTGACCGGTCAAACGATCCAGCAAGCCGACAGCGAGGTTCAATTGGTCGAGGGCGAATTGATTTCCTCGACCGACAACCCGCTGACCGCAGACGGGCCGCAAACGCCGGTCCTGGAAAACGGCACCGCCCAATTCATCATCCCCTCGCTGACGATCCCGGTCGCCTTCTTTCCGGTGCGCGACGTGATTCCGACCATCGAGCAAGCCCCCGTCGTCGTCAGCAGCGAACAGACCTTCGTCGTTTTGGGTGGATCGATGGAAACCACCGAGGTCGTCGCGTCGACCACGATCGTCCGGGAAGAGTACTTTCAAATCCGCGTCCGTTCGCCCGATCCACAGGCCGACGACCTGGTGCCGCCGACGCGTTTGCCGGACGACATCATCAGCGGCGATCAGCTGAAAAAACTGTTCGAATCACTGCCCGATGGCCGCTATGAAATTCAATATGTGCTCGGCGACGGGAACGTGCGTTCGATCTTGAGCGTGGATCTTCGTGACGGCAAACCGATTCTGCCCGGCGATGCCCCCGACGGAGGCGCCTTGCGACTGGTGCCGGTCGATCCCGACGCCGATCTGGAAGATCGTGACGAACAACAAGATCAAGACGCTCAGCAACCGGGCGAATCCGGCCCGGATCCGAATCAATCCTCCAGCTTCGACCCCTCTCGGCCGCGAACGGATCACGCCGATCGCGTTGATGTTCCGCCCCCGTCAGACATCAACCGGGATGACCGATTTTCCGTGGCAGGGCGTTTCCGAGCTCGTCTGCAACCGTCCGGCCCGCCGACAAGCCTGCCGACCGAACGGGGGGCAATCCAGTGACCGACCCCTTTGAGAATGACGACGAAAACAAACCGGATGACGAAAACGGCCCCGAGGATACTCGGCCGGATTCCGATCACGGCGGCGGGCCAGACCCGATTGAAGAACCAGACCCGAACAAAGAACCAGACCCGAACGAAGAAACCGTCCAATGGTCCGAGTCGCCGGATCAATCGACGGTGGACATTCCGCCGACCCCTGGCCAGTCCACGCGGATCTTTGCCGGCGGTCAACGCGGTCATTCGGCCGCCAACGATGCGACTACCGATACACTCGATGCCGAATCGATTCATGCGACGCGTGCGGACAACCGCGACTCCGCCGACCTGACGACACCGATCGAAACCGATGGCAGTGGAGGTTCGCAGCCGATCGATGCGCCGATTGATGCGACGATTGATGCCATCGATGTGACCGTACCGATGGACGCGCCGGACATTCGGCTGCCGCCCGATGCGCGGGACGATCAGGACACGTTGGATCCTGCGGACGCACCCGATCCGTCGCCCCCCTCGGTGATGCACAGCCGTGACATTTCCCAAACGATCAATCCGCGTGAATTGAGCAAAGAGGACGCGGCGTTTTGGGGGTCGGCTGCGATCGGTGCCAGCAAGGCCAATCGTTCGCAGCCGACGAAGCTTCGCCCGGCGGTGGAGCGGTCGATCCACGAAACGAAGTTGCACATCCGCGAGCGCGATCTGGCGATTCCGACCCGCGACCCCGACGCGCCTTCGGACTATCGACTGATTCGATTGCTCGGACGCGGTGGGATGGGCAACGTCTATGTCGCCCGCCAATCGTCATTGGACCGGATGATCGCTGTCAAAGTGATCAAGCCGCTCCCTAAAGAAAAGCGACAATCGCTGCGCCAGTCCGGCCGGTTGGATGCGGTCGAACGGGAGCGGCGACAACAATTTCTTTCCGAAGCGGTGGTCACCGGCGATCTGGATCACCCCAACATTGTCCCCATCCACGACATCGCCGTGGCGGCCGACAACACGTTGTTTTACGCCATGAAACGCGTGGTCGGAAAACCGTGGCTGAAAACGATCCACGAGAAAACACGCGACGAGAATCTGGAAATTTTGCTGAAGGTCTGCGACGCCATCGCGTTTGCGCACACCCGCGGCGTGATTCACCGCGACATTAAGCCCGAAAACATCATGCTGGGGGATTTCGGCGAAGTCTTGGTAATGGATTGGGGACTGGCGATCGCCCAGCCGGAATTCGAAAAGAAGCAGTCGATCACCTTCACGGCCGGGCTGGGCGGAACACCCGCTTTCATGTCCCCCGAAATGGCTCTCGGTCCGGTCGACGCGATCGGCCCGCACAGCGACATCTATCTGCTGGGCGCGACGCTGTACTACATCGTCACCGGTCATGCGCCGCACCAGGCGGCAAACGTGACCCAATGCATCCGCAAGGTCGCCGACAACGAAATCCAAGACGTCTCGCCGCAGCACCGCGGCGAACTGATGGACATCGCCCTTCGCGCGATGGCGACCGAACCGAAGGATCGCTATGAATCGGTCCAGGCGTTCCAACAAGCGATCCGCTGCTACCGATCACACTCCGAAAGCATCGCCATCTCCACGGCCGCCGAAAAGGAGTATCAACACGCCAAGCAGACGTCGCGTTACGAATCCTTTTCGCGGGCCGCCCACGGTTTCGAACAGGCGCTCAACCTTTGGGACGGCAATCAAGCCGCCGCCTCAGGACTCGCCCGCTGTCGCATCGATCACGCAGCCGCTGCCTACGACAACGGCGACTATGACTTGGGGTTGTCGCTGCTCGATGCGAGTAACTCCGATCACCTGGAACTGATCGAAAAGCTGAACGAAGGCCTGCGGCAGCGCGAGCTTCGTTCGGTCAGGTTGCAATTATTCCGACGTCTGGTCGCCGCCAGCGTGCTGTTCATTCTGGTCGGCGGCAGCATCGCTCTGTACGTGATCAACGACAAACGCAATGAAGCCAACGAGCAACGCGAAATCGCCGAGACCGCACGCAAGGTTGCCGAAGAGCAAACGCAGATCGCGACCGAGCAACGGGACCGGGCGATAGCGTCGGAGGAACTGGCAGCCGACCGGCTGGCCGAAGTTCAGAAGAAGAACGCCGAGGTCGAACAGCAGAAGGGGATCGCCGTAGCAAACTTGCAACTGGCGATCAAAGCCCGCGCCGACGCGGAAATCAACGCACAAAAAGCGAAGGAACAAAAGGAGATTGCAGACCAAAACGCCGCCGATGCACTCCGCCAGCAACAGCGGGCCGAAACGAGCGAGCAGGCCGCGCTGGTGGCCCTTCAGCGGGCACGCTACGAGTCCTACCTGTCCCAGATCGGGTTGGCGAAAGCACGCGTCGACGGGAACGAATTCGACGACGCACGCTTGATCTTGAAAGCGATTCGTCAGGCAGCTCCGAAGGATCCGCCGACGTGGGAGTGGCGTTATCTGTGGCAACTCGCCAATCAGTCGCGCGATGAAGTTCGCTTGGAGGCCGGTGTCATCGACTTGGCCGTCACGTCCAACCGCCGGTCCGCCGTCGTGGTCTGCAACGACGCCTCGGTGCACCGGTCGAATTTGGAACGTACCCCCGGCCCGACCTGGATTCGCAAGGACCTGGACGCCACTTGCGTCGACATCGCCGATGACGAACGCTGGATCGCCGTTGGAACAAAAGCCGGCGCCGTCCTGGTGGTCGATCCGCTGACCGGGCAAACCGTCCGCCAACTGGACGGACATGATGCAGCGGTGACCGATTTGATATTCCTGCCGGACGGAAGACTGGCGACCGCATCGTCCGATCGAACCATTTCGCTGTGGGATCCGAACCAGCCGCAACGTGTTGCCCAGGGATGGCATATCGCGCCGGTCGTCGCCTTGGCGGCCCACCAATCCACCGCCGGCGATCCGCCGACCCTGGTCGCCTCGGTCAGTGATGGAAAGACGGGGCGTGTGGTGGCGTGGCGATTGCAAGAGGACCAGTTCGGCCGGATCGGTGAATTCTCCCAACATCCCTTCCCGGTTGTGTCTTTGGCCCTGTCGGCCGACGGGCGACTGGCCGCATCCGGCGACACCCGCGGAAACGTTTACGTGTGGCGCCCGCAACGATTGCGTCCGACCGATTTCGAGACCGCGATCAAGAAAGCCATCACCTCGATCGACGACCCGGCCGATTCGCCGACTCAATTCACGGCCACCGACAATCCACGGGAAGCCGTCGTTGCAAACTGGACCGCCCACCCCGATGCCATCGGCGTGATTCGATTCGATGATGCCGATGAAACCTTGTTGACCGGGTCGGACGACTACACGATCCGGGCCTGGAATCTGGCCGATCAATCGCTGCGATACACGCTCCGTGGGCACGGCGGTTGGGTACGCGGACTGGAAACCACGGCCGATGCGAGCGGGGCCGGGGCCATCGTGTCCGGATCGGTCGACCGAACGGTCCGGGTGTGGGATTGTCCGGCGCGCGGGTCGCTGGCGCCGGACCAGGACGAATCTGCCGACGGTACCGCGAAGTACGAGACACGATTGCACCAAGATGAAATCCTGGCGGCGCGGCTGGAGGCGACCGGATCGCGTCTGATTTCTGCCAGTCGCGACCACACCGCCAGAATCCTCGGGATCGATCGCACGACGATGACGTTTCGCGAGATCTCGCGGTTCAACATCAAAGAACGCGCCCCGGGGGAACTGAACGAAGGCACCGAGTTCCTGGCGATGTCGGCACAGTTGGACGCATCGGGGCAGCGTTTGTTCGTCGGTAGCGCCGATGCGACGATCCGGATTTGGGACGTCGACTCCGGCACCCAACTCGGTTCCCTGACGGGGACGGGAATCAACAACGCCTTCGCGCTTTCGCGTGACGGCCGACGATTGCTGTCCGGTTCCAGTCGCCCCGATGCCAAAGCGTTGTTGTGGGACGTGGATCCCTCCGGCGGCGTCCCGACGATTCTGCATCGCTTTGCCGCCGGCCAGCAGGCCGTCACCGCGTTTGCGATCTCGGGCACCGGGGCGATCGCCATCACGGGGGATCGCGGCGGCCGTTTGATCGTTTGGGACGCGACCACGGGCCGACCGGTCGGCCAACCGGTCGATCTGTTGCGCGGCCATCGGATCAACGAACTCGCAATTTCCCCTGACGATGCATCACTTTGGGTGGCCAGTGACAACGGCCAATTGGTGGAGATCGATCTCCAATCGCGGCAAACGCGTCGTCGGCTGGAACACGACGGATTTGTGACCTCGGTTTCCTTGTCGCCGCGCGGTGACCAGGCCGTCACGCTGTCCGCCCAAACGACGCGCGATCGATTTGTGACGACGGCGACCTGGTGGGATTTGGCGACTGAGCAGAGTCGCCGACTGGATCAAGTGGAAGCGGAACTTGACGTCGACGGCCAGACCTCCGGCGACCATCCCCACCTGACCTCGGCTCGATTCGGCGACCGGGGCAGCGAAGTCGTGATTTGCCGCCAAGCCCTCGGCGGACGCGGCGGGCGAGTGACGATGGTCGATCTGGCCGGCAAGCAAACCAAGTCCTTCGATCTGCCGACTGCGATCGGTGCCCCCGAGGCGGGACTGCTATCGGGAAACGATCACTTGATCACGCTCAACGGCGAAGCGGCGTTTCGCTGGTCGATCCGCGCGATGGAGCATCAGAAGAGTTATCGCCCCCATGCATCGGTCGTCGATGCCTGCTTCACCCCCGACGGCAAGTACGCGGCCACGGCCAGTCGTAGTGTGCGTTTGTGGAAAACGGACACCGGGGCCGCGATCGACAAATTGGAAAACCCACACCCCGGCGCGATCACGGGGATGGACATTGCCAGCCGCATCGACGGGCGCGGCTACCGGATCGTCACATCGGGCGCCGGCGCGGTGGCCCGACTGTGGCGATGGAAAGATCCCGAAAGCGGGTTCGATCTGGAACGCGAATTCGGAATCGAGGGAACCGAGGTCATGCACGTCCGGTTCGCTCCCGACGGAGACGCGTTGTTGCTGGCCGGTGCCAATGGATCGATCCAAGTGCGGCCTCTCGATGGCGCTGCGGCGACGTTTGGGTGGAGCCTACCTGCCGGGCTCGCGCCGACTTGCATCGCCTTTTCGGGCGATGGCCGTTACATCGCCGTCGGCGCGTCGGACAAAACCGCCTGGTTGATCGAGATGTCTGGCGGAAAGGATGCCAAACCACGTGTGATGCGCGGTCATGCCGATCGCATCGAATCGATTTGTGTCGTCAGCGATGGTTCCAGCCCGATCCGCGTGCTGACGGCATCCCGCGACAAATCGGCACGCGTCTGGGATCCGCGTCTGTCGGTTCAGCAAGACGACCTGTCCGCGGCATCGGACGTGATTTTCGGTCGCGAAGTCCTGGCCCTGCGGCGTCACACCCAAGGCGTCACCGCGATCGATCGCAGCACCGACGGCGACCTCGTCATCACCGCCGCCCGCGACGGCAACGTGTTGCTGTGGCCAGCCCCCGACGCCCGGCCGATCGACAATGACGTCCAACCGTAGCAGAACTCGCCAAGAGTTACGCTGCATGAGTCGCCGAAAGTCTTTGTGGCTTGGGGAGTCGATCGATGTTTCGAAATTGACGCGGTCATGCCAGCCCGACGCGTGAGCGAGGGGCGCCGGGAGCCCCTCACTCGCGCGTCGGGCTGGCATTGGGAGCTTGGACTCGGACATAACAAGACGCCTGGGCAGCTTACGCTTTGGTGCCGCATCCCCGTGTCAGTGCCCACCCCGGTCATGCTACAACATGGGCATGAATCACCAAGAACCTGCCGCCGACGCTTCCGCAGCCGCCAAGCACACGTCCGTTGATCCCGACCTGGATCGAGATTCGCTGGCCACCGAGTACTTTTCGTTGCTTCCCTACGATCCCTACCCGGTCCAAGAGGAAGCGATGCTGGCCTACTTTGCCGGCGACCCGGGGCTCGGGGACCAGGGCGTGTTGATCTGCGCGCCGACCGGAACGGGCAAAACGATGATCGCCGAAGCCGCGGTCTATGAAGCCCTGCGGACCGGGCGGCGGATGTACTACACCACCCCGCTGATCGCCCTGACCGATCAAAAACTGGACGAACTGCGTGAAAGTGCGGTCCGTTGGGGGTTTCCGGCCGACAGCGTCGGACTGGTCACGGGCAACCGACGCGTCAACGGCGACGCCCCCGTGCTGGTCGTCGTCGCCGAAATCCTGCTGAACCGTTTGCTCAACCCCGAAGCGTTTGACTTTTCCGACGTCACGTCAGTCGTCATGGACGAATTTCATTCCTTCAACGACCCCGAACGCGGCATCGTCTGGGAATTGACGTTGGCCTTGTTGCCGCCCCACATCCGCACGATGTTGCTGAGCGCGACCGTCGGCAATTCGCTGGAATTCACCTCCTGGCTGTCCCGCGCCCACAACCGCCGGTTGCAACTGGTCAGCGGAGATGAGCGCAAGGTGCCGCTGCAATACGAGTGGATCGGCGATGAGATCTTGAACGACTTTGCCGAAAAAATCGCTGCCGGCGACGACGAACTCCGCCGCACCCCATCGCTGGTGTTCTGCTTTTCCCGCTCCCAGTGCTGGACGGTCGCGGAAATGCTCAAGGGGAAAAATCTGATCGACAAGGAACGGCAAGCCGAGTTGGCCGACTATCTGAACGCGGCCGACATGGCGGCCGGTGCCGGGCCGAAGTTGAAACAGATTCTGATGCGCGGTGTCGGCGTGCACCATGCCGGCGTCATGCCCCGCTACCGCCGCATGGTCGAAGAATTGTTCCAACGCAAACTGTTGGCGATGTGTGTCTGCACCGAAACGCTGGCCGCCGGAATCAATCTGCCGGCGCGAAGTGTCGTGTTGCCGAGCTTATTAAAAGGCCCCAAGGACAAACGCAAACTGGTCGACACGGCGTCGGCACAACAGATCTTCGGCCGTGCCGGGCGACCGCAATTCGACGACCGCGGCTTTGTTTATGCCCTCGCCCACGAAGACGACGTCAAATTGAACAAGTGGCGTGAAAAGTACGACTCGATCCCCGAGGACACCAAGGATCCGGGACTGCTGAAGGCCAAGAAACAGCTCAAAAAGAAAATGCCCAAGCGGCGTTCCGGCGAAACGTACTGGACCGAGCAGCAGTTCATTCAACTGCAAGAAGCCGCGTCGGCCGACCTTTCCAGCCGCGGACAACTCCCTTGGAGGCTGCTCGCCTACATGCTCGGCAAAGACGCCAGCGTCGCACCGCTGCGGGAACTGGTGTCCAAGCGATTGCTGACGCCCAAGAAGATCGAGGAGGGGCAGCGGGAACTGAATCGCATGTTGATCACCATGTGGCAGGCGGACTACCTGTCATTGGATCCCAAACCGACGCCGGCGACCGACTCTGGAAACGCGAAACCAAATTCGGGGAAAAAGACCGATGCGAGCCAACCCGAACCGCCGCCCGCGACCAGTGGACTGTTCGGTGAGATCCTTGATCAAATGCGTGAGGATGCACCGGCGCCGCAGCCCGAGACGGGCGAGGATCCGGAGTCCCATGAAGAGGACCAGCCGCGGATCAAGCAGTACGACTTGGACGCCTATCGCCCGCTGACCGCCGCGCCCACACCGCGGTTGGAGCGTCTGGTGCATTTGCGCAGCATCAATCCGCTGTTCGGCGTCTACATGGCCGACTTGTTAGCGACCGCGGACCCCGAAGAACGGATCGCAGCGTTTGAAAGTGTGTTGGAAGTGCCCGGAACGGTGGCACGCTTCACCCGTATGCCCCGGATCGAAGACATGCCACCGGGGACCCTGGCGACGACGCGGCTGGACCCGCAACTCTTGAAGCTGGGATTGGCAACGCCCGAAGAACTTGGTGCTCGCGGCGAAGACGACGAAGAGGAGGTAAAGGATCGGGGCTTCGGCCGTGTGATGTTCGAAGAACCGCGCGTCTGGCCACTGACGATCGGCGAAAAGATCCATCGCTTGTTCCAAAACGATTATCCGACCGTACAAGGCGTTCGCGTTCGCCCCGTTTGGATCGTCGGCGAACTGCTCAACTACGACGGTGATTTCAACAAGTACGTCACCACGAAGAAGCTGCAAAAAGAAGAAGGCATCCTACTGCGACATTGCCTGCGGATGATTTTGTTCCTCGACGAGATGGCCAACGTCCCGCCGGAAAACACGACGGTCGAAACCTGGGAGGACACGCTCGATGACTTGGCCGACATTTTGACCGAAAGCTGCCGCAAAGCCGATCCGCAAACGACCGACGAAGTCCTGTCCCACGACGAAAACCTGGAAGACACCCTGATCAGCAGCGGACGACGGCAGAATTGAAGAGGTGGAGATGCGGAGAAGGATGGCAGAATGATACGGGGCAGAATAATGGGGGCAAAACGATGGGGGCAAGACGATGGGGGCAGAGCTTTGAATAACGTAGCTACCTTCGCCAGAAGGTGGTTCTGCTGTTCTCTGCACGCTGGGGAGTGAGGTGAGGTCAACGCGGTACTTCCAAAGGGATCCCTAGTCAACCGTCCTTTCTCGGTCGGCGAATCATCGGTCGGAGGTTGGTAAGAAGATTTCGGGGTAAGAAAATGACGGTGCGCGTTCTCCCCTCGCCTTTCACAATCTTCTTACCTCCAAAATCTTCCTACCTCTTCTCCCACCGTGTCTCGCCTGGTTGATGCAGTGAGAAACCGGCGAATTGGTCGAAATGCTTCGCCCTGGATGATCGGTGTTGGGGCCCAAATGGGGTGATGCGGGGATGATCCGCCCGCGAGGACCTAACCATGGGGTATTCTTGGATTCCAGATTTCGGTCCCCCACCACTCGCCCAAACACACCAAGCACGGCCATGACATTCTTTCTCGGACTGATGATGGGCATCATCATCTACAGCTTTTTCCGCTGTATTGTCGGCGGTTTCTACACGGTCAGCCCCGACCAGCGGGCGATCGTGACGAGTTTCGGAAAAGCACAGCGACTCGAAGGCATGCAGGTCGCCGACGGTGGCGCGGATTCTGACGGATTGAGCGACGAGGAACACCAGCGGTATGAATACCCTCAGGTGCGTGTCGTCGGCCCCGGCGGACCGTATTTCAAGATGCCTTGGCAAGACGTCCACAAGGTTTCCGTCGCGACCCAGGCGGTCGACCTGTCCTGGGACCCTTCCAAAGCCCAGGACACGATCGAAGCGGTCACCAAAGACAACTTGACGACCGGGATCAACGGCCAGCTTCGTTATCGGATCAGCGAGAGCAACCTGTACCCCTATCTGTTCGGCGTCGCCAGTCCGCTCGAGCACGTCATGGGCTACTTCGTCAGCGTGCTCCGCGAACGCGTCGCTAACTTTGTCGACCCGAAAGGACAAACGCTGTTGGTCGATGCGGAAGTCGACGAAGCTGCCGGTGACCAAGAGGCTTCATCGATCGATTTGAGTGAAGGCGTTTCGATCAACGACTTGCGAAAAAACTTGCCGCTGTTGAATCAGTACATGGAAGAGCAGTGCCGTTCGACGACCGGTCGCTATGGGATCGAACTGGACGCAGCCTTGATCACCGAAATCGACCCGCCCGCCGAAGTCGACCGCGCCCTGTCGGCGATCAACAGCACACGCAACCAGGTCGCCGCGGACCTGAGTACCGCACGGGCCGATAGCGAGCAACAAATCACGATGAGTGCCCGCGCCGTCGAGATCGCGACCAATAACGCCCAGGCAGAGGTCGCACCGCTACGTGAACTGGCCCAAACGCTGACCGAGATCAAAAAGGAAGGCGGTTCTTCTTGCTTGCAGGCCTATCTGCGGAACGCCCGGATCCCACTCTATAACGTTGCTCGTCGAGTGATCCAGACCACCAATAGCGACGCCGCTGGTTAAGACACGCCGGCAACGAGTGACAATCAAAACTGAACAAAGACAACGAAAACTAAGAAGGTGATACGATGGGATGGTTCGGCGGTGGATTTATTTTCGGTTTGATGTTGATTCCGATTCTGCTCGGATTCGCACGCTTCTTTGGACTCTACGCCTGCGTCGGCGAATGCAAGGCGCATGTCTTCACTCTGTTCGGCAAAGTGATCGGGACGCTGGATCAACCGGGGCTGCAAATCCCGGTGTTCAAATTCGGCCCACGGGCGTTGCTGGTGCCGTTCTTTGGAAAGTCGTATGTCGTCGACACCTCGCTTCGTCAACATTATTTGCGGAGCCAAATGGTCAACTCGGAAGAGGGCACGCCGATGGGCGTGGGGATCTGGTACGAAATGCGGGTGACCGATCCGGTTTCGTACCTGTTCACCAACGCGAATCCCGACGGTTCGCTGCAAGCCAACGTGACCAGTTCGACCATTTCCACGCTGAGCAATCTGGAGATGGAAAAGATGCTCGAAGACCGCCACTCGCTCAGCCGAACGGTTCGCAAGACCGTCTCGCCGCTGTCGGAGAAATGGGGCTACACCCTCGGATCGGTCTACATCCGAAAAGTCGCATTCACCGATCGGTTGATGGTCGACAACATCACCGAAAAGGTCGTCAAACGCTTGGTGCAGGTGACCAGTGCGATGAAGCAGGACGGCGAGAACCGCGTGGGGCTGATCAAAAGTGAAACCGCCTACCGCGTTTCACAAAAGATGGCCGAGGCTTCCGCATCGCGTCCCAAGATTGTCGGCAAGGCACTCAATGAGATCGCCGCGGCCGACCCGGAAATTTTGAACACCGTCTTGTCGGTGATGGAAGTCGACACGCTGATCGAATCCAACGCCGAAGTCGACTTGCTGCCCGATTCGAGCAACGTACTGATCCAGGTCGGCGAGGGTGCCGGGCGGGAGTCGTAGGGGCGTGATGATGGGGGCAAAACGATGGGGAGGCAGAATGATTCGGGGCAGAATGATGTGGAGGCTGCGGTTGTGACCGTCGGGGCACGGAGTGCCCGTGGGCAATGGGACCGATAGGACGTCTGGGACCTATCAGTCGTATGTGTCCTATTGGTCCTATTTCATGATCGCCCACCGTCAACTGCTCTAAAATCGGCCAGCGATCGGCAAAGACGGGGACGGGAGCTGCTTCGCATCGGATCGGCCGCTCATCTTACGTCCTCGCTTCCGTGGCTTCGCGATACGTCGTCCGTCATCGCCTTTCGAAGATTCGCCAGCGCGCGTACCCACAAACTCTTGACGGCGTCGGTGCTGCGTCCCATTCTTGCGGCCACCTCGGGAAATGTCTGTTGCTGAAAACTATGCAGAATGATCACCTCGCGATGATCGTCGCTAAGCCGGGACAACGCATCGGCCACCATCACTTCTGCTTCCCGTTTGGCCGCTGCCACGCTGGGGGAAACCGCTGGATCGGCCACCCCGAGCGGCAGACCCGCAGACGTCCCGTCCAGGTTTTCACTCAATCGTTTCTCGAGGGTGACCGCCCGGCGATGCCGATTGTAGTAGCGGATCTGGCCGGCAATTTCAGTCGCCAGGATGCTCCTCAGCCACGCCATCAGTTCGCGTTCGCTTTGCCCCCGAAAGTTGGCAAACGCTTGCTTGGCGGAAAGAAAGGTTTCCTGCACGACGTCCGACGGGCTGACCTTTCCCTGAAGCTTGTGGTCCAACCGCAGCTTGGCGAGAAGTTCCAAATAAGCATGAAACGATTCCAACACCTTGCCCAACGCCGAATTGTCGCCGGAACGGGCGTCCGCGATGAGACGCTCAATCCCACGTCGCGAATTTGTGTCCATTTCTTCCAGGGTTGCTATGAAGACGGTCTTGAAGGACCCATCAGCATACCAGGGTCGGCGAGCCATTTTCCTCGCCGATCGTCGGACCGACGGCAACGGTTTGCCACCCGATCAGCAGCACGATCGTGTCGGGGTGCGAAAGAAAAATCGTGAGAAAGTCTGACAGAGACGCGGCGGCCGCAACTCGTTTTGCGAAAAAATCGCGAAACTGTCGTACCGGGGCCGACACGAACGGGCCCCCCAAGGCAACTAGCTCAATAGCGACCGACCAACATTCGGCGCGAACCCATTGCACCGCCATATGACAGACACGAGGAACGAGACATGAACATCCGTCACCTTGACTTGCGGCTCTCTACGTTTGGCTATCTCTGCTGCGGGATCTTGCTGTCGACGCTGCTTTCCGCGGCCCCTCCCAACGACAAGGGAAAGCCTCCCAAAGATGATCCGCCGCCTTCGTCGGGCGGACCGGTCAGCTACCGAGCCGTGGTGATTCCCAATCCTTATCCCGCGGACTTGGATGTGCGAAGTATAAACGCGTGGGGTGAAGTCTGCGGAGACTTCACCTATGACGGGCTCATCGGAGGGTATACGGCCAGCGAAGCATTCTACTGGGACGGGCGAGATGCTCTGACTTCGGTTGCCGATCCGATCACACTCAACGAACTTGTTGATGTGCTGTCCCCAGGATCACGCGATGGTTGGCTCATCACCCACGCCGAGGACATCAATGACTTGGGTCAGACCTGCGGCTGGACATTTAAGGATGGACAGTGGTCACCGTACTTGTTCGATCCCAACGCGGTCGCACCTGCATCGCCATTCATTGTTCTGACTCACCCAACCGGCCTGGAAAACGCAGAACTGGGTGCGCTATCGCTGAACAACTCCGGGGATATGGTGGTCCAAGCCCTAAAAAGTTCCGGCGAGTACTTTCTCTATTCAACAACCACTCAGACATGGACTCCACTGCAAACGCCTGTGTCGAAACGCTTTGACTCACTCAGCAACCGTGATCCGGTAACGAACACCGTCTATGTAATTGGCGGTCCAGGCAGAATGCTGATCGATCCCGACACCGGACAAGTGTTTCCGTCTGCCGACGTCGGCGGGATTTCCATTAACGACTACGGAACGATGGTTGGGACGATGGAAGGATCCAAAGGCGTTCGCACTGCAGTCTACGAATACACAGACTCGCTAGAAATCTTAAAGAATGGCCGCAAGGACTTAGACGGTAGAGCACCCGACAACAACAATAGCGGCGACATTAGCATGCACTCGCCCAACCGACTCTTCACACGCGACCACGGCCTGCTCGACGTCAACAGCCTTCTGGATCCTGTCGACGCGGCGATTTTTCCTGAAGGTGTGCCTGGATCGATATGGGCTATCAGTGAACGCACCGAGGTCGGTTTCCCACAACTCCTACTGCACCGGCACTCCATCGATGCCGAACCCTACCGTGAAGGTGTTCTGTTGATCCCGCAACCGCCAAGCAACTGAGTTCGCTTGCCGGCGCTCCGCCTGCATCGACCGCCGCGAAGCCGATCACAAATTTGCCGAGCGTTCCGCGGCCTGCAAGAGGAACAAGTCAGCTTGAAACGACTGGTCGGAGTCCTCAGTGCCGGTGCCTGAGGTTTGCCCGGCAATGAAGCCGTCGCCGTCCAGGCCCGAGACTCTTTGGAGGGGCCGAATCGGACATTTACCCGCACCCATGCGCCCCGGAGATTTCGTTACAGATTCCCCCCCCAAAAATTTCGCTGTGACAAAACCTTACCGGCTGACCAACTTGACTTCGTTCCAGTAGGCCCATTCGTTGTGCCAATCGTTGGCTCGGTTTTCCAATGTCAATCGAACCTGCTGGCCGGCGTACTTCGACAGGTCGACAGTGACGTCCAACCATTCGTCGTTGGCAACCGTGCTCGAGCTGACCGTTTGATCGGCCAGCACGTCTTTTCCGACCAGCACTCGCAATTGCCAGTCGCCGTGGGGGTGATGGCTGACGCGTAGTTGCAATTCGGTCGCCTTGTCGGCGGGAAGCTTGACATCACGGAACATTCGGCACGGCTGGTGGCGGTCCTTGGGATGCGTTTGCACGGCCGATCGGTTTCGGAACACCTTGTGGTGCACGATGCCTCCCTCTCCGACGTCGCGGACGTCAAACCCGGGCGCGACCTGCGCCACCACACGCCGCCAGTTGGGATCGGATTCTTCGGCAACGTCCCCCGTCGCCAACCGTCGGGCCACGAATTCTTGCAGGTTGGACAGTTTGCCTTTGACGGCCAACGCCAGGGATCGCTCGGGGAATTCCGGCACCATCGGCTCCAAGGCGAACCAGTACATGCGGGCCAAGTTGTTGTCATTGGCATCTTCGGCGTGCATCGCCAACTGCTCTAAAATCGGCCAGCGATCGGCAAGGGGAAGCCGCTGGAGCGCCGAGGCCAAGTACAGCCGGACGATGGGCGAGTCGTCGTGTTTGGCCATCGCGGCAAACTTGTTCCGGACCGTCGGAGCTAAGCTGGATTCTGACGATTCGACGTCGGCCAAAAAGAAGGCGTCCACCGTCGTCGTCTCGCTCAACAACTGGATCGCCCAGGCTCGCACGTAGTGGTCGTCATGGTCCAGCAAGTCCGTCAGTTCCTGCGATGTGATCACCCCGGTGACGTGGGCTGCCCATAAGGTACGCAATCGCCTCGGGGACGTGTCGGCGGTGCGAAACATTTCCTTCAGCTGCTTCTTGGTGGCGGATGGATCGAGCGTTCGGTCAGCTGCGCGTGCGTGCAACAGCACACGCGCCTGGCGGACGTACCAATCGTTGGTGTGCCACTGCATCGCGATCAATTCGCTGTCAGACAGCGAACGCAGATTGGGCCGCGCGATCGGCTGGCTGCCTTCGGGCATGATCCGGTAGATCCGACCGCTTTGGGGAAAGTTGATCGCGTTGCCGCAGATGTCGGTGTCGTGCCAATCCAGGATGTAGACACCGCCTTCGGGGCCGATTTCCACGCTGAACCCGACCCAGGCCAAATCGTTCGTCGGCAGGAAGTCGTCCCCGTGTTTGCCGATGAAGCTGGAACCGTTGGGCACCATCACGTCGGTCAGCACACAGTGCTCGTGGATGTTGCACATGAACAAGCGGTCGTGATACTGCTGCGGAAACGCGTCGGCCAGATAGAACCGCGCGCCGCCGTGGGCGGACAAGTGCGTGTGGTCGCGGATCGTTGTGATGTCGTCGTAGATGTGTGGATTGATATGCGGGCGGCTTTGCTTGGTGTACACACCGCCTTGGACGACATGAAACAGGTGCGGGATGACGCAGCAGGTGGCGAAGCCTTGGCCATGTTTGTCGAAATCAAATCCCCACGGGTTCGAAAGTCCTCGCGCGAACACTTCGTACTTCTTCGTGACCGGATGAAACCGCCAGATGCCGCCGTCGATGAACTGCCGCCGCGCATCGTCTTCGCCTGGCTTTCCGACCCTTGATTGTGTGAACACACCATGGCAACCATACAGCCATCCGTCGGGGCCCCAGATGAAACTGTTCAGCGTTTCATGGCGGTCGTTGATACCCCAGCCGTCCAACAGCACTTGCGGCGGACCGTCGGGTCGGTCGTCACCGTCGGCATCGGGAATGAAACTGAAGTTCGGCGGCGAACCGACGTAGACGCCTCCGAAGCCGACGGCGATTCCCGATGTGAAAGTCAAATCGTCGGCAAAGGTCGTCTTTTTGTCGAACACACCGTCGCTGTCGGTGTCCTCCAGAATCTGAATCCGGCTGACCTTGTCATCGGTGTGCTCGCGACGGGTGCGGTAGTTCAAATTTTCGACCACCCACATCCGGCCGCGGTCGTCAAAGCAGAACGCGATCGGTTCGGCCAAGTCCGGTTCGGCGGCGAAGATGGAAACGTCAAAGCCGTCCGGGATCGACATTTTTTTGACGGCTTCATCGGGCGTCAGGAACGGCGCGTCGCTGGTGCGATGCTGCTTTTTCGGCAGACGTTGTTGTGCCGCCGCGACCACCGGGAAACCGAAGGCGAGTGCGAGCCCCAGGCACACCAGAGATAGCGGGCTGCGGGCCCGTAGGCTGGCGCCAGACGGCTGATCCTCGAAAGGTTGATTGACATCTTCCATGGCGATCTTCATTCCGCCGCCTCCACTTGCGATTTGGTTTGCATGTACTTCACCAGGTCGAACAGGTCCTTGCGGGGGAGTTGTTCCAGTTGCCCCTCGGGCATCATCGATTTCTCGGAGACCTTCCGCGCTTCGATCTCGTCTTTGGCGATCACCAGTCTCGGTTGGTCGACGGTCTTTAGCACGATCCGCCGGTTGTCTTCTTCGGCCAGCACGCCGGTGAGCACGCGGCCGTCGACGGTTTGGATCAACTGGGTCCGATAGCCTTCGGGAACATCGCCGCTGGGGTCGACGCTGTTGAGCAGAAAATAGTCCAGGTTGGCGCGGTTGGAGCCGGTCAAATCAGGGCCGACCTTGCCGCCGGCGCCGTACATCAGGTGGCACGCGCCGCAGGTCTTTTGGAAAACCACTCGACCACGCCGTGCGTCGGCCCCGGTGAGCGCTTCGTCAGTGATCAAGCGTTTGAATTTGGCGATCCTTTCGCTGACATTCTTTTCCAGCTCGGGAATCTCGCCATAGACCGCCGTGAACTCTTGCCCCAGCAGGTCACGTAGCGTGCGGGCGATGTAGGACGGGATATGGTCTCGCGGTACCGTTTGGCCTTTGATCGCCCGCACGAGTTCTCTTGCATAGGCTTTTCGCGTAGCCAGTGTTTCGATCGTCGCCGATTGGGCTTGCGGGGTGCTGGTGGCGTAGCGGGACAGCAGAATTTTCGGGGCATCTTGTGTAGCGATCACCGCGTGGGCGCGGATGGCGTCCAGACGTAGGGCGTCGACGTCCAAGAGCGATTCCAATTCCTCTGCCAGACCTTCGTAGCGCTGCGAAACCAGCGAAGCGAGCGCAGCTTGGCGTTGGCTGTCGGGTGCGACCGGATCACGGAGTGTCGCCAGAGCACGCTCGGTCGCAGCGGCGTCACCAAAGATCTGGGACAAACGGTTGGCGGCGTCACGGATCGAGGGACGATCGCTACGGGCCAGTTCGGCCGCCAGCGAATTCCACTCGTCAGGCGGCTGGACGTCGCGTCGACCTTCCAGCCCCCGCAACATGCCCTTCAGCAACGACGATCGAACGCTCTCGCTTTCGGATTGTTGAATCGCTCGGACTAACAGCGCGAGAGTGGCGGGTTCATCCAAGGCCAGGGCTGCGGTCGGATTGGCGATCAATAGAAGCACGCTGAGTATCGCGAACCATTTGCTGCGCGTGAGGAGATCGGGGGAGGGCATGAAGCAAAGCGGTCCAGTGGGGAGGGAATGGGAAGAGGGCGTCGATTCGGGGGGAGCCTGATTGTAGTAGATCGGATGGGCAAAAGGTCGTGTGGAGGCCAGACGATGCGGGCAAAATGCCAGCGGGAAGCGTGACAGGCTGTCGATTTAGTGAGCCGACGGCGCTAGCCGCGGGCCTTGCGGTGCCAGCATCGCCCTTCGAGGCCCGTGGCTAGCGCCATCGGCTCACTCTTGTTTCGGTTGCGATTAAATCGACAGCCTGGTAAGCGAGCGGCGCGTGTCGGGGAGATTTGAGTGTGGGGAGGCAGAATGATTCGGGGCAGAATGATGGGGAGGTGGGCTGGTGTGGACGCAACGGTGGACTCGCGAGACTTCAGCTATGATGGCGTGTTGAAAAAGAGCAGGATTGCACCGCCGCGTTTACAGCTCGCTTAACCTACGGGTGTCGTTGATGAAAAACTGGATTCCGGCTCTGGGACGAACGTTTGTATCGATCGGGATTTTGGCCGCCGGGGTGGGCGGCTTCTTTTTGATGGGAACGCCGGAAGTCCCGGTCCAGCCGCCCAGACCCGCTCCGCCCCCGCTGGTGGTGGCCAAGCCGGCGCTCGCGCACACGGACGGCATCGCCTTCGACGTCGACGGCGTGGTCGTCCCCTATCGCGAGATCGATCTTACCGCCCAGATTTCGGGAAAGGTCCAGTACAAATCCGATGCCTGTCGCAGCGGGCGGACGGTCAAAAAAGGCGACTTGTTGTTGCGGATCGAACCGGACGACTATCAATTGGAAGTGCGTCGTCTGGCCGAGGAACTGGCACAGGCCGAGGCGATGATTCGCGAACTGGATGCCGAAATCATCGCGTCGGACAACCAGATCGAATCGTCCCGTCAGCAACTTGCCATCGACGTGCGACAATTGAAACGCAACGAAGATCTGATGCTGCGCAGTGCCGCGTCGGACTCCGAAGTCGACAGTGCTCGAAAAGCGGAATTAACCACTCGCAATACCCTGCAATCCCAAATCGACCAACGCAATCTGTTGACACAGCGTCGATTGCGGATGGAAAGTGCCAAGGCGCTGGTGCAGGCGAATCTGGACAAGGCCGAACTGAATTTGGCTCGAACGGAAATCAAGTCTCCGATCGACGGGGTGGTCGTCAGCGAAAGCGTCGAGCAAGACGGGTACGTGCAAGCCGGCGGTTCAATCGTGGTGCTGCAAGACACGTCGCGGCTGGACGTCAGCTGCAAGTTGTACATGCAGCAAATGCATTGGCTTTGGCAAAGCGGTTCGCCTGCGGGCAGCGACGATGACTACCAACGCGGCTACGATTTCCCCGAAACACCGGCCACCGTGATCTACTCGCTGGGTGATGAACAGTTCGCTTGGCGGGCGGTCGCGGATCGTTATGACGGCGCCGGCGTGGACGCTCAAACCCGCATGGTGCCTTGCCGCGTGCACGTCGACGATCCGACGGCGGTGATGAAGCTGGCCGAACTGGAATCGGTGGGGCGTGGCGATGCATTGGTCGCGGCGCAGGAGAATTCTGGGAGCGGTTCGGGCGAACAACAAGCCAGTCTTGGTGAAGAAATCATCGGCCGTGGCGCCACTCAGCAACCGCCCACGTTGATGACGGGGATGTTCGTGAAGGTGCGGATTCACGCAACGCCGCCGATCCCGCTGGTTCGTTTACCACACGAAGCGATCCAGCCGGGCAACACGGTTTGGACGGTCCAGTCGGGAAAGCTGCACAAGAAGTCGATTGCGGTCGCCAATTCGACCGCCGACTACGTCGTCGCCTATCAGCGGTCGGGCGGTTTGCGCGCCGGTGACCTGATCGTGACGTCACCCCTGGCGACACCGGTTGAAGGGATGGCGGTCAGCACGTCAGCGGACCCGTCGTCTAACAAACGATCGGGACCGCCAGGCGGCAAACCCGGCGCTGACGGCAAACGTCGCGGCGGCTCCGGCCAAGGAGGGCGGTCACAATGATGAAGTCGATCGTTGACGCGTCGATTCACAATCGCGCCGCACTAAATTTGTGTATGGTCGCGATCATGATCGTCGGTTGGTTCTGCTTGCGGGCGATGCACCGGGAATCGTTCCCCGAATTCGAACTCGACCGGATCACCGTCACCGTGCCCTATCCCGGCGCGGCGCCCCAGGAGGCTGAACAGGGGATCGGTCAGAAGGTTGAGGAAGCGGTTCGCTCGATCGAAGGCATCAAGAAAGTCACGACGGTGGCGATGGAGGGCTCTTGCACCGTCTTGATGGAATTGATCCCCGGGGCACGTTCGCCCGACCGCGTCTTGGACGAAGTGCGTTCGGGCGTGGATCGAATCCCCAGCTTTCCACTTGAAGCCGAAGACCCCGTGGTCACGTTGGTCACCAACCGTCGTCCTTCGATTCGCGTCGGCGTGCTGGCCCCCGAAACCGCCCCGCGGAACGCCGACGACACACTCTCGTCGCAGGCACAGTTGGATCTACGCGAGGTCGCCGAACGCATCCGAGACGACTTGTTGGCGATCGATTCGGTCTCGCAAGTCGACTTTTTGGCCGCGCGCGATTACCAGATCGACATCGAAATACCGGAGGAAACGCTGCGGGCGCACGGGCTGACGCTGCGTCAGGCCGCCGAGATCATTCGTCGGGAGAATCGCGAGTTGCCTGCCGGGTCGATCCGCAGCCAATCGCAAGAGGTGTTGTTGCGGGGAAACAATCGACGCACCAGTGGTGACGAGTTGTCCGAATTGCCGCTGGTCACCGAATCCAGCGGCGCGGTCTTGACCGTCGCCGACCTCGGCATGGTCCGCGATGAGTTCACCGATGCAACAGCGATCAACGTGATCAATGGCAAACCCGCGCTGGCACTGTCGGTCGAACGCAGCACGTCGGAAGATTTGTTTGTGATGATCGACGCGGTCAAGGACTACGTCGCCCATGCCGAATTGCCACCGGGATACCAGTTGATGACCTGGAGCGACGAATCGGTCGAGGTCCGGGGACGCCTGGACCTGCTGCTCGATAACGGCGCTCAGGGGCTGGTGATTGTGTTCACGCTGTTGTTGTTGTTCTTAGATCCGAAACTGGCGTTCTGGGTCGCACTTGGAATCCCGTTCTCCATCCTCGCCGCGGGCATCTTTTTGTATTTGACCGGCCAGACGTTGAACCTGATTTCGATGTTTGCGTTTGTGATGGCGCTGGGCATCGTGGTCGATGACGCGATCGTCGTCGGCGAGAACGTGTTTGCGCATCGGCAGATGGGAAAACCGCACTTACGCGCGGCGATCGATGGGACGGTGGAGGTGATTCCGTCGGTCACGACAGCCGTTTTGACGACCGTGGTTGCGTTCGCGCCGCTGTTGTTTGTCAGCGGAACGATGGGCAAGTTCACCGCGGTGATGCCGGCCGCGATCATCGCCATCCTGATGGTCTCGCTGATCGAATGCATCACGATCTTGCCCTGCCACTTGGCGCACGAAGAAAGCATCGTGTTTCGATTCTTTAACGTCGTGCTGTATGTGTTTCGCCCGTTGTTGCTGGTTGCCCAGAAACTCAATCAGGTGGCGACGTGGTTGTTGGACCGTTACATCGACCGCGTTTATGGTCCGACGCTGCGTTGGTCGCTCGGTAACCGTTCGATCGCCGTCGCCCTCTGTTTTGCTGCGTTGATCTTGACCGGCGGTCTGTACCGCAGTGGGATCATCCAGTTCAATTTCTTTCCTCGGGTCGACGGCAACACGCTCAGTGCTACCGTGGTGTTTCCCGATGGGACACCCGAACGTGTGACGAACGCGGCGACGAAGCGGGTCGAAGATGCCTTTTGGAGAATCGCCGACCGCTATGAGAAACGCGGACAGCCGATTGCCAAGACGTCCTACCGTGTCGTCGGCGCTTCGGTCTCCGGCGGCGGCCCCGGCGGATCCCCGATGCCCTCCGGAGGAGGCGGCCACAAGGGCAGCGTCGAGGTCGAACTGGTCAACGCGGAAAGCCGCGGCGTGCACAGCCGGGCCATCGTCGCCCAGTGGCGTGAAGAGGTCGGAACGATCGTCGGCACCGAGGAATTGACGCTGGGCACGCGGTCCTTCGGCCCCGGAGGAACACCGATCGAATTCAAGTTGCTCGGTCCTGCCCGCAGCGTGGACAAACTGGAAGCCGCTGTCGAGGAGTGCAAGGAACGATTGGCCAAGTACCCAGGCGTTTACGACATCAAAGATGACTCGGTGCCGGGGAAATGGGAGTATCGTTTCCGGATCAAACCCGAAGCGTTCGCGATGGGCGTGCGGACGGCCGACTTGGCCGAAACCGTGCGGGCGGCGTATTACGGCGAAGAAGTGATGCGGGTGCAACGCGGACGCCACGAGGTGAAAATCATGGTCACCTACCCGCGCGACGATCGCCGGTTGCTGGCCAATTTTGACGAAGTCCGGGTCCGGTTGAGCGACGGGATCGAACGACCGATCACCGAGCTGGCCGAAATTGATGTCGTCCGAGCTTATTCGGAGATCAATCGCATCGATCAAGCCCGATCGATCACGGTGTCGAGCAATCTGGACGAAGAAACCGGGAACGCTGAGGAGATCGTTGCGGATCTGCAAGCGGAGTTCTTGCCCGGATTGCTGGCGAAGTATCCGGAGTTGCGAGTGCGGTGGGAAGGCCAGCAAGAACGCCGTGCCGAGTCGATGGGAAGTTTATTCAGCGGTTTCGGCGTCGCGTTGTTTGTCATGTACATCTTGTTGGCGATCGAGTTTAAGTCGTCTGTCCAGCCGTTGTTGGTGATGTTGATCATCCCGTTCGGGGCGCTCGGTGCGGTGGTCGGGCACTTGATGATGGGGTTGCCGCTGACCTTGTTCAGTTTCTACGGGATCATCGCGCTGACCGGGATCGTCGTGAACGATTCAATTGTGCTGATCGACTTTATCAATTCACGGGTTCGCGGCGGGATGCCGATCGGACAGGCGCTCACCGAATCGGGAACGCGACGATTTCGGCCGGTGCTGTTGACCACCATCACCACGATCGGCGGGCTGGTGCCGATCCTGATGGAGTCGTCGATCCAGGCGCAGATTTTGATCCCGATGGCGACCAGCATCGCCTTCGGTGAACTATTCGCGACCGTTGTTGTGTTGTACCTCGTGCCGGTCACCTACTCGTTGTATTGGAGCGCCGGAGGCCGTTTGACCGCCGAATCGGAAGACGAGATCGGAGAGTATCAAAGCGACGAGCCGGCCGTGCCGGTCCCCGCGTAGCAGCGGCCACACAACGTAGCTACCTTCGCCAGAAGGTGGTTTCCCGCGCCGTACGAATAACGATCGAACAACAATGACCAATCACAACGACAAGCATCTGCCCCGTCTCTCGCCTGAGTACTATCAGGGCGACGCCTCTGTGCATTGGACGATGACGATCCAGGACCGCGCGACTGGCTGGCTGCGTCCCATCTTCCTGTACAAATTTCGGGAACTACTAACACACGCCATGTTTCGATACAGACTTGTCTGCCCGATCTACTGCCTGATGCCAGACCACTTACATGCATTGTGGATTGGCATCGATGCGGCGTCAGACCAGCTGAAGGCGATGAAGTACTTCCGAAAGCACGTGAATTCAGCGCTTGGCAAAATTGGATTTCAACCGCAACACCAACCACATGACCGTGTGCTCCGAGACGACGAGCGAAAGGAGTCTGCGTTGTGGGATTTGGTCAATTATATCGCTCGAAACCCAGAGCGCGCCGGATTGGTACCCGTGAATTGTTTTCGCGATTACAAATACACAGGGTGTTTGGTGCCTGGGTATCCTGAGTTGACGATCTGGGAAGACGATTATTGGAGTCGATTTTGGCGGGCGTATTCCTTTCTTCAAAAGCATGGATTGTTCCGGGCGGCGAATGAGGTTGTACGAGGATCGTAGCCGCACCGTCTGGCGACGGTAGCTACGTTTGTTGGTACGATGATACCATGAAACGTCTTCGATTTTCGATTCGAACGCTGTTGCTGCTGGCGGCCGTGACCGCGATCGGAATTTTTGTCTATCAGCGACAGACGCGGATTCGCGAGATCGTCCAACGTTTTGAATCGCTCGGCGGAGAGGTGCATTATCGATCAAGCTTTCTGGACGGTTTCCATCGGCAAACACGCCATTTTTTTGCGACGCCGACGCAGGTCAATCTTTCTCACAGTCGACTCAGGCGTGGCGGCCTAGACGGCATCGAACACCTGAAATCACTCCAGCGACTTTACTTGGATCGCACCGCGATTGGTGTCGACGACGTCGCCGAATTGGCTGAGTGCAAGCAGCTGAAACGAATGTCATTATGGGGCAATCACAACCTGACAAGCAACGCGGTCGACCACTTGCTGGATTGTCAATCACTCGAAGCGTTGGACATCCACGACACACGAATCGCCCCAGCCAAAGTCGGACGATTGGGAGAGTTACCGCTGTTGCAGCGACTGGTGTTTTCTGCTGAGTATTACAACCAAAAGTCGTCTCGCATGACTGGCGGCGTGATGCGGCAACTCAGCTCGATCGAACACCTACAACCGGTCGGATCTTGTTTTCTGTGGGATTTCGACGCCGAGGAGATTCAACTGTTTTGTCGCACGGACACGTCGCGCGTCGACAAGTTGCTGTTGCGTGATTGCGAATTAACCGACGAAGCATGCCTCGCGCTCAATACGATTCGGGCGCGAGAACTTGATCTTCAACGCTGCACCGTCGACGACCGACGACTGCAATTGATCGATCATCGTAAATTTGGCCGGATCGACATTTTCAACAGCGCGGACGTGAGCAGTCCCGGGGTGACGCTCAAGGGGCTCACCGAATGGCTGCCGTCGGGGCTGAAGAAGGTGGGGACGTTCGACGGATACGTCGAATTCATCTATCAAGCGGATTTTTTTTGGCGTTACCGCTTGTCGATTGCACCTACACCGATCAGCCAAGATCTGCTTCAGTCGTGGATCGATTTGGGGCTCAAGGAACTGGATCTCAACGTTGCGGAGAATCTGGAAGATGACTTGGAAGTCGTTGCATCCATCAACCCACCGATCGAGTTGCGGATTCGGAATCATTTGTTTGTTTGGCAGTACATCGCACGGATGAATCGGCTGCAGAAACTGAGGCTCTACAACAGAATATCGACACCGCTGCGGCTGACAGACGGGCTTTCGCTGCGATCGTTGGACCTGCAGGGACGGTTTTATACGACCAAGACGACGTTCCGCGAGATCGCCAAGTTGAAGCGATTGTCGTTTCTGGTCGTTCGAAATCGCAACCAGGTGACGCTCGATGATGTCCAACCGCTGGGAGAATTGAAACAGCTGACAACGATCCGGATCGCCAAGTTGACGCCGGAGGCGGAAGCGTTCGTCGAACGCCTTTGCGCACAGAACGCGTCGGGGAACTGATCAGCTGTACGACGTCCTTTCCAGGTCGTCGCGTAGAGCCCCATGGGCGACAGCCTGGAAGGGCCATCGGACACCAGAAAACGATCGCCCTAAGCTGGACGGTCGCCTCAAGGCTAAACTCCAACACGGAGGGGACGACTAATTGCTCGATTCGGCGAGGATGGTGCGATAGCGCTCGGCGGCACGGTCGTAGGCGGCTTTCGCTTCGGATCGTTCGGATTCGCGGATTTGACCACGCTTGGAATTCCAGCACGCCGCCACGGCATCGATGCACCACTGAGCACTCTTGCGGTTGGCTCGGATCGGTTTGTCGGCAACATGAACAAAGACCGGATTGGTGTGGACCGAGGGCAGGATGCGAACGGCGACCCACGACGACTGATCGATTTGAACCGGGATCGAATGTGACGTGACCGAGCCGTCGGCGATGATCTGGCGTGTATCAACCACTTCGCCGTTGACGATCACTTCCACCGGAACGCGTCGTGAATCACCGAGTCGACAGCGTTCGATGTGCCAGTAGGGTTTTTCGTCCATCCGCAACTTGCGAATCCGCTCGGTTTCTTTGGTCGGCGTTTCCTTGAGCAACGCTGCGACGTCGAAGGTCACGTTCACCGTGTCGGGACGCTTCAAATCCAAACGACTCGGCTTCGTGTCCGCGGATTGCTTTTGCCCCACTCCCAAACCATCAACGGCAAAGTCGATGATGTGGCTGAGTCCGTCGCCGCAGTAGCTGCGACCGTCCTTCAATCCCGCGATCCAGTTTTCATAGTCCAGCGGTTGATCTTCGTCCAGCTGGACATAGATCCGTCCCAGGCCGACGCGGTCACCGTAGATACAGGGGAAATCGGTTTCGCCGCTGATTCGCGCGGTCATGCCGCAGTTGAGTGTGTGGTACCAGATGTTGAGTTCCCAGATCGCCGGCGTGTCGACCGCGGAGATGAAATCACAGGCGTCTTCGGCGACCGTGACGATGTATTCGTTGGCCCCGATCCCGTCAAACTTCGGCATCGCAAAGTCTGGCAACGCGTCGGCGGCCTTCCCACGCCAATCTCCCTTGGCACCGCCCCAGGGGCGTCCGACAAACTTGCGTGAACCGTCGGGCATGGTGTCGGGAAGCGCCAATCCCCATCCGCTATGGCTGTATCCGACGACACCGCCTTGTTGTTTGCCCCATTGCAACACCGGCAACGTCCAACTCGGCCAGTCCTCGATCTCGTTTGTGCCCGGGTAGTCGTCTTCGCTCAAGTTCAGCAGACACAGGTGACCGGCATGGGAGCTGGGGAACCCGCTGACTTCGACGTCGTAACGCATCAAGTTGTCTTCGGTCGACAGTGCAGACGTTTGACCGTTGAAGAATTCTTTTTGGGTGTACCAGCAGGGACCCCAACTGAGCACACAACCGACGTTGACGTCTTCGCCCAACAAGTGCCGCATCATGTCTTCCGGGCCGACGCCTTCGGTCGGACTGTCATAGTGGGCGCAACCGGCCGCGTGGACATGGTGGTCGCCGGAATACCAACGGCGTTTGGCCATGTGGATCCAGCGTTTCAGTTGAAAGGACTCTTGATGCCGTTCGATGTCCGGGACTCGGATGCGACGTCGGATCGGCACATATTCCGGCCCCCGCGTGACCGACACGTTGTACTCGCCGGGTGGCAGCAGCAGCGACTCGCCGTCGGCCCGATAGACTTGGTGGTGAAAGAAGAAATCAGGAGCCAAACGTTTGGCCGGATTCGGGTACACGCGTCCCTGATCGTCGGTGATCAACAACGACGCGGTCGTCGGCTGTCCGTCAACGTCGATGATTCCCAGTTGGACGTCGACCGCACTCTGGCAATCGAATAGGATCGCGACGCTGTTTCGAAACCCGATGTCCTGAGTCCCCTGGCCGACGTTGAAGGCGATGTTGGCTTCGCGTTTACCGGCATCACGGCTGCCGAGCATGACGACGCGGTATTCCAGGTTCAGTCCGCTGAGCTGTTTTTTCAGCGGGGCGCGGTTGAGCATCGACAGGTCTAGCCAGCGGTCCTCGGTTTCATTCGGATCGACCAGATCTTCGTCGCTGCGGGGGCGTTGACGGGCGCCGCGGCCTTTCTGATAAACCGGCGCCGCATTGGGGCTGTCGACGACCAATTCGGGCGTGATGCCGGCTTCGTTGTGGACTTTCACCAGGAATGCGCGCCAACCCTGTTGCATCAGTTGCTTCTTCACCGGGCCCTCGGTGACTTTGACGCGGCTTTCGGCATTGATGTGCACTGCTGCCAAGCACAACGGGTCCAGGGCGGATTGGATCGCGCGCGACACCTCGGCCGGCGTGCCGAGTTTGTCGGCGTCCTGGATCGCGGCAAGGGTTGAATCATCCAAGGGCGAACCGGCGAACTGCATCGCTTCGATCAATCGCGCCGTCGCGGCCAGCAGAGGTTGTTTCGGCACACGATGCACGATTGCCAAATCGTCTTGTCCGCTGGCAAGTCGCGCCGGTTGCAGCAAACAAATCGCGATACCGATCGACAAGAGAACCGGGGACGTGGTTTTGCGAGGGGCGTTCATGACTGGTCCTGGGGAGGGCAATTCGGGAGTGTGCGGGGTATCAATTTGTAACGCATTGGTCGCCCGTGCGTGCATCGTGCCGTTTTTCGATTCTCGCGGATTCCAGTTTCGCTCTCAAAAAAACGCCATCAGCGGGTAGAATGGGGATTCTCTGTCCGCACGATTCCTTGAAACGGGATCCCGCCACACACCTCTGCAACGATCTGATGTCCGACACGATCTCGACCGCTTCGACCTGGGGACGACGCACGCTCATTGCGCTCGTTTTGCTCGGCGCGGTCGGCGCGGTCACCACGCTGGCGACCAATTCGTTGGAGCGTGATGAGGAGTCGTCCATTCTGACGCATCGTGTCTCACGCGGCAAACTGCAGGTCACGGTGACGGAGAACGGGACCGTCGAAAGCAGCAACAATGAAGAAATCAAGTGCATGGTCAAAGGCGGCAGCACCGTCTTGTGGGTCATCGAAACCGGATCAATGGTCCAACCGGGCGACGAGTTGGTCCGCCTGGATACGTCGCTGATCGAAGACAATATCTTGGCCCAGGAGATCATTTACGAGAACGCGCTGGCCAACAAAATCACCGCCGAAAGTGACGTCGCGGTCGCCGAAAAAAGTATCACCGAGTATCTCGAAGGCACCTTCGTCGAAGAACGCGGCACCATCGAGAAAGAAATTTTTGATGCCGAACAAGCGCTCAAGCAGGCCGAGCTGAGCTATGAGTCGAACCTGCGGATGGCCGCCAAGGGGTTGATCAAGCCGCTGCAATTGCAGGGCGAGAAATTTGCGGTGGAATCGGCGCGCAAGGCGCTCGAATTGAAACAGACCAAGCTGATGGCGTTGGAGAAGTACAAGAAGCAAAAGGAATTGCAGACGCTTCAAAGTGACCTGCGGGCGGCCAAGGCCCGACTGGCATCCTTTGATGCCTCGCTGCGGCTCGAACAGGCCCGCCTGGAACGTGAAAAGGAGCAACTGAAGAATTGCACCATCACCGCGGAGATCGGCGGGATGGTGATCTTTCCATCGATGGCGGACTGGAAATCGACGCCGGACATCGAAGAAGGCGCGGTGGTCCGCGAGCAGCAAACGTTGCTGGTGATTCCTGACGTCAGCCAAATGCAGGTCAAGGTCGGGATCCACGAATCGAAAGTGGATCGATTGAAAGTCGGCATGCCCGCCAAGATCGAATTGCAAGACGTGCGGTTGGTCGGCGAGGTCAGCGAGATCGCCGAAGTGACCAAACCGGCCGGTTGGTGGACGGGGAATCTGGTGAAGTACGACACCATCATCAAACTGCAACAGCACGAAGGGCTGAAGCCGGGCATGAGTGCGATCGTCGATGTCGTGTTGGCCGATCATCAGGATGTGTTGACCGTGCCGGTAGCCAGCATCGTGGAGATCGACGGCCAGTTTTTCTGTTGGGTGGAAGAACGCGGACGCGTGACTCGCCGATTGGTCCGCTTGGGCGATACCAATGACGAATTCACCATCGTCACGGCAGGACTGTCCGAGGGAGAGAAGGTCGTTCTGGATCCGCTGGCCTACGTCGATGAAGCGCAACGCCAAGCCATGGGACCGGCAAAGACTGCGACGCAAGACGCCGAGCAGGGGGGGGCCGCTGCGGAAAAGGATGCCAAAACGGAAGACGTAGAGACGAGCGGGGAGAAACTGGTCAAACCGGACGCCGGAACTTGAACGAGGCCGATTGGCGATGGGCAAACTCGTTCAAACCTTGAAACTGGGCTTTAAAAGTCTGATGGTCCAAAAGCTGCGTTCGGCGCTTGCGGCCCTGGGCATCTTCATCGGGACCACCACCGTGATCTGGTTGGTCGCGATGGGCGAAGGAGTCAGCTATGACGCCCAACAACAGATTTTGGAATTGGGCGCCAAGAACATCATCGTGCGCAGCATCGAACCGCGAACGAGCGAGGATGCGGAGCAGCGTGTGAAGACCTACGGCGTCACGCGGGCCGACTATCGACGCATCCTGTCCAACGTGCCCACGATCGAAACGTCCGTGCCGATCCGTGAGTTGCGCCGCGAAATGATGGTCAAGGATCGGCGGATCGATGCCAAATTGATCGGGTGCACGCCGGAACATCTGCCGCTGAATCGGTTGGAAATCGCCCGTGGACGGTGGATCAACGATCGGGACGACCGCGAAAACGTGATCGTCCTGGCCGACGGCACGGCCAAGCGATTGTTCCCACAGGAAGACCCGATCGGCCAGAAAGTTCGCGTCGAAAGCGACGTGTATCGGGTGATCGGGCAAACCAAACCGCGGGAAGCGTCCGCCGCGATCGGCGGTTCGCTCGATGCACGCGAATACAGCAGCGACGCCTACATCCCGTTGAAAACGTTCCAGCATCGGGTCGGTGACCAAATCATGACACGCACCGGTGATGGGTTTAATTTCAAGGGTGAAATTGTCGAGCTGACCCAGATCACGCTGTCGGTGCGCGAGATCAAGGACGTCGATGTCACCGCCGCGATCGTGAAGCATTTGTTGGAGACGTACCACGACAATGAAGACTTTGCGGTCGTGGTACCAAAAGAGTTGCTGCGTCAGGCCGAGCGGACGCGGACGATGTTCAACGTCTTGTTGGTGGTGATCGCAGGGATTTCGCTGTTGGTCGGCGGGATCGGGATCATGAACATCATGCTGGCAACGGTGACCGAACGGACACGCGAAATCGGGATCCGCCGCGCCTTGGGGGCCAGACGCAGTGACATCATTCAGCAATTCTTGACCGAGACGCTGGTGCTGACTGGAAGTGGAGGTCTGTTGGGCGTGCTGTGCGGATTGATGTGTGGCCCGCTCTTCCGCTCGTTGCGATCGTTCGTGTCGGCGGTTTCCCCGGAGATCTTGCCGGAGATCGTTTATACTCTGGAACCTCGGATTGCGTTGTGGTCGGTGCTGTTGTCGCTGTTCATTTCCCTCGGCGTCGGATTGATCTTCGGAGTCTATCCGGCACGCCGTGCAGCCTACATGAGCCCGATCGAAGCCTTGCGTCATGAGTAGCGAGATCGCTGGGATCGGAATTCAACCCCTATGCGGCCCCTCAGAGCGCTCCCGCATCACCGCCACTTCCCCCAGAATCTTACTCCGGTAGTCGACGTTTGAAGATCGCCATCGCGATCGCCGCGCTGATCTTGATCGGTTCGCCGATCGCATCGGCAGCAGCGATGTACGACGTCGAGTCGATCGTCATCAGTGGACCGGTGTTGGCGTTGATCGCCATCGTCCTGGCGATTTTTGCGGGACGACCGGACCTCCGCGCATTGTGGATGATCAGCGGGGCGATGATCGCGATGGCGATCGGTTGTTTTTTGACGATCTTTTTGATGGAGTGGAGTCCGGCCGAAGCACAGATCCCGATCGGCAGAGCGACGATCGTGTTTGCGCTTGCGATCCAGGCGGGGTGGTTGCACCTGTGGAACGTCTGGGTTCGAGGGAAAGTGTTTGACCAGGACTGGCAGGTATAGGAGTCTACACAATTTGCGATGTCTCCCTTCTTTCCCGGCTTTGCGCACAGAGAAGTGCCGGGGATGAGCGGGCCGGCATTGGCCACGATGTTGTACGGATTGTCTTCCGGAGCAGCCCTGGCGACCGTGGTGGGCGTGTTAATCGAAGTTCCTTTGATGCTGGCCCTGGTCAAATTTTGCCTAAAAACGAAAGCCTGGTTCCCGGCCGAATCTCCCGAAGACGCCGAAATGAAAGAACCGAGCGAACCGGAATTGGCTGGACAGCATTGAAGAAACCCTCCTGGTGGGTTCAACAAGCCTTACGACTTGTGTCGACACCAGTTCCCACCATGCGGAAGCCTGCCTCGTTCGCCTATCACGCGAACACGTAGACCAAGGAAAAATAGACGCCTAGTGAGATAAAGATCCAGCCCGTCGTCATCCGCGCCCACCATTCGATCTGTCCAAGCACTTTGTACGTGGCCCCGACGGCATTCGCGCTAAACGCCAAGAGGAACGCGACCAGAATGACGGGCAACCCGGTGCCGACGCCATAAACAAACGGCAACACCAACGATCCTCCTGGTACCGTCGCATCGGGAAGACTCAATCCGATTCGCGTCAGCATGCTCGTGATCGCTCCGGAATCCGAACCGAGCGTGAGCGTCAAGAGGCCGAAGAACCATGCCGCGGACGTCGGACAGAACGACATCGCGAACAACGCACCCAACAAGAGCGCTCCCCAGAGTCCCATCGAGTCGACGCGACGTTGCATCCCTTCGCTGAGCAACCCGCCTCCAAAACTGATCGACACAATCCCTGCCAACAACATTCCGAGCAACAAGAAGATCGGACCAAGAAGTAGGTGCATGTACGTTTGCAACAGCACTGACACCATCGGAATAGACAGACTGGTCCAAGTCAACAACCCCGCCAATGTCACGTACAGCAGGCAGCGTCCGATCGTGTACAGTACACCGGCATGAATTACGCTTTTTGAGTTTTCGACCTTGCTGCCGATGTAGGAAATGGCGGCAATATTGGTCGTCAACGGACAGGGGCTGATCGAGGTCAGCACACCGAGATACAAAGCCGCGATCGCGTAGAGCGAGTACGTCAACATGGTTCCGTTCCTCTGGGGGATTCGATTCAGCAAGACGCGATCAATCCAGATACGCCTGGATGCTGGTGCGGACGTACTCAAGGAATTCGGGTTTGTTTCGAACCTTAACCCAGATGTCCTTCAAATCCTTGTACTCCGTGACACGATCGTCTTCGACGTCGGCAATGATCAGCGCCGGACCCTTTACCTTGTAGGCTTCGGCGAGCTTCGCGTTCTTCGGCTGCTGAAAATCAATGGTGCGAAATTCAACTGACCGGTTTTTCACTTGTTCGGGGAACCCCTTCTTCACCGCCTCTTCGGAATAGCTGCCCATCATCTTGCACGTCGGGCAACGCTCGGTGCGGTGGAAATACATCGCCACCACACGATCGGCCGGCCGATCGGCGGCATGAGCCGGCAATGCAACACTGCTCGCAACGACGGCCGCACCAAAAACAAGAACGCGTAACATGACAAACTCCCTGCGGAATCGAGTATCGGTCGGGCTATTCAGGTAAAGGCAAATCAACGGGCGTGTCGACTTCCGTCGAATCATCCGTTGCAGTGTTTGATCTCAGGACAGATTCTTCATCTGCGACGTCGGGGACATTGACGGCGTCCAGCAAGCCATTGATTTCCTGTTCGATGAATGTCGAAAACGCCGCGCGGTCGCTGACCAGGCCCCAGACCTGATCGAGCCGTTTCCACTCAGCCAGCTCACCGTTTTGAACTCGAGTCAGAACGACAACCGGCATGACAATCTGGAACTGTTCTCTCAGCTGCGAATGGTTGTCGTCTTCATAGTTGAGTGTCTTCCAGCCAACCGTGCCGTCTTTCAATTCGGCAGCGAATTCGGACTGAACGACTTCCAGTGTCTGAGACTCGATCGCGCGACAGGTGGCGCATCGGGTGTTGCTGAAGAAATAGTTGACGACCACGCCATTTTCGGTTTCGACGGCGTTCGAGCCGGTGATCGGCGCTGCGGTCAACACTCCCGCAGAGTTCAACGTCTCCAGTTGGTCGGCAATGCGGGCCAGTTGAGGCTCGATCGAGCGAATCGCCTGGTTGTCGAGCGAACGGGCGATCAGGACAACGATCGTTGCCGAGAAAAACGAAAGCAATGCAATGGATAGTGATGTTTTAAGGTCCACAGTTCCAATCCTTGGTCGGTTTGTGAATGCCTTGCACGTGATCGATTCAGCACAAGGCTCATGCAGGGCGGATTTTTTCCATGACGGCGGAAAGCTTGGCTTGCATGGCTTCCCGCATCACCGGTTCGAACTCCGCCAAGGGTTTGACCGGTATCAGGTCGTTGACCTCGTCGGTCGTCAGGCCAGAAAACCGATCGAATTGGAAAACATGGTTCATCTCCATCATCAGACAGGTTGCGACACGCTACTGCGGAAGTACTTGGATGATTTCGTCGGGCGAAGCGATCTTGCCGACAAACTTGACTTGGCCATCGATCGCCAGCGCCGGCGTGCTCATCACTCCGTATTTGACGATCTCGTTGATGTCTTCGATCTTTTCGACCTCTGCCTCAACGTTGGCCTGCTTGAGCGCCGACTCGGCGTTTTCTTTCAGCGCAAGACACTTTCTGCATCCGGTTCCGAGAATTTGAATCTTGGTCATGATGGTTCCCTTTACGGTTCAAGGAGATTGGTTGAAGAATTTGAAAGCTCGGCAATGGTTTCAATGCCGAGGTTCGATTCAGACGGAAAGAACGATCCATAGGTCATGCCTGCGACCGTCGCCATGACGACAACCAGAGCGACGAAGACGGCTGTTTTTTTGTTTCCGATCACGCCGCGGATCACCAAGATGCTCGGCAGCGACAAGGCTGGCCCCGCAAGCAACAGCGCGAGCGCCGGTCCCGAAGCCATGCCGTTTTGCATCAGGGCTTCCAGGATCGGGACTTCCGTCAGCGTTGCGAAGTAAAACAAACATCCGACGACCGACGCGATCAGATTCGACAACAGACTGTTGTCACCGACGAGCGAGGCGACTTGTTTCTCGGGAATCAAGGCACCCAAGAATCCGACGACAAACACGCCGCCAAAGAGCAGTGGGATCAGCAACTTGGAGAACTCCCAGGTGTTGCCCATCCACTCACGAAAATCCTCGCGGTCCAGCCAGATCAAACTCATCACTGCAACAACGATCCCCATCGCGCCGGCGAGATACCAGCGATGGTGGTGGATTTGTGTGACCCAGGTATCGACGTCTTCGATGCTTGTGATTTCTGATTTCGACAATCGAACCACTTCGGAAGCCTCGTGCCCCAGCACCGCGGATTTGAGCCGAAGGTCATAGGTTTCCAAGGTCTCGTACTGCAGCGTGGCGGCGAACTGCGTGCCATCGGTCAATTGCACCTGCTTGTCGCCCGGGTTGAACCAATCGCTGAAGATCAGAAAGGCGAGCATTGCGGTAAGCATCGAGGCCGATTGCCAGAGCGGACGCTTCGACGCGGGCGGATCGGGCAACGCCATCGTCACCTCGGTCCGCTCCTGTTCGCTTTCACGAAAGAAGACGCCCATCAACAATCCGATGATGACCCCGAAAACAATCGCACCGATCACCCGGGCGACCCCCAGTTCAAAGCCGAGCACACGGGCGGTCAAAAAAATCGCCAAGACATTGATCGCCGGCCCGGCGTACAAAAAACAGGCGGCGGGCCCCAGACCGGCTCCAATTCGATAGATCCCGGCAAACATCGGTAACACGCTGCAGGAACAGACCGCCAGCACCGTCCCGGACACCGAAGCGACCGAGTAGGCTTCGGCTTTGTTCGCCTTCGGTCCCAAGTGTTTCAGCACCGCTTCTTTCGTCAGAAACGTCGTGATGGCGCCTGCGATGAACAGGGCGGGCACGACACATGCCAGCGTGTGGTTGCGGGCGTACCACTGCAACAGCAAGAAGGCCTCAACGATCGCGCCGGTCACCTTTGTCGCCAGCGGGTCGGAGGCTGCGTCAAATTGTGGCGTCGCCAAGGGGACGAAGTAGGCAAACAGGAAGACGCCGAGGAACGCGGCGAAGATTTTCCATTCTCGAGTCATTTTGGACCCCCATCGTATACTTGCTTATTTGCACAAATAAGCAAATGAGGTGCCAAAAAAAATCGCTCTTAAGAGAGCACGTTCCGTTGCTGGTCGACCTGGCACTTCACCACCGACTCGATACAACCGAACAATTGGCTTAAACACTTGACGCGCAGGCGGTAGAAGACCATTTGGCCACGTTTTTCACTTTCCACGATCCCGGCATTCTTCAGCTGCGTCAGGTGACGAGAGACCGTCGAAATATCGGTACCGATCGCTTCGGTCAGGTCGCAAACGCACACCTGATCGTGCTCTGACAGCACATCGACCAATTTCAAGCGCGCGGGATGGGCCAAGGCCTTGAGCACCTTGGCCCGCGTTTCGTACTTGGCTGTTTCGGTCTTGTCCATCGGGTTCCCATCGGGATCCTTGCGTGTCTGGTGCTTTGGCAACCGCAATTCTAAGGCTTGCTCAATAGAATCGGAAATGGATTCGGGAACCAGAAGCGATTGATCACGCTGACCCGTGGGACGGTGGTATCAATTCACTGTCGAATTCACGACGACTTGATTGTCAACCTGGCGGACGCCGGGCTCGAGTCGCATCAGCAATTCGCTCATGCGGCGGTCTTTCTCGTTGGCGACGGTGCCGCTCAGGATAGCGGTTTGTCCGTCCATGGTGACGTTGACGCCAGGAATGCGGCTGCTGTAGGGCAGGCGATCGAGCGTCCGACGTGCGGATTGTTGAACCTGGGCTGCCGGTCGTGGGGGGATGTCGATCGCCGAGCGGAGTCGAACGCGGATGATCGGTTTTTCGCTCGAGGCGCCTTGGCCTCCGAAGGCACCGCCCAGGGCACCAAACAAGCCTCCCAGGCCGCCACCGAAACCACCGCCACCGCCGCCAATCCCGCCGGTCGCACGCCCCGCCGTGCCTGTGCCGGCTTCGGCGGCGAGTCCAAAGCCTTGCGTGGAGGCCGTGCCGACCGAATCACCACGCTCGATGCCTTCAAAGGCACTCATGTCCGGTTCGACGCCTTCGAATTGGGTTCCGCCGGTACCTTCCGCCTCATCTTGGGCCTGTGCGACCCCACTGCCGGCGACAAAAACGCTCGCCAAGACAACGATCGAGAACCAGCGGCAAAAGCGAGTGATTTGATTCAGGGAGACCATGAGCGGACCTTGGACGATAGTGCGGGCAACCAGATTTCAAGATCTGATACGTTAGTTTAACATCCGGCGCCCTGAAACGTTTCGGATTTAGCCGAGCAGGCTTCGGGCGTTTGCAACCAAGATCGAACCCGGAAAATCGAATCAGCCGTCACATCCCGTCCAATCTTCCCAGCGTTTTTCCCCTAATCTACGATGCCGAAACCGATGTTACTCTCTCCTCCAGATCTCGTATTACGCCCCCGGCGTTCCGCCGTCGTGTCGGTGCTGGTGTGCTTGATGATGGCCGCTGGACCGCTGGCGACCGCCGCGGACAGTAAACCGGATGCCGACGCTGCCCCTGGAGCACCGCGTTTGTTACCAAGTGATACACTCGTCTACATCCGTCTGGACAGTGCCGACGACCTGCGGACCCAAATGGACAAGACGTCGATCGGCAAGATGATCGACGACCCCAAAATGAGGCCCTTTGCCGATCAGTTTTATGCGACCGCCCGCGATCTGTTTGACGAAATCAGCGATCGGGTCGGGGTGAACCTGGACGAGTTGTTGGCCATTCCGCACGGCCAAGTCGCCTTTGCGATCCACCCGGTCAAGCCTCAGGATGAAGACGAAAAGCCCGAGATCCAAGCCAGGGAAAACGAAGACCAAACGGAGTTGGAGGCGCGCCGCGAACGCCAAAAGCGGCGCGAGCTGTATTCCTTCGGCGCAACCCTGATCATCGATGCGGACAAGAGCATCCCGCAATTGATGTCGATCGTCGAACGGTTCGAGGAACAGGTCCTCAACGGCGGCTACGTTCGCCGCGTCCGCGAGATCGACTCGACCGAGGTCATCCGTCTGTTGCCCGGACGGTACGGTCAGCAGCCGATCGAGTTCTTTGAACGAGACGGCACGCTGGTGATCGGCGTCGGGAATTCGACCGCGCAAGACGTCCTAAATCATTGGCTGGAAAAGAGCGACGAACCGACGCTGGCCGACAGTGCGAAATTCGGATCGATCATGTCACGTTGCATCGGTGCCGAAGAAACGCGGCCGCAACTGACGTTCTTTGTCGATCCCCACGCCATCGTCGACCGGGTGATCAAACGCAGCGGTTCATTGACGGCCGGATTCATCTGGCCGGTCATCCAGGACTTGGGGGCCAATCGCATCGGCGGGATCGGCGGCAGTTCGTTTTCCGGCGGTGACGTGTTCGAAGGCATCGCACACTACCACATCAAAATCGATCCGCCACGCGACGGCGTGCTGGGCGTGTTGCGACCGGAAACCGGCGACACGACGCCGCCGAACTGGGTTCCCGATTCCGTTGCCGGATACACGTCGATTACTTGGGACTTTGAAAAGGCCTACGAAAACGTCGGCAAGGTGATCGACAAACTGCAACAACGCACCGACGCACTTCAAGAACTCGTTGAAACACCGATCGAAAAACGACTGGGCGTGAAACTGCGAGAAGATTTGCTCGAAAACATCACCGGCCGACTGGTGCGGGTGACTTGGATGGAACAGCCCATTCGATTCAACAGCGGCGTTACCGTGTTGGCGCTCGAAATGAAGGACACGACCAAAACGAAGTCCAGCCTTGCCCAGATCCGCGATCGCATGCCAAACCAGATGAAGGTTGATTCGATCAGCGGGCACGTCGTTTACCGTCTTCGCGGCCCTGGCGAAAACTTTCCCAAGAACATGCGGCGTCCCGAACCGAGTTTCATGGTGCTGGGGAAATGGTTGATCTATGCCGACAGCACCCAGTTCATGGAAAAGGCCGCACTGGCCGAGGCGGGCAACTTGCCACGTCTGGTCCAGTTGCCCGAGTATGATTTGGTGGCCAGTGAATTGGGTGGCAAGCTGGACGGCGAGTCACCGTTCTTGCTGTCGTTCATCGACGGTGCCCAGGGGATCCGCGTGATTTATGATCTGGCCAAGGACGAAAACTCGCGAAATATGATTCGCCGGGCGGGTGAAAACAACATCGTCGCGCGGAAGTTTTCCGAGCTTTTGGATCAAAACGAGTTGCCGCCGTTCTCGGAGTTTGAAAAATACTTCGCCCCGACCGGTTTTTTCGGCTACGACGAGCCCGACGGAATCCACTTCGGATTCTTTACTTTGCGGGCCGAGCCGTTGGATGATTGATCATTGTGGGATAGGCTTCTAGCCTGTCACTCGCGGCGGCTGTCTGGCTAGCTGGACAGCATCATCTCACGTAGCTACGCTCGCCAGAGCGTGGAAACCGCTGGAGATCCACCTTCTGGCGAAGGTCGCTACGTTCGCACTGCGATGCACGACGTTTCTTGTACAAAGTGAAACGGCCCATCTGCATGCCTCTCCCACCGGAGTGAGATGACGGAGAACTCAAACCCGACGACGCTCGCAACGCCGGCGCAATTCTTGCCGGGCATCGGATCGATGCGCGCCGACAAACTGGCCAAGATCGGGCTGCGGACCGCCGGCGACCTGTTGTTCTGTTTCCCACGAAATTATGAATTCCCGGCGCCACCGAGCAAGGTCGACCAACTGCGCGAGGGGCAATCGGCGTCGCTGGTGGGCACGATCGTCGACGCCGAGATTGTTTCTCGAACGCCGGGCAAATCGATTTTCGGCGCCGTCGTGCAGAACGAGTCCGGCGCGGTCCGAATCGTGTTCTTCAACCAGCCCTTTCGCGCCGAACAAATCACCTTTGACCGCCGCGTCATGATCAGCGGCGAACCGAAGCTGAACGGGCTGCGCTGGGAATTTGTGCATCCCAAGGTGACGTTGTTGGAAGAGGATGAGGGGATCGCAAAGCCCAAAATCTTGCCGATCTATCCGCTGACCGAAGGCGTCAAACAAAACGAAATGCGGCGCTATGTCAGCACGGCGATCGACGCGCTGTGCGGGTCGCTGACCGAAGTCTTGCCGAGCGACCTGCGCGACCAAGCGACCCAGGCGTTGCGTGCAGCGGAAATCGATCTGCGGATTCCATTGCCGGACATTCACCATGCGATCCGCAGCATCCATTGGCCGGCCGACGCAAGCGACCTGACCGCGGCGCGAACGCGGTTCGTCTTTCAAGAATTGCTGGTCATGCAACTTGCCCTGGCGATGCGTCGTCGCAAGCTGACGACGGACTTGCGATCCACGCCGCTGCCGACATCGGCGATGTTGGATGCGCGGATCACGAACCGATTTCCGTTCGAATTGACCGGCGACCAGAAGGCGGCGATGCTGGCGATCGGACGCGACATGGGCCGACAATTTCCGATGAACCGGTTGTTGCAAGGCGACGTCGGCAGCGGGAAAACCGTGGTGGCGATCTACGCGATGATGCTGGCCGTCGGCAATTCTCATCAAGCGGTGTTGATGGCACCGACGGAGGTCTTGGCCAGGCAGCATTTCCAAACCCTGTCGCGGATGTTGGCCGACAGCCGCGTCCGAATCGGGCTGCTGTGCGGTTCCCAGGGCGCGGCCGAGCGGCGTGAGACGCTCGAAAAGACGGCCTCGGGGGAAATCGATCTGCTCGTCGGCACGCAATCGCTGCTGTACGGCATCGAGTTCAGAAGTTTGGGGCTGTGCGTGATCGATGAACAACACAAGTTCGGCGTGCGGCAGCGCGTTCAACTCCGCAGCGGCGGCGTGGATCCGCATTACTTGGTGATGAGTGCGACGCCGATTCCGCGTTCGGTTGCGATGACGATGTTCGGCGACGTGGATTTGACGACGCTGCGCGAAAAACCGCCGGGACGTGGCGGCGTGAACACGTACTTGGGCCGCGACCAGTGGCGTCAGCGTTGGTGGACGTTCGTCAAGAAACAACTCGATGAAGGCCGCCAGGCGTTCGTCGTCGCGCCCCGGGTGAGTGCTCAGGTCACTGCGACGCAAGGGGATGCGGAGGAGGCGACGACCGAGGAAGACGTCTCGTCGGTGGAATCGGTCTATCGCGAGCTGTGCAGCGGTGAGCTGGCAGGATACCAGGTCGGGCTGCTTCACGGACGGCTTTCCAGCGACGAAAAACGTGCGGTGATGGAAGCGTTTGCCGACGGAGAGACGGACGTTTTGGTCAGCACGACCGTGATCGAAGTCGGCATCGATGTGCCCAATGCGACTGTGATGACCATCCTGGGCGCCCAGCGTTTCGGGTTGGCCCAGTTGCACCAACTCCGCGGACGGGTCTCCCGCGGCACCCATGCCGGTCACGTGTGTGTGTTTACCGACGGGGAACAATCACCGGAGGAGTTCGAGCGATTGAAAGTGTTCGAAGACACCAGCGACGGATTCGAACTGGCCGAAGCCGATTTCAAAATGCGCGGCCCCGGTGACGTGTTCGGGGCGCGTCAAAGCGGGCTGCCGCCGATGCGGATCGCCGACGTGATGAACGACATCGACGTGCTGCAGGTCGCCCGCGAGATCGCACAGGCGACGATCGACGAAGACCCCGAGTTGTCCGATCCCAAGTGGCAGCCGCTCAAGAAGCAACTGATGCGGCGCTACGGCAAGCGGCTCGACCTAGGCGACGTCGCGTAGGGAAGGGTATCGGCACCAAGTTAAGAATTAACCCTCGCTCGAGAGGTCGTGCGGTTTTCAGAATTAACCCTCCCTGGCAGGGAGGGTCGAGCGTAGCGAGGGGAGGGGCGATTCGTGGTGGTGGTAGAGTGCTTCCGAGCCACAACGAACCCTCCCCGCTCCGAGCGCTCACTCCTCCGCGACCCTCACTTAGGGAGGGTGAAGTCGAAAACGTTTGTTAAATCAGAGGTTAAAAACCGCACGACAGCTGGAAGGGAGGGTGAAGTGTCGGTAGGTCACGCTGCGTGCGACGATCACCCTATGGGGCCGGTACCTCCAACCTGCAAGTTGCAATGTTCACGTTGCAATTTGCAATCGTCCCGCCCTACTTGTTCCACCACCAGGCGTCGCTGCGCGCCGAAGCGATCTTGTTGGTCAGCGAGGTGTCGACTTGCTGGTCATGAACGATCTGGAAGGCGTTGATCGAAACGCCACCGGAGGCCGTCACGACCCAGCCGCTGCGGCCTTTGATGAAGCTGCACTCCGGAGCGATCGTTTGCGGGGCGTCGAATGCCGGCGGCGCGAGGGTTTCTTGGTCGCGAAGCACGGTCAATTCCAATCCCGAGCGGTTTTCCAGTTGTTCTTGAACGATCAAAGTCGATGCAACGGTCAGGTCCATCAGGTTTTGCAGGTCACCGAAGACCGGCATCTCTTTGGCCAGCTGCTCGAACCTTTCGGTCATCGACGTGGCCCATTTCTGAGCCAGCTTGTCTGCCTTTTCGGTGCTCGATGCGGAACCGTCGGCGGCGATCGCGTCTTGTTCGGTCATCGTCTTGATGCCTTGACCGGTCAGCTTCCAAACCGTGCCTTCTTCATTGCGGGTCAGGCTTTCGTACTCGCATTCCATCCACCAACGCGGATTCATGCTGCCGGCGTGAGAGGTGTTGCGTGCCAGTTGCAGGTAGCTGGGCAGGCCTTTGACCGGGGAGTCTTCGATCGCCATCGCCAGCCGTTTCATTTGGTAGTCGGCCGCGACGAGGGTGCAGGCGTAGCGGCTGGTGGCGGGGATGCCGGTCAGCTTGATCATCTGCGGGCCGAACGCTTGTTTCATGCCGGCTTCGAGCGCGGCCGGGTTTTGTCCCGGACGCAGTTTGATTCGGCTGAGGAATGCGTTGAGCCGTTGCCGGCCTTCGGTGGTCGGCTCGATCGAGCAGCTGATGCCTTGGGCTCGAGAGTTTTCGACGTTGCGGAGTGCCACGACCAAGTCTTCCAGTTGCAAGATCGCGGCGCCGGTTTCGGTCCCGACGACGCTGCCGGTTTCGGACAGCGTCCACGGTTCGGCCGGCCCGGCCAGGATCAAGTCGTTGTTTTCGTGATCGACCAGGACATAATCCACACCGGTCAGCCCGGCCAGGTAGCGGATCTCGGCCGGCAGCCGGGCGCCCGACTTGCGGACTTCAATGATCGCGTCTTGGAGTCCGGACAGTGAGACCATTCGCAGTTCTGCGGCGGCGGCCAGGTCACCCGCCGGTGCGGTCACTTCGTTGCGGAGCAGGTTGACGAGTTCCTGGTTTTCTTGAACCGTTGCCGAGCGAACCACGCCGGCCGGATCAATCGAAACACCACCAACGTTATTGCCGCCACCGTTGTTGAATCCCGCCGTCGTCAGCGAGGCGACCGCAACGAGACAGCTCATCGCAATCGCGATCATGAATCGAGCTTGGCTCAGTTTCATCGAAAAGTTACTCCGAATGGAATTGGATTTGAGACGCCGGGGATTCGCAAAGACGCGTCATCGTGCGGCGGAAAAGTCGGTTGGGAGGCGGCCTAGACTGATCTAGAGAATAGTTGCCGCCGATTCTGGTCGCAAGTTCGACCCGCTGATCTGGTAAACTAATCGGCTGGCATTCTTCTCCAGGGACTTTCCGCAATTTCCAGGGAATCCGAGCATTTTGAGTGACAGCAGCATGACCTTGCCGCCGCACGGCGACGATTCCGCCTCCGGCAGCCTGTCGATGAACGGGGGGGCGGCACGAAAGCACGATGCGTTTGTCCCCGCCGGTGGCATCGATGGCGGGTACCTGGTGACCCAATCCGCCGGCCGCTGGAGTGATGTTTTTCGGCTTTCGGCGCCCGCGCAAGTCATCCTGGGACGATCCAGCACCAACGACATTGCGATCCGCAGCGAACGGGCCAGCCGCCAACACGCCCGCGTTTGGTCGTCCCCCGAGGGCTGGATGATCGAGGATTTGGGCAGCCGCAACGGCACGTTCGTCTCGGGACGTCGGATCGATTCGCCGACCAAGCTGGCCGACGGCGACAAAATCGAAATCGCCGGGTACTCCCTCCAATTCGTGCACCAGATTCAATCGGCCGAGGGGCCCGCCGCCTCGCCGCTGCCGGCCGGTGCGACCGAGGATCACTTGACGTTGGCGATGGAGGCGGCGTCGATCACCGATCGTCGCGCCAAGAGCGAATACCTGCACCGCGACCTGCTGGAAACCAAGCCGTTTCGCGCCGCGGGCAAAGATGCCGGAGCCAAAGATGCCGGAGCCAAAGACGCATCGGCGGAGACCGAAACGGCGCGGGCGACGCTGCTGCAGTTAGCATTCGAATTGGCCGGTGCCGAGTCGGCCGCCCAAGCGATCGAACTGGTTTTGGATCGTCTGGCCGCTTCGATTCCCTTCCGCAGCGCCGGGGCCTTCGTCGTCAAAACGAAATCACAGAAATCGTCCGGCAACACTTCGGCGGCCGATTCCTCGAACTTGGTTTTAGTGGCCACGCGTCATGCAAACGATTCGGCGCTCGGATCGAGCAGCTACCGGCGTCCGGCAGACACCGCGATTGCCAGCGTGATCGGGCCGGACGGGCAAGCGATCTTGGCCCGGAACGTCGCCGGCGACCGAACGTTGGCGACCGAAAACAGCCGCGGCGAAATCGATGCGGTCAGCATGATCTTGGCACCGGTCAAAGATCGCGAAGAAAAGGTGCTGGGGATGTTGCACCTGCTGACGACTGACAAAGAAACCGTGTTTTCGCCGCGCGATCTGGAGTTCGTGTTGGCGGTCGCGGAGATTCTGGCTGAGTCGTTGCGCAACCTGCGTGTCCGCGGGAAACTGGATCGTTCGCTCCGTCGATCCCAACGCCAAATCCAGACGCTGCAAAAACAGATCGGCGGCAAAGTTCAGATCGTCGGGCAAAGCGATGCGGTCCGCGACATCATTGAAAAGATCGCCCTGGTGGCGCCGACCAACGCGACGGTGTTGGTGCGTGGTGAGTCCGGGGTTGGCAAAGAATTGGTGGCTTCGGCAATCCACCATGCCAGCGGACGCGCGTCGGCGCCGCTGGTTTGTATGAACTGTGCCGCACTGTCGCCCTCCTTGCTGGAAAGCGAATTGTTCGGCCACGAGAAGGGCGCGTTTACCGGCGCGACCGATCGCAAGCAGGGCAAGTTCGAAGCGGCCGATGGTGGCACGTTAATGTTGGACGAAATCGGCGAGATGGATGCGGAGATCCAAGCCAAGTTCTTGCGCGTGTTGGAAGGTCATCCGTTTGAACGTGTCGGGGGGCAAAGTCCGATCAAAGTCGACGTGCGGGTGGTCGCGGCGACCAACCGTGATCTACAAGCGATGGTAGCCGAAGGCAAGTTTCGCCAAGACCTGTTCTATCGCTTGCATGTGGTCGAAATCCTGGTGCCACCGCTACGCAGCCGCGGCAGCGATATCCTGCTGTTGGCCGAGCATTTTCTGGCTCAGTTTAACGAACAGATGGGACGGCGAATCACGACGATCACCGAGCCAGCGCGACGGATGTTGTTGGATTACCGTTGGCCGGGGAACATCCGTGAATTGCGTAACGTGATCGAACGCGCGGTCGTACTGAATGCGGGAACGACGATCGACGCCGAGCACCTGTTGCTGACGCCGGCGATGTCGGCTGGGAAAGGGGACGCCGATTCTGCGACCGCGAATTCGCCCGTGGAGATTTCCCTGGCCGACCTGGAGCGTTCCCACATCGAACGCGTGCTCCGCCACACCGACGGCAACAAGAGCCGAGCCGCCTCGATCCTGGGCATCGAACGAAGCACGCTGGATCGCAAGCTCAAGAAATTCAACCGAGAATCGTAGCCCCGGTGGGATCGGCTTCCAGCCTGTCATCGCCAAGAGCCGTGTGTCTCAGAGTGAAGGCAGAATGATACGGGGCAGAATGATGTGATAGATGCTGGTCCGTCTTCATCATTCTGCCCCGCATCATTCTGCCATCCTTCTCCTGTCGATTCGCCAATTTGGTGCCACCCATCTATCGCACTCCAGCACCAACTGAGCGACTGCTAGCAAATCCAACCCTGGGCTGCACTCAGCTTCTCTGCTAGCAAACAAGATGATGGATGGCACCAATTGAGAGCGAGATGGTGGATGGCACCAATTGAAAGCGGGTGGCACCAATTGGCGGCACGCGGAAATAGGACCAATGGGACGTAGAGGACCAATAGGACGCTGCCGGATATTCAACCACGTGGCCAGTCACATTTGTCCCCTAGGTCACATAGGTCCTATCTCCCCTGGCTTCACGCGTGGGGCGTCGCCCGGCGCGTGATTGGTGGGTGGCACCAATTGGAATGGCAATTGGTCAAAAAATGGAGTGGTCAAAAAATGGGAGGCCGCGTTTGCTGGCACCCGCCTTACTAGGGCCTTCGATTTTTTGACCAGCAAATCTTTTGACCAACCGTCATCAAATACTCACTCGACCGAGTCGACGGCGGATTTGAGGGTTCCGCCACTGGTCAGGGTGATGGTCTTGTCGCCGATCTTGATCTTCACGCGGTCGGCGTCGATCGATTCGACGACGCCACGCACGCTGCCGATTTCGAACTCGTCGCCGACGCGCAACTTGAGTGTCGTGCCACGCGTGCGGACGTTCATCCAGGCGGTCCAGTCGTCGGCACCCTGCACCAATCCGGTCAGGTAGGTCTGCTTGGCATCGTCAAACTCCAGCGGCGGCTTTTCCGGTGGCGGCGGCGGCGGCGGATCGACCACCTTCACCAACAACGTCTCCTCAACCGTTCGCCTCGGATAACCGTCGTCGGTCGCGCGCACCTTGATGTCAAACTCCGTCAGCTCGTCCGAACTGACTCGCAGGGTTCCGCTGCGCTGGTCGATCGAAATGTTCTCCGGCGGATCGACCAACTCATACGACAATCGGTGCTGTTCGGCATCCTTGAAAACCAACGAAACCGATTCGCTGCGTCCCTTGGTGACTTCGATGGTTTTGCTGCCGCCGTAGCTCGGCGGGCGGTTGGGCGGCTCGAACAGGTTGCGGTTCAAGATCGGTTCGCTGTAGGCCAACGCATCGGGGTCGACACGCCAGGCATCGGTTTCGGGGGGCTTGGCATCGACCGGCGCGTTCCTCAACGAAGCGACTTCGATCGTCATGCTGATCGTGAACCCCGACTCGGTCTTTGAAGGTTTGAGGTCGAATTCGCGAATCCGATGCAGGTAGTCCTTGGACTGGATCTCGTGCATGAAGTCGAAAATCTCGGGCGCCTCGGCACGCCCGGTCAGCAGAAACGTCATCTGTTGATAGAGGTCACCAATCGGTGCGGTCCGCCCGCTGTCGATCTTGGCGTCTTGGATGTTGTGAGTCTCCACGACATCGAATAACCAACTTTGGTAATCACTGCGGGCCCGTTCGACGTCACTGGAGACCGATCGCACCAGATACTCGCCCATCTGGCGATCGGCCAGCGCACCCTGGTTGCGTTTCTCGGCAAGTTGAACCTGTCGCTCCTGCAGCGATTCGTATTGCGTACGTCGCTGCTTGATCGCGGTCTTGTACTTGGTGAATCCCCACTGGCCGAGACCCAGGACGAACAGCCCGCCGACCAGAATCGCTAGTACTCGTTCACGTTGGTTCATGCTTGGACCTCCGCCGATTCGGTGGCGTTTTCAGGTGTTTCCTGCTCGGAAGATTCTGCTTCTGCGGGCGTTTCGTCTGCCGGCGCCGACTCGGCAGGCGGTTCTGTGTCGGCGGCATCGGTTTCAGATTCCGCTTGCAGCATTTGCTCTGTCATCCGCGAGTATCGTGTGTTGCGCACCGTTTCCCCGGAGACCGCGACAGATTCGGTGAAGGTCCACGAGTAGGCGTCTTGGTCCTTTTGTTCTTGCGATCCCTTGCCGACGACGGCGTGAGTTTCGTCGCGGAGCGATGCTTCCAATTCGTCGATCACGCCGGGTTCGGTGACGGCGCCGACGACCCGCAGCGTGCCGCCACCGCCGCGAATGTTGGCGGTTCCCGAGATGTTACGGACAATCATCTTGTCACTCGGCGGTGCCTTTTCGGCCAACCGCCGAATCTCATCAAGCCAGTTGACATCGGCGTCCAGGAACTGGTCGATGGTTTCGGTTCTCGCGATGCTCTCATCGGCCGCTTCGGACGAAGGCAACAACAAGTTGACTTCGTTGGTTGCGTTTGTGATCTTTCGATCCCACTCGGCAAATTGACGATAGATAAAGAACCCGATCAAGAAGACCGCGGCGATCGGTCCGGCGATCATCAGGATGCGGCGCACGCGATCCGGTTCGACTTCCGGCTTCTTGCGTGGGTTCAGAAAATCGATCAGGGTTTCCGGAGCCGTTTCGTCGCTGGCGAGCAATCCGACCAGGGGCGCGAGTCGGCCGACATGTTCGGGAAGCGCCTCGCGATCGATCTGCAATCCGACCAGATCAAACGGGTTGACCGCTTGGACGTCTTCGCAATTGATCGTGTTCTTGATCGCGGCGATGTCGCCGGCGTGCACACCGCTCGTGCCCCAGACCACGATGCGGTCCGGTGTGGAGGTTTCACCGCACGCCACCATCGTGCGGTGTAGCTCACTGGCGATCGCGCCGCTGCGATGTCGTTCCTCCGAGGGCAAACGCACCGTTCGAACAAAGATCACTTTGCCGTCGCGGGCGATCACAATTTCCGCGTCGTCGGTCAGCAGGTCGATCATCACACAGATCGATGGCTGCTTTTGCGTTCGCAGGTACAGTGACGCGGCGGTCAAGGGACGCAGCGCGATCCGTTTGGGCAACAGTTCCGATGTCGAACAAAGCTCGCGAACCTTGTCCATTTCCGCCGGTGCGACGGCTGCGGCGATCAACGTGTGGTTTTCGTTGGTGCGACGGGTCACCAAAAAGTCGACGATCGCGCGCTCGCTGGCGGAGGCAAAACTGCGGATCGCCTGGAATCGCACCATGTCCGGTAACTCGTCCTCGGGCACCGGTGGCAGTTGCAACTCGCGCAACTCCGCCTTGCCGCGGCCGATCGCCACCAGCGTTTCTGTCTTTTGCAGATTCTCGCTTGTGATGTAGCCGCGCAGTTTCTCCGACACCGAACCGTTTTCGGGGATCGGAATGACCTGGGCGTCGGTCACCTGCACCTTGGAACCGCTGCAGTTGGCGACGACGATCCGCAATTCGCGATCGTCATAGTCGAGGGCTATTCGTTTAGGCATGGTGATAGTCTAGTCGGAGAATGTCTGAGGGCATGGTTTGCGTCGGGGAGGATTGCTGGCGGAAAGGTTGTTCGATTGGCCGATCGCTGTTGGGCGACTGTTCGGCCGCCATCTACTGCTGGGGGACAGGCTCATCGCCGGCGACCGCGGCGACGTTGCGGATGCCCAGGACGGAGACGTCGAACGCCCGCCCGAGATGGCTGAGGTCGCGGTAGGAGACGATTTTGGGATTCACGGTGGTCGCGTCGATGATCACTTCTTGGCGGTGGGCCAGGCCGGTCGATTCGAAGTAGCCGACGATCTGAGCCCGATAGACGTCGCCGCCGCCGGTCAACAGCGGCACCAGGTTTCTCATCTCCGACAACGTCACGATGCCCTCGACCATCAACCAAGTCTCGTAGAGTCGATTTTCGTCGTCCGATTCGGTGCCGCGGGCTTCCAGAATCGCACCGACTTGTTCTTCGGTCAAAAACGGAATGCCGTAAAGCAGTTCGGCGGGACATTCATTGACGTTGATCCGGCCGGGCATCGCCGGAGTATCGCTGGTGACCAGTTTGTCCATGATCAGCGGCAGATAGACGCCGGCGGTCAACAGATCAAAGGGGCTGCGGTAGGTTACCGCGTTGTCACCTCCACCGACCGTGACGGTGGCGTCGATCAGGTCCAACACCTGGTTGAACTGAATGCTTCCGCCGGCCGACAAGTCAAAGTTTTCCATCAGGTCGGCCGTCCAAACGCCGCCGTCGGATCCCGTTTCCGTTTCCACGTCTCCGCCGGGAACAGCGGCCGCCGAAGTTGACGGGGCGCCGGACATCCGGTAGGCACAAATAAAACTGGCGTAGACCTCGTCACCGAGCACCTCGTTCAGGTCCTCGTACAGGATTTCCAAGTCGTCGGAATTGATGTTCACGCGGAACGATCCGTCTCGCTGCCGGTTCGCTTCTTGGCCGTGGATGGTGAAGTACGCCGCCAGACCGAGCGCGCCGGGCGTGTCGACGCTGACGTTAAAACGTTGTTGTTCGTCCGGGTCCAACATCCCGTTTCGGTTGCTGTCGGCACCGAACAACAGGGTCGGAGTCATGCCGGCGACCAACAGCAATTCTTCCACGCTGTTGATCGGACCGTTGGTCGGTTCATAGGGCGTCGGCAGACCACTGTAATATTCCAGTTCCGCACCGTAGGGCCGGACCTCGTCGTCCTCATCCAGCCAATCCAGGATCGAATCGGCGATCTCCTCGGTCATCCCCGGCAACGCCAATAGCAATGCGGTGGCGATGCTGTCGGGCAGCTCCCCCGCCGCGTCCTCCTCGGACATCAAACTGAGCGCTGCCATCAAGCCGTCGGAGTTTTCGTCCAGAACCGTCAGCGTGTTCAAGTTCAACCGCGCCGATTCGTCTTGCAGCCCGAAGCGGATTCCGCTGAGCATGCCGTTTTCGTTCAGGTCCGGCGCGGGGACGGAGAAGTCACACACGTTGGCCGGGTCTTGATTGGAAACCGCGACCGCCTGAAACAAATTGGGGTTGTTGTACACGCCCCCCATTTCGTCCCGCATCATCTTGGGTTGAGCCAAGATCAAACGAATCGCCTCGGCCCCCGAGTCGGCCGCCACCCGTGCTCGGACCAGATCGCCTGACAAGTACGCGGCGTCATCATAGGCGACCATCACGCCGGTAAACGAGTAAACCGACAGCGTGGCGACGACGACGACCAGCAAGACCAACACCAGGAAAAAACCGCGCCGCCGGCGCGGCGTTCGTTTCGACAATGAATTTCGCTTCGCCAATGAATCGAATGCTGACATCACAGACCGGCCCCCGAGAGATCCTCTTCCTCTTCTTCTTCGATTGGTTTGGCCATCGGCAGCCGGACGACGTGCGAGAACAGTCGCGGTTCTTGTTCACTTTCGGGGACCAAGGGATCCAGCATCGCCATTTGGATCTTCACGGCCAAGGGAAGCTCGCCGAATTCATCGCTGTTCCATTCGATTTGCCAGGTCACGCCGTCCCAGTAAGAAAACTCGATGCCGGTGACTTCCGGGGCGAGCAATTCGCCGGTTTGCCCGAGCGCCGAAAGGTTGCCCGAGGTCGACGCGAAGGTGGTTGCCGAGCGATCCAGCACGCGGCGGACCAAGCCGCCGCCGGTCGACTCGGTGGCGTCCAGCTTGGCCAGCGTGTCATCGATCCCGACGGCATCGGATGCTTGGACGTAGTAGGTCACGGTTTTCAGATCGCTGGGCAAATCGGCCAGGTTGCCCGGATCGACGTCCATCAACACGGTGTACTCTTCCAGGCGGGGCAGCCGACTCGTGTCGATTTGCAGTTGGTATTGGTCGCCGATCAATCCGGGGGTTTGCAGCACCGCGACGCCGGAGACCGACGTGACGACATCCTCTTCCAACGCCGGATCTTCCATACCGGCGGCCTCGGCGGCACCCGGATCACCGCCGGTGTTGCCGCCGCCGGTGGCGGATGAAGCGGTGCTGGCCAACAGGGTTTCAAGCGCGCTGGTGTCCAGCGGGACCGGATGCAGCGACGCCCGCAAGTCGTCTTCGATCATTTGCATCACCGCCGAAGCCAACATGGTCCGCCGCATGTCTTGATCGCTGGAATCCATTTCAACGGCGTAGAACCGAAACGCGGCGTTGACCAGCGTCATCAGCACGACGGCCAACGAAAGCGTCAGAAACAGTTCCAGCAGGGTGAAGCCGTGTCGGCATCGGCGACATGGTACCCAGCGCGATCGGTTCGACGAGATTCGAGTGGTGTGACCGACCCTCATGCGACCGGCTCCTCGCCGCCGCTGGCGATTTCTTCACGCAGCGCCTCTTCTTCCGCCTCGGCCTCCTCCAGCCCCAGCGCGGGATCGATCACCCAGCGGTCGAGCGCGAACGCGGCGAGTTGTTCACTGCCGTCACCGGCGCGGGCGATGACGCTGACGCGGAGCGAAAGCAGGCCGTCCAGCTGTCCCGGCAAGATCTCGACCGAATAGACGTAGGTTTCCGTCGACGCACTATCGAACGATTCGGCCGGCGCCTCGATGATCGTCGTCGGGGTTTGCCCGGCCTGCATGTTCAACAACAATTCGCTTAGTTTTGTTTGGCAGATCATCCTGGCCGTCGCCAGCGCGCGGGCTTCGCGGGCGGCGCTGACTCCGGTCCCGGCGATTTGTGCCAGGATTGCCAAACTGCTGCCCAAGATGGCCAGTGCCAACAGCATTTCCAACAGCGAAAATGCGCGTCGGCGTTGAGGAGGCGTCTGTTTGAGCGGGTGGGATCGCATTACTGATTCGGCCCCACTTCGCTGATTGTGACGTCACCGGTGATCCCGCGCAGCTTGACGGTGATCTGGCCGTGTTCGGGATGTGACAGGACGACCGCGGCGGTGCTGGTCGTCCCGTCGGGATAGAACAGAATCGGTTGGCTGTAGCCTTCGGCCTGGTTGCTCATCGTCGCCTGCTGGATTTCCATCGCGCGGGCCGCCGAGACGACCGACACGCTTTTAACCACCACGTCGTCGGGCAATTCCAACTGACGGATTTCTGATTCATCCTGGACCGCGGGCACGACCTGACCCTGTTCGGCTCCGGACAACATCGCCGATTGGGTGCCTGTTTGGTCGATCGCGTTGACCGAGTCGGCCATGGAAAAGTAGGGTTGCACGCGGAGTTGCCCGGATTCCAGCATCGCGTCGACCATCAAGATCCGACCTTGTCGCATCGCGTCGACGCGAGCCAGGATCAATTCTTCGCGGATCAATTTGGCGCCGCGAACGATCCGCCGGTCGCCCAACAACCAGGCGACTTGCGGGAGTACGATCGACGCCAGCACCGACATGATCGCCAGGACCAATAACAGCTCCAGCAGCGTAAAACCGCGTCGTCGTTCGCTCGTGCGATCACTGTCTGCCATCAACATTTTCTACGAGTGCTGTCGGATCGTGATCGTCGTGGATCATCACTGTTGCGGCAGGCGTCTTACGGGGTGACGACGATGTCGTCTTCGGTGTTCTTCTGGCCGTCGATGCCGGCGCTGCGAAGTTCGTAGCTGTTGCCGTTGACGCTGAAGTCGATTTCATTGCCCCAGGCGTCTTTGGGGATTTCGGTGATGATCGGCGCAACCCACTTCGCCTTCTTGGCCGCGTCGGAAGGCCCGTCGCGCAGTTCTTCCAAGGATTGCGGCAGGCTGTTCATGCGGATCTGGAACATATCGATGTTGGACTTCAACATCTTCAATTGGGCCTCGGTGGCGTCGGCGTTGGCCGCTTGGCCGGTCCCGACCACGTTGACCGCGACAATACCGCCTAGCACGACCAGGATCGCGAGCACCAGCAACAGTTCCAGCAGCGTGAACGCATGACGGGCGGCGCGGCGATGTCGACGACGACGATTGGAAGCGGCCGGGAGAGACGAAGGACGTGGCATGGATCGAATTTGCATGAGTTGTGGGATTGTTCCGGAAGGGGAAAGGCCGATCGCCGGAGGGAGCATCGATGGCTTGGCGGCGATCGCTGCCCGTTGGTATTGCTGGCGGAGTGTTCGAGGGGGGGACCCCTGGTCAATCTCTCCGAGTCAGCGGGCCTGAGCAAGTCCGGCGGGCCTGAGCAAGTCAGCGGGCCTTTGGACGAGCGGTTGGGCTCGTGACCGGTGATCTGGCCGGGGCACCGCAGCCGACCAGCCTCACGGGGCGACCGTTTGCGGCACTTCCTATCTTAACCGCTCGCCCGGCCAAAGGTTCCGCCATTGTGTCTCAATTCGTCGGCTCATGAAGTAGGTGGGATTGGACTAGCGCCATCGGCCCACGATTGTTTCGGTTGCGATTAAGATCGACAGCTCGCTGGCGAGTGTCGCTGCGGCTCGGGTGGGTGGCCGGGGTTCCGCTAACGGGCGGGTGTCGCGACGACGGGACAACCCAGAAGGGATGTCCTCCGGGGGCATGGGCGGTGTCACGAGGCACCGATGCACCTAAAAAAGCGGAATCGCCGATTCGCTGGCCGACCCGGTTGTCGCCGATTACCGTAGGAAACATGCGTCTGGGCCGGATGTCTCGACCGCACGGGGCGATAAAACCCGTCCTGTCGGACCGGGAAGCTCGGTGTTTCTGGCACAGAAACGCTAGAATGACGCAGACTAGTGAATATTCTGTGGGTGGAAATCTTGCCGATGGGCGCCGTCTTTTGGACATCGCCGGTCGGCCAGCGGCTCGTCCATCCACTCCGTTTCTCCCGTCCTCTCCACTTATCGCTCGGAATTTTGCCATGGCGGCACGCGACGATTCAGTCATTCGCGGCAGCTTAATCACTTGTTTGATTCTGCTGGTCCTCTCTCTTGCCCTGAACTTCATCCTCTGGAGTTGGGGGAGCGGTCAGGCCGAAGAACGGACGACCATCGCCGGCCGCTTGACCGATGTTCAAAACGGTCTGCGAGCCGCCGAGGAGAAGAACATCACGATGATGGAAATGCTGGGCGCTGAGCAGATGACCCAGGACAAGTTCGATTCGTTCGCCAATAGCAGCAGCGGTGACGCCCAATTCGATACGTTGACCACCCAGTTCTACAACGACATGCAGGTGTTCGGCCAGGACGTCGGCATCCAGGATCGTCATTACGGCGCGTTGGTCGACTACTTCATGAACGCCATTCGCGACCGAAACGAACAATATGGTGTCGCCCGCGATGACGCCAACAAGATCCGCGCCCAAGCGGCCACGGACGTCGAAACCGCCCGCGCAGCTCAGGCCAAGGCCGAAGAGGAGCGAGAGAATCTGGCCAAGCAGTTGGAAGACGAACGGACTCAATTCACCGCCTACCGCAACGACATGCTGACCAAAATGGAACGTGCCAAGGACAGCAAGACCAAGAGCGAGCGCGAACTGCAAGAGTTGCAACGCAAGGCCGGACTGGAACGTAACCAACTGGTCCAACAGACCCAGACCCTGGAAAACACGATCGAAACCCAGAAATTGGAGCTAAACAAGCTTCGCGGTGGCCGCTTCGAAACCGTCCAAGGTGAAATCCGCTACGTCTTGCGAGGCGGCAAGATCGTCTCGATTAACCTCGGATCGGCCGACGCGTTGCGGCCGGGAATCACCTTCGGCGTGATCGATCGTGACGACACCACTCGGCTGCAAGATGCGGACATCAAAGCGTCCATCCAAGTGACCAAGATCCTCGGCCCGCACTTGGCAGAGGCTCGCGTGGTGGCGATGCCGCAAGTCGGCAATCCGATCATCGAAGGCGACGCCGTCTACTCGCCCTTCTGGGCTCCCGGACGGACGGTGCGGATCGCGCTGGCCGGTGGCATCGATATCGATGACGACGGTCGTCCGGACAACGACATTCTGGAAGGCATGATCAAGGCCGCGGGGGCGGAAATCGCCGACAACGGTGAACGAACCGGACGCATTGATCCCGGCGTTCGCTTCCTGGTCGTCGGTGAATCGCCGAAAATCGAAGGCCGCGACGAGGACGCTGCCGCAGCCGAATTGGCCGCGCTCGGGGAAGCCAAACAGCGAGCGACCGAAGCCGGGGTCACGGTGATTCCCGCTTGGAAGCTGCAGTCCTACCTCAAGACGCTGGATGATTCGTTGACCACACCGCTCGGCTCGGCCGTGCGTGCCGAAGACTGGCAACCCGAACCCGTGCCGGGCCCCCCACGCCGCCGACCGGTCAACCTGCCGGAGATGTACAAGAATCAAAAGCAAAACGTTCAACGGACCAACGAGATCGTCAATCCGTAGGTCGTTTCGCATCGGGCAAACGTAGCTACCTTCGCCAGAAGGTGGATTCCCAGTATTTTTCCACGCTCGCCGCGCGCTTCGTGACGCCTAGCTTTCTGGGGTTTTGGGATCGACGTGTTGGGATTGGTGTTATCGCCAATCCCATTTTTTTTTCCTCGTCGATCCGCGCCGGCCGCTCTTATCGGACCGTTGGACGACGTTAAACTGGTGGCGTTGTATCGTTCCTATTCGAGGTGCCATCATGACGACCCGTCTATTCCATCTGTCACTCGCGTTCCTGGTTTTGGGGGTCATCGATTCGGTGGCAGTCTCGCCTGCCCCGGCATGCGGAGACGAACCGACTCAGCGCGAGACCCGCTTGGCAGCCTACTTGAGCGGGACGCAGTTCATCGGCAAGTTCACCGTCGACGGGAAAGACGGCACGCCGAAGACGGAAACCTACACGATCAAATCCTGTGAAAAACTGCCCGCCGCGGATCTGTATCGCTTGACCGCGCGGATCAAGTACGGCAACGTCGACCAGGAATTGCCGATGGATTTGAAGATCCTTTGGTCCGGCAACACGCCGGTGATCACGTTGGATTCGCTTTGGATTCCCGGCATGGGGACCTTCGACGCAAGGGTCTTGATCCAAGCCGGCCCCGATGCCGCGCGCTACGCCGGGACGTGGCAGCACGGTGAACACGGCGGCCACCTGTTCGGGAAGATCGTCCCTCTTGAGGACAACGCTTCCGGACCGGGTTCGGAAAGCGAAAACGCAGCACCCTAAAACGCAGAAAACTAAGTCGACGTGCTTGCGTTGATCGATTCAAACAACCTGGGCAAAAACTCTTGGCTAACTGGTACGACCACCCCCAATATTTCGACATGCTGTTTCGGGAAGAAACGCCGGTCGAAGTCGCGTTCTTTGAAGAAGCCTTCCAACGCTATGCCGACCGCCGCGTGCGGCGTGTGTTTGAACCCGGTTGCGGCAGCGGACGGCTGGTCGTCGCGATGGCTGCCAAGGGCTACGACGCGACGGGCTTGGACCTGAGCGACGCGATGTTGAATTACATGCGCCGCAAGTTGAAGCGGCGTGGTTTGACCGCGACGTGCGTCAAGGGCGACATGACGCAGTTGGAATTCGACAAGCCCTTCGACGCCGCCTTTTGCACGTACAACACCTTTCGGCATCTGTTGACCGAAAAGGATGCGCTGGCCCACTTGCACAGCATGGCCGATTGTTTGGCCAGCGGCGGGATCTACATCTTGGGCATGCACTTGGTGCCCGAAGAAGACTACGAGGCGGTGGTCGAGCGTTTCAAAACGCGTCAAGCCGGCACGACGTTGTCGACGACGATCAGCGTGCCACACACCGACGCCCAAAAGCGATTGGAAACCTTGCGGGTCAAATTGCGAGCGGTCAAATCCAGTGGCGAAGTGATCCGCATTCAAAGCGAATTTCCACTTCGGCTGTACACGCCCACCCAGCTGAAACGGTTGTTCAAAAAGGTCAGCGATCGATTCGAGTTGGTCGAATCATTCGACTTTGCCTACGACATCGACGACCCGCTGCCGTTCGACAAAGAGTTGCTCGAAGGGCTGTTCGTGTTGCGGAAGATCGCCCCGTAGCGGAAGTCGGCAAGGTCTGCGACGCCCCGTGGGTGACCGCCCCTCCACTGCGAACTCTTGGCGGCTTGATGATTCTTCCGATACGCCAGGCCGAGCGGAATGGTGCCATCAAGCACGCGTAGGCACTCTCACTTCCAGAGGTCGTGCGGTTTTTATCTTTGATAGTCCAGGCGTTTACGCCTTCATCCTCCCTCGGGGAGGGTCGCGGAGGAGTAGGCGACGACGCGAGGAGGGTTGATCTGCGTTTCGATGTGATCCGAGGACGAAAGTTGGTTCGATGATTCACCGTTCGACCTCCCCTCGCTGCGCTCGACCCTCCTGCCAGGGAGGGTGAATTCCAAAAAACCGCACGACCTCTACGAGGGCGGGTGAAGGCCAAACGTCGCGTCTGGCATCGGCATCCTGGATTCGATTCAATCAACAGGCCGTTGGCGATCCTTCGCGATGGAAATTCATTCCCGCAGTTTTTCGTTGTTGCGGTGGCGGTCCTTGTCGCGTGAGGTTTTCTTTTCCAGGTTCGCTCGCAGCGCTTCGGTCAGGTCGATGCCGGATTGGTTGGCCAGGCAAATCGTGACGAACAACACGTCGGCCAATTCATCGGCCAACTCACCGGGCCGGTCGGTCGACTTGTAGGATTGTTCGCCGCAGGTTCGCGACAGGATCCTGGCGACTTCGCCGACTTCTTCGACCAGCTGAGCCAGATTGGTCAGTTCGTCGAAGTAGCGGACGCCAATGGTTTGAATCCAGCGGTCGACATCGTCTTGCGCTTGACGAAGCGTCAGCGAGGACGGGGCGTCGGACCGACTCATTGGGCCAGCAACAGATACGTGCCGCTTTTGCCGGCCACCGCGATGTCGACTTTGGAGTCCCCATTCAGGTCTTCGGCGACGATCTGCAGTCCACATCCGACGTGACCTTCGTCGATCGTATGACGTTGGAACGACTTGGATTCTTGATCCCAGGTGTAGTAGTACAGGCACGGCGGCTCGGTGCCACCGGGGTCACGGCTGTTGTGGGCGTAGTAGCGTTTCCCCGTGATCAGGTCTTTGTTGCCGTCGCCGTCCAGGTCGACCCAAGCCAGCGTGTGAGGCTGACTGTAGCTGGAATCGATTTCGTGAACGGTGAAGTCCAGCTTGCCGGTTTGCTTGTCCGGATCGGTTTGTTCCCACCAGGACAGCCCGTAATCGTGGCCTTTGCCGATGATCAAATCGCTGTCGCCGTCTTGATCCAGGTCGGTGACGATCATCGGCAGCGAGCTGTGCAGGTCCCAGTCGGCGTGGAAGGTCCAGGGTTGGCCCCAGGGATCGGATTGCGGTTGTTCGTACCAGCCTTGGCCGACCAGCACATCGGTTTTCCCGTCGCCGTTCAAATCACCGACGGCGACCCCGTGTCCGTTGGCCGACTCGCCCAGCATGTGTCCGGCCAGGGCATACTTGGCGGGCTGGCCCGATTTGGCGGCCGCCTTTTTCCCGCCGTTGGCGTTCGCCCCCAGCTTGCGATCGTCGGCCGCGGCGTCGTTGCCAGCGGGGCGATCGACCAGCCGATAGACCATCATCGGACAGTCCTTTTTCCAGCTATTGACGATCCATTCCGGACGCCCATCGCCGTCCAGGTCTTCAAATAACTGGCCTTCATTTTGCGACTTCTTGGTGTCCTTTAGCAGGTGTGCCGGCCATTGCTTTCCCAGCCGCAACGCCTCGTCGCCGGGATTTTCGTACCAGAAGACTTCGGTCGGCAGAAATGATCCGGCGATGACATCCAAACGTCCGTCGCCGTTGACGTCAAACAGGTAGTCGCCGTTGCTTTGGACGTATCCGTTCCAGTCGTCGATGTTGCGCAGTGGGCGTGCCGCCCAGTCGCCGCCCTTGTACCATTGGCGGCCGGCCACCAGGTCGGTCACCCCATCGCCGTCGACGTCACCGGCGGCGATCCCTTCGTTGGCATCCAGGGCGAGCATCCGCACCGTGAACTCGACCGGTTTGCCAGCATCGGCGTCGCTCCAGACGGCCGACGCGAGGGTGACGAGGATTGGAAGGGCGAGAAAGAGACGAACGGGCAACCGTGTGCTCATGGCGGGATTCGCAGCTGGGGAGAGGGGCGACAATTCAACAGGTACGGCGTTCCATACGCCTTTATTCTATCTTAGGCGGAAAACGCAACGGCACGCGACCGAGTGAAATCAGTTTACTAAGTCTGCCTTCGCCCCCCAGTCGGTTTGATCTCCCTGGACGCCGCAATCCAAAAATATCCAAAAACGCGAGGAAAAACGACAGAATGTTGCATCGCAATCCTAGGAAGTCGGGGCCGAATGCGGCATGATGTTAGCCGTCGCACGTCGACGCGCGTCGCCCCCCATCTGTCCTGAGAGTTTGCCGTGGATCCGATGATCGAATCAAGTGCCGTTGAAGTTGACGCGGAAAGCAATGTTCAAACGGCACGTCGGCGGGGCCCCAAAATGGATCGCGAGGTTTATACATCCAAACGTGGCGTGGCGTCGGCAGGAGAGCCCGCGTCGCAGGGGCTCGTTTCGCCCGATCGCACCTTGTACGCCGAGGACCTGACCGTCGGTGACGTCTGGACGACCGAGATGCGTCAGGTCACTGCGGACGACGTCCAAGAATTTGCGAATTTGACCGGCGACCACACAGGGCTGCATGGTGACCAGGGATCGGAGTCTCCCTACGGAAAACCGATCGCCCATGGTCTGTTGGGGCTGAGTATTCTGGCGGGGTTGGGGACCAATCACCCCAAGGCGTCCACGCTGGCGTTTGTTTCGGTCGAGGACTGGCGTTTTGTCGCCCCGGTCTTTCTGGGCGACCGCGTTCAAGCACGCAATGAAATTGTCGAAATCGAACCCCACGGCCGTCGCGCCGTGAAGGTGCGTTGGTTGCGGCAGTTGGTCAACGAAGCCGGCAGCGTCGTCCAAGAGGGCTACTTTGTCACGCTGGTTGCCTCCAACGCGCGCGGTCGTAAAAAGCCACGCTGAATCGCGATTGGTCGAGGTGCTGAGTCTGTTTTTCGCTTGTACGACGATCCCTTCCGGGCCGTCGTCCGTGGGACTCACCGCGACGACCTGGAAAAGACGTCGTACTGGGGGGCGTCCGTGGGAGTCGTCACGCGGCGCTGTCGGTGGCACGCGAACCCTGCTACCGCCAAACGGGTCTGGAGGGGCATCCGGTGGCGAGTCCCCGGGAGCTGGCAATGTTGAAATCTTGTCAAAAATCCTTTGGGATTTACCCTCAAAAGCCGTACAATCCGGCCGAAATGGTGCCAGTTTTCTGGCGGTTGGCATGAGAGCTGCTCCGGAAGAGAGCGCCTGGCAGACCGTGCCAGACTTGCTCAGCTATAATAGAGGTGTCCGCAGTGACCCGACCTTTTTAAGGAGGACGATTCCCTAAGTGCGTGAACAACATAACGTCAGTGATGACACTCCGGAACGAAGTGTTTTGGCACGATTGATCCTGCCCGACACGAACGCTCCGGCAGATCCGCTCGAGGAATTGCACGGATTGGCAACCACGGCCGGCACCCAGGTGGTCGGCGAATTGATCCAGCGTCGTGCTTCGGCTGAACACGGCACGTATCTCGGCAAAGGAAAAGTCGAAGAGTTGCGTTTGCTGGTCGAAAAGACCAAGGCCGACGTGGTGATCTTTGACAACGAACTGACTCCGGGACAAATCCGAAATCTTGAAAAAGCGATCGGCGCCAAGGTGCTCGACCGGACCGAGTTGATTTTGGATATCTTCGCCGCCGGGGCGCGAACCTATGAATCGCGTTTGGCCGTCGAGCTGGCACAGCTGGAGTACTCGCTTCCGCGGTTGAAGCGGATGTGGACTCACCTGTCGCGTCAGGCGATGGGGGTTGGCATGCGGGGCCCGGGTGAAAAGCAGTTGGAAGTCGACCGCCGGCTGGCTCAAAAACGGATCCATGACCTGAAGCAAGAATTGGGCAAGGTTGAATCACGTCGCGAGCGCCAAGTCGCTTCGCGGAAAGAGGCGCCGACGGTTTCGTTGGTCGGCTACACCAACGCCGGGAAGAGCACGTTGATGAACGCCCTGACCGCCGCCGGTGTGCAGGCCGAAGACAAATTGTTCGCCACGTTGGATACCCGCACGCGGCGTTGGTACCTGCCACATTGGGGCACGGTGCTGCTAAGCGATACGGTCGGATTCATTCGCGACTTGCCGCACTCGTTGGTCGCCAGCTTTAAATCGACGCTGGAAGAGACGCGCCAAGCGGATTTGCTGCTTCACGTCGCCGATGCCAGCAACCCGAACGTGTTCGACCAGATCAGTGCCGTGTACAAGGTGCTCAGCGAATTGGAGATCGAAGAGAAGGACACGCTGCTGGTGCTCAACAAGATCGATGCGATCAAGTCACCGGCGATGTTGAATCGCGTGCTCGATCGCTATCCCAACGCGATTCCGGTCAGTGCGAAGAGCGCCAAGGGAGTCGAAATGTTGACCGAAGCGGTCGGCGAAGCACTCGGCCGTGAGTTTCTGGATCTGGACATCGAAGTCGAACCGGGTGACGGTAAGTTGTTGGCGTATTTGGCAGCCAAGGGCGAGATCGTTTCGCAGCACTACGGTGCCGAGGTGGTCAAGGTCCGCGTCAAGATGCCCGTCGCGGCGATGGGGCCGGCACGCAAGTCCGCCGTCTCGATCCGGCCGGCTGGCACCGGCTCGTTCGCGCCCCGCGAGGCCGCCGTTGATGCTCCCGTCGACACACCGGCTGTCGACACACCGGCTGTCGACACACCGGCCACCGACGTCGCCTAACGCGGCGCTGTCACCACAGGACGGTTGCCGTGGCGCACTGGAATCCGAGCGGAAAACTGGCGGTCGTCACCGGCGCCAGCAGCGGGATCGGACGCAGCTTGTCCGAGCAATTGGTCGCGCGCCAGTGCCGCGTGATTGCCGTCGCTCGCCGTGGAGACCGGCTGCAGGATCTGGCCGACCAGATCGGTCGCGAGGTCGCCGACGAGATGCTGTTGCCGATCGTCGGCGACGTGACCGCCCCGGACACGCGCGAGCAGATCGAATCAATGGTTCAATCGCACGGCGGCACGCTGGACCTGTTGGTCAATAACGCCGGGATCGGCGGGATCGGGCCATTCGAACAGGCGAACGAATCGCGGTTGCGGAAAATCATGGAGGTCAACTTCTTTGCCCCCGTCGAGCTGACTCGCCGATTGTTGCCGTACCTGAAATCCAGTGGTGATGCGGTGATTTGCAACATCGGCAGTGTCTTGGGACACCGAGCGGTACCGGATAAGTCCGAGTACTGTGCCAGCAAGTTCGCAATGCACGGGTGGAGTGACGCCCTACGCGCCGAACTGGTCGCAGAGTCGGTTCAGGTGACGTTGGTCAGTCCCAGCACGACACGCAGCGAGTTCTTCGACACGTTGGTCGAATCGGACTCCGGCGCGACCTCCAAAAGCATCGGCAGTTGGCCGGCCGAACGGGTTGCCGCTGCGACATTGGCGGCGATCCGAAAGCGACGCGCCGAAGTCGTGCTCAGCGTCGGCGGAAAACTGCTCGTGTACGCCGACCGGATTTGTCCATCGCTGATGAACTGGGTGCTGCGAAAGCGGGCCGGCAAGTAGCGGAAGCCGCCGGTGGCTTTCGGGGCGTCCACTACCGGCGACCCGAATCGTATTGCCAGACGGAATCTTAGGCGAAGTGGTCGACGTCGTGGACGACTTGGACCATCGGGTTGGCGCCGCTGGTTCGGAAATAATCCGGCGCCCATCGTCGCAGTTCGATCCACATTGCAATCACGGCGATCAACAAGAACACCATGCTCAGCACGAGCATGACGGTGTAGACGCTCGGTGGCTGTTTGCCACCCTCAGTCGATGGAAGTGTCGACACGGTCACCCTCCAAGATAAATCCTTCGCTGTAGTCTTTCATGATCTCGCCGACGGCACGGTTGGGGGTCGCTTTCAAGACCTTCAAGCGTCCGATGTAGCGAGATTTCCGGGTCACTTCCAATTCGTGTCCGGGGCGGATCCCATCGTCCATCCCGATCGAAACTTCGGCCAAACCCTTGGTTCGATTGATGACCAAGACGTTTCCATTTCGTTCCGGCGGTGCACCATCCAAGGGTTCATTCGGGTCGATTCCCAAGTGCTCGGCGACTTCACGGAATCGAGTCAGCTCTTTCTGCAACGCCAGGTTACGGGTTTCAAATTCCAGCCGGACGCCGCGGGCTTCGTTCAGTTTGTCTTGCAGCACCAACGTCTGGGCGAACAGTGCGTCGCGATCTTCCTGTTCCTTGCGAACCTGATCACGCAGTTTCGCGGTCGTGTCGGTCAGCGTTTGCAACTCGGTGGCTCGGATCTTGTCCACCTGAGCCAGGTTGGAGAGTTCGCCTTCGAGCTTTTGGACCGAACTGATTCGCAGCTGCAGTTCTTCTTGCAACTGGTCCAGCTGGGTTTGCAGGGCGGCCAAAGCGGTTCGGCGGGCGACTTGCTCGCGGCTGAGTGCCGCTTGAGCACGCTGTTTGGCGTCCTCCAGCTGCTCATTCTCGCGAGAAATTGCCTCGATGCGTTCCTTGTATCCGCTCGGCCCCAACACAACATCGCGCCAATTGCGATGTGAAGCATTGACCGCCAAGGCCAAGACCATGAAGGACAGGCTGAGCAGGAAAATGATGACGGTAAACGACTTCCCAAGTAAGGTCATTTTAGGAGCTTTCCTTTGACAGGAGCGGTCCGAACACGTTGTCGAATCGGGATGGGGTTTGGCGACAAAATGCCGGGTTTATGGGCGACGATAAGCCATGGTGCCCATGGTGGAATATCCTTGCGGAAACACAGGATGCACTCGCATCGACCGCCATTCCGCACCTCCGGAAGTATAGTTACCACGAAAATCAAGTGTCAACGAATTCGGCATGAAAACCGCCAATCACCCAGTTTGCCCCAATTCGGCATGGTGAAATTCTGCCTTTCGTCTTTCTTGAGCGGCCTGTGCCGGTCGTAGGGGACGGCTATTTGACCGCCAACATCCGCTCCAAAGCGACCAGGCTCCACTTGCGAACCTCCTCGGGTACCTCGATCGTGTTGACCGGCGTCCCCTCCCGCAGGTTTTCCAGCGACCAACACAGGTGCGGCAGGTCAATCCGGTACATCGTCGCGCACATGCAGACGACGGGGCTAAGGAAATGGATTTCCTGTTCGGGGTGTTCGGCTTTCAGTCGATTGACCAAGTGCAACTCGGTCCCGATCGCCCATTTGGTTCCCGGCGGGCTGTTCTTGACCGTTTTGATGATCAATCCCGTGCTGCCTGAGACGTCGGCCAAATCGTTGACTTCACGCGGGCATTCTGGGTGCACCAGAATCTTGATCCCGGGGTGTTGTTGGCGAAATTGTGCGACGTGTTCGGGGCGGAACATCTGGTGGACGCTGCAATGCCCTTTCCACAGGATCACGCGGCTGTCACGGATCGCCTGTTCGTCGTTGCCGCCGAGTTCCAATTCATACGGATCCCAAACCGGCATCTGGTCTTCGCCGATTCCCATGGTCAGGGCTGTGTTTCGCCCCAGGTGTTGATCGGGGAAAAAGAAGACGCGGTCGCCGCGCTCAAACGCCCACTGGAGCACCGCACGGGCGTTGCTGCTGGTGCAGACGATGCCGCCGTGTTTTCCGCAGAACGCTTTCAAGCTGGCGGCGCTGTTGATGTACGTGACCGGAATCACACGTTCGGTGTCGATCACGTCGGACATGTCCTCCCAGGCCGCTTCGACCTGGGCGATGGCCGCCATGTCGGCCATCGAACAGCCCGCGGCCATGTCCGGCAAAATGACACGGACGCGCTGCCCGCCGCGGCTGGCCAGTTTCTCGGGGCGATTGGCCAGGATGTCGGCCGTTTCGGCCATGAAGTGCACACCACAGAACACGATCGTCCGACACGTTTCACTCTGCGCGGCCATCTCGGACAACTGATAGCTGTCGCCGCGAAGGTCCGTGTGCTCGACGACTTCATCCTGTTGGTAATGATGCCCCAGGATCAGCAGCGAATCGCCCAGCTCTTCACGCACGGCCGTGATCCTGGCAATCAGCTCCTCATTGGACAGCGTCTTGTAGGGCGCCAGTTCGTGGGCCGCTTGGGGGGCAGGGGTGGGGTTGACGGTGGGAAGCGTGGGCGTCGTCAATGGAACTACTTTCTTGTTACTAAAGTCACCAGGAAGTGGGGCAAACCGCAACCTGCATTATACGGGACTTGCCGAAAAGTTTCGATTCCCGCCCGCGGTTTCGCTGCGAAACTGTGCTGCCCTCCCCGCTCCGAGCGTAGACTCCTCCGCGACCCTCCCCGGGGGAGGGTGAAGGCGTCAACGCCTGATTTATCAGAGGCTAAAAACCACACGACCTTGGCAGGGAGTGTGACTGCCGCAAACACCAAACGACCGAACACGTCGCGGGTCGGGGGCGCATCGCCTACGCATTCGTTCAATAAATGATCGCAGATTCGACGCGATAGGGCTGCAGCCGGCTTTCCCCTTTCAGGTCGGACAGGTGAATCAAGAACGAACAACCCAGGATTTCGGCCTCGCAGCGTTCGAGCAGTTTGCAGCACGCTTGCATCGTCCCGCCGGTGGCCAGCAGGTCGTCGACGATGATCACGCGTTGGCCCGGTAGCACGCCGTCGATGTGGACGTGCAGTTCGTCGCTGCCGTACTCCAGGTCGTACGAGTGCGAATGGGTGTCGAAGGGCAGCTTGCCGGGTTTGCGGATCGGGACGAACCCGGCATTGAGGTGCAAGGCCAGCGGCGCGGCAAAGATAAACCCGCGGGCTTCGGCGGCGGCGACGACATCGACCGTTTCGCCGTCAAAGGGAGCCGCCATCGCCTCAGTCGCCGCCTTGAACGCCTGGGGATTGAGCAGCAGGGGGGCGATGTCGCGATAGACGATTCCGGGTTTGGGGAAATCAGGGATATCGCGGATGAAACTCTTGAGGTCAATCGTCATCGAAGCGTCTTTGGCGTGTCGGATGGCTGAACGCCAAAAGCGTAGCTTGATCGAGCCCCCGTTGGTAGCGGACCGGCGCGGTTGCCGTGTCGATTTCAATCGTTGCTGGACATTCCGCTGGCGGCCATTCGGCTGGACGCGATCAGATCACGGTGGTGGTACCACAGCCGGTGCAACGAAATGAATAGAAACGCGTTGGCGACCAACGAGCAGAGCAGGAAGACGTTGACATAGGGGTTGGAGCGGCCGATCGCGCTGGCGGGGCCGGCAATCCCTGCTCGGTCCGTTGGCGGGACGCGATTGCCCATCGTGGGAGCTTCGCTGGCAACTTCGCCGGTACTCGGCGGACGCCTGGCCGATGCCGAGCCCGATCCGGGGGCTGCCGGGCCCGCGGCTTGTCCGGTCGATGCTGCCAGATCGCTCGGGCTGCCCGGTCGTGTGGAGGATGATTCGGACGCCAGTCCCAGCCGAGCTCGATCGGCGTCCAGTCGCGCCAGGCGTTCTTCTTCCTGACGCCGCTTTCGCCCGATCGTCAACTCCCACTGCGTCTCTTCGTCAACACGCTGGCCGAAGCGATCCAAGACGTAGCGTTCCTTGTCGATCGGGTTTCCGTACTTGTCATAGGACCAAGCCCCCGGCGGCAAGCCATCGATGTCTTTTTGGCTCAATCGCGGATCGACATCAGGGCGGCGCGAGGGGCTGGCCGCCGACGAACCCCACCGATCCGTTGCCGTTGCTGCCGTGTTGGCCCCGTTCAAGTTGGCAAAACGTGGATCGCTCGTCGGCTGGTCCGCGTTGGCAAAGGGGTGCGACGGAGTACCCAGTGACGGAATCGGTGGGTTGGTGAATTGTGTCTGGCTGCCAGCGGCGATGGTGGTCTGTGAGGCCGTCTGTGCGGCTGCCTGGGCCGCTTGTTGCTTTGCCTGGTACTCGCGGTAGCTGACGTACAGATCATTGACAAATGCTTTGTCGCGCATCCGTGAATCGGTCGGCTCAATCCCGAACAAACGCCCCAGCTGTGCAATTTGGTCGTAGGTCCAACTGGTCGGCAGCGAGGGGGCCGCGGTGGTGATTGCCGCATTGGCGGTCGTGTCGGTTGCCGGGAAATTCATCGCCGGCATTCCCAGTGATGATCCGCCGGCCGCGGAGGTATCCGGCGCCGGCGTGCCGCCGAATCGCCCGGGGAGTGTCAGGTTTTGCTGGGCCGTCGTGCCGCTGTTGCTTTGGCCGAACGTTTGTCGCGGGACTGTGTTGGGGGGATTGCTCGATGCGCTGTTGTTGGCGTTGTAGAGCGACAGATCGAAATTGGCTTCCTGGGCCGTCGGCGGCCCAAACACGGGACGCGCGGATGGGTCGGAGGCGGATGCGGCGGCCGAGGATGAAGTGGCGTTGCGAGCGAACTCGCTGCCGAACGTGGAAGTGTTGGCCGACGTGGTGTTTTGGTTGGGCAATCGAACGCCCGATGGCAGGCTGCCGAAACCTCGCGATGAGCCGCCAGTCGTCGTTGATCCAATGCTGTTGGATGCCCCGGTGCTGTTGGATGCCCCGGTGTTTGCCCCGCTGCCGCTGTCTCGGGCGGCCGCCATCATCTGCGCCTCGCGGCTCTGTGGATCCTGGGTCGCGCCGACGGTGGCGATCGTGTTTTGATTTTGATTGGTTCGCAGCTCGTTGCGAGTCGCCGTCGATGTCGGGACACCAAAGCTGTTCGATTCGACGCGTTCGGTGGTCGGACGGGATTGGCCGCTGCGCGCGAGTTCACTCAGCCAAGCCCGGTCGCGAGCGGAGGTCGGTTCGGTGGTGGGGCCTCCGGCGCGGGGGCCGACACGCTGGGGATCGACGCCGCCGGTGAAATTGGGCAATCCGATCGATGAAGACGTTGATCCGCTGCTGGTGGCCGTGGATTCACCCCGCCCCTGCGTCGACTCGCCGAACGCTCCCGAGAGTGATTTCGGAATCTCGAAACCGCCACCGGGACCTTGGGCGGCAAGCTCGGCCCGCTCGATTCCCGCGATCGAAATCAGTGCGATAACGGCGACCATCAAGCATCGAATGGTTTCGCCCATGACTTTCTTCCCTGAACAAACGATTGGACTTCAAATCCGTTTCACGCCAGACCCAATGAACTGAGCTCCAAATGAGACCAACAAAACCGAATACGAAACGGCTCAGACGGATTTTCGGCGCGTGTTTCATGACAAGGTAACGGCACCCCCGGGCGAACGTAAAGAGAGGTTTCACGCGCGATGACCGGACGGGCTGGTGGCAAGCTGCACGGACCCGGCGGGGATTGATACATTGCAATCATTCTGAGAACGCGCTCCTGGCCGGACCGCTCTCCGACGGGAATTCACGCGGTCCCCCTGTCTGCAACCTGTCTGCAACCTGTCTGCCAAAAACTAATGAAGCCTTTGCATCTTTCCTATCTTGTGATCCTCGCCATCCTTGCCGGTTGTGGTTCCACGCCGCCGCCGTCAGCCGACGAGGGGACACCGGTCCAGGTCCAATTGAACTGGTACCCCGAATCGGAACACGGCGGGTTGTTCCAAGCCCTGGCCGATGGATCGTACGAATCGGCGAATTTCGCAGTCACGATCCAGCCCGGGGGGCGGGCCACCCCGATCGGTCCCGAATTGGCACTCGAGCGAGCCCAGTTTGCGATCGCCAACGCGGACGATGTCATCCTCTATCGCCAACAGGGAATCGACGTGGTCGCCGTGATGGCGGCGATGCAGAATCACCCTCGCTGTATCTTGGCCCGCAAGGACAGCGGCGTGGAGTCGTTTGAGGACCTGCAAGGAAAAACGCTGCAACGCCAAGCCGGCCGGGCGTTTGTTGAATTCATGCGTTCCAAAGGCATCTTGGACGGTGTCAAGGAAGTGCCCTATCACGGCAGCATCGCGTCCCTGGTGGGAGACCCCAATATCGTGATCCAAGCTTACAGCTGTGCCGAACCGTTGCTCGCACAGCAGCAGGGCGTTCCGGTCAACACCTTGATGGTCAGCGATTTGGGATTCAATCCGTATTCAAGCGTGCTGGTGACGACCGGAAAACTGATTCGCGAGCAGCCGGATTTGGTTCGACGATTCGTCGCGGTCACGCGGCAAGGTTGGCGCGATTACTTGACCGATGGCAGCCAGGGAAACGCCGCGATCTTGAAGGTGAACCAAGAAGGCATGACCGAGGAGGCGCTGACGTTCGGAGCGGAGGTCATGCGGGACCTGGCGATGCCCGGTGATGCAAGCGTCGAAAGCGTCGGCACGATGACGGCCAAGCGATGGAGTGAGTTGTTTGACCAGCTTCGATCGTTGGATTTGGTCGACGCGGAAGAGGTGCGTGTGGAAGACTGCTACACGCTGGAGTTTTTAGAGTAGCGGAAGCCGCTCGTCTCCCCTGTCCGCTTGGTTTTCCGAGGCGTGGACGAGGCGGCGAGTCCGTTCGGATTGCGAACCGCAAGGACTCCTCGCGTCGTCCACTACGGTGCGGTGCCTACTTGATCGAGGGGCCATCGGTTGCCGAACGCTTCGGCGGACGCTCGGACATCAATCCGACATCCCATTCCACTTTCCACTCGCGGTCCTTGTAGACCATCTGCTGCAACGAGTCCAAGTCCTGGGGGCTGGAGACGTAGCCGTGGACCGACAGTCGTTCATCGGTCTGAAGCGGCGGCGCGTGATAGGAGATGATGACTAGGTCAAACTGTGGTTGGTTTTCCAGCTGAGATCGCAATCGGTTCGCCTCGCGGACCCGGGCGCGCGTTTCGTGCAGTCCGTTTCGATAGGAGTCCCAACCGATGACGAAACCCGTCACCGTCGCGATCACGATCACGGCGGTCATGATGCGACGCTCCCGCCGTCTGGTTTGGCCGCGGCGGAAGATCCACAGGACCACCTCGAATATCGCGATCCCAAACGTCGCTCCAAAACCGAACGCGGCCACCGGACCGAACAGGTAGTAACCAAGCCCCACCAACAACAGGTTCAGTACCGTTGCGGCGACGCAGGTGAATAATCTGAAACGCGCTGACTGCATGGATAAAGCACCGACCTCCACTCCGCGAATGTTTCGCCAGACCCATCGAATGGCCCTACCGATTCACCGCTTGCTGATTCGGCACGCATCTGAACCGGCTCGCTGCGAAACACGGTTGCGCGGAGCGGGCACTCAAGAAAGGCAACGCGTGAAACATGCCCCACCACCGCACAGGTCGCTCGCCCGTTGTGGTCAAATCGAGTGAAAAAACGCGACGATGACGGCTCCTCAGTCCGCTCACAACGTTTTGAGGAGGGGGCAGAGCCCGGTTGCCGTCGAGATGAGGGGGAGCCGTCACGCGAAGTCCCCCCCAGCGGTACGAAGGCTCTGCCGTGCCACAGCGTCCTGACACGTTGAAGAGAATCAGGAGGGGGATGCCAGAATGATACGGGGCAGAATGATACGGGGCAGAATGATGAAGTGCCCGCAGGACAGACGGCTGAGTCTGAGGGCGCTCGGTGAAATTAAATCCACCAATCCCCCACGGTGAAAACTCGTCCGCCGGTCACCTGCCCAGGTAGGCGTCGATTTGTTCGGCCTTGCGAAGCAGGTAGGGAATGTGTTGCTCGGTCGTTTTGACCAGCCGTGAGAGCTGTCGCAACTGTTCGCTGAATTCGCCGGCGAACTTGCGTTGTTGTTCGTCACGCCAGGTTTGTTCCAGCTGATTCATCTGGGTGCCGAGCGCCGTCGATCGTTCTTTGAGTTCTTCGACGAAGCGATGGAGATGGGACGCGAATTGTCGGAGTTGTTCGGGGGCGACGACGGCTTGATTCATGGTTGGGGTCTCAGGACTTGGATTGTGAACCGGTCTGTTGGAGGCGTTTGAGGTGAGCGTGGTATTGATGTCCGGTGGCATCCAGGGAGTGTTTGTCGGCCAGATCGCAGAGCAGTTTCAAACTGGCCAGGCGCAACGTGTCCGGCGCGACGACGGACCTTCGCAGCGCCACGGCACGCAACTCCTTCATCGCCGGCAGGTCTTTGCCGAGCGCGAGCAGACATCGGGCGCGAAGAAAATGTGCCTGTGGTGAGAATTCATCCACTTCCAACAGGTGCCCGGCCTCGGCGTACGCGTCATCAAACATCTCCGCGTCGAATTTCGCATCGGCCATCGCCAACCGCAGTTGGACCTGGGACGGGTCGCGTGCCAACCGGGCCTCGCACACCTCGATCCGTCGCATCGCCCAGTCGCCGCGACTGCGTTCGAGTTCGCGATCGGCTTCGGGGGTTTTTAACCGGGACGCCAGGTCGCTGACCTCGCGGTATTGTTGCAGCGACCGCGCAAGAATCGCCTCTTCCAGCTGGAACGTGATCCGTTCCTCGTCGGGAAAGATTTGCGTCGCCTGTTGCAGCAACCGTTTCGCTTCCAGCGGCCGATGCTCGCTGCGATAGATGGCGGCGAGTTCCAGAAAGCCGTCCAGGTCGGTCGGATTGGCTTTCAGCTTGTGTTCCAGTTCCTGGCGTCGTTCCAGCTGGACGGTGCGATGGTGTTCACGTTGCTCGTCGTCCAGGTCGTCCTGCGAATCGGGGACGTTCTTTCGCAGCAACTCACCGGGGCTGACCGGTCGCCAACGCCCACCGTCAAGCGGGCTCAGATTGGGGTTGCCCGATTCGACGAATCTCTCTGCGGATGCCGACGGCTGCCCCGCGGAGGAAGCGGTCTTTGAATCGGAGTCGGACATCGGTTTCCCGCGCTGCGAAAGAAAAACACGTTGCGAAAGAAAAGCGTATCGGGGCAGACAACCGCGCCCGCTTTCCAGTTTGAACGCAAACGCGGCTGGATGCAAATCCGCGGTCGGCGGGATCGGCTTCCAGCCTGTCGGGATTGCAGGTCGGCGCCACGCGGAAATCAATCAACCGTAGCTACCTTCGCCAGAAGGTGGTTCCCGGGGAAGTTCCACGCTCGCATCGAGCGTAGCTACGCTCGTCGATCGCAGTCCGGCGGGCGAGACCGCGGGCGCCATGCCGGACCCTACCAGGGCGCCCGGATGTAGTAGTACCCGAACTGGTCGGTGTGGCTGGGCCAAGGCGGCGTCGGTCGGAACGCGCCGCGGGCGGAGGCGCCGTGGCCCGGTGCGTTGCGACCGAACTGCGACCCGATCGGGTACATCAGGTTCTGGCTGACGCCCCAGGAGTACGTTTGACGCTGGTTGGCCGTCGGCGGAACCACCACGGCCAGCGGCTGGCCCCAGCTCTGGTGATAGTAACCGCCATGCCAAGGATGGCTGACCGGAGGACTCTTTTGAAAGATCCCCGGCCCGCCGGCGGTGGCGTTGGATTGCGCGGCAATCTGGACGGTCGCCAGGCACGCAACGAGGACGAGCAGCTTACGCATGGGTTTATCTCGGTGGGTGGAGAGTGATGTGGTTCAGTGACGGCCGGCCGAATCGGATCAGCGCGGCAAACGCAATTTGTTCCAGTACAGATTGCTCATCGCACGTCGGACCGGCGGGTACCCGTAATGAATTTTCGTGCGATTGATGCCACGACCGTTGTCGTAGACGTTGTGGTATCGGTCGTGGTGCTTGTACATGAATTCGTGCGGGTACAGCGGCTGGTACGTGTTGAACGTGTGGCCGACGAAGTGGGGCACGGGCAGCGGCGAAATGTACATTTGGGCGTTGGCCGTGTTGCAATCGCCGCCGGAGTAAAAGTTGTAGAACAGGTCCTGGTGGTCGTACTGGCGGTTTTGGCAGACGGCGCCGTCCTGCCCGCCGCATCCAGTGGCGAGTTTTCCGAGCAGTCCGCCACCCCCGGAGCCGATCCCGCAGTCGCCGCTGACACACACGCCGCTGCCATCGGTTTGACAACTGCTGCAGTTGGTATCGCCGATCGATGCCGAGGCCAAATCGCCGATGTACCCGCCTTCAGCCGGCAGGGCGGTGTCGCTGACGACCTGGCTGGAAACGATAAACGATTCGGTTTGTGCCTGGGCGTTTGAGGCCGAAGCGACCAGACAGAGCACCGCGGCGGCGGCAGGGAAGTGTTTTGTCAATCGAAGTTTCATCCGGTGGTTCCTCCGAACCCATAGTTCAGCCATTGATTCCGTTCTCGCCCGACCGCCTGGTGCGGTTCGTCGCCGACAATCCGTGTCGGCGAACACAGGCCACCCGGGACGGGGACGCCCGATGGCGGCCGGCCGGATGCGGGCATTCACCCTTCACACGGTTCTGTTCTTCGGCGCCTGATCCCCCGCCACGATAGCTTGCCGCCTCGCGCTGGCGATTTCGGATCAATGCTCAGCACCGCTAGCACCGGCGTCGGTCGCAATTGCCGTTCGACCCGGCCAACCGTTAAAGTCCTCCCGCCGCAGCGACCGCAGCCGTCGGCTCATCAAGTAGGTGGCATTGGGCGATCGCCTGCCGCCCCCTCCCCTCGCCCTAGAATTTTCGCCCTATCTACCCTAACTTGAGCAAATCGGCGTGACCGTGCGGCCGATGGAGAAGGTGGAGATCACGGCCAATCATTTGAGTACAAGGACCCCTATCGCGTGGCAAAACGTCGTCCCCGCAAGCAATCGGAAAAGAACGGCAAGTCGTTGTTTGACGCCGTCGAAGACTCGCTCTTGACGGCCGTCCCGCTGCGCCAAGCCGCCCAGGAACGCTACCTCAACTACTCCCTTTCGGTCATCACCAGCCGCGCGCTGCCGGACGTCCGCGACGGGCTGAAACCCGTCCAGCGACGCATCCTGTACACGATGCACCAGCAGGGGCTGTCCAGCACGGCCAAGCACCGCAAGTGTGCCAAGGTCGTCGGCGACGTGATGGGTAATTACCACCCCCACGGCGACAGCTCGATCTACGAAGCCCTGGTCCGGATGGCACAGCCGTTTGCCATGCGGATGCCGCTGGTCGACGGCAGCGGCAACTTCGGCAGCGTCGACGGGGACAACGCCGCGGCGATGCGGTACACCGAATGTCGGATGACCCCGGTCGCCGGCGAAGTCCTGGCCGATCTGGCCACCCGCACCGTCGCCTACAAGGCCAACTATGATGGCAGCCGCGAAGAACCCGTCGTTCTACCCAGCCGCTTGCCCAACCTGTTGCTCAACGGTGCCACCGGAATCGCCGTCGGGATGGCGACCAACATCCCGCCGCACAACCTGCGCGAGATCTGTAACGCACTGCTGAAATTGTTGCGCGATCCGGAAATCAAAGACTACCAACTCGTCGCCAACGACGCCGTCCAGGCCCCCGATTTTCCCACCGGCGGCCAGATCATCAACACCAAGGAAGAACTCCGCGAGATCTACCAGACCGGCCAGGGCACGATCAAACTGCGCGGCACCATCAAGCACGGCGCCAAAAGCCGTGCGGGAAAGGTCATGCAAATTGACTCGATCCCCTACACCGTCAACAAAGCCCTGCTGGTCGAACGGATCAGCGAACTGGTCTTCGACGGAAAACTGCCGCTGGTCACCGAAGTCCGGGACCTGTCGACCGACGAAATCCGCATCGACCTGTTGCTCAAGAAAGACGCCGACGAAAACAAAGTCCTGGCGTTCCTCTACAAGCACACGGATTTCCAAAAGAACTTCAACGTCAACCTGACGTGCCTGGTCCCCACCGAAAACCCCGAACTGGGAACCCCCGAGCGGCTTTCGCTCAAAGAGATGCTGTGGCACTTCCTGCATTTTCGCTTGGAAGTCGTCACGCGTCGCCTGGAAAACGAGCTGGCATCGCTGGAGCGACGCATCCATATCCTCGAAGGGTTCGCGTTGATCTTTGATGCCCTGGATCAAATCATCAAAATCATTCGCCAATCGGACGGGAAAGCCGACGCGGCGGAAAAGATCATGAAGCGGTTTCCGGCCAGCAAAGGCGGCTTGGACGCCGAGCAGACCGACGCGATTCTGGAATTGAAACTGTATCGTCTGGCGCGTCTGGAAATCAATTTGATCCTGGACGAGCTGAAGGACAAAAAGAAACGCGCCCGCCAGATCCGCAAACTGCTGAGCGAAGATACCAAAGACACCAACGCCTCGGGACGCTGGAAAATCGTTCGCGAAGAAATCGAGGGGCTGGTCGGTGAATATGGACGCGACGCGGCAAGCCGCCGACGCACCGCCATCAACACCGTCGATGATGAAATCGAATACTCGGCCGAAGACTTCATCGTCGCCGAGAATTGTCACGTCCTGGTCACCAAAGACGGCTGGATCAAACGGCAAAAACAGATCGTCGATCCCTCCAAAAGCCGGCTGCGTCAAGGCGATTCGGTGCTCGCCTGCGTCGGCGGCAGCACCCGCGCCACGTTGGGCCTGTTCTCCTCACTCGGCGTCTGTTACACGACCCGCTTCATCGACATCCCCGCCTCGACCGGGTTCGGCGAACCGATTCAAAAGCTGTTCAAAATGAAGGACGGCGAACGCATCATCGCGGCCATCTCGTTCGACCCGCGGCGGATCGGCCAGATCCACGAAGACCCCAAGCACCCCGATTACTGTCCCGAGGTCCACGGCTTTGCCGCATCGAGCAACGGCTACGCCTTGCGGTTCGGACTGGCCCCCTTTGCCGAACCGTCCACCCGCAGCGGTCGCCGCTACGCCCGCGTTGCCGGCGACGCCGCGATCGTCGATGTCGTCGCGATCACCGGCAGCGAGATCATCCTGGCCGTTTCGGCAAACTGCCGGGCGATCATTTGTGAATCCGAAGAGATCAATTACCTGTCCGGTGCCGGCAAAGGGGTGATGTTGATCCGGCTGGCCGACGACGATCGCTTGCTGGGATTCAAAGCCAGCACGGGGGATCGCGATCTGATGACGATCGAGACCAACCGCGGCGCGAAGAAGACCGTTTCGACCGCCAAGTACCGCGTCACCAGCCGGGGCGGCAAGGGCGTCGAACTGCAGAAGAACGGCAAGATCGCCAAGATCATTTCGCCGCCGGTCGCCGCGCCGGAACCCTTCGAAGACGATTGAATTTCACAAGTTTCAAGTTTCAATTTTCTCGTTCCCATGTTCGTGGAACATGAGTGTTTATGTCAGCAATCGCGACCAAAACGAATTACAACGCCGATGCCATCGTCGCCCTGGAAGGCCTGGATCCGGTTCGCAAACGCCCGGGCATGTACATCGGCGGCGTCGGCAGTGCGGGGTTGCACCATCTGATCTGGGAGATCGTTGACAACTCCGTCGACGAGGCGATGAACGGTCACGCCAGTGAGATCGTGGTCACGCTTCACAAAGACGGCCAGACGATTTCGGTGTCCGACAACGGTCGCGGGATCCCGGTCGACAAGCACCCCAAGACGAAGAAACCGGCGCTGGAAATGGTGCTGACGATTCTGCACGCCGGGGGCAAATTCGAAGGGCAAAACTACAAGACCGCCGGCGGTCTGCACGGCGTCGGCGCCTCGGTCGTCAACGCGCTCAGCAAAGAATTGACAGCGGTCGTCCGTCGCGACGGCGCGCAGTACAAGATGGAATTTGAACGCGGTAAGCCGACGTCAGAACTGAAAAAACTGAAAGGGGCCGTTCGCGGCAGCGGGACCACGATCACGTTCACGCCCGACCCGCAAATCTTTCCCAAAACCAGCTTCGATTCGGCCGTCATCCGCGCCCGCTTGGAAACCGCCAGCTTCTTGCACCGCGGCGTCAAAGTGACCTACGTCGATGAAGTCGCCAAGACGAAAGAATCGTTCATCCACGAACACGGCATCGTCGACTACCTGAAAAAAGTCCTCAAGGAACGCAAGGCTCGGCCGATCCACGAGACGCCGTTCAGCCACTCGGTCGACGACGACATGCGCATCGAAGTCGTCTTGCAGTGGACCGAATCGACCGACGAACACGTCCGCAGCTACGTCAACGGAATCCCGACCGGCAGCGGCGGGACCCACGAAAACGGTTTCCGCGGCGGATTGAACAAAGCCGTGCGGAACTACATCGACACACACAACCTGACGCCCCGCGGCGTCAAGATCACCCACGAAGACATCCGCGAAGGAATGGTGGGGATCGTCTCGGTTTTTGTCAGCGAACCCCAGTTCCAAGGCCAAACCAAGGACCGGCTTAATAACCCGGAAGTCCAGGGCATGGTCGAAGCCGCGGTGCGTGGCGAGATCGAACAATGGATGAACAGTAATCGCTCAATCGCCGATTCCATCATCGCGCGGATCATCGCCGCCGCCCGCGCCCGTGCGGCCTCCCGTGCCGCATCCGAAGCCGTCTCACGCAAGGGCGGCGCCAAACGCACGATGCTGCCGGGCAAACTGAGTGATTGTTTGTCGGGCGGGAAAATGGAATCCGAACTGTTTATCGTCGAAGGCGACTCCGCCGGCGGCAGTGCGAAACAAGGCCGGGACCGAAATTACCAGGCCATCCTGCCGCTCCGCGGAAAAGTCCTGAACACCGAAAGCGCGACGCTGAAAAAGATTCTGGACAACAAGGAAATCCAGGATGTCGTCGCCTCACTCGGATGCGGCATCGGACCCAAAATGGACATCGGCGGATTGCGGTACGGACGCATCATCCTGTTGGCCGATGCCGATTCCGATGGTCACCATATCACCACGCTGTTGTTGACGTTCTTTTACCGGCACATGCCCCAGTTGATCTCCGACGGTCGGCTGTTCATCGCCGTGCCGCCGCTGTACCGGATCGATCTCGGCAAAGAAACCTTTTGGGCCAAAGACGACGCCCACCGCGAAGAGATTTTGGAGAAACATGCCGGACGGGCCAAGCCGGAAATCACCCGCTTCAAAGGCCTGGGCGAAATGATGCCCAAAGTGCTTTGGCAAACCACCCTGGATCCGGCCCAACGCCAACTGCTACGCGTCGAAGTCGATGACCAATTGGAAACCGACCGCGTGATCAGCGACCTGATGGGACGCGACGCGTCAGCCCGGTTCCGATTCATCATGGAACGCGCTGCCGACGCCGAAGTGGATGTTTAGGGGCTTGGGAGAGAAGGATGGCAGAATGATGAGGGGCAGAATGATGGAAGGCAGAATGATGGAAGGGCTGTTTGCGGGCGTTGGAAATGATGGTGTGGAAAAGTGATCGGGCAATGTCCCGTATCATTCTGCCCCGTATTATTCTGCCCCGTATTATTCTGCCTTCCCACTGCCTGACGCCACCACAGCATCGCCCCACGTTCAAGCCTTCAGTTTCTCTCCCAGTCGCAACAATTCCAGGACCGCGTCGGCCGCTTCGTCACCCTTGTTGCCGACCGTGCCACCGCTGCGTTGGAGCGCCTGTTCCAGCGTGTTGCAGGTCAGCAATCCGAAACCGATCGGTTTGCGTGTTTGAACGCCCAACTGCATGATCGCATCACTGACGCTGCGGTTGATGTGTTCATCGTGCGTCGTTTCGCCTTTGATCACACACCCCAGCGTGACGACGCCCAACACTTCCTTTCGGTCCAGGGCGTTCGCAGCGACCATGACCAATTCCCAGGCGCCGGGCACGCGGATGACTTCCAAATCGGATGGGGCAAACCCGGCGCGGGTCAACGTGTCGACGCTTCCGCGGACCAGCGAATCACAGATGCCTTCGTTATAGCGGCTGGCGATGATGACAATTGTCCCGGAGGGAAGTTTGCCATCGATCCCGGTTATCTCAGTCAACATCCTTCACACTCAGCAAAAACTCGGCGTTGTTTTGTGTTTTTCGCAATCGTTTGATCAAATCGTCCATGGCATCGACCGGCGAGACTTCGGCCAGACCGCGACGCAGTGCGGAAATCCGCTTGAATTCTTCTTGGTCCAACAACATCTCTTCGCGGCGTGTACCGCTGCGGCTGATGTCGATCGCCGGCCAGATCCGTCGGTCGACCAAGGATCGGTCCAAGACGATTTCCAGATTTCCGGTGCCTTTGAATTCCTCAAAGATCACGTCGTCCATCTTGCTGCCGGTGTCGACCAGAGCGGTCGCGATGATCGTCAACGACCCGCCTTCTTCGGTCTTACGTGCCGAGCCGAAAATCGACTTGGGTTTTTGCATCGCACCGGCATCCAGGCCACCGCTGAGTAGTTTTCCGGTTGATTCACCGTCGCTGTTGTGGGCGCGGGCCAGGCGTGTGATCGAATCGAGGAACACCACCACGTCGACTCCGGCTTCGACCATCCGCTTGGCTTTCTCAATCACCATCTGTGCGACTTGGATGTGTCGCTGGGCGGGTTCATCGAAGGTGCTGCTGATGACTTCGCACTGTGGCCCGCGGACTTCGCGTTCCATGTCCGTGACTTCTTCCGGGCGTTCGTCGATCAACAGGATAAAGACGTAGGCTTCGGGATAATTCGTCAGAACCGCCCGCGCCATGTTTTGCATCAGGACGGTTTTACCGGCTCGCGGCGGGCTGACGATCAATCCGCGTTGCCCGAAACCGATCGGCGTCAGCATGTCGACCACGCGCGTCGACATCTCGCCGCCTTCGTGTTCCATCATGATCCGACGGTCGGGGTGCAGCGGGGTGAGTTCTTCAAACGGGATCGCGGCGCTACGTTGTGACGGATCGCGACGATTGATCGCCTCGATTCGCAGCAGTGCAAAGTAGCGTTCGTTTTCTTTGGGCGGGCGAATCTGGCCGGCCACGTGGCTGCCGGTTTGCAGCCCGAAGCGTCGGATCTGGCTGGGCGAAACGTAAATGTCGTCCGGGCAGGAGACATAGTGGTGCTTGCTGCTGCGCAAGAACCCGAACCCGTCGGGCAGGATCTCCAAAGTGCCTTCGCCATACATCAGCCCGCCGACTTTCATGCGGTGCTTCAAAATGGCAAAGATCAGCTCCTGCTTGGACATCTGGTCGAAGTCCGGGATGCCTTCCTCACGAGCCATCTCTAGCAGCGTGGGGTCGCCGAGTTCTTGCAGTTGCGCCAGATTCAGCTGGGGGCCGTCTTCGCCCGACGGGATTCCCACGCGTTTGCCGACTTTGGTCGCTTCGCTGACGATTTCTTCGGGCAGCGACAGCGGATCGCGTTCCGCGTCAAGTTCCCGGATCCGTCGATCGACGACCTTGTCGGGGTGTCGTTGTTGGCGTTGGCGGCGCTGACCGGAATACTCGCGGGATCCGCCGTGACGTTTGGAGCCGCGGCCGTCACCGCGGTGTTCGTCGCCCGAAGGCCGATTGGATTGCATGATTCTGGCGCCCGGGGAGGACGCATGGGAAGAAGAAGAGTGGGGGGTCTGGCAGCGAACTGCAACGAGGAGGGAGGCAGGAGGAGGTGTCGAACCGTCCGGTGGAACCGGCCCAACGGTGGAGGGTAACGGAAATGTTAACATCGGCGAAAGCTCGCCGGCCAGTTTCGGGGCACCGATTCACGAATTCGTGTCCTGGTCGGACGTGCAGTGACGCGTTGTCGGCGGCGAATTCGCGGCCGCTCGGGCGTCGCCACGTGATAGCATTCTAGCGAGATGCCGCCACTGTAAACGCAGATTTTGATGCAAAGCGTCTAAGGTGGCGTCATTGCGCATAACAAGATTGCTGAGTCGGCATTTCGTCTCTATCGGCATCTGATTGGATTCTCGCCGATCCAATTCTGCGGCGTCCCAGCCGCGTTTTTTGCTGCGCAACAACCGATTTTCACGCGTCGCGTCGATACACCAAATCTGGTCGCAGCTTCGATCCCAGCCGGATTCAAACAACAGCGGCACGTCCAGCAACGCGACCTCCTTTCCATGGTCAGCCGCCTCGGCGATCCGCCGCCGAATTTCTTGACGCGTCAGCGGGTGCAGCACCGATTCCAGGAAGGCAAGGTTTTCCCGTTTTACCGAATCGTTACCAAACACCAGGTCGGCCAACGCGGATCGGTCGATCGAGCCGTCTGCGGCCAAAATCCCGTCACCGAATCGGGACGCAAGCGTTGCGACCACGTCGGGTCGGCCCAGAAACTCGCGAGCGATCAGATCGGCATTGATCCACTCCGCTCCCAGCGACGCAAGGAATTCGGCGGCCGAGGATTTGCCGCCGGCCGGCGATCCGACGATTCCCAGAATCAACATCGCAAATCGTTTCGACCGGTTACGTAGAATACAGCCAGGCTGAACAGGCCGGGCAGTGGGTCAAGTATCCCAAACGGACGCGATCGACCATCTGCGTGGTCAGCGTCTGGTGACATCCGCCACAGGAATCGTCTTCGATCGGTGCCAACGCTTCTTCACCACGGCCGTCGATCAAGCGTTTGTATTCCGAGCGGGCCGCTGCCGGGATTTCTGCTTCCGCTTTGGTCAGCTCATTGCGGACGTGGTCCAAATCGGCTTGCACGACGACCATTCGGTTTTCCACCGCTTCGACCCGCTTTTTGTGCTCGGCGGTTTTCTCGGCCAAGTCTTTTTCGGCAGCGGCGACAGCTTCGTTGAGTTCGTCGATTCGTTCCAGCCCTTCAAGGATCTCGTCGCTCTGAACGCTGTTGGCTTGTTGGTCGGCGGCGATCTGCTCTTTCAGCAGGTCAAATTCCTTGTTGCTGGCCGCCGTGTTCAATTTGGCTTTCAAGCCCTCGATGCGATCTTCGCGGGTCTTCAATTGGAGCTGTTTTTCGTCACAGGCGATGGTGGCGTCTTTGACGTTTTGTTTGGCCGCTTCGAGCGCGTCGCGGCAGCCATCAAGAATGCTCTCGCCCGCCTTGATCTGCCGCGGCCCGCGATCCAATTGGCCCTCCAAGTCGTCGATCTGCAAGAGCAACGAGTGCAAACGTCGCAGTAAGGCGCTTTCGAATTGTGTCTTGTTGTCGACGGCCATGAAGTTCAGTATCCCGAGGAGAATGTGTCACCAGCGGGCACCATGATACCGCCGCCGGCCACTCAGCAGGAACCCGTCGACCGATCGAGATGCCGCAGCATTTCGGATCGTCGAATCGCCCCCTTGCGATTGAACAACCGGTCGCGGGACGCTTCAGGCACGATCAGACGCCGAACATGTTTCGGCCGTTCCCAACGTGGCAGCGAGCGGACGATCGCGTCGATCTCTTCCAACGGAAGCACCTCGTGGGGCGTCTCGATCCAATACTCCACCCCGCGGCGTTCCGGATCGGCCACCACGACCGCGGTCCGCACGTCGCGGATCGCCGCCAACTGCTGCTCCAGCCCCGACGGGTCGATCTTGTGCCCGTTGGACAACACGATTCGGTCGTCGCAGCGCCCCAAGATTTTCAATTGCCCCGAGTTCGGACAGATCCGGACGCGGTCCCCCGTGTCAAGCCAACCGGCCGCGTCGATCCGACGCCCGGTCGATTCTGGATCCAGCCAATAGCCACGCATCAAGTGCTTTCCGCGAACGAACAGACGCCCATCGTCCAATCGAATTTGCCAGCCATCGACCGGTCGTCCGGCGTGACCCGGGATTGAATCCTCGGGCGTCTGACTGGCGATCACCGGCCCGGCTTCGGTCAAACCGTATCCTTGGATCACGGTCACGCCACGCTCGCGCCACCGCCTAAACTGGTCCGGCGTCATCGCCGCGCCGCCGCAACCGATCAGCCGCAACGAGGGCGGGATCGGGCCGCAGTCCATCACGCGGCCGGCCAAACTGGGAACCAGATTGCACAGTGTCGGCGAATACCGATCGCAAGCTTGTTGCCAGCCGTCAAATCCCCGCGCGATGCCCATCGTGCAACCGGATAACAACCAGGTTCCCAAGTCGCACGTTCGCGCATAACCGTGGGCGATTGACAACACCGTCAGCCGCAGGTCCGATTCGGATTGTGGGACGGCACGCAATTTGGCGGCCGCATTGAGCAACTGACTTTCGTGCGAAAGCGCCACCCCCTTGGGCTCTCCCGACGTGCCGCTGGTCCACAGCACCAACGCATCATCGTCGGGCTGCACCGTCGACGGCACGGCGAGCGGCGGGTCGCTACCGCCGCTCATGGACGCGATGTAACCGCGGCGGACAAGCTGGTGCTTTTGCGCGTCGTCCAGCCAATGGCAATCTAACTTGCGGCGACAGCTGGCCAGATAATCCGGTCCGCCGTCGACGTCGACGGGGATTTCCACGAACCCCGCAGCCATGCACGCCAGCGCCACGATGACGTCCTCGGGAGTGTTTCGCACCACGTGCATGATCGGGGCGACGCTGGGGAAGTGTGTGCGAAACTCGACCGCAACCTGGTGGACCCAGCGAGCCAACTGACCCCAGGTGACGGACTCCAGCGGCGCGGGGGGCTCCGCAGGTGTCAGGCATTGCTGCCCGAGCAGTAGAAACGCCCGACCATCGGAAATGCGCTTCGCATTTCTCTCAAACGCGTCGATCAGGGTGCGAAGGGACTGGGGCACACGACAGCCGGGGAACGATCGGTCGGGGAGATACCAAGGGGATTGAGGCTCGATCGGAAAAGTCGCCGCGAGCGAAAAGGGGACGGGGGTTGAATGCCGCGGGCATTCGTCAAAAGGGACGCAGCAATCGCTGGTGTTCAGGCTTTAGCCGCCCACGGTCGCTGCCAAGCAGCGACCGGCAATCGCCTAAAGGCTAGACACCAGCGCCTCTGCCCGACTTCTTTTCGCCCGAATCGCCACGGCGTCATGATCTTCAGACCGAGCCTAGGGTAGGAAGATTTGGCAGCTAGGAAAATGGGGAGAGCGCGATGAGGTCTTTTTCCCAGCTCCGACGGCCCACCCGGGCGGTCGCGGAAAGCACCTCGTGCACTTCGCCGCGACAGCGATCAGCGATCGAACGTCGATTTGTTGCGAAGGATGTGGTGATAGTGCTGGGCGAATCGGTGGGATTCGTCGCGGACGTATTGCAGCAATCGCAGCGCGAACGAATTCTTGCTCAACCTCAGCGGTTCGCTTTCGCCGGGCCGAAAGATCTCTTCGTCGCGTTTGGCCAGTGAAATGACCGTCGGCGGGGTGATGTCCTGATCCCGGAACGCCGCCATCGCGGCATTCAATTGCCCTTTGCCGCCGTCGATCAGCAAGATGTCGGGAAACGCATCGCTGTCATCGCTCAGTCGACGGAAACGCCGTGAAACCACCTCATAGATGCTGCGGAAATCGTCGATCCCCGCGACGTCTTGAATTTTGAATCGGCGGTAGCCGGGTTTGAAGGGCAATCCGTCGATGAACTGCACCAGGCTGGCGACCGTTTGGCCGCCGCCCAGGTGGGCAATGTCGACGCCTTCGATCACCCGCGGTGTTTCCTTGAGCCCCAGGACCTTGCGCAGACCCGCGAGTCCCTTTTTGGGGTCGATGTAAAAGACCTCCGGTTGAGCGTGGGTGTCCAGTTCGCCGCGTTCTTCGAGTCGTTCCAGCATTTGAATTTCATCGCGGACGATGGCCGCGCGTTCGAAATCCATCGCCTTGCTGGCGGCCATCATTTCATCACGCATCTCCTTGATCAGCTTGCGTTTGCCGCCTTCGAGAAACGTTTGCAGCCGCTTGATGTCGCGGCGATAGTCGTCTTTGCCGATGCGAAAGTTGCACGGCGCGGTGCACTGGTTGATGCTCGCCAGCAAACAGGGGCGAAACCATTTCCAACGTTCGTCGGATTCGGAGATGTCCAGCGAGCAGGTGCGGAATTTGAAGATCCGTTGCAGCACCTGGATCGCGCCGCGGAGTGCGCCGGCGCTGGCAAACGGCCCGTACAGTTTGACGCCTTTCGCTTTGGGTTCACGCGTCACTTCCACCCGCGGAAACTCCTCGCGGGTCGTGATCATCAGGTACGGGAACGTCTTGTCGTCTTTGAGTTCCTTGTTGTGTTTCGGCTGGATGTCCTTGATCAGCCGCGACTCCATCAACAGCGCGTCGACTTCGCTGTCACAGTCCATGTAATCGATGTCTGCGATTTCGCCGATCCAGGGCGCCGTCCGCGCGTCCTCGGCGGCGGCTTTCAAGAAGTAGCTGCCGGCGCGACTGCGCAGATTCTTTGCCTTGCCGACATAGATCACCCGTCCGGCGTCGTCCTTCATCAGGTAGACGCCGGGCGACTGGGGGAACGTCTTGACCTTGGCGGCGGCCTGGTCAAAACCGGTCGGTGTGTTGTCGGGGGAGTCGGTCATCAAGTTATCCAGCAGTCCTCCCTGTTGAAGCGTGCGGTTCCCACACTCCCTCGGGGAGGGTCGCGGAGGAGTGAGCGACGACCCGGGGAGGGTCCGCTGCGGCTCGGATCGACCCAAACGCCACGAATCGACCCTCCCCTCGCTACGCTCGACCCTCCCTTCCAGGGAGGGTTCATTCCCAAAACCGCTTGACCGCTGCCACGGCGGGTTTTGTCTTATTGGTGCCTCTGCCTCTCGCTGCGCTCGATCCTGCCATGGGGCTCACTTCTTCGCCAGCGACCAGTCTTTGCGTTGGCGGCTGCTGGGGATTCCCATGCGTTTGCGGTACTTGGTCACCGTTCGTCGGGCCACGGTCATGCCTTCTTCGGCCAGTTTCTTGACCAGGCTTTCATCGCTCAGCGGATCCCGTTTGTCTTCGCCGTCGATCAACTCTTGCAGCTTCAACCGGATCGTGTCCCAGGCCACGTCTTCGCCGTCATCGGTTTGGGTGCCGCCGACGAACAGCCGGTGCAAGGGGATGATCCCGCGAGGCGTCTGCATCCATTTGTCGTTGACCGCCCGGCTGACCGTCGTCACATGCACGCCAACCTTCTCGGCGATCTGCTGCATCTTCAGCGGTTCGATGGCTTCGGGGCCTTCGTCAAAGAACTTCTTTTGGTGTGCCACGATCGCTTCGGCGACCTTGGTCAGCGTGCTGCGTCGCTGTTCGATCGATTCGATCAACCATTGGGCGCTGTTGATCTTTCGTTTGATGTACTCGCGTTCTTCTTCGGTGCACGATCGGTCTTGAAGCCGGCGGCGGTAATACTCGCTGATGTACAACGACGGCACGCGGTCATCGTCCAACGTGATCTTGTAGTCGCCGTTTTCGTCCTGTTCCAGAATGATGTCGGGCGTCACATTGGGGACGTATGTTTCCATGAACGCCGCGCCGGGTTTGGGATTCAAGATTTGCAGTTCGGCACGCACGGTCTGGATCAATTCGATGGAATACCCGGTGGCCTTTTGGATCTGTGGCAAGCGGTTGGCGGCCAAATCCTCCAGGTGCGAACTGATCAGTTTTTCCATCTCCTCAAAGTGTTCGAATTCCGGACGCAGCTGCATCAGCAAACACTCGCTCAACGATCGGGCGGCGATCCCGGTCGGTTCGAGTGACTGCACGACCTTCAGCGCCCGCTCGGCGACCTCGTAGTTTTCGGCCGTGTGGTCGCTCGGTAGCAGGTCGGCGAGCGGAGTCCGCAAGTAGCCTCCGTCGCGGGCGTCCAGCGTGCTGATGATCCGCTCGGCGATCCGTTCGACGTCGTCATCGATGTCCAGTTCGGCCAGCTGGTGAAGCAGAAAATCGTTCAGCGATTCGGGCCGCGACTGGGCGTTGGCCATCAGGTCGTGCCGTCGGTCGGCTTCCTCTTGCATCCGGCCGGCGGAGCGTCGAAAGGAATCGTCAAAGGTGCTCGGCAGCTCGGCGACCATGTTCTGCAGTCGCTCGAAGTCGTCCGAGTTGTCGCCGTTGTCGTCGACGACCAATTCCTTTTCGTCCTCGCTGCGGGTGTCCGCCGAGGGCGCCAGGTCCCCGTCTTCGGGCGACGCCGGCTCGGTTTCCTGCTGTTCCAGCAAGGGGTTTTCGTTCATCTCCTGTTCAATGCGTTCCTGCAACGCCAGCATCGGCAATTGCAGAATCTCCATCGACTGGATCATCCGTGGGGCCAGCTTTTGGGTCTGGACCATTCGGGCCTGCAGGCCCATCGACATTCGCATTCCGCTCATGAGATCCGCTATTTTACGTTTAGATGCACGTTCGCCGCCGCGGGCCACATTCCTGCGCGGGCTCTACCGGCGATCTTCGGCTCGCGTCTTATCATACGCGTTTTTGCGGGCCGCGCGAGCATATCGTGTGCCAAAGTCACTGATTTTGGCGATTAAAGTTTTTGGCGACCCATCATCGCATCGGCAATCATTTCCCGATTGGCATATTCCAACACGCTGCCGGCGGTGATCCCCCGGGCCAGCCGGGTGATTTGGACCGGATACTCTGCGAGCAAATTGCTGATGTACAACGACGTGCCGTCCCCTTCGACGTTGGGGTTGGTTGCCATGATCACTTCGGTGAAATTTCCGTCGCGGACCCGGTCGACCAGTGATTCGATGGTCAATTGGTCCGGCCCGATGCCGTCCAGCGGCGCGATCCGCCCCAGCAGCACGTGGTACAAGCCGTTGAAGGCTTGGGATTGCTCCAAGCTCATCAGGTCGCGGGGCTGTTCCACCACGCACAATCGGGTGGTGTCGCGTTGGTCGTCTCGGCAGATCGAACAGAGTTCTTCTTCGCAGAGGTTGAAGCACGCCTGGCAGTAGCGAATGTCGCTGCGGACGCGACGAATCGCCTCAGCCAGCGCGATCGCCTCGGCCTCCGGGACCCGCAACAAATGAAACGCCAGCCGCTCGGCGCTTTTCCTGCCCACCCCCGGCAGTCGGCCGAGTTGGTCGACCAGTTCAGAAACGGCACCTGCATGCTTTTCCACGTCACACGCTCGCTGGTGTTCAGCGGCCCATCATCGAGGTCAGGAACCCGTCGACACCGGGGATATCCAGGTTCATGTCGTTGACCATCTCGCGAATTGCTTCGGCATAGGTCTGCTTGGCCACCGCGCCGGCAGCGTTGGCCGCTTCCACCACCGCCTGTTCGGTTTCGCCCTTGCTGATGCCGTCGTCGGTGATGTTCACCGATTGAACCTGCCCGACGCAGTTGACGATCACGAACACCCGGCCGCAGCTGGAATCGCCGCGGACGTGTTCGGATTGCATGCGGGCGTTCAATTCCTGCATCTTTTGCGGCAAATCCTTGAATGCGGCCATCATGGACGCGATGTTGCCGAGATTGCCAAGTCCTTTAAACATGTGATTGCAGAAAACGAGTGCGGAAAACGAAGGAAATTCAGGCTGCCGATCCGGCCCCCAAAGGGAGGCCCGCGAGGGCCCGGTGACGGCGGCTCGAGAGCGGCTGAAATTGTAGCGAATCGGGAAAGTCTCCGAAACGACGGCACCGCAACCGGCCGGCTGCTAAAATGCCACCGATTTCAACGTAGCTACCTTCGCCACAAGGTGGTTCCCAGGACGCTCGCCCACGCTCTGGCGAGCGTAGCTACATCCAAGCGTCGCGGCCGGGATACCGCCAGCACCAGTGTCCGTTATTGCCCCGTGCCAGTTCCCAGCCCCCTGCCCACCGAACGCCTCCGATCCGATATGCTGGCGTCGCGATTCAATAATTGCGTTACACTGCAAACCGATGTCCGTTTGTTCCTAGTTTCTGGTAGCCCCACCACAGTGATTCACCGCACGATCTCCGTCTCCATTCGGCCGGCTTCGGCCGCGTTTGTCTGTCTGTTGGCCATCGGTCCCGTATTCGCCGAGGCCCCCGTCAAAGTGGAACCGTTGCCGGTCGCCGACGCCGTCGCGTCGACCCAAGCCGAGATGAAAGCCTATGCCGAGCCGATCGAGCACACGGAATTCAGCATCGAAATGGTCCCCATCCCGGGCGGCGAATTCGTGATGGGCAGCCCCGACGATGAAGACGACCGGGGCGATAACGAAGGTCCGCAGCGGACCGTCAAAATCTCGCCCTTCTGGATGGGCAAGTTCGAAATCACATGGGAGCAGTACGACGTCTGGAACGAAGAAGTCGACCAGCGGATGCGAAAGATGCTGGCGATCCAGCCCACGCCGCGCGACCTGGCCGTCGACGGCGTCTCCAAGCCGACCGAGCCCTACACGGACATGAGCTTCGGGATGGGCCGCGAAGACTACCCGGCGATCTGCATGACCCAACACGCCGCCCGCACCTATTGCAAATGGCTGTCTGCGAAAACCGGACGCTACTACCGTTTGCCGACCGAAGCGGAATGGGAATATGCCTGCCGTGCCGGGACGAGGTCCCCGTACTCGTTCGGCGACGATGTCGATCAGTTGGAAGACCACGCCTGGTTCTTTGACAACAGCGACGACACTTACCAACGCGTCGGCCAGAAAAAGCCCAACCCTTGGGGCCTGCACGACATGCACGGCAATGTTTCCGAATGGGTGCTCGACCAGTACACGCCGTACGATTCGATCACCGAATCGGTCGATCCCCTGGTGATCCCCAAGACGCTGTACCCGCGCGTCGTTCGTGGCGGCGGCTGGGACGATGATCCGGAAATGCTGCGCAGCGCCGCTCGAAAGGCGTCCAGCGACGAATGGAAAGAACAGGATCCGCAGGAACCCAAGAGCATTTGGTACCACACCGATGCCTTGTCGGTCGGATTCCGCATCGTCCGCCCCTTGGAAGAGCCCGCGCCCGAGGCCAAGGCCGCCAAATGGGACAAGACCGAACCGGAACAAAAGGATCCGGAGGAATAGGTCGCCGACCGGCGCGGAACGAACGTAGCTACCTTCGCCAGAAGGTGGAACCGTAGCTACCTTCGCCAGAAGGTGGAACCAATGTGTCGACCACGCTCTGGCGAGCGTAGCTACACCAAACCAAAGCAGCTGCAAAACGCACGGCCGATCAGGCTCCGCCTCATGCAGACCAACCCCGAGCCGGAGCCTCCGACAACACGCATTCCCGGGCAGAACCTGGGAACGAGATTAAACGCACCACCCCCAACCCACCTTCCCCTTTCACAACCGAGATTTCTCCGATGACGAACCCCACCCGACGACAGTTCTTGGCCACGACCACCAAAGCCGCCGCGGCCGCCACCACCCTTGCCGCGGCTCGTCCGCAAACCGTCCATGCGGCCGAAGAAAATATGATTCGCGTCGGGCTGCTCGGTTGTGGCGGACGAGGTACCGGCGCGGCGATCAATGCCCTGTCGGTCGATAACGGGCCGATGACCCTGGTCGCGATGGGCGACGTGTCGGAAAACAAGATGAAAAGCTCCTACACGTCGTTGTCGGAGAAACGAAAGATCGGCGACAAGGTCGATGTCCCCGAAGAACGGCGCTACATCGGCTTTGACGCCTACAAAAAAGTCATGGACACGCTGGAGCCGGGCGACGTCGTCATCATGGCCACCCCGGCTGCGTTCCGCTGGGTGCATTACAAGTATGCCATCGAGCGCGGGCTGAACGTGTTCATGGAGAAACCCGTCACCATCGACGCGCCGACCTCGGTGCGGATGCTGGAGATCAACAAGGAGGCGGTCGCCAAAAACTTGAAGGTCGCGGTCGGATTGATGTGCCGCCACTGCGTCGCCCGCCAAGAGTTGTTCGATCGGATCCAGAACGGTGAAATCGGCGACCTGTTGATGTTGCGTGCCTATCGAATGGCCGGGCCGACCGGTTCAGCCGCCGCGCCGCCCAACACGGGCGACCTGAGCGAATTGATGTACCAGATCAAACACTTCCACGGCTTCTTGTGGCTCAGCGGCGGTGCGGTCAGCGACTTCCTGATTCATAACATCGACGAATCGTGCTGGATGAAAAACGCTTGGCCGGTCAGCGCGATCGCCAGCGGCGGACGGCACTATCGCGGCGAAGACGTCGATCAAAACTTTGACGTCTATTCGATCGAATACACCTTCGCCGACGGCACCAAGTTGTTGGTCGACGGTCGCACGATGCCGGGATGCAAACGCGAATTCGCCAGCTTTGCTCACGGCACCAAAGGCTCGGCGATCATCTCCACCGCATCGCACACGCCCGCCAAAGCGCGAATCTATTCCGGCCAAGCGTTCGACAAAGACAACCTGACCTGGGAATACCCCCAGCCCGAACCGAACCCGTATCAATTGGAATGGGACGATCTGGTCGCCGCGATTCGCAACGACACGCCCTACAACGAAGTCGAACGTGGTGTGATGGCCAGTGCCGTGACCAGCATGGGACGCATGGCCGCACACACCGGTCAAGAAATCACGCTGGATGAATTCATGAAACACGATCACGAATTCGCCCCCAACGTCGACCAACTGACGCTCGATTCCGACTCGCCGCTGCAATTGAACGCGCAAGGCAAGTACAACGTCCCGATGCCGGGATTGGTCACCAAACGGGAGTACCTGTAGGTTCGCAGCGAGAGTCACTCGCTTGCGCTTCGGGCTCGTATTTAGCTCGTTCCAAGGTTCGGGACGTGAAATCGATTGCTGGTGCATTTTACGTCGTGTGGCGTTCGCGAAACAACTTCAACACGACCGCGTCGCGGTAGCACGCCAGCGGCGTGTCACAACAAAGCTTGGGGTCGCGATAGCGCACCCCAAGGATCAGACGCACCAAGCCTGGCAACCCCAACGGGGTTGAACAACACGATTGTTGAACCCCGGTGGGGTTCCGATTCTCGTTTCTTCTGGCCCCCGGGGTGCGCTTCGCGACCCCGGGCTGTGTTGTGGCACCGCCCTGCGGTGGTCACGCGAACTTCCCCGCGTTGCAATTGGCCCTCCCTGCCAGACAGGGTTTTTATTCCTCGTCCCGGCTCACTCAACCGGTTGGAAATCCTGGTCGATCTGCTGGTCGTCGATCTCGTCCACCTCGGGTAAATTGCCTGGACCGGGCATTTCGCTAGCCGGCAGCGTCGAAACCACGACGGCTTGATCGAGCGGGTCCAGACCCAGCGAGATCTGCAATGCCCCCAGCGCGGTGAACCACTCACGCTGGGCTTCGACCAGTTTGATCTCGGTCTCGTTGGCTTTGGTTTCCAACAGATTCAAGTAGATCAGGTCGATGTAGCCTTTTTCGAATCCTTTCTGATAGCGAGCCAGTGTGTCCAGCGCCGCTCGTAGCGATAGTTCGCTCTGCTGGACGATCTGCTGGGCCAGTACCAACTGGTTCTGCGCGATCTGCAGGTCGGTCGCGATCTTGTCCCGGACCAATCGCAGCTTTTCGTTGATTTGAACCATCTTTGCCGACGTCGATTGGATCTTTCCGCGAGCCTTTCTTCGCTGGATCGGGACCTCGCTTTGAAACCCGATCATCAGTTCGAATTCGCCCTTGTCGTCTGACTTGGTTGCCGGCTCGCCCATGTCTTGCGAGGCTTCGGTCACAAAATCAAATCGCGGCAGCATCTGGTTGCACGCCAGACGGCGGTCCCATTGAACCTGGCGCAGTTCATATTGCAAGATCTGTGGTTCGGGACGGCGTCCCAGGGCGGCGGCCAGTTCAGCGTTAAAGTCGAATTCGCGTTGTGGCTCGATCCGTGGAAATTGCGCCGGCAACCAACTCTTCGATGGCACCAGCGGCTGTCCGGATTCGTTTCGCAGATACAGCCCTAACTTCAGCGCGGTGGATTGAAACTTTTGTTCGGCCTTTAACCGCAGTGCGCTTCGCTCGGCAATCAATTGCTCGTTGAGCACCAGGTTGACGGTGGCGAACTTCCCGGCTTTGACACCGGCTTCGAATTGTTTGCCGCGTTTGACAGCCAGCTCCAACAGTTCCTGTTGTGCCTTCAGCACCGCTCCGGCCGCGACCCACTCCCAGTACAGCGCGATCGCATCACTGGATGTCTCCAGGATCGCGGCTTGGAACTGTGGCCCCGCGGCTTGCTGTTGCAACGATGCCTGAAACACGGCGACACGTTGCGGGTCGATGGCGCGACCTTGCAAGAGCGGCTGAGCCACGCTGAGCTTGAACTCACCGGCATCATCGGTCTGACGTTCTTTGTACCAGGGTTGGTAGAACCCGCGGCCGATACGGTAGCCTGCCTTCAGATAGCCGCCCCACCAGGTTTGTCGCGCCAGCCCCAATCCGCTGCGATAGTTCTCGTAGAAACCCGTCGGTTCGGACAGGGAATGCGCGTCGAATTTGGTGTCGTAAGCTCCATAGGCCGACAGCAACTCTCCGCCGGCAAGCGGCCGCAGTTGTCGGGCACGTTGGATGTCTGGGTACGAACGGTACAGGCTGGCGATCACATCGGCCAGCTTCAACGATTCCTCAGGGGCGACCGCACCCTCGGCAGTCGAGGTTGAGGCGTCCACTGTCTTCGGGGCGTCAGCTGTGTTTGGAGCCGCTGGCGGTTTGGAGGCGGTGGCATCGGTCGTCGGAGACTCGAAATCGTCTTCGACCATGGCCAAAAACGCGGCAAAGGAGCGTTGGTCCGCGTGGCCGGAAGGTTCGTCCGATGGCTCCTGGCAACGGGCGTTGCTGCCGGCGGCGATCCAAAGCAGCGATGTCAGTGCGGCGCGGGCCAGCAACCGGCCGCGCGTCCCTTGGCGGTTGGTCGGTGCGACCGCCCTTAGGCCTTGGGCAGTTTGACCTTGGCGGCTTTCCCGCTCTTGGGCTCGTCGTCTGCCACGACCGGGGGGAATCCGTTCAATTGACGCCATATCTCATAACCGAGAGGAACTCGTTTCAGCAAAACCCATCCGTTGGCGCGCACGCCTTGACGAAGGTATCGGTCATCCGGCCAACCATCCTCCCGCGGAAAATGGTTGTCCGGGGTGACGATCACGCGAAAGTACCCCATCCCATCGTCGGTTGGGAAAACTCGGTTGACTTTGCCGCCGAACGTGCCGACCGCGACCGAGGGCCAGCCGACAAATTGGACCGCGGGCCAGCCTTCAAACTGCAATCGCACCCGGTCCCCTTCCTGGATCAGCGGCATGTCGTTGCCGCTGACTTTTAGTTCAACCGCCAAATCGTCCGCGTCGGGGACGATCACGAACAGCTGGTCGCCCTCCTTGATCGTGTCGCTGCCGGTCACGCCGTTCCACTGCTGAATGTATCCAGAACGAGGCGCCCGGATCTCCAGCCGGTCCAACTCGCTGCGTTTATTCCTCAGGTCCGAGATCTCTTTCTGGACCGTGTTCACCTTGCCCGTCGCGGCGTTGATCTTGTCGTTGGCTTCCTGGTTCTTGATGCGGATCTCCTGCTTTTTCGCCTCGATTTCTTCTTCTTTCGCCAACAACGCCGCATAGACTTCCTGTTCGGCATTCTCGGCCTTCAGCACTTTGGCTTCTTGGGCATCGACCGACTGGCGTTTGGAAAACAGCTCCTCGCGCGAGATCAAACCTTGTGGAAAGACGTCTTCGGCGACCTGCAATTGATTGATCTTGTCGCGCAATTCGGCCCTCAGCGCGGTGACTTCGTTTTTCGCCTGTTCCCACTTTTGTCGGGCCGCCTTGTAATCTTGCTGCAACGCTTTCTCCAGCGACTCGCCGGATTGAAGTTGTAGCTGGGCGTTCGTTTTCGCAACCTCCAAACTCGCGTTTTCCGCTTGCAGCTTGGATTCGAGTGCGATGATTTGTGTGTCGATCTGTGCGACGCCATCGACCGCAAACGGCGTCATCTGTAGCAGCAGTTCGCCTTCTTCGACATAGCTTCCCTCGCGCAACCCCGGTTTGACGAAACTGACAACGCCTTTGGATTGGCTGAGCATCGGCTGGGGCCGCTGCTGGGGGTCGAGCGCCAAGACGGTGCCGGTGCCCCGGGCGGTTTGACGCCAGGGCACAAACACCATCGAAATGATTGACAGGACCAGAGCGAAAAACGTGATCCGGCCGACGATACGAACGATCCGCCCGGTACGGACCATCTGCAGCGCCGGAAAGTCGTCGACGGAGGGTTCGGATTTAATCATGGCAGTGATGCGATAGGGCGTGCGTTAGCTCAAGTGCAAGGAAATCTGGCTGTCACACAGGTCGGCGACTTCGTCGCGGTTGGTGAACACGATCAGCGTCCGATTCGCTTCGGGACCGGTGATGTTGTTCCAGATCAGTTCGCGGTGCTGGCGGCTCAGTTCGTCCAACAATCCATTGATGACGACCAATCGTGGGCGTGGCGCGATGGCACGGGCGATCATCAGACGCGTTTGCTGTTCACCGGTCAGCGGATAGCCACCGGTCTGTAATCGCGTGTTCAATCCGTTCGGTAGCGAAAGGACGACTTCGAGCAAGTCCACTGCGGTGAGGACCTGCCGCACGCGATTGGGCGAGACGTTGGAACGTCCCAGTCCAACGTTTTCGGCAATCGACCCGTAGAACAATTCGGGCTCACCGGCGTAACCGACCAATTCGCCTGGGTTGGCGATGGCCGCTTCCATGGCGTCGAACCCTGCGACCTGGATCACCCCCGTGTTGGGATCCATCAATCCGGCCAACGATCTCGCGAAACGATCCTTGCCGGCCTGATCATCACCGCTCACCGCCAACCGCGAACCGGCCGGCACGGCGGCTTCGGGGACGCGGGAATCATGCGTGATCGAATGAAACGCCAGATCGCTCCAGCTAACTTCGGCAGGGCCGTCGGGGATCGTGCCGATTTCCGTCCGCGGGTCCGGCGGAATGTCCAGCAGGTACCCGACTTTGTCGATCCCGGCCATCATGTCGTAAAACTTCTCCAGCGATTTGCCCGCTTTGGCGAACGCACCGACCACCACCGTGACGACCAACTCGCTGGCGACCAGTTGTCCAAGGGTCAGTTGGCCGTTGATCACCAGCCAGCCACCCAAACTCAGCAGCGCGGTCGAAGCGATGACTTGTAGACCGACGGCAAAGATCACCTGGCGGATCACGACGCCGAACTGTTTCTTACGGGCTTGGATGTACTCGGTCGTCAGTTGGTTGGTACGCAGGATCGCCAACCGTTCGCCGCCACCGGTCTTGAATGCCGACGGCATGGCGAGGACGTCCTGCAACCAATGCGCGACTTCATACTTGGTCTTCGATTCCTTGATCGCCGTCTGAATCCCGTTGCGGCCCAATAGCCAGGTGAAAAAGACCATCGCGAAGACCAGGACCAGGTCGAACCCCAGCAAGAATGGGTGGTAGAACGCGAGCAGAAAAAGCCCCAGCGCCGTCGTCAAGACCACCGTCACACCGTCCAACAACAGCACCGCGGTCGCTTTTTGAATCGTCATGATGTCGAACACGCGATTGGCCAACTCGCGTGGATACTGCCCTCGCAGCGACGCCTGATTGGCGCGCGGGAATCGGTGCGACAGGTCGCTGACGATTCGTACAAACTGGCGGCGCTGGATGATTTCCACCACCCAGGTTTGCAGCACCTTTAAAACGCCCGCGATCCCCAAGCACGTCAGCAACATGCCCGCCAGCACCACCAGGGGCTGAAAATAAGTTCCCCAGCTGACGACATTGACCAGCCCCTCGACAACCAGCGGGGTGGCCAATCCCAGCACGCCGGCGACCCCGGCAAACAAAATCACCAACCCCAGGTCGCGCCGATCCATGTCCAACAGCGCGACGAAACGGCGAACCGGAGTCGGATGATCGCCGTGATTGCCGCTTTCCAAGGCGGCGTGGGATCCCGAGAGCGTCTCGCATTCCAATTCCTTTTTCGCCACCAACATCCTCACCGATTCCGACTCTCCCAGTTGTCCGATCAGTTCCGACTGGCTGAGGCTGTGATGTTCGGTGTTGGCACCGATGATCGATGCGGTCACCCGGCGGCCCTCGGGCCCCTCCAGCACCAACATTTTGCCGCCCTTCAGGGCGAACACCAGCGCGTATCCGTGTTGGACCGCCGCAAACGCTTCGCCGGCGCTGCGAAACGGGGTCTCGCGGAGCACGATTCCGGCGTTTGCGGCCGCCTGAATCAAGGGGCGAAACGGATCTTCGGGGTCATGCGGCAAAACGGAGAACGCGATCGGCTGTTTGCTCGGCTGGACATCCAGCGCGATCACCAACGCCGCCACCGTCTTCTCGACCACACTGACGGTCGGTGCTCGCGCGGCAGATTCGGCTCGCCACGCATCATTTCCGCGATCAGGCGATGATCGGCGGGAATCACTCTCGGCGCGATCCAAGTGCGGGGCGTTGCTTTCACCCGGTGGTGACATGTCGTTGGCTCAGGGGGGGAATCGAAGCGACAGCAGGATCCAGGGCATGGCGTGTCAGGACCAACGCCCGTCGGGAGCTCGGAGAACTGTACGGTCAATTCTTGTTTTATGACAAGTCGGCAACCTCGGCCACCGCCCCCAAGATTCAACGAAACCCCTGCCAGCGAATCGGTCGAATGCTGCGGAATATCGGTGGGAATCAGGATTCATCGCCAACAGAATCGCTGTCGACGAAGCGCGTTCCGGCGTACCACCACAGGGCCGGCAAACCCGCCAGCATCGCAAGCCCCGCGGCGATCGAGCAATACGTCCAGAAAAAACCGAACACGGCGCCCGCTACGCCCGCTGATCCGACGGCCAGCAACAGAATCGGTGTCATCGACAGCCCCAGGATCATCATGAACACCAACGCCCGCGCCCCCTGGAACACGTCGGGCGTCCCGCCAGGCATCGGCCGCAATCCCGTCACCGCCGCGATAAAATTTGTCATCGTCGCAAACGCCACGCTGAATGCGGCGCCGGCAAACAGCATCGAGAGGGACGCCGCGACGCCTTGGGAACTGATTACCAGCGCAGGCAAACACAATGCGAGCTGGATCGCAATCAATAACGTCGCCGTTCCACTGACCATCCCCGTCGCGATCGCCATCGGACGGATCGGCAGCGTTTGATACCAAGTCAACAAACGTGGGCTGGCGGCGAATCCCGTCTGAGAGGTGATCGAGAGCAGAAAGCCGAGATAGGCCGACGCAGCCAGCGCAATCGGCACCGCGTAGGTTCGCCCTGTGTCGGGGATCGTGTCGGGAAAGAGCTGCAAGACCGCTGCGGCGGCAATTGCCGCCACGATGCCCAAAACGACGATTCCCGGGACCAGTCGTCCCGTACGCCGAACCGCCGACGTGACCTGTGACCACGCCACCGGCCCGACACCGCCCAACCACCCGAACGCCGGCAGCAATTGAGACCGCTCGGCGTTTCGCGTCGAAAACCCATAGACATTGCCACCGCGAATCCGCTCAAGTTTCTTCTGCCGTCGCGCGACACCCTCGACCGCAAGCTCCGAGAATCCGCGGTTGGTTCGATAGCAACTGACCGTGATCGCGGCGATCAGTCCCAGGCTGATCAATTGCCCGATCAGCAGTTCAATGCCCAGGTCGTTAGTCATCACGGTGGCAAACGGGCGGAACGGCAACGACAGGACCCGCGCCGCCACACCACCATTGATGGCCTGGGATACCACCGTGATCGAATACGATTCATCAACCCCGCTCACCCGACCGGCCGCCTCGATCAGAATCACCGCGACGCTGGTCAATGCCGCCAAACGAATCGCCCGCAAGACTCCGGGCGAAAGCCGCGGTTTAAGTAGCGTGTATTGAAACGCTAGCATCGTGATCAAGATCCCCCCCGAGCTGATGCCCAGCAGCCCGCCCAGAAAACTGCCCAAGTGCGGCAGCATGAACACGGCAAAAAAAACGCTGATCGGCAGCCAACCGAAAGCCAACGTCAACAGACGGTACGACAGGATGTGCGAATTGGTGAACGGTCCGGCAAGCACGAATTGCAATTCGGCCGGTTTCAATTCCAGCAACGCTTCGCCGGAATTCGTCGCCACCATCGCTGCTGCGGCAATGTACATCAGCAGCGGGATGGAATCGGCCACCACGCGGGCAAAGGCCGATGGCGGTTGTTGTTCAGCCGTCAACGTCATCACCACGGTGGGCATCAGTCCAAACCCAACCATGGCCAGCATGAATAGCGTAAAGAATGCCCCCGACGGCCGCTTGATCAGCCGCCAAGCTTGACGAAAACCCGCTCGCATCAACATCCGCATCAAATGCGTCAAAGCGGGGTCAATCATCGCCACTTGCCTGTTCACCGGGCGTCAACTCGTCTGCCTCCGGTGCGTTCGGTTCCTCCTGGCCGGTCAGCCGGAAAAAAACTTCTTCCAGCGAACGACTTGCACCGCCAAACTGGGCCCGGGCCTCTTCCAGCGGGCCGCTGAACAACACGCGGCCCTGGCGAATCAAGACCAGGAAATCGCACAAGTCGTCGACCAGCGAAAGCAGGTGTGAACTGACCAACACCGTCGCGCCACGCTGTGATTGTTCGCGTATCGAATCTTTCAAGATACGGATGCTGGGTGGATCCAGACCCGTCATCGGTTCATCCAGCAACAACACATCGGGTGAACGCAAATACGCACACGCGATCGCCACCTTCTGACGCATCCCCCGCGATAACTCCGATGCCAACGTGTTTTTCTTGTCACTCAAACTAAAACGGCTCAGCAATCCGTCACCATCTCCCTGCCAGTCGGTCAATCGGTACGCCGATGCGATGAATTGCAGGTGTTCCCAGACCGTCAGTGTATCGAACAGGGGCGGATCGTCGGGGACGTACGCGGTTCGCTGCTTGACCAACAGCGGATCGACGGCCAGGTCGGCACCGGCCACTCGCAATCGTCCGGCGGTCGGACGCAGGATGCCGCACAACGTCCGGATCGTGGTCGTTTTGCCGGCGCCGTTGGGGCCGACCAAGGCGGCGACGGAGCCGACGGGGATGCAAAACGACGTGCCCGCAACCGCGACGAAGTCACCATAGCGTTTGACGAAAGCTTCGACTTCAATCACGGCATGTCCGACTCGCGTTTCAAGAAGATGCCCAGGGGAGTTCAAGAAAATGACGGTGGGGCTGCGAACACCTGGTCGCTCGCAGGCCCAGCATGACTCGCAGACCCGGCGTTCAGTGACCGAGCACTCAACGACTCGGCGACTCGATCTCGAACAGCATGATTACCGTCACGTCTCCGCCGGAAAACGTGTTCATCGGACTCGACCCGGTCGCCAGGGCCGCCGAATGGTTTCCCGAGATTGACAACACGCGAATGTTGTTCTTGCGGATGAACCGGTTGATCTGTTTTTCCAAATCATCCAGTTCGGTATCGACGGACTTGAATATCTTGACCTGCTGCACGTGATGACTCCGCAGTCTCGCTTGGTGTGAAGGATGCAACGTCGATCTCGGGGGGATTCAAGCGATCGACACGACATCCGCCAAGGTAGCACGCCGGTACCGGCCGTGCGAGCAGGCACTATCGCGGTCGTCGCGGTGTGGAGACCGCATGATCGATCGCGTGGGCCCCGGCCAGCACCGCGACGCTGCGGTCCAACCCGGCCTGGCGAAACAGCCGTCGCATGCCGATCATCAATGCGTGCCAGGTGTGAATCGTTTCCGGGACCGGAAACTTGCGGGCATCGACGCGGTCAAAGCCTTGCTCGCTGACGCTGATTTCCGTCGGCAGATGCATCAACGCCTCCAGCATCAGGTGTTGGCGGCATTCCAATTCGCTCAGGTCTGGGTCATCATAAATCCACAGGTGGGGACCCAGAATCCGATCGATCATCGCCAGCGCCGCCGATTCCGCCGCGTCGCTCGAAAGCACCAAATCCGTTTGCCCACACTGAACGTAAAACTTTGCCATCGGATCGCTCCTCCGTGAAGAAATGTGAGATACTGCCGGCAGGCCGAGACGTTTTCGCCCCCGCCTTCTGCTGCAAACAGGATCGCGAGGCCGTTGACACAGCCGGTCACGACTCCTTCCACGCCCGTTTTCGACAGCCAATCATGCCCAACCGTTCGATCCTGATTCCCCGTGTTCTGGCCCTGCCGCTCTGTGTTTTTCCGCTGTTGTTGACATCCGGGTGCGGATCGGAAAACGCGGATTCAGCCAACCAAGGCCCCGCAACCGCTGAAACGGTGACCGCCGAAACCGCGACCGAATCAGACACCGCCGAACCTGAATCGCAGGGCGACACCGCCCCAGAAACCGAGGCACAGCCGGACGCCGCGGTCGATGCGCTGTACAGCCCCGAGGCGTTTCGGATGGCGGCACACGACGGCAAGCTCCGCGTCGTCCAACTTTGTCTCGAGAGCGGCATGGACATCAACGAAGCCGACGCCAATGGGCTGACCCCGCTGGCCATGGCCGCCTACAACGGTCACGACGACGTGGTCAAGTTGCTGATCGCCAACGGCGCGACGGTCGATTCACGCGACCGGACCGGAAAGACACCCCTGATCCACGCTGCCAGCGGCCCGGCACCCACCACCGTCGAAATCCTGTTGGATGCGGGGGCAGAAATCAACGCCGTCGACAATGGCGAACACTGGACCGCACTGATGATGGCCGCCGCCGAAGGGCAAGCCGAAGTCGTCGAAGTCCTGCTGGCCCGAGGCGCCAAAAAAGAGATGGTCGACATCGACGGCGAATCCGCCGCCTATTTCGCACGCCAAAACGGCCACGTCAAACTCGCCCAGCGGTTGGGAGAGTGAGTTGGGAGTTGGGAGTTGGGAGTTGGGAGTTGGGAGTTGGGAGTTGGGAGTTGGGAGTTGGGAGTTGGGAGTTGGGAGAAAACGGTGGATGTTCTCAACCAACTTGAAACTTGAAACCTACCCCGCCGGGACGCAGAGTTCGATCCAGTGCCCGTCGGGGTCTTGGACGAAGGTTTGGTGGGCGCCGTCGGGGCGGACGCGTCGCGGCAGTCGCGTCGCGTCGTTGGCGTCGAGATGTTGCTCCCAGGCGTCCAGATCATCGACGACCAACGCCAAGTGGGTGCCACGGTGTCCCGAGTGAACCGGCAAGTCGCGGTCGCCGATCAAGTGCAGTTCTTGATCGACCCCCAGCCGAAACCAGGCGCCGGGAAAATCAAACGCGGGACGGTCCATCGGCGGCAAGCACAGGACGTCTTGATAGAACGCCACACTGGCCGGTACATCGGCGACGTGCAACGCGACATGATTCAGCTGGTGAACTTTCAACCTAAAACCTAAAACCTGAAACCTGTTAAACCGACTTCGCCGCGTATTGCTCGGCGTATTCAATCGTCCAGGCGTCGATCACCTCTTCGAACTCCTGGACATCGACTTCGGCGATATCACGAAACAGCGACCGGTTAAAGATCTCGCCGTTTTCCACGGTCGCCTTGCCTTTTAAATCCAGCACCCGCAAGTCGCTGTAGGGGCGAATCACCATTTCAAAGCGGCTGTACGCGTTGGATCGACGACCGCTCTTGATCCGCAGGTCATCGCGATAACAGGCCGATCCCCAGCCGATTTCACCGAACAGTGATTCTTGGCGGAAACCGGGGAAGGCGTCGATGATGCTGCGCATTTTCGCTTCGATGCGCTCGGACAGCGAGAGGCGATAGGAGGTGTGGAGTCGCTTGAGTTCTTCTTCGGTCAGTTCCTTGCGTTTCGCTTCGCTGGCCGAGTGATCGCGTCGCCGCTGGCCCCGCTGAATCGCCGATTCCAAACGCGACTGAAAATCATCGCTCATTCCGACGCCTCCGTGGGCTTTTCAGCCGCCGAATCGCTGCTGGCCGAAGGACTGTTTGCCGCATTGCCGCCAGCCGCTTCGCTGGCAACCGTCGTTTCGACGGCGGCCGGCTGGGGCGGTGGGGATGGCGGAGCGTTTTCGGCGGGCTCGGATTTGGCCGGCTCGGGCTTTTGCTGCTCGAGCTTTTGCTGCTCGGGCTGCGACTTCTCCGGTTTGCCTTGAGGCTCTTTCGCTGTCGGCGTTTCTTCCTGTTTGGAATAGAACTGCAACAGATCGCCGAACGACCGCAGCGGTTCATCGCCTTTCTGCATCGCGTCGCTGATTGGTTTCGCTTCGGGTTTGGCCACGACTCGATAGGATTCTGGTTGCCGCGGTTTCCGCGAATCACGTCCGCGTCCGCCACGACCTCCCTGGCCTCCTCGCCCTTGGCCGCCGCGTCCTTGACCTCCCCGACCCTGACCGCCCCGACCCTGACCGCCGCGACCCTGACCGCCGCGACCTTGACCTCCGCCACCTTGACCTCCGCCGCGAGCTTGATCGCCGCGACCGGCCGGTTGGGGCTGGCCGCCGGGTTGAGCCTGGCCGCCGCCCGATCGTCCGCCGCCCTGGCGTCCCTGGCCCCGTCCTTTTCCGCGCCCCGGTCCGCCACCGGACCGGTTGTCGCGGCGGTAACCGCCACGGCCACCGGAGGCGTCACGGTTTTGCCGTTCCTTCTCCAGCTGTTCCTCTTGTTGCGGCGACAGGGCACTCAAACCGACGCGGCGACGTTTTTCGTCGATACCCGTGACCCAAGCGGTGACCACATCGCCGACCTGAATGGCTTCGTTCAAATCTTCGACGTATCCGTCACTGAGTCGGCTGACATGAATCAGACCGCTGCAATCGGGGGCCAGTTCAACGAACACACCAAAGCTCATCACGCCGACCACGACACCGACCACTTGGTCGCCGGGTTTGAGTGTTTTCAGGGTGGGCATCGTGTCCAGCACGCCCGGCGGATCGTTGCTGATCGCGGTTTCGCCGAAGGGGTCACACAGCCATCCGACCAGTTGGTTGACACGGTGACGTCCGACCTGCCACTCCTTGATGCACTTGTCGATCTTCGCGCGTTCGGGCCGCGGACGGCGAACCGGCTCGGGCATTGCAGCCGGTGCGGTTGTGCTTGCTGGATCTTCGCTTTCAGATTTTTCGCTCGCAGCCCCAGCACTCTCGGGCGTCTCGCCTGTTGCTTCCGAACTTGCCGCCGCCGTGTCCTCGGAATCGCTTTCCGCCGCGGCCGGTTCGTCTGGCTTTGGTTCGGATGGTCCGTCGGCCGAGGCAATTTCGCTGACCTCGTCCGATGCCGCCGACTCGTCTGTCGCTTCGGCCGAATCCTCCGACGCCTCTGGCTTAGCGGCTTCGGGGGCACCGCTTTGCGAAGCACCGGATTCCGTTTCACCGCCGGGGGACGCATCGTCGCCGATCTTGAATTCGCCTGCCTTTTCGCCGGCGTGGTCAAAATCTTCGACCGGAGCCGGCTGGGCGGGCGTCGTGGCATCGACCAGCTTGGGTTCGGCGATGTCAGCCAATTTTTCGTAGCTGGGCGCCTCGTACCCGGGCGGGGCCGGTGGAGGCAATTCGATTTCCAGCGCGGTGGCCAGTTTTTTAGCCAGCGCGTAATCGTCGGGATGGATCAGCGTTCCGTCGAGCACCTCGTCGCTCTCAAAGACTCTCAAGAACGGCATCGCCTGACGCGACTGCACGTTCGATTCCCAGCCTTCCAGCGTTAACAGTTCCTGGCGCGAACGCAGGAGTTGTTGTTCTCGCCGGGCGATCAACGACTGAGCCACTTCGGGGTTCATCCCGGGCAACTGCTGCAGCCAGCCCAGTGGAGCGGCGTTGCTGTCCACACCACCACGCGACGCGCCGCTGGACATGATGTGGCCCAGTGAGATCGACAAGGCGTCTTCGGACAGCTCGCTTTGGAACGACGCCAGTCGCAACCGCAACGGGTCGACTTTGGCGTACGCCTGGGCGGGGTGCATGATCGAAAACGCGATCCAGGCCGCCGCACGGAAACGCCGCGGGGTCGAACGCATTTCTGAATTGGCCACATCGCTGCTGGCATAGGTGTCGGCCCCCGAACGATCGGCGATGGTCCAGCGAACCGAATGATCGGGGCTTTGCGCGATCAGATCGCCCAACGCGATCAGGCAGGCACGCCGCGCCGGCCCGTTGCTGACGATCACCAGATCGACGTGGTGCTGATGAATCAACTCACCCATCTTGGCGACGGTTTGGCCACGCACATTGCCCGACAACTGACACGGCAAATCTTCACCATGCAGCACGCGTCCGTCGGCCGAAACGATCGCCGTCGCCGCAGTCTTGGGGCCGACCGCATCGATCGACATCACGACCTTGGCATCGACCGGGCCGCGGTTGACCTGGCGTCGCAGATGATCCGCGACCACACCGACCAAGCGTGTCGAGGCACGTTCGTGAAGCTCGTCCCACCACGCCGCCTCGGCCGCTTCGCGAATGTCGGCTTCGTGCTGCATCACGACGTCACCCAGGATCGATTCGATTCCCGGGTTCAGCGCGATCACGGCACGTTTGATTTCACCGACCAGTTTGGCCGCATCGTATTCGAACGCACACACGGCGACTTGGCTGCGGAGGGCCCGACCGAGCATGACGATTTGAAACGCGCTCAGCTTGGTCGCCGGCATCCGCTTGCCTTCGAGCGGTTTCAGGACGCTGACCAGCCAGCGGCGTCGACGTTGACGGGGCGAAATCTTTTTCTGTTTTTTCGGTGCCGCGGATTTTCCTTTCGACTTTTTTGCCGCCGGCTTCTTCTCTTGCTCTTGCGGATCCGGTTTGAAACCCGGCAAGTCGGCATCGGCGGATGCGGCGTCGGATTCCCCGTCCGCTTTCGCTTCGGGCTGATCGCCGTCGGCGGGCTGTGCGTCGGCGGCATCGCCGGAGGGCTGCGACGTTGCCTCAGGGGGCGCCGCTTCGGGCGCCGCTTCGGTCGCGTCGCCGCCCGCGGAGTCGGGCGATTCAGCCGCCGCCTGTTCGGGCTCGACCGCTTTTTCTTCTGATTCGGCGGGCGTCTCGGCCACCGACGCCTGTGGTTCAACGGTGGATTCTGCAGATTCCGCGGTTGCTGTTGCCGCGTTGGAACCTTCTTGCTCCGCGCCGGCTTCCGGTGTCGACTCGGGGTTATTCGCGTCCGTCTTGGTCGCTTCTGGTTCGGACGCCTTGGTTTCTTCCGGCTTGGTTTCTTCCGGCTTGGGGGAATCTGCCTGGGCCTCCTTGGCCTCGGCGGCGGCCTGATTCTGTTCGGCCGCGGCGATGTGCGGATCGTGCACATCGGAGATATGGATTTTCGCGTTTCGGCTCAGCCAACGAACCGCGGCGCTGATCACTCGGGGGTCACCGGCCAACCGGTCTGGGATCGCTTTTTCCAGGCCCTCGACCGCGGCTGCGGCGTCGGAGACCGATTCCATTGTTTCGGCGACGGAGGCGGCATCGGGGGGATCGCCCTTTTGGGGATTGAGCATCCGTACGGCCAAGCGATTGGCGTCGCTGTCGATTCCCGTCGTGGTTTCTTGTCGCAACCGTTTGGCCAGCCGCTGCAGCGTGCGATTGGAGCCGCTCTTGCGGATCGCGTCGCCGATCGCCGGATCGGCCAGCGGCGTCGATTGCCACATCTGGTGCAGCTCGTCGCGGTAATCCGCCAGGGACTGCTCGGCGTCCAAAGCCGCCTTCAGTCCCCACAGCGTCGCTTCGTCCAGCCCGCCGAGTTCGTCGCGGCGGTAGCGTGCCAAGAAAGGAGCTTCGTAGCCCTGCTCAATCAACGGCAAGGCAAGTTTCAGACTCGATGCATCGCATCGCCCGCGTCGGGCGATCGCTTCTAGATCGACAGCCATGATCAGTCGGTCTCGGTGTTGGTCCGGACGCCACACTGGCCGGCGAAAAACTGGCCGGCGGTGCAAACCACGCACCAAGGCGGGTGGCGATCCAGGAATCGTTGGTGTGCCGCGTTGCCAATCGCCCCTCGGGTTCGGGCGTCGACGATCGCGGCGAGAAAAATCCCCACGTGGGGCGAGGCGGGTGGAACGCACAAAACAACAGCGTGCTCCCCCCAGCTTTCGCCGCGCGAGAATAGCGCCACTGGCCCTGGCTGTCAACTGAGGGGCCGGCGAATGGGAAACCGACGATCGCCGTGAAACTGGGATAACCGGCAAAATCGATCATTTCGCCTTTACTTACCCAGCCGTCAAAGTCGATACCGGTAACGCACACCCGTCGATTGACCGACGTCACTGCACACTGGATACCGAACTTTGGATTTTGATCGACCAAAAGAAATTGATGAGCAACTTTGATCAGCGATTGCAGGCGGGATGGAGAGTCTGGTCCGAAGACGAACCGTCAGATTGCGACCCACCGAACCGATCGGATCCCCGCTGGCTCAGGGAACTGGACCAGATCGCGGGCACCGGCCCCAAAAAGACCCGTTCGGTCCCGATAAAACTGCTCACCCGGCTGCTGCTCAGTGCCCAACACTGCAACAGCGCCTGGCTGGACGATTTTGCGGACGATGTCGTCGTGATCGATGCGGACTTGCACGAAGTATTGCTGGCCTTTGAAAAGCTTCAACAGGAAAGCACGGGGCACGACGGCCCCAACCTGACACCCAGAGTCGCGGCCTGATCGGTCCTGGTCAACCGCCTCGGCTTTGGCGTTCTCACCTCCCCCAGACATCGCTCCCCGGCGGAGCGAATCGATTTCGAAGGAAAACAAACCATGCGTTCCATCGCTGTGATCAACCAGAAAGGCGGGGTTGGAAAAACCACCAGTTCGGTCAACCTGTCTGCGGCCCTGGCCCAGTCCGGACGCCGTGTTTGCGTCATGGACCTGGACCCCCAAGCCCACGCGTCGCTGCACCTCGGCATCACCGCGGTCGACGACCAGCCCAGCATGTACGAAATCCTCTGCAGCGATGCGACGATCGCCGAGGCCAAGCGGCACGTTAACGACAACCTGTGCGTCATCCCGTCCAACCTGGATCTGGCCGCCGCGGAATTGGAATTGGCCGGCGAAGTCGGACGCGAGATGATTCTTCGCGACAAATTGGACGACGATCCCGACGAATACGACTACTTGATCCTGGATTGTCCGCCCAGCTTGGGCGTGCTGACCGTCAATGCCCTGGTCGCCGTCAACGAAGTCTTTCTGCCGCTGCAGCCACACTTTCTCGCCCTCCACGGGCTGAGCAAACTGTTGCGGACGATCGAAGTCGTCTCACGTCGCCTGAACGACCAACTGAGGCTTTCCGGTGTCATGCTCTGCATGTACGACTCCAACACCCGGCTGGCCGCCGAAGTCAGCACGGATATCGACGAGTTCTTTCAGGCCACCAAAGGCGGACGCGAGTTCTTCCGCGGGGCCAAGTTCTTTGAAACGCGAATCCGCCGCAACGTGCGGTTGGCCGAAGCACCCAGTTTCGGACAATCGATCTTCCAGTACGCGCCCCAAAGCAACGGCTCGATCGACTACCAAGCCCTGGCGGAAGAAATCATCGCCCAAGAGCAAAACGACACCGCCGAAGAACCTGTCGCCGTTGTTGAACCTCACAACGCAGCGGTCGAGCAACGCGTCGCCGCCTGAATTGGCAGCTCCTGCAAGCCCGAAACGCAAGCGAGTGAATCTGCTGCGCCCCTTGCTCACGCCGCGGGCTAGTCAATCCACAGACGCTTAGACTTTGTCCCTCAACGCGGCAAGCGTCGTACGTGTTAGCGGAATTCGCCAAGAATTTCGGCGTTTCCCCTGTGGACTGCTGCGAAGTCGAAAGCCTTGGCGGCTTCCGCTACGTGTTGAGGGACAAAGCCTCGCCTAGTAGGGCATGCTGTGCACGCCAACGCTTGTCATTCACAGCCTGACCTACCTATAGCGCCGAACTCGATATCTCTTTCTTGCAGCGGCGCTTGGTCCGGCACGGCCATGTGACCGGCGTTCTGCGATTCGAATATACTTTGCCGACCCGCCGGATCGCGGCGGCGGCAAACGAATTCGTTCTAGGACCCAAACATGAGAGTCGGACTACTTTTCACCATGCTTGTTATCGGTGCCTGCTGCCACGCCGAAGACTGGCCGGGGTGGCGTGGCCCGCGCGGGGATGGGACCAGCCACGAAACCGACGCTCCGACCGAGTGGGACGCCGCCAGCGGAAAGAACATCCGGTGGAAAACCCCCGTCCCAGGATCAGGATACTCCTCGCCCGTCCTGGTCGGCGATTCGATTTTCCTGACCTCGTGCGACCCGACCACGCAAGCCCGTTTGCTGCTTTGCCTGGATCGGGCCAGCGGCAAACCGCAGTGGACGCGCGAGGTGATCGCGGCGCCGCTGGAGGGCATGCATAAATTGAACAGCCACGCGTCGGGAACCCCCGCGGCCGACGCTGACCATGTCTACGTCACGTTCTTTCAAACCGACGACACCAGCGGCAAACGCGGCGAACCCGGCGAAATGATCGTTGCCAGCTACGATCACCAAGGAAACCAGAAATGGTTGGTCACCGTCGGAGCGTTCTCCAGCATTCACGGCTATTGCACCAGCCCGGTCCTGTTTGAAAACTTGCTGCTGGTCAACGGTGATCACGACGGAGAATCGTATCTGGCGGCACTCGACAAAGCGACGGGCGATCTGGTCTGGAAAACTCCGCGCGTGCATCAAACGCGAAGCTACGTCACGCCGCTGTTGCGCGAAATCGATGGCCAAATGCAGGCGGTCATGACCGGCAGCAAACGTGTCGCCGGATTCGATCCACGCAGCGGCCGGCGACTGTGGTGGATCGAAGGTCCGACCGAGCAATTCGTCGCGTCGATGGTCTTCGACGATGAAAACTTCTACCTCACGGCCGGCTTTCCGACCTACCACGTGATGTCGATTCGTCCCGGCGGAGTCGGTGATGTGACCGACACCCACGTCAACTGGCACGTGACCGCGGCACAGAGCTATGTCCCGTCGCCCGTTGTCACCGGCGGATTGCTGTTCATCGCCGACGACCGCGGCATCGCCCATTGTTTCGACACGAAGTCGGGAGAGCGGTTGTGGCGTGAGCGTTTGGGACGCCACTTCAGCGCCTCGCTGGTGACCGCCGATGGCTTGGTTTACTTTACCACCGATGACGGCGAAACGATCGTGATGAAAGCATCACGAGAGCCCGTGATCGTCGCCGAAAACTCCCTCGGTGAATCGGTGTTCGCTTCACCGGCGATCTCCGACGGAAAACTGTATCTTCGAACCCGTGAGCACCTGTTTTGTATTGGAAATCGTTGATCTTGCGTTTCCCGCCGATCGTGATGCTGCTGGTCGGCTTGGCACTGTGGACCAACCCGCTGCTGTCATCGTTCTGTCATGGCCAAACCACGACCTGGGACGGAAAACATGACACGTCCATCATCAAGCTGACGGTCGTCTACTTCGTCCCCGCCGATCGAAACCCGTTGGTCGATTGGCGGGACCGCGTGGATTACTACTGCGCGCGGATTCAGCGGTTTCACCAGCGAGAATTTCAAGGACAAAGCCGCTTGGACGTCACTGTCCATCCGACGCCAATGGTCTCCAAGTGGACCACGTCGGAGTTGCGTCGCGGCGATGCCAATGCGATCTTTTTCAAAACGCTCTCGGAAATCGACCAGCGGCTGGAAGTGGGAATGGCCAACGACGATGGGTTCCCGATCGTGTTGGCCCTAAGCGATATCAACCATCGACCGTTGGACGATTTCTTTCGCCTCGCATGGAAAGACGGTCGGGCCGAGTTCGAAGGGATCGTGACCGGAGGAAACCATTTTCCGGGGTCGGCACTCGGCGGCGCAAGGGCGACCTACCTGGCCGATCGAGGCATCGGGTGGGGATTGGTCAGTGCCGACGGATGGCGCGTGCCCTATCGCGGTTCGGATTGCGTGATCTATCACGAAGGACTCGGTCACACGGTCGGGCTGCCACACCCCGAACCGGGCAACCGATCCGTCATGAGCAGGGCGCAGTACCACGGCTGGATCAACGAATCCTGGATCGACGACGACCAGAAAAAACGTCTCGGGTGGAAACCGACCGAACCAAAACAAGACCCGCAAATCGAATTATTCACACAGTTCCGCGCCCGCCCCGAACCGCCTCAGCCCCAGCCGGGACAAATGGCGACGCTCAAGCTGGATGTTCCCGACGCCGCGACGGTAAAGTCCCTGCGTGCCCGTTTTCAAACTGCAATCGATGGTCCCTGGATCGATGTCGACACTTCGACGGATGCTGGCGAAGCCCACCCGATCGAACTCGGCGTTTTCGATCGCCCGACCCCGGTCAGCTATCGCGTGGACATCGAAACCGAGGGCGGTCGCGAGCAGCTTTGGGGCTACTTTCAAGTCCGCGATGCCGACGATTCGCCACCCCAACCGATCGAATTCAAGTCGGACTTGGCCAAACCCACGGTGCTCGGCCCGGCTGTGATTGCCGACCCGCCGGGCGAAGAGATTGACCTGCTGGATGGACTCGAGTTGGACAGCTGCTTTAAAACCGGAAAATGGTCCCGCCAACAGCGGGCGATCCAATCGAACAAGCAATACGGTGTGCGGTTGGAACTCCCCTACACGCCTCCACCACAATATCGGATCACGGTCGTCGCAGAGCCCCTGGACGTTCCCAACGGTCTGTTGCTGGGGTTGCGCAAGGGGGACCGGCGGTTCGTCGTGCTCGTCAACCACACATCGGGACGCGACGCGTCGACGGCGCTGGAGAATGTTGACGGAAAAAACGTCGGCAATGACACGACCTTTATCGGTGACCTCTTCAAACAAAACCGTCTCTCACAGATCGTCGCGACCGTTCACGGCTCCGGCGTGACCGTCACCGTCGACGGGCGATTGGTGATCGATTGGAAGGGATCGGCGGATCAATTGTCTTTGTCGGACTACTGGAAAACGCCCAACGATCGATCACTGTTTTTGGGGACCTATGATTGTGCCTACCGTTTCCACCGCGTCACGGTCGAGCCGTTGTAGATCGCAGCCGTTGCGTTCAGACTGAAGCGGTTAACGTCCCAATTTCTCGCGGATTGCTTGATGGATCGCATCGGGCGATGCGGTCCCGTCGATGTTTAGCACCAACTCCTTGCGCTCAAACAGGCTCAGCACCGGCTTGGTTTTCGAGTGGTAATCCTTTAACCGCCCCGCCAGCGCCTCTTCGGTGTCATCGGGACGCGCACGCAACGGACTGCCGCACACGTCACAGACGTCTTCCACCGCTGGACGGTGTGAAATCAGGTTGTAATCCAACCCGCATCCGCTGCACAAACGCCGCGACAAGACGCGTTGTCGGACGACGTCGTCGGGCACCTCGATGTGGATCACCGCGTCGATGTCATACGTTTCCAAAAAGAACAACGCTTGCGACTCGCTGCGGGGAAATCCGTCCAGGATGAATCCGTAATTCCAGTCGTGCTCGTCCAACCGTCGGTGAACGATGCCTTCGACGATGTCGTCGCCGACAAGGTTGCCCGAAGCGACGATCCGTTTGACTTGGGCGCCCAGCTTGGTGTGATTCTTGATGTGCCAGCGAAAGATGTCTCCGACACTGATGTGCACCAGATCAAACGCCTCGACCAATTTGGCCGCCTGGGTTCCCTTGCCACATCCTTGCACGCCCATGATCACGTATTTGTGCATTTTCTTGATCGGTGTTGATGGAGATTGATCGTAACAGCATCACCGTCAGCAACTCCGGTGCCGTCCGGCGGAGAGTACACTCTAACGTGTCAAAGCGATCGGGTAGATGCTGTCGCGGGTGACCAGCTGCCCAATCCATCAGCGTTTGTGCCATCGCTTTGTGCGTCATCAGCTCCCTTCCCGGTCTCCAAAACCGCTTGATCGATCCTCCTCGCCCGGCTTTGCACATGGCTCGTCTCCGTCCAATTGCATCTTTCCGATTCGTTCGACTGCGCTGTGTCACGATCCTGATCGTGATTTTTTGGGGGGCCGTCAGCGCCCCGATGGGCCTTGCTCAAGAGTCCTCGGACGTTGTGCCACGTGCAGTCTTTCCCGCGGCGTCGCCGCTTGAAGTCGACGGCGATCTCGCATCACAGATGGTCGACGGAATCGATCGGTACCTGCTCCGCAAGATCGACCAGTCTGCCGCGGGACGCTTGCGGCATTGGAACCGCAGCTTTGAATCCGCACAGGCCTATTCGCGATCGGTGCAGTCCAACCGCGAACGCTTGGCCCGCATCCTTGGCGCCCATGAGGACCGCGTGTCGCCGGTCACCATCGAACGCCAATTTGTCGTCGCATCCGCCGACGTTCACGCGCCGTCAGGTTATCGAGTGCACTGCGTCCGATGGCCCGTTCTGGAAGACCCCGATCCGGGCCGCTCGATCGTTTCCGTCTACGGCGAAGGGCTATTGCTGGAACCAGTGGAGCCCGCCACGGTGACGGCCAATGTGATTGCGATCCCGGATTGCGACCAAACTCCGTCGCAAATCAGTGGCGTTTCCGAGGGGATCGAACGCGAGTTGCAATTCGCCCGACGGTTAGCCGAACAGAACTGTCGCGTCTTGGTGCCCATGTTGATCAACCGGGAAATCAATCCACGAGGCCGCGCCAAACTGACCAACCGCGAATACATCTATCGTGCGGCCTTTGAACTCGGTCGCCATCCGATCGGCTACGAAGTCCAGACGGTGCGGGCGGCGATCGACAGCTTCGATTCCGCGTTGCCGATCGGGGTGATCGGCGCCGGCGACGGTGGACGCATTGCCCTGGCAACCGCCGCGCTCGACCAGCGTATCGACGCAATCTGTGTCGCCGGCTACATCGGCAAAAGCGAATCGATTTGGACCGAGCCGATCGATCGGAACGTCTTTGGTCTGCTCGATGAATTTGGCAATGCGGAAATGCTGACGCTGATCGCGCCCCGCAAGGTGTTGGTCAATCATGCCCGCATCGCCGAACGGATTTTTGACGGCAGTGGCGGTGGTGCTCCCGGGGTGATCGCGCCCATCTCCCTGCGTGAGGGCCAAGAAGAAGTCGAACGCGCACGCCGGCTGGCGCAGCCATGGATCGATAACGATCACTGGCACGTCGAAGAAACAGAATTGCGTGACGCACCGTGCGACCAGGAAACGACGGACCGCTTTGCCGAATGGCTGACCGATCGGCCGTCTGCCGGAGTGCAGCCAGGCGATTCTAAGGTGACAAAGCAGGTCGATGCGGCGGCCATGCAAACACGGTTGGTGGAACGACTTGATCGCCACAATCAATTGTTGTTGCGCGAATCGCCCTTCGTCCGCAAGGAATTCATGAAGCACCTGGACACGAATTCGGTGGAGAACTACGTCCGGTCATCGCAGCACTATCGCAACCTTTTTCGTCACTCTGTCATCGGCCACTTCGACGATCCGCTACTGCCGCCCAATGCCCGTGTCCGAGAAACCTATCGCCAACCCGGCTGGACCGGATACGAAGTGGTGCTGGATGTTTTTGACGATGTGATCGCCTACGGTGTGCTGCTTCTGCCGGACAACCTGAAGCCCGACGAAAAGCGTCCGGTCGTCGTCTGCCAGCACGGTCTGGAGGGTCGCCCGGCCGACACCTTCCTCGGTGACCATCGTGCCTACCACGACTTTGCCGCCAACCTCGCTCGCCGCGGTTTTATCGTGTTCGCACCGCAGAATCCGTACCTGTTCAAAGATCGCTTTCGAACGCTTCAACGCAAATCCAACCCGCTGGGCAAGACGCTGTTTTCGGTAATCGTTCCCCAGCACCAACAGATCGTCGATTGGCTGCAAACTCTGCCTCAGGTCGACCCCCAGCGGATTGCGTTTTATGGCCTCAGCTACGGTGGAAAGTCTGCGATGCGAATTCCCGCACTTGTGACCGACTACTGTTTGTCGATCTGTTCAGCGGATTTCAACGAATGGGTGCTCAAAAACGCCTCAACCCGGCACCCGTTCAGCTATGTCGGCACGGGGGAATACGAGATCTTTGAGTGGAACCTCGGCGAGACGTTCAATTATGCCGAGATGGCGGCGCTGATTTGCCCACGCCCCTTCATGGTCGAACGCGGGCACTTTGACGGCGTCGGAACGGATCAATGGGTCGCGCATGAGTACGCCGAAGTCCGCAACCTGTATGCCGCCCGACTCAAGATCGGTGACCGGACCGAGATCGAATGGTTCGACGGACCACACACAATCAACGGCAAGGGCACGTTCGACTTTCTGCACAAACATTTGGATTGGCCCAAGCCGGCATCCAAGTAGGGCAAAACGATGTGTCAGTTCACGACGTTGCGAAGCGGTTGTCCCAACAACGCCCTCAAGACTTCTTGTGCACCCTTGGTGCGGAATTCTTCGCTGCCCTGCTCGCAGTAATAGGCAGTGTGCGGGTTGAGCACCAGTCGGTCGTGTGCGGGGTGCTTCGGGTCGCGCCAGGCCGCCAGCACCACGCTGTCTTTCGGTGGTGGTTCTTGTTCCAGCACATCGATCCCGGCACCGGCCAAGTGCTCTCGCTCCAAGGCGTCCACCACTGCGGCCGTGTCGACGATGCCGCCCCGCGCGGTGTTGACCAAGAACGATCCCTGCGGCATCCGGGCGATTTCCGCTGCCGCGATCATTCCACGTGTCTCGTCCGTCAGTGGGCAGTGCACGCTGACGATGTGTGACGACGACAATAGATCGTCCAATCGTTCGGCACGCCGGATTCCCAAGGCCTTGTCGATCCCGTCAGGCACGTACGGGTCATAGAACGCAACCTCCAACCCGAACGCCTTGGCCCGCAGCGCCGTGGCGGTTCCGATACGTCCGCACCCGACGATTCCGAAACGCCGACCGCGAAGTCGTGGAATCGGTTTCGCTTGGTCGACATTCCACGCGCCGACACCCCGTCGCAACCGACTATTCAGCAGGTGGATTCCACGGGCCAGGGAAATCGCCATCGCGACCGCCGAATCGGCGACTTCTTCCGTGCCGTAGTCCGGCACGTTGCAAACCGGGATGCCGCGGTCGCGTGCGGCAGCGATGTCAATCGCGTCGTAGCCGACTCCGGGACGCACGATCACGCGGCAATGGGACAACCGATCGATGCTGCGTTTTGAAAACGTCAGGTAGTGATAGACCATCACCGCGTCGGCGTCTTCGATTTGGCCGACCAACTCCGCTTCGTTCTTCGCATCGAGCGCAATGACATCGGCGACCTCGCCCAGCACCCGCCGCTCCGCATCAAGCGGTTCGGTCATTAAATCGGTGATCACCACCTTGAATCGTTGCTTCATCGATCGCAGGTTCTCCGTGTGAAAAGACGACTCTATCAGTAGCGAACCGAGTAGACCTGGGGGCAAAAAATGGGTCGCGTCGCGAGGATTCGGCCAAAGGCCGTTTACACCCATAGCCTTGGGCAACGCCCAAGGTCCATGGTGAATATCGCCCTCTGTTGGCCATCGGCCATCGACAATCTTGGTGCGTCATCGTTCCTGAACCAATCGCACTCGTCATTTCGCAGCCGGCGCGAAGTCTGCGCCATGCTCCGCAAACCACCGCTGCATCTGCTCGGCCAATTCGTCTCGGATCGCCGCATACTCGATCGACGATGAAAGATCATTTCGCTCTTGCGGATCCTGCTCCAAATCAAACAGTTGCGTCTTGCCGATCCGAGGATACCAGATCAATTTCCAACGATCGGTGCGGATCATCCGCTGGGCATCATGGTAATAGCCATAGACTGCCGGATAGATGTGGTCCGCCGTGCCATTCAAAACCGCGGCAAAACTTTTCCCGTCGACGGATTGGGGAATCGGGACACCGGCCAATTCGCACGTCGTCGGATACATGTCTCGCAAGTAGATTTGCGCATCGGTCCGCTTCCCCGCAGGGATCCCCGGTCCGGCGATGATGAACGGAACGCCGATCGTGTGTTCGTACATGTTTTGTTTGCCCATCAATCCGTGGCTGCCCAACGCCAAGCCGTGGTCGCTGGTAAAGATGATCACGGTTTTTTCATCGCGGCCCGATTGTCGCAGCGTTTCTAGGATCCGACCGATCTGATGATCCATGTCGTCGATGACCGCATAATAAGCTGCGATCTCACGGCGAATCTCCGTTTCCGTTCGCGGCCACGGCAGGAGTTGTTCATCGCGACCTTTCAGGTTCCCGTGGTCAAACGGATGCTCCGGCAAAAGATTGCCCGGCACCGGCACGTCGTCCGGATTGTATTTGTTTTCGTATCCCGGCGGGAGAATCAATGGATCATGTGGGGCGGTGAAGTTGACGTGCAGAAAAAAGGGTTGGTCCGACTTGCGCTGCAACAGTGCGATCGCGCCGTCGGCGATATGCTTGCTCGTTTCGCCGACCAGGCCGATTCCTTTTTCCAGTTCCGGTTTCCCATCGTTGGTTTTAAACGTCCACCCGCGGTAGCCCGTGATCTGCCGCCCGTAGCGTCCGTAACGCGGTTCACGGCCCAACGCTCCCGCACCGCCGCTGCTGAACAACGCACTTGTTTCATCGTATCCGCGCGTCTTCGGCGAACCGTCATTCATCCACTTGCCCGAATACCAGGTCTGGTATCCGGCCCGGCGCAGCGCATCGGCCCAGAACGTTTGTCCGGGCTTCAGCCGCCCGCCGCCGTAGGGGACGCCGTTGCGAAACGCCGTCGAACCGGTCAGGATTTCGGCGCGGCTGGGAACGCACAACGGAAACGCGCACGTCGCACGCTGGAATGTCGTCCCTTCGCGAATCAGTCGGTCCAGGTTTGGGGTTTCGATCACCGGGTTGCCCAAGGCGGCGATCGTGTCGGGCCGTTGATCGTCGCTGACGATCACCAGGAAATTCGGTTGCCGGTCGCTGCCAAACGTGTCTCCTGCCGAACAGCCCAGCAAGATCGCGATGGCTGTTGCAAAGCCTGATGCGATTGCCCGAATTCCAGTCATCGTTCCCAGCACTGAGTGATCCATTATCTTATCCCCACAGATGGCAAAGCGTACCCACGGATGTCACTCGGAATGGCATCCGTGGGTACGCCTGGCCATCCATGTTGTATCCTAAAGCATTCAACACACACTTGCCCATATTCCTTTCTTGATGAGCGTTCATCATGTCCGATGGCGAAAAGAACCTCGATCTTTCGAAACTGGTCACGGTCGCCGAGCGAGCCGACGAATTATCGGCTTCGGTCGTCGTGTCGGTGCTTGAAGATGCCGGGATACGCGCCGTCGCGACCGGCGGATTTACTTCCGGTTTTCGAGCTGAAGCGCCCGGCATGGTCAAAATCAAAACATTCGAACAGGACGCCGACAGGGCCCGTCAAGTGATCGCCGAAATCAAGATGGACCCACCGGTCTTCGACGACTGACGATCCATGCCAGCGGGACGCGTTAGCGAGCGGCCTGTCCTGGGATGTCTAACGTTTACCGCACGCCATCGCCCGCCACTGGCTCACGCCACGTGCTGGCATTGCACGCCAGCAATCATCGCCTGATACGACTCCCTCCAGCATTCACTCACCAAACAAAACGAGGGGGCAACTTCAGCTCGGACAAGAAACCAACACCATATTAATCCGCCAACGATAAATGCGTCAAAGCATCCCGCTGGCCCGCAGCACCGCTTCGTGCGTTGCGATGTCGTGCTCGGCGTCCCATCGCAGTTTCTTTTCGCCGCGGATCACCTTGGCCAAATCCAAAAACTCCGCGTCGTAGCGTCCCGTGGGGCTTTCAAACGCCACGTCCTGGTAACCTCTTTTGAACTCACCGCGCGGGCGATCCAGCCCCAGCCTGCCCCTGGGCGTCGGTTCCAGCGGCCGGATTTCGAACGTGCCCTCGGTTCCGGTGATTGAAAACTGGCGACGAGCACCGCCCATCGGATCGATGTGATTGCAGCGAATCGTCGCGATCGCTTTGGGGTAGTCAAAGACCGCCAATTGGTTGTCCGCGAACGAGTCTTTCTCGGGAAACGTCCGCCGCAAGTGTGACGTCACGTTGTCCGGCGGCCCGAGCAACGAGACCACTTGGTCGATCAAGTGACAGGCAAGTTCAAACATTCCGCCGCCCGAGATCTTGGCCAGTTCCAGTCGGCCTCCGTCGTTCATGTACTTGCCCATCATCCCGTTGATCTCGGTGATCTCACCCAGCCATCCGTCGCGGACGATCTGATCGGCAAACTGAAACGCCGGGTTGTACCGCAGCATGTATCCCATCTGGATGGTCAGCCCGCGCTCCGTGGCGATCTGGTGCATCGCGCGACAGGCATCCAGTGATTCGCCGGCCGGCTTGTCCAAGTGAATGTGCATCCCCGAATTCAAACACCGCACCGCCGCCGGAACCAAGTTCGGGATGTCCGTTTCGACGGCCACGGCTTGCAATCCAGGCGTCGAGAGCAACTCCGCCTCCGTCATCCAGTTGACGCCTCGATAGGGATCACGTTCGCTCAGCGCCGCACGACGTTCCGCATCGGGTTCGACCACCCCGACCAGCTCATACGTTTCCGGGAACTTCAGGATCGCAGCCAGCTTGCCGCTGGCGTGGGCGTGTTTGGTGCCGATTTGACCGATGCGAATCCGAGGTTGCTCGGCGGCCTTGCAGACTTGCCCGGCTGCACTTGCAACCACCGGCAACGCGGCCAGCCAATGACGACGTGAAAGAGAGCGGTGATGGATCATGTGGTGTAAAGCTTGGGGTGGAAAGTAGCGTCCAGTTTCTCGGCATGGCTCCCTTCTCCCCCGGCTTTGCGGGGGAGAAGGGCTGGGGATGAGGGGGCCAGCGACCAAAATATCACACTGAATAGACGATCGTACCTTAAATGGGAAATGCGTCGGCACCGTACCACACCGATGGCGACGAAAGCCGGGCCGATTCGTGCAAACCTGATGCACCTCGACATCGCAGACGTGTTCACGATTGCGATCGACATTGTAACCTCAATGGACTGCTACACTGTTGCACTCGTGATCCTCCTTCAATGGCACCTCCGCAGTATCCACGCACCGATCGTTCAATGAAATACCACTCCTTCCCCGGCACCGACCTTTCCGTTTCCCAACTGTGCTTTGGATGCTGGGGGATCACCAGCGACTTTCATTGGGGTGACCGTTCCGAAGACGAATCGGTCGAGGCGATGTTGGCTGCCGTGGATGCCGGAGTCAATTTCTTTGACACCGCTCCTATGTACGGCGACGGCGCGAGTGAAACACTGCTGGGGAAAGTGGTCGCCGAGAACCAGCTGCGCGACAAACTGGTCATCGCCAGCAAGATCCGGCCCGACAAGATGCGCCCCTCCGATGTCGTCGCCGACTGCGAAGAATCACTTACTCGCTTGCAGACCGATTACTTGGACCTCTATCAAACCCACTGGACCAGCCCCGACGTGCCGATCGCCGATACGTGGGGCGCGATGCGAGAGTTGCAATCGCAGGGAAAAGTGCGGCACATTGGGGTGTGCAATGCCGGCGTCGGCGACCTCGGCGATCTCGTGCCGTTACAAAAGCCGCTGACAAACCAGTTGCCTTACAACTTGCTCGCAAGAATGATCGAGTTTGAAGTCCAACCGCGCTGTGTCAAAGAAGGCATCGGGATCCTGGTTTACAGCCCGCTGATGCACGGCATGCTGGCGGACAAGTACAACACCGCGGCCGAAGTTCCCGACGGCCGCGCCCGATCGCGGCACTTCACGACCGATCGTCCCAAGGCACGCCACGGCGAACCGGGCTGCGAGGCGGAAACCTTTGCGGCGCTTGATCAAATCCGAGCGATCGCCGCCTCGGTCGGTTGCACGATGGCCGAATTGGCACTCGCCTGGACGATCGCCAAACCCGGCATCGTCAGCATCATCGCCGGGGCGCGCAACGCCGACCAGGCACGACAAAATGCCGGCTTCCTGGAGCGTTCACTGCCAACGGAAACGATCGACCAGCTCGACCACGCAACCGAAGAACTCAAAAACGCCCTGGGCAGCAATCCCGACCTCTGGGACGGCGGCGACAATTCGCGATACCGCTGATTCCAACCAGTACCTTGCCTACGAAACCCTCTCGCCCGGCATGCAACGAATGCTCCAGAGCGTGACCGGGATTCACACCGCGCGCGGGCCATTCGCGCCCGAGGGACGCTCGAAATCGAACTGGAAAAACATGGAGGTGCAGACCAGCGACAAGGCCTATGAGGAAATGGAGCACCCGGTCGTTCGGACGCACCCAGAAACCGGGCGCAAGATGTTGTTCGTCAATCGAACCTTCACGGTCAGATTCAAAGACATGACCGAACAGGAAAGCGCGCCGCTGTTGGAGTACCTGTTTCGACACGCCAGCGACGAACGGTTCACGTGTCGATTTCGTTGGTCGCAAGGGGCGGTCGCGTTCTGGGACAACCGCGCCGTGCTGCACCACGCGGTCGGAGACTACTCGGGATACCGCCGCGAGATGCGCCGCGTGGCGATCTCCGGCGACCGTCCCGTGTGAGTGGCAGGGCCGTTTGGCGTGCGATATCCTAACACCAGCCACATTGCCCATCCCATGGGTACTCCGTCTGATCTCGACCCCGACCCGAAACGGCCGATGAACAACGTTCTTACCAATCCCTACCAAACGCCGCCGGAAACGGAGCAAGCGCCCGACAGCGAGGTGCGGGGTTCGGGGCTGGCGATGTGGTGCTTCTGGGTCGGGGCAGCTTCGGTCATGATGGGATGCTGGGCGTGGATGATGCCCAATCTGCCGCCGCTCGGATTCATGCTTCTCGCCCTGGCGTTGTTTGTCGTCAGTTTGTTCGCTAGCAGAGCCTACCGAAAACGGGCGACCATCGGAATCGTGCTCTGTCTCGTCCTCGGATCGGCAATGCTCTTTCATCTACGACTGATGCACGCGAGAATGGCGGCCGAGCGTGCCCGAGCACAAGCGATGTTGGCGGCGCGTCAGGCGGAACGCGCCGCAGCGAGGGCGGTGCAATCACCATCGGCATCGCGTCCAACAGACAACGTCGATCCGACAATGGCCCCCTGACAACTCACGGCGCTTCGGTAGGAGTCGACCCAGCGGAGACCGCATCGATGTACCTAAAACTCTATCACGTATCTATTTTCGCTTGCCTGCTTGCCGGCATCTTCCTGTCCCCCGACGTGCACGCCGCGCGTCGTCTTTCGCTACATCAATTGACGTTTCGGGGAACGGACGGGGAACCGGTTGCGGTCGGCGATTCCACTTTGACGGTGGTTTGTTTCCTGGGGACGGAATGTCCCCTGGCAAGACTCTACGGGCCTCGTTTACAACGATTGGCCGATCGTTATTCCGACCGCGGCGTCCAGTTCTTGGGCGTCAACAGCAACCTTCAAGACTCGCCGGCGGAAATCGATGCCTACGCCAAAAGGCATTCACTCAAGTTCCCGATGGTCAAGGACGCCGATCAGTCGATCGCCCTCGCCTTCGACGCGAGCCGAACACCGGAAGTGTTTTTGGTCGATTCCGCCGGCTCAATCATTTACCAGGGGCGAATCGACGATCAATACGAACCGGGGGTCTCGCGCGCTCAGCCGACGGCGAACCACCTGCGTGATGCGATCGCATCATCGCTGGCCGGTGCACCGATCGACCAGCCCAAGACGATCGGCGTGGGGTGTTTGATCACGCGAGCGACGAAGATGAATGGAACCGCGACGCCGTCGGCCGACGTGACCTTCAATGCCGATATCGCTGCGATCCTGAATGAACACTGTGTCGAGTGTCACCGTCCGGGCGAGATCGCGCCGATGGCGCTGACCGAGTATGACGAAGTCGTCGGTTGGGGACAGATGATCTTGGAGGTCATCGACCAGAAACGCATGCCGCCCTGGCACGCCGACCCCGACATCGGACATTTCGTCGGCGAGCGACGCATGCCTCGCGAGGCGCGCGACAAGATCGCCGCCTGGATCGAGGCCGGTCTGCCGCAAGGCGACGCTGCCGATTTGCCGTCATCGCCGCAATGGCCTAGCGGCTGGCAGTTTGAAACCGAGCCAGATGTTGAAATCAAGATGCGCGATCGCCCCTTCAACGTCCCCGCCGAAGGTGTCGTCGAATACCAGTACTTTGTGGTCGATCCGAAATGGACCGAAGACCGTTGGATCCGTGCGGCACAGGTGATCCCGGGCAACGCGAGTGTGGTGCATCATGCGATCGTCTTCGTCCGACCGCCCGACGGCAGCAGCTTTCACGGCATCGGCTGGATGGCCGCCTATGTGCCCGGTCAACGAGCCGTCGGTCTGCCGGACGGTCACGCCCGACTCGTCCCGGCAGGTTCGAAGCTCGTGTTTCAAATGCATTACACCCCCAACGGGCGTGAAGCAGAAGACCTGACGCGAGTTGGCGTTTGGACGGCCGATCCCGATCAAATCACCCACGAAGTGTTCACCCGAATGGCGATCGATCATGAATTCGAAATCCCGCCGGGAGTGAAAAACCACGTGGTTAAGATGTCCGTGGATTCGTTTCCCCCGAATGCGCGGATGATGGGCATCACGCCGCACATGCACTTGCGTGGGAAATCGTTTCTGTTGTTGGCAAATCGTCCGGGCGGTCAAACCGAACCGTTGCTCCGCGTACCCCACTACGATTTCAATTGGCAACACTGGTACGAATTCGCCAAGCCCGTCAATCTGGGCGACATCGATTCGCTGGAAATGTCCGTCAGCTTTGACAATTCCGCCGGCAACCCCTTCAATCCCGCACCGGACGACTTCGTGTCCTGGGGCGATCAAACCTGGGAGGAGATGGCGGTGGCTTTTTTTGACGTCGCCATCCCACGCGGCGGTCCGCACTACCGCGTGCGACCGAAAGTTTCCATGTCGCCGCGCGAGCGTCAGGAGCGGGACCAAAAAATCGATTCGCAAGTCACCGCGTTTCTCGAACAGATGGATGTCAATGCGGACGGGATCGTCGAACGTGACGAGACGCCTGTCGCCTTTCAACGTTTCGGGTTCAATCGTCTCGATCGAAATCGCGATGGACGAATCGAGCGTGACGAAATATCAGCCGCCGCAGCGGAGCGACTGTGACAAGGACGACACGACCGGCGGGGCTAGGCTCGCGACTGTTTTTCTGGTGGGCCGATCACCCGCTTGCCCAGATCGCCGTGTTCCTCGTCATGTCGACGCTGGCGGCAATCGGGTTTACCAATCCCTCGCTGATCACCGATCTGATCCCCGATCGTCTGGAGCAATCAGAGGATTCAAACGCGTCCACCCGATCCGGTCGCGATCGTCGCAGGATGGACACTCCCGGTGGCGGTCGAGTCCCGGAGAATGTCCAGCCGTTTCAGGTCGGTGGCGGGCAATGCATCGTGGTCGCAACGGTCGACCCGGCCAGTGACGCCGACTTTTTCTCGGGTCCCAATCTGCGGGCGATGCGGCGAGTCGCCGAGGGGCTGCAGCAGATGCCGCAGATCGACAGCGTGATGTGGCTGGATAGTGTTCCCAGTTTCAACCTGTTCGGACTTTCGGGAACACTGCTGCCCAGCGACAACGCCTCGCAGCGTCAACTGGACCAGGCCAGGAGTCGGGTGCTGGAGAATCCGTTGGCCGTCGGGCAGTTGATCTCGGGTGATGGGCGAACCGTGTTGATGCACCTGGGAATCGATTGGTTCTTTGTCACCAGCGACGATGCCGTCACCACCGAGCTCCGCCAGCGAGCCGAATCGATCGCGTCACAAGTCCCCGGTGCCTCGTTGAAGTTTCAGTTGACCGGTCCGGTCCCGTTGCACCTGATGATGGCCAACAACCATGTCACCGATTCGACCAAGTATCAATTGATCGGCTATTCGATCATGTTGCTTTCGGCGGTGATCCTGTTTCGCGGTTTCTCGGCGGTGGTGATTGTTGCGGTGGCACCGGCCGTCGGCGTGCTGTGGACGACCGGGATGCTGCATTACTTGGATCTGCAAGACAATCCATTCAACGACATCATCGTTCCGGTTCTGGTCAGTCTGGTCGGGCTGACCGACTCGGTGCATTTGATGGTCGAGATCCGTCAGCAACGCGCCAGCGGACTCGAAGTCAACGAGGCGGCTCGGCGTGGCGTCTCGCGCGTCGGCATGGCATGCTTGTTGACCAGCACGACGACGGCGATCGGGTTTTTGTCATTGTTGGGGGCCCACCACGAGATCGTTCGTGATTTCGGGATGTGCTGCGTGGTCGGTGTCGCGATGACCTTCATCAGTGTATTGACTGTGATTCCACTGGGGTGCAGATCACCGCTGGGGCGACGGTTGCATGTTGGACTGGGCAAGAGTTTGGTCGATGGGCAATTGCGTCGGATCGGACCGCTGGTCGATTGGGTGCTCCGTCGTGACCGTGCCGTTGCAAGGGTCGCGATCGCGGTCACGTTTGCACTCGCGCTGATCTCCTTGCAACTGCAACCTGACGAGAAACGGTACAGCGGGTTGAGTGAATCGGGGGAAGCAGCTCAGACACTTCGGCACCTGGACCAGGCACTCGGCGGATTGGAATTCAGCACCGTCGACGTGCGTTGGTATGGGGAATCCGATCAAGGCGAGTTGTTGGAGGTCCTGGGTGAAGTCGACGCGTTGCTTTCCGATGAACCGCTGATCGGCAATCCGTTGGGGCTGGGGCAACTGCTCGAGGCGCTTCCCGGGGAGGGCGAGCCGAACGAGCGGATGACGTTGCTGGAATTGTTGCCGCCGTCACTCAAACGAGCGTTCTATGTTCCCGAACGCCGCTTCGCGTCGGTTCAGTTTCGCGTCCAGGATTTGGGGATTGCCGCGTACAACGATTCCTTCCAGAGGATCGAAAAAGGGGTGGAATCGATCGCCGAGCGGCATCCCGATTTTGATCTGATTTTGGAAGGGAACGCGGTTTGGCGTTGGCGCAACATTTATCAAATCGTCACGGACCTTGCGACCAGTTTGGGGACGGCCAGCGTGGTGATCTGGTTGGTGTTAACGATTGTGTACCGTTCCGTCCGGATCGGATTGATCTCGATCATTCCGAACTTGTTTCCGCTGGCCGCGACGGCGGCGATGTTGGTTTTCAGCGGCCAGCACTTGGAGATGGTCACCGTGTGTGTGTTCACGATCTGTGTGGGGATCGCGGTCGACGACACGATTCACTTTTTGACGCGGTATCAAGAAGAGATGAAGCAGGGAGGAGAGCACGAGGACGTGATCCGCCGCGCGTTCACCGGTGTCGGGTCGGCATTGTTGATGACGACGATCGTCTTGGTTGCGGGTTTGGCCTCCGCGATCGCCGGCGATTCCCGCGACGCCCGCATCTTCGGCATCATGGGCTGTCTGACCCTGGCCACCGCACTGTTCGCCGACGTGCTGCTGCTACCCGCCATGCTCAGCCGATACGCCAAGTCCCGCCGCCGATAAGGCACGCACAACCGTTGGTGTCTAGCCTTCAGGCGACCCCCCACGCTGCTCGGAACGTGAAGTTTGTTACTGAGCGACTTGTTTTTCAGTAAAGTGATGTAGCCCAACAACACTGAGGGCAGTCGCCTATTTCGATGCAGAACGCGGCCCTCGTCTTCCACCGCAGAGCGGTGCCACAACACAGCCTGGGGCGCGAAACGCACCCCGGGTGCCGGGAAGAAATGAGATTTGGAACCCCATCGGGGGTCAACAAACGGCGCAATGTGAACGGACCACCAACCGCTCACGCGTGTTGGGCGGCGCATGTTGTTCAACCCCGTTGGGGTTGCCGCGCTTGCTGCGTCTGATCTTGGGGTGCGCTATCGCGACCCCAAGCTTTGTTGTGACACGCCGCTGGCGTGCAACCGCGACGCGGTTGTGTCGTAATTGCTTTACGCAACGCAACGTGAGATTCACCCGCAATAAATTTGACGTTCCCTGCAGCGTCCAAATAGTCACGAGACTACGGCAAAGCGTCCTACACCCGCAACGCGCGGGGACACAACGCTCGGGGACACGGCACATCAGCGGGAAGTCTATCGGGGACAAGAGAGTCCATCGGGGACATGGCACCTTCGCGGGTTCGCAAGGCAACAATGCTAGCAGGAGGTTGTTGCGACTCATTCGTGCCATGTCCCCGCTGGGGATAATTGTCGGGCGGCGAATCAAAATGCTTGCAAGACAGGCCCCCGGGGACAAGGCCATCGGGGGCACAAGGCCATCGGGGAAAAGCCCCCCAGGGACAGGAAAAGCCCCCCAGGGACATGGCACGGTCTGTTGACAGCATCCAAGGGATGCTAGCAACCGATTGTCGGAGGTCCATTCGTGCCATGTCCCCGACGGAGATTCTTCGTGCCATGTCCCCGACGGAGATTCTTCGTGCCATGTCCCCGGTGGAGTTGTACCCGGCGGTTAGCTGAGCACACCGGGCAGAATGCCGGTGCTGTCGGCGAATTGTTCTTGGCCGGTTCCGAAGGCGTTGAGCATGGCGGCGTACAGGTTTGCTAGCGGTGTGTCACGGCCGAAGGACAGGTGCTGGCCGGTGGCGATGCGACCGCCGCCGCTGCCGCCCAACAGGATCGGCAGGTTGTGCGGGTTGTGGCTGTTGCCGTCACGCAACCCTGAACCGTACAAGATCATCGAATTGTCCAACACCGTCCCCTCACGCTCTTTCATCGAGCGAAGCTTGCCGAGCAGGTACGCATACTGCTCGACGTGCCAACGGTTGATCAGCTGATACTGCCGCAGCTTTTCTTCGTTGTTCTGGTGGTGCGACGTATCGTGGTGTCCACCGGAAACCCCATCCAGGAAGGAGAAGTTCCGCCCGCTGACGGCGTTTCCAAACATGAACGTGCAAACACGTGTGGTGTCGGTTTGGAACGCCAACGCGATCATGTCCAACATCAAGCGAACTTGCTCGACATACTCGTCAGGCCGCTCCTCCGGAGGACGATTCTTGCGTTCGAGTTTGACCAGCGGTTGCCACTGCTTGGCACCACCGGCGTCTTGATTCTGCAATCGTTTCTCGACCGACCGGACCGATTGCAAGTACTCATCCATCCGCTGTCGGTCCGATGCACCGAGCCGATGTTTTAGCTCGTTGGCGTCCTCCAAGACGCGGTCCAACAGCAAACGATCTCGCTGGGCCGCTCCCTTTTGCGGGTTGCCGGCTCGAAACAGTCGGTCGAAAACCAGGTGCGGGTTCAATTCTCGCGCCAACGGACTGGTCGGACCGCTCCAGGCGATATGCGAACCATAAACCCGCGTGTAGCCGACGTTGGTGTCGACACCGGTCGTGACCGGATCGATGCCGAGTTCCAACGACGGCAGTGGCGTGAATTTGCCCGAATAGTCGGCCGCCACCTGGTCCATCGAGCGCCCGTTGCAGTTCAGGTCGATGCCGAGCGACTTGTTAATCGTTGTGCAGGTCAGGAATCCGGAACATTTTACATAGTGTCCGTCACCGAAATTGCTGGCCTGGTTCCACAAATTGGTCAACACCAGTAGCTGGTCTTTCACGTCGGCCAGTGGTTCCAGGGTCGGTGAGAGTTCGAATTCTCGCCCGGTTTCCTTCGGCGTCCACATGTCCTGCCGAACCCCGTTGGGAACGAATAGCGCCGCCATCCGCAGCGGCGCATCCTCCGGCGCTTTGTCCTCCGATTCCTCGGCCGACACCGCCCGCGGCATCATCGCTTCGAGCCAAGGCAGCGCCAGCGCCGCCCCGGCACCACGCAGCAGCGTTCGCCGCGACAACGGCAACTGGCGATTCGAATCGTCGTCTAGATAAACGTTCACGTGATTAATCCTTGGAACCCTGTTTGTATCGAAACGGAATGCTTTTGACGATTTCCAAAATCAACGTTTGGGCTTTGTAGTCGTCTTCGGCCAATGTTCGCGAAATCGACTCGACCACGCATGCATCTTCGTTGGTCAGCCCCCGTGCCAGGGCATAGCCGAGCATCTTTGACGTCAGGTTGCGGATGAATTGTTCCTTCCGCTCCATCAATAGCCTCTTCAACTCGTCCGGCCCGTCAAAGGTCTCGCCACTGGGCAGTTTTCCGCTGGCATCGATTGCGACTCCATCGGCCTCGGTTCGCCACCGACCGAGCACGTCATAGTTCTCCAGCCCAAAACCCAACGGATCCATCGCCTGATGACAGGACGCACAGACGGGATCGGATCGGTGCAATTCCAGCCGTTCCCGCAGTGATGTGGGGTTAGCCGCGTCGCCGTGTTCCTCAAGTTCCGGCACATTGGGTGGAGCCGGTGGCGGAGGCGTGCCCAGCAGCGTTTCCAAAACCCACTTGCCTCGCAGCACCGGGCTGGTTCGGTGTGGGAAGGATGAAACGGCCAAGACGGCGCTCATGCCCAACAACCCGCCGCGGCGATCCTTCTCACTCAGTTCCACCTTCTTGGGTTGTTCACGAAACTCACCTTTCACCTTGTAGTGCCGGGCGAGCGTTCGGTTGACGTAAGTAAAATCGGAATCGATCAGGTTCAACAGCGAACGGTTGTCGGCCAGCAAGTCTTCGAAAAAGAAGATCGGCTCGTATTTCATCCCGCCTTCCAGCTCGGAATCGTAACGTTCGGCGACCGATTTGTCGGGTTTGAATTCACGTCCGAGCGCCCGAGTGCCGAGCCATTGCTCGACGAAACTGGTCGCAAACTCACGGACCTTCGCGCCACGTCGCAACCCCCGGCGATCGACGTCGCTGCGCAGCATCCGCGCGACCTGCTCGGCAAGTACTTGCTCGTCGTGCAATTTTTCTTCCGCCGCCAGCCGCATCAGTTCTGCGTCAGGCATCGACGCCCAAAGAAAATACGACAACCGCGATGCCATTTCGTAGTGGGACACCAGCGTCGGTTCATCGGACTCGGCCGGCTGTTCGTACAAGAACAGAAACTTTGGCGACACCATCGCCGCGACCAACGCGAACTCGATCGCACTGGAATAGGACTCGTCTTCCTGAAAGACGTGATTGAACACTTCAGCGTACTCGTCAATTTCCTCGTTGCTGACCGGGCGCCGAAACGCTTTGGGCAGAAATCCGGCAAGCACTTCACGCGCGGCTTGTTCCGGCGAACGTTTTTCGCCCGGAGTCGACGTGATAATGCGTTTTCGATCGTCCGGGTCTTTCAACGCATGGCCGATCGCGGAACGGGCCGCGTCGAGGTACTTCTCCGCGTAGATCGGGGAGATAAACAGCGTCTCGGCTGCGTTGTCAAACCCTTCGCCGCCGGCGCCGTCGTCAGGCAACGCATGCCCCGCGTTGATCGGGATTCCCAGCAAGTCACGCACGGTATTGGCGTATTCAGTCCGATTGAGCCGTCGAAGCATTGGGCCGCCCGGAGACACGCCGTCGTCACAAACCGCTTGGTAGATCGTGTCGCGAATCCAAGCGACAAACGCGGCCCGGGTTTCTGGCTCGGGAGAGTCGTATTCCTGCGGAGGCATTTGGCCTTCATGAACACGCGTCGCAATACGGTTCCATGCTTCGATCGCACTGGAGACATTTTCGGCGGACGCAAAGCCTTCGAAGTCCAGCCCCGACTCCGCGTCTTCGCCCTGATGACAATCGATGCAATAGGTTTGAACAAAGTCGACCGCACTGCGATCGGAGAACTCAACCGTGTCCTGCGTGACGGAACCCTCGGATGCCGAGTCCTGTGCCGTCGATTTCTCAGCTGCCGAATTATTCGCAGCGGCGTCATCTGCAAACGCAGTGTGTCCGCCAACGTTAACAGCGAGTACGAACACCACCAGTGGCGCGCGGACGTGACGGGCAAATCGTGATGCCATAGGAAATTGTCGAGGTGGGCAAGAGCGTGTTTCGCTGGGCGGATCCAATTGCCCGGCGCCAACAGATTGGCTGCAAACGGACGAAACGGCTCCCGGCGGATCGAGCGGCTCCTGGCAAGTCCAACAGCCCCTGCGGTTCGCTCTTCGTTGTAGGATGGGCACTCGATTATAGACGACGTTCATCCTGACGAATACTCGAATCGATTCGGATCGTCGTTTTCCCTCCCAACTATCCGCCGCGTCTTCGAGAGTTTCCCGCATGAATTGCCTCCCAATCCGGCGTCGCCCCAATCCCCCCCAATCGATTTCTCGCCGACATGCCCTGACGATGGCCGCCGGGGGCGCCGCCGCAATTCCGCTGGCGACGTCACTGTGCCCCTCCACCGCCCAAGCGGCCAGCGACCAGGCCCCCCTGAATCGCTTCCCAAGAATGGTCCAGGAATTCTTTGTTCAGCAGTTGCGACAGTTTGAAAACGAACATCGACGCACGCTTAATAAGTTGGAGACCGAAGACGACGCGCGGCAATACGTCCAATCGGTGCGGCGGCGTTGCCGGCAATCGTTCGGGCAGAATCCTCCGAAAACGCCCTTGGCCGCGCGAGTGACCGCTCGCGTCGAGCGTGACGCCTACCGCATCGAAAACGTGATCTTTGAAAGTCGTCCCGGTTTTCCCGTCACCGCCAACCTGTACATTCCCAATCAATCGTCCGGGCCGATGCCCGCGGTCGTGGGGACTTGCGGTCACAGCCACAACGGAAAAGCAGCCGAACCCTATCAAGCCTTTGCGCAAGGGCTCGCGCGACTCGGCTACGTCTGTTTGATCTTTGACCCGATCGGTCAGGGCGAGCGTCTTCAATACCCCGATGCAAACCTGAAATCCGAAATCGGTGTCGGGGTTCGTGAGCATCTTTATGCCGGCAACCAACAGTTTCTCATCGACGAGTTCTTCGGCAATTGGAGGGCCTGGGACGGAATCCGTGCGCTCGACTACTTACTGACTCGTCCAGAAGTCGATCCGGCGCGGATCGGCGTGACCGGCAACTCGGGCGGCGGAACGATGACGACCTGGTTGTGTGGTCTGGACGATCGTTGGGCGATGGGGGCGCCGTCCTGCTTCGTCAGCACCTTTCGCCGCAATTTGGAAAACGAACTGCCGCAAGACACCGAGCAGTGCCCGCCGGATGTGTTTCCGCTGGGGTTGGACCACAGCGATTTTTTAGCGGCGATGGCACCCAAGCCGGTCATCATCCTAGCCAAAGAGCAAGACTTTTTCGATGTCCGCGGCGCGGAAGAAACCTACCAGCGACTGCGGCGGTTGTACAAGTTGCTCGGGGCCGAAGACAACGTGGCGCTGTTCGTCGGCCCCAGCGGACACGGTTACTCGCAAGAGAATCGCGAAGCAATGTATTCCTGGTTCAACCGCACCGCCGGATTGACCGATCAGCAGACCGCCGGGATGTTCGACGGCGTCCTGTCTACGACAGGAAAACTCGCTTACACAACCGAGCCAGAGATCACGATCGAAAAAGACGAGACGTTGTGGTGTACCGAGCAGGGACAGGTGGCGACGTTACAGGGGACGCAGACAATCTTTGATTTCACCCGTGAGAAATCACAACAGCTTGCCGATGCACGTGCCCAACCGCGCGGAAAGGCACTACGCAGCGCGCTTGTCGACGTGCTGAAACTCAACCTCGAAGGACTTGCCGCTCCGGACTACCGAAACTTCGCCTACCTTCGGGCAGCCGGGTATCCTTCGAAATACGCGATGGGTTACACCGTTGCGATCGAGCCGGGTATCAACGCCGCCGTCTATCGCTTGACCGACACCCGCTGGCATGCGCGGCCGCCACGCGACGGCAAACGCGCCATCCTGTACGTAGCGCACTTGTCCAGTGACGCCGAATTGCGAAATGAGCCGATGATTCGCGATCTGATCGAATCCGAACCGGAAACGCCGTTCTTCACGATCGACGTCCGCGGCATCGGTGAGTCGCTTCCCGGCACCAGCCAACCCGGTACGTTCCACAGCCCCTACGGCAGCGACTATTTCTATGCGATCCACAGCGTGATGTTGGGACGACCGTACGTGGGGCAGAAAACGTTTGATGTGCTCCGCGTACTCGATTGGCTTGAGTCGGTTGGTCACACAGAAATTCACATTGCCGGACTCGGCTGGGGATCCTTGCCGGCAACCTTTGCCGCCGTCCTTTCCGACCGCGTCCAACAGGTGACGCTCAAAAACGCTTTGACATCCTACGCCGCGATCGCAGAAAGCAAGCACTACGATTGGCCGCTGTCGACGTTGCTACCTGGCGTGCTGACGCGATTGGATCTGCCGGATTGCTACGCCGAACTGACGTCGAAACAGTTGAAGCAGATTGATCCGAAAGGAGCCTAAATCTTCCTACCTCGATACTTGCTGCGTCAAACGAGGTGAGGAGCGGGAAGGCAGAATGATCTGCCGGCGGAATATGAAATACCCGTAGGCGAACGCCAGACGGCTGATCTCGAGCGAGTGCATCAGAATCGAAACCGCCGAAATTCCACCCGCGAAAACTCGACGTAAATCGCAAGATTCTGCGCAGCTCAGGTGAAGCTTGGGAACAAGACGAGGGCGTTCCTGATCGTCCGGCACGTCCGCGACGTGCCATGCGAGGCCCCTCGCTAACGAGGTCGAACGGTTTGTTGCCTCCTAGATCTATCAGGCGTTTACGCCTTCACCCTCCCTGCCAGGGAGGGTGAATTCCCAAAAACCACACCACCTCCAACGCTGTGGGCTGGCGTGATCGGATCCAATTCGCAACGTGATCGCAATCAACCAGCCGTCGACGGATTCTGCTATGGCAACTGCGGGACCACCGCGTTGCCGGAATCGTCGATCGGGTACACCGCGTTGTGCTCCTGGAGCGCGTCGATCAATCCCTGCATCATCCGCTTGAGCACCTTCGGTCGTGACTCGGCCAGATTGGTGGATTCGAACGGATCGTCGGCCAGGTTGAAAAGTTCATAGTTGCCGTCGGCGAACTGAATGTGTCCGCCCGAGGTTTTCGTTTCTGGCAATGCGTGATAGATGACTTTCCAATCGCCGTCACGCCAGACGGTGAAGTAGTTGCTGCGGTGTGGTCCGTGGGGATAGTGCATCAAGAACTGTTGCGGACGCCTGGCATCGGGTTGCCCGGTCAGCAGAGTTTGCAGGGGAGCGCCGTCGACGACGTGGTTTTCAGGGACCGTTGTTCCGGTGAATTGAGTCAACGTGGGAAACAAGTCTTCGACCGATGCGACTTGGTGTTGAATCGCGCCGGCGGGAATTTTCAATGTTTGCTGGTGCACGTTGTCGGGATTGCGTTTGGCCCAGGCGGCGATCAACGGCACTCGCATTCCGCCGTCGTAGTGGGCGCCTTTCTTTCCCCGCAGCGGTTCGGCACAGGCGACGGCGTGCTGATGTCCCAGCGGTGCGTCACTTCCGTTGTCTCCGAGAAAGAAGATCAGCGTGTTTTCCGCGACCCCCAGTTCATCGAAATGGTCCAACATGTCATTGAGTGATTTGTCCATCCCTTCGATCAGCGTGGCGAATGCTTGGGCATTGACGGGTTTGCCGGAGTCCTCGTAGTGGTCGGCAAACCGCGGATCGGAATCAAACGGGGCGTGGACGGCGTAGTGGGAAAAATACAGGTAGAACGGTTTGTCCTGCTCGACGGTTTCCGTCACGCGTTTCTTGGCTTCGATGGTCAGCGCCTCGGTCAAAAACGTGTCGCTACCGTGATACTTGTCCAAACCCGGGACGGCATGGTGGGCACGCTTGGTCCCCGCTCCGTAGTTCTTCTCCGCGTAGTAGCTGCCGGGGGCTCCAAATGCGGCTCCGGCGACGTTGACATCAAAGCCCAGGTTCAACGGTTCGGCGCCTTCGTATCCGGTCGGACCGAAGTGCCCCTTGCCGACGTGAATCGTCGTGTAGCCTTGTCCTCGCAACAGGCCCGGCAAGGTCACATCGCCCTCTTTCAGTCCCGTCCAATTCCAATTCGGCGCACCGTTTTTTCCCGCGTTGTCTTGCCGTGGATTGATCCAATTCGTCGTCCGGTGCCGGGCCGCGTTCTGTCCCGTCATGATGCTGACGCGTGTCGGCGAACACACACTCATCGCATAGAACTGGTTGAATCGAATCCCCTGTTCCGCCAATCGCTCCATGCCAGGGGTCCGGTAGTAGTCATTCAGCGGATAGCGTTTTGGATTGCCCGCATCATCAGTCAAAAAGGGAACGGACGTGTCCATCATTCCCATGTCGTCGACCAAGAAAACCATGATGTTCGGTTGATCAGCGGCGTGACTTGGTCGTGACGCGACGAGGACGGTGGTCGCGACGGCAAGCAAGAAGTAGAGCGATTTCATGACTGTCGGTGTCTGGGGGAGGATCGGTGGGAGTCGCAGATCCCAGATTGTAGCCGGAATCTTGACACCGGAACGCGTCTGCCCCACGGAAACGAGATTAGAGCGGCCCTTCGATTTGCAACCAGTTGATGCAGGTATTGCTGCCCTCGATGCCGGAGCCGATGTCCAGTGTCAATACACCATCACGGACGGTGACCTCGCCAGTCGCCTCGATAAATTCGGCCTCGGCGGTGTTGCGCCGGTCGATCAGCGGCTGTCCTTGGACAGAGACCGATTGCGAGGTTTGGTCGTGCGCGGCATCGCCGACGCACACGGTGACGCGGTAGTTGCCGCCCGGCAGCAGACACTCCCAGCGTGCTCTGGAGCGGGTGAACACGAACGTGTCACCCGGGCCTTCGATCCGATTCCGCTTGCGTTGGTTTTGGCGGAGGTTTTCGGTCCAGCCGAAGCCACGCTCATGCTGGAAAACTTGCCCGCGATCGGCGACGAATCCTGCCGCTTGGCTGACGTTAGGGCCGCAGAAATCAATGGCGCGAAAAAGTTGGTCGATCTGATGGGGAACACCATCTTGATCGGGCGGCAACTGGCGTCGATCGATCTCAAACCGAATCGGTGCGTTGGACGTGAACAGCAACGCGTCGTCCCGATCCGGAATTCCATCGGCGTCGGCATCGTCAACGGTGTGGCGTTGAAATTGTCGGCGCTGCCAACCTTGCTGCTCGATGACCTTCCACCACTGGCGACAAAACTCACCGCGACTGCCTCCCGTCCATTGCGGCGGTCCCTGCGTTTGGCCGCTTCGGGCGACGACCTTCGCGATCCAATCCGGGCTCGCCGGATCATCAGGCCGAACGTCGACGTCGCGAACTTCCAGCGGAAGCATTCTCAACGCCGCCAGTCGATTGATTGCTACAAACGCAGGATGGCTCGGGGCCAAGTCGCGGAAGGGCCACAGCAAGATTGGAGTCGACGATTCAACTTTGCCGCACAACGCGTGACGGACAGACTCCAACAGTTCGCGGTCGTAGGGGATCTGGCGTGGGGCCACACCAGAACGCAAGGCCACCGCCGCGGTCGCTCCGGCCGCTTGGCCGACGTGAATTCGTTGGTCATGCAACCGGATCGCGGCGCTGACGATGCTGCTGAAACCGAGATTCCCCTGGGCGCCGAGCAGGCCATTGAAACGTTCGGGGACGAGACTCCGGAGCGGAAACACGTTGCGGTCGCTCAAGAAACTGGTGTGCCGCAGTGGTTTGTGGTAGTCGATCCACGGGCCATTGTTTCGCCCCGCATCGCTGTTCTTCAGGGCATCTCTGTTCTCGCTGCCCAAGTACGTCCGCCCGGTGCGGTGGAAATCGTAGTGGAACTGCCACGCAAACAGCCCATCGGGATACATCACCGCGGCAAATCGTTCCGTCGCCTTGTGCTTCGTTTCTCCGTCACGGTTTCGCCCGTCTTGTTCACGCATCATGTACATCGCTTTCAGCCGCAATGATTCACGGATGTACGGCTTTGGCGGCAGGTGGTCCGGTGTGCCGAACTCGTCACTTAGATGAAACCGACGGAAGGAGTTTGTTTTGTCGGCCGCTCGATCGTGGACGAAGTTTTGCAGGTGATACAACACGCCGAGGGCATGCTGTTTTGCATCGCGAAAGATGATTTCACGCTGTGGTCGCGACAGGACAACAATGTTCTTCTTCGACGCGCCGGGCTCGGTGGCCTCGAGTGCTTCGGCGACGTGGGCCGGCAACCGTTCCAGCGGGTAATCTTGGCCGTTCATGTAGTTCAGCAGAATCGCCGTCTTGCCGTCGCGACTGGTTCGGCCTTCGACGATTCGGCGAACCGAATAGACACTTAATTGTCGTTGGGAGCTTTTATCGGCGTCGGGCCAATGTTGGATCGCGCCCAGGTGGATGTTATTGACGTCCCAATCCAAGTTGCGATAGGTGTCCAAGCTGAAGCGGGTCGCGCGGGGGTAGTTTCGATCGTCAAATCGTTTCGGCTTTTCGATTGGTGTTTCGTGACTTGATTCCGCAACGATCATCGCCCAGGTGATCGGGTTCATCTCGTTCGGCGGGGCGTTTTTCGGAGCACTGGGCTCACCGTAACGCGATGGCGGATCCGGGCCGCATTCAAACGCCGCTCCGGAGACCTGGATCACATCTCCCCAGTCCGACGCGTCGATCGTGATTTTGGCGCGGACGTGCAGGTCCGCGATGGTGCCATCGACCGGCGCGAACCACAGCCCTTTTAACTCTGGGATCGCCGCCGATCGGTCGACGTCGGCGCGAACTGGATAGCGATCGGTGATCAGGGTGACTTGCCCGTTGGTGAGATAGGGATCGAGCATCTCGCGAAAAATTGCTTCGGCTTCCGCCGGTCGAAACGTCGACGGTCCGTGATAGGGCCTGCCCGGCATCGGCGAGCCATATTTCTCGGTATTGAAGGCTTCGATGCGATCCATCAGTTCTTTGAACAGACCAAAGCGATGAAAGGAACGCTTCATCGGATGCCAGTCCACGCCCCAGCCGACTTTACCGACGCCCTTGTTTTCGTCGACACAGGCGAGTGCTTGTTCGGTGAACTGGCCGCCGAGCCAGCGGCCGTCGTGCACGATCACAATTCTGGGGACACCCAACCGAGCCGCTTGGATGGCAGATGCCCAACCCGATTCGGTGCCACCGACGATCAAGAGGTCTGCGTGAATCTCATCGGCTGATTTTGCCGTGGGAGTGAAAACGAGCGGGCCAAGTAAAAGAACGAAGACAAAACGCATGCCGCAAGCACCAGGGTCAATGACGCGATGAGGAAGGAAGAAGCAACGGGGGAGACAGTGGGATAGGCTTCCAGCCTGTCTATGCCGCCATGACGTCTCAAGCAGCCGCGCCCAGACGCTTCCGGCCAATATTAAATTAACTCTTTGATCACTTCACCGTGATCCATCACCACATGGGGCCGACCGGATCGATCGTGAATCATCCGTCCTGGATCGATGCCCAGCTGACGATAGAGGGTTGCGACGACGTCGGCATAGTCGATGGGACGATCCGTCGCTTCGCCGGCGACCTTATCGGTTTGGCCCAGGAGGACGCCGCCCGGCATACCGCCTCCGCCCATCACTCCCATCGACAGCCGCGGCCAGTGGTCTCTGCCGCCCTTGTTGTTGATCTTTGGCGTTCGTCCAAACTCTCCCCACGCCAGAACGGTGACGTCATTCAACATGCCTCGCGAATCCAGGTCGGTTACCAAGGCGTGGAAACCAAAGTCGAACAGCGGGCCGAGTTGTTGCATCCGGTTGTTATTGTCGGCGTGGGTGTCAAAGTCACTCAGTGAGATGCTGACCACACGCACGCCGGCTTCTACAAGACGTCGCGCCAGCAGAAACTTCAGCGCCGCCTCGGGGCCTTCGCTGGTGTAGGACCGGGACCCACCGCCAGCCTGTTTCGGGGTGTAATGCTCGATCACCCGTGGATCTTCTTGATCCAAATCCATTGCCCCGGCGAACGCGCCGGAAGTCAGAATGGTGTAGGCCTGCCTTGTAAAATGATCCATCGCGTCCATTTCACCCGAATCGTCCAGCGATCGATTGAATTGGTCCAGGCGTTTCAGGAGCGCCAGCCGATCGTCGATGCGGTCGACCGGCAGCGATTGGATCAATTTCAGTTCCGTCTTGTGGCCATCGCCCAGTCGTGCCAGTTCGCCCTTCATCCCTTCTTCGAGTTCGCGGTGGAACCGATCCGAGATGTCCGGTCGAAACGGTTTGACGCTCGGACCTAAGAAGCCTGGACGGGCGCTATTGCGGACCAGCGGCCGACCCTGCATCAAGTCGACGAAGTTCGGCACCTGATCTTGTGGAGAGCCCAGCAAGTGACTGACCACGCAACCGAGCGCCGGTCGGCCGCCGATGGATTGCAGGACGGTTTCCTTGTATCCGCTTTGGCATTGAAATGCATGGTGTTTGCCATCGGCCCCGACCAGGGAGCGAAGAAAAATCAGTTTGTCTGCGATCGTCGCACATTGCGGCATCAATTCGGTCAGACCGATTCCGGGCACGTTCGTCGGGATTGGCGCGAACGGACTCCGCAGTTCGGCCGGAGCGTCCGGCTTGGGGTCGATCAGGTCCATTTGCGGCGGACCACCATCCAGGTGCACGACGATGATCGACTTTCGCGACGATTCGTTCCCTGAACGGGCGTCGGCAGCCAGTAGTTCAGGCAGGCTCAGCCCGGCGATCCCGGAGGAACCGGCGCACAGGAAGCTTCTGCGTCCAAGGCCGGTACAATTGGCAAACCGACGGCCCGAATCGAATCGCATCATAATAAAGACTCCCCCGATCACGGCGACAACAAACGTCCACCCATCCTATCACGAACCACGCCCCCCCGCCGAACCCACCCCCAAATCTCCCCCAGGGACACGGCACCCCATAATCAGCTCGCACCGGGAACGCGCACCGGAATCTCCCCCAGGGGACCGCGCACCGGGGACATGGCACGTGCACCGGGGCAGGGCGCGAATTTTTGTGCCATGTCCCCGTCTTCACAATGTCCCCGTCTTCACATGATGTCACCGCCTTCGCGCGCCCGTCTTCAACCGCAATCCGGGGACACGCAATCCGGGGACACGGCTTGATTGAACGTGCCATGTCCCCATTGTTAAGTTGCTGATCCGCAAAGCGGGGGCGGTGCGAGACGCGCGGGCAGGGCTCCAACCGTTTGGGGCTGCAACCGTTTGGTGGCGAAGTCGGAACGGCCGGTTTCGGTAGCAGAAGGTCGGTTTGTGATTTCCCAAGCGAGTCTGCGGTCTTGAGTAGTCAAATCACGAAATAATTTGGGAAATAGTCCGCATCGGCGCGACGTGATCATGTCCGCACTTACAGGGCAAGCACGCAGGTTTGGTAACGCCGTGCCCAGGTGACCTGCAATTTCGTTGGCAGAGCAAGGTGATCCGCGCAACGTGGCAGGCGTCGTCGTCGGGGAATTCGCCAGAGAGAGGGGGCAATGGCCGAGACGCGCGATCGAGCTAAGCCGCTTGGGAAAATAGCTCACGGGTCTGCTTGCGAACATGGAACGGACGGCCGGTTTGTTTGCCGCGCTGTTGATCAATGTTTTCCGGTAGCCCGGCCATGGTGGTGAAGAGGTCGTCGAAGTCAGCGACCAATTTGAGCCAAACCGTCGGTGAGAGACCGAGGCGGAGCAAGATCGGGGGCATGTCTTCCGGGGTTCGCCCGGGTTTTCCGTTGCGAACCTGTCTTGCCGACCAGTCAAGCAGCTCCAAGTACTCAAGGCCACTCATCGACAGGAAGCCCTTGTCGCTGCACCGTGCGCCGTTTCCACTCGGTAGCGGGCCAGGGAGCGTGATCGCCTCGCCAAGGTCGATGGGGGCCAAAAACGAGTCTGGCAGCGATTCAGGGTCCTGTGTTGACGCGGCGTCATCTGCGTCTGCCTCTGCGGCGGTTTCATCAGCTTGCGTCGCTTGTTCTTCCGACTCGACGGCGGCGATCCGTCGTTGTGCAGACGTGTGGTCACTCATCTCCAGCGTTTCGGCCATGCAGGCACGAATCCAATTCAGATCCACGTAGACGGCGCAAGCCAGCACGGATTCCTCGTCGATCACGGGAATGCCCTTGAAACGGTCTTCGAAGAACCGACCGCCGGCGTCGTCTTCTCGATTGGCACGCTGTGCGATGCGTTGGTTCAGTAGTCGCATCCACCACGAGACATCGCTGAGCCGCAGTCGCAACTCTTCAACCCGAGTCGGACAGTTGCGGATCGTGTCCAATTCAGGTTCCGAGGGCGGAAGAGCGTTGCCGTCGTTGTCTTTGCGCTTCGGACAAATCATCAACCAACGTCGGGCCACTTCGGTGTCGTCCCAGGTTTGGACGATATCGGGGCGTGAACGCAGCAGCTGGTGATGATGTGTGGAAAGAACCGAGAATGACAGCACGTCGATCGCAAACTGGGCAGCAAATCGCTGAATGAGTTCATCGACCCATTCTTTTCGATGATCGTAATTCTTGTCCGATCCGGGGGCACAGCCCATCAAGTAGCATGCCCGTGTCGTGCGGCTGATGGTGTGGACGATTTGAACCTCACGAGGGTCAAGCTTGTCGCCGCGATTAGAGCGTGTCATCGCATCCTCCTAACAAAAAAACTCGTTTTAGCTGTCGCCGCGACTTGAAGCTTTTCTTCAAATATCGCAGTCAAAAACGAGTCGTTTCTTGCGACTCCACGAAGCCTGATTTCACCGCGCATCCGGCTAAAAGTCAAGCATCTTCCGCGACAAATCCGGGATCCCAATCCGATCGTTCACGATCTTTTGATATCAATCAAAGATTAAAACCTGCCGTGTCCCCGGACAGGTTGCTGTGTCCGCGGACAGGTTGCTCTTGGGGACACGGCATGTCTGTTGTGCCGTGTCCCCGGGCGGTTGTGTCCCCGGGCGGTTGTTGCTGTGTCCCCGGGCGGTTGTTGTGTCCCCGGGCGGTTGTTGCTTTGGGGACACGGCATGTCCGTTGTGCCGTGTCCCCGGGTGGGTGGTTGTTGTTAGCGTGGTTCGAGTTGGGTGACGGTCGAGCCGCATGGCAGTCCCCACTTGGCGGCGATCGCTTGCAGATCGGGCGGGGCCGCACCATTGCTCTCGGCAAAGTAGTGACTTTCGATGGCGGTGATGTCGTCGGCCAATCGTCGTCGTTGCTCGCCCGCCAAGGTCGGTTCGCTTTCGACTTGCTTCAATCGAGCGAGTACATGGAATGGTGTCACGGCGATCGGCCGGTCGTCTCTGGCGATCTCGGCCGTGTCGCGGTGCCGCAGGGCGTACGCGGCGGCGGACAGGATGATTAATGCGGCCAATCCACAAAGGATGCCGATCGTCCAGACGCGACGGTTCGATCCGTAGTCCTGGGCCAACATCACCGAGCGATCGACCTCTTCTAAATCGGCATCGACGTAGCGTTGAAAACTGAGCTTTTCGGCGTCGATGATCGGTTCGGGAAAACGGAACGTCTTCGGGGCCTCGGCCGACGGGGTGTCGGCGGCATAGGCGAGCGTCCAGCTTCGTTCGCTTAGGACCACCGGTTCGACCGATTCGGAATCAAACTCGACGATGCTCACGCCCGTGTCTTGAGTGTCAACCAATTCAAATCCGTCGACCGCGGTGTCAAGGACGTCGTCCAGTGGAGGAATCAACCCGCGTGCGGTCGCCCTCGCCTCGACGATCAACTTGCCCTCGGCAGCCTGTCGCTCATCCAACACCTGGACCAGATTCACTCCCCTGGCTGGTGCGTCGGCCTGACCGCTGCTTGAATCGATCGCGATCGGGCTTGAGGTGATTGGCAGAACGACGTAGCCGGAGGTATCCAAAAAGTCGAGGTCGATTTTCAGCCCGGGCAACTTGTCGACTTCAGGGCCGCGTGATCGGAGTAACAAGTGGGCATAAGGTGTCACCCGCCAATCCGAGTCCGCCAGCGCACGGCTCTTGGTTTCGGGATGGTTGAAGGTGATCGACAGCACCTCAAACTTGTCTTGCAGCGCCGCGGTTGCCGCGTCCTGAAACTTGTCGCGATAGTTCTCCGTTGGCCGACCATAGTTGTAGGCGTAATAACGCTGGTTTTGATTCTGCAGATACTTGCCGAAACCACCCGATTCGCGTTCAATTTCCTTGGTGTGTTTGAGATCGACATAGACGCCGAACGGTTCGGTGTGCCCGACTTGAGTGCCGCCATCGATGCGGACGATCAGATCGAGTTCGGTGACCAGATCCTTGTAGTAGTCGTAAACCTTTCGGGCCTCTTCGGCTTGGGGATCTTCACCAACGAGTTTGAACCCGGCCTCCAAATAGCGGAATTTACACGCCGGATTGACCGCACTCATACGGGTGAACAGTGCGTTGGCGAATCGGTCGCGGTGTGTTTTTCCGATCTCGCCGGGAATCGAATTCAACGATTCGGCCAACAAGTCGATCTGGGCGTCGACCGGTCGATTCTTTTCGCTGATCCCACGCAAGTCCGTGGCCCCGAGAGCCGCGTAGAACCAGTGATCAAACACGTCGTTCTTCTGGTCGCGCTGGGGCAACTCTGCGACGGATGAAACGTAGGCCTCGGCCGCTTTGGCGAACACCTCAAAAGCGGCTTGCCTGCGTCCACTGAACTCGGACGACACCGCGATTTCCTGCAAAAAATCGTTCTCGTCGTGGATCACGCATGCTTGGGCAAGGGTAAGTTGCCAATCATCAGGATACTGCTCGAGCGCCTGCCGCAATACCTTTTTCGCCACCCCATAACCGCGCACGACTTCGGCCTGGATGTCCTGCTTTTTGCGGTTGGTATTGGCGTCGCGTTGCACATTCGGGTCACGCCACAAACCGGCGAGATTGGTTCTCATCTGCTGGACCAGTCGCGCCATCGTGCCCGCTTCGATCGTGCCCCAGTTGCCAAAGACCTCCTGGATGTCCTGCACGTCGAAAACTTCTGCAACGCTGTGACATGTCATGAAGGCTTGGACCAGCAGTTCCTCATTCAACTTTTCCTCCAACGGCAACCGGCGAAGACGCTCGACCCAGCGGGTCAATTCGGCAAGATTCCGTTGCTGTTTGGATCGTGTCAGCGGGATCTTGTCGGCTTTCTGGTCATAGCCATACATGAACATGTAATAGTTCGTTCGCTGGCGTTTCTGGTTCGGATTGTGGTTGCTCGTCCAGACGCGAAGAAACTCTTCGGACAACTCGCGGGCGGTATCGGGGTGGGTGTCGGCCAGACGTTCGATGTACGGAAACGCTTTTTCTTCCTCGTTGATCTTTAACCACAACCGGCACAGCATCATGGTGTACTGCGGTTGCAGCCCCGCTTCGATCGCTTCGAACCAACGTCCCTGCGGTGCCGTCTGCAAAATCTTGTCCACCTTGACTGGGTTGATCCGCCGGAGGGCCATCACCGGGGCATCGTTATTGGTCTGGGCGGATGAATCGACATAATAAATGTTGCCAAAAGGGTCCCGTTGCATGCTCGGCCCATACCGGGTCGCATTTGAGTGTTGCTGGGAAACTCCGGCTTCGGCGAGCCAGTTGGACGCGAGCAAATTAAGGATGCTGCTCCACTGATCATCAATTGCCGGCTGGGTTGCGAAGAACGCATCCACGGCCGCCGCCTGGAGTTCGAGGTTCTGTTGGCGGCGAGTGGAGTCTTGCGGCATCTGTGCAAGACGTTGGGCGGTTGCGGTGCCGAGTTTGGCCAGAATCTCCTTGCCGCGTTCGGGATGCTTGGTGAAGCTCTCTTTCAACCACTGCTTTCCAAGTTCTTCGCGCAGCACCGGGGCCAGCGACACGGTACGAGTGAACGCCTCGGAACGAGCCTGCTCATATTCACTCAGGGCTTTCTCGGCTTCCTCTTGATCGCCGTCTTCGTTTTCGCCCTGGTCCTTGCCGGCGTCCTTTGGGTCGTTGTTCGCGGTAGGCTTGTCGAGTTGCGGTTTCTCGACCTCAAACGCGGCGAGGGTGACGTCCCAGGCCTGCTCTCGCAGCGATTCGATCTGCTCCTCTTTGTAACGGTGCATGTAGTGCCGTGCCAAAAGATTGAGTGCTTTGGCGTTGCCGGCTGCTTTGGCCTGGTCGGCCGAGGGCAGGAATTCGGCGGTGGCATCGTCGCGTGAAGCGGCACTGAGCAAGACGGCAATTTTTTCATCGGGCAACAAGTCGCCACCGCGAGCGGCAGCCAAGAAGTCTTCCAGCGGGTTGCCCACTTGCAGGGCCAGCCGCATCAAGGACGCCAATTGCATCATCTGCTGGTCTTCGAGTGACGCCGGCGCGACGCGGATGATGGCGGCCAGATCGGAGAAATCGACGGCATGTTTTTCGGAGTACTCGCGGGCCGGATTGTTGCGACGATTGTTCATCATCGACTGCATGAACTGGCGCATTTCCGGGGAAAGCCCGACGACTTGCCCGAAATCGAGTGCGACTTGCGAACCGAGTTGCCCGATCATCCGGTTGTAAACCGCCTGGGCTTCGTCCACGTCAAGTCGCCTGCGGTCGGCCAGCAGCTTGCCGAACCGATCCCACTGGCCCAGCGTGACCGAGCGGGTGAGCATCTTGAGCGTTTCGTCAAACCGCTTCTTCTCCTTGGCGGCCGCCTCGGCTTTCGCTTTGGCCTCCGCGTCCGCCTTCGCTTTTTCCTCCGCCTCCTGTTTCGCTTTGGCCTGTTCCTCTGCGCTTTGATCGGACTTGCCGTCGGGCTCGTCCTGTTGCTTGGGCTCGTCCTGTTGCTTGGGCTCGTCCGCTTTCGCTTGGCGACCGGATTCAGTCGCGTCCGCACCTTCGTCGGGCTGCTGGATCGTCAATTTTGATTTGGCCGCCGCGTCGGAAGTTGCTTGATTGTCGCCCGTTTCATCGGCCGCGTTCCCACCGTCGTTATCTTTCGGGGGCTCGGCCCAAAGCTTGAGGATCGCTGAGGGGCGACGGTCGAAAACGAGTTTGTCGATTTGATCGAGCCGGGCCTTCTTGCGTTTGGCGACTTCTGGATCGACTGATTCGTCGGGATCATCGCCGTCGTTTTCCGCAGATTCCACGCTGGAGCCGTCGGCGTCGGTGGCTTCGATGGAGGCCGTCATTTCGGCTTCATAGGCGTCAATGATCGTGATGCCGCTGCCAAAAGGGTCATTGCCGCCCCCGAACGGATCCTGTGCCGGGCAAACCGCGACAGGCATCGCGACGCCCATAGCGGCCAGAACGAAAAGCAAGGTCAGAGATCGCATGGCACTGTGAATCAAAGAAGCCGGTGAGGGGGACACGTCGGGCGACACCGCCGACTACGATCCGCTGCCATCGGGAAGAGGACCGAGGTTCGCGCCGGCTCCCTTCTTCGGACTTTTGCGTTTGGCCTGTTTGCGCGAAACCTTTTTGCATTGTCCGCTGCAACAACCTTTGCACTGGGACGGCAACTTGAGTGCTTGGAGTTGGGCCAAGTCCATGCGTGCCAATCGAATGGCTGATTCCAGGTCATGTTGATGTGTCTCGAGCGATTGTTGGTCACCCGCTTTCTTTGCATCTTCGGCGAGCTTTCGGTAGTGTTGGCGGGCGGACTCGATTTCCGGTTCCCATTCTTCGGCCGGCTTGCCTTCCAGTCGCAACAGCCACGTCATGTAATACTCGGCATGGGCCAAGGCATCACGAGTCTGGCTGACCAGACTCGGATCCACCTGCTCCGGCGGCGCCTGCTCGACCTCATCCATCAACGACTGCAGCGCCACGTGCGACTCGGGCAGCTGTTTGGCCAGCATCTGTGATCGGGCATGTGCCAACCGAAGCCGATAGCGATCACCGACCTGATCTTCGGGCAGGTACGCCAGTGCTTCGGCGTAGTGCAGGGTCGCGGTCGCGTGATCGCCGCTCTCGGCGGCGGTGGACGCTTGTCGAACCTGACTGGCGGCGCGATCGATCGCCAACTGTTGTTGCCCCGGGCCGACGTGATACGCCCAGGCCAGCAAGGGAAGCGTGAGCCAACATAGGATCAGGAAGATGCGCATCGTTTCACTCCCGCATTCAATTTGAGGTCACGCGGCGTTTGCGCGGACCGCGTCGTGTGAATTCATTTTTGGAGTCGGACGTCTCGACCGCACTCCCGGCAGGTAGTCCGTGCCTATTTGTTCTAACAATACCGGCAGCAATGACAAACAAAATCCGCCCATCGCGACCGCTAAAAGTGCGAATTCGCGGCGTGTCCACGGTTCGACTCGCTGTTGGCGGCCGCGACTGACAAATTCATCGATCAGGTGTGATGGCAAATGCTGCCGGTTTCCGTTGTGGTAGGTGCCTCGCAGTCGGGCGGCGATCTGGCGGAGCGTAAAAACATCTTGTTTGGACTGCCGCCCGTCGATGAAGGAACCTTTTTGCGGGTCACCAACGCCGACGACCAGGACGCTTCCCACCGAAGCTGGCATGGTCGGCATGCCTTGGGGAGGAACCGTGTCGCCGTCAGAAATCAGGATCGCCGTGGTGCTACGCGGGTTCCAGGGTTTGGCCAGTTTCGCCGCTTCACGAAGCCCCTCCAACAGACGCGTTTGCCCCGACTCGAACGCTTGATACAAGGGCAGGTCACCGAGGATTCCGTCCACCACGTCCAAGTCTCGCGAATCGACCACGACCGGTTTGGCACCGCTGTACACCGCAACCACACTGACCAGGGATTGCCCCGGCGGCACGCGCTGAAACAGCGACCGCATCACGTCACGTGCCCGCGACTTGCGTGACTGCTCACCGCTGGTTCCGGCATCTTCCAGCCTCATGCTGGGCGAGACATCCAGGACGATCAACAAGTGTTGTTCCTTGCCCGGTTGGACGTCCCCGGCGGCGCGGTAGGTGCGTGGCGGCACGAACAACAACGTGGTCAGCCCCCAGGCCAACGCCGTCATTGACGCGATGCGAATCAGCGGAGACGAAACCGTCCAGCGTCGCGGTTTCCCTGTGGGGCCGAACGCGAGCGGTGCCAAACGCTTGACGCGTCGGTGTTGCAACGCCTCGGCCAGGACGACCAGCCAGAGCGTGACCAATGCGACGATTTCCGCTACCACGGCGTGTACCTGAGACCAAACATGCCCAACAAACAGATTCCCAACAGCGCGAGCCCCGTTGCCGCGGGCGGAAAAAACTGATCACGCGTTTCGCTGGCGATCTTTTCAAGCTTGGTTTGTTGCATGCCGTCGATTCGCTTGAAGACGTCGGCCAAGGCGTCTTCGTCCCCGGGCTGAAACACCTCCCCGTCGGTGAGGTAGGCGATGTTGACGATTTCATCCGGCACATCACCATTATCGACATGGACGTCGTACAGAACGATGCCTGCGCTCTTGAGTGACGCAGCAATCTCTGCGTCGCGTCCCCCATACAAGTCGGCGCTGGATCCGTCGGAGACCAAGATGATCATCCGATCCCCCTGTTCACGTTCCATCAGGGTACGGCGACAGGCGTCCAAAGCCTTGCCGATCTGCGTCCCGCCGCCCAGACCCGCGGGCAGCCTGTTGCGCGGATCCATAAACGGCAACGCATATTGAAATGCCGATGTATCGGTGGTCAATGGAACCCACTGCAGCGTTTGGTCGCTGAAGAACGTCAATCCGAAAGCGTCTCCTTCGCGATACCGGACGAACTGGTCGATGGCTTCCATGGAGGCCTCGTAACGCGTCCGGTCCTGATCAAACGAAGCGGTCATGCTGCCGGAGACGTCGACGCAGAACTCGATGTTCGACAATGCCCGTTTCGTTCGCGGCTTTCCCCGCTCCTGCGGGCCGGCCAGCAAAACGATCGCCATCGCCAGCAGCAACGACGGCATCGACTCAAAGAATCCGACCAGGCGTCGAAACCGCAACCCCGAAGGTTGCGTCCCGTCATCCGATGGGATGGCAACCTCCCGTCCGCCGCGCCGCCAGATCCAGGCGAGCAGGGCCGCGGGGATGACCAACAGCACCAACACCAGCGGATAGGTGAATCCGGCGATCATGTCGATTCCACCCCCTGACGGATTTGTTCACGGACCGATTGCCCCCCGTTTTCCCCTGTGCTCGTCGTTGTGGGCGATCCGGTGCCGATCGAATGATCCGGCGGCGTCTGAAAATCATCGTCGCTGACGCTGGTGTACGGCTGCAGCAAACTTTCCAGGTCGATTTCTTCGGTTGCGTCGGGACGATGCAGCCATTGTTCCAAGGCCAGCATCAATGGGCCCGCCTGCTGGTGCCCACGTAGCGTCGCCATCAATTCAGCCGGTGGCAAATGGTCCAGGTTCAGCTTGCGGCCCCAATAGGAAATCAGTGCACGCTCCAGCGTGGCACGATCGGCCGGGGCGAGTGTTCCGTTGCGCGCCGCTTCCACCAGCGGTCGCAGCCGGTCGGCCAGTGAAACCGTCGTGAACTCGGCAACCCCCGGCGGCTGTCGCTTGTTTCGCCCCACCGCCAGCAGCACCGCCAGTCCCACGCACCACAATACTGTGGCCAGGGCGATGAGTCGTCGATAGCCCCCGAGACGGCCCAATGGAGTTGGCGCGAGTGCCTGCGGAGTGATTTGACCGGGCGGCAACGTCGATTCGACCAACACATTCAAAGCGGGTAAATCAGCTTGGCTGCCATCGGCGCGGACCAGATAGTCGGCCAGGTTGTACATGCCCGGCTCAAGCCCGTAGAACTCGAAATCATAACGGTGGTCGGTGCCGTGCTTGTAGCTCGCCGCGATCCTGAGCACGAACGGTTGATGACGATCCTGCATCGGTTTGGCGATCAGTTCGCCCCCGGGGAAAACGTGTTGCTCGATTGTCGCCGCCATGCCCACGGGGGTCGTCTGGGCCGGATGGTCGGCTGCGGCGCGGCCACACGCAAGCGGCAGCGGGGTGGCGACAACAACGACCAACAACATGGCGGCATGGCAACAAGCGCGAATCATTAGCGGGCTCCCCTGCCGAGGATTCCGCGTGCCGCGAAAAACTGGCGCAAACGAACTGCGATCGGTTGGTCCGTCTCGATCAGCAAGTGATCAATTCCGCCTCGTTTAAGTTCGTCCCGCAGCGGCTGGTCGTCCTTCCATCGTGTTCTGCCGTGCATGACGAACGCACGCCCGCTTTCGGCATCGCGAGCGCGATAAAAACCGGTGCCGCGCAGCTCTCGCTCGGCCGGATCACGGAGTTGCAAGACGCAGCAATCATGACGCTGGGCTAGTCGCTTGATGACCGGCACGGCCTGTTGCTCGTGCATGTCGCTGATCAAGACCAACAATGCCCGGTTGGACAAACTTGTTCCCAACTCCGCCAGCTTTGATGCGATCCGAGTCGGCTCGTCGTCGCGATAATGGCGAAGCTGATGCAGCCACTGCATCACGCGATCCTTGCTCAATGATGGCTCAACGTGCAGCGCGCGTCCTCCCACACCCAGTACACCCACCGGGCTGATTCGATCAAGGCTGGCAAGTGCCAGCGCCCCGGCGATCTGGACGCCGATCTCATACTTGCTGTGGCGGTCACTTGAGATCACCATTGACGCCGAGGTGTCGATGATCAGGTAGATCGGCAATCGCTTGGGAGTTTCATATTCTTTGACGAAGATCTTTCCGGTCCGCGCCGTCACTCGCCAATCGATCGACTTGATCGGGTCACCAGGTTGATACAACCGGCTCTGCACAAATTCGAGCCCCGATCCCAGAAAAGGAGATCTGTCCGTTCCGTAGCTCAAACTGTCAGCGAGGCGTTTGACCGCGATCATGAACTTACGCGCGTCGAGCGGCTGGAAGGGTGGTAACGTCGCCGCGTTCGGGGCGTCACCGTCGTGTTGCCTCGGTTCACGCATCGTTCTAGACATGGATGGTCCTGCCGTTTCGGCTTGGTAACCCGCCCGCTTCGATCATGATCTCTTGCAGGACATCGCGGCCGGTCAAACCGTCGGCCAATGATTCGTAATTCAATCGAATTCGGTGCAGGACGACATCTTCGGCCAGGGCAAACAGATCCTCCGGGACGACGTAGTGTCGACCTCGGATCAAGGCACGGGCACGCGAAGCTTTGATCAGCGCGATACCGGCCCGCGGACTGCAGCCGAAGTCCAACCGATTGTCGCGCCGGGTCCGCTGCACAATTTCGATCACGTGATCGGTGAAAGTGTCGCTGACGAAGACTTGCTGGACCGCCTCCATGGCAGCGACCAGGTCGGCCGCGGTGCCCACCGGCTCATGTTCAAGCACATCGAACTCGGTTCGTGCAACCGCGCCGTCGCCCTCGCGACGAATCCCCAGCCGCGCGTTGCGGATCAATACCTCACGCTCTTCATCTGGCGTCGGGTAAGTCAATCGGTGGCAAAGCATGAATCGGTCGAGCTGAGCCTCGGGCAGTTCGAATGTCCCCGACTGTTCCACCGGATTCTGGGTCGCGATGACCAAAAACGGCGCAGGCAACCTGAACGTTTCATTACCGATCGTCACCGTATGTTCCTGCATCGCCTCCAACAACGCACTTTGAACCTTCGGCGCCGCTCGGTTGATTTCGTCCGCCAGCAACAGGTTGGTGAAGATCGGTCCGCGATGAACCCGAAACTCGTGACTTTTCTGGTCCAAAATCTCCGACCCGACGATGTCCGAGGGCAGCAAGTCGACGGTGAACTGAATCCGGCTGAATTGCAGATCAATGCTTTTAGCAAGTGCCGAAACGAGCAGTGTCTTGGCCAGCCCCGGCACCCCTTGCAGCAACAAATGGCCACCGGTGAACAGTGAGATCAGTAGCCTTTCCACGACCGCATCCTGACCGACGACCACCTCAGCGATTCGCTCGCGAACGCGGGAAATGAACCCGTACGTTGCCTGCCAATCGCGCTGGGCGGCTGCGCCTCGGTCGGACGCGTGAGAAGGGTTCTCCATCGGCATGACACCCGCAGGTAAGAGATCGCGACATTCTCGTTCAATCGCTCCGAAGCCGGTCGGCATTCGCTGGCGAATGCACTGTATCGTACCCGTTCCGTATCGTCGCTGCAAAATCCGCCATGTCTGTCCCGTCGGGCCGCGACCGACGATCAAAGAAAATGCTAGCCTTGCGCGTCGAACCAACACGAGATCATTCCCCATCAATGCCGGACCGGCCTGCGGCAGCCAGGGCCGATCGAGGCAGATCCGTCAAAACCTGCAGCGACGTAGCAGCGGTATCCACCACCGCCGCGGCAGTGGAAAGCCGTTTTATGCGAGCGGTTGGTCGAGCCGCGGTGCGCAACGGGGATGGCACGCTCGATAGGACCAATAGGACATAGGGGACCTATAAGTCGTATGCGTCCGATTGGTCCCAATGCACGATCGCTGCCCCATATTCGCAGGAAGGCAAAACAATGTGGGCAAGACAATTTCAGGCTGTGATCGTTTGCCCCCATCGTTTTGCCCATCTGTGTTTTGCCCCATCGTGCAACACACATGGAAAACCAAAGGCGTGTTGGTTGCATCGACCGCCGGGCGAAGGCGACTCCGTCGCATCGGTCGGATTCACCGCCGCGCTGACCCACATCTCCATAGGGACATAGGGACACATAGGGACATGGCACAACCGATCATGCCGTGTCCCCATGGAAGAGTGCCCCATCTGTCGCGGGATTTTGATATCATTTCACCTGAAACACCTGCCATGTCCCCAACGGCTCTTGTTTGGGGACGGCTCTTGTTTGGGGACATGGCACAACTGATCGTGCCGTGTCCCCGAGTCTCCGGTGGGCCGCCGAGTGTCGGTGCCGTGTCCCCAGTGTGAAGATCAAGTGCCGTGTCCCCGGTGGGGGAGGAGCGATGAGAATGTTGATTGCTGGCGTTTGGGGATTGGGGCGAGGGGGGATGGTTGGGGCGGCCGCGCTGTGCTTGCTTTGGATCGTGGCAGGCTCGGCGGCCGCCGAGCGTCCGAACATCGTGGTGATCTATGCGGACGATTTGGGCTATGGCGATGTGCAGTGCTATAACCCCGAGAAGGGGAAAGTCGGGACGCCCAGGATCGATCGGCTGGCCGAACAGGGACTGTTGTTCACCGATGCCCATTCATCGTCTGGAGTCTGCTCTCCATCGCGGTACACGCTGCTGACCGGCCGCTACCATTGGCGGTCGCGTCTGCAAGCGGGAATCGTCGGTCTTTGGGGGGCTCCCCTGATCGCCCCGAACCGTCTGACGATCGGCTCGCTCGCTAAACAACATGGCTATCAAACCGCTTGCATCGGCAAATGGCACTTGGGCTGGAACTGGCCGATTCCGGCCGACGGTGCCAAGCGGTTCAAGGAACGTCCCAAAGGACGCGCCGTGGCGACCGACGCTCATCGGGCTGTTTGGCGTGAGGTCTTTGAACAACCGATCGGCGGCGGACCCATCACGCGCGGTTTTGATGTCTATTTTGGCACCGACGTCCCCAATTGGCCGCCGTATTGCTTCATCGAAAACGATCGAACCGTCGGAATCCCCTCCAAGTTTTTGCCGGTCGAATTGCTGCGGAAGAATCAAGCGAGCAACCAGGGGCCGGCACTGGCCGGGTGGACGTTGGAACCGATTCTGCCGACCCTGGCCGATCGAGCCTCACGCTACATTCGTGATGCCGCCGCGGACTCCGAACCCTATCTGCTGTACATGCCACTGACTTCTCCCCACACCCCCTTGTCGGTCAATGAGTCTTGGAAAGGCAAAAGTGGCCTGGGGCTCTACGCCGACTTTGTGATGGAAACCGATGCGGTCGTCGGCCAAGTGCTCGACACGATCGAGCAGAGTGGCGAAGCTGACAATACGCTGGTGGTGTTCACAAGCGACAACGGCTGTGCACCTTACATCGGCGTCGACGCTCTTGAAAAACAGGGGCATTATCCCAGCGGCCCCCTACGCGGCTACAAAGCCGACGCCTGGGAGGGCGGCCATCGCATCCCCATGATCGTCCGCTGGCCGGGTGTGGTTGAACCGAATCGCCGATGCGATCAGCTGGTTCATCAAGCCGATCTGCTGGCGACGTTTGCCGACGTGATCGGGGCCGATTTGCCCGACGATGCCGGTGAAGACAGTTTCAGTCTGATGCCGCTGCTGCGAGGCGAAGACCGACCGGTTCGCGAAACAGCGGTCAGTTGTTCGATCCGCGGCGTTCCCAGTTTCCGCCGTGGCAACTGGAAATACATCGCCGCACCCGGCTCGGGCGGCTGGGGCAAAGGCGGCGATCAAAGCCAGCCGGTGCAGCTGTACAATCTGGCGGTCGACCTGGGCGAGACCAAGAACGTCGCCGCGGATCAACCGGAGCGTCTTGATCAGATGCAGGCCTCGTTGGAAGCCGTCATCCGCAGCGGACGCAGTACGCCAGGGCCGCAACAACCCAACGACGTCAATGTTCGGCGCTACCCGGTGGCGCCTTGACGCAAGGACCTTTTGCCGGCCGCCATCTTAGCCCTCCAACGCCCGCATCGCGTTGTTGAAAAAGATGTCTTGCAGCGTCTCCGGGTCCGACACCAACTCCCGCAAGAACTCTTGCAACTGTCTGCTGTAACAAACGTTCTTGAAGTGGGCGCCTTGACCGTCGTAGCAGGGACAATCGCTGCCGAAGAGCATTTGTTTCGGATGCCGCTCAATGAATCCGGCCGTAAAGTCTTTGTCGCGTGACAAGGCCCCGAATCCGCTTCCGGCCGACATGTCGGCGTACAGGTTGGGATAGTCCGATAGCAGCCGATCAAGCAATCCGCCGGGTTTGACGGGGCCTTTCGGGTAAAGCGACTTGTCGGCCGGAGGCACCTCGGCACTGATATTCGCCCACCATGTTTGTGCGTGCCCAATGATGCGGACGTTCTTGTACCGTTTCAGGTAAGTTTCCAGGTGGTCGGCCAGGCCTTGATTGTATCCGCCCGCTCCGTCTTGGAAGTGAATGGTGATGGGCCAGTGGACGTCGTTGCAGAAGGCGATGACGCGTTCGACACGCGGATCGTTCAGCGGCAAATGTTCCTTCTGTTCGCCGATCCCCCTGCAACCGAGCAAATGGTACGCACGCAAGCGCGCGATCACATCGTCGCTGCGAATGTCCGTTTGGCAGAACGGGATGATCCGATCGCGGTATTGATGATACGCGTGCAAAACGGTCTCGGTGCGCAACAACACCCCGCCTTCGCCCGTTTCCAACGGCAACACAAACGCCTTTTCCGTCCCCGTCGCATCCATATGCCGGATCGTGTCTTCAATCGTCCGCTCAAAATGATTGATGTGCAGGTGGCAATCCAGCAAACGAGGCTTCTGCACGATTGCATCGGCTGCCGTAAGGATCGATGGATTGCCAACGTGCACGGCGGCAGTAGCGACGGACGCGGCGATCCCAAGGAATCGTCGACGCGAGGAAAGGGAGGACGGCATGGCGAGATCGCTCCGGTGGGACTCTTAACGCGTGTGGGATGCGGGACGAAGAGATTCTAGCCGGATCCCACACAAGGTGTCGTTCTCCACGCTCGCGCGAGCGTCGCTACTGCAGTGCGTTATCAAGTTTCCGGATCGGGAGTCGGTGTCGGCAAAGACTCAACGGCCGGCGCGGAACTGTCGGTCGAAGGCAGACTCATCGGCGGATCAAGCCGGCTTTCGATCACGGTCTCGTCGAGCATCCTGTCATAGATCATCCCGTCCTCGACCGTTGCACCTTCCAGCACCATCGGTTCGGAGGAGACCGCCGAGCCGATCGGAGCGGCCGAGGAAGGTGCGCAGCGGGCACAGGGGGCACGATGATAGACGACCGGAGTTCGCCGAAACCAACTCAATGGCCCCGAAGAACTGCAACCGGAAAGAACGACAAGCAATGCGGGAAGCAAATAACGCACGGATGGATCTCCGAAATTGGCTCAGCATCCATTCACGGCAAGAAGTCCCGACCTTGGTTTGATCCATTTCGGCAGGATCGGCCGCGACGGTGGAGCAAAAGCGGAACGGTAGCGAACAGACGGCTCGTGCCGATTGGGAGGGACGCGTCGGGTCGACGTGAGGCCGCTCGCTGACGCTTCCCGCTGGCATCGGTTGATGCTGAATTGACAGGCTTGAAGCCTATCCCACATTAATAGTCCGTTTCTTGCAGGCTGTTGAGCACGGAGGTTTGCCAGCTTCGCAATTGCCCACTCAGTCGCTCGGTCACCTCCGCATTGGACCGGGCCAAATTTGTTGCTTCTTCACGATCGGCGTGCAGGTCGAACAGTTCCACATTCATCGGATTCTTTGCGCTGCCATCGACGACCAGCTTGTAACGGTTGTCCAGAATCACGCGTGGTCCGGCGTAATCGGCTTCGCTGATTTCCGGTTGATGAAAATTATTGAAGCTGCGTGTCAGTTTACCGGCCATCTCTTTGACCAGCGGCGTCGTGCCTTCTTGCAGCGCCGGGGCGATGTAGGGTTTCGGCTTCGGGCGCGCCCCGGTGACTCGTTTCGTCGGATAAGCCCAAAAACAGATCGGTTTGGGACGCCGCGTCATCTTGCCGTCGATCACCGCAGCGACGCTGATCCCGTCGAGCGGGCGGTCGGGTGTCTGGACGCCGGCCAGTTCACAGAGCGTGGGAAGCATGTCGCTGGTGACGGAATTCACCTCGCTGACCCGCCCCGTGGCGATCCGCGCCGGCCATTCGATCAGGCCGGGAACCCGAATGCCGCCTTCGTACATCAACCCCTTTTCGCCGCGGAACGGAGTCGTCACACGGCCACTGCTTCGCGGGCTGCCGTTGTCACCGCAGTACCAAATCAACGTGTTGTCTCTCAGGCCCTTGTCGGCCAGGTAGTCGCGCAACGTTCCGATCGACCGATCCATCGCAGTGATCTCCGCATAACGCTCGCGCAACACCTCTCGAAGCGGACGCGTCGTTTGTTTCCCCGTTTCCATCGACGTCAATCGAACCGTGCGTTCGGCGAGCGATTGCGGCAGGTCGTCGTAAAGCGCCAGATCCTTGTCCAAGCCGCTGTAGGGTTCGTGGGGCGAACCGAACCAGACGACCGCCAGAAACGGTGTCTCGTCGGCTCGTGCGCGTTCGATGAACTTGATGGTTTCGTCGATCGTGACTTCGGACCCTTCGCCTTGAATCGTTTCCGGCGGTCCTCCGTTACGCGAGAAGGGCGGATTCATTTCATAGAAATTGTCGTGCGAGACGTATTCGTCGAAGCCCATCGCACGCGGGTTGGTCGGCGATTCCGCTTTGACCGGACCGAGGTGCCACTTGCCGAAATGGCCGCACCGGTAACCGCCCTTGGACAGCAAATGCGCGATCGTGATTTCTTTGGGACGGATCGACCAGCCCGGTGAGAACGTTCCGTAGCGGTTGGGGTGGCGTCCGGTCAGCACACTGCCGCGCGTCGGTGAACACGAAGGATGACCGGAATAAAAGTGATCCAGTCGCAAACCGCTGCGGGCCATTTCATCCAACACCGGCGTCTGCAGATACGGATGTCCGTTGTATCCCGTTTCACTCCATCCGTGATCGTCTCCCATCAACAGAATAAAACAGGGGCGGTCATCGGCGGGGCACAGCGATGCGGCGAGCAGTACCAGTGCCAGTACAGACAAACGAGCGGGGGAGTGAGGCTCTGAGTTAGCTACGCTCGCCAGAGCGTGGGGAATACTCAAAAACGCGTCGTTCATGGGAAGATTCCAAAGTGTCGTGGTTGGCGATCAGTCTGGGGGTGACGTAAGACATGCACGGCATAGCCCAGGCCTCAAAACAAGACTCATCGCTCGTAGTCTTTTCCCGACCAGCTGTCTAACACCGAACGCTGCCAGGCCTCAAGCTGCGTTTTCATTTCGGCGACGCGATCGGGGTGTTTCTGGACCAGATCCGTTCGCTCCATCGGGTCGGCTTCCAAATTGTACAGTTCGAATATAATTCGATCGCCGTTTTGAATTCGGTGCAGTTTCCACGGCCAGGCGTGCCATGCCGCATGGCCTCGCATGCCTTCTTCCCCGAAGGTCGGAAACTGGCGGACGTTTTTTAAGATGCGTTCGGGATACGGGTTCGGGCGTCCGGCTTGCTTGGCTTCAAGTAGCGCGCGGATGATCCGGTCGCTGTACGTGCTTTGGCCTTGGGTGTGTCCGTGCCAGAATCCCATCGGTGGGCGCGTGGTTTGTTTTTCGGTCAACACGTCGGCTAGGTCGATGCCGTCCAGTTTGGGCTGATGAGTCACCTTGGCACCGGCGATTGCAACCAACGTCGGGTACAGGTCGGCGGCAAACGCCGGTGTGTCGATCGTCTTGGGACCGAAACGTGCTGGCCACTCTAAGATCGCGGGAACCCGCAGCCCGCCTTCATAGATGCTGCCTTTCTTTTTGCGACCACCGGAGGATTCTTCGATCAAGCCGCCGTTGTCGCTACAGTAAAACAGCAGCGTGTTGTCGGCGATGTCCAGGTCACGCAAGGTTTGACGAAGTCGCCCGACTTGTTGATCCAACAGTGTGATCTCGCGAAAGTATCCCGGCTTCTTCGTGGCTTGATCGTTGTACAGCGCCGCGGCATCGGGAATGTTTTGCGGCAATTCCTGTTGGGGATCGTGGGGCGACGGAAACCAGGTGACGGCGAACATCGGCCGATCGCCGCCGTGATGCTTTGTCAGGAATTCGATGGTCGCATCCATCGTGATCACGGATCCGGGACCTTCGATGTGTTCGTAGATCCCGTTGCGGCTGAGGTAGGGATCGTTGTCGAAAAAGTTCAATCCGGAAAGCCACTCGTCGAATCCCGCGCCGCCGGGACTGGTCGGGCTGTCGGGTTGGACCGATCCGATGTGCCACTTGCCGAAGTGGCCGGTGACGTAGCCGGCCCCGCCGAGTGCTTCGGCGATGGTGGCTTCGTCGGGCCGCATGTAGTGGCCGTGGTTGGGGACGTTGGTGCGAAACGGATGGCGGCCGGTCATCACGCTGGCGCGGGTCGGGGAACACACCGGCGCGCTGGCGTAAAAACGGTTGAACACGACGCCGGATTTGGACATCGCGTCCAATTGCGGCGTTTGGACGAACGGGTGACCGGTGAACCCGGTGTCGCCATAGCCATGGTCATCGGCCATCACCAACACGATGTGCGGCCGCTCCGGTGTCTCGGCAGCGAGTGACTTGGAGTTGGCGAGTTGGGCAATGAGGAGCGTGACCAGTGCGACGGAGAGGGTTTGTTGTTGTGCGAGCATGAGAGGTGGGCGGTGGGGAGAGGCAAGACGATGGGGGCAAGACGATGGGAGGCAGAATGATACGGGGCAGAATGATGGGATGTTGCGTGGGAGGGGGGCAGAGGGTTGATTGAGGGAACGGATCGATTGGGCAACGCAACGATGCACTCGAACAGCCTTTCAATCGTAGCTACCTTCGCCAGAAGGTGGTGCCTTCTCCGGAATTGACTCGCTCTGGCGATTCGAGTGACCTCCGAGAGGCGGAGTCGCTATGAAGCCACTTGCGAAGAAAGCTGGCGAGGCTCGATGTGCCGTGTCGTAAGCTCCTCACTACGACATTGTTTTGCCCCCATCGTTTTGCCAGTTTTTCGTCTGCAACTATTTCCCGCCTTGGCGATAGCCTTTTTCGAGCTTGCGTTTGGGCGGTGGCGGTGGGGTGATGCCTTCGGCAATCATCAAGGCCCGAATGGCATCGGCGGTTTCGTAGGACGGTTTAAAATTTCCTCCGCCGCGATGGCCCATGGCGATCCACAACGGCATCCGGCCCTGTTTGGTCACCTTGCTCCAGACGTTAATGTCGGCGCCGTTGTCAGCGAGACAATTGACGACCGATGGCATCATCTTATAGGCGGCACCGTGCATGGCCGTTTCGCCGTTGGCGTCGACGGCATTGACGTCGGCACCCAAGTCGATCAGGTAGGAAACCGCTGCCAGGCACTCCGGTTCCGAGCCCGCCGAGTCGCCTTCGGATCCCGATCCGATTCCCGCGGCCATCATCAGCGGTGTCCAGCCGTTGTCGGCAGCAAGCGTCGGATCGGCACCGAGTTCCAACAGCGTTTGCATCAATTTAACGTCGGCCGTTCCGGCTGCGGCAAAGAAAGCGGTCGCCCCCTTCTTGCCGAACTTGCCGCGACCGCCACTGCGTTCTTTTCTTGCGTTGACATCCGCGCCATGCTGGACGAGCGTTCGAACAAATTGCAAACTGGTCATCGATCCCGATCCGATCGGCGGCGGGTCTCCGTCGGCATTGTCTCCCAGCGGTGGCTTGCGAACCCAAGACATCGTGAACAGCGGCGAAAAACCGGTCCGTTGATCGTTCGGGTCCGCACCGGCTTTCAGAAGTTCGACGGCGAGTTCAAAGTGGCCGTTCTCGATCGCCAGGATCAGCGGCGAGGTCCGTTTTTGAACGTTCTTGCCCGAGCTGTTGGCGGGCATCATTACCGAATTGACATCCACGCCGGCATCGAGAAACCGTTTTACGACCGGGGTGTGACCCTGGCGGACGGCAAAGGTCATCGGCGTGTATCCCGATCGCAAGGGGGTTGCGAAATCCGCCCCCGCGTCAAGCAGCACGTTGACGACGTCAAGGTGGCCTTCGTGGGCCGCCCACATCAGTGCGGTTTGGCCATTGCGTTCTTTCGCGTTCACATCAGCGCCATGCTTGAGCAACGCGTGGACCGGGCCGACACGTCCAGTCCTGGACGCCGTCATCAGCGCCGTTTCGCCTCCGTTGAGAGCCGGGTTGGCGTCGGCGCCGTTTTCGAGCAGCAATCGTACGATCTCGGTGTTTCCGTTGGTGCAGGCCAGCGACAGTGGCGTCACGCCGTAGCGGTTTTCACAATCCACGCGCGCCCCTGCATCGACGAGCGCCGCGGACATGTCGGCATCATCGAAATAGGCGGCCCAGTGCAGCGCCGTCATCCCGTCGACTTGCGGCGCATCGACGTCGATCGATTCGTTGTCGGTGTCTTTGAGCAAGCTGACGATTCTCGCGTGGTCTTGATGTTCCGCCGCATCGGCCAACGGCGAGTCGCCGGCGTGGAGCGATGTGCTGCTCAGTAGGATCCAGCAAAGGGTGACGGTGAGAATGGTCCGTCGATGCGTGAAGGCGGTTAGCGAATGCAGTGTGCGTTTCCTCCACGCTCTGGCGTGCGTCGCGACGTTGTGGCGCGAGTGGACCGGGAACTGTTTCGTCATCCGTTTCATCGTGATTACACCGAAAGCGGTTCAAAGAGTTCGTCGACCGGTCCTTCGCTGTCAGCGAATTTATCCAGTTTGACACCCACCTTGTCCAGCAGCGTCAGGTGCAGATTGGCCAGCGGTGTGGGGCGGTCATATTGAATGTGTCGCCCACCCTGCATGCCTCCGGCGGCACCACCGGCGACGATGATCGGCAGATCCGAGTGGTCATGGACGTTCGGATTGCCCATGCCGCTGCCGTAGAGCAACAGCGAGTGCTCCAACAGCGAGCCGTTTCCGTCGGAAGTCTGCTGAAGCTTTTCAAGGAAGTAAGCGAACAGCGAGACATGGAACGCGTTGATCTTTGCCATCTTCGCGATCTTTTGTTCGTCGTTGCCATGGTGTGATAGCGGGTGATGCGATTCCGGAACGCCCAATTCGGGATAGCTGCGGTTGCTCGTTTCCCGGGCCAACTGGAACGTGATCACGCGTGTGATGTCAGCCTGCAGCGCCAGAACCTGCAAGTCGAACATCAGACGTGCATGATCGCCGTACGAGGCCGGGACGCCCATCGGCCGGTCCAGGTCCGGCAACTCGTTGTCTTTCGCTGCGGCTTCGGACTGTTGGATCCGTCGTTCGACTTCACGCACCGAGTCCAGGTATTGGCTGATCCTGACACGATCCGACGGGCCGACTTCGCGATTGAGCCTCGCGATGTCGTCGGACATCCAATCCAGCAGGCTTGCTTTCTGATTGCGTTCGGCGCGTCGTTGAGCCGCGGTTCCGCCGGCCCCGAACATACTCTCGAACACGATTCGCGGATGAGCTTCGGACGGCAGCGGCGTCGTCGGCGATGACCAGGACAAGTTGTTCTGGTAAACACAGGCATAGCCGTTGTCGCACTGGCCGACGGTCTGCATCAGATCCATCGACAGTTCCATCGAAGGCAATTGCGTCGATTGACCGATCTGCTTGGCCGCGAGCTGATCGGCGGTCGTGCCCAAGTAGTAATCGGTGCCTTCGGTGTGCTTCGCCTTGGCGGCGCTCAAAAACGCGGAATTAGATGTCGCGTGTGATCCTGGGTACGCGTTGGCCAGTTCCAAGTTGCTGATCACCGTGACATGCCGGCGGACGGGCTCGAGCGACTGCAGGATCGGCGGCAATTCACCCAGCTTGGTTTCGCCGGGCGGTTTCCATCGCGACAGGTCACAACCCATCGGCATGAACACATAACCGAGCCGTCGAACGGGCGCCGCGGCGGTGGATTCGATCGCGGTGGCCGCCGGCACCATCGCGTCGAGTAGTGGTAACGCGACGGCGCCGCCCAGGCCGCGCAGCACCGTGCGACGAGAGAGAGCTTTCTTTCGAATCAAATTCACCGGAAGGTCCTCATTTGAAAAGCCGGGCTGTTGATGATTTCCCATATCAACGCAGAAAAACGATATTGGTCTTGCCCCGCACGACGCACGACCTCGCGAATCGTGGGGCCATCGGATTCGGTGACGCCGCGACCGAGCGCATAGGTGATCAATTTCTCGGTCATCGCCGTGGCGAATCGTTCGGGCCGTTCGAGCACGGCCGCTTCTAATCCGGCGACGCCATGGAAACTGTCGCCGCTGGGCAACGCACCCTCGGCATCGACCGGCACCCCGAACTCGGAGTCTCGCCATCGTCCGACCGCGTCGTAGTTTTCCAGCGAAAATCCGATCGGGTCGATGATCACGTGACAGCTGGCGCAGGCCGCGTTGGAGCGGTGTTTGGCGAGCCGCTCGCGAATCGGAAGGTTCGCCCCGATCACCTCCTCTTCCAACGACGGAACGTTCGGCGGTGGCGGCGGAGTCGGCGTGGCGAGTAAATTCTCCAGGACCCAATTGCCGCGGATCACCGGCGACGTTCGGGTCGCATAGGAAGTCACCGTCAGGATGCTGCCGTGACGCAACAGCCCGCCGCGATGGTCGTCATCGGACAAGCTGACGCGACGAAAACGACTGCCATAAACATGCGGGATGCCGTAGTGTTTGGCCAAGCGTTCGTTCAGGTACGTGTAATCGGCTCGCAACAGATCCAGAACGCTACGGTCTTCTTCGACCACACTTTGAAACAGCAATTCGGTTTCGCGCCGCATCGCCTGGCGGAGGTTGTCGTCAAAGTCAGGATACAGCCGGGCGTCGGGTGTCTTGCTTTCCAGGTTGCGCAGATGCAGCCATTGGTTGGCGAAGTTGGTCACCAACGCTTCGGCACGGCGGTCGCGGAGCATCCGCAGCATCTGCTGGCGCAGGACATCGCGATCGCGCAACGTGCCTTGTTCGGCGGCCCTCAATAATTCATCGTCGGGCAGACTGCTCCACAGAAAGAACGACAATCGTGACGCCAACTCGTTGTCACTGATCGGATAGACGTCGCCGGCATCCAGGCCCTCGGGATCTCGCTCGATGCGGAACAGGAATCTGGGGCTGACCAACAGCGACGCCAGCGCCCGTTCGATCCCGGCCTCGAATCCTGCTTCCGCCTCGCCCTGGCGATAAAACTCCATCAACGGGGTGATGTCCGTCTCGTCGACAGCACGTCGATAGGCTAGTCGGGCCAGTCGCGACAGAATCTGTTGGGCGCACGACTCGTTCTGCGCGGATGTCGAGGGATAGCACGTAAAGATACGCCGTCGACTGGGGGTATCCGGGGCGGTTTGCGTCGCGGCGGACGCATCGGGATCGGCATACGGTCCGGTGATCGACACTTGAAACACGGCGGGCGTTTGTCGCGGATGCCGGTGCGAATTGAAATGCACATTTAAGGGCTGGCGTTTCGTTTCGATCAACGAAGACTTGTTTTTGACGAAGGTGACTCCGAAGTCGTGGGGACCGGCCGTCACATCGATCCGCGCCTTCAATCGACTGTCGTCAAAAAAGTAGCGGCTCCTGGCTTTGGGCGGGACCAGTTCGAAGTCCGCCACCCGTTCGCGATCCAGCAGAAACTCCATTTGGTACTTTCCGTTCAAGCCTTCGACGTGTTCGTTTCGATCACGCGCCAAGTTGACTTGTACTTCATAGATGCCCGAACGCGGAAAGGTGTGGTGGATCAACATGCCGCCGCGAGTTCCCGGCGGCAATCCGACCACGTGTTGCTCTTGCGTCACATCGGCGGGCATGCGGTACGTGTGCCCTTCCAGTTGATCCGAGGGTCGGGCGATCGCAAGTCGGCTGATGGTTCGTGCCGCGTTGATATAACGCGAGACCAACGTCGGCGGCAAGTCTGCGACCGTGACGTTGTCGAACCCGTGGCTGGATTCGTCGGCCGGCAACATCGCTTCGGCGTCGATGTCGAGCGATAACAGATCGCGGATCGCGTTCTGATACTCAAAGCGATTCAGCCGCCGAAACGTGTCGGTGCGACCCGGCTTGGGATGCTTGGCCGCGACGGCCGCAAGCGTTTCGATCAGCTGGTTCGTCGTTTTTTGATAGTCCTGTGCCGAGGGGCGGTAAGCGTCCGGCGGTGGCATTCGCCGTGACGTCAATTCGCCGAGCACGCGTTCCCAAACCTCGGAATTCGATTCCAGACTGTGGTCGGCCAGGAGTGAGAGGTCCAAGTCGGCTTCCGGTTCATCCTCGCTGTGACAGTCCAAACAGTACTCGTTCAAGAACGATTCCAGCGCTGGGGCGGGCGCATGCGCCTGCGGCCCGCCGGTCGGGGCCTTTACCAGCTTCGCGGTGTCGTCGGCGCGAACGTTCTCGCAGAAATGTGCCACGAACCAAACTAGCAAGCCGGAGCAACAAACACAGACGGTGTGATTTCTGACGGGAAGGCGCGAGAATCGGTTCGCCATGCGTCGATCCACTTTTTCGTTCGGCATTCGTTTCGTAGCGTCGGGAAGTGCAAGCCGGCGTCTGGGGCATGAGACGAGGGACCATGCGATCCAACGCATTTTGCGGGAATAGGAGGGACCTCCAGTTTAGCAGATCTGCGAGGACCAGAACCGCAATCTTCACAGAAAATCAGCCGTGCAGTGCGGGCGTTCGGTTCAGAGCGCACTTTGGTCGGGGCGGGGAGAATTGGCATTTTGCACTCTCTTGCGGATCAAACCTGACCTATCGCCGCCGGAAGGCTGTGCCGATGTGATTGCAGTGCCCGTCGCGATTCGCTACATCGAAGCGGCGCGATCCGGCCAAAGTGCAATTGCCCAGAGTCGACCGGAGGGTACATTGTCGGAAAATCCGATCCGCTGGACCGGCTTTCGCCCTGACCTGCCTCACGCCGATTTTTTCCGTGCCAGTCCATTGAACGATCATCCCTATGGCTGGCTCAGCCTGTTACCACCGTTGGTCGCGATCGTGTTGGCGATGGTCACCAAGCGGGCCGCGTTGTCCTTGTTGATGGGGATTTTTTGCGGGGCACTGATCACAACCGGTGGCGATCCGGTGGCGGCAGTGGTGGATTTTTGCGAAGTCCATTTGTGGCCGACGCTGGCAGACCCGGGCAAGCTAAGAATCTTTTCCTTCACGTTGCTGATGGGGGCGATGATCGGTGTGATCAGCCGCAGCGGCGGGATGCTGGGGCTGATCAAGTTGATCACGCCGATCGCCAAGACACGGCGCGGCGGGCAATTGACGACGTGGTTGTTGGGGATGGTGGTCTTCTTTGACGACTATTCCAACACCGTGCTGCTCGGCGGGACCCTACGGCCGGTTTGTGACCGGCTCAAGATCTCGCGCCAAAAACTGGCCTACATCGTCGATTCGACCGCCGCACCGATGGCCAGCCTGGCGTTGCTGTCGACTTGGATTGCGGTCGAAATCGACTACATCGCCGAAGGGCTCGGTGATATCGAAGGGGCAAAGATTTCGCGGGCGATGGAATTGTTCATCGCCAGTGTACCCTATCGTTTTTATGCAATCCTGGCCTTGGTGATGGTGCCGATGCTGGCGTTGACTCGGCGTGATTTCGGTCCGATGTTGCAGGCCGAACAGAATGCCAGCGACGCCGGATCCGACGAGCACGCATCCCAAGTCGGTTCGATCGCGGATCCGCTGACCGAACCGAGCTCGGAAACATCTTGGCTGGTCGCCGTCGTTCCGATCGCAGCGACCTTGGCCGTCGTGATCGGGCTGCTCTATGCGACGGGCATCGCTTCACTGCAACCGGCAGCGACCGATTCGGCGGGCGAGGGTCCGCCGTTGCGCGATATTTTGGGCGCCGCCGATTCGAGTTTGGCGCTCCAGTACGGTGCGTTGACGGGATTGGCAACCATCACGTTGATCTGTCTGGCACGGCGACTGTTGACATTGCAACAAGTGCGCGAAGCGAGTTGGGGCGGGATGAAGATTGTTCTGCCGGCGATCGTGATCCTGTGGACCGCGTCGGCGCTCTCGCGACTGACCGGCAGCAAGTCGGTTGACGGTCAAGCTGGAGAACAGTTCGAGTTTCAGGATCACCGGTTGTACACCGGGCAGTTTGTCGCCGAGACGATCCTGTCGGGGGCAAGTGTGTCTTCGGCGGATGATTCGGATTCCGTATCGTCCGATTCGGTGCCGCTGGTCGTTCGGATGTTGCCAACGATTGTCTTCTTGTTGGCCGCAGTGCTGTCGTTTTCCACCGGCACGAGTTTCGGGACGATGGGATTGCTGATGCCGATGACGCTGACCTTGACCGCCCCGCTTGTGGCGGCGCTGCCGGGCGACGTCGGGGCTTTGCCGGATGTGCTGACCCACCCGTTGATGTTGGCGACGATCGCCAGTGTGCTTTCCGGGGCGGTTTTCGGAGACCACTGTTCGCCGATCTCGGACACCACGATCCTGTCGTCGCAAGCGTGTGGCTGCGATCATATGGAACACGTGCTGACGCAAATGCCCTATGCCGTCACGGCGGGATTGATCGCGATCTTGGCCGGAACGCTGCCGGTCGGCTGGGGCATCGGTTGGGGATGGTTGCTGCTGGTCCAAGTGATCCTGCTGGCCGCCGTGGTCGCGACCCTCGGGCGGCGTGTCGCCGGTGAGGCGAATGGGTGAGTGCCGAACGCGATTCAGGTTCTAGCGATGCATGGCGCGGCAGGGGGCTGATCGTACTCGCGGCGGTGATGTGGAGTACGAGTGGTTTTTTTGCCAAGGCGCCTTGGTTTGACGGTTGGCCGGAGGAGTCTCGGGGGGCGCTGCTGGCGTTTTTTCGCAGTTTGTTTGCGCTCGTCCTGCTGGCACCATTGGTTCGCCGCGTGGAGTTTCGGCGGGCGATGCTCCCGATGACGATCTGTTTCGCCGTGATGGTTTGGTCGTTCATGTCGGCGATGGTCTACGTTTCGGCGGCCAGCGTGATTTGGTTGCAGTACCTTTCGCCCGCCTGGGTGATGCTGGGCGCGGTGACGATTTTGAAGGATCGTGTCGGTGTCGCCGAGGTGCGGATGTTTCTGTTTTGCATTGCCGGCGTGGCGTTGATCGTCGTGATGGAACTGCGCGAGGGAGGGAATTTGCTGGCGACGTTGCTGGCCATCCTCTCTGGGATCACGTTTGCCGGCGTGGTGCTTTCGATGCGATCGATGAGCGAAGTGGATTCGGCGTGGTTGATCACGCTCAACCATGCCGCGGCTGTGATCTTGTTATTACCCTGGGCCTGGTCGACCCACCAAACGATCCAGGTGTCGGCGTATGTGGCATTGGGAGCATTTGGCGTGATTCAAATGTCGATTCCGTACATCTTGTTCGCGCGCGGACTGCGTCAGGTGAATAGTGCCGAGGCGTCGATGTTGATCTTGATCGAACCGGTGCTGGTTCCGATTTGGGTTTACATCGCCTGGCGCCACCACCCCTCCTATGACCCGCCGCAGTGGTGGACACTCGTCGGGGGCGGAATGATTTTTGTCGGACTCGTGCAGCGCTACCTGCCGACGGTCATTCGTCACGCCCGACGCCGACGAACGTGAATTCTCAACCACACAACGCCCGTGTTGCTAGCACTTGACCGGAGTACCGATCCCGGTGGACGTCGATTGTCGAAGTGACGGATTCGATCGTCGCGTAAGTCGCTAAGACTTCCGCAAGCCGCGAGCCCGCCAGCCGATTGTCCCCCGCGGGGACACGGCACCAATCGTCGCGTCCGGATTACAGAGTAGATCCCGGCGGGGACACGGCACCAATGGGGACACCCAGCGGGGACACACCCAGCGGGGACATGGCACCATGCATCACCCAGCGGGGACATGGCACCATGCATAGCGTCCGCATTGCAGTGCTAGCATTTCGGCGCGGTCGCCGTCGGATTTACAAGTGCCGTGTCCCCGAGGACGGGACCGGTCGGATTCACAAGTGCCGTGTCCCCGGGCGGGAGAAGGTGCCGTGTCCCCGGGCGGGAGTAGGTGTCCCCGGGCGGGAGGCTTGTCCTCGAGTGGGGGCTGACAGGATGGGAGCCTTTCCCACGGTTGGAGCCGCTATTGTTCGACCGATTCGTGCTCGACCAGGAGATCTTTGATCTCGATGTACATCGGGTCATTGATCACTTCGTGCAACAGGGCGTCGTCGTAGAGCATGTGCTCGTTGTCGCCCGCACCGCTGAGGAATCCGATCCATTGCGAGGCCGTCGGAACAAAGAAGATCTCTCCGCTATCGAACAGAATCTCGTAGTGGGCGCTGTTGGTACCGGTCAACGGGTTGATGTTGTGGGTGTTGCCGACGTGTTCGTAGTAGATGATCGTCGGGCTTTTCCAGTTTTCCCAGATTGCCTCTTTGTCGGGAAAGGTCGTTGCGGGGTCTCCAAGCACGACGAATCGCTCGGTCACGTCGGCAAGCTTGATTCCGTCAGGACCGACATCCCCCAAGATCGATCGGAACTGGGCATTGCCGACCTTGGGAGAACCGAACGTCTGCAGACTTTGGACGGGGATGTTTTCGTCATAGTGCAAGCGGGCTGCGCAGACGGTGGCACGAGCCGCACCGAGACTGTGGCCGGTCAAGAACACCTTGCGTCCGGCATTGTGGGCACTGCGAGCGTGACCGGCGACCCAGTCAAACACCGCATCGGCACTTTCCCAGAACCCCTGATGCACGCGGCACTCCTTGTCATTCAGTTTGACTTTGATCGGCACATCAAGCAAATCGACTTCGACGTCGCGTTCAGGGGTCAGCGTTCCTTCGGCACTGGTGCCTCGAAAGGCGATGACGGTCGCGTTGCCGATTCGAAATGCAGCGGCCTCCGATCCTGAAATGGCATCCATGATCACGTCGATCCCGCCGGCCGGGATCCCTTGGGGCGTAAACCGATCGATCAAATCTTGGCGAAACGCCGTTCCGCTGAGGGCGTCGCTGTAGACGCCCATACTGAGCTGGGCCAAAAAGTACGAATTCAAGCTCGACATGCCGTTGTCTTCGGCGTCGAAAAAGTCGTAGGGCAAAATGACGGGCGTCTCAGTTTCGTCGTCAGGCGTGCTGTTGGAGTTTCCTCCCGTACCGGTGCTACCACTGGACGTCGTCACTTCGCCGGTTCGCGGATCGATGCTCCACTGCACCGACGACTCGATCGTGTTGAGATGGGACGTGTTGGCAACCGGTTTGCTTCCGCTGGCCTGTTTGGTCGTGTCGATCCGTTCAGCGGCGTGGGCGGTTGGCAGCCAGGCGAGGACGGCGGCCAAACAAAGCAACAGTGTTTTCTTGGACAGGGTCATTGTCGATTCCGTTTTGATCGTTGGAGTGAAAGGGCCGCCCGATTCATGGGCTTGCCGATCCAAGCGAATCCCCGATCAAAATGTGACAGTGAATCTGCCGCCGGGATCGCCCAGTCCGTTCGGATTGTGGGGGGCACTGGGAACGCGTGCTTCGAGCGAAACGATCCAGGAACAGTTGAACCAATAACCCTGCCTTGAAAAGGGCGACCAGGTGCGGCGTCAATTCCGCTCGCCGAAGAGGCGGACTTCGGCGGCGATTCACGTTAAACTGAATCCCTGAGAGAGGTTTGTTGTCGTCAAAACGCCGCCTGAATCGGACATGAAGTACTTTGCATACGGTTCGAATTGCAGCCCCGCCATCTTGGAGAAAAAACGAGTCGCGTTCACGAGTGCCCGGCCTGCCGTCTTAGCCGGGTATCGCTTGCGGTTCAACAAGATGGCGTTGCGGGATGGGCTGCCCTCCGGACTCGGGTACGCCAACATCAACGAAGACTGCGGCGGCAAAGTCGAAGGTGTTCTGTATGAAATCGTCGACCAGCATCTGGACCGATTGGACCAATCCGAGCGTTATCCGGATCACTACGGACGCATCGACGTCACCGTGCAGTCGGGTTTGCATGCCGTCCGCTGCATTAGCTATCAGGCCCGACATGACAAAATCGCCGACGGATTACGACCGCCACGCGAATACTTGAATCATGTTTTGGAAGCCAGAGACTTTGTATCCTGGCAGTATTTCGAAACGCTTCGTCGATCCGAAGCGTTCGAGGATGCGTGTGGTTGCTGCGGCACGATGTGCGAGGTGCATTTTGTGCAGGAGGCCGATCGCGTGCACATGCTTTGTCGCGCCTGCACCGAGACGCGACAGCGGTGAGCAGCCACGCGGGGCCGCCGACAGACGGCGGCCGAGGCAGAAGCGGTGCCCCCGCGAAACGGTGCGTTTCGAATGCCGGAAACGCAGGGGGGGCAGGCTTGTCTGGGATTTTTATTGAACGGAACGCCGCCGGCGAGACGGGGGCCGTTGCTGATCGCTTCCGCCCGACGTTCAAGCCCCCGAGCCCATCCGAATGGGCACTTTTCCCAACACTTGTTGCGAATCGGCAACGGGCGTCGTGGCGCGGGGACAACGCTTGGTGACGCACCCGATGATGGCGGTTGCGTTTTGACCGGCGTTGACCGTGATGAGTGGTTTTGGGCACGGATTCTGCATTTGGGCATCCGCATCTTTTGCGTCTCGTCCCCGATTGCGGTTTGCCTCCATGCATTGCGTTACCCTGGCCGATCTTGCCGCCACGTTGTCCCAGCACGGACCTTCTCTGTTGGAACTGCGGCCGCGGATTCCTTCGACAACGATCATGCGCTATTGGACGGCGTCACGCTCGCGACATGAATTGTGGCATCGAGTGATGGGACGTTACCGAGACGCCAAGAATGCGGGGAACTACGGCCGACTGGCGGACTGGTGGTCCGAGCACGTCGTCGTCTTGGAAGAGATTTTGGTTTCAGAACTGCTGACCCGAGTCGTCGCGGCCATCGGAGCGGAAACCGCCGCGGTCGAGGGTGAGGAAAGCCACGAGAGTCACCAAAGTCTTTCCGCGGTTACCCATGGTATCTATCTGGGACACATCGAAGCGAGCAATCGAGTGGCACAGATCATCCTGGAATCCTGTGGGGCGCGGGTGCAGGACACCGTCCGGCTAAATCGACTCCGCTACGGCGTCGAGCGATGGACCGATTGGCTGATCGGACGCGTCAGCGTCAGTCGCGACCGCTCGTTCCAGTACAGCATCGACGTCGAGCGATCGAGGACGTTTTACGATGAAGTCCGCGAAGGCGCGTCGTGCGTCCATCGCGACACGACGACCTGGTTGATGAACGCCGCCATGCGGGAGATGTTGGTGCGGCGAACGAGTGAAAACTCCGCGCTCGCGCATGCCAACCACGAAGTCGCTTCGTCCGCCTTGGCGATGTTTCGACCCGAGTTGTTTGACGATTACGGCGTCCCCAAGTCGGTGTGGTTGAATCGCTTGCAACGCGACGCCGCCAAACTGAAACCGTTTGACTTTGCCGGAACCGGTCAAGGGTTCTGCTGATGACTGGGAACGTTGGCCTCCAGTAGCGGAAGCTGCCAACAGTCTATTGAATTCATCGAAACGAAGATTTCAACGGTTAGCCGGTGGGCGTTCGTGTCGGTTTTATCACGGCGAGAACCGCGGCTAGTGCCGTGCGGATGACTGAATCAAGCGAATCATTCGACAAGCCGACAGCGAGTTCTCCTACGACGCGTGCTGAGAAAACCCCGGTTTCGTTTCGACCAGAATTTCCAGGATTTCGCGGCGCATTTTCGACGTCAAGTGATCGAAGTCGCCTGAATCATCGCGGCCTTCAAGAATCGCGATTAACCGCGAAACAACTTGCTCGCGAACCTGTTTCGGCAAGGCATCGAAAGCGGGCGAATAGATCAGGTAGCTACACGGGTACTTGAACAAGCGGGTTTCCAAATCAAAATCACGCAGCGAACGGCCGCGCGAATCCTTGATCGAGCGGGCGGAAAAATCTGCGACAAACTCCGACGCGCCGCTCACCGTGTCGGTCAACTGAAATTCGTCGACCATCAACAAGTATCGCAGGACTCGGTCGGCCGATGCCGCGATGCGGCGCTGGGCACTTTCGCTGATGTGATCCTTCGGCCGCTCCAGCAATTCGTTCATCTGATATGACTGGTGCAACGCCTGCCGCGTCTCGTAGTTCGCCGCCGCGATCGCGTTGTGCATTTGCGTCTGATGTTCCAGCACCATCAACGCCACGATGTCGCTGTGCGGTGCAATGTAGTCGTCGGTATCGATGTACTCGTCCAGAGTCGACTGGTTCGCACCGGGATCGCGATCGAACGTGTACTCGTCGCCTTCGCAAATGGTGTTGCCCATGTGCCGCATCGCGCCATGATTGCCAGTGACGTACCACCCGCCCCAACGCTGTTCAAACGGGCTGGTGTGGTCGGTCAGAAAGGTTCCGCTGCCCAGCTTGGGACGGCCCGCCGGATCGGCGAACACGCTGCGGACCAAGTACCCCGGAACCCCCTGCGTTCGGCTGGACGCGTGGCAGGACAAACAATTCCCGCGATCACGAACAAAGCTCGGCGGCTGCTGGGAGGGCGTCTGTTTCAGCGTGTAAAAAATCGCCCCCTGGTCGGCATCGGTCGTGGCGAACTCAAGCACATCGCCCCGCTGGCAGTAGCCGACATACACATCGTCGTTGAAGTACAACGCCCGCGGGCGTCGCGGTGAAATGCGATGCAGCTGCAAACTCGTTTTGGAAAACACCAACGTCTGGGAACTCGTCGGGACATCCAGGGCCTCAAGCACCGCTGGCAGGTACCCGAATTGATCGTCGTATTGCAGCGACGTTTCGCCCGATTGCAGGCGCCGGGACAACTGGGCGACCGGGTCATTGACCTCGGCGTCGAGGTAATTGATCGGCTCGCGTTCGAAATTGCCTTGTTGGGCGGTCGCACAGGGGACGCCGCAAAGGCACACCAAGCAGGGAATCAGGATGGCGAGGGCGGACCAGGGACGCATTGACAATCTTCTCCGCTGCACGGGAAACTTCGCAATCATTGACAAAATGGCGCGCATCGGCTCTCGTGACGCCATGACTCAGGGTATAATCTACGATTCTGCACGTCAATGTGTACTATTTAGCTGATCTCGGATTTCGGGCAAATTCATGCTTTCCAAAACCGCCGAATACGCGCTCCGGGCCGTCGCATGCCTGGGCAGCCAGCCTGGGGAACCGGCTTCGGCCGACCGTTTGGCGGAACAGACTAAGGTGCCACGCCGCTACCTGACGCGGGTGTTGCAGGATTTAGCCGCCGCCGGGCTGGTGTCCTCGCGTCCGGGGCCTGGGGGAGGCTATGAGTTGAGTCGGGCGACCGACGAGTTGACGATTCTGGATGTCGTCAGCGTTGTCGCGCCGATCGAGCGGATTCGGCACTGCCCATTGGGATTGAAGTCGCACCACAAGCTCTGCCCGCTTCACGCCGAACTGGACAAAGCCTATGCGGCAACCGAAGCCGCGTTTGCGGGCGTGACGATCAAGGAATTGGTCGAATCGACCAGCGAGATCATTCCGCTGTGTGAATCGCCATAGCGATGCGTTGCAGCATCGCGTCGAATTCCTTGGAGGGTTCGATTTCGGCGTCGATCGTCAGCGCCGATAGCGGCAGGTTGGCGATCCGGTCGGTCTGCAATTTGACGAGGTCTTTTTGCGTGCAGATCAACTGCCGGACGTCCGTTAACTCGTTCGCCCAGTGACGTAGTTGTTCAACGGTTTCGCGGTCGTATGGAGCGTGGTCGGGCAGGATGTTCTCGGCGACCACGACGGCACCGACGTCTTCGACGGTCCTTCGAAAAGCGGCCGGATTTCCGATGCCGCTGATCAGTCCGACTCGCTGCTTCCTCAGGTCGTCGACCGCGGCCCGTCGGTCGGGGAACTGCAACAGCCCGCTGGGTCGATGGCTGGACCGCAAGATCAAGATGCCCGGGTTGGCCGAGCGGATGGTGGCAATCACCTCACCGATCGCCGACTCGTCGACCTGATCGCAGCGTGTCAGGATGGCAACCTGGGCGCGGCACAGGCTGGTGAGCGGTTCACGCAACAATCCACGCGGCAACAAATGCCCGTAACCGAAGGGACAGGTCACGTCGACCAAGACGATGTCCAGGTCTCGATGCAAGCGTCGATGTTGGAACCCATCGTCCATCAAAATCAGTTGCGATTCCAATTCATCCACGGCGATCCGCGCCGCCGCGACTCGATCGGGGTTTTGGACGTGGGGGACATCGGGCAAACGCTGGTGCAACTCCGCCGCCTCGTCATTCTGATCGGCGTCACCGCGACCGTAGCCGCGTGAGACGATTGCCACTCGGATGTCGTGTCGGCGAAACCGCCGCGCCAGATCGGCAACGATCGGCGTCTTTCCCGTGCCGCCCGTCGTCAAATTGCCGACGCTGATCACCGCCGCCTCACAACGCTCGACGCCATCGCCGCGATCAAACGCTCGATTCCGTCGCGCGACCACGATGCGATACGGCAGCGCGGCGAATGCAAGTCCGGCCCGCATCCCTCCGGCCAGGATGCCGCTGCGGCGGCCGCTCATGATCGATCGATAGTCCAAGGGATGCGTGTGGTGGTGGGGACAAGCGGTGAATCACCGGTGTTTTACACGCTCCGTGGCTACGTCGCTATGCAACCTGCCAATAACGAAGGTGCGTCAGTCAACACTCAATCCGGCTGTTGGATCCAGTGACGGGGCCGGTCGACGTCGACTCCATCGGCACGGTCATCCGGCGGTGGCAAGGGGGACAGCACCGAAACGTCTCGCGTCTTGACCGCCGCGGCCGACTTGGCGACCGAATCCGAACTGGCCAGATGGGCGCCGACCGACGCTTGGGGAGCGGCGTGATTCGGCCAAGGCGTGGCCAGCGACGGGGGTTCGCCGATTGCGTTTTGGAACGTCCACTGCTTGCCGTCGGGTGCGATGACCGGCGGCGGGTTTTGGTCGGGCTGTCCGGCGAAACTATGCACCGCGGCGATGGATTGGTCCACGTATTGTGTTTCGGCAAACAGTCGCTCCAACTCGGCCAGCCGCTGCGTCTGGTCAGCGTCATGGTTGGCCAAGTCATGGTTGCCAGAGGCGACACTTGCGGTGGCGTTGAAGTGGCTTTCATAGAAGGGGTCGCGGTCGACCGGCACCGCCAGATCCTGGTAGGTCAGCGGCAATTGGCGCTTGTGCTGGGACGGGGCCGGTGGGCAATAGTCCGTCTGCGGATCGTACACGACGGGGACTTGGACATCTTCGGTCACTTCGCGGACCAGCATTTCGATCGACGCGTCGTCAAACGAATTTGATTTCGTCTGATTCAATCCGTCTTGGGCGGTCGAGGGATCGGGCAGCTTCGATTTGCGAAACGGCAGAGAGAAGAGGAGTCCGCCGCCCAGAATGAGAATTCCGAGAGAGAAGCGTCGCACGCGAAAACCTGGGGATGGAAAGGAAACGAAGGGGCCACCCGCCGAAGGGGCAAGGCTCGGTCAGTTTCTTCCCTGAAGCATCAAGACGCGTCGTGCGATTGGAACCTATCGTCCCCCGGGGCATCGGCTGGATAGCAAAATTGCGGGTTGGGGTCGCAGAAGGATCGCCGGCCGCCGGGTTCTGCGGACTGGGAAACCCGTGCGGTCTACGGGCCGGCCGATGGGTGTTCTCAGCGCTTTCAATACGATGCAGGCCCGCCAAAAAAAGTTTTCAGAATTTTGCACGGGCCCCCGCCGCGGCGGTCACTAACGAACAGAAACTTCCCGAAACTCCGCCCGGTGATGAGACGACGATGCGTCTGACTTTGCGAACCCTGCTGGCCTATTTGGACAACACCCTCGAACCCCAAGATGCTGAAATCCTGAGGCAGAAAGTGGAGCAGAGCGGGTTCGCCACGCAACTGGTTCAGCGGATCCGCAGCTCGGTCGCCGACCCCTCGTTGTCCGCCCCGGCTCCCGATTCGGTCCACCCGATCGAGGAGCCGAACATGATGAGCAACTTCCTCGACAGCACGCTCGCGCCCGAACAGATTGCCGAGCTGGAAAAAGCGTGCTTGGAATCGCTGCCGCACCTGGCCGAAGCGGCCGCCTGCCATCAGATCTTGACGATGGTTTTGGGCCGCCCCGCCGAGGCTTCCGATCGCCTGCGTGAACGGGTGCTGGCGATGGTCGACGAAAAAGGAAACATCGTTGTTGATTCACCAGCGGAATTCGGCCAAACCGGCGGCGCGTCGCCGGTGATCGCGGGCGAAATCGGCCCCCGTTATTCGGGCATCGACCTGTCCGATGCGGTCGGCGGCGACGATGCGGCCGCCACGGCAGAAAACGCGGTGCCGAATCAACTGCCGAATCAACCTCCGAGCGATGCGGAAGACGCAGCGGTCGGCGCGTTTCCCAGCGCCGCGTCCGAGCCGATCACAGATCCTCGGGCCACGCCCGCGCAAGACGTCCGCCCGGTCGGTGCGGGAGACAGTGGCGTTTTTCAAGCGGCGACCAAACTCCGTGAGCAGTCACACCAATTCGCCGAAGCCGGAATGGCACTCGATGATGCACCACCGCTGGCGGGCGACCGAACACTGAGACAGTTGGAACGCGCTGACTTTTACGACGGTGAAGTGCGGACGTCGCGAATCACCCCGTGGCTGGTTTCGCTGGCGCTGGTCGGGATCTTGCTGTTCGCGATCAGCCGCATCTTTGCGCCCTTGTTGGGACCACAGAAAGTCGCGCAAACCGGTGACGATGCGAGCACCGGCGAGGCGGTCGTGTCTCAATCCGCCAGCGATGACGCTTCCGCCAGCGATCTTCCCGAAACAGCCGCCTCGGATGGGGCTCAAGACGACTCCATCGGCGACGGGATCGGAGATGCCATGCAGATCGATCCGGAAATGTTGCCCGCCCCCGATCCCCAACCGGCCCCCCCATCACCCTCCGAAGCTGGCGAGGATGCCGGCGACGCATCCGCAAAATCGAATCCCGCCGAGCCAGAGACCGCTGCCGAGCCGGAGCAGCGATCCACGGATCCACCCACCGTCACGCCGTCGATCGATCCCAACGCGCCGCCGGTGCCGGTGCCAGCGACGGTGCCACCTCCGGTGCCTCCGCAGGGCGATCTCGGCGAAACCGTTGCGCCCGCCCCGCAGCAACCCGGGCCGGCGGAGGTCGTGATGGAAGACTCCGAGGGCCCGCCGGTGCCGCCGGCGATGGCCGACCAGCGGATCGCGGCGCTACCGGATCAGAACGACTCCGCGACGGTTGCCCCGGAACCCAAAACACCCGAGATGGAGTTGCCGACCGATCCCGCCGCCGCAGATCGGGAGGTGGCAACCCTGGCGTCCGACACCGCGTTGGTCGCACAGCGAGTCGACGAAACCAAGTGGGCGTTGATGACGCCGAAATCAGACGTCACACCGGGCGACGTGGTGGTTTGCGGGCCGGAGTATCGCGCCGAATTTGTGATCGCCGGCAATGAATCCCTGACCTGTACCCTGGTCGGCCCGACAGAACTCCGTTGGAAATCTGGTCAGGCGACGGTGAACGTGGACGTGCGGTTCGGCAAGGGCATTGTGCAATTGCCCGAGCCGGGAAACAGCTTGGCGATGACCTTCGGCGAATCCACGATCCAGGCCCAAAGCGAAACGGGGCAGGCCGTGCTGGCGATTGACGTCCAACATCATCGGCCGTTGAGTGCCGACCCGATGCTGCCCGATAACCACCGCACGTCGGTGGTGCTGACCTGCGTGGCCGGCAATGTTTCGATCACCGGTCATGGCAACCCCACCGACGTTCCGGCCGGCGGACAGGTCGTGCTTGACTTGAGTGCGACCGATCCGGGCGTCAACACGGTGACCCAGCCGACTCCCCTGCCGTCCTGGATCGATCCCGAAGTCGACACGGGCTCGCTGGAATCCGAAGCGGCCGGCGACCTGTTGGAATTGGTCCGCAGCGATGACTCCGATTCGTTGCTGCTGTCGTTGCGTGTTGCGTTGGGATTCCGCCGCAATGAGGTCGCGGCGTTGGCCGGAAAAACGATGCTGGCCCTCGGCGACGCGTCGGCCTACTTCGGCGTCGACGGATTGTTCAGCAACCCCAAGCAGCGACTGTATTGGTCGTCCCACCTGGACGCAGTCCGGCAAATGATGGACCGCAGCGTGGAGGACGCCGCGGCGGTGCGGACGGCGATCGCGGGCCAGAACGAAGCGATGGACAACGCCGATGGTGACACCCTGTTTCGACTGCTGACCGGGTACTCGCAAGATCAGCTGAAAACCGGTGGCGATGCGGAACTGGTCGCGGACCTGGAGTCGGCTTCCATGCCGGTTCGCGTCTTGGCATCGGAACACTTGCGCGACATCAGCGGCACGACCTTGTTCTTCAAACCCGAAGAGGGAGTTGCCAGCCGCCGCGAAGAAGTCGTTAAGAAATGGAAAGTGCGGCTGCGAAAGGAATCCATCCGATATCCGGACGCCGAATGAGCCCCAGGGTCAAGCAAATTGCTCGGGCGTTGATCGCGATCATCGTGATCGTGGGGCTGATTCTGGCCACGCGTGCTGCCGTCCGGCAATGGAGTCAACAGAAATCCGCCGCGATCGCGGGGATCAAGGAGTTGGAAGCCGCGCTGGCCTCCGCCGAAACGGCCGGCCAGCGCAACCGCATCGAGCGTGAACTGGTGGTGGCTCGGTCCTCTGTCCCCGCGATCGAAAATCTCGGTTGGCCAATGATCGGGTTGGCCGCCGCCTTTTACGGGATCAGTCTGATTCCCGGCGGGTTGGTGTTGTACGAAGGGACGCGTGTGCTGGGCTATCGAGCTCCGCTGGGGGACGTGTTGTCGGCTCAAGTCGTCGGCCACCTGGGAAAGTATGTGCCGGGTAAAGCGATGGTGGTGGTGATCCGGGCTGGACGGCTGGCCGGTGCGGGGGTTCCGCTGGTCGCCGGATCGATCGCCGTGTTTTTGGAAACGCTGACGATGATGGCGGTCGGCGCGGCGGTGGCCGGCGGTTTGATTTTCTTGCTGCCGGTGTCGCGCTGGATCGCGTGGTGTGCCCTGTTGGGTGGGATCGCGGCGACGTTGCCGACGCTGCCTCCCGTGTTGAAACGAGTCGTGGCCAAGGTCAGCTCAAAACAGACCGCCATGGCAGGGAAAGGTCACGATGCAGCCCCGGAGGCGGAAACCGCTGCGGTCGCGGTTAGCCACGACTGGCGTTTTTTCCTTTCTGCCTGGTTCTGGCAGGGGCTGGCCTGGGTGCTGATCGGGGCCTCGTTTGGGTGTCTGGTCGAAAGTCTTCCGGGCCAGCCAGCGGAATTTTCGGCAGCGGTCCGGCATGCCGCCGCGACGGCCTCGATCGCCCTGGCAATGGTGGTCGGCTTCGCGTCGTTGTTGCCCGGCGGCGCCGGGGTCCGCGAATTGACGTTGGCGGTGGTCTTGGCGCCGGTGATCGGCAGCTCGCAAGCTCTTTTGGCGGCAATTTTGGCAAGATTGCTGTTCATCGGCGTCGAATTGCTGGCGGTGGTCGGGATTACGGTCACCCGCCGGGTGCGGGAATCCGTTCGGAGGCGTGTTTGAGCGAAACCTGGACTGCTGAGGCGGGTTCTATCGTGATAGACTAAGGAGCACGATCGCAGGCATCGATGCCGATTTTTCATTTCTCTTAGCGTCCCCGGTCGTTTGGCTGTTAGTGAATCCACCGCACTGCGTTACCAGCAATCGGATCCCGACGTCCGGTTGATGATGCGCGTCAGAAACGATGATGCAGTTGCGTTTGAGGAATTGCTGCGCAAGTACCAACCGCGGCTGGTGCGTTTGATGCGGACGATCGGGCCGAAACCGGATCTGGCCGAGGATCTGGCCCAAGAGACGTTCATGCGTGTGTTTCGGGCCCGGCACAGCTACGAACCCGGCGCGAAGTTCTCGACTTGGCTGTTCACCATCGCCGCCAATGTGGCCCGCAACGCGGCACGAAGCCAGGGGCGGCGTCAGGAAGTCAACGAAATCGATGCCCCGCCGACCGCCGACGGGTCCCGGGCGGTCGGCATCTTGGCCGCCACCGCCTTGGACGCCAGTTCGTTGATGCCCGGGCGGTTGGTCGAAGGCAGCGAACGCGGTGCGATCGTTCGCCAGGCCGTGGAAGCATTGGGCGAACGACAGCGCACGGCGCTGATGCTGTCGCGATTTGAAAACCTCAGCTATGCCGAAATCGCCGAGACGATGGGGCTGACCACCAAAGCGGTCAAATCCTTGTTGAGTCGGGCCCGTGTGAATTTGCGTGAAATCTTGCAGCCCTATATCGAGGCGGGCATGATCCCGAGCGAGGTGGAGCCATGAGCGACAGTGTCTTGTTGACCGATGATCAGCCGGTGGATCCCGACGACGAGCTATTGGTCGCCTACCTGGACGATGAACTCGAGGACGAACAGCGAAAAGCCGTGGAGAAACGGTTGGTCGCCGAAACCGAGTTCCAGCGGCGATTGCAAACCTTGCAAACCGGCTGGGAATGGCTCGATGACTTGCCCACCGAACCGAGCAACGAAAAACTGGTCGAATCGACGATCGAACTGTTGGTCGCCGACATCATTCCCAACAAGCAGGCCGACGCCGGTTGGCTCAGCAAGCACTGGAAACGCGTCGCCTTCGTCGCCTTGGTCGTCGTCGGATTCGCCGCCGGCGCGGTCGGTGTCTCCATCGCCAATCGGATCGCCTTGCAACACGATCTGGCGGAACTAGCGATCGCCGAGGACCACGAAGCGTACAAGTTGGGAGACAATTTTTCGCTGTTCTACCAACTCGCCTACAACCCGCGCTGGCAGGACATGATTGAGACCATGGAGCAGGTCGGGCGTCGAGAGATGGCCCCGCCGAGTGTCGTCGCCGAGATGCCCTTGCAAGATCGCGATGCCGCACTGCAGTCGCTGCCGACCGAGACCCGCGAAAAATTGGTCGTCCGCTGGGAAGCCTATCGCGGATTCAGCGATGAAGCCAAGGCGGAAATCCGACGGATCGCCGACGAAGTCCGCAAGGCCAAAGACAGCGAGAAACTATTGCGGACCATGAAGGCAGCCTCCGTCTGGATCGAAAGTGTCGGCGAAGAGCTGCGCGATGATTTGTTCAGCCCCGATGAAGCCGTGCGTCAAAACGCGATCGATTTGGCCATCGACATCACGATGAACGATTTGGCGCGAGACTCCGGGAAACTGATCAGCGAGGAGACTTCGGACCGGATTTTTCTGTGGCTCCAACTGTTGATGAACGAACGCCTGGAACAAGTCCCCGGATTGGTCGTTGCGTTGGATCGGGGCAAGGCGATGTTGAAGGAACAAGGCCGCGATGAGCAATGGGCCGAGTACTTTATGCTGCGATCCTTAGTCGGCGATCCCGATTGGCGTGGCAGGGGACGCGGCCCTGGATTCTCCGGTTTCGGGGGCGGGTTGCGGTTGGGCCCCGGCGGAGGCGGGCCGCGAGGGGCGGGCAACGGGCGTCAGCTTGCGGCGTCCACCGACGATTCGGCGGCAGACGCGTCACGCGATCCGGGGCGACGTCCGCCGCCACGAATCCCCCCGATCAGCGACCAAGAGTACCAGGACTTAAGATCGCTGTTGGACGACCAGGCACGAGAGGACTTGAGTGCGTTGACAAGCCTGTCGACCGAGTTGGCCGGAGAAATGGTCGCCGTCAACGACACGCTGCGGACCTGGACGATCGAATCGCTTCGTCGCAATTCGCCGGCATTTCAAGCCGACGAATCGACGCCGCTGGATCGCTACCGAGAACGTGAGGATCCCGACGTTTTGGACCTGCTGCCGCCGGACGAAATCATGGAAGCGGTCTACTATCGTCCCGGCCGACGCCAAGGTGGTCGACGCTAGCTGCTTGTCGCGTCAGATGATCACTTGCGATCACATCGCGCCGATTCGTGCACCGGAACGAGAACTCGACGTCGCTCGGGCCGAGCTGCGGCAAAGCCATTTCTCCCGCATCGGAGAGCACGTCAGAGGAGCGTCTACAAAAAAAACGCATCGAATTCAAGGTGATGGCGTCTTTTCACCGGCATACTCGTGGGCCATGTCATGGTGCTGCTCCGCCAAATCATCCAGCTCAAGCGCTTCATAAGCTCTCGCGAGTGACGCGTGCACCATCGGTCTGAGTGTCGGATCGGCGAGTGCCTTTTCCAGATCGGCAATGGCATCGTGGTACCGTTCCATTCGTAACAAGATTTGCCCACGAGTTTCGAGAAGACTCGGATGGCCGGGCAGCTTCTCCAACGCGAGTTCCGACAATTCGAGCGCTCGTGGCAAGTACTTTTCATCCGACCGCCCCAGGGCATATGCCAGATTATTCAGCATTCCTGCCAGGTTTCCTTGGGCCTGGCTGGCGGCGAGCTCAAGGTGGCTGCGTGCCTTATCTTCCTCGCCCCTGATCATGAGCACGGTCCCCTCGACGAAATGCTTGGACGCGGGATCAAGTCCTCGAAGCAAATCACGGCGGACATTCTTGAGACCGTCGTCTTCCGCCTCCGCACAGTCGATCAAGAGTTCGACGACCGATTCGATCACCAACGGGCTCTGTGGAGCAATCTTCTGCGCATCGAAGATGAATTCTGATCGCTTGGCAACTGACTCACGATCGCCGATCGCCCGTTGCAAGTTCTTCGCCCGGAAGACCAAGGCTTCCGCAGTGGCGGTCAGCAGAATCGGCTCGGGCGTTAACTTGTAGCCGTCAACAAGCAGGCGGTACGCCTCATCGAATTGTTCGTCCAGCACCAGTGCCTGTGCATATTGCAATCGAAGTTGCACGGCGGTGGGTTGTGCCAGGAATTTGGGCTTGAGGTATCCGATAGCAGCCTCGGCAAAACGCTGCGCTGAGTCGTATTCCTTGACTCGATCGGCCAGCAGCGCCGCGGCGAGGTTCACCGAGGGCTCTGATTCTGAAAGCTCTTGATAGTGCCGAAGTGCGTCACCATAAAAGCCATTTTCCGCCAGGAAACCGGCGTACAGCTTTTGCGCAAATCGGGCCCTGTCGGACGGTAGATGACTCATTGCAACCGTTGCACACTGGTGACAGAGTTGTTGCTCCGCTTTGCCCCAGCTGGTTCGACGAACTAATTCTCCCGATTCACTATCGGATTTGGCCGATTCATCGTAAACAAGTGCCTTGAGCATCCAAAGCGCAGCGGGCCCGTACTGTTTTTGAATCGCAAGACGAAAAATCGCTCTTCGCGCCGATTCGGTTCGTCCCAATTCGTCATCAAGCATGGCAAGCTGGTATTGGTGCTCCAAGTTTTCAGGGTCCAATTCCAACAGCCGCTGCGCCGCGACGGCAGCAACTTCGGTCTCTCCCGATGCCATCGCCGCACGCAACTTGTCCAAATAGATCGTCTGGGTCTGACCGGAATCTCGACGCGCGATTACGACCGCGGTAGCGGCCAACACCACCAACACCAGCAAGGCGGGGATCGCCGGAGCGAGCGCCATGTAGGGACGAGTGAGCAACCATTTCCAAAAGAATACCGTGCCCCACTTGATCAGAAACAAGGGATTGACTGCCTGCTGCCAAGTGACCGTTTCAGGCTCACTCGCCAAATTTCGCCGCAAACGCCGAGCCCACTCGTGTTGCGGGAATGCGAACGCTCGACTAAGTCGCCCGATCAGATCCACGCGTGCAGGCAACGAGAGCACGGTCATGACGGCATGCCGGCTTAATCGAAACCAGCGACGGAAAAGTTTCATGAGGTTCATCGGCGGTTCCTTTCCACTTCGCTGCGTTCGCCGACGACTTCCACACCAGAGGGCTGTCCGGAGGCCTCCTCGGTCAGTCCGCCTCGGACGCGCTGCCGGAAGGCCTCAAAAAGCGCTTCGAGCTTGTCGACCTGATCAGGCACGAGCGGCATCTGCGACTCGGTCCACAATTGCAACATGATGACTTTCGACGAAAGTGAGTTTCGATCACGAAGTCGCGCGTCAAACAAGGAACCTAATCCCATCATCGGCGGTTGCAGTAATTCGCCGTCCCGCGTCAAACCACAAAACAATAGTGTTCCGAACCCATGGGTATCTCTGACCATCTCCAAATATGAAACGGGCCATTGATCGACCGAAACTTCGAGTCCCTCTTCACCGGAATCTTTCTCGACCGCTGCGTCGTCCTGTGCGGACTGCCATACCGGAATCCAATCGTTGATCTGCCATCCGTTCCCTTCGTAACAGGCTCGCATGTCGTGCCATTCCGGATACGGCTGGCTGACCGCGAGTCGCACCGGCATGCCGTCAACGACGACGGTCCAGACGTCCGCATGGTTTCCCAGCTGCCGACTGTTCGCCTCTCGCAACGCCTGATGATCGGTGACGAGCGGCGCGTATCGCGTCGTACTCAATAGATCCTCGTCCGGAACCCACAGCAACGGCCGATTCGCATCGACGGCGACCTTCCCGAAACGGGATTCGACGACGCGGTAGCCGAGACCGAGCGAAAGCAGGCACACCAACACTGAAGCCCCCACCAGCGCCGTTTCGAACTCCGGTCTCGGTTGATTATTCGGATGTTGATGATCCGTCGTTGGTTTCAAATCAGCCAGCCCCACTTCCTCGTGGTCGACATCGTATTCAACACCCACCATCAACGCGCGGTTCCACAGTCGTGCCACCGGATTGCCTTCATGACCAGACTCGTCCGGAGGAACCGGGTAAAACATCACGTTTAACAAGCGATCGGTCGAAAGGGTAAGCAACACCGCGATGACTAGGCAGACCCATCCGAGAGTCGCATGGGCGGGGCCTTCGGAAAGATCAAATCCATACCATTCTTGTGCCAAGGCGATCGATGTGATTCGCATGACGTTCATGACCATCGCCCACACCATGCCAGCCAGGACGTAGGCCGGCGTCGAAACAAGCGGTCGTCGACGAAAAACGACCCACAGGCAAACCAAAAAGAGGACGGTGAAGAGTGACTGGACCCCGCTGCACGCCTCTTCGACGAAGAGCGTCCCGCCGGGTAACTCGATCACATTGCCACGCAGATAGTGCGCGACTCCGAACGCATCGAGCAAATAGCTGCTAACTCGGGACGTAAAACGCTGCAGGGTGGAACTGAAGGCCAAATCCAGATTTAGCGGAAGACGGATCAGCATCACCAACGGCAGTGCCAGGTAGGTCAGTCGTTGACGCGAAACGCTATCGGCGTGGTGCGTGTGCAACCAAGCGGTCGCGATCAGTACGAATCCGACCGCGGTCAGCCAAGGCGAAGTCCGGTAGGTTGAAAACAACGTCAACGCCAACCCGCCAACCACCAGACCATTGGATAACCACGACGTCGGCAACCGAAGCCGATAATCCCAACGGAACAGGACGAGCGCGACGACCGAGATCAATAGCGGAAAAATGTACCCGTATTGATCATGCTCGCTGAGCCATGAAAGGTAGACCGCCCCCCCCGGCATCGGCGCAACAAAGGCCGAGCCCCAAAATACGGCGGATGCAATCGTTTGGGAGCGCTCACTATGCATTCGAAAAGGCGTTGTGCAAAATCAAAGACTTGGGCGGACTCGGAATTCAACTCAACACGCGTCAACGTGCGTTCGATCCGTATTATGAAGCGAATGTTAACGTGCCGCATCGCCGGCCGATTCGAATTCGTCAGAAATAGACCCAAGCGACTCATCGGCCTGCACCATGATCATTTCGGCGAAGAAGCGGTTCCAAGGTCATCATGACCGATGGGCGCGTTAGAGTCCTTGAAACCTTGAATTTCAACAAAAAAAGGCGAATCCCACTGGGACTCGCCTTTGTTGATCCATCGTCGACAATCAGCTCAAGATGGCCTACTTTTCTTCTTCCTCTGCTCGGCGACGCTTGCGGCGTCGGTAGCCGACTCCGCAGCCGCCGAGAACCAGTCCCGTCAAAGCGGCCATCGTCGCGGGCTCCGGTGCCCCACGGATGGTTCCGTCGCCTCGGAATCCGTTCGGACCTCCTGAAAATGCGATCGTCGTTTCGCCATTGATCAGAACAGCCAAGGAAGCAGGCGAAAGGTCGGTGGAGGAAACCGTGTCGGGCGGATTCAAGAACGAAAAGTTGTAATTCACGAAATTCGGCCCCAAAAGACCAGCCGCGACCGTTCCGCTGAACGCCGCAATATCCTGAGGTGTGGTCCCGAAATTGTCTCGCACACGAAGTGTTCCGGTGGTGGCTACCGTGACCTCGGCGTTGCTATCCGGATTCGATGTGCTCGGATTCGGGGTCGAGGGAAATGTCAGGGTTCCACTGACCGTGGTATCGATACCGCCTGGGGCGGGATCATAGTCCAACACCAACTTGAAATTTCGCGGAAAGGACCCGAGAGCGACCGGGCTGCCGGTGTCTACCGAACCGAGGAATGAAACCAACGCGGCATTGGCGCTCCCGCTGAAGGCCATCATCGCGATTACAGCGGTAGCAAGTAGTTTCGAGCAGTTCATTGTTGGGCGTCGTTCATCTGTCAAATCAAGGGATGCACACAAGCAACCTAGAGACTAGTGAGAACGTGAGCAGATGCAACATCTCGGTGGTAGAAAATCTCCATTGTTGCTTATTCGCTCCCCGACGCCCCCTCATTTGGCAGTGTTTGCGTCTCCTTCGCGCGACGAGCCCCCCATAATCGATACCATCCGACCCGAGCAATTCCTTTCGCCGCGTCAAACCGCCATGGTGCGGTCAAGTCAAATTGGGGATCACTGCAATGACGGTGACGAACCCTACAAATCCCGCCCTCCGTTCAGGGGGGGCTGGATTGCGAGCGTCCCCACGAAGACACCTCCGAACAGCAAAACCCACAACGCGTTCGCCGGGTCGCCGCTGAAATGCTGATGCGAGGCGACGAATGAGGCAAGGTTCGCCATCACCAGCGCGAAGGTGAAGGCCTGAATCTCGATCAGCGGCAAAAACCTCTGACGACGGATTTGTTCGCGACAGTTTCGAAACAGGATTAGGAATGCGACGGACATGAGTAGCACACCGGGGATACCGAGTTCTTTAAAAAGTCGACTGATCCCGTCTTCCTGCCAGACGTCACGTCTGGCCTCGGTCGCGAAGTGCTGTGCCCCTTGCGTGGCAACGCCAAGTCCGGAACCGATGAATCCGGATTGTTTCAACGTATCGATGACGCCTCCGCCGACGTTGTCTTTCAAGCGTGGAGCGAGGTCGCTGATCGTCGTGGCATAGTAAGCCTGATGATCCTCCAATCCTTCCTGATCCCGATAAATTGACAACGGCACTGCGGAGATCGCGACGAGCAGCACGACATACCCGACGGCTTGGGACACATTCTTCTTCGCCGCGACCTGCAGGTACAACAGATAGGAAATCAAAAAGACAACCGGCATGATCAGCATCTTCCGCCTTCCACACAGCATCAATGGAACCACACTCCACACGGCGGTGCTCAGCCAGACCGGGTGGATCGAACGTCGAAAACCTGGCTTATCCCCTCGATTCATGAGCAAGATTGCGGAAGCCATCATCGTATTGGCGGCGTGAAACCCGGCGATATCCGGACTGCGAAAGAAACCAGAGATCAACGGGACAACGACGCCAGGCATGTGGCGGATCCATTCAAACCCGTGAAGTCCGCCGAGTCCCGGCCAATCCCATTGCAGCCATTCGGCGAGCGACCCAACGAACGCAACCGAATTCACAACGACATAAACCTGCAGAATCCGTTTGAGCTGTTTCAAGTCGTAGGCCAACGCCGCACCCAACGCAATCCCCAGCAACGGGGCCGCATAAGAGACGAACCCCAATGCGGCCAACAGCACGCCGTTCTGGTAAAGGGCCAACGCAATGATCGCCCCGGGCACCAACCCCATCACGTACCACATCACAGACCGTTCGATCCATGGGAAACGATTGCGGATCGTTCGAAGTCCCCGGTCGCCGGCAAAAATCAGGTTGACCGCCGCGACTCCCCAAATCACACAAACACAGTAGGTCAACGTCGTCGGTTCACCTTCTGTCATTTTCCGAATCGGATCACGCAAGCAATCCAGAACAATGGCGATGACCAGCCCGCTGCGCCAATCGGCAATCGCAACCAGCGCCCCGATCGCGACAATGATGTAAAAGATTAGATCCATCGGACAATCATCTCGGCGGGCGCTGGCCGTCACATTGCGATCGCTTCCATTCGTGTTTGCGAATCGCGATCATCGATTCATAGCATGCCATCATCCGACAGTACCGCCACCCTGCGGATCCGTCGAGCATCCCTCCCCTGAGCACGTATTGGTACAGAAATCTCAAGACACCTCGTGCCGGAAGTCTTCGCGAAAGCGTTCGCAGTCCACGACGACGGACGCTCGAATCGAGGCTGAAGATCGACCACACCGATTCTTCGAACTGTTCTTCGATTTCACGCCGTGCTTCACGACCGGCATAGCGGACATGTCGCATCCACCAATCGTCCATTCCACGGCTAAACGCATGGTGCACGAAAGGGGCGTGGATTGTCCTCACCTTTCCTTCCACGTCGGGGACAGGGACTTCGCCGTGTCCGCTGTCTTCAAACTTCGCCTTGCCGCGCCGAACCAAACGCATGATCCAAACCGGAAACCCGTCAGAGTGCTTTAGCCACGCGCCGTCAAGCATCGTTTTCCGGCAAGTGCGAAATGCGACCACGTCCTCTTCCGCCGATTCGATCGCGGCGGCGATTTCATCGGCAAACTCTTCCGTGGCAACTTCGTCAGCGTCCAGCATCAGCACCCACTCATTTCGGAGCTCGCCGTGCTCGAGTACCCAATTGCGTTGCTTTGCGAAAGACTCGAACGGATGTTCCAGCACGCGAGCCCCTTCCGATCGTGCCAATTCAACGGTCTGATCGGTCGACCCGTCATCGACGACAACCAATTCATCAGCCCATCGCAGTGCCCGCAAACAACGTTGAATGTTTCGTGCTTCATCTTTTGCCAACACGACGACAGACACTGGCAGCGTCGCACGGTTCAAGACCTCAGGTTCACATGCCATCGTCATGACGAGAGCTTCCGTTTTTTGATCTCCCTTGCCGGGTTGCCCGCAACAACTGTCCAAGCCTGGACATCCTTGACGACAACGCCACATGCCCCCACGACGGCACCTTCACGGATCGTCACTCCCGGACCGACGAACGAACGCGCACAGACCCAGGCGCCGTCCTCGATTCGAATCGGCGACGTTGTCAACTTCATCGTCGGATCCGAAAGGTCATGAGATCCCGTACACAAATAGCTGTACTGAGACACGGTGGCCTGATCTCCAATCTCGATGCGACCGAGGTTGTAGAGGTCCACGTGCTGCCCAATTGAGCTGTCCAACCCGATCTTCAGATTCCAGGGAGCCCAAATCCGAACGGTCGGATCGACTCGCGAGTAACGGCTGACATCCGCTCCGAAAGCGCGCAACAGCAAAACGCGCCACGCGAAAATGATCCTTGGAGAGGGCCGGAAGAACGTCCACCAGCAAATCGCCCACAGAAGACGGCCAACTTTGTTGGCGATCGAATGCGAGGAAGGACAGGCCTTTCGAGAAGTGTCGAGTTTAGCGTTAGGTTTCAAATTTCAAGCTTCAGGTCTTAAGACGTCGCGATAGGCTGACATCATCCGCTCGGCCAATCGCTCTCGGCTGAACTGATTCACGCGTTCCCGTCCGGATTGAATCATCTCGCTGCGAAACGCTTGATCGACCAACAGCCTTTCACACGCTTTGGCCATTGCGTCGTAGTCATCAGGATCTGCCATGATCCCAGCGTGTCCGATGGCCTCCGGAAGCGATCCGGCATTACTCGACACCACGGGACACCCAGCGGCCATCGCTTCCAGCGGCGGCCATCCGAAACCTTCGTACAGGCTGGGGAACACGAACGCGGCCGCACCGCGGTAATACCTGGCGAGTGTTTGTTGGTCGGGATCAGTGACGAACACAACGCGATCCGCCATCCCACTTTCCCGACAAAACTCGCGGAGCGAATCATCCGGCGGAGGACCGGCTAACACCAACCCGACAGGAACGGCCAGACCGATCCGTTTCAGAATTTCGATCGCGCCGCGACGGTTCTTGTAAAACCCGTTGTTGCCCAAGTGGAACAAATAGGGATTCGGTTGACCGACGTCGGCGAAATTCAACGGCGGGCCTTCGAACAACTCCGTGTCGACCGCCAGAGGCACGATCTGGATATCGCGTTTTGCAGCACCGGCGTGACGCAGCAAGTCGTTCGCGGTGCTTTGACTGTCCGCACAGATCACACGCGATGACCGGACACTTTGTAATGACCGGTTGATCAACCACCTTGCCCCACGACCGACCGGAGGCGCACCCGCAAACACTCCGTCCATTTGCAATCGCGGGATCACGTCGTGCACTGTCACCACGACGCGATCCGTCGAGACCGCGGCGGCGACGTAGCCGAAACTGCCGTCAAGCAGATGGACCAAGTCATAATCGGAAACATCCAAATTTCGGGCGGCACACCAGATGTGGTGGTGCCGACGCCACATCCGCAATCGGCTTGGTATCCGCTCGAGTGTCTCCCGGTCGCAACCGAGAAACTCCGTCGACACGACAACGTCCTGCGGATAGGACGTTGTCAATGCAGCGGCCAACTGTTCGCGATAGCGACCCATGCTGCCCGGTTGGCCGGGGATCGTCGTGTCCAGTAGCGCGATTCGCATCATGTCAACTGCCCTGCTCGGTCGCATAGCGGGCGGCCCGCAAGATCCCGTCGGCTGCATCGCGCGGACTGTAGCGACGAATCAATGCTCTCGCATTGCGGCCCATTTCTGCAAGACCGCGACGGTCGCCGGCTGCCCGACACATCTGGTCGGCAAGTGTTTGCCAATCGCCGAATGGGTGTAACCACCCGGTTTCACCTGCGTGAATTAAATCGGGATGACAGCCTACCTGATCACTGACCAACGCAGGCAGTCCCGCCGCAAACGCTTCGTTGACGACCAACCCCCAGGTTTCTCCGTTGTCTGAAGGCAGAACAAGTGCGTCGGATGCGCTATAGGCTTGACCGATTTCGGATTGATTCAAAAAGCCGGTGAACTTCACGGGAAGCTGTTGTTCCCGAACAAGCCGCTCGCACTCCAAACGCTGGTCCCCGTCCCCCACGACCAACACTTCGAACACACCCCCACGCTCTTTTGCGGCCGCGATCGCCTCCATCAATCCGATCGGCTGCTTCTTTTCGATCAGTTTGCCGCAAAACAAGAAGCACACGCGCTGGCGATCGATGCCGAAACGACGTCTTGCATCGGCAACCGCCTTCGAATCCTTGGGACTTGTGGACTCAATGCGTTCGTTTTCGATGCAGTACGGCGCCATAAACATTCGATCGTCGCCGATACCGAGCTCGCGATAAAATTCGGCACTCGATTGTCCGATCGGACAAAACGCGTCGAAATAACGCATCAGCCGTCGATGGATCAGCCGCTTCCACCATGCACGCGGTCGAAGATTGTTCGCCTCTCCGCGGACGATGCATGGAATGCGCAAACGTTTGCAAGCCCGAGCCGTCTGAAGGCAACTCTTGACGACCCATCCGTTGACCACCACCGCATCAAACGAATGTTCCCGGAGACACTCGCCCACGCCTGGCGTATCGCATCCGGCGAAATGCATCAGTCCCGGATTCTTCGCGACATTCTCCAAAACGTGATAGCGATAGCCTTCCAACAGCGGAATGTCCCACTGGAATTCGACGCCAAATTCCGCGCCCTGTTGTGCCGCGTTCGGGATCGTGCAGAACAGCACTTGAAAGTCGATGCCGGATTCCGCTGCCAACTGCCGGAACACCGGGACTTGGTATTGAATCGGATGGGTGGTCAAGAATGCAAGCTTCATTGACGCTATCTTGAATGGTCGTGTCGGCAAGTGATCGAATCGGAATTTTGACGGATCAAGCGGCTCGCTTCGAAATAGGCACGCGCCTCGCCCACAAGCTTGACCGGAATCCACCACGGATGCATCAGATGAAATTTCGTCCTGACTTCGCGAAACATCCGTCGGAGACAATAGAACTGTGCCTCAACGCGCGACTCGGCGTGCCGCATCGCATAATAGTGATCTCCAACCCCGTGGCGAGGAGAGGCACTCCTGAGGTGGTCACCTTCGAGTCGAGTCCCGCCCTTGGCGACTCTCAGATGATCGATTCCCGCTCCACCGAGAAACACGATCGTTCCGCCCGCCGCTTCGATTCGGCGGGCAAAATCCGTCTCAAATCGATAGGCCGCTCCCTGAAAGTTTTCGTCGAAACCGCCGATCGACAGGGCGCGCTCTCGGTGGACGCAGAGGTTCCCTGCCATCACATTGTGCACTTCCATTTCCCGCGTCGAATGGAACGGAAAATCTTCATCCAACCGTAATCCGGTCAGCAGGCGTGGTGCGTCAACATCCAGCGGTTTCTGCCACGGTTGCAACACTTGCCCGACGGTCGCCCACCGCTCGGGACACTCGGCATGGGCGGCTCGATGTTGGCCGACCAAATCTCCGCGTGGCCGAATGTCATCATCGAGAAAGAGGACGAGCCCCGAGGTCGCGATGCGCAACCCATGATTCATCGAACAGGTGATGGAGGGCCTATCGAGTCGAACCCAACGGATCCGACTTTGGTCGCTCCATTGCTTCAACCTGGCATCTGTATCCGTCGCGTGCTGCGGTGTCTGGTCGACGATAATGATTTCGTCGGCGCGGGTCGGAAGACGCAACAGGGATTCGATCGTCGCAACCAGAACGGCATCACGCCCCAAGGTCGGGATCACGATCGATAGATCGGTTTTGAACTCGGACAAGTGAATTGAAGGGGCGATGAGTTTACAACAGGTTCTTGCCGCAACGGGTCAGGTTTCCAGACGTTGGAAATCCGGCTCAAACTCTTCGGCGCGACCCGTGGGAACGGCAAGGACGTCGCCTGGGGCAACCACAAAAAACTCGTAGGCCGCACATTGCCGAATCAAACTGCATAGATCATCCCGGCTGTACCCGAAACGGTTCGCACTCTCATTGGCTTCAAATAGCAACGCCGGCTGGTGCTCTGCGATCGTCTTTTGGGCTCCCGACAAGACCCCCAATTCGCCTCCTTCGACATCAATCTTGATCAGATTCGGCGGCGGAAGCTGTCCCGACCGGATCGTTCCGTCCAATGCAACCAGTGGCACCTTTACGATCGATTCCCCCGCCTCGTCCGAGGCCATCAGTGAGGCATGAAGCGCGTGTGCCGGCTTATGAAGTTCCACCGTGCCGTCATGTTCTCCGACGGCAACGGGAAACACGTCGATGTTGTTCAACCCGTTTAGACAGGCCGACACCGCAACCAGTTCGGCAAGTTCCTGCTGCGGCTCGAACGCCTTGATGGTAATGCCGGGACATGCCAACGCAGTTTCGTTGGAAACGGCACCCGCATTCGCCCCCACATCGAACATCACTCCTCCCCGTCTCATCACGATCGCACAGGCGCGGAGAATCCAGGGTTCCCACGCCCCTTCATTTTCGATCGTCACGTAAAGATCCAGGTTGGCGGGATCAACAGCCAGTACGCATCCCGAATCCGTTGTGATGGTGGTCTTCCAGTGTGTTCCGAATCGACGTCCGATCGTCCGCGGAATCGCTCCTTTGCCGCGTGGAGAGAGTCGATTCAACGACGCCGCGACACGCATCATCATCGGTTGCGTTGGTTGCCATTGTCCGACATTTTCCGGGCGGATCGCATTGAGACTCATGATTGAAACTACCGTTCTCGAATTTTTTGTGCCGGAACACCCGCCCAGATCTCGCCGCTGGGCACATCCGCTCGTACGACAGCTCCGGCACCGATGACGGCACCATTTCCGACGGTCACACCCGACAAAATCGTCGCCCTGGCACCAATCCACACGTCATCACCCACACGAACCGGGCGTTTTGAACAGCCCTGTTCACGAATCAACCGGCCCGATTCACAGTTGTGCGAGTGGTCGGTGATGAAAGTCCCCGGAGCGATCAGAGTGTTCGCCCCGATGGAGACATGATCGACCACATCAAACTCTGATCCGCGTCCGATGAACGAATACTCGCCAATGCTCAGCCGCGCCGATTCGTCGACCAGTTTAAACCAGACATCTTGTTCAACTGTGACACGTATCGCGATCGAGATGCCGCGCGGGTAATCGACCCGGCCTCTCGATCCGATACTGACTTTCGGCCCCAACGAAGCCCCGCGAACGGCCCACCATCGGGCGCGCAAGCGAGCCTGCACCAAGCGGTGCAGATCGATCATTCGTTCAAGCACTGGACCGCTGCATCTTCAAATAGGAAAGCACTAATTTCGCCCACGAACGGACCTTCAGCGGCCGCTCCGCGATCGCACGCTTCAGGTAGCCACGACATCTTCCGTCACCGAGTGAATACAATTGGCTGCCGATGAAAAACTCCGCGTTGGCCCGGGCGTCGCGAGGCGAAATGATGCTCGCCGATGGCAACTCTCCCCAACTTGTTTCTTCCGCTTCCCTTAACACCGCCGAATCATCAAGACCTCGCAAGGTGAAGTCGAAACTTTTGCGTGCGAGTGATGCCAAACGTCGTTGACGGTCGTGGCTAGCCACACTGATACCGCCCAATTCGGTTTCCCACTCGAACAACACGTCGGGGATCTCGGCGAGACTCCCCAGTCGCGACATCCTGTACCAGAGGTCTACGTCCTGGGCATACCGAAACGCGCGGCGGTAGCCGCCACAGCGAATGTAGGCGTCTTTGCGAAACATCGCAGACATATGCGAAATGCCGATGCCTTGAGTAAGAAACGCGTGCGTCACCGCATCGGGCGACAAATCACGTGTCGCTTCGCCCAAGTACTCTCCCGCCGGGCCGATCCGACGACCTCCGGCGCCCACCGCAACGACTTCCGGATGTCGGAGCAAGTAGTCGTGCTGGCATTGCAAACGCGACGGCAACGATCGATCACCGACGTCTTGTCTGGCGATCAAATCCCCGCGCGCGGCCGCACATCCCGCGATCAATGCTTCGGTCAGTCCGGCATTCTCTTGCCGCAGGACGACCACCCTCGGATCATTTGCCGCCAATTCACGCAACCCTTCCTCGGTTCCATCGGTCGAACCGTCGTCGACAATGATGAACTCAAAATCATCGAACGTTTGCCGAAGAATACTCTCCGCGGTCAAGCGAAGCTTGGCGGCGCCGTTGTAGACTCCCATCACGATCGAGATCGCCGGTGATTCACGTCGGCTGTGATTGGTTTCCCGCTCAGGCGACATCCCCTCAGGTCCTCTCGTTGGTGGCGATCACGCCCTGCGTCATGACCGATCGTGGACTTCCCGGCAGCAGGCCTTGGAGAACGTCGTTGTTCATTGCGCGCAGTTGCCGGTCCAGCTTTGCATGCCCTTCCACCCGGTCGATTTGATCGAATATCACCGCCGGATCGCCCAGCATTTCCGTATCGATCGACACGAATGCATTCTTGATCATCGGCGGGCAACGCCGAGCAAGTTTTGGATGGATCAAGACGCTCGCGTTATTCGCGATCGCATCACCGATGGTCGTCTTGAATCCGAATCCCAACGGAGATAAGAGCGCGACACTGTTTACCGAATTCATGAAACCGCAAAGGTCGTCGATCATTCCGGTATACGAAACGCTGTCGGAGGCAGGAAGCCCCCAATCTTGCAGATCTCCGGTAATGACAAATTCGTAGCGGCTGCGTCCGTTTTGTTTCAGATGCTCGGCCAAACGGATAAATCGCGTGACCAAATCCCAACTCTTGCGGTTCTTGCTGGCCGTCGGAAGACAGACGATCCGGGTGCGCTGCGAATGTTCGGTCGGGTCGTCGTTGACCAGGTGGGCGGGGCAATGATAGGGCAACCAACGACACTCGGCCCTGCCGGGTAGGCGATCCCAATAGGCCGCCGTTTCCCAATCACTGATCGACCAAATCTCAGAAGCATTCCGTTTGGCGACCAGGTCATGTCGGAAGAGCCGGGAGCAAGCATAGGCGTTCCAGAGGGGGCCGCGTTTGGACCACCAGCCGTGATTGTCTAAATGCTGGAAAGGCTCGATGTTGTGTGACCGGACCGCAATAAAGGCATCAGGATGACGTTCGCGAATCGCAGCCGTGATTCGCGGAAGCAGCGAGTACTCGATCAAGAACCGAGGCGATCGGATTTCAACCAGTTCTCTCATGACCGCTGCCGGTTCGTCCTCTGGCACCCGAATCTGGCGATAATCCTCGACACGTTCCTGAAGGAATCTGACCCGCGAAATCGTATCTTTGTAGCTACCGTGATAGGTATTCGAGAAAACCGATTCCGGAATCACATGGACGACGGTCACATCAAGTTCTGGCATCGTGGTCTCTCTTGACGTTCCGAGTGAAGCTGACGAATCCTCTGTTCAGCGGGCACCGCCATGGTCTGGTCGTGGTGCTCGCGATTGCGGTCGCCGGAGGCCTTCTTGGGAGCCGGCGGGTGCCACAAATGAACAACCGGTAAGGTGCCACCGTTTTCACGTCCACCGGTCCTCATCCGAGACAGGAATTCCAGATCTTCGCCTCCCCAGCCGAAGTAGCTTTCGTCGTGCCCGCCGATTCGTCGATAGGCATCCGATCGGATCGCGATGGGCGTCGGGTTGTTCTGCACAATCTTTTCGATTCCAGGAAACATGAGCTGATTCTCGGCGATGGCCCGCTGGGTCGCGTCTTGTTCCAGATAGAACAGCCAACGCGCCGGTCTGCACCCGTTTTTTTGATTCAGAATCCGAATCCCCTCTTTGACGTATTCGCGTGGGACCACATAGTCCCCGTCATGGATAAAAAGAACCGCACCACGGGCATGATCAGCCGCCTGGTTCAGCGCGAGGCTCTTGTTGAATCCGCGGTCTGGGACGGGATTCGGACGATGCAGGTAGCGTATGTCCGGCGGTAGTTGGTCTTCGAGATCGGCGTGATCTGACTGTTCGACCACAATGATTTCCAGCTCGACGCCGACCTGCCCCCTCAGTGAGGCCAGGACCATTCGAAGCAAGGGCAATCTTTCGGATCCACCGACGGCGATCAGAATCGATGCCTCCGGATTGGGCGACGTTACCCGATCATGATTGAAGTTTAAAGCGATCGGCCAAAGCGAAAAGCAGTATTGAAACAGACGCTCCTGGACGCGTGGAAAGACCCGACCGACCGTCAAGATGGACGAATCGGCCCAATCGCAGAGCCTTGCGCCCGTCACACCATCGATCAACAGACGTTCGTTTCGGTTACATAAATCCAACCAAGTCATCCCCATCCGACGGGCCAGACGCGGTTGGCGGAGAACCCATTCGGTCTTCCACCGCTCGTTGGCCCAACATCCGAGACATTCACGCAAGCTGGTCATGTTTCATCAAGTCCATCATGTTATGCCAAGCCCGGAATCGACTCATTCGTGCCGCCACGACGAACGCGTCGACCGCTATCGGTGACCGATGTGTTTGGCAGGTACACCCGCCCAAATCTCGTTTGCAGGGACATGGCTGGTCACGACCGAACCGGCGCCGATCACGGCGCCGTCAGCGATCTCCACTCCGGGCATGACCGCTGTCCCCGCCCCCAACCAAACGTCGTTCCCGAGGGTCACATCGCGTCGATCCTCGGTCGGCTTTTGGCTCCGAATCACGACCCCTTTTTCAACCCCATGATTCCGCGCGACCAAGGTGCAAAACTGGCTGATCAGACAATCATTGCCGATCGTGAGCGTCCCTCCCCCGCTACGTAGGTTGTTGTAGGGACCGCACCAAACCCGATCGCCCATGACGATTTTCCCGAATCCGTTGTGTCGATCGCCGAATGAAAGCAACATGCCATGGGACAACGTCACATCATTGCCCATCACCAGACGTTGATGATCGAAGCCGTTTAAAACGACCTCGTCGGAAACACGACAGTTGCGCCCACAGTTCCTGACAGCACGCACTTGCAACAGGTGTCGGTGACGCTCGCCGAGATCCGACACCAGATGCGAGTGTCGGAGCAGCCAGACCCCTCGCAAGATGGAACTTAGTTTCTCAATCACCGACGAACTCCATTTTGCATTGAACGCATCACGTTGCCCGGATCGACGGCGACGGCTTTAATCGTGGCATCCGCCCACCCAGAAACCACCGCTCGACTGCATTGAAGAAAAGGGCTCCGAAACCGATGGAAAGCGCTAAGTACAGTAGCACTCGCAACAGCCAATTGATCCCACTCGGCGGCAAACTTTCGTGGGTGCTGACCACGTACATCACGGGAACGTGTACCAGGTAAACGGAATAGGAAATCCGTCCCAACGAAGCGACGTTCTTCGAGATCGGATTGTCAGTGACGAAAGTGTTTTCGGCCGCAAGCATCCAATTCATCAGACAGAAAAAGCCACCCGCCGCGAACAGCTCACCCAACCACGAAATGCTCTCTTGAATCCGAGCGTCGATCGGGTCGAGAAAAGCTCCATGCCCCGCGGTCTGCAACAGTTCCGCGAAATTCCGATTAGCCAACAGAGCGATCAACAGGAAACCGCAAGCGACTGGAAGGGACCGCGTCCATCGACCAAGTGTGATGTTTCCGCACGAGGCATCGACCGCAAGAGCACCGAGCGTCCAGTGCAGCCAAAACATCATCGGCCAGAGGTACCATTTTCCGATTTCGATTGTGCCGACTTCGACCCAAGGGACAAAGGGCATGACGCACCGCCACGCCAACGTCGTCGCCCCGGCAACAGCCAGGGCGAGTCTCCAGTTGTCGCGTCGGATCATACGGATCAAGAGAAAATACCCGGCGTACAGTTGTTCCTCCATACCGAGAGACCAGAAGGCGCCATTGCCGAGGGACGTCCCAAAGTCTGCGGTCAGATTGTGCAACATCAACAGATGCAAGGCGATGTCCGTGACGATCGCTTGGCGGTCGATCGCAAACTCATCGTGCAACCATGCCGCGGCAAACAGGCTGACCACCATCGCCGTCACATAGGGTGGATAGAGTCGCCAAAACCGACGACGCCAGAACTGAAGCCAATTGAGTTCCCATTTCCCCGTGTCAAATTTTTTCATCGCGGAACGGCGATGGATGCAGTAGCCCGACAGCAAGACGAACAGGTGGACTCCGAAATAGCCGTAATTCATCAACTGTGAAGGAAAAAACCAGATGTTTTCCCGGAATCCCCCGGGTGCATCATGCGGCATGTGAATCGCCAACACTGCCAGAATCGCAATCCCTCGAAGAATATCGATGCTTTGCAATCGGTCCGTCACGTGGCCGTCCCTATCGCTTCGGACCGAATCTGATCGATTTGACGAGATTCGTCATCGGTTAATAAACCGCTCGAAGTCGGCCACTCGCTGCCCGGACTTCGATGCCGCACCGGTCGACCGGCCCACTTGCGAAATGTGTTTTGCACGGAAGCCGGCACTCCGAGGTCCGTCAATCTGCCAGGCAACTTTTCATTGATCACCGGGACCACGCCGGAGCGCATGGGAGCATCGAGCCAGCTTCGAAATGCTGCGTCCCAAGCGACAATCGAACCGTCAAACGAATAGCAACCGGATTGGGACCTCTTTGCTTGCTCCGAAAGCCGAGTGATCAACTCCGGTTCCCCGACCAATCGCTCGACACACCCGGCCGCCGCGACCGGGTCGCCCACCGGAAACGTCAGACAGTTGGTTTCATCAACAAATTGTCCTTCCGTCACCAATCCTGGGAACCGGGAGATGACCGGAACGCAGCCGTGTGCCATCGCTTCACGCGGCGCGATCGTGACGCCCTCCCATGCCGCAAAATGGACAAACAAATCGGCTTTCCGGTACTGATCGCGATAGAGCGTTTCTCGATCGACCCACCCATGAAACCGGATCGCATGTCGATCTCCGAATTGTGATAGCTGATTTCGTAGTTCCGACTCTGACGGACCTGTTCCGGCCACATCCAATTCGAACTCGATCGACCGGCGCTCGAGTTCGGCCAACAGCAGGGGGAGATCCTGGCACCGCTTCTGCTCTTTTTCTATCCGTCCGGCATACAGGAGCCTCACCGGTCGGCCGACGATCGGCTGCCGAGAAACCGCACACTCGGGAGCGTGGACACCTCCGGCGATACTGATGACGCGCTGCCGTTCCAAGTTTGCAAATCGACAGCAAGCCTCCGCAACCAGTTTTCCCGAAGTGACGCACCCGTCAATATGATCTCGGTATCGTTTCACGTCACTCAAATAGTCATCCTCGAACGCCCGGACCCCGACGACCAGTCTGATGCCGCGATTCTGTTTTTCCTTCGCGACAACTTCATAGGCATCAAAGACTCGCATCGAAAGAACGACATCGGGCCGAACTTCATCGATAACCTTCTTAATCGCCGTCAAACGACTCGATCGAGTTCCCAGCGTCCCGTCGATTTCCACGATTGGCAAATCGGGATACACCGAACGGTAGCCTTCCGGATCGTTAAAGGACGCACCCTTGGTCAATCCTAGCGTGACCTCCCAACCATGGTGGGGCAGATTTCGACACAGATCCGCGATGATGCGATCCGCGCCTCCGTGCGGATTGCTGCAACGTGAAACGATTAGCAGACGATACGTTTTCATCGCTTGCCGGCAGTTTGTTTGATTTCCGAAGATTGCGAACGCTGTTCGGTTTCGATCGCTCGACAGCTCCGGTCGATCTCTGCGAGTCGCTCCGGCGAATGCGTCCGATGAAAGAGCGGCCATTCGACTCCATCCTGCCAACCGGATCGGATCATCCGCCGCCGAAGTTGCCGAACGGTGTCGACCCATGCGGGCGGAATCCCCCATCGGTCCAAGCGTCCTGAGTCGTCGTTGCGGGATTGGCAAAGGTCTTTTCCCGGTGTGATCGGGTGTTCCGCGGTGACACGTTCGATCAATGCGAGCCATTGGCGCTGGCACACATCCCAACTGTATTGTTCTTCCGCGTGCCGCTTTCCAGCCAGAGATAGGGATTTCATCAGCTGAGGCGAACGTGTCAGTTTCTCGATCGCGTCGGCGGCCGCGCTCATTTCTCCGACGGGATACGACAACCCGTGCTTGCCATCGACGACCAAACGCTCCGATTCAAATCCGAGATAGCGTGAAGTGACCGGAACAACGCCGTTCATCATCGCTTCTGCGAGAGCCACCCCGAATGTCTCGGAGGAGGAAAACAGAAGCAGCAGGTCAAAATCTGGCAAGTATTCTGAATAGACCTGCTCGCTATTCTTGAATCCGACCATCCGCACACGATCGCCAAATTCCGCTAATTGGTCTCGAAGTGGCTTCTCTGCAGGACCGGATCCGACAATGGTCAGGTGAAAGGGAACGCCGCGACCGACGAGATGGCGGCAGAGAATCGGAATGTCCAAAACGCGTTTGTCTTCGATACTCAGACGGCCGACATATCCCAAGCGAATGGGGCCGTCGGTTCGAGGACGACGTTCGGTCGTCGCCCGCGAGGCCCCATTGGGCACATGTGTGACACGTTCGGACTCGAAACCGGCGTAGCGGATAAGGTACCGACGCGTCATTGCTCCGACACAAACCACATGATCCAATCCGTCGCGGAGGTCTTGCAAGTCGGCAAGCATTGCGGGCAAGTTTCCCTGCGCCCGCCCAATCAGATGGACTGCCCGCCCAGCCACCTTTTCTCGAACAACCGATGCGTTGGCGTCGAGCACCCCCAAAGGCAACACGGCAATGGGGTTGGCCTTGCGGATCGCCCGTCGACAAGCTCGGATCCGGCCTTCTCGATCGAGTCCACGACCGTCGACCTGGACCGTATTGAGATTCGAATGAAACTTTCGAAACCGAGCCGGATCATGCTCACGCTGACCGCGGACCAGGGCCACCGTCGTCTTCCACCCCTGATCATCCATGTGTCGACAAAATCGGTCCAGCCACGTCGCGACCCCACCGACCGGAGATCGCGTCGCCATGAACAAGAGGATGCGTCGATTCAATGTCTTGATCCGCCGGGTCCGGCCGGACTGAATCCTTCGGACTCGCCGGCAATCCGCAAAGGTTCATCGGACTCCGACCTCGGAATCCCCAACAGTGATCGGACCCCCGCAGCGAAGGCCCGGGCTGTCAGTACTTCGCGGGCCACACGGCATGACGCTTCTGCCTGGTCGACACGAAACGACTTATCCGTCGCCAGCAATCGCAGCGACCTCTCGATCGCACCGAGATCGTCGGCGTCACACACGGCGCCGAAATGGTGTGTTTCACAAAACGGTCGCAGTGAGCCCTTTCTCGGAGCCTGGACCAGAATCGGTCGCCCCGTTGCGACGTAACTGCTTAATTTTGTCGGAAAGGACAAACGTGTCAGCGGATCGTTTTCAGGTGCGGAGGACTGTGGCAAATAGAGCACGTCACAACTGGACATGATCTCGTGTGTCTCTTCGGGTGGTCGCCAGCCGTAGAACCGACATTCGGCGTTGGATCGCGACCGAAATTCGATGCGCCCTCCGACGACCACCAGCACGATCCGTTTGCCATCGATCGTCCATCCAAGATTGTCACAGCACTGTTGAAGAATGCGCCATTCGTGATGACAATACATGGATCCCGACAGCCCGATCCGGAATTCCGATGGATGGCTCGGCGCCCACCGCGGTTGCAACGCCTCTGTATCTACGCCAAGACGAATGACGATCGGCGAATTCTTGACGTGGGGCCGATAGGCTTCTCGCATCTGTTCACAGATGACGGCGGTTCGGTCCGCCCGCGCCAGAAGTCTCCGGAATCGACCGACAGTGCGGCGTCGCGTGAGGCGATCACAATTCCGCTGCAAACACAAATGCTCTGCGTCGTCCCAAACCTGGACCAGAAGCCGACACCGTATCGCCGGCAACAACGCGGTCGCGACATCGATCGTCGCCAGGCTGTTGAGGATCAGCCAGAGTTGCTCGGGGGGATTCTGATTCAGGTATTGACGCAATCTCTCCGCCAAGACTTCGATGGCTCGATCATAGACCGTCTGCCGGCGTCGAAGCCTCTTGATGGTCCCGGCGATCCCCTTGTGGATAGGATCGTAGAATTCGTCGACCGGGTCAAAAAACGTCACGGAGGAAGTGTGCGTTTTCGTCACCGATTCACGAACGGCGGGGGCCAGGATGGACGCAATCCTGACCGGTTGCACGTCTTCGCAACCGAGCATGGCCTGAATCAAGACGCCACCGACACCCGGCGTGCCAGGCGCACTGGACGTCAATAGTGTGGTTGAATCCATGATCCGCTCAGATCGCAACTGTCATCGGCTGGGGCGATTTCGCCCCACGGCGGCAACCGCAACTCATCTTTCGAACAGACAATCGCACTGCAGGATCCGCCCATCGGCCCTACTGACCCATTGATCAACATTGCCTCGGTAGTGAAAGCCCATCGTTCTCATCCGTCCGTACAGTTCATCGAAGGTCGGCGCATCCTTGTAGAGCGACTGCAACGAGACTTCCATGACGACCGCCTCCGCATTGGCGATGGTTTCAGCTCCGCCCTCGATCACTTCACGTTCAAATCCTTGAACATCAATCTTTACGAAAACCGGTGGCTCGAGCGGTTCGGCAAAGACATCGTCCAACCGCTGAATCTCGATCGTCTCGACCCATGACTCGGAAGTGTGCGGCAGTTCCTCTCGATGCAACGAATTCATTTCCAATAGGGAACTACTGGGCGAGGACTGATTGTGGTGGATCTGGGATTTGCCGGTGCTGCTTCCGAGGGCCGTCCGAATCAAGCGATGCGGCGCCAACTCAGCGGAGAGTTTTTCCAGTACATCGGCGCAATCGGCAAGCGGCTCGAACGAGACCAGAAGTGCATCCGAATTCCAATGGCGAGCGATCCGAGCAAACTGGCCCACATTGGCGCCGATATCGAGAATGGTCTGTGCGTTGTATCGCTGCAAGAATCTCCACTTTTCGAGGCTTCTTGCTTCTTGCTCCGCTTTCTTGATTGCCGGTAGCGCGCTGATCCGTCGGACGTCCCACCCGGCGTATCGCAATGTGTTTAAGATCATTCTTCGCATGAGTGCACGGCGTCAGACCGAACCTGATTCAATTGTTGCAGCTGGACCATTCCCCAAGCCGGGTTCCAATGAGCCGGCCCTCCCGAACCTGAAAGCGCCCCGATTCCGACGCCAAAGGGCAACACATCACTCAGTGAATCGTGCAATCGGGTTGCAGCCGATCGGAAGTCGGTAATCGAGATCGCACAGTGGTATCGGCCCGGAGCCAGGTTGAAATGACTGACCAACGGGTACGTCTTCGTTTGCCCCTTTTCGGGTGCCGGCAGGATCTCACTGAAAGTGCTGCCGACGGGCGTCTTGTCATCGGTCATGACGGTGATTGCGACTTGAAGTTTCTCACAATCGTCATGGGCTGTGATGGCTGCCTCCATTGCGAACTCACCTGTCATTGGCAGACAACCGGACTCATCAAGCCCGGCCAATCGCAGATCGGTGAATCGCAGTTTTTGGTCCAGTCCGCTGAAGGCTCGTGGGGCATCGGCGATCGACACGTCGGAGTCTTCTCCGATCAGGTTTTCCTCGACATACTTTGTGACACCTTGTTGAGTCGGTCCGTCAAAAATCAGCCGACCGTGCGACAACACGACGGTGCGCGTGGTCAGGCTACGGATCGAAGCGAGGTTGTGGCTGACAAATAGCACGGTCTTTCCGGATTCGGCGACCGATTTCATTTTGCCCAGGCAGCGTTTTTGAAACTCGATGTCGCCGACCGCCAACACCTCGTCGACGATCAGGATTTCCGGATCCAGGTGTGCGGCGACGGCGAATCCCAGCCGCACCTTCATGCCGCTACTGTAACGCTTGACCGGAGTGTCCAGGAATTTCTCCACCCCCGCGAACTCCACGATCGCATCGAGCTGTTCGCGGACCTCGCGTCGGGTCATCCCTAAAATGGTTCCGTTCAGGAAAACGTTCTCGCGTCCGGTCAATTCGGGATGGAACCCCGTCCCCACCTCAAGCAGACTAGCCACGCGGCCGAAAAGCTCCACCCGACCTTCGGTCGGATACGTGATGCGGCTGAGCAACTTCAGAAGTGTACTCTTCCCGGCACCATTTTTTCCGATCACGCCAACGACTTCGCCCTGCCCGACGCGGAAATTGATGTCGCGCAAAGCCCAAAAGTGTCCATCCTCGACGCGGTCAGGTTCGGCGATCATGCTCCCGCCATCTTTCCAACCGCCCTTCCCGATCAGTCGCCCCGCCAATCGGTTCGCGAGATCGCGCACGCTTCGCGCATGCGTCAATCCCAACTGGTACCGTTTGCTTAGCCCGTCAATCTGAATGGAATCGCTCACGGAATCAATGGTTCTTCCCAATGTCCTCAAATGATGTCGGCAAACGTCGTTTCAACTTTTCGGAAATAGGCCACCCCCGAAACGAGCACGACGAGCAAGACGAGCATCGAGATACCCATCGTGCCCCAATTCGGCTGCACGCTGCCGAGCAACGCCCATCGGAATCCTTCGATCACGCCGACCATCGGATTCAGTGCATAGAGCGTGCGGTACTGCTGCGGAACCAGATCGATCGGATAGACGATCGGACACAGATACATCCAGATCTGAACAAGAAAAGGTACTGCCATCGCAATGTCACGGAATTTCACATTTAATGCGGTCATCCAAATGCCGAATGCCAACGCCGTCACCACCATGATCAAAATGAACAGCGGCAGCAACAATAGCTCCGGCCCCGGCGTATAGCGGTACAGAACCATCAGTCCGATCAAAACGACGAATTGGAGCGCCAGCTCGACCAAACCCACGGCCACTTTAGCGAGCGGCAACACCAAACGCGGGAAATAGACCTTCGTCAACAACGCACTGCCATCGACGACACTCGTCGTGACCCCGATCAGGGAGCTAGAGAAGTACATCCATGGCATTAATCCGGCGAACGCGAAGATCGGATAAGGGACATCCGTTTCGATTCTGACAAAAATGCTGAAGACCAAGGTGAAAATGGCGGCGGTCAGCAACGGTCGAAAGATCGCCCATCCGTATCCGATGACGCTCTGACGGAATCGTGCCGAAATGTCACGCATTGTCAGCAATAAGAGTAGGTCGCGGTATCGCCACACCTCTGCCAAGTCTAATGAGAACCAACCGGAGGGTGGTTCGATGACCGTGGACGCTCTTGTGTCCGGTGCCGTTGTATTCATTGGAACGTGAGTTGCGTTGGAGCTCTACGTCAGATCAGGTTCGGGAGACTCAGCAAGGGTTGAACACAGTTTCCCCAAGTCAAACCCGACGCTCGCTCTCTCGCTTTCTCGCTCAACTGTTTCCATCGGGTCTGGTCATCGAGCAGCGATTCCAATGCGTCGGCCGTCCAGGACGGGTCTTCCACCGGACCGAACAGACCGGCGGGCCCGCAGATTTCCGAGATCGCGCAGCAGTCGGTGCTCACCACCGGTGTCCCGAACGCCATCGCTTCGGCAGACGGGATCCCGTAGGACTCGCAGTGACTCATCAACGCGAAAACCTTGTTGATTGCGTATTGGCGATGAAGCTCTTCGTCACTGACCCGGCCGAGAATCTCGACGGCGTCATCGAGTCGCTTCGATCGGACTTGCTCGCGAATCTGACGTTCGTAATTGGCATCGGGCCAAGGCCCCACCAAGCGAAGCGTTGCCGGAACGTCTCGTTTTCGCAACAATCCGACCGCGTCGACCAGAGTGTGAGCGCCTTTCCAACTGGCCATCGCCGAAACCGAGAGGATCGAAAAGGGATCACGTTCGAGATCCTTGAATTGCTCGGCGGCCCTGTAGGTGGCATCATTGAGTCCGACATAGGCGATTTCGCTGGCGGCTTCCTCGCGGCCCGGATTGCCATTTCGATAAAGCTCCCGCAAATGCCCCGAGATATAGATCATCAACGCCGCTTGTGAGAACGCTTGCCCGTATCCGATTCGCTGCATCCGTGCCTTGAACCGTTCTGAAAAGCTACGATGGACGATCGGCCGGTAGCACCATGGATTCTGACAAAGCACTACCTGCGGAACGGGGCAACGCGGCGCCAGTGCACCAGAGACATTCAGCATCAGATCGGCACCATCATCGCGGATGACTCTCGGCAAACAGGTCGCCTCCCACCATGCTCGCTTCGCCCAATGCCGGTATCGAGTCGAAATAGCAATGCATTGCGTCCCAAGCTGGATCAACTCCTGCGGCGGCGGATTGTCGTCGTAGTGCAAGACGACCAACTCGTGGTCCGGCAAAGTCTGAAGCGCGTAGGGACGCAGGAACCCGTAAACGACGTGGTTGCCGCTCATGGACCCGATCGAAAGAGTGTTGACTAGCAGTCGCATTGGAAATAGTGGTTCAATCGAAAGAGTTCGAACTCGATCGCCCGAGCCCTACGCACGCATCAACCTTGCCGCGATTCGCTCGGCGGCTTTGCCGTCCCACAGCTTGGGGCAATTGCGTTTCGGCGGGTCGGCCTGGACCTCGTTCCACGCCGCAAGCAGGGTGTCTTTTCCCGGTTGGACCAGTCGGTTGGTGCCCTCGCTGATCGTGATCGGGCGTTCGGTGTTGGGCCGCACCGTCAAACAGGTCACGCCCAGGTAGGTCGTTTCTTCTTGCACGCCTCCGGAATCGGTCATGACGACCTTGGCCGATCGCATCAGCCCCATGAAATCGAAGTAACCCAGCGGGTCGACCATCCGGATGCCGTCGGCCAACTCGATGCCTTCGGTTTGCAATCGCGACCGAGTTCTCGGGTGCACGGGAAAAACGACCGGAAGGGTCGCGGCAACTTCGTTGAGCGCCGCAATCAACTCGCCCAACATCCGCGGATCATCTACGTTGCTCGGCCGGTGCAAGGTCGCCAAGACGAAATCGCCCGCCGTCAGCCCCAGCGTCGACAGAATCTCACTCTGTTCGATCTTGGGCAAGGCACGGATCAGCGAATCGATCATCACATTGCCCACACAATGAATTCGATCCGCCGGAACGCCCTCGGCGATCAAATTCGCATCCCCGTCGGGCGATGGGGTCAACAGCAGATCCGAGATCGCATCGGTCACCTTGCGATTGATCTCCTCCGGCATCGTGTTGTCACGCGACCGCAACCCTGCTTCCACGTGAGCGATCGGCACGCCGATTTTTGACGCCACCAGCGAACACGCGACGGTCGAATTCACGTCACCGACGACCACCAGCCAGTCCGGTCGATGTTTCAGGATCACGGGTTCAAATTCCAACATGATTCGCGCCGTCTGGACCGCATGCGAACCACCGGAGACCCCTAAATGTTCATCGGGTTTGGGTAATTCGAGCTCGCGGAAGAACACGTCCGACATCTTTTCGTCAAAGTGCTGGCCGGTGTGGACGAGCGTTTGTTGGACGTCGCTGCCATAGGCATCCAAGGCACGCATGATCGGCGCGATCTTCATAAAATTCGGTCGTGCACCGACAACGGATAGGATTTTCGTCATCAACCTTGTACTTGTTTCCAGGGGAGTCGCATTTCAATTCAGGAACTGTTCCGCTTTCGCTTTGCGATCGGGGATGTCGGGGATCACGTCTCGGATAGGAAAATCGGGCAGACGCAGGGATCGCCCGAGGACGCGGGTGACCATCCGTTGATCGAGCGTCGCGGCACGTTTCCAGGCCTCTGTCGCAGTGTCGTAATCTCCGTGGTTGGCCGCCAATGCCCCCAATCGAAGTTGCAGTTCAGGGGTGTTGCGAAACAAGGCGGCGGACTGCTCAATCGCAGCTTTGGTGCGTGAGGGCGTCTGGTGAACAAACTCCAAGTAGACCTGGTCGACCCGCGGGGACATCGCCAGTGGTCGCCGCCGCAGGGAATCTTCTGCCAACCGCAGGGCGCTGACGTAGGGCGAATCCGGTCGTCGGAACCGAGCATCCAAGGGCAGCGCGGGAACCGGTTTGCCGGCATCGGTCACGTTTGTCGACAGCGCGGGATCCGACGCCCGCCAGCTGAGTCTTCGTCGCCCCCGTGACGTCAATGCGTACGCCGCCGCTTGATGCGTTTCGGGCAGCCGCGCCACATTCATAGCCTGTAGCTCCAACAGTCGGCCGCGTTGAAATTCGAGTCGAGTGAGCAGGTCCAGCAGGTCCGGGTGTGGGTGCCGGTCGGCCAACGTTCGGCAATCGGCCGCGAATGAGTCGAGCCACGCTCGGTCCCTCTGATTTTCCTCCAGCTGAATCTCCGCGGTTCGCACCGCGAAATCGACCGCACAGTCGAGTCGAAGCCGAGCGATCGCGATGGCCGCAACGCCCAGCAGCCCGATCGCACAAGCGGTTTGGATCACCCGCTGCCGCATCGGCGTCGGCGAACGCCACCACGGGCCAGACGCGAGCAACTGCAGCTTGGGTTTGCCGCGTTTGCCGGATTCGACTTGTTCGCTCTGGTTTGCCGCCACAACCACCAGCGACGACCTCGCGATGATCAGCGGCAGAATCGTCGCGACCGCGATCAGATTGGCGGGCAGAATCAAACCGAAATCGAACATCTGGCTGACGGCGATCACGATGCTGAGAAAACACCCGCAAACCCACAGACCATGGTCGATCGGATCGGACGATCGCTGTAAACGTTTCAGACTTGTGACCATCACCCCTGCGGCAAGGCCCGCCAAAATCAGCCCACCGAGTCCGAGTTCGACCAGCATTTCCAGCCACAGGTTGTCGGCGTGCAAACAATGACGCCAGGGACTGGTCTGCTGCCAGGGCAAATACGCGTAGCCGTAGGACGCCAGCCCGCTGCCACCGGGGAAGTGTTCCCATGCGGTACGAAGTCCGTCGGGCCAATGAGCCAAACGGGTGTCGCCGGACAATCGGTCGCTGCCGGCAGAAACCGTTGCGCCGATTTGCCCGATCGTATCTTCGCGAAGTGTCTGTTGGCCGACCGATCCGGTCCTCAAGAGCACAACGGCGATCAACGCGACCACCGCGATCGCTGCGAAAATGACGCCCAATCGCGCGATCTTGCGACGCGTTAAAACCGTCGTCGCAATCGCCGCAACCAACATCGCCAACAATCCGCCGCGAGACCCACAGCCCAACACGCCGATCAGACAAACACACAACGTGACGAGCGAGCCGACCAACAGCGGATCGCGCCACCATAGCCCTTTCAAATTCGTACGTCCGCGGCCCGATTCCGTCGCCGACGAGGCGTCGCGCTGGTGCGCCAGTGCAGTGGTGCGATAGACGAGCAATCCCAACGCCGTCGCGATCCCGACATTGATCGCCAAGGCCGCGTTGTTTCGGTTCAGAAACGTGCCGAACGGTGCCCCTTCGCCCCCGCTGCGAAAGCTCCACAATTGAAAGTCGGGGAACAGTCTCCGCCCAAGCCCGATCAACGCGACCGAGCAAGCCCCCAATGCGATCGCCGACAACAGGAAGATTATCCGTCCGCGATGCTGAAAAACCAGAACCGCAAAAAAGGAGATCAGCAGCGTGATCGTCATGCATGCGAGCGCATGGCGCGAATCGAACGGGGCCAGCGAAATCGGAATCGACTGCGTTGGATCGATGTTGATGATCTGGCCGGTCCAGGTGATGTAGGCGGAATAGCTTGCCGGGCTGAGCCAAACGACCACACCGGAGGGGAGCGGCACGGTTTGTAACCAAGCGAAGATCAAACCTGCCAACAACAACCCGGACGCCGCAAAGGCTCGGGGCGCCAGCCGACTCTCGCCGGGACAGCCGATCGAAGCGAATCGGGCGATCAGGGCGAGCGAACAAGCCGACGCAATTGCGACCGCGGAGGTGTACTTGGTCCATGGCAGGATGCCGCCGAAATCGCTGGCGATGATTCCCGGCGTGATCGCCAACGCAATCGCGGCGATCCAATAAAGCGATTCCGAAAGACGGTGACGCGAAGACAATCGGTTCAGGTTTCAGAACGATGCGGCGTGGTTGCCAACGCATCAAGGTCGCTGCGGACCATGATTTCGGCCAGCTTGGGCAATTGGGTTTCGGCTTTCCACTGCAGCACTCGGGCCGCCTTGGCGGGGTCGCCGACCAGATGCGTGCCTTCACTCGGACGCATGTAGCGAGGGTCTTGTGTCACGTGATCTTCCCAGTGCAATCCGACCGCATCAAACGACGCGGCCAGGAAATCCTTGACGCTGTGTGCGGTCCCGGTCGCGACGACAAAGTCATCCGCGGCGGGTTGCTGTAACATCCGCCACATGGCATCGACATATTCGGGGGCATAGCCCCAGTCACGGCGCCCGTCCAGAGACCCGAGCGAGACCGTTTTCTCAAGCCCCATGGAAATCGCCGCGGCGGCGCGGGTGATCTTGCGGGTCACGAACGATTCTCCGCGGCGAGGCGATTCGTGGTTGTAACAGATCGCGTTACAGGCGAATAAGCCGAAGGATTCACGGTAGAGCGTGACCATCTGGGTGGCAAACGCTTTGGCGATCCCGTACGGGGTGACCGGGCGCATCGGCGTCGCTTCGTTCTGGGGCGCCTGCTCGGGCCGGCCAAAGATCTCGCTGCTGCTGATCTGCAGGAACTTGGGTTTCTTGTCCAGATCGCGCAGGATTTCCAACAGGCGAAGCGTTCCCATGGCGGTGAATTCACACGTCGTCTCGGGGATCTCGAAACTCGCCCCGACGTGACTTTGGCCGGCCAAATGATAAAGTTCGTCGGGAGCGGCTTTGAGCAGGATCCGGCGAATGGTCGTCACGTCGCTCAGATCGGCATAGTGCAAAAACAACCGCTTGTTGTAGATGTCTTGCTGGTGAAAAAGCTGATCCAATCGACCGCGGGCGGTGATGCTGCTGCGCCGCACGATCCCGTGGACCGTGTAGCCTTTTTCGATCAGCAGTTCGGTCAGATAAGAGCCGTCTTGGCCGGTAATCCCGGTGATGAGCGCCGTTGACATAGAGGGTTGACTGACTTTCAGTGGGGCAGCAATCAAAGAGGCAGTAATCAAAGGGTCAGCGCGATCCCGGAATCCGACGCGCTGTATTTCTGGGAGATCGAGGCATCGTGAAGATCATGATTGGCCAGGTCGACGGCATGGTCGGACAGGATGCTGGAAAGGATTTGGGCGAATCGTTTGACGATCACCGGTCGATCGAAGTCGCGGATCGCGGCGTGCCTTGAACGACGCTGGCGGTTGACGAAGTCGCTGGTGGACGCACGACGCGATTCCGCCTCCGCTTCAGCCACCGCGTCAGCGATGGCGTTGGCCGAACCCGGCCGGACACACCAACCGATGTCGCGTTCCAGGATCGTTTGGCACAGATCGGTTTGCGGATCTGCGATCGCCAGCACACTGCGGCCGGCGGCCATGATCCCGTACAACTTGCTCGGGCACAAGCAACCGGTCACGTTCTCGTGCATCGACACGACGTGAAGATCGGCCGCTGACAAACTTTCGGCCAATTGATTGCGCGGCTGATAATAAACAAACTCGACGCGGCCGGCCGGCAGGTTCAAGCGGGCGGTGTGTTCGAGCAACTTGTCACGTGAGGCCCCATTGCCCACCAACAACAACTTCGCACGCTCGGGCCAGTGCGGTTGGGCGGCGGCGCTGATCAGCATTTCCAATCGTTGCGTCAGCCCCATGTTGCCCGAATGCATCACCACAAAGGCGTCGGAGAGACCGTGACGGTTGCGAAATTCATTTTCGCGGTGAGCGATCGGCGCGATTTGTTGGCAATCCGACCAGTTGGGAACGATTTCAATGCGATCGCGATGGATCCCCCAAGGCGGATTGGCCAAACGTTTCCGCATGCACCGTCCGAGCACGATGATTCGTGACGCATTCTTGTAGGCCACGCGCAGTTTTCGTCTCAGCAACGGTGCGACAAACGGTACCCTCACCTTGCCGACCGCTTCGGCGACATCGGGGTAGATGTCTTGCAGGTAAACACAATGCTCGGCTCCGACCCGTTTGGCGAATTCCGCCCCCGCGATCGGCATCAGGAATGGATCGGTCTCGCTGACCACCACATCGGCTCCCCACTCGACTCGGCGAAGAAAGCGGCGGGCGGAGAAGTAGAACGAGAGCAGATTGAGAATCCGGCCGAACGGGTTTTTTTTGGCGAATTGGTAATGCGTCAGGCGATGGATGGTGACCCCGTCGCGCGATTCCGCACCGGCATGCAAGTACGGACTGTCTGCTTCGGGGCTGTTGGGCTGGCCGCAAACCACATGCACATCGAATCGGTCCGCCAGCCCAACGCACAGATCGGTCAGCAACTGACCGGTCGCCTCGATATCCGGCCAATAGGACCGGTTCAAGAAAACGATACGGCGACGTTCTTTGGGCACGGGAGCTTGAGACGGTGATGGACTGGAGGTCGGAGTGCGTTGAAAAAATCAGGGCAACGCGATCTCTTTTGACCACGGTTTATTACTCTGGTACCAGCGAACCGATTCGTCCAATCCTTGTTCCAACGAAATCTGAGGTTTCCACCCCAACAGCTCGCCGGCTTTGGTGATATCGGCGCTCGTCGTCATCATATCCGCCTGATGGAAGGGGAGGTGTTCGATCACCGCCTTCTTGCCGAGCCGGTCTTCGAGCATCCCGATCAAAGTATTAAGCGAAACCGGCGTCCCGCCCCCGCCCAAATTGATGATTTCGTATCCGACCGGCTTGGCCGCCAGAATCGTGCCCCTGGCGATGTCATCGACGTAGGTGAAATCTCGTGACTGTTCTCCGTCACCGAACAATTGAATCGGAACGCCGTCGTCGATCCAGCGAATGAATCGGAAAATCGACATGTCCGGTCGCCCGGCCGGTCCATAGACGGTGAAGTAGCGGCAGATCGAGACATCGATTTGATACAGGTGATGATGGCTGTACGCCATCACTTCGGCACCCTTCTTGCTGGCCGCGTAAGGGGAGATCGGCGTGTTGACCGGCAGCGACTCGTTGAACGGCATCGGCTGGCCGGCATACAACGAGGACGTCGATGCGAGCACGTATTTCTTGACCCCCGTCCGTCGCATCTGGTGCAACAGATTCAAACTGCCCAGCGAGTTGGTGGTCAGGTAGATGTGCGGGTTCTCCATGCTGTATCGCACGCCAGCTCGAGCCGCGAGATTGAACACCGCGTCGAATTGATCGGCGTCAAACAACTCGGCCAACGCGTTTTGATCTTCGATGTCGACACGATGGAACGTGAACCGATCCGACCGGAGTTGTTCCAGGCGATGCTCCTTCAATGAGGTGTCGTAATAATCGTTCACGTTGTCCACGCCGACGACGCGGTGTCCGGCTTCGAGAAGCAAGCCGGCGACACGGTTGGCGATAAACCCGGCACAGCCGGTGACGAAATAGGTTGCGGGAGAATCAGCGGAGGCGTTCATTTTGACAGGTCGGTCCGGTAGGGGCATTCAAACGGTGAGGACAGAATCAGCATGCCACGCATGGGTGAAACAAGCGGTGCGGCAAAGCGAGCATGTTAGATCCGAGGGCGTTGGAGTTTAAAACGCGCGGACTTCGTCCACGTGGGTGACACGTCGCGCTTTTGACGTGCCACCGCCGGTGGGTGTGGATGCCGAGGCGTGACCGTTCGTCGGCGCCGATTCGGGCGGCGACGACCTGACACGCAGGGCTTGATCTGTCATCGCCAACTTTCACCCCGCACCACCAACTCGGTCGGTCCTTCGGAGGATCAAACCTGGGAAAGGGTGACGGTCGCAGTGACGTTAGCTGTTGGGGGCTTGTTTCGGATTGCGACAGTGATTTTGTGTTTCCGTCGGCAATCGGCGCATCAACCCGGTGCCGGCAAAGGTATATTGTCTCTGTTACCCGGGTGTGCGGAAAACCCGCCACCAGGAACCGTTACGCTTTCCCTACCGCGAGAAATATGAAATGAGCAATGTGAATCCCTATTCCGTGACCGACGTCGCAGTGCCGGCGGCATTCGCTGACGAATCGGCCCGTGCCGGGTTCATTCGACGAACATACACCCACCTGTTCGGCGCGATTCTGGCATTGATCGGGATCGAGGCGGTGATTTTCACCGTCGTGCCTCAGGCCCGAATGATGCAACTGGTCCAGGGAGTGTCGCCGTGGACATGGTTGATCGCGTTGGGGATCTTCATGGGGGTCGGCTGGCTGGCGCGCTCGTGGGCCAGCAATGGAGCTTCGCCGGCAATGCAATACGCGGGGCTGGGCTTGTACGTGCTGGCCGAGGCGGCGCTGCTGTTCCCGCTGCTGTATGTCGCGATTGCCTTCGTCGATCCGCGAACGCCGCTGATGGCCGCGGCGGTCACGTTGGTGGTTTTCGGCGGGTTGACCGCGTTCGTGTTCATCACCGGCGCCGATTTCAGCGGCTGGGGCAAGTTCCTGGCCCTGGGCGGGTTCGCCGCGATGGGCGCAATCTTTGCCGGCGTCTTAATGGGATTCTCGTTGGGGCTGTGGTTCAGCGTTGCGATGGTCGCTCTTGCCTCGGGCTATATCCTCTATGACACTTCCAACGTGCTGCACCACTACCGCACCGACCAGCACGTCGCTGCGTCGCTGGCGCTGTTTGCTTCGGTGGTGCTGTTGTTCTGGTACGTGCTGAGAATCTTGATGGCGTTCGCCGAAGAGTGAAACGATGGGTGATTTGGAAGACCTGACTCGTCTGCCCGACGACTTTGACGGCCACGTGCGATTGTTTCCGTTGCCGTCGCTGGTCCTGTTCCCGCACGCGATGCAACCGCTGCATATCTTTGAGCCTCGGTATTGCGAAATGCTTGCCGAGGCCCTGGAAAGTGACGATTTGATCGCGATGGCGACGCTCCGTGACGGGCCACCCAATCCCCAAGAGGATCCGCCTATCGATCGGACGATTTGCATCGGAAAAATCGTCTCGCATGTCCAGCGTGACGACGACCGGCACAACATTCTGTTGGTCGGCATCAAGCGTGCCCAGGTGACCACCGAAGTGGACGCGGGGCGTTGTTTCCGAATCGCCAAAATCAACGTGCTGGATGATCTGTATCCGCCCTCGGGGGTGCACGGCCGCAGCCAGCTTCGCGCCGACCTGCTGGCCGCGTTTGGCGAAGTCATCCCGGCCAGCCAAAGTGTCCAGCAGGGATTGAGCGAGCTGTTGGCCGGTTCGATGGGACTGGGCCCGATCACCGACATCATCTCCCACACGCTGCCGTTGCCGGTGCCGATGAAGCTGCGATTGCTCGCCCAGCAGGACGTCGACCGACGAGCAGGACTGCTGATCGACTTTCTGGCCAGCGGTGCGGTCCAGTTACCGTCGGCGGAACAGCAGAGCGGCGGTTCCGGGGCCAGCGCACCGCTGCCCTTCCCGCCTCCGTTCAGCACCAATTAGGCACCAGAACCAACGAACCACCGTCGCGAGTTGATCGACACCGGTGATCGTTTGTCCTATGTTAGACTGGCCGTTTGAAGTCTGTCTTATCCCCCGAGAACGCGATGACACCGAACCCCGAACAACCGGCCCCCGATTATTCTGCCGTCCGCGCTGAACTCGAGGCCAAGCTTGAAAAGCTGGTCACGCGGGTCAAAGGTATCGACACCGACCTTAGCGAAGCGGTCAACGAGGACTGGGAGGAACGGGCGACCGAGCAAGAGGAAGACGAGGTGCTGGCGGGCATGGGCAACGTGACGATGCGCGAGATCAACCAGATCAAAGAGGCGTTGCACGCGATCGAGCACGGTACCTACGGCATCTGCACCCGCTGCGGTGCACACATCGATCCGGACCGGCTGGAAATCCTGCCCTTTGCAACCACCTGCATCAAATGCGCCTGATCCGAAAAGACTCTTGATCGCCCCCCAAAGCCTTGTTGGGGCACTCCGTACCCCCTAAGATCGCGATCGCGTCCGTAAGACGGACTTATCGGACGCGTCTCACGCCGAAGTCACAAGGTCACCCCTGAAGGCTTCGGCGCAGTCGATCTTTACACCGGAGTTCCTATGTCAGTTTTCGGCGAGCGTCGCTCTACTTTACGCACCTCTTCTCGAACCCGATGTCGGCCACGCTTGGAGTCCTTGGAGGACCGGCGTCTGTTGGCGGTCACTGTCAATACGTTTGATGACATCGTTGATCCCAATGACTCGCTGGTGAGTTTGCGTGAAGCGGTTCAGATTTCCGAGTCCACACCCGGCACGGACGTCATCAAACTGCCCAGCGGTCACTATCACTTGTCGTAGGGACCAATTCAGATCAACGATAGCACAGGCCAAATCAAACTCCACTCGAACAAAGGCGTCGCGACCCTGGATGCCAGTTTCGCCTATCGAGTGCTTGAGGTGAGCGCATCGAGTGATGTGACGTTGAAGGGGATTGAGGTCACCGGCGGGAAAGCGGAGACCGGCGGCGGAATCTCCAATGCGGGTCGATTGACGCTGCACAAAAGTCTGGTCACTGACAATGAGAGTTTTCTGAAGGGTGGAGGGATCTGGAACACCGGCGAATTGGTGATCAAGAACAGTACGCTGACGGGCAATGCCACGTTGGAAGATGGCGGCGCGATCTTCAATCGGGACGACCTGACGATTGAGAATTCCTTGTTGGAATCGAACTACGCTGGCTCCGCCGGGGCGGCCGTGTTCTCCGAACGCGACGCGGTGATAGCCTCGGCGACCCTTCGCGGCAATCTTGCGGCCAACGCCGGCGGGGCCGTCTTTAGTGTGTTTGGAAGCCTTTCGATTCATGACTCCCAACTGGTCGATAACACGGCCTCTGCCTCGACATTGAGTGGAAACGGCGCCGCAATCGCCGCAATCTTGGCGACGGTTGAAATCGTCGACAGTGACTTCGTGTCCAATGGCGCAGGCGATTCGGGAGGAGCCATCAGGATCCAAAGCAGTGAATTGGACGTCGCTGGATCGTCCTTCACGAAGAATACAGCCGGGAAAGCTGGTGGAGCAATCTCATCGATCTCCAGTGTGACGCACATCGCCGATTCCATTTTTGCAGAGAATCGAGTGTTTCGAGGAACCGGCGCTGGCATCGATTCGGCATCGGCAAGCGAGATCAGTATCGACAACAGCGTGTTTCAGAATAACGTTGCCTCCGGCCTTGGAGGAGCCATCCGGAGCGTGGAGGGAACGCTAAGCATTGTTGATTCGCTGCTGAGCTCCAACGAATCGACCGGTGCAGCGGGCGGCGCGATCTTCTCCGGGTCAGCAAACGAGCTGAGTGTCGCGCGGACGACGCTTTCGGACAACCAGGCCCGAACCAATGGCGGCGCGATGATCAGCAACAACAGCACGCTGGAAGTGCTCGATTCGGTCTTCTCGGACAATCTCACGCTCACCGGTTTTGGCGGGGCGATCGGAATCGTGCGAGGGACCAGCGTTATCGCGGGCAGCGATTTTCTTCGAAATCGAGCCGGCGGAAATGCGGGTGCGATTCAGTACCTCAACGCCGGCTCGCACTCGATCGATTCCAGTACGTTCATCGGGAACGAGGCCAATGGCACCGGTGGCGCGATTCACAACCATGGCACACTGGCCATTTCAAACGCAACGTTTTCATTGAACGTTGCCGGGACGTTTGGGGGCGCGATTCGGAACAACAACGGAGGCAGCGTCACCCTGGTTGCCTCGTTGTTTGACGGCAATCACAGCCTGGGGTCAAACAACGGCACTGCCATCAATAGTTTCGGCGGCACGTTGACGATTGACGGGCTGACGACGTTCATCCATCACGATGGAATCCCGGTGTTCCCGAGTTAGTCCGAGGGGCTACTTCAAAGGGAAATGCCCGACGGCGGGGAGAATTCGGCCGTCACCAGAAACGCCAAAGGGCAGCGTCACGTTTCCGTGTCGCTGCCCAGTTTGACTTGATGGCGGTAAGGAAAAAGCCGACCTATGCCAAATTGCTTTGGTCGTCGGCCAGCAGGGCGAGCAAGTCGTCGTCCTCGTCCTCGGCGTCGGTCAGTGCAACGGAGGCCGATTGGTTGGCAACGTTGCCCGATGATGATTCGTCGCCGGAATCAACACTCACCAATTTGGCTTGCACGCTCAGGTCGGCCAGTGCCTGGTCGTACACCTGGCCGCCGGCGGCCGGGGCGGCCGAGGCGAGTTGGTCACTGACGACCGATTCACCTTCTCCGCCTTGGCTGGCGGCCAGCAATGCCAGGTGATTGATCACCCGTAAGGCATCCAGCGCGGTCGTTTTCATGTCACCGTTGACGTCGGTGTACATCCCGTTGGCGGCCGTTTCCCCCTCACCGTCTCGGGCCAGGGTGTTGATCACGGTCAGGGCGTCCGACGGGGTCACCAATCCGTCGTTGTTGACGTCTTCGGGCATCGCCTGGTTTTGCAACGCGCTGACGGCACGGATGGTGATGGGCAGCGCGTGGTAGGTGATTTGCGAAACTTCCACCGGATCATCGCGATCGAACAGCAAGGTGTCCTGGAAGGGCGATGAATCGGCGGGGCTTCCGATCACACGCGTCACCGTGTCCTGCGTCACGTTTCCGGCGGTGAAGAAGACGGTTGCCATCAGGTTCGGTTCGACAACGCCACCGTTATCGGCAACCGCTTGGTGCAGCAAGGTTCCGAACTCATCGATGATCCCGCGTCGAGCAGCGGTTCCGACGCCCGCGGCGGCGTTGAAATCGCCGTCAAATTCGACCTTGAAATCGTATCGACCACCGGCGGCGATCGAAACCGGATTGATCAGTTCGGTGTCGTACAGCATGTCCAGGTAGGCGGCAAAGACGAACGTGCCGTCTTGGGCGACCGTTCTCAAGTCTTCGACGCTGACTTGAACACCGAAGGTTTGCCCCGAAGCGACGGAGCTGATCGAATTGCCGAACTCGTCGACCAATCCGAATGAGATGTCGACGATGTCGTCGGCGTCTGCGTCGCCGATCGCCATCGTGACTTCGGCGACGCTTCGCACACCGTCACCGGAGACGATCACGTAGGTGAAACTGTCAAATCCGTTGGCGTTGACGTCGGCAAAGTAGTCGAGCGTATCATCGCTGAGGTCGCTGGGGGTTCCGTTGTTGTTGATCACCACGGTTCCACGCGACGGCGCGGTCACGATTCCGAATTCCTGGATCGTGTTGGTGGGGCCGAACAGGTCATTGTCCAGGACATCGAGCGTGTTGGGCAACACTCCGGCTTCGATGCGATTGCCGAACGAGTCAAGTCCATCGACAAAGGCGTCGTCGATCGCACTGGCAAAGTTGTCGCTGGCCGGGAAAATCGTCAGCTCGGTGCGGCCGAGCCGCTGTTGTGCGGGCGTCAACGCGACGTCTTCGCCGACAAGAATCGTTTCGGCGACGGGGCTGTCGGCCGGATCCGCGGCAAACAAAGCGACTCCCGGAGAAACTCCGGACATCGTCAGCGTAAACAGCTCGACCGGATCGGTGTGCTGAATCAGGTTGCCGTCACCGGGGATCGGCTGGACGGCACCGACATCGTTGATCAAACCGGGGGTCGTGGCATCACCGAGTTTGAAGCCGCCGCCTTGGAAGTTTTCACCGAAGGTGATGTCAAACCCGAACGAATCAGTATCAATGGTGTCCAGCGTGGAAACCAGTTCGTCGGTGTACAGCAAGTCCAAGAACGCCGACGCGACGCCTTCGGGGCTGAAGTTCGGATTATTCAGTTCTTCGACGAACACACGAACGTAGAAGGGCTGGCCGACTTGGACGCTGGAAATCGGTTGATTGTTGACAACGTCATAGATTCCGATCGTGAAGTCGACCAGATCGTCTGTCATCGCACCCGGCTGTGAATTCACCGTGACCTGAGCGGTGCTGATCGATCCATTGGCGTCTTCGATGCTGTACGTGAACTGCTCGGTTCCGGCAAAACCGGGTTGGGGCGTGTAGCGAATCGTCTGGCCACCGCCTTCGAGCGTAACCTGTCCACCCTGGTCACCGGCCGAAACGCTGGTGATGGTGATGCCGCCAAAGATACTCGGGACGTCGTTCTCCAAGACGTTGAGTGCTCGGTTGGCCGATCCCTGCGGGATGTCAAACGTGTCGTCCACCGCGATCGGCACGTTGGATTGGAAGTTGACGTTCACGGCCACGCTGGCGGTGTACTGCGTGTTGGTCTGGTCAACGACCACGTACTGGAACACGTCGCGTCCGGTGAACCCGTTGGGTGGCGTGTAGGAGATCGCACGACCGTCTTCGATAATCGAAATCGTTCCCGAAGTGCCGGTCCGGTTGACCGAGATGATTCGCAGCTGGGTGGTGCTGGTTTCAAAGTCGTTGGCCAACACATCCAATCGATTCGACAGCGAGTTCCGCGACACGGTGAAGGTGTCGTCGTTGGCGACGGCTGCCTGCTCCAGGATGTCGAACCGATAATCTTCGACTTCACCGGCATCGGCTTCGCCACCCACGCCCAATCCCGGAGTCGGGCTGTAGCGGAAACGGGCATAAGTCGATCCGACCACCGCACTGCTGGGAACGTTGACGGCCAGCGTCGAAGTTCCGGCCCCCAACTGAACGTCTTTGAACACCTGCTCTGAGGCATCAAACACGCCGTTGGCGTTGAAGTCGATCCAGCCTTGCAAGAACGCCGGCTCGCCGGTCGTGTTCCGAGTCACCACAGAAAAATTCGCCGTGCCGCCCGGGCCCAAGGGCGACAACAATTGGACGCCGTCTTCATCGTCGATGTTGTTCAGGTCATCGCCGAGCGCGTTGGCCGTGGGAATTCCATTCGTTTCGCGATCGACCTCGACACCGAGCCCCAAGCCCGCCGTGATGCCGTGGCTGGGACCGCCCGCAGCGACCGTCGTCTGATACGAATCGGGAGCGTCACCATAGTCGCGCGAGGGCAGGTTTCCGAAGTTGTAATTGTCCGTCAACGCGATCCCGTTGTAATTGACGATGTGCTCACCGCCGGCGGGGAAGGTTTGGACAAAACCGGGTTCAATCACTTCCCGAATCGTGTAAGTGCCTGGGCCGGGGAAGTTGATGGAATAACGGCCGTTGACGTCGGTGTATGCCGACGGTTCGCCGATGTCCGGACGATCATCACCGTCCAAATCCAAGTAGATGTAAACCCCTTCGACGCCCGATTCGGTGGGATCAAAGACGCCGTTGCCGTTGGTGTCGGCAAACTTGGTCCCGGTGATGTCCGGGATCACTTGGGTGAACGCGAAATCGATCCCGCTGTCACCGCCGGCGGCGGTGCGCTGCGTGGGCAGACTTGGTGCGTATTGGGCAGGCGTCACCGCGACGATGCTGTAGCTTGTCCCCGAGGCGACATTCAATGTGTAGGTGCCGTTGGCCCCGGTGATCGCCACCGGTTCGGTCGGATCGAGCACACCGTTGGGGATCGTGTCGGCAAACACGGTCACGCCGGGCAAGCCGGGATCGTTGGTGCCGCGCCCGTCGCGGTTGACGTCGTTGAAGACCCGACCGGTGATATTGGATCCGACGGTTCCCGTGGCCAGACTATACGCCAAGGCGTTGGGCACATCCTGGAATCCGAACAAGCCTTCATTGAGATCGAATCGGTCGATCGCGAACTCCGGAATCGTGTCATCGACGGTGCCGAAGATCTGGTCAAAACCGACGCCCATCCCGAATTCATCTCGGCGAGGACCGACGCCATCAACAATGTTCCCGATGGCATTCGTCCCGTCGGTGTGACGGATCCCGAACGTGTGCCCCGCCTCGTGAGACACGGTCCACGCCATCGACCGTGCGATCGCGTCCAACACACTCTTGTTATTGGCGATCGGGAACTGAGTCGCCGAGGCGAGGAAGAAATCGATCGGCAGGATCGAGTTCTCACTCATGTCAAAGTTGCCGATGTCCAGCGATTGTGCGATCCCGAGAATCCCGTCGATTCCCGCGTCCGCGATCGTCCCACCGATGAACAATCGAGTCACCAACGGGTCGTCGAGTGATGGTTCGGGATACAGTCCCAACGCGGCATCGCGACTATTGAGAATCCTGATTCCGAAATCACCCGGATTGCCCGTCGTGTTGTAATCGCCATTTTGACCCTCCCGAACAACCGATTGAAAGTCGCTGTGAACCAGTTCCACCGTCTTGGTGATCAACTCGTTGTACGCCGCTTCGGAAGTGTCTTGCAGCCCCAAGGCGGCGAGGTTCTCACGAAGCGAAGAAAACCGTACGATCCCGAACGGATTCACGCTGCCGGGGAAAAGGGTTGTCGGGTAAAAACCGCCTTCGAAATCCAAATAAATGGTCTGTTGAGCACCGATCGGCAGACTTTCCCCCACCGGACGGTAAACACGAAGCCCGGCGGTGTAATTGACCGAGGTGCTCGACGGCGCGACGATCAAATAGTAGGTCCCGGTGTGCGGCACGACTTGAGCCGCCACCGCGTTGCCCGCCGTCATCAACGGTGAATTGTCGGGGTGGATGACACCTTGATTGGAATCGGTCCCGAACCAAAACGCGCCGTTGGTCGCCCGCGGGTTGTATGTCGTCCCCGATACCGATGGACCATAAAGAACCGTTAAGTTCGCCCCCGCTCCGATCACCGAGATGTCTAAAATGTCGCCTTCGTTCAGGTTGAACGCATACGTATCGACGTCGGCCGTCACGTTCCCCTGACCACTGACAGTCACCGGCAAACTGCCGTTGATGTCAATCGTGTTCTCTTCGCTCGCCCCGGTCCCCAACGGAAGGAACTGGGCGCTGAAGCGAGAATCGTTCACACCGGTTTCATTGGCCGCTTCCGCTTCGTTGACGACAAACGCCGGCACGGTTCCGATGTTCCGCGGGTTTGTCGGCAGGAACAGATCGGTATCCACCAACGCGTTGTCGCTGCCCGCACTGGGGACTGCGGCAAGCAACTGTCGGCTTTCCAGACCCTCCATCAACAACCGACGCCGCTGTTGACGCTGGCCCCGTCGGCTTCGTCTCGACTTTCTCTGTTTCCGCGAGGAATCGACGCTCATGTCGCTCGTCTCGTTGTTAGAAGCGTGGGGATTACGGAATTCCGATTCAGTTCGTTGGATCATCGAGGGTCTCTACCAAACGTGCCGGCCATGGGGCCTTGACGAAAAGCGGCGGTGTCGCGGGGCGGTCGTATGTGTTGCAGGCTCCGCAGAGTGTAATTCTGAGTCGCCCGCCTATCCATTGATTTCCATTTTCTCATCGGTCACGGCCCGTCCTTTTCGCACAGATTGCCGCACTACCGAGGAATGCTCGTTCGTTTGCATCGGACGAACTCAAACCCGGTCACGGTGAATTCAGGAGGGCTCGCCCAATCAGAAGGATGGGAAAAATGCGAAGTATGAGTCGATTGGATAAGGAATGGCTGCGATTCTAGTTGGGCCAATAACAGTGTCAACGAATCGTGGCCTTTCTGACGCGGCTTGTTGGGCAAGAGTTCCGGTCAAATCGATTAATCTCCCCCAAATCCGACCCGCCCCCCGATTCGGCGACGGGACACCCGCCGCCAAAAAGGCCTATTTGCGGCCATCAAACAGCCAAAATGGCGCGTTCCGTTCCAAGACTTCCCCTTGGGGTGCACTACTGCTGTGCCCCACGCCACGCACCGCGTGCAACGGCAGCCGGTGCCTGGAGTCGGCGAAATCGCTGGGTCCTGCCGTCGATCGATTTCTACCGAATCGTCCCTTTAATGAAGCCATTTTTCCTACCTCCAAAATCTTCCTACCTCTCCACCCGGCTACGGTTTCCTGTCGCGTCGCTGGAAGCCAGCAGAGGGATGGCAGAATGATGCGGGGCAGAATGATGGAGAAAATGCCGCTCGTGGTCCATCTCAGCTTGGTTTTCGGGGCGTGGACGAGGCGACGAGTCCTTTCGGCTTCGAGGACTCCTCACGTCGTCCACTACCGTCTATCCGAATCGGAAGGGGGCATCGTTTTGTTCGTCCGACTCTCGATCAGGCGGTGTGTGCGACTGCGGGGGCGAGGGTCGATCGCTTGGCACCGGAGAGTTCATAGGCACCGAACATCACGGCGACAAAACACAGGTCGCCGGCAAGCGTGTAGCCATAAAACGGGATCGCGTTGGTGAAGCAGGCGATTAGGCCTTGGGCCGTGGCCGGATACCAGGGGCCCAGCCAGACGCCGAAGTTGCTGACGACAAAGAACAACGTCGAAGCCGCCAGTGCGCCGGCGGGAAGTCGTCGCCAATTGACGTTCGCTGACGCTCGGCTGCGGACCAGTCGACCCAACGGAACGGCCAGCGTGACGCCAAGGTACGTCGCTGCCATCACCATCGGGTTGTAGAAGCCCATTCCGGGGGTTCCCATCAGGTGCGACACGGCATCGCTGATCAACAGCGCCGCCGCCGGAACCAGGTACGCCTTTCGGCCGGCAAAATAGCAACCGGCGAACAGCCCCAACGCGCCCAAGCAGGCGAAATTGGGAGGATGCGGCAAAAAACGGGTCGCGGCGATGGCCAGGGTCAGCAAGTAGATCATTTTGCACCGGTCGATGGGAGAGGCTAATCTCCCACCGTTTTAACGACTTGCCGATCCTTTCGAAAGTCCCATGGGAGCCTGAATGACGGAACGTTTTCGTTGCACCTACTGCAAAATGGCGGTGGCAACGCCGACCGCGGTCACCTGCGACGCGACGGCCTTGCGTTGGTACGGCGGCCGCTGTTTGAGCGCCGGGACGCACGATCCGGCTCGGTAGTATCCGAGGCTGTATTGGCACTCCGACGGCGGGCTGATCGCGGTCAGGTAGGGCCATGAGACCGCTTGAGCCAGAAACCGCCCGCCGCTGGCCAGGGGCTGCAAACAGGGAAAGCGTTGGTGGCCGTGGCGCTCCAACATCCGGTCCTCAAAGTAGAGCGGATGGGAAAAGGTGTTGGCGGCGGCCCAGTGCCGAGCGGTCCAATGCCACGGCAGTCCGCGATCGAGGCCGGATTCGGGCAGCTGCACCACCGGCGATGCTTCTCCTTGGCGAAACCCGAGCGGAAGTTCCCCGTTACCGATTTCCGAGGTGCCGGTCGTCAGCGCCTTAATCGGTGGCAGCACCAGTTTGCCGTCGGTCAATTCCGTTTGGCGATCGGCGAACAGGGATCGTCGGCCGACTTGATCGGCCGTCACATCAGGGATCACGGTGCGGTCGGTGGCCGCGTTCTCCGGGAGCGTGTCGATAGGGTCATCCAACACGTCGACTTGTCCGGGGCCCGCGGGCGTGGTGTCGGCGGCCTCTGCCGGCGGCGATGTCTGTCCGTCGCCTTGGACCAAGGCCGCGATCGTCAGCGGCAGGTCGTTAACGTAAGACGGCAATTCACTCGATTGGGGGCCTGCGGCAACGACCGACGGTGCGGACGTGACCGTTGCGATCGCAAGGCAGGTCGCGACCTTGGCCGCAACCACGCGGCGTCGTTTTGCGCCGAGCGCACGCGTTGCCGATCGCGGCGTTTGCAGTGACTTCTTCGTTCGTTTCCAAAACATCGTGTTTCTCGCATGCTCCGTTTTGACGGACAACCAGATTCAATCCCATTATCTGGTTCGACCGATCGGACTCGAAACGAGACTAAACACGCCAGAACACGGACGACAGGAGCAAACGGCAACACAGGTTTGACCGCGACGATGGGAAAGACAGGGGCAATCGCTGTAATCGTCAGGGTTTGCCACGATCCGATGCCGTCGGAACGAAGTGCGAGGAAACGTGGCCTGAAGCACCGGTGGCGACACCGCCTCGTAGCTGGCCTCCGCCTCGCGCTATGCAAAATCTTGATTTAATACCATCTACTTCATGAGCCGACGGTGCTAGCCGCGGGCCTTGGATTGCCCGTCAAGACTTGCAAGGCCCGAGGCTAGCGCCGACGGCTCAGTTTGTGATCGAAAGGTTTATTCTTTCGCGGCGGACGTTTTTGCTTTGGATTTCGATTTCGGCTCGTCCGACGTCTCTTCGAACCTGAGTGCGGCGCTGTTCAGGCAGTAACGTTTGCCCGTCTTGTCTTTCGGTCCATCGCCGAACACATGTCCCAGATGGGCTTTGCAGCGGCTGCAGTGAACCTCCTGACGCGGGTAGATCAGCTTGAAATCGAGCTTCACGCCGATTCGATCGGCGCTGATCGGGTCATAAAAACTCGGCCATCCGGTTCCCGATTTGAACTTCGTCTCGCTCTTGAACAAGGCTTGGCCACAGATGATGCACCGATAAAGGCCGTCCTTTTTGTTGTCCCAGTATTTGTTCCGAAACGCCGGCTCGGTCTCTTCGTTCTGCGTCACTTTGAACTGGATCGCCGAGAGTGACTTTTGCAATTGGGAGACGGTTTTGGGCGTGTAGGGCGGATCCTCGATTTCATCCTCGGCGTTTTCGCCCTGCTGATCGGGCAATGCCTCGCCGGTCACCTGCTGGGCGGCCGCGTCATCGACGACCGGATCCTGGCTGCCGGCCGGTCGCAGCCCCGCCACTGCGAAGACTGTTGCGATGACCGCGACGAAGCTCCACTTGCCGTAGACTTCGGGGATAGTTTGGTTCATGGTGACTCCAACGATTCAGACAAATTCTTCGCTATCATCAAGCCGGCCTTCGCCGTTCCACTATGGTTGATTCTATGCCGGTCGTCCAGTTAAACGCCGTTTCCCTGTGTTACGACCGCGGCAAGGTACTGGACGATGTCAGTTTTTCCGTCGCCGAGGGCGAATACATCGTGGTTTTGGGGGCCAGCGGGTGCGGAAAAACTTCTTTGCTGAGAATGATCGCCGGGCTGGTTTCCCCGACGTCGGGGACAATTTTTTTGGCCGGCCGTGACGCGACCCGACTCGCTCCCCGCCACCGAGACGTCGCGTTGGTGCCGCAGCACGACGGGCTGTACCCCCACCTCACCATCGCTCGATCGATCGGAATGGCGGTCCGCGGCCGCGTCGCCGGCAACCAACGACAGCAACGGATTCTCGAAGCGGCACGGATGGTGGGCTTGGAATCGCTCCTGGACCGGCTGCCCCAACAGCTCAGCGGCGGCCAATTGCGTCGCGCCGCGGTCGCCAAGGCGATCGCGCGGCGGGCTGCGGTCAGGCTGTTGGACGAACCCTTGTCGGCGATCGATGCGAACCTGCGATACCAGATCGAAAAGGACTTGGCGAGGTTGCACCGTCAATCGCCCGGCGTCACCCTGCACGTGACCCACGACGGCGCCGAAGCGTTGCGTCTGGCCAGCCGTGTGGCCGTGATCGAAAACGGCAAGATCGCCCAATTCGACACACCGGATCAACTGCGCGCCGCCCCGGCGACGCCCGGCGTGGCCGCCGCGCTCGGCCGATCCGAATTGATCACCGTGCCGGTCCGACGTGTCGACGACGCGTGGATCGGTGGCGATGGCCAACGGATCCCGGGACCAGACGCGCCGGTCGGTGCATCGGCGACGTTGGGGTACTATGAAGAAGACTTGGTCGACCAATCCGGCCAGAGGCCACGTGAGGGTTGCTCAGGATGGCTCGATCGCAAACGCAACGCAGCCGTCGATCACGATCGCTTGCTCTGGTTCCTCCCGTAGCGGAACTCGCCGAGAGTTTCACTTGGCGCGCGAGTCTGTACGTCTCGTCCAAATCGTCGGATAAACGGTAGTGGACGACGCGAGGAGCCCTGGCAGTTCGCAATCCCCGGTGGACTCGTCGCCTCGTCCACTACGGGTCTGCTACGCGTTGGCCGCGACGGGCAGATCGGCGACTTGGTAGGCGCGCGAACGGAACAGGAAATCGATGATGTTTCCTTCGTGCGGTTGCAACCAGTTCAATCGATTCGTCGGAATCGGGCCGATGTTGACGCGATCGATGTCCACGCACGCCCCGGCCGCGGCAACCAACTCGGGATCGCGGGTCAGCACGGTGCCGACCAAGGTCGGTCCGATGCGTCGCAGCATCTCGGCCTGCGGACACTCCACCACACTGACAAACGGGAACATGTATTCTTTCATCGCCACACCGCGGTCCGGTGAGTCGGCGTGGACGACCATCGGCCGCAAGTAGGCACAGTGCTCGCGTTCGATCAATTTGTCCCCGTACTCGGCGGTCATGTCCGTCACGCCGCTTTCGGCCAAGTCTTGCTGGACCATCGCATGGGTTCCGGTCGCCATCGCGGGAACGGTGAAGGCCGCCAGTTGGGCGTTGTCATCGGTCGGCGGCAGCACGTCGACGGGGCCGATCCGTTTGGCGATCGCCGCGGCGATCTCGCGGGTGTGCCGGCTGGCCCAGATGCCGCTGCAATTGATGCACGAGCGGCCCGAGTTGCTGAGCACGCTTTCGACCATCATGTCCAAGTACAATTCCCAATCGTCGACCACATCATCGCCGATCAAGATCTTGGACCACCCCGGCCCGTGGGCTTGAACACGAGGATTGCCGGCGTGTTGGGCGACCGTTTCGGCGCTGCCGAAAATCATGCTCCGCGGCGTCTTGGTCATGATCGCGCCACCGGCATCGTGACCGCCCGGGTACAAACCGAACGCCTCGGCCGGAACACCGGCCTGGATGAACGCCGACACCATCCGGTAGGGCGTCCAGGGCTCTTGGGACCCCGGTTTCAAGGCGAGACCGATTTGCAGCGGGATCGCGGGCAACCAAAGCGTGTGAACGCCCGGCGAATTGTTCGGCAAAATCGCTCCCAAAACAGGCGTTTGGGCCTGGTAGCTGACGATCACGCCGCGGCCTTCTTCACCATATCCCTTGCTGAGGATATCCAAGTCCAAACCGCGGGTCAGACAATCCAGGATCTCGTCAATGTGGCTGAGGACGAAGCTGTTCTTTTTCAAGTTCGACCGACACATGTGCTCGGGCAATCCCGTGCTGGCCGATTGCTGGTGCACGAACTGATCGACCGATTGCATCGAGTCGCCGACGGGCAACTCCGCGGTCTCGAACAACTCGGCCGCCTTCTTGGACATCGCGATCAATTCGTCGGTCGAATGTTTCAGCAGTGCCGCCCGAGCCTTGTGGGCCTGCTTCATGTCACGCGCGACGATGCCGCCGCCGACGCTGCCGAACTTCGCGATCGGCTCGCCGGTGTCGAAGTGCACGACGTCTTTGATTTCCATCGACTCGTAGGGCTTGCCCCAGCGAAGCGGTTGTAATGTGATCATGTCTGTTTAGGTGAAGGTAGGTAGGAGTGGGTGGACGGCGGACGAGTATCCAGTGGGACAGAAATCGTGGAACGACTTGCCGGTCAGGTTCAGGCCTGCCGATAGGCTGGAAGCCTATCCCACAGGGAATCTGACAGGCTGGAAGCCTATCCCACAGGGAATCTGACAGGCTGGAAGCCTATCACACACGGGCGTCGGGCTAATAAACGCCGACGGTGGTCGCGCTTGCCAATTCGTGGAAGGGACGGACGCCGCTGACGCCATCCCAAGGGTACATGTCGAACGGCGCTTCGCGTTCGCCTTCATCGCGTTCCATGAATCCGGGAACAAAGAATTCGTCGGTCAGGGTGTACAGTTTGACCCGGCCGGTTTCTCCGAATCCGACGACTTGGTTGTAGTCGTCAAAGCTGACCACCTCGGTGACCGCCCGCGGTTGGGGGGCGTAGTAGCTGATCTTGTATCCGTCGGCCGCCGTGACCGGCTTGCTGCAGGCCAGGCCCATCAGGGTGTTGCCATAGGTCGGGGTCATGTACACGCCGCCTTCTTCAACCGGCCCGCCGAGCAATTCTTCGACACAGAACCGGGTCCACTGGGGAGTGAACTCGGTCCCGCCGGAGAAGATCCCCTTGATGCCGACCTCTTGCAAGCTGGTCCCGCGATCTTCGAGGGCTTCGCCGAGCGATTCGAGCAGTTTTGGGGTGGCGAACATGCACTTGATGTCGTGACCGGCCGTCAGCACCGTGACCGCTTGATCGATACAGTGTTTCTTGTATTCCTCCAGATGCTCCATCCAGCCTTTCTTGATCAGCTTGACGACCCATCGCGGATCCAAGTCGATGCAGAAGCAGATCCCGCCGCGATGTTGGGCCAAGTGTTCCACGGCCAAACGCAGCCGCCGCGGCCCGCTGGGACCGAGCATCAACCAATTCGAACCGCGCGGAAAATGCTCATCGGGCAACGTGTCGCTGAACAGCTCGTAATCCTTCCAGTGGTCTTCGATCACCATCCGGCTTTTGGGAATCCCGGTGGTGCCGCCGGTTTCGAACACGTAAACCGGTTTGCCGGCGTGGCCTTTGGGGATCCAACGCTGGATCGGACCACCGCGCAGCCACTCATCTTCGAAGTGCGGGAACTTCTTCAAGTCGTCAAATGACTTGACGTCTTTCAGTGGGGCGAACCCCAGCTCTGATTTCTTTTCCAGCCAGAACGGGCTTCCCGTGTCTTCACTGAAGTGCCAATGCACGATCTTGAGAGTGTGTTCATTCAATCGATCTCTGGCATCCGAAGCACTCTTGGCAACATCTTCGGGAATCGAGCTCTGGGCTGCACTCATTCTTTTTCTAATCTCGCGGGGCGGTGATGGAACAGGCGGGGAGTGTGACCTGGGGTGAAAACTCCAGGCAACTCATTTCCGTCAAACGTGAAGGACCCTATTGTTGCCTTCAGGAAAGTGCGACGAAAGATCCCCGGGCCGCTGGAAACGGCATTTATCGAGAACGAAAAAAGCCGCGCGTTGCACACGCGCGGCTTTTGGATCATTTGTTAGAGATTGCCAACTCGGATTCCAGGCCGACGCCGAAGTCGCGACAGACCGGATTATCCGTTCGTTTTGACTAGGGGGTGGCCTGCTGGACTTGCGCCGGAGCCGCGGGGCTGGCAACCGGGGGCGTCACCACGGCGTCACTATCATCGCTCGCTCCGATCGCGATCGCCGCTCCGATCCCGCCAAGCACTGCCAGACGCCCCAAGCGTCCGCCGCCGCCGATACCACCACCGCCGCCGCCGCCGCCGCCACCACCGCCGAAGGATCCGCCCATCGCCGTCGGGTCATAGCCACCCTCCAGCGGGAGCATCACGCCGCGGTCTTCAACCTCTTCGGACACCAATCGATCTTCGATCACCGTGATCGGTCCAGGAGCGACCTGCATGATGAAGGTGTCCGAGCCTGATTCGGTTTGGGCGACCAGCGTGGTTTCATTGCCGTTTTCCGCCTGTGCCGATTGAACCATCAACGGGTTGACCAATTCGATCCCCATCAGGCCGAAACCATCTTTGCCCGAGCCCAGGATCGAGTAGCTGCCCGGTTTCAGGTCCGCGATGCGAAAGTTTCCGGATTCGTCGGTCAGCGTTCGAGCGACTTCGACCCCGTCGCGGTAGATCACCACGTTGGCTCCCTGGGCGCCCAGGTTCTCGGTGAAACCGGCTCGAGTCAATCGCCCACGCAAGCCACCTTCGTACTGGCTTAGCCGGACCGATTCGCCGGTGAATGCACGGCCGCTGGCCATCGGGTTGCTGCTGGGATCGAATTCGACCTTGGTCGCTTGGCCGCTCGGCATGTAGCGGAGGATCGCGTTGCGAACCACGCTGAATTCCACCGCACCGGCGGCGATTTCGAATTGGTCACCGATCGGGACATTCGAGCTGACGACGTGCATGGCACAGCAGGCGAACAGGCCCTCACCACGGATCATCAGCGTGTAAACGCCGGGTTTAACATCGGCCAGCGTGAACCGTCCGGTCTTGTCCGATTCAGTCGAGGCACCGGCGGATTTGCCGAGTTGGTCGATCAGCAGCACCTTCGCGCCACGCGCCGCCGAGATGCCTTCGCTGCGGGGAACGATCACACGTCCCTGAATCGATCCGCTCTCCGAAACGCGGACCCACTGTTGTTCGGCGACATCCGCCGCGGAGACAAAGCCCGAACTTCCCAGCAAAGCTAGGGTGGCCATGAAGCAGATCAAACGATGCATTTCCAGATTCCAATCAAGATGGAGCGTTGTTGCAGAGGGAAAACCGACCTTTGCAACAGACTATACGAGCAGCAAATAGGGAATTCAACGCTCTTAACGGCAAATTGACAATTTGGGGCACCTGGGCCCTTCTGGTGGAGTGGGTGATCGATCACCACCCTAACTAGATTGACCACTGGGAAGAGCTGGGGCGAGGTCGGCGAGTGTCCTTGGTGGGGGAAAGCCAGGCATCTCCCAACCGCGCCTTAGAGACCAGCCCTCCTTTAAGGGGGGCTCTTCGGATTTCAGAAATTGAAACCCGCACGACCACTGCCACGCAGAGTTTGTCTTGAGTGGATGCGTCTCCCCTTCGGCGATTGATCCGAATGTTTCGATCACATGTTGATCTCGAAACCTTTTCGGTTCGGTCGGCTCAGGAAGGCGTTGGCTTGGTCATCGCCGACGATTTCTCGTTTGTCGGCATCCCAGTTGAGTTCGCGTCCGAGTCGCATGGCGATGTTCGACAAGTGACAAATTTCCAGCATCCGGTTGTGCGTCCAGACATCGGAGATCGGTTGCTTTCGGGACCTCATCGCGTCGATGAAGTTGGCGGTGTGGTTTTCGCTGACCGGTCCGCCATAGACTTGCTCGACCGCATCTTCCGGTAGCGGGTTCTTCTCGAGATCCTCGACGGGGCGTCCGACGATCTTTCCGCGATTAACGAAGAAGCGGCCTTTGGTTCCTTCGAATAAAATTCCGTTGTCGCCTTCGCTGGTGATGATCATCTCGACGCCGTCGGGCATGTCGACGCGGATGCGGAACTTGGTCGCCGCGTTGTACTGGTCGTTGACCGTGGGGTAACCGTCCTTGTATTCGACCGGCAACGTGTACTCAACCGGGGTCACCTTGCTGGGGCCCGTGTCGCTTGCCCCGAGTGCCCAGCAAGCGATATCGACGTGGTGGGCTCCCCAGTCGGTCAGTTTTCCGCCGGAGTATTCGTGCCAGTTTCGGAAGGAGTAGTGCGCGTTGCTGTACAGTGGCACGCCGCCACCATAGCCTTCACGAAGTTCCGGCAGGGCGCGGTAGTCGACTTTCGGTGCCGGGCCGAGCCAGAAGTCCCAGTCGAGTTCATCGGGGACGGGGGCGACCGGAATGACCGGCGAGGCGATCATACCGTTGATACCGCAGGTAACTTTCTTGACCGTCCCGATCCGTCCATGGTTGACCAACGCGACCGCTTGCAGGAATCGCTGGGCCGACTCGGTTCGCTGCATCGTGCCGACCTGGAACACCTTGCCGGTTTCCTTGACGACCTTTTCGATCAGTTTGCCTTCGTCGATGGTCAAGGTCAGCGGTTTTTCACAGTAGACGTCTTTGCCCGCGTACATCGCTTCGACCGCGATCTTGGTGTGCCAGTGGTCGGGCGTGGCGATCATGACCGCGTCGATGTCTTTGCGATCCAGGATTTTGCGGTAATCCTTGTAGGCATCGGGCGCCTTACCTTGGGCCTTTTTCACTTTTTCAACGTTGGCGCCCAGGACGTTTGAATCGACGTCGGCCAGTGCCGCAAAGTCGGCGAACTTGAAGGACTTTTGCGTGATCGTCCAGCCTTGGTTGCGAAGCCCGATGGTCGCGAAGACCGGCCGATCGTTGGCGGATTCGAGCCCAAAGGCACGGTTGGATGATGAGGGCAGGACGCTTGCGGCCCCCATGGCGGCCATACCCTGGAGAATCTGACGGCGAGTTGTTTTGCGATTCGTTGACATCGGTTGAAATCCTTGGAGGCGGGAGCAAATGAATCCATCGAAGCCGGTAATTATACTAAAAACCGCCGGGCAATATCTCTGCCTGAACGTCACTTCTGTTGGTCGCCATGAACCCGTTTAAACTATTTCGCCGCTCCAGACGTGACGTCCCGCAAGCCCACGCGCACATGACCTGGGCCAGCCAAAGCGTCTCGGACACGATCACACGTACCCGATTGTTTTTGACCAAGCAGATTTGGGCCTGGCCGATCGTCGCCGTGGTGCTGTTGTCGATCGTCGGTTTTTTCGTTCGCAACGCCATCGAAACGACGATCAAAGGGAACGTCGGCTCGGGCCTGCAAACGCTGGTCGAGTTGGAAACGGAGATGCTCCGCAAGTGGTTCGCGGTCCAGGAGTCGACCGCCGAATCGCTGGCCAACGACAGTCGGGTGCGGCAGGTCGTCTACGGGCTGCTGGAGCCCCCCTCCGAACAGGCCGGTTTCCCCACCGGTGACGAAGCCGACCTTCACGGGCAGCTTGCCGAAGAACTCGGGCCCGCAATCGCGGCGCACGACTATGCCGGATTCTTGCTAGTGGACAAATCGAAACGGGTCCTTTCGTCCTCCTATGGGGCACTGATCGGTCAGTCGGAGATCGCCGAATACGACCGTTTTCTGGATCGCGCGCTACAGGGCGAGACGTTTGTTTCGGCGCCGTTTCCGAGCGTGGTGATGATCAAGGGCAGTGACGGCATGTCCCGCGTGGGAGTGCCGACGATGTATGTGTGCGCCCCGGTCCGTGACACCTCGTTTCAAGTCGTCGGTGCGCTGGCGTTGCAAATCCCTCCCGAGCGCGAGTTCACCGAGATTCTGCAGATGGGGCGGGTCGGCGAGTCGGGCGAATCGTATGCGTTTGATTCCAAAGGCGCGATGATCTCCAACAGCCGATTCGATGAAGAATTGATCCTGCTGGGATTGCTCCCCGACCAAGAGGGATCGCGATCGATGTTGCAGTTGCTCGTTCGTGATCCGGGCGACGATATGACACGCGGCTTCCGACCCAGCGTCCGTCGTTCGCAATTGCCGCTGACCAAGTTGGCCGCCGCGGCGATCGACGGACACTCCGGCGTGGACGTCGAGGGTTACCGCGACTACCGCGGCGTGTCCGTGATCGGCGCTTGGACGTGGCTGCCGAAGTATGAAATCGGTGTTGCGATGGAAGTGGACGCCGCCCAGGCGTTTCGGCCGCTGGTGATTTTGCAACGCGCGTTTCTGGCCGTTTACGCGTTGTTGATCGCCAGTGCCATCGCGATCTTTGTGTTCACCATCATTGTTGCCCGGTTGCAGCGTCAGGCACGGGAAGCGGTGATCGAAGCTCAGCAGCTCGGACAATACACGTTGGAACAAAAGCTTGGCGAAGGAGGCATGGGCATCGTCTACAAGGGACGCCATTCGATGCTGCGGCGTCCGACCGCGATCAAATTGCTGCACGCCGACAAGGTCAACGAAGCGTCGATCGCTCGATTCGAACGCGAAGTCCAAATCACGTGTCAGCTAAACCATCCCAACACCATCGCGATCTACGATTACGGGCGAACTCCCGAAGGCGTGTTCTACTACGCGATGGAGTATCTGGATGGGATTGATTTGCAGCAGTTGGTCAACCAATACGGCCCACAACCCGAATCGAGAGTGATCCACATCTTGTCGCAGATCTGTGGCTCACTGTTCGAAGCCCATTCCAACGGCCTGGTCCACCGCGACGTCAAACCGGCCAACGTCATGCTGAATCGGCGGGGCTGTCAGCCGGACATGGTGAAGGTGCTCGATTTCGGTTTGGTCAAAGATATCGCGCAAGGCACCGGCGGTCAGAACAGCCGTGGTGAACGATCCGAAGACGGAATGTTGACGGGCACGCCGCTGTACATGTCTCCCGAATCGATCCAGGCACCGATGACCATCGATTCCAGCACGGACATCTATGCCGTCGGAGCGATCGGGTACTTCCTGCTGACCGGATCGCCGGTCTTTGAAGCGGCCAGTATCGCGCAGCTGTGTCAAAAGCACATCGAAGAATCCCCAGTCCCGCCGTCGCGGAGGGCCAAGATCGACGTGTCGGCGCAACTGGAAGATGCGATCATGAGTTGTCTGGAAAAGTCACGCGCCAGACGCCCGCAAACCGCTCGCGACCTGGGGCTGCAAATCTCACATTGCCCGGGGGCCGGGAAATGGACGATCGAAGACGGCGACCGCTGGTGGGGCCGCCACGATCGAGGCACCAAAGACCAATCGATCAGCGGCGCGTTGAACGCGTCGCTCAGCGGTGTCGGTATCATGCCGACCATGGATCAAACGATCGAGGTCGATCCCTCGGGCGCATCGTCCCCGGAACCCGGAAAGGAGGACGGGTAAGAGGTGGTCAAAAAACGAGGTGGTCAAAAAAGGATAGGGTAAGCACTGCCCGGATGCACCACGTGCTTCGTTGCTCAGCGTGTTGGCATTCTTTGACCAACAAATCTTTTGACCCGAATCCACCACCACCGAGCGATGTTCCGATGCCATCGTGTATCTTCTTCTGAAAACTCAATGAGCGGTGAGCCGCATCTTGATCAGGAGCCCCGGTGCAGCGTCGGGTAGATCTTGCCATCGGCCCGATGTTACGGAACGCTCGATTTTTTCGAGACTGCTTGGCGGAGTTCCCATTCCACCAGTCCACGGATCGAATCCGGATGGACTCTCCAATCGGGTGTGGCGAGATCGCTGCCCCACGCGCCTTCGACGTCCTTGGCGTAAAAGAACACGATCCCCTTCAGCTGTTCGTGATCGCTTAACCCCATGAACGCTTGGTGAAGCCAAAAGGCTTCGAAGTCGGAGCTGCCGCTGACTCCCAATTCGGTGATCAACAGTGGGACGTCGAGTTCCTCCACGACCTTTGCTTTTTCCTGAAACGTCGTGCGAAAGTCTCGAATGTATCCATACGTCTTCTGATCCCATCTCGGATAGCTGTACACGGGCATGCCGACGTAATCCGCGTAGTCTTTACCCGGCCAATAGCTCAAACTGCCTTCCTTCAGAACGCCCGCCCAAACAAAACGCAACTCCGTTTTCACCTGGCGGCGGAAGTGATCGACAATATAGCGATAGGCGCGAACGAACTGTTCGGGATCGGTCCCCGACCAGGGGTACCGCTCGGTCAGATCCTGGTCCATTTCGTGTCCCCACGAGACGAAGACCGGTCCCGTCAGACTGTTCAAGACCCCCGCGAGATCCTTGAGCGTTTGGTCGTAGCTGCCAGAAAGCACCGAAGCGAGCAAATCATCGCCACGGCCTGCAATCGGCCATGGTTCGATCGTCAGCAGAATCCGGAATCCACGGCTCTCCTTCGCAACGAGTGACTGACGCAACTCGCCGGGATCAAAGTCTGCCCAAGAGACATAAACGTGTCGCAAACGCAACGAATGGTCGCGATCAAATTCCCCGTCCGGGTCGTAAACGCCGAAAATCAACGAATCATCTCCATCGGGAAGTGGCTGAGAGTTTGTGGGGACGACGGGGCCGCCGTCGGGCGACTTGTTCAAGTTCAATGCAATCGCGCCCACGCCATCCGATCGCGCTGCGGAATCCCCGCCGGCGCCGACTTCACCCCGCGGTTCGGCGAGAATTCCGTAGAAGGCTCGAGCACCGTTGACGGCAATCATCGAAACCGGCAGGACCGCCAGAGCGACCAGGCTGAAAAACTGCATCGCGAGCCGTTTATCATTTTTCATTTGAGACTTCATGGCGATGAATCAAGACCAAGGAAAACAACGCAATGGCGTAAAACACCTGCGTCAGGATGATGAAGAAATAGTAACCGGAGGCGCGGCCGGCCTCGGAGATCAACATGGTGGGGACAAACGTTGCGATCAGTACCGCGATGTAGGGGCTGAGCACTCGCCATGGAAGTGAGACCGGTTTTGAGCCGCCTTTGGGCGTTACGCGGAACTCAACGACTTGGCGACGCACCGACATGTAGGCTCCCATCACGGAGCCGTAGAACGACCAAGGCCACCGCACAATTTGGAACAGTGCGGCTTCCCAGCTCAGCAGCGGACTGTGGACCGGACGGAGGATCCCGTGTCGTTTGAGACGCGACTGAATTCCAAGCAACAACAGACACAGCGGCAGGGTGTGGACGACAAAGTCCAGATAGCTGACCTCGACCCACGGCTCACCGGAAACGATCGCCCAAACGGGAAGCAACAAGCCCACAGGAATCGAGAGGGAGAACAACGGGTACCAAAGTTCGCTGAATAGAAACTGGGTGCGTAACTTCCAAGGAAGTCGACTCCAATACTTGGGCAACAGCGTCAACAGCAGGACCATCAAACTGCGCGACCACTGAAACTCTTGCGTCACGCAGTCGGCAAACGTCGGTGGCCCCTCTCCGTGAGCGATCGCATCGAGCGCATGGATCCCTCGCCAACCGTGCCCGTTCATCATCAGCGTTGTGCTGTGGTCCTCGGCCAGTTCCGGTCCCAGGCCACCGATCTCGCGAAGGGCCGCCGTCCGTACTGCGTAATGCGAACCGATACACAGCGGTGCATAACCGTTTGAGTATCCGGCTTGCAACGGCCCATGCATGATCGCTTCGGCATACAGTCGCCCCCGAGCGGACCAACTGGACGCGAAGTTTTTGCCGCAGATACTCGGAGCCGAAACGTATCCCACCGAATCGTCAACGAAGGGACGTAGCACCGCTTCCAAATAACCCTGCTCGGGCACATGGTCCGCATCCAACTGGGCAACGAAGTCGTAGTTCTCGTAACCGAAGTGGTCATAGAAATACGCCAGGTTACCCTCTTTGCATTTTGTCCGTCTCGGCCACGTTTGCTGATGGTACTCCGGCGAATTTCGTCGCGTCGAAACTCGAATGCCACGGTCCGCACACCACTGCAAGATGTCGTCGCTTGGGTCTTCGTCAGCCAGCCAGGTGTCGTGCGGATACGATTGGTCCAACATCGCCAACAATGTCTCTTGGACCACTTCGAACGGCTCTGAAGGAGCCCGTGTGGTCACCATCGCGACCCGCCAGGTTTCCGGGATCGCAATCCTTGGATTGACGCGCTTCATCTGGACGACGAAGAACAACAGATAGGCGGGAATCACCGCAGTCCAAGTGACCAACAACGTGTTGAGGGCGAACTTGAACGCGCCGGCGACATGGTTTTCATCGAACCACCAGAGGTAGAAGAAGCCAACGCCCAGCAACCAACCGGCGATCAAAACGAGCAGTGTTCGCTGTTCACGCTTTGATAAGACGTCGACCAGATAAGGAACGTCGGAGATGTAGACGCGCTCGTCAAAGCTGGGCGGCGAGATGTTTTGTAGGGAGCCAGAAGCAGATGAAGGATACCGCGAATCCTCCACCAAAGGCGATTTCGAGCTGAGACCAGATACAGTTTCACCGGCCGGCTTGTACGCTGAGTTGCTCACGTGATTGCCAAACAACGCTGTTGAGTCAAAGGATTGTCGGCCCCGGCGATCACTGTAACTCTTCGCGTTGCGTCATCAACTCAGCACACCCGCCTCTAGAGGTACGGCATTTCCGCGGTAACCGAAGGTCGGATGGCACAACAACGATCCCGGTGATTCAACCCCGGTAGGTTGGTCAAATCTCCATAAGGAGGCCACGAGGGGGGCGACAGGATCATTTGCATCCACTCTTAGACTCCGGAGCGTGGGGGACTCGCTTCGAAGATGTCGCCAATGGCGGCTGGCATGCCGCAGTCGCGGCGCAGCGGCAGCGTGAGGCTCTCCATTTTTCGGAAATTTAGTTTCGGTTTTCCGAAAAAACATTGGTAAGAAATGAAATCCGAATGGACAGGATCACCCGAATGCCCCCGTGTCGATTTGGTCAAAGAACCAAACGATCCGCAGCGAATCCCGGTCAACTACGAAACTCCATATTTTGACCAACCAATTTTTTGACCCGTTAAACTCGCCGCAATTCTCTGCTACTCGGGAAGAATTGTGTGTCAAGGAGCGCTGGTCGTCGTGTTTCCATGCTTGTTAATCGCGACACCGTGCACGCGACGGGGAACCTTTAATAGGGCGATGTACAGATAGCGTCGCTAAAACATTTTGGGTCGATTAAACTGGGCGATCCTCTCCCTCCCGCCTCCACGCTTTCTCCTGCCCGATGATGCGATTTTTTCTTGTTGCCGCTACGGTCGTTTTTAGTGTCCCACTCGTTCCTGCTGATCGCCCCAACGTGATCGTCATCATGACGGACGATCAGGGGTACGGTGAGTTTTCTTGCAACGGCAACCCGCTGGCCGAGACGCCGAACATCGATCGGCTGGCCGGCCAGGCGGTGCGTTTGACCGACTTTCACGTCGCGCCGATGTGCACGCCGACACGCGGGCAATTGATGACCGGGCTGGATGCGTTCCGTAACGGTGCGAGCAATGTCAGCAGCGGTCGAACGTTGTTAAAGGCTGACTTGAAGACGATCGCCAACGTGTTTCAAGACGCCGGGTATCGCACCGGAATCTTCGGCAAATGGCACTTGGGCGACAACTATCCGTTTCGCCCGGAAGACCGCGGGTTCGAAGAGGCGTTGTGGTTTCCGTCGTCACACATCAACAGCGTGCCTGATTTCTGGGACAACGATTACTTCGACGACACCTACATCCACAACACCAAACGACAGCGATACAAAGGCTATTGCACCGATGTCTTCTTTGACGAGGCCGCCGATTGGATTGCCGGTGACGATGATCGCCCCTTCTTCGCCTACATCGCACTCAACGCGGCGCATTGGCCTTGGTTCGTTCCCGAAAAGTATCGTGAGCCGCTGCGCAAAGCGATTGGGGAAAACCCGGAGATCGTCAAACACCTGAACAAGCAAAAGCAGGCCGACCTGGTCAGCTTTCTGGCGATGGGAGCCAACATCGATGAAAACGTCGGAAAGTTGGATCAACGTCTGCTGCAAGAACAGCTGTTTGAGAACACGATTGTTGTGTTTTTGACCGACAACGGCAGCACGATGGGCCAGGATTACTTCAACGCCGGCATGCGTGGCAAGAAAACGCAGCTTTGGGAAGGCGGCCACCGTGTGCCCTGCTTCATCCGTTGGCCCGCCGGATCGATCGGGCCGGCCCGCGAGATCGATGAACTGTCCCACGTCCAAGACCTGCTGCCGACGCTTGCCGACCTGGCCGACGTTCCGCCCCCGTCGACCCGGTTGGACGGACAAAGTCTGGCGCCGCTGTTGCGCGGGGAGCGTGATTCGCTGGACGATCGCATGTTGGTGATCAACTACAGCCGAATGCCCGGCTTTCGCGTCAAGTACACGAAACAAAGTCCGGCGATTCCCCATCGCGACGGCGCCGGGGTGTTGTGGAAACAGTGGCGATTGTTGGAAAACCGAGAGCTATACAACATCGAAGCGGACCCGCACCAGGACCGCAACGTTGCTGCGGCCCACCAACGCGTCGTTGCCAGAATGCGTTCGCACCTCCAGACGTGGTGGGACGGCGTGAAAGACGATGTCATGACACCACAACGGGTGATCATCGGCAGCGATGCGGAAAACCCGATGATGTTGACGGCGTGCGAATGGCTGGACGTGTTTGTGGATCAACAACGGCAAATCCGCCGTGCCGATCGCAAGAATGGGACGTGGCACCTGCACGTCGACCGTGCCGCAACGTATCGATTGGAACTGAGGCGTTGGCCGCGTGAATCCGGACTCTCACTCCAGGCATCCGTGCCGGAAACGCAGGTCGTCGATGGAACGTTCGTCACAGGCGAATCGTTGCCGATCGCATCGGCCACAACTCAAATCGGGGACGAAAGCAAAGTGCTTCAGCCGGATGCATCCCAGACGTTCTTTGCCACCGAGATCGACTTGGAACCGGGCCCGATCGAACTGACGACCGCGTTTCTGGACGATGACGGCAACGAGATTTGTGGGGCATACTACGTCTACGTCCATCGTCGGTGAAGTTCCGGGAGACTCCATCGAGTCGTCGCGGTGTCAACACAGTGAAACCTAGCTCTGCCTGAAGAGGTCAAAAGACATCTGGCAAGAGGGGCGAGCGAAGCGAGGGTGGATTGGTCGGTATTAGACACGCGTAGGCACCAACGCTCGAACGGTTGGTCAAAATATGGGTTGGTCAAAAAATTGGGGCACCGGCGGATGAAACGTCTCTCGCATGAACCCCATTTTTTGACCACTAGATTTTTTGACCAACTCTTACCCCGCTGACGTTTCTAATTGCCCCGCTCCTGCTTGCTGATCCATTCGAACAACTCGGGCGTCGCGTAGGTCGCCGACCAGCAATTGTGCCCGATGTGTTCGAGCGAGGTGAAGCGAACCTTTTCGCCACCGGCTTGCTTGATCGCGTCGAACATTTCGACCGAACGCTCGAACGGAACTGCCCCGTCTTGATCTCCGTGGAAGATCCAGATCGGCAAGTCCTTCAGCTTCGATGCATCGGCCGGGTCACCACCACCGCAGACCGGGACGGCGGCGGAGAACCGTTCCGGGTGGTCGGCTGCCAGTCGCCAGGTCCCGTAGCCGCCCATGCTCAATCCGGTCAGGGCGACGTGATTTTCATCGATGCTGAGTGTTGCGACGATGTGGTCGAGCAGTTCGACGAGCCGCTTTTGTTGCGTCGGCTTGTTCCACGAATCGTCCCCGGGGCATTGCGGAGAAACCAGAACATAGGGCAGATCGTCACCACGAGCGGCAAACCGCGGCGGTCCCCATTTCGCGACCAGGCTCAGCGGACCATAGCTTTCACCGCGACCGTGAAGGAACAGGATCAGCGGCGTTTTCGACTCACCGTCGTAATCCTTGGGCAGATAGAGCAGGTAGGAAATGCTGCCGCCGTCACTGGTCTGGAGCGTCTGTTCGATTTGCTTGCCTGGAGACGGCGCAGTGGCCTCCTCGCCAAGGAGGGGCCGGCCACACAACAACGCCACCAAGAGGACAGCAACCGGGGTAAACACCAGCTTCATCATCAAGTTCCAAAATCAAAGGGGGGAAGGAAGGACGCCCCCTGCGACAGTCTCGCTAGAAAAAGCATGCACGGGGACATAAAGCATGCACGGGGACATGGCACCAGTCTACCTCATGCAAGCAAACCAGGGTGCCATGTCCCCATGCTATCTGTCCCCGTGCTGTCGTAGTGGAAGACGCGAGGAGTCCATGCGTCTGGCAATTCGATTGGACTCGTCTCCTCGTCTACGACCGGAGAAGCCAAGTGCCGTGTCCCCAGAGAGCTTGTTCGGGGACATGGCACCTGTCCGCCAAATGCATGCAAACGCTCAGTGCCGTTTCCCCGCGTCCCGCATGCAAGCAAAGGCCCGCCGGGGGACAGCGTGCCCGGGGACAGGGCACCAATCTACACCATGCAAGCAAAAGCTCGCTCGGGGACATGGCACCGACTGACGGTATGCTTGCAATTTGATGTGCCATGACCCCGAGCTTCCATCATGACCCCGAGCTTCCATCTGCGTCCGGGAAGAGGGTCAAAAAATGGAGTGGTCAAAAAATGGGTGCCTCATGTTTTCCTGATCGCAGCGATAGAGCCCATTTTTTGACCCAAAAATACGACAGGGCGAGCCCAGGGACACATCACGAGCCTGGGAACGCGAGCCCCAAGGAGGATAGCGCCCGGGGACACCGAGAGCGCCCGGGGACACGGCACTATCCATTGAATGCACGCGTTAGCTTGGTGCCGTGTCCCCATCTCGCTGTGGTGTCCCCGTGGCGGCTCTCTGTGCCATTTCCCCGAGGCGGCTCAGCCTGCATTGTGCTAGCGAATCCGGGTGCCATGTCCCCGTTGCGGCTTGTGGCGCGACGATCTTGGCATTGCTGGTGGGGGCTCGGTTTGCGTACTGTCCGCGAAAGGGGGCAATTTCGGGTGACGGGTGAGACGGATGCGCGGTTCGAATCGAGTGATAGCAAAGCTGGGGGGGATGCTCCTTTGTTCGGTGCTTGCTGTCGTCGCGCGCGGTCAGGGCACCGAATCTGATTTGCGGGCCTTGCTGGAATCAACTGACGCCACACTGGTCGCCTCTGTGGGAGGACCATCGGAAAGCGGGGGCGGGTTCGGATCGCGTTTGATGAACCTGGAACGCTTCGTCGGAGGCCGCATTTCCGAAGGGCGGCGTTTCGACGTCGGATTGGATCTTTACTCGGCACCCGATTTTGAAGGCGGGCTGATCGTATCCGGTCAAGATGTTGCACTGAAAATCGGCGGCTATGTCAAAGCCGACTTCATCTACGACTTCGATCCGATCGATTCCACCGACACGTTTGTGACCACGAGCATCCCTGTCGGGGCGCCCGAGCGAACGAACGCACGTTTTCACGCCAAACAGACGCGTCTGAGTCTCGATACGCGATGGACGACCGAGGGTCACGATGTACGGGTGTTCGTGGAAGGAGACTTCTTCGGCACCGACAGTGAATTGATCCGATTGCGGCATGCCTATGGGGAAGTCGGGCCGCTTGTGGTCGGCAAGACGTGGACGACCTTCACAGACGTCGCAGCAGCGCCGGCGACCATCGATTTCGAAGGCTCGGTGTCGAGTGTGAATCGCAGGCAAGTCCAGGCGCGCTGGACGCGCCCGATCTTCTCGGACGATCTGACGTTCGCCTTCGCAGTTGAAGACACGCGGTTCATCATCGAGACGCCGGTCGGTGTCACCGGCGAAGCTCGTTCGCCGTCCCCCGACTTTGTGGCTCGATTGCGCTTCGAGCGTGAATGGGGGCGTTTCCAAACGGCCCATCTGTATCGAGTCGTCGGATTTCAGCCGACCGGTGAGAAAGTGGAGACGGCCAATGCTTGGGGGATCAACTTTTCCGGAGTCGTCTTGCTGAGTGAACGAAACACGATCTATTCCCAAATCGTGTTCGGCGAAGGCATCGGCAGCTACCGCGGGTTGCCGGATGCGGCGCCGACATCCGCGTCGACAGGAAAAATGCTGGGGCTGTTCGGTTGGATGGTCGGAATCACACAGGAGTGGAACGACCGTTTGACCTCCAATTTCACCTACGCCGAAAACAGCCTGGACAACACGCCGCTGCAGGCGTCCGATGCCGTCCACCGCACCACCTATTTGGCGGCCAATCTGATCTGGCAGCCACTCGACCGCGTGCGCTTCGGTGTCGAATATCTCTACGGAATTCGTGAAAACGTTGACGGGGGGACCGGATCGGCCAACCGAGTCCATTCGGCGGTCATTTTCGAACTGCCGTAGTTGTCTCCGGGAAGATGGTCAAAAAATGGAGTGGTCAAAAGATGTATGCCTCGGATTGGCCCGACTGAAGTGACGGGCTTCCCATTTTTTTGACCAGCTCATTTATTGACCCATCTGTATGCGCGTGGCTGGGTACATGGTGAGTCTGATGACACTGGTCGTGGGGACATGGCGTAAGTCTATTCAATGCAAGCTAACCCGAGTGCCGTGTCCCCGAGGAGGCGATGCAAGCTAACCCGAGTGCCGTGTCCCCGAGGAGGCGTGTGTCCCCAAGGAGGCGTTGAAAGGCTCGAAACGTGATATCACCAGGATATGAAGCTTGGCGAGATCTACCCCGAGATCGGATTCATCACTCAGGCCGCACTTGCCAGCGGCGGAGTGGAAGTCGAGAACTGAGCCGCCCCAGTCGAGAGCGAACTCAGCGGCTAGAGATGGTTCGAGAACCTCAAACAGCACGCCCAGGAGGATTCGAACCTCCGACCGTCGGATTAGAAGTCCGATGCTCTATCCAGCTGAGCTATGGGCGCGGGTGGTGTTTTTCGCTTGGTACCCCTGTCTGGTACCCTTGAAAGCGTCTTTTCGCTATCATAAAGGCGTTGCCGGTCTTTGGGGGACCGACAACGCCAGCACATCACTTGAAGTAGAGGTTCAAGCAATGCACCAGGATTCTATCTGCGCGGCACTCTGCCGTAAATGTCTCCGGTACCCCAGGGGTACCGAGGTGAGCCCAAGGCCGGAGGTTCACCAATGAGCGTCAAAGACGGCACGACGCGGCCCAGCAAGCCGCACAAGGACTTTCCGCTCTACGCTCACGCAAGCGGGCAGTGGGCAAAGACGATCCGGGGCAAGAAGTATTTTTTCGGCACATGGGACGATCCCGACGCAGCCCTGGCCAAATACCGCGCGTCAATCGATGCGATCCTGGCCGGAGCGACACCGACGACGCCCAGCGGGCCCGGAACCGTGGGGTGGCTCTGCAATACGTTCATGGACGCCCAGCAAGCCAAGTGTGATCAGGGCGACTTGGCCAAGCGGACGTTGAAGGACTATCACCGGGTCTGCAAGTACATCGCGGAGATTTTCGGCAAGGGGCGACGGCTAGAAACCTTGGGCCCGGCGGACTTCCAGTTCATGCGGTCGAAGTTCAGCCCGGATTGGTCCCCGGCGACGATCAACACCCGGATCAGGGACGTTTCGATCGTCTTCAAGTTTGCCTATGACGTCGAAGCAGTCCCAACCCGGATTAACACCGGCCCAAACTTCAAACGTGTCTCAAAGAAGCGCCAGCGGCTCCACAAGCGGAATCAGAACACCAAGCGATTCACCGCGGCGGAGATCCACAAACTGATTGACGCGGCACCTGTCCAGCTGCGAGCAATGATCTACTTGGGGATCAACGCCGGCTATGGCCCGGCTGATTGCGGTCGGCTGAGTGTCTCTGACATCGACTTCAAACGTCACTGGCTGCGGGGGCTGCGAGAAAAGACCGGCATCGAGCGGTCGGCGTGGTTGTGGCCGGAGACGATGGCGGCGATCAGGGACGCAATGGAGATCCGACCGCCGGCCCGAAAGCCGGAATGGGATGATCTGGTTTTCATGACGACGCACCGAAAACCGTGGTACGTCGACGGCGAGAACACATCTCCGATTCAACAGGCGTTCAAAAAGGCCGCTGAGGCCGCTGGCGTCTACCGTAAAGGCGTTGGGCACTACGCGCTACGTCATACGCTCGAAACCGAGGGCGGCACCGATCAGGCGGCGATCGACTTCATCATGGGGCACGTCGAAGGAACGATGGCCGGCGAATACCGGGAGGGTGTTCCCGACGAACGGGTCAAGAAAGTCTGTCAACAGATGCGTAAGTGGTTCAAGGCCGGGAAGCCGACACCAGCGAAGAACGGCACAAAGGCAAAGCGGGGTGCAAAATGAACGACTTACTAAAAAGGGTGCTCCGCTTGGCTGATCGTTTCGAGACCATCGCAACGAGCGTATCGGATGAGTTTGCCGGGGATGAAATGACGGCAGCGACCGCGGAAGGCGGGATTGTAATGAAAGCGATGTTTGAATCTGGCATCGGATTTCTTGACGCCGATTTTCTGACAGAGCTATTCGCCCAGAACGTCGATCACCGTGACGGCACACTTCGCGAATTTACGCAGTCAAGCTGGTTTGTATTCCTAGCAGACCGGCTATCTGATCATGGGAACGTGCTGTCCCAAAAAGTTGTATCGCGCAGCGAGGGTGCTACTTGTCTATCGACTAACAACAACTGGCGGTTAAGGGCAAGAAACTTCTCCGCGTTCTGCCATCAACTGGCTGCGATGATCGAAGCCGAACCGGATCCGTTACCGGTAGGCAAGAGATACCAGGACCAGACGTGGGCAATCTGCTTCGAGGTGAATGTCCGCACTATCCGCAACTGGCGAAAGAAAAGAGGGTTCCCGTCAGCGCCATGCACGGTTGAGAGCGTGCAGTCATGGGCGAACGCCAACAATGAAACTATGAACAAGGTTCCTAATTAGGAAACCTCAGGAAAGCCGAGGAAACCAAGCCAAAAGCTGAATTGAACTGCTGAAAAACGCCTTTACTCTTCGTGTGTCAACGGTAACCAACCGCAACACACGGAGAGTTTTTTTATGAGGATCACCAAGCTTCACACGCTGGAAGAAGCCGCAAAGTTTCTGCGTGAGCACAAAGAGTCTGTCCGCCAAAAAGTGAAGGCAGGCATCATCCGAGGGGTCGCAACCGGCAACGGCACCAAGCGGTGTAAGTGGTTGGTGCCCGATGAGTCGCTTCAGCAATACATCGCTGATCGTCTGGCGGCATCACAACCGAAGCCGAAGCGTAAGTCGGCCCCGGCATCCGCTCCCAAGGAGTGGGTTTGATGGTGGTCGATTCAATGCAACGTGCCGCTGTTCTCTATCGCCGGGTTAGCTCCCGCACCCAGGACGCCCGATCGCAGTTTGAACCGATCTTGCGATTCTGCGACGAGAACCGATTGTCGGTGATTGCAGACTTTGCGGAAACGGGTAGCGGATCGAACCGCAAGACGATGCCAAAACGCGACGAAGCGGTCGCAATGGCCAAGGCTCACGACGCTTTCGTCGTCTGCTGGTCAGCCGATCGGTTTTCCCGAGAGCCGCTGTCAGACTTCCCGCACTGGGATTGCATCGAATCCGGTCGACTGCTGACCGTCCACGACGGCAGCAGCGAATACCGAAAGGCTTATCGGTCACTTGGCTGGACGATGCGAGCGCACAACTGGCTGCTTCACAAGTGTTTCCCCGACACCTTGCGTCTGCCCGTGCTGTCGTGCTGCGACGTGCGAGCGGATCAGCGGGAAGAACAAATCACCGCGATGCGATTCGTGTGGGCGGTCCCCAAGCGATCACGGCACCCACTCGACATCGACAACGCCTATCCGGTCGCGATTCGTTCACGAAGCCGAGAGCGGTTGTATTTGCATCATCGCAAGGCCCGGCGGATTACCTGCCCGGTCGATGGCCCGACGATTCACGCCGCGGCGGAACGATGGTTTTTCTCCGACTGCGACTTCCGAGAGTTTTTCGGCGATGACCGAGCGGATCGGCTGATCGATCGAGAGGTCAGCAAGGCAGAAGCGGCGATCACCGCCGGCAATTAACCACCCACACCACCGGCAACGGAACGCCGGCGGCAAAGGATTGAAAACCGCCACACCGGCAACGGACAACCGGCGGGCGGCAACTGGTCAAAGTTTCGCAGCGGCGACCAGCACTCAAAGGAGTATCTACATGATACGGGACACAAACGGACATTCAAGCCAATTCCCCAGGCGAGCGATCGTTCCGCCGGCACCGATCCCAGCAACTTGGGACGCGATGACCAAGGCCGAGCCGCGGCTATTGGCACTGGAAAAGCGAGCCCGAAGCTACCGCGGCGATCGTGACATCTGGGACCGGTATTCACTGGTCAAAGCGAGCCTATCGCGTCTGGTCGGCTGGGAGAGCTACCGGCGTGACCTGTCGGACACAGAGCACTATCGGGTTGCTCTTGATCGCATCTGCGATGCGTTGGGGGTCTGAGTGATGAGCAGCATTGACCAGCTACGCAAACAGCACGACAGCAACCAAAAGGCAATCGAGCGGCATCGTCAACAGCTACGCAAGTTGACCGATGAAAACGAAAAGCTGACCCAGCGGATCAGCAACTTACAAGAACGTGAGCGACTGAATCGGGCAATCGGCAATGCCGGTGCCGTGTTCTTCTCACGATTGTGCGGGCCTGAACTTGGCGGCAAGCCGGCTGATGTTTTGAAAGTCAATCGGACCCGTGCGATTGCTGTAGCCCAAGGCCAATCCAAAAAGTGGAGCGTTCCGTTTCACTACCTGATTGATGCTGGCGGCGATGACTTAACGTTCATTCCGTTGGGAGGGGCTGAGTGATGGAGATTCAACGAGAGATCATTCAAATCGTTTCCGGTAGCTGGGATGTCGTCTGGATCTGCCCGCTGGACCGAAAGGTCTACACGTCCGCGGCGTTTATTGTCGCCGCGGTCAAGGAATACGAGATCAAACGGGACTCGCAAGGCCGCGTCATCGACAAGCGGTATCTGTGGGACACCGTTGTCCCTCACGACCCAAACGACACAGAAGTCGGCAGTCTGGTCGACGCAGAGGGCTACATCGGTTTCGTGCCTGCTGGCGTTGACGTGTTCGATGCCAAGTATGCGTTGGAGTTTCCGCTTGACGTGAAGGGGATGCAATGAACGACCACGGCGAAACGGCGGCATGGTTGGAATCACTCTACGGCAACTGCACTGCCGACGATGGCGAAATCGTCATCGTTGAACCATCGAAGCGAAAGCTACTTTCGGTTCATCCTGTCGGCAGCGGTGACGCACTTGTCGACGCCGCTAAAGCGTTGGCCGGCAAGGAGGGGCATTACCTCAAAATTAACTTGATGGACGCACAGGCGATGCGTGAGCGGTCCAGGCGGGAAGGCAAGGGGCGTTTCCTCACGGGCAACCTGTCGGAAGTCAAAACGATTGTTTCGCTGCACCTTGATTGCGACGCTGGCAAATCATCCCGGTATCACTCCCGCGAAGCGATGCTATGGATTCTTGGCCAGATGCCACACAAGCCGACATTGATCGTCAACAGCGACGGCAGCGACGGCGGATTCCATGCGTATTGGATTCTCGAAAGGCCACACCGCATTGCCGACGACGACGATCGGGAGCGGGTCAAAGGCATTGCGAAACGATGGGAGCAACGGCTCAACAATTTGGCCGATGGGAAGCTGGATTCAACCGCCAACATCGATCGCGTTTTACGGGTGGTCGGGCAGCGACGAACAGACGGCAACCTCGTGTTTTGTCACGACTATGAACCGAGCCGGGTTTACACCCTGGACCAGCTAAGCCAAGCGACCAGCACGGAGGTTTGTTATGCGGTTTCCTAGGACAGAAGAATACGAAGTTGACCTATGGGATCGTGCCATCAAGGGCATGATGAAGTACAGCAACGAGCACAGCGACGGCAACGACGGTTCACGCCGGCTCTATGCTTACGCTGGCATCTGCAAGTTCTTCGACTTTGACGCCGATCAGACGGTCGATCTGGTGCGCGAGATGGAGAAGAGTTATCCGTTCCCGCGGGAGTACACCGACGACCAGATCCGAAAGCGATGGGCTGACAACTCGCTCGAAAACGGTAATTGGGCCGACAACAGCGACGGGGGAGCGTATCAAGGTCAATCAGCAACATCGGCGAACGGGAAAGCATCGAAGCCGAACACCGCGGACAAGAAAGATCCGCCCACCGAAGCCGACTTGGCCCACATGTTCGACGACGCGGCCGACGTCTGCCGAAGTGTCGTTACAGGTATTTTGAACGGCGAGGCTGACAAGCTGTTCGACTGCGGGCCAGCGTTTCCAAAAATTGAAATTGGTCCCGGTCTGCTGAAACTCATTGGCGCGCCACCTGGACGCGGCAAAACAGCCCTGGCGATGGAGTTGACATACAACGCGATGGCCAACGAGCCCGACCTGCCCGTCGTGGTCGCTTCGCTGGAAATGTCGGCCAAGGTGCTGATTAAGCGACACTTGGCGGGGCTTGCGGGCGTGTCTTATGACGCGATTCGGTTCAACACCCTAACGACATACCAGCGTCAAGAACTGGCCAACGATGCGAGTGGGTTAATTCAGCGAATCGCGGGAGCAAAGTTTGTCAAGCAAGACTTCTGCGGTATCGGCGACCTGGACCTGTGGCGACAGGTGACGAAGAAGCCGGGGTTATTGGTGCTCGACTATCTGCAACTGTTCGGCAACGCCGGAGATGACGCCAAGACCCGCAGCGAACAAACGATGGCGATGGCTTCGCGATACTGCGCCGATGGGTGGGGCGTGATCTGCGTTTCAGCACTCAATCGAGCCGGCTACAACGAAAGTTCGATGGCTGCGTTTCGAGACTCCAATTCTGTCGAGTATGGCGCATCATCCGCCTACCTGTTGAACGAAGCGACCAACCCCGACGACCCCGACCGCGAAGATCCGATTCAATGGCTGCGGTTGGAGTGCGTCAAGAATCGACACGGGGCGAAGCGTAGTTACGACCTGTATTTCAACGGCCCGCAAATGTCGTTCAGTGAGCGTAACCCGTTCACGCCTCCGCCGGCTGAGCGGGAAGCAAAGTTTGACCAATTCAACGCTGAGGGCGTGTTAGCCGCGGAGGGCACGGATTGGTGAACGTTCCCGACCGCAACAACAAAGGCAAGAGCCGAGCACGGTGGCAAAGCCTGGACAAACTGCACGAAGTCTTGGCGACCGCTCCGAACGCCGGTCATGCGATCGTGCTGCACATCTGCTGGGATCGCGCCGCGTTCACTGAGGGCGGTTCCCTGGCGTTTGACGAGACGGCCGACCAGATAGGCGAATGTTGCAACCTGAGCGCAGCGAGGGTTCAAAAAATCCTCCAAGAGGCGGAAAGGGATGGAGTAATCGAGACGCTCAGAAACGGACACAGCGGAGGAAGTCGCGGGCGGGCTAGGGGATCGTTTCGCCGTTTCACCTGGAAGACCTACCCCGTCAATGAGAGGGCAAAAAGGTAGTCACAGGCGCCCACCTTTCAGAAGAAAAGGTAGGCGCCCGTGTCGCAAAAGGTAGGCGCCCGTGTCGCGAAAGGTGGGCGCAGACGACCACCTCCCAAGGTCATGGGCATTACGAGGGTTTTGCCGCTTTCGGCTACGCCGAGCGTCAACCTCGTAAAGAGGAGTTGGAAACTCAAATTCGTCCGCCCCGTGGATGCGCCGACGGGGAACGATGGGCATCAATCCGGCGCGGAGGATTTAACCAATGAAGACTGCCACCCCCGAGACACCTGCCGGACTGCTGTTGCGCTTGGACAGGGAAACCCAGGCACGAATCGATGAACTACCGCAGACGATCCCAGGGCTAGACCTAATGGAGCTTGTGTACAGCACCACCCCGGACTTGCACGACATCGCACTAGATCTACTTGGCGTTCCATCGCAGAAGGCCCCCGAGGCCGATGGCATGGCAGACGTTGAACCGGGTTTCTGTCGTGACTGGCTCAGTGACGAGTGGGACGCCTTCCGCCGAACCGATCGCCCGATTGACGAATACATCGCTTGGGTTCAATCCCAGATGGCAAAAATCAGCGGAGCGGATGCGTGAGCAAAACTCGCAAGACATCACCCCCCGCCCCGGTCGCGCGGATGACGCTGGTCGAGATCAGCGAACGGCAAAAGATCTTGGCCGGCCACGACGACGCCAGCGAGTCGACCGTCTACGTGCTCCGCAAGACCGACGCCGGCGACTGGCACCTGTACTGCGTTCCGATCACCGACCTGGACGCGACCCTGCGGTCATTCATCCCCGCGGACGAGAGCGAACACATGGAACTCGCAAAGGCGATCGAGGCGACGATGACGAAGCCGAGACGCAAGCCCAGGCGGAAGGCGAAATGAACGCACAGCAGGCCGCACAGGCGACCAGGAACCACTTTCCCACCAACAACGGAGTTTGATCGATGAAACCAAGAATGAACGGACCATGCCCCAAGTGCCACACAGGCACCATGAAGCAGTACAAGACGCGATCGGAGCACCATTGGCGTCTGAGGTATCTCAAGTGCGACCAGTGCGGGCACAACGGACGAGAGCGTCTACGTGCGGTGATTCGCGACGGGAAGAAAATTTTTGTACCCCCGAGCGAGGCCAAGCCAGAAGAACTCTACAGCCGATGGGGCAAACTGTGAGATCCGGCGACCAGTGCCCCCAGTGCGGTGGCGTCGTGAGGGTGAGCAATACGCTGACCAGCGGCAGCCTACGCCGGCAGTATTTGAAATGCTCCGCGGAGTGTGGATTCACGGCCAAGGATTCGTTTCGCGTCGACCAGGACGGGAAGCGAATCACCGAGTTTGACCGCCTGACCGCATCGATCGAGCGACTGACGCGGGAAAACGAACAGATGGCCGACCGGATGGAGCATTTAGAAACGTTGGTCCAAAGTCTTTTAGCAGATCCTTAGCAGACGTGCTAAACGCGATGACTTTTTTTCGCTGGACCCGTGCAACAATGCCGGCACAGCGATTCACTTCCCCACGACAACGGACCCGAACGAATGACGATCACACGAGAAAGAATCAAGGCTTTCCGCAAGGAATACGGGATGATGGTCCCCAAGAAAGTCAAGGACGAATCACCACTTGGCATTTTGGCGGCACTTCGGGCCAACACGCAGCACGCCCCGGCCAACTCGTTCGAAGTGTTGATTCAAGAATCGGTCACGCAAGCGGTCATTCACCAATCGTCAAACGTGAGCGTTGTTCGGCGATTCGGCAACGTGCAGCAGATCAGCGCGACCACAAATAACTATCCCTATCTCAAGAGTCGGACGCCCACGGTTGGCCACTATCCGAGGCTCTCCAGCTCCACCATCGCTGACAGCGACTTCGAGATGGGCTCGGCGATGATGGAAGCGAGCAAGCGGACGTGCAACGCGAAGATGAGCACCGAGCTTTTCGAAGATGGGTTAGACGTTGTGTCAGCGATCGCCACCCAATTCGGCGCGGCACTCGGCAAGGAAACAGACCGGATCGCGTTTAGCGGCGATGAATCGCAATCTGACGGATACGTCCAGGGCATCACCAATGCTTTGCGAGCGTCCAGTCTGCACACCGCGGCGACCGGGAACACATCGGTGACGACACTGGACGTCGACGACTTCGTTGACACGATGGAGAAACTGCCGGAGTTTGCCGACAGCGACAAGCCCCGCTGGTTCATGTCGCGATCGGCCTACGCCAAAAGCGTCTTGCGTCTGGCTGGGGCATCCGCACTGACGCAGCCGGTGCCCGACGATGCCGATGGTGTTCTGTTGAATCACAAGGTCCACTTCGTTCCCGGTATGGCTGACAAGGACGCAGCCGCCGGGAGCGTGGTCGCGGTGTTCGGACACTTGGCCCTTGGGACCATCCTTGGCGATCAAGGCCCGCTGAAATGGCAAAGCGTCGAATTGTTCGACACCGACCAGGTGGTCATGAAGCTGCGGAAGTTTGACGATTTCGTGTGTTGGGACCGCGGGACCGATGAAGCGACCGACCCGGCGGGTTCACTGGTCGGACTCAAATTGGCGGAGTCTTGATTCATGCGAGCGAAACGATTTTTAAACCTTGCTGGGGCACCTCCTGCGGTACGTAACGGCCGCAAGAGCAAACTGCCGATCAAGTTGTCGAACAACGCCGACGGAGCGGAGATCCACCTTTACGAGACGATCGGAGAGGATTTCTATGGCGACGGCGTGTCCGCGATGACCGTGAAGGAGTTTCTAAGGGACAACCAGGGCCGACCTGTTAGCGTGCGGATCAACTCATTCGGCGGCGACGTCTACGATGGCGTGACGATCTACAACAGCCTGTTGTCGCACACCGGCCGGGTCACGGTCACGATTGACGGCATCGCGTTCAGCGCCGCGTCGTTCATCGCGATGGCAGGCGATCACGTCCGAATGTATCCCACGTCAGACATCGGGATTCACCGGGCCAGCGTCATAACGTGGGGCAATCAGCGAGAGCATCAATCGGCTATCGACTGGTTAAATACCATTGATGAGCACCTGATTGACATTTACCAGGATCGCACAGGCCGGAAGCGGAACGAGATCGAGAAATGGCTTGACGGCGTGTCTGATGGCACCGTGTTCCCAGCTACCGAGGCCAAGCGGCTCGGATTCGTGGATGAGGTTATCGACACTGGCAGGGCAGGCAACCGCGGGAACAGTCGATCACGGTCATCGAGCACCCAGGCGGCCCGCAACCGTTTGAAGATGGCCGGGCTGAGAGCAAAGCAGAAATCCGGCAAGCGATCGCAACAGACGACCACCCCGTCTGCACGTCGACGACTGGAAGAGATCAAGCGTAGGATCGAACGACGATAATGCGACCCAAGCCCATACCGATGGACCAATTACCCCCAGCACGGCGACGCCTTACTCCTGCCGGTGGCGTCGTGCTGGGGTTCATCATAGCCCGTCCCTCCTGCGTGTTGCCGGCTACCGTGGCAACCCATAGGGGGGGGCGGGTTTTTTCTGCACGCCCGCATCAGCACGACCTACCGCTCCCGGATCTAACTGCGCGTGCTTCGAAATGAGTTTTTGTACCCCCGCGATGCCGGCCCGCAAAACACGGGGAAAACGCCCCTGAAACCTCGCCAGATCGCGCCAAATCACGCACAACGGGGCCAGATTGGCCCAGATCACGCGAAAACCCGCAAGGATGGATGAATCATGACCACTACGTTGAACGCCCTCACGTTGAAGATCAACGCCAACACCGAGGGCGTGACCGCCGGCGTGCGGGCAGTGCAACGGGACGTTGCCAAGATCAATCGCCTAATGCGGTCCACTGCGTCCGACACTGATCGGGCTTCTGACGCGACCGCATCGCTCAACCGGGTGTACCAGACCGGCGCGTTAAGTGCCCAGGAGTACGCTCGAGGTCTGGAGGCAATCAACAGCAAGTATCCCAAGATGGCCGACCGGTTGGCCCGCGTTAAGTCGCTGGTCGCGTCGCACACGCCGGAGGTTGATCGACTGGAACGCCAAATGGCGGAGCTCAAACAGGAGTTTAAGAACGGCAACGTGGCTGCCACTGCGTTCTATCACACGATGCGGCAGTTAACCGACCAACACACGAAGCTTCGAGCAAAGACGGTCCAGGCCACTTTGTCACAGCGACAGTTGAATGAAGAGATTTACGACCGGATGCGAGGCAAGGCGACCGAGGGCGTGACGCAACAGGCGTCTGCGTTTGGTCTGTTGTCGCGCCGCGTCGTGCCAGTGGTTGCGGCCTATGGCCTGTTGAATCAAGCACAAAAAGGGATGCAAGATCAATTCCGGCTTGATAAAGCACAGCGGCAGATTGAGGTTTTCACGGGTAGCAGCGCCGCCGCCAATAGGTTAACTACCCAGATGGAGAAACTGGCCGCACAGACGCCTTTGACGTTTGAGGCCCTTTCATCAGCATCCGGCCGGTTGCTCGGTGCAAAAGTCGCGTCCGAAGACCTGATGGATACCATGCGGCGACTGGGAGACATCGCCCAGGGCAACAATGACACGTTTAAACGCCTCTCGCTGGCGTACAGCCAAGTCTTGTCCAACGGCCGGCTGATGCAAGAAGAGGCTAACCAGATGGCCGATACCGGCTTCCCGCTGTTGACGTTAATGGCAGAGCAGACGGGCGAAAGTATGGTCGGGCTGCGGGATCGCATCCGCAGCGGCGGCGTTGCCGCGGCAGAGGTGACCAAGGTCATTCAGCGGCTTACAGATGAAGGCGGGCTTTATGGTGGCGGGCTCGCGAAGTCTGCCGAGCAAGCTGAGGGCAAATTCGGCAAATTGGCTGATTCAGTCGGTCGACTTCGCCGGAACTTGACATCGATCGTTACCGGACCACTGGCAGAGCTTTCAACGCTCATTACAACGCCTGTCGACAAGATCAATAGCCTGTTCGCGACGATGCGGGAAAATGTCCGCAAGGTGCGGGGTGAGACGAGCGACCACGCCAAGGTGATCGGCAAGGCAGTCGAAGCACAAGAGCGACTGAACACGGCAATGGCGGCAGGCGCGGCAGCGGGCGAACCACCCGAAAAACGATGGGTGACGGCAAACCGCGCGGTCCACGAGTTGATTATGAAACTGGATGAAGAAAACCAGCGGATCTTGCACGGCAACCGGGAGTATGAACGTCGCCAACTGTTTTTCCGTGGTGCTACCGAAGACAAATTGCGGTCGCTCGAAATGACGCAAAAGCAAAACGACGCCCTGAAGGAACAAGTGCGGTTGGAAGAGGAACGGAAGAACGCAGCCCAGCGGACTGCGGAAGAACTGGCCCGCAAGGCGGAAGAACTGAAGGATCAATTTAAGTCGCCGTTTGAAAAGATGATCGAGGAACTGAAACAGATCAACCAAATGAACTTGGATCTGGGGGTTCGCGAGCAGGCGATCAAGTCGGCTGCAAATCGTTTTAACGACGCCACGCAACCGAGATCGATCGAACTACCACCGTCGATCACGAAAGGTAGCCGGGAAGAATACAAGCTTCTTGCCGAGCGGCAAAACAAGACGGCACAGGAGGCATTGCGGCAGCATCAAGAGCGGATGGCGGTACTGATCGCGCAGAAGTTGGCGGCGGAAAAGACAGCGGAAGCGGCGGAGCGAACCGCGGAAGCATCGGAGCAAACCCGCGATGCGGTTGAAAACCTGGAGGGGACCGAGGCTATCTAAACTTCCGCCAGCCGTTCACGGGCCCGTTGTTCGGCAAGCTGACCACGGGCAATTGCCGCTGGCGTTAATTCGTGAAAGCAGTGTTCAAGACTCATTCGGGCGCGACGTTCTGCGACCGTCCAGCCGGCTTGAATCTCCCGGCACTTGGCGGCTATCTCTTCCGGTGTCGGGCAGTAGAAATTTAAATCCGTTCTTTCGTAGTCTTCCATGCCGTAATGATACGGCAACACGGGCGATCGGTGAAACGATTGACGACGATGCGGTCGTGATGCCCGAGTGGTTTGGCGGGGGCAACCATTGTCATCATGCCAACGGTTGAACCACCTGCGTGATACAGGCGGTTGAACTGTCAAGATTAGCTTGACGGTTGGTTCGACGAAAATCGTCGATGCAATTCAGGCCTGACGTCAGGCCTGAAAGTAAGTTCGGAAATGCGAACTTACATTCAGTGCAATCGATTGCACTGAAACCAAGTTGGGATTTTCCAACTTGCCCCGAGACGCCACACCCACCACCGATCGCAAAGGTCACTGCAACAAGGTGTCGGAAATCCGATACCATCTTTTCCGCCTCGTCGCATCGTCCGAGCATCCCAACGGTCGCTGCAACCAAACTCGAAAATTCGAGTTTGGTTATTCGTCGCCGTGTCACATCACCCACTCACTCAATCGGCCGCTGCAACGTGGGAGGAAGCCGTTTCGACGAATAACGTCGAAACGGTCACACCAACCACTCGCTCAATCGGTCGCTGCAACGCGGTCGGTTGAATTTTTTTAACCGACCGCTTTGAGGTCACATCGCCCACTCGCTCAATCGGTCGCTGCAACGTAAAGGAGAAAAAAGTTTCTCCGTTACCGAAGGATGGTCACACCACCCACTCACTCAATCGCCCACTGCAACCTCGGTGTCGATTTGTGCGCAATTGCGCACATTTTGTCACACCACCCACTCACTCAATCGCCCACTGCAACTCAATGTGCAAAATCGCATATTGTAATTTCCCAAGGTCACACCACCCACTCACTCAATCGCCCACTGCAACCTGATTCCCTGCAAATTTGCAGGGAATCGCTAGTGGTGTCACACCACCCACTCACTCAATCGCCCACTGCAACTCGAGTTGTGGCATTCAAAAGGCAGGACGCACGCGACCCGTCACACCACCCACTCACTCAATCGCCCACTGCAACCCTCCCCTCCCCGCACCCGGCAAAACACGGGACGAAAACAGGCGTTTGCGAGCGGTCGCTACCGCACTTCCCGCCCATTGACGATCAGCCGCGAAAACTCGCCATCGATCCGCACCGTCTGACCATCGGTTTGGACGCGAATCCCGCCGGCGGAACTGTGGACGTTCGCCTGGCCCCGTGTCTGCGATTGCGTGACGGTCGGGGATGTCGGATTAGGCGTGCATCCGAGGGCGATGGCGAGCGATAGTGGGACCAGGGAACGCATGGGACTGATGGGGTTGGGGAAAGCCGTGATTCTACCCGTGGAGCGGGGAAAGTCGATTCAATGTTGACATCGGGAGCGGATCTGGGGTAGGCTTCTCGGTGCTGTTGATCGGAACTGAACACCCGAGAGACTTGGCCGCGGTTTGTTAGATACCGCTGGCGACAAGGCAAACACTTACCAATCTTCCATTGTTGAGAAATGAAAGCGTCGTCGTATTTGTGGGACCAACTTCAAGCTGTGACCTGGCACAGGCCAGTTAGCAAGGAGCCCGACCGAGTGTAAGTGCTCGGGTTCAGCAGGTACGACGACGCTTTCGTGCGCGGACATCACTTGTCCGCAAGGAGTGCTTCCCTATGCTCGATCCCACTGAGCTAGAGGCAACCTTCGACAACCTGATGAGATTCACGCTCGACAAGTCGGGAGAACTCACACCAAGACGGCGAGGGCAGGGGCAGCGGTCCCGCATTGCTACCGAGATCCGAGTCGAGCTAGAGGCGATTCTGAAACGCCCGATTGAAGTCGACGACATCAACGCAGACTTTTGCGAATTGCTGGTCCTGAGATGGAAGCGGCAAGGGATGCGCCGAACCAGTATCACTTTCCGCTACGAGTGGTTCATTACTGCGAACAAAGTAGCGGCCAAGTTGGGGTGGGCGAAGTTGGACGACTTCCGCCACATCAAGCCGGAGCGGTCGCGTAGCTGGCATGAGACACGGCAAAACGTTGAGATGCCCGAGATCACGCCCGCCCCCGTAATCGACGAGAGCAAAGCGGCAGAGCAACAGATGACGCTATCGGCAATGCTTGAGGATCACTACATTCCGGCCCGGCTTGTCGGCAAGAGCAAGAACACAATCAGGCTTTACAGAATTTGCATCCGCAATTTCACTAAATGGCTGGGGCGAGATCCGATTGTTGCGGACATGAACACCGAGACGATCGGGAAGTACCTTCGTCATTCATTGGAGCACCTGGAACTAAGCCCCCACACCGTTGAAAAGGAGGCTGCCGAATTTCGTTCATTCTGGACGTTTGCCGCGAAGCGGGGCTGGCTGCCAACGTTCCCCGAGATCCCCGCCATAAGCTGCCCTAAGCGTATCCCCGACGCATGGTCTGACGATCAGATGGTCAAACTGATGGGGGCGTGCGAGAGTGCAACGGGGACAATCGGCAGGAACAAGGCAAGCCATTTTTGGCCGGCCCTTGTGTCGGTCATTTACGATTGCGGAGAACGCATCTCTGCCGTGCTGTCGATCACCCACACGGACATTGACGCCCAAGGCTGGCTGACCGTCCGAGGCGAGTATCGAAAGGGCAAGACACGGGACAAACGATACAAGCTGCGTCCGGTGACGGTTGAGAGAATCGGAAAGCTGCACAAGGGTGACGGGCTAGTGTTCCCGCTGCCGTACAGCCAAGGCTACATCTATCAGCTATTCGGCGAGATTCTGAAAGCGGCCGGACTGCCCAATACCCGCCGGGACAAGTTCCACAAGATACGCCGGACCACTGCGTCTAACTTCGAAGCGGCTGGGGGCAATGCTACGGCATTGCTTGACCATACCGACCGGCGAACTACTGAAGCCTATCTTGACCCCAGGTTCATCAAGTCGATCCAGCCGGCTGACATCGTTCCCGGCATCGGGGAGGCGGGCGTCGACCAAGACGCCACCGGAGACGGCAACGCCAAACTTCTGGACCAGTTCCGCGACTTCCTTAAACAGCAAGAGGCCGGCCAATGATTACCTGCATTGAATCAATCGAGTTTTCAAGCCGGGACCGGGATGAACTGGACTTCCGGGCCGGTACTGTTCTGGACGTGCTGCAAAGCTTCGCAGAGGTCGAGATGGGCGACCCCAGGATGATGATCGTACTGGCGACCGCTCGAATCGAAGCGGCTTTGATTACGGCCCACGAAACGTATCTCCCTGAACTGCCAAGGCCGGCAAAGCTGCAAACGTGCATCAAGGCGGCACGGAATAACGGTTTGATCGCAACAGACTTCTGCGGCTATGCCGACGCCCTGCGACGAATCAGGAATCGCATCGTCCACACGCCGACGACGATCAGGGATCTGGCAAGCGGTGAGCTTAGATTGTGGATCGATCGGATACACGGGCTGTCCGCAAGGCTGCCGGTCTGGGATCGACCTATCTACCCAAGTGATGACTTCCGCCGGAGCGTCTACGCAGCGACCGTAGCCGGCGTTGTCGTGGCCGAAGTTGATTTTTTCGATCTGACCGGCGGTCTGATCGCGAAAGGCTTTGAATCAACCGCTGCCCATCTCTTCAACCAGTGACCCCAGGCGAATCAATGAAAATCACACCAACGAAACACGGCTACCGCGTCCAGGCGTCGACGCAGCGGGAGAACGCCGTCGTGAGCGTCCTAGTCGCGTTGCTGGCGATGGCCCCCGAGATCACCGCCACCGAACGGGAGCGGCACAGCGAGCTTGCAGACGGCCCGACGTGGCGGAACTGGACCGTGATCCCCGAGCGGATCTGGCCGGACCAACTGGCGACGATGGCGGGAGGGCCCAATTGATGGCCAACCCGACGACCAAGCGGTTCTACGCGATTCAGTGGACCTACGGGCGATGCTGTGATCCTGCCGGCGACCGGATCGGGATTTACCACCGGTTTGCGTCTGCGATCGAGAGGGACGCATGGTGCGACGATGGACCGTCATTCACGACCGAGCCCGGCTACCGCGAATCGATCAGCAGCGACGATGCCGAACTGCGGCGAGTGCTGCGTGAGGAACAGCGGCAGGGGACGTGCTACCGGCTGGCTGATTGCCGGGTTTGACGTCGATCGACGTGGGAAGCAACGATGCCGGCGGTTGGGAGCGATCCTGACCGCCGGTTTTTTCGGTACCCTTGGTACCCCTGCAAGGGCTGAAAACAGCGGTTTTCGACTGCTTCCCACTGTTTAGAGAATCTCGATTCACCCCGTAAAACATGGGAGAAAACGAGTTTTCGCGTCTTGGCTCAAAGGCCTTAGAAGTCCGATGCTCTATCCAGCTGAGCTATGGGCGCGGGTGGGTGGGGGGCCGGTACGGCGGTTTGGTTGCTGCGGACGGCTTGTGGTGGATCGCCTGAGATTGCGGCTCGATTGGCGAGTTGGCAGTTTATCGGCCCGGCAACCGGTCGGCAATGTCAGGCGTGGGCACGGTTTTGGGACACCGGTTGGCCCCGGTAGTCTTGCAATTTCGGTTCGGGGGGCGTGTACAATTCGTTGATGGACGAATCGAATCCGTACCGGCCGATCGCAAATTCCCCAGCCAAGCCGAGGGCGGGATGCTTGGCGGTTGCCGGCTGGACACTCTTCTGGCTGCTCTTGCTGGGGCTGGCTCTTCCGGTGATCGGGCTGGTCGCTTTGACGCTTGCCTCGCCGTCAGCTGCGCCGGTGCCAGAGACAGTCGAGGGATCGGTGCAGTCGACACGGACACTCCGGCCCTGAGCAAGCCCGATCGACGTCGTTTGGACGCTTGGGCGTTCGTTTGCTCCGCCGTCATGACCGCAATGATCGATCATTGATCGCGGGGACCCTCCCCTCGCTACGCTCGACCCTCCCTGCCAGGGACGGGTGATCGCCAAAAGCCGCTCGATCTCCACAGGGGACGGTGATTTTCTTCCCGGTTCTGCACGGCGTCGCCGACGGCGCATGAAAAAACCCGATCGCCGAGACCAAGGTAAAATCTCGACGAACGGGTCTGTATCTCGCGATCAAAAGATGATCTCGAGTGGGGAAGCTGACCCATATGCGTCAGCCCGCCGACTTGGTCTACGGGTTGCTTCCCCGTTGGCTAGTACAGCAATAATCCACTTGATCACCTCCTTTAAAAACATGGTTTGACGCGTCCGACCCTTGCGCCAACAAGAGTGGTGCCGGAAGCGTTCGGAAGTAGTCCGTCGCACCGCGTCAGCGCGACCCGACAGCAGAAGTATCCTTGCCAGTCAAGTAAAAAGCAAGGCAAATCTTCATGGTGGACAGGACGCAAGGAGCGGCTGAAAGGTTCGCTGGGGTGGAGAAACACTCTGCTGCAACCGTTCGACCCTCCCCTCGCTGCGCTCGACCCTCCCTGCCAGGGAGGGTTAATTCCGAGCTTGATGTGCATGCCCCACGCTGGGATTGACGCTCTCTGCCGGGGAGGGTGTCGGCTTGCCGAGGGCATCGGGTGGGAAGCCGCTTGGCCGGTGGATGGTTTTTTGCCATCGGGGCGAATTGCCGCGGGTTGGGCTTGCTGCTTGACCGTGCCGGCCGTATTGTCGACGACAGCCGAGTTTCACGGTGGACAGTTGGCTCTGGTTCGTGCAAGGGAAGGCACCGGCAGCGATGCGAAAATGGAAAATCCGTACCAAAATGGTCGCCGGCCTTTCGGGCCTGGCATTCGTGATCGGTCTGCTGGTCTTCAACAGTTGGTCGCAACTGAAACGTGACCAATATTTGGCGGCCGAGATCAGTCAGCTGGCCGACGAGATCGAGCACGCCCATGAGCTCAATCAGTTGGCGGTGTTGTTGAGCCAGTCGTATGTCAACTTTGACAAGCTGAAGGATCGGATCGCATCGAACCAGATGATCGGGTTCGAGGGGATCGACGAGTCGGCACTCAGCTGGGAAGAAGGTAACATCCATTCGCGGTTGATGGCCTTTCGTCGAAATTTGGACCCCTACATGTCGACGGTCTTCGCACGCGGGGGGGACCATCCCGAATCGGGATTGTTGCTGGATCGAGGCCGCCAGGGGGACAGCCTGCGGGAGATCGATGCGTTGCTCACCGAGGTGAATGACAGATGGTCGTCGCGAAAACTGCTCAACGGATCATTCTCCTCCGCCGCGTCGCAGCAAGCAGAAATCAAGGAGGGGATCGATCGCCTGGTCGGCCAGACCAATTCCTATTTTGGCGAAATCCAAACGAACATGAAGCAGTTTCGCGACAGTGTCCACTCCGAACAGCGGGCCAACCGCAACGAGTTCCGAATCTACACGGCACTCTCGGCGTTCCTGGTCATCTTCATCGCGTGGCAATTTTGGACCTCGATTGCTGTGCCGTTCCGAACGCTGTTTCGCGGATCACAATTGATCGCCAGCGGGCATCACCAGCACAAAATCCTGTTGGGGACGACCGACGAGATCGGGTTGATGGCCGACACGGTCAACGACATCACCGACCGCTTTAACCGGGCCGTCGCCAATGAGATGTCGGCCAAGCAGCGGGCCGAACAAGAGGTACGCGATCGGACCCGTGAGGTGATTCAAAACGAACAGCTCGCCAGTGTCGGCTTTCTGGCCGCCGGCGTGGCTCATGAAATCAACAATCCTCTCGGCGCGATCGCCTGGGGGGCCGAGGCGCTCGAAGAAACGTTGGAGGAGTTACCGGCCGAGGAAAAGGCTCGCTTCGATCAAGATTTCTTGCAAGAACTGCAGACCAACCTGGGGCTGATTCAATCGGAGGCGTTTCGCTGCAAGGGGATTACCGAGCGGCTGCTGAATTTCAGCCGGCTGAGCGACCGCAGTCGCGACCAGGAAGACCTTGGCGAGCTTGTCTCACGCGTGGTATCGATGGTTGGCAAAGTCGGCGAGTATCGTTGCAAGACGATTCAGACACACGCCGACGAGAACGTCACGGCGTATTGCAATTCACAGGAGATCCAGCAGGTCGTGTTGAACCTGGTTTCCAACGCGCTGGAGTCGGTGGACACCGATGGCAAAGTCGACGTTTACGTGCGTGCGGAGACGGATCCGTTCAGCGGCATCAAGGAAGCGGTGGTCGAGGTGCAAGACGACGGCTGCGGGATGGACCAGGAAGTGATGGACCATTTGTTTGAACCGTTTTTCACTCGCCGTCGCGACGACACCGGGACCGGTTTGGGGCTGAGTATCAGCTACCGGATCGTGTCCTTGCATCATGGGTCGTTGACCCCGCAAAGCGACGGAGAGGGGTGTGGATCAAAAATGACCTTGCGGTTGCCGGCCGAGCCCGCCAAGAAAGAGACGGTTTCCGATTCCGCATTCTTTACGTCTCGGGATTTGAGCCAGCACGATGAATTGAACTCCTCGACCAAGTGGAACGATGTCCAAAAAGTCGCCTGAATGTGAATCCATGCACGTCTTGTACGCCGACGATGAAACGTCGCTGCAGACGCTGATGAAGACCCAGCTTGAGAAACTCGGCCACAGCGTGGTCGTTTGCCCGGACGGCGAGACCGCGGTGGCGGCACTGGAACGCGAGCCGTTTGATTGCTTGATCGTTGACCTGGACATGCCTGGCATCAAGGGTGCCGAAGTGATCGCCCGGGCACGCAAGATCCGTCCGCAGATCGAAGCGGTCGTGATCACCGGCAAACCGGATTTGAAGTCGGCGTTGACCGCGATCGAAAACCACGTGTTCGCCTTCATCAGCAAGCCGTGCAGTTTTAAACAAATCAAGGCGCTGTTGAGCGAAGTCTATCATCGGCTTTCACAGTCCAGGCGTCTGGCGGCTCTGGAGCATCGTGTCCGTCAAGCGGAAGGCGATTCCGAGTTGGTGGGCGACGGCAAGTCGATGTTGCAAGTCCGCAAGGTGATCGAGAAAGTCGGTCCGACCGATAGCACGGTGTTGATTCGCGGCGAAACCGGATGCGGGAAGGAGTTGGTCGCCCGCGCGGTGCACCAGGCCAGTTTGAGGGCCGACGAGCCGATGGTGTCGATCAACTGTGGCGCGTTGCCGGAAAATCTGATCGAGAGCGAGTTGTTCGGGCACGTCAAAGGAGCCTTTACCGGAGCGGACAACGCACGCGTGGGGCTGTTTGAAGTCGCCGACGGGGGCACGATCTTTCTGGACGAGATCGGTGAGTTGCCGCTGACGATGCAGGCCAAACTGTTGCGCGTGCTGGAGACCGGAGACATCCGCCGGTTGGGCAGCAACCAATCCAAACGCGTTGATGTCCGCGTGATTTGTGCCACCCACCGCGATCTGGAAAAGATGGTCAGCGAGGAGCAGTTTCGCGAAGACCTGATGTTCCGCATCAATACGTTTGAAGTCCATGTCCCCCCGCTCAGGGACCGGAGTGACGACATCATGCCGTTGGCGGTTCACCTGTTGCGCCGGCATCGCAATGACGGCGACGATGACGCGTTGTTTACTCCGCAGGCCGAAGCGGAGTTGTTGGCCCACAAATGGCCCGGCAACGTTCGTGAATTGGCCAACGTGGTCGAGCACGCGGCGATCCTGTGCGACGCCTTGCCGATCGATGCCGAGCATCTGCCGCGGCACTTCAGCCGTCGCCAATTGCGAAGCGAAATCCGTGACGCCGGTCCGATGACGATTCGCGAAATGGAAATGATCGCGATCGAGCGCGCGATCGAACGGAACAACGGAGACAAGAAAGCGGCGGCGGAGGAGTTGGGTGTCAGTGTGAAAACGCTGTACAACAAACTCAATGCGGCGGAAGAGAAGGCGGCGTAGCGGCGCGACGTTTTGCCCGTTGCGGAAAGCGGGTAAGAAAATTTCGCGAGTAAGAAGATGATGAAATGCTTCGTCGAATCGGGCGAGGCATTTGTCTTAGCTCCAGACGTATCATCCCTCGCGACTTTGCCGCCGATTGCTGTCACAGCGCTGCGAGCGTGGGGACGGATGGCAGAATGATTCGGGGCAGAATGATGAGGTGCGTGTCGACGCCGGCGCAACGTCCGCTCCGATGAAGTAGCTTATCGGGCAGCAGCAGGTTGACGCAGCGACGCGCACCGGAACGTAGAAACTGCCGAGGAACCACCTTCTGGCGAAGGTAGCTACGGTTGTACGACGAGATGCGATGATGCTTGTAGAAGGGGGCAAAGCTTCGCGCGGACTGATCTTTCCTCCTGCCGTCGGGTCTTCGTAACATTCCGCTTTTGTGGACAACGGTGTCACGATATTACGGACCAAGGAGGATTGGAGATGTTTCGGACGCTTGTGATTTTGGGAGTGTTGGCAGTGTGCGCCTTCATGGCGGGGTGGTTCACGATCCAACGTGATGAAAACGAGACGACGATCCGATTCAACCGGGATGAAATTCGCGCGGATACGTCCAAAGCGATCGCGAAGGGACGCGAGTTGTTGGAAAACGGTCGCGACCAGCAAGCCGAGGACGACGGTCTGTTTCACCAGCAAGCGACGCGTCCGGCACCGCCCTGGGAGCAACCGTTTCTTGATGACGCATCTGCTGCACCGCGGCAGTACTAGGCTTTGTCCCTAAACGCGTAGCGGAAGCCGCCAAGGCTTTCGACTCGCAACAGTCCACGCGGGAATAGCCGAAATTCTTGGCGAATTCCGCTACCACATACGCCCCTTGCCGGGGGAACATTTGGTGACAAATGTTCTACAATGGGGCAGGACTCCTTTGATGACGCCTTGCCCCGAGTATCGCTTGTGACCAATGATCCGTTTGCCGTTCCGGAAGACGAGCCGAATCCCTTTGCCAAGCGTCCTGTCGTGTCCAGCGCCGGCGCCGATCCTGCGCTGAACCCCTATGCTCCAACATCACACGTCTCCGACACCGAGGGACTGGAGTCGGACATCGAATCCTTTCGGCGACGTTATCTGTCGCATGAGGCGTCGGTCCAATCGATCGGCACGCTGTATCTGATTCCGGGTGTGTTGTTGGTCGGGCTGTTTCTGATGATGGCGGGGTTCGTGGTTTTTGAACTCCTCGCCCAAGGCGGGAACGGGATGGGGTTGATGGAGGGTGTGGCGGTGACCTCGATCTACGGCGGGTTGGGGCTCATCCAGATTTACACCGGGTTGGGGCTGCGCCGGTTCAAGATCGGGGCGCGACGTTTGGCGACGTTCTTTGGGGTCATCGGACTGCTGGCGTTCCCGTTTGGCACCATCATCAACGGTTACATTCTGTACCTGCTGCAAAGCCAAAAGGGGAAGGTGGTGTTTTCCGAGGACTACCAGGATGTGATTCGCCGAACGCCGCACATCAAGTACCGGACGTCGTTGATCGTCAAGATCTTTGTCGTGATCCTGGTGGTGTTGCTCACGCTGGGGTTTGTCGCGGCGTTTGTGGGCGTCTAGTGCTTGCGGGATTGGATCCGTGATTTCGAATAGACCATGATCATTTTGACGGTGCAGGAGAGGAGGACGGCGATCATAGGATCGAATTCCTGTGGAGGGCGAGGGAGAGTGGAGCGGGAAAAAGATCCGCTCATTCTCGCCAGGAGGAGGGAAACCTGTGAGAATGAGCGGACCCGGCAGTTGGAGTCCGAATCAAAGTGCCTGCCGGCAGGATGGATAAGACCGGCTTGATTCGTCGTGTTTACCGAACGCGTCTCGGACGTCTGTCAGTTACCGCCGTTTCGAATCGTTCTGAGTTCCTCGATTTCGGGCAACCTCAGTCACGTCGTTTAGGCGATCGGAAAGATCATCAAAGACACCTTGGGCCACGTCGACCCACTGCCACAACGTGGCGCCGGCCTGGGCGAGCTGCTCGGGCGTGAAGGGTTTCGCCGTACCCTCCGCCGGTAGCTGCTCTGCGGCCTCGGCTCGCGCCAACAATTTAGCTCCAATCCCCGGGATCGGTTTCGCGGGCCCGGCGTTGACCGGCCATACCAGGGCCAGTTCGCTTGCGACCTGCGACGCCACTCGGTCACCGCCCACCACCAGCGATGCCAACCGTTTTCCGACCCGGGTTGGTCGGAGCCATTGGTCAGTCACGTTTGCGTCTTCCATCGCAACGCTGACCTGCCAGATCAAATCTTCCAACATGCAATCCGGAGACCCGACCAATCCGGACGCTTCCTCAACCAACACTTCATCTTCCGCCATGGGCTCGACCGGCGGGGGCACCACGGGAGCGACTTCGGCGACGATCGATTCGGGCTCGGCGGGCGGCTGGGGCTGCTCGGTGCCGCCGGCCGCTTCCTCGGCCGCAATCGGCTCAATTGGCGGAGGAACCAAAGGAACGATTTTGGCGACGACCGCCTCTGGCTCGGCGGCCGGTTGGGGTTGCTCCGCACTATCAACCGCGCTGGCAACCGTTTCCTTTTCCGGCTCTGAAACTTCACTCGGTTGCTTGACGTCGCTGTCGGGCGGCAGGGCGGCGACGCGTTCTTCGGCCGGCCACGCGCTCTTGGCCAGCGGGCTCCAGCCGGACTCCCGCATGTGTCCCAGCGAATGGATGCAGAACGGTTGCAGTGAAGGCGAGAACAGCCCGTCGGTCCAGACGACTTCGGGCTGCTCAGGGGTGTCTCCTTGGGGGGCGTCTGCGGCGACGTCGATCTCGGGAGACTGAGGCAGGTCTTCGGCGGCCAAGTCGTAGGGCTGATACGCTTCTTCGATGGTCGCGATGATGGGAGAGCTTCCGACCAAGGGGGCGGCGACCGGAAGGCGATGATCCACGTCCCGATCGGCAGCGGCGACGGCATCGGTCGGTCGGTCCGCCACTTGGCCGTCGAAGTCGACGACGGGAACAAACTCACTGAAGGCCCCGTTTCCGAGCCCGGCGACGAAGGCTTTGCTGTGGTCGAACCAGGCCTGGAAGGCTTTGATTTCCGTCGGTGTATGACTTCCGTCAGGACCGACCATGGCGAAGGGCTCGGTCCACTGCGCCAGCGGGATCGGGTTGCCGGCCGACGCGGCAGCGGCGATCGTGGCCAGCGTCGCGTTGAATTGGCTGGAGGTCCGCGATGCCGAGGGTTTACTGACCGCCACGGCGTCTTGATCGGCGTCTGGCTCGTGGGTTTCGTCGGCGGATGGTTCGGTGTGTTTGTCTGCCGGATCGGTGGTCGGGGAATCGTGTTGCGACGCTGCTAGAAGGTTTGTCAGGTAGGTGTCGTAGTTGCAGGTGTCGATCGTCAATTCGTCGTCGACCGAGACGGTCAGGAAGGTTGCGGCCGGCGGCTGGGCGGGCTCGTTTCGATTGGCCAGGGCGGCTTTGCGGAACGTGGTTTGGGAGAGGTCTTCGACCCAGCCGCACAGGTCGCCGCTGTCGTGCGTGTCTTCAGCCTTCAAGGAGTGTGAGGTTTCGGCGAACCCTGCAGTGGTCGCCGTGAGAAGACAAAGTAGCGCGTAACGGCGAAGCCGTTTTCGAATCGATCGAGATATGGTCATCGTGACTTGCTCCTTCCTAAGAAGGACTCCATCCGTGCTGGATCTGGGAATTCCATTGGCGACGTGCGAGTGGCAATCAGATGTGGGGGCACAAGCACTAGTCGTGTCTGGAAGAGACACGTTCCATCCCTAATGCTTTGTCATCCTTCGATCGAAGGATGCTGACCGAATCGCGATCGCGTCTGACTGGGAGTCCTTTCCTGAATGAAACGGGGTGTGGTTGGGCGGGAAGTGGTTCGCGGTCGAACCGTGTTCATGAGGCCTGCCGAGGCAGGTGTCGTCCGAGTCAGCGACGGGGAAGCATTGCCGCTTGGCGACATAGACCACTATCGGAAGCTTTGCGTTCTGGGGCCCCTGATGTGGCTGGTAAAAGTTTGAGATTCAAGTGAACACGTCGGGTTGTGACGGCGGGAGGTGGTGTACGGAAATCTCTGGTTTCAAGTTCCAGGTTGCGAGCTGCAGGGGCGGAGGGCAGGAGGAGAGGAGACAGAAAAATTGGGGGCAGAAAAATGGCAGGGACGAGGAAGGCAAGAAAATGGGTGACAAGAAAATGCCAAGGGGAAACCCAAAACCTGAAACCTGACGACGCGCCGTTTTGACTTCGGGGTGGACAGTGCGTATTTTTGGTTTGCCGCCGGATGTGCGGCTCAAAGGAATCTGAGGCCATGGCAGCGACTGAGTTGCTTTCTGCGTAGGGAACGCATGGTGGGCCGCGAGAAAATCGAGATCTATTGGAAGATTTCTTTTCGTCGCAACTGAACCAGCCGGTTCAACCCGAACGCTTCGTGTCAAAGCGTAGCGATCGCGAGGTTTGGCTGGATTACCCATCAAACGGTTTTTTGACCGGGCATCTTTTGTGACCTATATTCGCGTGGCCGCTCACTGTGGGTGTCTCGCGCGGCCGTTTGGCGGACCTGTCGTTTCCCGGCCGGTTCGTCGTCCTTCCCTCCCCTCCTGAAGGCACCCCATGGGCCGAATCGGTATGCCAATCACTGCACGGGTTTTTCAGTCGCGACCGGTCTGTCGACAACCAATCACAGCGGTCACGTTGACGTCTTCGATGACATTGCTTTGCCTGTTCGCACTGATGATTTCCGTCAGCGTGACCGCAACGGCGCAGCAACCGTTGTCGGTCGACCCCGCCGCAGAGCCGCTGCAACAAGACAGCCTGGCCCGCTCGATCGACGAGGGGGCGTTATTGGAACGTGAGCGACGTTGGATCGAAGCGGTCCGCCACTACGAGCGGGCGTCGCGTGAGTTTCCCGATTCGCGTCACATCTACCAGCGTCTGGTGATCAGTCGGTTGCACTATGACGTCAACCGCCGCTACGCCGACACCAGTTTCGTCGACGCGGCCCATTCGATGAGCGTGTCGCAGGCGTTGGATTTGTATTCGGAAGTGTTGGCCAACTTGGACACGCACTACGTCGAATCGGTCGACTGGTCGCGGATCTTGTTGCACGGGACCGCGGCACTCGAAATCGCGTTGACCGAAGACCGGTTTGTTCAAGACGCGTTGCCGAGGAAAGACCCCGCGGTGTTGCACGACTTTCAGCAAACGATTCATCGCCGGATCGCCGACCGACCGTCGACCAACCGTTTCGACCTGCGAGCCACCGTGGCGTATGTCGCCGAAGTGGCGCGTCAGGACATCGGGCTCAGTCCGGCCACGGTCGTACTGGAATACGTCAGCGGTGCGATCTCGACGCTCGACCCCTACACACGACTGCTTTCCGGCGATCAGCTGGACGACATGTTCTCCAACATCGAAGGCAACTTTGTCGGCCTGGGGATCGAATTGGAGACGGATGAGAACTCGCTGAAAATCTTGTCGGTGATCCCCGGCGGACCGGCCGAGGAAGCGGGGTTGAAACCGGGCGAGCGGATTGTGCGTGTCGAACAGGCCGAGACGGATGTCGCGGATCCCGAAGTCGCCGCCGACTTGTTACGCGGCCCCGAGCACACGTATGTTTCGATTTCGTTGGTCAATCGTCAGGGTGAGCGACGTGATTTGAATATCCAGCGGCGGCGCGTCGAGGTGCCGTGTGTGGAGAACGTTCACTTGGTCGATCCGGTCGCTCGGATCGGTTACCTGCGTCTGACCAATTTTCAAAAGACGACCACCCGCGACGTCGAGCGTGCACTGTGGAGTCTGCATCGCCAAGGCATGCGGGCACTGGTGTTGGATGTCCGCGGCAACCCCGGCGGATTGTTGTCCGCTGCGGTCGAGGTCGCCGATCGTTTCTTGAGCAACGGACGGATCGTGACGACGCGTGGGCGCAACTCGCGAGAAAACTTTGACTACGTCGCCCACCGCCCCAACACCTGGGACGTTCCACTGGCCGTGTTGATTGACAGCGACAGTGCCAGTGCGAGCGAAATTTTCGCGGGGGCGATTTCGGACAGTCGCCGCGGGATCTTGATCGGCCAGCGGAGTTACGGAAAAGGCAGCGTCCAGGGAATCTTTCGGATGCAGACGGCCAAGTTCGGACTGTGCCTGACGACCGCCAAGTTCTATTCGCCCAAAGGCACCGCGATCAGCCAAAACGGTGTGATGCCGGACGTCAAAGTGGACTCGCCCTACATCGCCGCACGTCCCAACGATCAGGGACAGGTGACGTTGGACCATGAAGATCTGGTGCTTCAGCAAGCCGTGCAAAAACTCTCCGCGAGCAACAATCTGATCAGCCAGCGGACGCCCTGAGTGGCGCGGCCGCTCAAGCGTCGGCCGGTCGTTCGTAGCGGAAGCCGCCAAGGCTTTCGCTCGTCCTGTTCGACACCCCTCGCCCAGGTTTCACGCCTCATCCTCCGATGCCGTTTGGTTTGTCAGGTCGAGGGCGAGGCGGATAGTCTCTTTGTGTTGTGAACGGTGAGGATGATCGCCGAAAGTTCCGTGAGGGGAGACCGAAAGCCTTGGCGGCTTCCGCTACGGGACCGAAAGCCTTGGCGGCTTCCGCTACGGGACCGAAAGCCTTGGCGGCTTCCGCTACGGGACGTTGGGGTTGCGGCGGAGGGTGATCGCCAGTCGCAGCATGAACCGCACGGAGCGGAGGGCTTCTTTGAAGGTCAATTTACTGTGTCCGAGTTCGCGCTCGGTGAACGTGATCGGGACTTCGACCATCCGCCGGCCGTCGCGATGCAGTTTGACCAACAATTCTTCCAGCACGGCGTAGCCGGTGCACTGCAGTGAGTTCAGGTTCAGGGCATCCAGGGCGGAGGTTCGATAGCACCGCATCGACCCGCTGCAGTCCTTGACGGGCAGCTTTAGAAAGCCGGTCGCAAACCGGTTGACCAGCTTGCTCATCAATCGGCGCCGAATCGGCCAGCCGACGATCTTGCCGCCCGGGACGTAGCGTGAACCGATCACGACAGCGACCTCCGGTTGGTCTCGCGCGACGCGGACCAGATCGGGCAACTGTGCCGGATCGTGGCTCTGGTCGGCGTCCAGATTGACGAAGAAACGATAGCCCTGGGCGACGGCATATTTCATCGCATCGACAATCGCCGACCCCAACCCACGTTTGTCGCGACGGACGATCAATTCGATCCGGCGATCGGTCTGCTGCGCCTCGCGAACCAGATCGGCGGTCCCATCGGGGGAGTTGTCATCGACCACCAGCAGGCAGGCGACGGGAAAGGCGCGTCGCAATCCGGTCAACATCGCCTGGATGTTTTGTGATTCCTGGTACGTGCAAACCGCGATCAACAGGTCGTTGGGGGGCGATGGAGGGGGGGTGGAGTCGTCCAAGACGATTGGCAATGGGGAGGAAATGGGGCGTGGTTGTCTTGATGGGACGTCGATTGATTGATTGAGTGACGGATTTGATCGTCGCGGAAGTCGTCAAGACTGTTCGCGGCGCGGGCCTTCTCTGGCGTTTGCTTGCTGCGCAAACGCCGCCTCTCCCCGAGGGAGAGAATCGATGCAGCGTGGCAGATCCTACCGTAATGGAATCGACGTCACTTGAAGATTAAAACCACCGCGATTGCATGGCAAGGGAGAGGAGCCGGCGGATTGCGGCGTCGATCGCGCAAAAAAGAAAACGCACCTTTGAAAAAAGATGCGTTTCATGCAAGTCGTCTGGTGGCAACCGGACCGGTGGCAACCGGACCGGTGGCAACCGGACTGGTGGCAACCGGATTGGGGCGGTGCGTTGTCTCCCGGCCGGTTAGGCCTGGTTTCGCATCTTTTTCAACATCTCGCGGTAGTCCACGCTCAGTTTGGGTGCGTCGTGTTCGGACGGCTGGTCGACGCGGTGCGAGGCGACTGCCGAGGCCGGTTTGCTGCCCTTGCGATCCACGTCGATGTCTTCGGTGATCCACAGCAGGTCGGTGTCATCTTGTCCGGCCGGGGATTCGTCGGCGTCGTTGGCGTCCGGTTCGTCGTACCAGACCACGCTGGGAAAATCGCCGACCGCCTCCGATGCCGCTTCGTCCGCCAGTTCCGCAGTCGGTTCGGTGCCTGCCGATTCGATACTCGCAGCGGAGTCATCGGCATGATAGTCGGCGGCGGGTTCCATCCCCGGTTCTTCGAACACGGCTAGCGAGTCGAATTCGGTGTAGCGTGAGGCGGTGTTTTCGGACACGAACTGGCTGAGCCCGACGATTTGTGAGTGCAGCATCGTTTCCAGGTCCGTGCCGACCGGCGCGATCGGCGCGGGCTTGGCCTGGGCGACCCCCACCTCGATCTTCTCTTCGTCGTCGAATTCTCCGAACAGCGTGGCAGGATCGGTCGTGACCGGGGCCTCTTCGGAATCACACTCCGGTTGCGGATCGGCGTCGATGATTGCTTCGGCCGCCTCGCTCGCCGTTTCGGCCGGGTGGGTGATCGGCATCGGATCGCTCAGTTCGCCGAACTCGACGACCGAGCTTTCCATTTCGATCCGCGGTTCGTCGATCATCGGGCTGGGCAGTTGCTGCAGGCTGGCCCAGGCTTTATCGATGGTGTGTTCGTTGATCAGGGTTTCGTTGAGTTCGGCGGCGCAGTCGATCGCTTCGGTCATCAATTGATTGATCAAGCGGGGCACGCCGCGGGTGGCATGGTAAATCGCCGAGATGGCTTTGTCGGCGATGGTTTCATCGGCCGGTGCACCACAGACTTCGATCGACTGGCGGATGTATTGCCGCGCCTCGTCGCCGTTCAGCGGGTGCAGGTAGCAGCGAGCGGTGACTCGTTGGACGAAGGCTTCCAGCGAGGGCGCGGTCAGGGTTTCGTCGAGTTTGACGCCGCCGGCGACGACGGCGCTGACCATCGGCTGGCCGTCGCGCATCAAATTGGTCAGCCGTCGAATGGCTTCCAGGACATCGGCCGACAACGAAGCGGCTTCGTCGATGATCAGCACCGCGCCATGTGGCTTGGCGTCGTTGCCGCAAAGACGTTCGTGGATCATCCATTCAAATTCATCGCGTTTTCCCGTTTGCAAGGGCACGCCGAGGCGATGGAGCAGAAAGCGATAGAACGAGGTTTCGTCGGGGATCGGTGTTTCACCCAGAGCGATGACATCGTGCGTGGCGGCGAATTCTTTGGCCAACAATGCGCAGACAAGCGACTTGCCGGTGCCGGGCGGGCCGATCACCAGCGAGATCGCTTCACGAGCAAGAATGCTGCGTGAAACGCGGGAGAAGGTTTCCAACACCGGCCCGACCGAGACGAAACGATTGGCGGAGGGAAACGCTGGGAAGGGAGGCAAAACGAAATCGTGCTCGAAGTTCTTCATCATTCGATCGTGTCCGAGAGGGTGGTGGCGGTGGGGACGCATTTGGCGAAAGCGATCCCTCCAATCGGAATAATCGGCAGAATCTAACGCGAACGTGAGCACGATCTTCGTATTCTCGCCGATGGCATCAGATCCAGACGGCCAGGGCGCTGATCATCGCCAGCACGATCACGCCGGAGAAGGTTCCGATGCGAGCCAACACGCCGCCGGGTTGTTCGCCGAACGAGGTGTTTTTGCGGAGCGGGGCGAGTGCCAGCCAATGCATGTAGCCGCAGGCCGCCGCGATTCCGAACAGGAAGGCGCAGTGGAACGCCAGTTGGGGCCAGCTGGCCGGGGTGACCGCGTCGAAGACGATCGGGGCGCTGGCGGTCCGTGCCTCGACCGCTTCCATCGACGCCACCGCCGTGGCTTTGACGGTCGACCAGTAGGCTGAATCGGCCGCGGGTTTCGTGGCGGCGGCCGCCGGCGGTTCGGCGGGGGCGTCAAGCGGCGACGCGACCGGCTGCACATAGGCCGCCATTTGGACGGCGTCGTCGGGAACGTCCCATTCCATTTCGTAGGACGCCGTGGTGACGGTGTCGGAGATGGTGGCGGTCATCGGGGTGCGGGACGCACGTTTGACCGGTCGCGGGATCGGCTTCGCTTCGGCCGCCGCCGGTCGGCTGTTCTCGTAGAATTCGGCCACTTCCTTTTGCCACTTCGCGGTCACATAAGCCGGGTGCGACTCGGGCGTGGCCCACCGACGCAGTTTTTGTTTCAGCTCGTCCAGGCTAGGATCGTTGACCGCGATGCTGTACGTTTTCCAGCCCTGGTCGGCCATGTTGCAGCGGACGATTTGTCGCGGTGCGTCGCGTGGCCAAAGGGCCAGAGTGATAACGAACGTGGCGGCAAAGGCGAGTGCCAGGTCGACGATGTTGGATCGATCTCTCATCGCTGGGATGGCTCCGAATGGCTGTGCACGTAGGTGAAAAGGGGCTCCGTCGATGGAGCATGACGTTTTCGACTTATCGACATCGCCCGGCCGAGTGGCCAGCGGAAGTGTTGCGGTTTGTTAGGTTTGGATCGATCGCTCGGGTGGCAACTGTGTTTCGGACAAAAATCTGTGGAGTTCGGCTGGCCGAAGACGTTCGCGCGGTCGACCAATCGGGCGGGGACGCGATCGGGTTGAATTTTTTTCCCGACAGCGTTCGCTATGTCGATCCCGGCGACCCAGCGACCGGATCGTTGTCCGAGTTGGCCGGCCGGCTGGGGCTGCTGCGCGTCGGTGTCTTCGTCAACGAGTCGGCCGAGGAAATGGAACGGGTCGCCCGCGCGGTCGGACTGGACGCCATCCAGCTGCACGGGGACGAAAGCCTTGAGGTCGCCGCTTCGTTACGGCAAGCGGGCTGGAGTGTGTTACGAGCGATCAAGCTGCCTCGCGGGCCCTTCACTGCAGAACTGATGAGGGAGCGATCGGCGCCTTGGATCGAGATCGGTTGTCATCTGTTGTTGGATGTGGACGCCGGCGCCGCGCACGGCGGCAGCGGCAAGACATTGGATTGGCCTTCGGTGGCGGCTTGGGCGCAGGCCAATCCGTCGATCGGCTGGACACTCGCCGGCGGTTTGAAACCGGAAAATGTGCGGCAGGCGATCGATGCGACCGGAGCCGTCTCGGTGGACACGGCCAGCGGGGTGGAGTGCCCACGCGGCGTCAAAAACGAAGGCCGCATCCAGGCGTTCATCGCCGCGGCAAGCGGTTGAGCGGGGGACGCGTCAGGTGGGGGCAGAATGATGTGGGGCAGAATGATGTGGGGCAGCGGGTTGGCGGTACGACGTCCTTTCTAGGTCATCGCGGTGAGTCCCACGGACGACCGCCCGGAAGGGCCGTCGCACCGGGGCGTTGAGAATGGGGGCCAGCGTTGGTGTCGAGCCTTCAGGCGATTTTCCGTCGCTGCTTGGCAGCGAGGGCGACCGCCCGGAAGGGCTGTCGTACTTGGGGCAGAGGCCTGGATCCGACTTTCTGGCGAGGCCCGGTGACCAAAAAACGATCCCTCGCTACACTACGCGGTTCAATCGAGTGGGATTTACCGGCGGGTGCCGGAGCTCGATTCGGCTGTCCTCGATGCGGTCGCCTGTGCGATCGAGTGCCCAGAGCGTGCGAGGGGACGGCCGGCAAACGCGTTCGGGGAGCGCGTGCCAGCGGGAGTCCCTGTGGTAGGTTCGTAGCCCCTCATACGTGAGTGAATTTGATTCACCACACTTTAGGAGTTTACCCGTGTCGCAAGTCGATACCGAACGATTGCCTTACAAGGTCAAAGACATCTCGTTGGCCGAGTACGGCCGCAAAGAGATTAATCTGGCCGAAACCGAAATGCCGGGTCTGATGGCGCTGCGCGAGAAGTACGGCAAGTCCAAGCCGCTCGCCGGGGCTCGGATCGCTGGCTGCCTGCACATGACGATCCAGACCGCGGTCCTGATCGAGACGTTGATCGAGCTGGGCGCCGAGGTGACTTGGAGCAGCTGCAACATTTTCAGCACCCAGGATCACGCCGCCGCGGCGATCGCCGCCGCCGGCGTCCCCGTCTACGCTTGGAAGGGGATGACCGAGGAAGAGTTCGACTGGTGCATCGAGCAGACGTTGACGTTCCCGTCGGGCGAGAAGCTGAACATGATCTTGGACGACGGCGGTGACTTGACCGCGATGGTCCACGATCGCTTCCCCGAGTTGTTGAAGGACATTCACGGGATCAGCGAAGAGACGACCGCCGGCATCCACCGCCTGGAAGTGCTGAACCGGTCCGGCAAATTGCAGGTCCCGGCGATCAACGTCAACGACAGTGCGACCAAGAGCAAGTTCGACAATTTGTACGGCTGTCGCGAATCGTTGGCCGACGGCGTCAAGCGGGCCACCGACGTGATGTTGGCCGGCAAGGTCGCCGTGGTTTGTGGCTACGGAGACGTCGGCAAGGGATGTGCCCACAGCCTGCAACGCTACGGATGTCGCGTGCTGGTGACCGAGATCGATCCGATCAATGCCTTGCAGGCGGCGATGGAAGGGTTCGAAGTGACCACGATGGAAGAGGCCTGTAAGGAAGGCCGTCTATACGTCACCACGACCGGCAACAAGGACATCATCCTGGGCGAGCACATGAAGCAAATGCCCGAGGACGCGATCTGTTGCAACATCGGCCACTTCGACACCGAAATCGATGTGGCGTGGTTGGAGAACGAAGTCGAGCAGGGACGGGCGACCAAGGACGAAATCAAGCCGGCCGACATCGGCGCCGTCGACCGTTACACGTTCAAGGACACCGGCCGCAGCGTGATCATCCTGGCCAAAGGCCGCCTGGTGAACCTGGGCTGCGCCACCGGTCACCCCAGTTTTGTCATGAGCACCTCGTTCACCAACCAGGTGCTGGCCCAAATGGAATTGTGGGGCAGTCGAGAAAGCAAGTCCTACAGCACCGCGGTCCACATGCTGCCCAAGCAGCTGGACGAGGAAGTCGCCCGGCTGCACCTCGGACAGCTCGGCGCCAAATTGACCCGGCTGTCCAAAGAACAGGCCGAGTACATGGGCGTCGACGTCGACGGCCCCTTCAAGCCGGATCACTACCGGTATTGATTTCGGGTTTCAAGTTCCGGGTTTCAAGTGTCAAGTTGCTCGGAACCTGAGGTTTGGAGATTCACCGACTCGCCGCAGGGCCTTGCCTTGCGGCGAGTTTTTTTATGGGGCTGGCGGGGGAGTTGGGAGTTGGGAGTTGGGAGTTGGGAGTTGGGAGTTGGGAGTTGGGA
>NZ_JACEHH010000020.1 GCF_014154935.1 Stieleria mannarensis
CAATTCTATAGTGGTGCGGATGATTTGTGTCGCGGCTCCGCATAGTAACAATCAGGTGCGCCCGACCACCAAAGTGCCTATTGATTGCGGGTCGTCAATCCAAGGCTGATGTGCCGCTTATTCATTCAATGGGTCCAGTTGTTCGTCACTTAGGCAAGTGATATGGTAATCCCTCTATACGAATACGATAGACGCTTCCGCGTCGGGCTTTAAACAAAGAAGCCTTGCAACCAGTCACCGCCAGTCCAAAACATGAACTCCGCTTCGCCTTCTTCGAGTCCGTCGTCTCTGCGGCTGCTTGAAAAAGTTGTATGCCCTCATTGCTGGGCAGAGTTCGCTTCTGAAGACGCAGTTTGGATCGCCACGCACGCGTCGCTCTATGGTGACGAAAAACTTGGTGAAAGCGAGTTGCGGCGATTTCTTCCCTCGCGGTTCACGCCCGACAACCGGGCGATCGATCCCGAAGGATCCGAGGCTACCGAAACCGGTTGCCCGCAATGTCACCTGAAGATTCCGCGTCGTTTGTTCGAAATCCCCGTGGCTTTCTTTTCTATCCTCGGAGCGCCGGGCAGCGGCAAGAGCTATCTGCTCGCTTCAATGATTTGGCAGGCACGGCGGTCGATGGCCGAGCGGTTTCAGATGCTGCTGACCGACGCCGACGCCGCGATGAATGCTAGGTTGATCGAGTACGAGGAACGTCAGTTCCTCTCCAGTAGCCCTGACCAATTGACGTGGCTTCCCAAGACTGAAGAGCAAGGGACGTTGTACAACCGCGTTCAAATGGCCGACCGAGCCGTCAATCTTCCGCGCCCGTTCCTGTTTACGCTCACTCCCGGCGAAGGCCATCCAAACGAGGACAAGAGAGCGACCCTGTCGAGGGTGCTTTGCCTTTATGACAACGCAGGCGAATCGTTTTTGCCCGGCGCCGATGAATCGACCGGACCGGTCACCGGTCACTTGGCACGCAGTGAAGCGTTGCTGTTTTGCTTCGATCCGACGCAGGACCCTCGATTTCGCGCGGCATGCGCAGGGATGAGCAACGATCCACAAATGACTGGGGCGGGACGTTCGGGCGGGCAGACGATCCGCCAAGACAGCATCTTGCTCGAAGCGATCAACCGGGTCCGCCAAAAAGCCGGGATGCGAGAAGACGAAAAGATCGGTGCGACGTTGGTCGTTTTGGTGACCAAATGGGACGCTTGGAAAAAACTACTGCCGGACATAACGACCGATCCGCCTTTCGGTAATGTTAATCGCGACCGTGAAGCGGTCGACGAAGACCGGATTCTTCAAACTTCCGGCAACCTTCGCGATCTGCTGCGTCGAACCTGTCCTGAATTGACTGCGGCGGCGGCGACGGTCAGCAGCGAGGTGATCTACATGCCGGTCTCCGCGACCGGGCGGCGACCGGAAGTGGACCCCGAGAGCGGACAGCTGGGCATCCGCCCCAAAGACATCCAGCCGCAATGGGCCGAGGTCAGCTTGATCTATTTGCTCGCTCGACGGTTCCGCGGACTGATCGACGTGGGACACCGAAAACAAGACACGGCGGGTCCGGAATAGCATGTCCAATAGTAGCGAATTGGTTTATACGTCCGCGCCGCGAGGTCTCCGCCCAGGGAGCCGCGGATTCTGTACGGTCGCAATGTCCGAAAGCATGCCGGCCGGGCTGATCGGGCCGCTGGAAAGTCTGTCGGCGTATCACCCCGCCGATACGCAAGGGCCTTCTCCGATCAACTACATGCACGTGCAAATAAAGGTGGCCGGACGACCGGTCAATGTACTGTCGAGGATCGCCGAATCGCCGCCGGATTATACCGGCCGAACCAACAAGATCGCTCATCATGTCATAGTTGCCGCGGCCGACCGGGCCGTTGGTGGGCCAGCCGCGGTGCTGCGTCAACCGGGTTTCGCCATTGAGACTTGGGATGGTGAGGTTCGGAAGATTCCCGAGCCGAAAACGATTCCGCAGGCCGACTCTCCACCCCGGATCGCCCAAACCTGGGCCGAACAAAGTGGCGACGCCGGATGGGCGGGGACGGTTGCTTCGGTCTTCGATAGCCAAACTCCCGGTGCCCCACTCTATTTGATTTACCGGCCCGATCAAAACGCCGAATTGTTGGCCTTGGTTGACGAAGCGATTTGCCTGCTTCCCGAGCCGAAGCGTTGGAACGCCACCTTTTCCACCCACACCAGCGAGTTGCCGCCGGGAGTCGATTGTCGCTTGCGTTGCTTGGTCGCGGGTTCCCCCGAGGCATTAGCGCTACCACGCTCGGCGATGAAACTTGATTTAGCCTCCGGGAACTTGGGCACTCCGCCGCCTGGTCCGCTGGTCGACGCTGCCCGTTCGGGACGTCTCGCTCTGCCCGAAATTGTCCGTCCGGCCGCCGTGCCAGCCGCATCGACTCACGGGCAAACGGAGATCCTTCAACCTACCCTTCAAACGCCCGTTTCCGATGCGAAAGGACCCGAGTTGCCGGTATCACCACCGCAACCCATCCTGGCCACCCTCCCGCCGCCGTTCCAACCGAAAGCTTCGCCGACTGAAAACCATGCCTGGACTCTCCTCGCCATCGCGGTGGTGGTGCTGCTGTGCCTCGGCGGGGCTGCCGCGATGTTTTTTTTACAGGACGATTCAGACGTCTTGCTGGCCGAACTGAACGCTGCGGCCGGTATCGAGAACTTACCCGATGTGGACGTTTCCACGAAGGTTCTGCCGGAACCCGACGTCGAGTTAGAGCCGGAACCCGATATGGAACCCGAGTCGGCGGAGGATGCCAAGATCAATGATAAAGGCGGCGAGCGGAAAAATGCTGACGAAACGGATCGGCAATCGCGCGAAGAACTCGCTAAGAAAATACTCGCCGCCGAAGCCTTCTTGAGCGACGACCACGAAAACTCCATCACCAAGTTTTCCAACGAAATTGAAGACGATCTGCAAGTGCTCGCCGAACAAAAGAAACAGCTCAAGGAACTTTCCCTACAGCCAACCGAAGATCAATTGGCCACATGGGTACGAGCCGACGACAGTATGGAACAACTTACCCGTTTCATTGACACCCGAAAGAATGACGTCGACACGTTGAAGAAACATCGAACTTTGAAAGATCTTCGAGACCAACGGGAGCGTCTGGCCAGCGAGCTGAAAGCGTGGAATCGCGAAGCAAAAAAGTGGGAACACGAAAAAGGGAAACAGCCAGAACTAGTCCTGTTGGTTTCTAATAGACTCAAGGTCGATCAAACGATCAAGAAGGTTCGCGCGACCGCGGAGAGGCACCTGCAACAGTCAATGACCAGCCTATTGGATCGATATAAAGAACGATCGGCTGAAAACAATCAACTCGCCGCCTCGATCGAAGAGAAACTGGATTCGTTGCATGAGAAGTTGGCTGCTGATCTCAAACGCCGTCGCGATTCGCATCGCCTGGCTATCTACTTCGATGGCAACTCCAGGCGCCACGAGGATCGGCTTCAGATCAAGCCACGCTGCGAGATCGTTTTGAGCCCGAACAATCTTCAAGCTATCGATCGATTGAGTGTTGACGACAGCAGGCCAATTCCGCTGAGCCAATCGAGCGATGACGTGAAGCTGCCTGGGAGATATGAAGGATGGCTCGCAGTCATGCGTGGTGATTCTGGAGTCATCTTGAAACTCAATCCGAGGACAATCCCGCCGGCTATGCGCAAGCTGCATCCGATGCTGCAGCAGCTCGACCGATTCGTCAAACAACAAGATAAGGCTTTCGAGTCGAGCGGAAGTCTTCAAGCAACATTCGAAGCCAACTGGGCCAAGGTCAATAGCGAAATAAATCAATTTCGCAGGCAATTTTTAAATGACGAGGATGAGCAAAAAAAAGTTCAAAGGTGGAATAACGCTGTGAAGCAAATGAAACAGTTATTTACCCAATCACCCGCCAAGGAACTCGACGACTTGTACATTGAACAAACTGGTACAACGGCGGAAGATTTGCGATCGATCAAATCAAACATCGCGGAAGTCTTTACGAGATTCGTAACGCCGGACGTGCCGATCGGAAGTAAGATCGAATCGCACATTAAGAACCTTGAAATGCTTCGGGACGACTACCGTCAACTCAAAACCAACACCGGCTTGTTGGATTTCGAAGGAACCCTCGTTTTTGGCAACGCTTCGGGAAGTCGTTTGGGACAGTCCTCGTTTGAGACCATCGAAACTTACGAATTGTTCTTCATTCCAGAATTGGTCTATGGCCCACCACCCAAAGAATAACGACTGAGCCATTCATGTCCGCCATCACCCGTCGCGTCAATCGACTACTCGACAGCCACAGTATCTCCGAAGAAGATGTTCGCGAGATCCTTGAGCTATACGAAGCTGAACTGTCGATCGTAAATAAGAAACTCGGCGATGCCGTCGATTTGGTCCGTCGCGGACTCCGCAGCGAGGCAATGGCGATTATCGGTTCGTCGCCCTCGTTGATCGATCGAGCTAACGAGCTATCCATCCCGCGGCTCGATGAGCTGATGGAATTAGTAGAACTTTATGACCTTCCTCCCATCTCAGTCGTCGATACCGAAGCAATCGAATTGCTTGGTGACGCGATGCTCGAGTTGCAATCGATCGACGGGTTGCTCAGGCGTCATCGCAAACTCGTCTTAGCTCGCGCGCCATTGGTCTGGCGACTGCGAACGCTTCGGGCGATAGCCGCGGCCGACCCGACCAGCCCCCACTGGCTTGATGACATCGACACGCACGAGAACGCGAGGTTGAAAGAGCTTTCCGCCGACGTCCAACAAGCCATTCAGTCCGACGACATGGCGAAGTTGATGTTATTGAAAAAGGAACTCGCTGAAACTTGGCAGACCGCTCCGCCAGCCTCGTTGCAGACAGCAGTCAATCGCCATATCCAACAACTGCGTTTGGCAGAAAAGCAAAAAGAGTTGATCATCGCTGCCGGCGCGATTAAGGAATCCATGGGCCAATTCGACGAAGCGGGAGCCTGTCAGGCGGCGGTCCGCTACGGTACGCTACGGGACAAAATCGTTGAGCAATTCGGTCCGTCATCGGTCGCTGCTGAAGCCGAACTGATCGCGCGCCCGGGACTGGAGTATGTCGCCGAGTTGACTGCCGAAAAGCAACGCGTCGCGGCGCGGCATTCGGCTATCGCGGTGCTCGAAAACACGATGGATCGTACCAACGCTACCGTTTCGCAAATTGAATCCGCGTACCAAAAAGCGATCACGTTCGACGAACCGCTGCCGCCGGAATTGTTCAATCGATACCGGGCGACGATCGACGACCTAAAAACCCGTGGAAAACGAAAATTCCAATTCGCCGTCGGAGGCGTGGCGGTTGCGACACTGCTGTTGATCGGTCTCCTGGTGACGTGGCAAATCCGGCGAAGTTACGCTGAGAAGGTCGCTACGGTGTCCGGTCAACTTCGCCGGCTCTTGGATTCCGGAGCCGTGGACGAAGCGAATCAGTTCATCGAAGCGGTCCGGCGATCGCAACCCGAACTGGCATCGGATCCGATTGTGGCTGAACTGATTGTCCTGCATCAATCGATGACGCAAAGTGAAAAGGAGAGGAGGGCACGTTTCGCTCAACAGATGGTCGAATTAGAAGCCGTCGACGACCAGGCACTTGAGCCATCGGCACTATCTCGATTGGAAGCGCAAGCGACCACCGACGACGAAAAACTTCGCATTCTGAAACAACGCGACCGATACGAACGTTTCGCCAACAACCGACGAAAGAATCACACTGAATCCTTGATCGGTGCGCTTAGAGAAACCGGCGACATCGTGACCCAACAATCCCAAAGCACGCTCGACGAATTCGCACTTGATGATCTGCGCGAAGGGGCCGACAAGCTTGACGAATTGACCGACAGGATTAATCGTAGCCTCGCCGAGTTTTCCTACGCCAGCCTTTCAGCGAAACAGGAGGGAGAAAACCAGATCCGACGCATCGACGCGTTGAAGACCCGCATGAAGGAGCAGGGATTGGCGCTCGTTCAGTCCGCCGACGCGATGGAAGATCTGCTAGCTGCCCGATCATTGCCGAACTTGAAATCACGGATGGAAGATTTCGTCTCTAAACTTCCCCTTGATCGAAAATCCGAAGCGTTTGGTCAAACGCTCGATTCAGCCGAGTTCTGGCAAACGGCAGAGCTTTGGAATTCGCACGTCCGCCGGGTGCAGGACGTCTTTGCCAAACAACTTGACCCAGAATCGGTTTCGATCGCAGCGGAGTCCGGCGAAGAATTTTTCAATGTCTGTGTCACACCGCCGTTTGAAATTCCGGCATCAGTGCGGTCTTGTATCGATCAGGCCGAAAATCGGCGGGCGATTTTGGATCAGTTCGAGAGCTTTCTGGATCGGTCACTATTTTCGCAAATCATCTCCGTAACGCAGAAGGACGGCCAGGGAGAACGGGTCTATATCTACAAGAACTACTACGACAGCGAGCGAGATAAATTCTCGATCGGCGCCAACCAAAAATTGCTCTCGCGGGTCGAAGTCATCCAAACTGGCGACGGTGCAATCGAACAGGAAACGCTCGACACGCCGCTGGTGATCGAACTGGAACCGGCCGCTAGCGTCGCTACGCTGAAGGCGAAGTGGAAAGCGGCCCGCGCCGATGCCTTGGCCAATTGGGACGGCCTAATGCTTAAGTGGCTAGCCGACCTGTGTCATCGCGAAAAACTCGATGCGACCGTTAAAGAGATCTTATTGGCTCAAGCGATTGAAAAGATCATGGAAGGTTCGGCGGCCAGGGATCAATTCGCCAAGATCCACCTTTCCCTCGTCGCCCGCCGGGCGGCTTGGGACGATTGGTATCGGCCGGCGGCGCGTTCGGTCCGGCCAACCGATTTAATCGTCCAGAAGATCATGCCGGCTTTGGCCGCGATTTATCGCGGCCATCACGACCCACGCCACGAGCTGAAAACAATGGCACGAATGCGTATCCGACCGATTGGGATATGGGACGTTGTTGGCAGGTCCAAGTTGAGCAATCCGGCGTCCACGCGGGTCGTTCACTACTGGGAACCGAGAGAATCTTTGCGGTCGGGATTCTTGATGGTCGTTCGCCGCGATGTGACCGATCCGCTCAAGTGCCAATGGATTCCCATCGGAAAATTCGAAGAGGGCCAAATAAAAGTGACCGACTCATCAATCACCATGACCGCCGGGGAACCGATTTTCCTCACCAGCGGAATCGAAACGCCTGTGGCTTTAAATCTGCCCCGCGACTCTTATTCATTGGTGAGCGTGTCACGATGAGTTCCACCACTGATGCCGAAGAAAAATTCCAGATCCGTCGTCAGGGACGTCGTCTCGGTCCTTTTAGCCGATCCCAGATCGATCGCATGATCGCGCGGCAAAAATTGGGCCCCAAGGATGAAATTAGCCCGGCCGGAAACAATCAATGGCAGAGGATCGATCAGTGGCAATTGAATCAACAAGGCCCCGTCGAGTCGGCATCAACGATCGATGACGCCATCGCCAAAGCCCCCAACCCTCCTAAGGCTGTCGGTGTTTCCAGCCCGCCTTCGGATTCCGCCAGTGCGGGTGACGCCGCGGCGGGTGATTGGTACTTCGCCATCGACGGTGATCGACAGGGTCCTTTCGACGAGCATACATTGGGAAGGTGGATCAGCGAAGGACACATCAATGCCCAAACGCTCGTTTGGCGCAGTGGCATGCAAGATTGGACGCCCGCCCGCGAAGTATTGCCGGCCGCACTGGTATCGTTTCCGTCATCCGGGACCGGCGATCCGGCGTCGAACGTCGTGCCGAACTTCGCGTCGTCCTCAGCCGCAACCGATCCGGGCGATGGCGGTTATGCGCTGCGTGATTTGCATTCGCGACGCTTGTTTTGGATGCTGACGGTTTGTGTCATCACCTACATATTCGCAGCCGAATCGTTCGCTGTGGGGCTCTTTCAAATCTACACCGCGGTGGTTATTAGGCGCGTTGGAAGCGTCGGCTTGGTTGCACTATGGGCCGTTAGCTCACTGGTCTTCGCCAGCTTGCTGCTGATGGCGGCCGTCGAAATGACCAAGCTGCTCTCAATGATGAACCGTCGACGCGGATCGGAAGACCCCGTCGCCGTCGCCCGGCACGAACACCGCGTCTGGTTGTTTGCCGGACTATCAACAGCGTTCATCGTCGCCAATCAAATCGTCTTTGCAATCTTTTTGTTGTTCACCATTGCCCAAGCGACTTAGAGTCAGCCGATGCAACCGTCCAGTTCGCCTTCGCCCGAGCGTTTGTCCGTCCGCCGAGGCGACCCCGAAGCGTTGTTCGGCTTATCGCCCTCAGCGGGGACGTCCGTTCGTACCGCGTTCTGCGGTTTAATCGCGTTGATCCTGACCGTGGCATTCTTTGGTGTTCTTTCATCGCTGCCCGTGAGCCCCTTCCGATCGATGATGATGGATCGCGGACCAACGCAATACGCTGCGGTGTTATTGGGTTTTTGGACGGTTGTGATATTGATCTTCAAACGCATGAAACTCTCGGTCCAACGCCGTGCGTTAGACCGCCCCGTTGTGCCGGAAAACCAACGCTTCGTGCTCACCCGCCAGACCGCCCCCGACGTGCTAACTACGATCCATGCTATCGCAGACTTCCCCGACCAATTCCTCGTCTTTCGGAGAATCTTGATCGCCCTGTCGAGCTTGAAAAATCTGGGGCGCATCGGCGACGTCGATGAGGTGCTGCAAACAATGGCTGATCGCGACGAATCGGCTTCGGCGACGTCATTTGGAATGCTTTCCGGCTTCCTGTGGGCGATCCCGGTGTTAGGGTTTATCGGAACCGTCCTGGGGCTTGCAGGCGCGATTGGCAATTTCTCCTCCCTGTTGACAGACGACAGTGACGTGGCGGGGATCATCGGTTCGCTGCGTGAGGTGACCGGCGGACTATCGACGGCGTTCGAGACGACGTTGGTCGCGTTGGTCATCGCGTTATTCTTGCAGCTTTGGATTACGGTGCAGAAGAAGGCCGAAGAGGAGTTCTTGGATCAGTGCCAAGATTACTGCCTCAACCAAATCGTTTCCCGCATGCGGGCCGACGACATCACGCAAGACCGTCAGGACGCCCCGCCGGAATTGAATCCGCCGTCGTCATCATCATCGCGCGTGCCGGTCGCGGCTTCCGAGATGGGGGATTGATGCGTCGAAAAATCAGCGGCCCCGGGATATCGTTCTTTGCCTTTCAAGACATCATCACCGCCGTGGTCGGGATCTTCATCCTGATCACGTTGATTATGGTCTTGGAATTGCTTGAAAAGGTCGACGCAGCTTCGCGCACTCCCGCAGGAGACGCCGCCGCGGTTACGCGAGTCATTGACCAGACCCGAGCCGACGCTGATGCAATCGAAGGCCAACTACAACAAATGCGGCAGCGTCAACAAACAGAGAATCAGGCGATCGCGATGTCAGCGACCGTGACGGAGGAACAACTGCTCGAGCGAATCAAAGAACAACAACGTCGCAACGAACAGCTCGCCGCACAGATCGCCGCCGTCGAGCGACAACTCGAGGACGCCGAGTCGAGGTACCAATCCGCCCGACTCCAAGCGGACGCCGCGACTCGGAAGATCGAAGCGGAAAATCGGCGGGTTTCATCGCAGGTCGCCGAATTTAAAACTCGCACCCAAAAGCTTGCAGGCAACAAGACCCCACTTTACAACGACAGACTGCGAGACGGACGCGCCTTGGTCATCGTGCGTATAGGTGAGCATCCCACTAAGGCGACACGCATTTCGATGCGGGAGGGCGATCGTGAGACCAATCGCGCGTTTGTAGGAATCAAAGATTTGATCAACGCGATCAAACAGCGTGACGCTCGTAAGTCTCACTACATGGTTTTGGTCGCGCCCGGAGGTGCGAAAGATTTTCATACCTTGCGAGAATACTTCGATTCAACGCATGGTTCCTCATTGTTCGGCTATCATTATCTCCCCACGTCCATTCGTTATGGATTTGATGTCATCGGTGGAGACGCGGACATTCAGCTGCTATTCGAATTGGGTGAATGATGAAACGCCGCGTATCCAATCAAGGCGATAGTTTCGACTTGTTCCTTGACACGATTTGCAACACGTTCGGGGGCATCGTATTCTTGGCCATCTTGGTGGCACTCCTGGCGAAAATCCGTCATGACCCGAGCGGCACGGAAACGACCGAACATCCGGTCACGCCGTTGATGATGCGAACTTTGGAGCTTGAACTCACTCATCAACAGAGCCGCTTACGCGATTTGCAAAACGTTCGTGACGCGTTGCCCGAAGCCCCAATCGACTCCAACGTAGCCGAGATCGTTGATCGCAGCGAAGAACTGAAGGACGTTTCTGCGGCCGAAAAACATCTCGTCGAGCGGCGGCAGGAGCTTGGTGAAAAGTTGATCGACATCACCGCGGAAACTGCCGCGATTCCCGACCAAGTGGAACAAGCTGAGAGTGAACTCGAAGAAGTAACCATAGAGCTAGCAACCACGAAAGCCGAATGGCAAGTCGTTCGAGCAAAAAAGGCAAAGACGATGCAGGTTCCGCTCGAACGCCAGGGTGCGGGATCACGCGGTATCATTTTACTTTCTCGCGAAGAACTGTTCCTGGTCGCGTCGCCAGACGACGACCAAGGCGAATTCTTCAACAAACACGTCGTTTCCGTACCGATCCCCGGGTCGGGGTCAGACGGTTACGAAATCAAGCCGCGCTTCGGCAAAGGGATCACCTTGGGCAGCGAGAAGTCGATTATCGCCATTCGCGAAACCGCCCGTCGTCTGTCACGCAAAGACAGCACGCTGATTATCGCCGTCTACCCTGACAGTTATCACCATTTCGGACCGGTCCGCGACGCATTCAAATCGTTCGGTATGAACTACGAACTATGGGTTCAAGGCGATGGCGAACCGCTCCAAGTCTTTTATGGCAACGGCCGAAACCGGGTTCAATAGGGCTGACAGGAATCAAGCGCGCTCTCCAAACTTCCACGTTTGCTAAACGGTCCAACAGTCTCTAGACTCTGCACAACACGCCCCGCCCGGTTGAGGAGGGCGCCGCACACCCGAAGGCCCCGGCATGCCCCGTCACCCTGTCATCATTGAACCGTCTCAAATTATCAAGCGATCCTTGCGTCACTACATCACGATATGGCTCGCTTTCTCGGTGGTAATGGCGAGCCCGACGTCGGCACAAAACCTGTCTCAGCAGCGTACTTGGACCGACGTGAGTGGCCGGTATTCGGTCGACGCTCAAATGGTTGACTTCGACGAAACTGCCGTCAAACTTGACGCCGGCAAACGGACCGTCGTGCTACCAAGAAACAAGCTCAGCGCAGCGGACCGCGACTACATAGAAGCTTGCGACATTATTCGCCAATCGGCCATTCAAGCTCGCCAGATTGCTTCGCAACTTGAAACCGATAATTTGCGAGACGCTTCGTTGATGACGGCCCTCGAAGCAATCAGCAAGTCGTCGCCCGAAGGGGTCGTCTCGGACTTCTACCTCGGCGGTCTCAAGCCGGTTCAAACGCGAAAGGAAGCGGAGATCAAGGAAGCGATACGGATCAACCAGCGAGCCATTACGGCGATCAAGAAAGTTCAACAGCATTTCCCCGGTGTTCACGCTAAAACGCTCGCCTCTGTCTACAACAACCAAGCCGTTGTCGCGGCTCGCAACGGCAGTGCCGAAGGCTTCGCCAATTTTCTCAAACTGTCTGGCGAAGCCACACCGGGGACCTTGTCTTTCGCCGCACACCACAACGCATCGCTGCTGCTGTCGACCAAGATTGATCTCGGGGGTGCCGGTCACACGCTCTCGACCGTGATCGGACTTGGCGATCCCGAACCCGGACCACCGGTCCAGAGTCGATTGCTATACACCTTCGCTCATGATCCGTTTCGCTTTGAGATGAATCCTGCAAGCACGGATTCATCGGACGACCCGGGTGATGATTCCATGGAAACGTCCGGCAATACCGCTCCGGTCAATCTCGATGACCTGAGTCTGGTCAGTTCGGGTAGTGCGTTCTTGTTAACTCCCCATCACGCGATGACCAACCGTCATGTCGTCAAAGACGTTGAAGCGTTTTTGTTGACCAACGATCAAGGATTGGAAGTCAAGGCAACGGTACTGGCTGTCAGCACAGATGCCCACATTGATCTGGCAATCTTGAAGCTTGACCGGCCGCTCGATATCGATCCGATGCCAATCCGCGAAAGCAATCCCCGACAGGAAGAAGAAATCGTTGCACTGGGATACCCGCTCCCTGGGCGTTACGAGCCATCGCTGATGTCCAATCGCGGTAGCATCAGCAAGTTCATGACCGATGGGAAGAGCATGCTGCATACCGCGACCGTTGAACCTGGAAATAGCGGCGGTCCGTGTGTCGATCTTTCCGGTCAAGTCGTGGGGGTTAATTACGCGACAGACCATCAAAATGAAGTCCGAAACTACGCCGTGCTGCCCATGGACGCTGCCAAGTTCGCTAAAGCCTGCGGTATCGAACTTCCTGGCCCGATCTCGGCAGCCTACGCGACATTTGCCGACACGATTGAAGCCTGTCGCGAAGCGGTCATGATGGTGCATTGTTACAAGTCCGTTCGTCTTTCCTCGTCGTCGGACCGTTCGGCAAGCGGATCATACGGCGGTGGTCGAACGGCGACTCAGTATTCCTTGATAGCTGATGATTGTTGTTTGTGGTGTGGAGGCAGAACGTACGTCACCTGTCCGAATTGTATCAAGGGAAAGACCAGCGTTCGCCAAGTGGTCATTGTTGGCCGCTCGCTTGATGGTAGCCCGATTACCGCTCCCAAAACCTTTAAGCGGGACTGCCCTCGTTGTAAACTCGGAAAAGTCGCGTGTCCGGCGTGCGGTGGTACCGGAAATATTCGCTGATCACCGACAAGAGAAAATTGTCGGTCTTGATTTTCCGCCCACAACACCCGGCTTGACCACACAATAACGTCGAGTGCGTCGCCGCGAGGCAAGGGTGGTGTGATGGCAAAGCGGGTTCCGATGTTGAAGCGGTTGCTGACCTGTGCGATCACCTCGAATACGCCCAGCAAACCGGGGATGGTGATCTCGACGTTTTGTGGTGACGTCAGATCGGCTCCCTGCGATTTGCACAGCCCAAGTGGCAGACGCTTTGGCGTGCAAAGCTATCGCCAGCTTCGAGAATCCACTGGCCGTAGTTCATCAGCGATCCAAACGCTGCAGCGTCTTGAACTCTTGTGGCACATGGCGGATCGAAGGACGCCTGGCGAACGTGACTTGCGAGGTGTGATCCAGCGGTTCATTCTTTTAGCAAAAGACTGAATCCGTTGACCACAATTCGCGCGATCGCTTGGGAGTCGAGCGGAAATGGAACTCAGAGACACCCCAGTGAGATCAAAACGCAGTATCCGGGGCAGCGCCGATGAACTGCGTGCTGAAGACGTTTGAAGCTGCTGCCGGCGCATCGGTTAGGCCACAAACACGAAGCGTGATTTTGGACTGCGGTGGTGATCAATGTCTGCGGCGCCGTTGCGTTGGTCACGCATCCCATAATGTTGACACGCCGACACAGCCACTGCGGCTACTACGCCACACCGTTCCGATGAATCTTCGGATTGGTGAAAAGCAGTCGCCGGCCGCCCGGGCCAGGAAGCGACACCTGGGCAGATAGAACGCTTACGCATCTCGAGCGACTTTAAAGCTTCTGCTCTTGATTTACCTGTAGCGTGTTCCAGACCCGCGCGAACGGCCGAGGTTTTTCCACCATTTTGTGACCGAAGAATCACGCGTGTGCGTTTATCTTGGTGCGCTTTGAGGAACTCTGTTGTTCCATCGCTGGATCCGTCATCGACTACAATCAGTTCGTAATCCGATAAGCCCGATTTCGGGAACTGTGACAAAACCTGTTCGATCGTTCCACGCTCGTTGTAGACGGAGATAATCACGGACAGTTCAGGCATCAACGAATCCAACCGATTGGTGTCAGCGATAACGCATAAATTTAGACGCATGAATGCGGACGACGGAGAACCATAAACCGCGTTCCGCTACTGTTCCTTCTTCGACTTTTGTGAACGACGTGCAGGCGAGAGAATCATTTCGTCCGTCACATAGAAAATCCTCAGCGTTGGTGAGGGTTGCTCTGCAGGCGTGTGGGTGCGAAACCACTGGCCCTCTGGTCGGGAGTAGGGCTGGGCGAACACGGCCCACCAACCTGCGCGGAGCGGCGCATACCCTTCCGTCGAACGTGCGAGTTGGTCGGTTGATTGCGAATCGGCTTGCACCCCGAGCCGAGAAAGGTTGATCATGTCGGTTGAGTAAAGGACATGAAGGGGACGTTTGTCTGGGTTGCGTTTTTGCCAATCAATCAGGCTGTACAGATCTTGCCCCCAGTCCAGATTGCTGTCACTCAACAATTTCCAGCCGTTTTTTGGCCCGCCAAAGGCATAGGAAAAAAACTGTAGCTGCGGGGCATGACAGACAGACTTGCAACGACGAACGCTAGGACCAAAAAACACTTCACTTTGCGTGTCGGTGAATTTGATGTGAAGGCAGCGGCGGCAAGCAAATAGACCGCAGGTAGTGCTGGCAAAACATATCGCAAGTGCATGTTGAACCCCGTTTCCGCGCTCACCACAATGAAAACCGGAACCGTGATCGCAAACACGACCCAATGAAGTGTGCTGAGGGGATGGGCAGCGCGAAGTTGAGCCCATGCTCCAGCTGCGACTAACCCCCACAGCCCAACGGGTTCTTTCATCAGCCAGCCCACCAGATAGTAGTACCACCAACCTCGCGACTGCCATTGGCCGAACAAGTAGGATTGATAGTGCCCTCCTTCAAAGTCAGCCTTCTGGACGTCCAAGCCTTTGAGTACGTTTTCGGGAAGTGGGATGGGCATTCCGGCGATCACGCGGAGCCCGGGATGATTGGCAAAGAAATCTTGGATCGATGCGAACGTTGTTGATTTGAACTGGTATTGGGCGAGTGACAGGAAGGTCCTGTCGCCCGCGTAGATTAAATGCAAGAAGGTCGTCGCAATGCCGAAGATAACGCACAGCCGGATCCAACGCTGATAGCCGCGAAGGTGATTGTTACCCAACTGTAACGCGAGCAGTGTGAGCGGTAGAATCGGCAGCAACAAGAACCAAGTGAATTTCACCGAAAACGCGAGGCCGACCGCCGCACCACACGCGAACGTCATGGACCAAGAGGGACGCTCCAGCCATCGCGCAAACACGATTGCCACCAGCAACCCACAGACAGCAGCGGGGACATCCGGGACAATCGTCGCCCCGAACGTAAGAATGGACGGTGAGAAGGCCCAGAGAATTGCAGCGACTGCACCTGCCTGGGGCGAATACAACGTTGCGGCGATGTGCCAGATCAAAAGGGTACCGAGCACGCACCACGGGATAGTCGACAATCGTGCGATGTGAAAGAGTTTCAGAGACTCCGTGCCGTTGTCGCGTGAAAATGCTTGCGCTTGGACGAACTCCGTCCGCGCCTGGTAATCGTCCACCATCCAATCCCTTACCCGGTAGCCGTGCAGACGCACCGGTATCGCGGCTAGGATTCGTGGCAGTGGCGGATTGACTCGATACTGATGAAACGTTCCCGTTTCCAAGTGGCTGAGCCCAGCCGGCAAGTGCCCCCATTCGTCATAGGTTGGCGTCGTCCGCAAATTAACAAGCACCAATAGGCTGACCTGGATGACACAAAGGATCGCGAGGCCCCAAACCGGTGACTTAGTGTCCGAAGTAATCATGAAGCGATTTGGTTTTTCCATCGTTGGGATCAGGCGAGAGGCCTGGCTCACCAATCCCCCATCGAGAGGAGGTCCTCGTGGAAAAATTTTCGGTCGATATAAAAGTTTGTTGACCGTTGCTATCGGTGATCATGGAGTTGGGAGTGAAACCGCCGTTCGACGGGAGGCAGCGAAAAGCGGCATGATGCAATTGGGCGGCCAGCGCGATTTGTCGGCCATGGTTCAAACAGGTATTTTTTCGCGACGCTTCTCGCGCCGATTGAACACCCGGAAGGGCGATCGCAAGCACAATTGAAACAATCGACAGTGCGACAAGGAGTTCGATCAGGGTGAACCCCCTGGTCGCTCGCGTCTGCGTAGCAATCTTTGCCCCCACCCGGTCCTGTTCACGTTGCTGTTTGTACGCAAAATACAAGGCACCAAGCAGGAATAGCAGGGCAACGCCGATTAGCATTGCGGTGAATGACCAACCGCCGCCCGTCGAGAATCCAACTTCGGGGACGCCGTAGTGCTCCAGCGTAAACACTTCGGCTGGCGGCGGTTCGAACGAATGGGCCTGGGTGACATGCTCGCTGCGTGAGTACTCCGTCGTGCCATTAATGACGTATCGTTTCTCGATTCGGCTGGGGATCGTCTCACCGAACTCCTCGTCGTACTCCAAAATGATCGTGGATGGGCGTGTTCCATCTCGCCATTGGTAGTCGATCCGCTCGATGCGGTATTGATGTGCGGGATTCACTTGAACTTTGAGCAGATCAAATTGCTTGTCGTTCGAAAGGTCTTCCAGTTGGAATGTCGCCGTCTCTTCGGCGGCTGTTCCCGTGCTGAGTTTCCAATCAGAAAACCTGTAACTGGCCGGCTGATCATACATCGTGGCCAAATCTGAATTGCCGACAAAGATCGAATCACACAAACGGTACGCGCTCGTCGCCATTTCCGTCATCAACGCTTCTGAGACGTCTTCGCTAGGCTCAGCGTAGACGAGACTCCAATCGGAGGCGTCCCCCGCTTTTTCCAGGCCGTAGAATGCGGCCCCCGTCCGAATCCTCACTCTTGCTGGGGTTTCTGTCAGTTTCCCCGCGATACGAGAATGACCTCCTGCCGTGACGAGTTTTTCGCCATCTCTCTGAGTCAAGCGTGAACAGTTTTCGCAGGTCAGCTTGCCGTTGAGCCACGAAGTGAACGAAACCTCAATCGTGCCTGTTTCAGCACGGCTAAGAATCGATCACCCGCTTTGAACGGCTTCTTCCGGTACGTCTGATGCTTTAAGTGTTGCCACACTGAAACAACAGAGTAACGCCGATTGATAAAGAAATATCGTGCGCATGTCTAACCTACCGAGGAGCCTATTTAGCGGAATCCCGAATGAATTCAGTTCTTACCTACCGCATTGTTCGCTCTTGATTGTCTTGAGAGATAGGCACTCATCCAAACGGACCATTAGCTCGCGACGCTTAGTGTGCTAGTGTGCTAGTGGGATAGTGTTGGCATGGGGGTTCGCGCGGCGTTTGTCAAGCAGCGGTGATTTGAGATGCCAGCGGGAATGAGAAACCGCCGGGGTCTGTCCCCGGCAAATTTGTTATTCGTGCAATTCGTGTGATTCGTGGACAACTTTTTCAAGCCCTATGAGTCAACCGGCGGACACAGGATTCCGTGCCGATTTGTCCAGGGGGTGGCGGAGGATAGATCCGTCGAAGTGGATGACCCATCCTTTGCGAATGTGCACTCGATTGCGATCGTTGTGAGCACGCGATAAAATGCAACCACTTAGCTGGACAGCGCCACTTTGGCGTAGCTACGCTCGCCAGAGCGTGGAAAACCCCGGGGATCCACCTTCTGGCGAAGGTAGCTACGTTCGACCCGCGATTCACGGTGTTTCTTGAGCAAAGTGGCGCTGTCCAGTTAGGCTCTGTTTGAAAAGTCGGCGTGAGCGCAGGCGGGGCGAGCATCAGTGCTGGTGTGCAGGCTTTAGCCCAATACCGCAAATTTAAGTGTCGTTTTCTCTGGGGAGGGCCCGTACGTAGGCTCGCGCCAAACGGCTGATATTCGTTTGACGTCAGCCGGTTCGCGCCAGCGTCTGGCCTTACCTTGGCGGAATCGCCTAATGGCTAGACACCAACGCTTATCCCCATTCCATTCACCCCCGCCCCCTTTTCACGACGAATTGCCATGGCCTGATCGTTTTCAGGCAGAGCCTAGTTGGAGGGCTTGAACTCTGTGTGGCCCAGCTGGAGCACCGTGCCAAGTGAAACGTCGAAGGGATCCGGTGGGCGTCAAGAAGGAGAGTTCGTGATGAATTTGTCGACTCGCGTTGCATTGACGGTGGCCCTGTTCGCTTCCTGCACCTTTGCCGGTGGGCCGGAAACGCGTTTGGTGCCGGAACGGCCGGCTGAGGGGCGGTTTGTGGAGACGGCGCAGGGGTTCATGGTCGCGTACGATCAGCCGATCCCCGGATCGAATGTCGTGATCGAAATGGTGCCGGTCCCCGGTGGGACGGTGACGATTCAGCCCCCGCCATCGATGGAGCAGGTCGACGAATATGGCAAGCCGCTGACGACCGAACCGCCGGCAGGTACAGCGCAACAGGTTTCTTTTGGCCCGTTCTGGATCGGCAAGTACGAGATCACGATGGAGCAGTACCTGCCTTATCGTCAGCTGTACTACCGGCAAAAGAAGGACGCACTGGAAGGAATCAATCAAGCGAATTCGCCGACCGATGTCGATGCGGTGACGGGGCCGACCGATGTTTATGACCCCGACTACAACTTCGAATACTCCGACGCGCCGGATTCCCCGGTGCCGACGGTCAGCCAATTTGCCGCGCGGCAGTACACCAAGTACCTGACGTTGCTGACCGGACAAACCTATCGGCTGCCGCTGCGGAGCGAGTGGCAGCACGCCTGCCTGGCCGGCAGTGATTCACGCTACTGTTTCGGAGACGATGCGACGCGGTTGGGCGAATTTGCCGTCTACCTGGCGAACACCTCGGACGATTCATTATCGCTGCGCGTGGGCACGAAGAAGCCGAACGTTTGGGGGCTCTATGACGTCCACGGCAATGTTGCCGAGTTGGTGATCGAAGACACGGCGGTCACGGGCTTGCGCGAAGGGCATGTCGCGTGCGGCGGCGATCGTGACAGCTCCGCTGCCGAGTGCACGGCGGAATCGATCGTTCGCACGACCGAAGCCTGGTGGGACGAAGATCCAGATTTCCCACGCAGTTCGTGGTGGATGACGTCCGAAGCGAGCCGCACGACAGGGTTTCGCATCATCTCGCCGCTTGATCCGATGACCGACGCCCAGAAACAGGCCTACTGGGATGCCGACAGCCAGCAGCTGGCCGAAGACGTGCAATCACGGTTGCAAGATGGTCGCGGCAGCCTGGGCCGAGTGACGCCGCCGCGGCCGACCACGCGGCGGATCGACTCGCCAAATTTGGAAAAATAAAGCGCTCCAATGCATCGGAAAAGTTGTCTTGGGAAATGTGTGATATTTAGAATTTACCCTCCCTAAAAGGGAGGGTCGAGCGTAGCGAGGGGAGGGTTGATTCGTGGTGTTTGAGTGCTTCCGAGCCGCAGCGAACCCTCCCCGCGTCGTCGCTCACTCCTCCGCGACCCTCCCAGAGGGAGGGTGAATGACAGGATTGATGGTTCCACCTCTTCACTTGATGCCACTGGCGTCGCACTTTTGATACCAGCCTCCTGATAGGCCCCCGTCCCAAGAGTCCTCCGCAATCGGGCCCGATGACGTGACACGACGCGACGAAACACCGAATCTGGAGCAGTATCGTCGGTACCTGAGAGTGCTAGCGGACATGCAGCTGAACCCGCGTTTGCGGTCCAAGGAGGACGTTTCCGATGTCATCCAGTCGACGCTGCTGCGGGCACACCAGGATCTGGACGGGTTTCGAGGATCCACGGAGGCTGAACTGCGAGGCTGGCTGAAAACGATCTTGACGCACACGTTGATCAATCTGGCGAAGAAGTACCAAGCGAAAAAGCGCGACATTCGCCTGGAACGCTCGATCGATCAACAGTTGCAGGAATCCGCGATCCGGATCGTCGGCGAGCTGCCGGCCGAGCAGACGTCGCCCAGCCAATCGATGATTCGCCAGGAACGTGCCGAGCAGCTTGCCGACGCCATGGCGACGCTGCTGGAGGATGAATACACCGCGGTGATGCTCAAACACGTTCACGGCTGGAAGGTCGCCGATATCGCAACGCACATCGACCGTTCCTCCGAAGCGGTCGCGGGCCTGCTTCGCCGCGGGTTGAAGAAGCTTCGAATCAAATTGAACGCGGCGGAACACCATGGCTGAAGCGAACGACAGCCCCGATCGCGAAGAGGCCTTTGATCGCATCGTCCATGAATACTACCGGTCGATCGAAAACGGAGAATCGATCCCGCGACAGGTCTTCATCGACCGGCACCAAGAGTTCGAGCAAGAGCTTCATTCGTTCTTTGCAGACCTGGATCAATTCGACCAAGCGGTCGAGGACCGCGAGGTGACATCCGACGACGCGATCGACGCCACGCAAGCCACGCCGCTCAAGCGATCGCCCTTGGATCCCCGCGTCCCGATTCGCTACATCGGCGAGTATCGCGTTCTCAGCGAGGTGGCTCGCGGCGGGATGGGCATCGTTTTCAAAGCACGCCAAGAATCGCTTCGCCGAACGGTCGCGTTGAAGATGATTCTGAGCGGTCGGCTGGCCACCGATGCCCAGGTGGAGCGGTTTTATCGCGAAGCGCGGTCGGCCGCGGGGCTGAAGCATCCACATATCGTGAGCGTGCATGAGATCGGCAAACATGACGGTCATCACTACTTCACGATGGATTTCATCGAAGGGGAGAGTCTGGCCCAGACCTTACATGAAGCCCCTTTGCCGCCACGTCGCGCCGCCGAACTGGTTGCCACGCTGGCCGACGCGATTCATTTTGCGCACCAGCGAGGCGTGCTACATCGCGACCTGAAACCGGCCAACGTGCTGCTGGATGCGGAAGGGCAGCCGCACATCACGGATTTCGGCCTGTCCAAGCAGCTTTTCGAAGGCGACGCTGACCGGGGAGAGATCACGCACTCGGGACAAATCCTTGGGACGCCACGCTTCATGGCCCCCGAGCAGGCGGCGGCCGAACACGGTCGAATCGGTGTCCCGAGCGACGTCTATTCACTCGGCGCGATCCTCTACACGAGTCTGGTCGGTCGAGCGCCGTTTGTCGCCGAGTCGACGGTTGAAACGATCCGTCAAGTCATCGAGAAAGACCCCGTCCGCCCCGGGCTATTGAACCCGGCCGTGCCAAAGGATCTGGAGACCATCTGTTTGAAGTGCCTCCAGAAGTCGCCCGAATCCAGGTATCGCAGCGCCTCCGACCTGGGCGACGATTTGCGGCGTTATCTCGACGGGCACGCGATCAAGGCCAAGCCGGTGAGTTGGTCGGCTCGGGGTTGGAAGTGGTGCAAGCGACGCCCCGAGGTCGCGACCTTAGTAACGCTGCTGGTGGTCGCCCTGCTGACCGGTTTGGTCTCCGTCGGTTTTTGGTGGCAGATCGCCGAGCACCGGCGAGCCGAGGCGGTGGAGGCGACCGCCCAGGCGAAGCAAAACCTGTATGCGTCCTACATGCGTGAGGCCGAAGCGACGCGTCGCGCGCGGCAGAGTGGTTATCGCGGGCGGGTCCTCTCACTGCTGCAGGCGGCATTTCGTCTAGAAGGCGTCCAAAAAGACGAGGGGCGGATTCGACAAGAAGCGATTTTGTGCTTCGGAGACTTCATCGGAAATCAGCCGACGACCGTTGAGGGCCCGGCGCTGGCCCAATCGTCCGGTGCGGCAACGTTTTTAGACGACCAACGGATCGCGGTCGCGGTCGCCGGCGGTGACGTCGTGGTGCGGAACGTCACCGACGGAAGTGAACAGTCACGCGTGTTTCGGATCGGAAGGAAAATTCTCGCGATGGCCATGGCCAACGGTGGCACGACGATTCTGATGGTCGATAAAGACACGCTGGAACGTTGGGACCAACAACAGGATGACACTTGGACTCGACAATGGGAAATTCCGGCGGCGTATTCCAGTCACTATATGGACCTTGACGTCGCGGGAGATCGGATCGCACTGATCGATCGGTTTCAGATCCGGCTGGTCGGACTTTCCGATGGTCAACCGATCGGCAGCCTGAAGCCTCCGGAAGGCTATGATTTTCTGTACCGCTCGCACGGCTTTCTGACCACCGCGATCAGCCCGGATCGACGCTACGTGGCGGCCGCCGATGCGCCCGAATCCGTCTTCATCTGGGACACCGTGACGGGCGAGTTGGTCGACCGGATCCGTGCTCCGGGAGCAGGGATCCCCAATGTCCGCTTCTCGACTGACGGACAGTTCCTGGTGGTCGGATCGGACCAGGGGTTTGCAACCTACCGCAGTGACGATTTTTCGCAATGGTCCGTGATTCAGACCGACCCGATTTTCAGTTTGGCGGTCAGCGCCGATGCCACGCGGCTGATCACCGTGACCGAAGTCGGGGCCGTGCATTTATGGAATTTGCGGACACAACGGTTGATCGCGACGTTATCGCATCCCGGTGCTTTGCCGTTCGGTTCCGCAGGTTTCAGCCCCGGCGGGACACGCGTGTTTTCGTCCGGCGCCGAACGACTGCGGATTTGGAATCTGGCCGATACTCCCGAACGCATTGTCTTGTTGGGGCACCAACAACCGGTCGGTTGCGTCGCGTTTCACCCCACCGCCGACGTGTTGGCAACGGGCAGCCAAGATGGAAGCGTAAGATTCTGGGATTCCAAAGCGGCTTTGGTAAGGTCGCAACTGACACTCGGCGAACCGGTCAAGTCGATCAAGTTTTCCGTCGATGGATCGCTGGTTGCCGCCGCCACCTCTCGATCACTTTCTGTTTGGCAAGACGGAGACGACGGCAACCTGACCCCCGTGTTAAAGCTCAATCGAAACGGTCCGGCGTTCAACGACATCGACTTCAGCCCCGATGGAAAATGGTTTGCGTCCTGTGGCCCCGACGGGATCTATCTTTGGCAGATTCAACGCGTCAAAGGAGCGGTGGCTAAACTTTCGTTAACGCGGCGAGCGTCGACCTTCGGCCAATCCATCATCTTTGACCGCTCGTCGAAGTACATCGCGGTCAATGCCAGATTGCTATTCGGATGGATTGATGTGTCCGATCCCAACTCCACCCCACGGACGATTGCCACGCGGATGTTTTCCAGCAATCTGGTCACTTCCACGTCGGATCACACGGTGTTGGCTGTTTCCGCCAGTGGGGCGCTGGTGCAATGGGATCTGGAAAATCAGCAATCAGAAGACCAAGCAATCGCTGAACTCGGCCGCTTGAGTTCCCCTGTCATCGCGATCGCCCCCTCCAGCGAGATTGTGGCGGTCCAGGCCAGTCACAGAAACGTGCGTTTGTTGGATCTGAAGACACGTTCGATGATGTTCGATCTGGCAGACGAGCACGCTTCGATCAACTCGATCACTTGGGATCCGACGGGGTACCGTCTGGCAATCGGGCTGACCGACGGCAGCGTCGCGATTTGGGATCTCGCACGCATTTCGGAACAACTGGCCTATGCCGGCCTTCCATCCGGGGTGGATCGATTCGAATTGCCCGGCGGCGATAAAGTCAACGCCGCTGCCGTGCCCCAGATTTCGAAGCAGGTGTGGCAGTCCGACAGTGGCATGTTGACCGATGAACTTCAAGCGAAAAAGTATCTGGCAACCTGGGGAATCGAAACGCGGCAGAAGACTTCAAAGGCAGACGAGACACCCGTCGACGGTTCGCTGGATGAATCGATTTTTGAAGCGATGGCCCAGTGGCATGGCGGGGCGAGCCCGCATGGGGCATTCGCACTGGGGATTCCTGCCGTCCGCTTCGCCCCCTTGGCAAACCAACTCACCCGCGCCGGGTACGGCCTGTCATCGATTTCACCGGTCTGCAATGACGGCCAGATGGTCATCTCTGCCGGTTGGCAAGCCGGTCAGTTCGATGTGGTTTGGGAACTGGACATGAGCGCGGAAGAACTGAACCAAAGGCAGCAAGAGATGACCGGTTGGGGATACCATCTGGTCGATGTCGGCGGTTACGTCGACGATCGCTCGGAAGCGTCCGCGCGGTTTTTCGGACTCTGGCGAAATGACCAAACGGGCACCGCAACTCAGTCGTTGGTCCTGAGCCAGACCGGTCAGCAATCCAATAAAACCTTTTACGACAAGATGGATGACTACGAACCCATCCTGCGACAATGTTATTACGATGCCGACAACCAACTTCGTTTCTGTGAACTGTGGGAACAATTCGATCTGCCGGCGCTAGAACCATGGTTCGCCTACGCCAATTCAAGGGACCAGATGTCCAACGAAATCAGGCGGGCCCGGATGGACCGTTATCCCTGCCGATCGTTCAAGGTGTCGCGGTCACGTGAAGGAAACGAAAATTTTTACTCCGGTGTCTGGCGTGGCGACGAACCGGGCATCCAAACGCGGCTGATCTTTGGCGAATCGCCTCGCACCGTTCAGTTGGTCGGCGCGGAAATGCTGCGCAGTGGATATCGGCCACGTTGCGTCTCGATGACCGCTTCCCGCGACCGAGCCCCCGTCGCTGCTGTCGTTTGGGAAAAACCGACAACGCTTCAAAATTAGTCCGCTCGATCGGTACAGCCTTACTGTCTAATGAACTGCGGCACGTTCAATCAGGAGCAACGGGCACGGGCAGATGTTGGTGTCTAGCCTTTCGGCGATTCCCCGTCGCTGCTTCACAGCGATATCGGGCGGCGAAAGCTTGCACACCAGCGGTTACGGTTTTCCCCATGGCTTGTCTCCCTGCCGTTCGAATCAGGAGTTTTTCGCAACCATCGGAAGCACGCCGTCTTCCCCGTTTTCGGCCGAAAACCATGAAACGCATTTGTTTGCGAGACTCGATTGCACAAGATTTATTGCTCAGCGGCGTGACCGTGGCCTCGGCGATCATGCTGATGGCCCTGTCGACGCTTCCATTGAGTGCCGATGAGCGAGCCGAAACGTCCGACAAACCGTCACAGAAATCGATTGAGGCCGATTCCGTCCAGGGCGAAGCGGACACCTCCCACGGACCGATCGAACCGCCACGATCGGTCGACCTTCTCGACGCCGAAATCGACGTCACGGATTCGCCACGACCGACGTCAGAATCAACATCGCCCGAGGGCCCCGCCGCATTGATTCGTGAACTGAGCGATGCGGACTTGGCGGCGTTGGCACGTGGCGAGCAACCAACCGCGGCGCTCGTCAAGCAGCTCGAGTTGACCGGGGCCGACCTGCATCAGTTGCTGTTGGACGAACTTGCGGTACGTTTGAGCAGAGATCCCCGGACGACGCCCCAGCCGCGTTTAAAGCCCGCGGCGGTTGTCGATTCAAACGACCAATCACGAAAACCGTCTCCGCCGGATCCCGACGTCGATCAAGGGGGCGACCAGCGAGACTTGTTGGATCAGGGGCCGGTCGAAGTCCAGTTACAGGACGTCATTGTCCAGGCACAACAGGGGACACCGGCCGGAGCCGTCGTGATTGAACTGGTTTATGCCGAAGGACATGGGCCGATCTTGTTTCCGGACCAACCCTTGTTTTTGGTCGAAAAACAAGGTCGTGCGAAATACGCCGCCTTTGACGTCAGCTACCAGTCGTCGTCGCAGCGCTTGCCGTTTGAAGTCGAACGCATCGAGGCGGCGTTCTTGGTCAATGGTCAAGCGCCGCTGGAAGTCAAGTTGATGACCCGCGACTCGGTGCTGGTTGAGCGAGTGGATGTCAATCTGATCGGCCAAGTGTTGCCGCTGGCATCGCTGAAACGTCGATGGTGGAAATCATTTTCGAAAGTCCCCGAAGAACTCGGCAGCGACCAAAAACAACTCCGCAGAACATTGGCCGCGGTGCTGGCCAGACGCTACGGATTGGCGAGTCCATGGCCGGTGCCGCAAAACGACACCGATCAAGAAGCGAGTGGGTTGGAAGCACAATTCGAACGCGCCGTCGGAATGTTGTTCGGGATGGAATCCGTCAAATTGGCTATGCAGGAGGATGTGACGCTGCGTGAATCCACGCGTGCCGAAATTGCCGACCAGCGCGTACCGCCCAAACCGCGGATGACGAGCGTGGTGATTCCCCCGTTTCCTGACATCGTGATCGAACCGATGGCGATGCATGTCCCCCAAGAATGTTTCTATCTGCGGACGGGAAGTTTGGACAATTACCAAAGACTGCGTCAGTTCCTGACCGGATGGGGCGGCAGCCTCAGCGATGTGGTCGACTCGAGGTCAGTGGTGCGACGAACTCGGGACAAGGTGGAGTTTCAACTCGCCTTGTCGCCGGAGCAGACCGCATCGGGCGACTTCGATCCACTGGTTTCTGACATGGCCCTGATCGGTTGTGATCCACTTTTCCGCGACGGCGCGGCACTGGGCGTTGTCTTTGAAGCAACCGACAGTTTTAAGCTCGCCGATGCAATCAAGCGACAGCGGCAGCAGATGCTCGGAACGTTCTCCGAAATCTCCGAACGTCTGCTGAACGTCGCCAATCACCGCGTGTCGCTGCTTTCGACCGACGACAACCGGGTGCGTTCCTTCTACGCGATCGACGGGAACTACCATCTGGTCACGAACTCGCAATCTCTGCTGGAACGCTTTTTCCAAGCCGGACGCGGCGACCGGTCGTTGGGGGCGTTGCGTGAGTATCGCTACGCCCGGCGCAAAGCCGATTCCGCCGGACATCAATTTGCCTTCCTTTACCTCTCCGATCCATTTTTCCAAAACCTGGTCAGTCCGCACTACCGCATCGAACTGACCCGCCGGTCGCGTGCGGCGCGGGAGCTTCAGCAATTCCAGTTGGCGAAGCTGTTGGCGAAATCGGAGGGCATTGATAAGGCCTCGATCGACGGACTGGTCAAAGCGAAACTGCTGCCGCGAGGATTTGGCGATCGCGCCGATGGCAGTCGACCGATCCTGGTGGACGATCGCTTTCGAGACTCACTTCGCGGCGTCCCGGGGGCATTCCTTCCCATTCCGGACGTCCCGATCGACAAGGCGACGCGCAGTGAAGTGATCGCCTACCGAGGCTTTGTGCGCCAGTACAACCGAGAGTGGCGTCGCGTCGATCCGGTGACCATCGTCTTCACCGAAAAAGAAAACGCTGCCCTGGGAATGCGCCGCCTCGGTATCGAAATCATCATCACCCCGTACGCGCGGCAGAAATATGCGCTGCTGGAACGTCATCTGGCCGATCCCAAACAACGTCGATTCGCGGCGGATGACCGCGACCTGTTGAGTGTCGACACGGCGGTCAGGATCGGACGCGGCGGCCCAGCGCATCTGCTTTATATCGGGCTGCGCGACGATCAGGTTGCCTTCGAAATGAACGATGGGCACGTCAGGCTACTTGACCAAGAGCAAGACACAACGTTTGCCAAGCTTCGATCGTTTGGTGTGATCTCGCCGCCGAGCACCGAGATTCTGCGGATGCTCGCTTCGGTGCTGCTCAACGGCCAGCCGTTGCCAGAGCGCGCGACGCCTCGCTCGCCACCTCCGCCGCCCCGTTCACTGCTGCCCTGGTCGACCGCGGCGCTGCCCTTCGGATCGCCTCCCACCGGGCAACTGTTCTATTACTTTGCCTGGGGCATTGCCAATCTGCCTCCCGGAGGAGCCTCCGCGGCGAAGTATTTGAAGATGATCGAAAGCCGTGATGATTTGACGACCGTCGCGATGCAGCCGGACCTGCGCGACGACGTGTTTCGCGGTATTTCACTTGAAAACATTGCCAACCCGCCCAAAGTTCGACTGCGGATGCGACCGCTTTCCGGGGCGAAAATCGAACCGTACATCCAAGCGTACACGTACCTTTCAACGCGCCGGACTTCCTATCAAAACGCGCGGTTTCTGGCCGACCTCACCGATTGGCTGGACCTGCCGACACCGGAATCACAAGAGGTCATTGAGAACCTGTTGAACGCCAAGATCGCTTGCCCGCTGGGCGGCGCGTATCAAATGGAGTCAGTCGCCGGGCGCGCCGATTGCGTCGGCACCGCCTGGAATGAACCAAGTCTGTACCAAATAAATCAAACTCCCCAAACGTGGAAGTTCCCGTTCCTGGATTGGCTCCGCGCGATGGACCTGCGCTTCGATCTGGACCAAAACACGTTGCACGCCAAGGTCGATTTGACGGTCCGAGCGGATCGAGTCGGTGTGGATCAGGTGAAGGTTGCTTCGCAGTGACCGCGTCATCAATCGCCAGTTGATCCCAATTCGTAGAATTGTCGAAACACTCGATTGCGGGCCCAAGTGTGTAGACACCAACGCCCTGCCAGATGGTTACATCCAACCTTCCATCGTCATTCGAATTGATACTTCGCGTACGGGCCGGTGGCAGAGTAGATTTCTGCGGAAGTCAGACGCGGGACGTCCCAGATTTCTTGCTGATTGTACCGGGCTCGCATGGCCAGGAAATTGGACCGTGCGATGGCGTAACGCCATTGCGGTTGACCGGTCTGACCGCGTGCCTCAATCAGCAACAGCGCCTCCGGGTCGGTGGCTTTGGCCAGCGCGAACAGCCCGCCGTCGATCACGTCGGCAGCTTGACTTTGGTAGCGGAGCAGCGGTTGGGATAACAGCCGCAGACGGGTTTGCGTGCCGTCTTTCTCCGTCATTTCAAAATCGAAACGCTTTGCCAGCCCCCGCATCTGGACCATGCGTTGTGCAGCGGTTTGGCCCGGCGGCGGTGCGTCGGGAATGGGGTTCCAAGTCACGCCGGGTGCCGAAGTTTGCCAGTTTTTCTGTCCCGGACGTGTCGCCGTGATCGGCCCGCCGGCCAACGACTGGAATTCGTGGCTGCTGTGGGTGAACGGCCGATACCATTTGTAGAACGACGCGATCGCAAGCGGGCGGCCGTGATGCGTCCAGATGTAGACGCCGCCGTAGATCTCTCCGACCAATGGATTCGTCCAAGTCAGCACGGCTTCCTCGTGCAACTGAAGCGACTCGCCGTCGGCGGAGATCGAGTATTCGCGGGCGATTTGATCGGCCAGCGTTGCGAATGCCGCCGCATTGTCGGCCTCCTGGGCCGAACCAGCCGATCCGATGAAAACCGAAACACAAACCGCCGCTGCCAAGAGAAGTGGACGCATCGTCGTTGCCTGCATCGAGGGATCGTTGTGTCAACGACCCCAGAATAAGACAATACGTCTGAACTTGCAACCGTTTTGTCTCCGCGGGTAGCGAAACTCTTGGCGAGTTCCGCTACGGGAACGCCGGGTGGGGCGGCGGACTATTCGCTCAATTCCAATTCATCGAGGGTCGGCGTCGGTGCGTCGGCGGGCACGAACTGCTGGTCGGGAACGACCGCAGCGTCTTGCATGATCAACCCGCCGCCGCTGGATTGGATTTGGGACGGATCGAAGGAGCGGCGCGTCACCGGCGGGGTCATCGTCACTTCGGACGGATCGCGGCGCGGCGTCAGGAATAAACCTTTCTCATAGGCATCACGTTGTGCACCGGCTCCCCACGCGCCCTCGGCGAGTTGGACCTGGTTATAGGCCAACAACGATCCCTTTTCGCGGTGCAGGTCGCGGATGGCAAGGTTGTAATCGGCCAAGGCTTGGTAGAACGCGACTTCGCTTTGCACAACCGACCGTTGGGCTTGCAGCAAGAAGTTGATGTTGTCGGTACCATCCAGGTAACGACGCACCAACACGTCGACTTGACGCAGGTCGGCCTGGTAACGGTTGTAATTGGTTTCGACCAGCTGATGAGTCAATTCGACGTTCCGCGCGGCATCGGAAAGATCGTGGCTGATCCTCAACTCGGTTTCGGCCAAGACGGCACGTTCACGCTGCAGTTGCAAATTTGCATTGGCGACCGCGGCACTGGCCTGTCGGAGACCGACCGGAAGTGTGAATTCGACACCGGCTTGCCATTCTTGGAACTCACCGTTGAGGATGGAGGAACTGAGGCCGTCGAAGCGTCCGTCGTCGATGTCGCCGAGCAGGTTGTCGCCCAAGCCGCGGTAGCGATACAGTCCGACGAAGTCGAGTTGCGGTCGCTTGTTCAGCCGCGAGGCGTAGAGTTCAAACTCACGCTGCTTCACTAAGAATCGTTGCCGCCGGATTTCGACGCGACGCTGAAGGGCTTGCGACAGGGTTGAGTTCCAGTCGAAGACGACTTTCGAATCGACGGGGTCAGTGGTCGGTTTGATCAGCTTGCCATCGGAGGCCGGCATGCCGAGCAGGTAGCGGAGTTTCTGTTCGGAGGCGTACAACCCGGTCGGTCCGCCCAACTGATTCTGAACGCTGGCTTCGAATTGATAGTACTGCGATTGCGCTTGCGCTTCTTCGTCCTGGCGTCCGGCACCGACGTCCAAGCGGACCTTCTGGTACTGGTAGGTTCGCAGCGCCGACTCACGCCCTTTGATATTGGCTTCGAGCAAGCGATAGGCGGTGGAAAGATCCCAGTACGCTTGTTCGACATCGGCGACCAAACCGACGATGGCGTTTTCGAAATCGGCAAGCGCGACGTCTTCGTTGATCCGCGCGATCAAGACACCGTTGTAAACGCCCGGTACCTGGCTGGATCCGACGATCCGGTTGTATTGCAGTCCCGCCCCGCGAAGAATCGGCTGTCGCCACTCCGCTTCGACCCAGCCGACGAAGTCACTGGAGAATTCACGGTTGGGGTTGTTGTTGCGGGTGTAGTCGACAGAGTGGCGGATTGTAAATCGGGAACCCAAGGCGGTCTTCTTGGTGAGTTCGCTGTCGTACGCCGCCGATGTCCCTTCGTCGACTTGTCGCTGGAAGACCTGGGTGAAAGGGTTGATCAGAACGTTTCGCGGGGCGTCCGTACCGAACCAGCTCAATGAATTGCTGTATTGTGCGTCAAAAGCGGACAACGCCGCTTCGACTCCCTGGGCCGACGAGGCGACTTGACCGGGGTCAAAGACCGTTTGCGCCGTCGCGGCGTTGGTGACACTGGCCCCCAATGACCGGATCACCGGGCTGTCCCGCATCGCCATCGAAACGGCTTCTTGCAGTGACAGTTCCAACGCGGGAAGTTTCGAGGGGTCTTCCAGCGAGTGCGGCGCTTCGGCGGCATCGGCGGCGATCGTCACCGCGGTGGCACATTCGGCCACCTCAGGATACTCAATCGACATCCCCACGCCGCGATGATAGGACGCCGTCGTGTCGTGCGGCCCGGGCCCGATTCGATCCCAGACGTGGCAGCCGACGCTTGCCGGTAGCGTGGTCGCGATGGTCATCGCCGTCACGAGATTTCGCAGAAGTCGACGTTTGCTAGTCGTGGAACGCGTGGTGGATCTGGTCATCAATGTCTGCCGCGTAGGATGGCGAGTGGCCGGCGATGCCTGAAATAATCCGGACGAGCCCGCCATCGGGTCGAATTGGTGTTTGTCCTATCGACCATCCGCACGGCAAAACTGGAACAACCCGACCCTGAAATCACGCCGGGCCATCGACACAACCGGCAAACTCCGACAACCGATGTCAAACCAGAACGGTTCTGCTGGTCATAACAGTGTCGATTTCGTCCGCGGCAAGCTGTGGGCCGGGCGGCCCCCCAAATCTTGCGCCGAGCGTTCGCAACGAAGCCGACAACAGGGAATCCTGTAGAACAATTGCCAACGTGCCTGCAAGGTCACGATCGTTTTGCAAGCAAACTCCACCGCCGAGCGTCGCCACTCGCTCGGCATTGTCGAACTGGTCGAACGCCAGCGGGCGGATGATCTGTGGGATTCCGGCGCGCAGGGCTTGCGACGTCGTGCCGATCCCGCCGTGGTGCACGATCCCGCCGCAATGCGGCAACAGTTTTCCCAGCGGCATATAGCCCGAGGTGCGTACGTTGTCGGGCAACTGCGACGGAAAACAACTCGGATCGCCGCTCAGCAACAATCCCGGTCGGCCCAGTTTCACGCATGCATCGCAGGCTTGGCGAAAGAACTGGTGCGTGTGCCAGTTGGCCGACCCGGCGGTGAACACGATCGGGCGATCGGTCGGCGGATCGGCGAGTTCGTCGCCCCCATCACGCGGCGGCCCGTCCGACAACGGAAACCCGACGTGTCGAAGTTGCGGCAGCACACCGACGGTCGATGGAGCGAACCAGTCCGGATAACACGCCAGGACGCGATCCGGCGACAGCCACCAGCGGTGCATGATGCGGCGGACCGGCCGGAGTCCGTGCTCGCGTCGAATTCGATTGATCGGCCCGGCAAGCAGCGGGTCCAAGATCACTTTGTCGCCCAACCAATAAGCCAATCGAAACGTTCGCAGATGCCGCGTCGGTTCGAAGCGCCAGGGCGTTAATCGCGCCGGTTGCTCGGGGGTTCGCAACATCACCGGTGCCAGATGCACGTCCACCAGCGGAGTCGTCGGATCCAGATCGCGAAAGATCCGCGAGGAAAAGTCCAGCGGGTGGGCCACCAGGATGGTTCGCCCCGGACGATGTAGCGATCGGATCAGATCGAAATGGGGGCGGAGAAACTCTGCGGCGATCCCGCCGATCACTTTTCGCATCCCACGCAGCAGCGTCCAGACCGCGGGGTCGGCCAGCATGTCATCGAACTGTTGCCGGTCGATCAAAGAATATGGCTGCAGGCCCGCCGCTTCGGCCAGTTCCGCATAGGGCTGGGCCAACGAGATCGCAACGTCGTACCCGCGTCGACGGAGCTGCACGCCGATCGCAAGCATCGGGTTGACATCGCCTCGGGAACCGGGCGCCGAAAGGATGGCCAAGGGGCGATCGGACGAGGTGTTCAACTCGGATGAAAATGTTTGGGTGATCGGTCGGCCTGGCAACGAGGTCGTGCGGTTTTTCAAATGAACCCTCCTGGCAGGAGGGTCGAGCGCAGCGAGGGGCATACGCATCAAGTTAAGAATGAACCCTCCCTGGAAGGGAGGGTCGAGCGCAGCGAGGGGAGGGTCGATTGGTGGTATTTGAGTGATTCCGAGCCACAACCGACCCTCCCCGCGTCGTCGTACACTCCTCCGCGACCCTCCCAAAGGGAGAGTGAAGTCGTAAACGCATTTGGCACTAGCGATCGATTTCGTATTCGGTGAGTTTCCGGTAGGCGGTGGCGCGGCTAATCCCCAGCAACTTGGCGGCTTCGGGAACGCTGCCGCCGGTCCGTTCGAGTGCCTTGGTGATCAATCGCTTTTCCCACTCGTCGATTCGAAACGTGTCCAGTCGACTGATGCCGGCATCGCGCAAACCGAGATCGTCGGGTTGGATTTCATCACCGTCGGCCATCACGATTGCGCTGTCGATGACATTTCGCAGTTGCCGAACATTACCGGGCCACATGTATTGCCGCATTCGGTCGCGTGCCGCTTTGGAAAGTTTCAGCTTGGCACGGCCGTGCTGCATGCGGAAGTGTTCGAGGAAATAGTCGATCAGCAAGTCCAAGTCGTCGCCCCGTTCTCGCAGCGGCGGCAGCAACAGTTCGAACACGGTTAAACGATAGAACAGGTCTTCGCGGAACCGTTTCTCGCGGACGAACTCGGCCAAGTCGCGGTTGGTCGCGGCGATCACGCGGACATCGACGTGGACTTCCTGGGTTCCGCCGACCGGCAAGAATGGATGACCTTCGAGAATTCGCAACAACTTGGCTTGCCCCTCCAACGTCAACTCGCCGATCTCATCGAGAAACAGCGTGCCGGTATGGGCTTGTTGGAACCAACCCTCGTGGTCGCTATCGGCACCGGTGAAGGAGCCTTTCTTGTGTCCGAACAGTTGGCTTTCAATCAACTCGGACGGAATCGCGGCGCAGTTGACGGTCAACATCGGGCGTTTAGACCGCTTGCTGCTGCGATGGACGGCACGGGCGACCAGTTCCTTGCCACAGCCGCTTTCCCCGCGAACCAAGACACATCCGTTGGCCGCCGCGACACGGGTGATCTTTTCTTTCAGTCGCAGCATCACGGGGCTTTCGCCGATCAATTCATCGGTGTCGGCGTTTCGTTTGGCAATCTGTTTGGCCTCGACACGCAATTGATCGTGCTGCAGGGCGCGGTCCAAACCGACGGCCAACAACCTCGCCGCCGCGATCGCCAGTTCGAAGTCGATTTCGTTGAACGACGGCCGGTTGCGGTAGAGATGCAGGATCCCAATGTTCGCTTCGTTGGTGTCCAGCGGGACGTAGATCGCATCGGACCAAACCGACTTTGCCGGCAGTTTTTCTTGCAACTCCTCGTCCGAGGAGCGTTTGTCGTTGACCCAGATGGCTTCCCCACCACCGACGACGCGGCGGAGGATGCCACGGCTGACTTTGACCTTGTCGACTTCGTCACTCGGTTCGACCTTGTGCGGGCGTTGGCGACCGTCACCGCCGTCAAAGGACAGTCCGACCGCATCGGCGCTGGTCCGGTCGCGGAGCAATTTCAGCACCGAATCGATCACTTCGTCCGGGTTCTCCAGCCGCAGCATCGAAAGGCTCAGCAGGTACAGGTCAAACAGATAGCCGGCGTGGGCGACATCACGCATCGGGTCGTCGGTCGAACGGGTGTCGATCAACGAGACGTCTTGAACGATCGTCTGGAACGCGTCGTCCAACTCGGCACTGTCGGAAGACGGATCGATGAAACGCATTTCCGTTCCGCCGATCGTCAGCACACATTGATCGGCGATTTGCGCCGAATCGATCTTTTGGCCGTTGACCAACGTCCCATTGCGGCTGCCCGTGTCACGGACCTGCCAGCGATCATCCTCGTAGAACACGACCGCGTGAAACCGGCTGCAGACCGGATCGGACAGCATGATTTCGCAGCTCGATCCGCGACCGACGTGCATCGGTCGTTGCGGGTCCAACGGGTAATGGCGGCCCTTCTCGGGCCCGGTTTCAACCGCAAGGTACGCGACCATGATTCATTCACGTCGTGGGGCAACATTGGCAACCGGCCGAAAGCGATCTTCGCCTTCCCGCCCGGCTACCCCCGCCATCATAGCCAGAATCTCATTTTAAGACTAGAGAGATGAGAGTCCTGGTGCTGCGCTCCCGTTGGATAGTTGGGTTCATGGGGGGGCGCGAACCCACGGATGTTGCGCGGTCGGGGATCCGCGGGTTCGCGCTGCTATCCGTGGGCAATCAATCACCTTCTGGTGGTGGTACAGGCCGCCAGAGAGATTTGCGAAAACCCTCGAGGATCAACGACTTAAAAACCGCATACCCTTTGACAGAGAGTGTGCCTAAATGGGTAGCCAAGCAGCAGGCATCCAAGCGACCGGCCCGTCGATCAGCCGCTGGACCCCGCCGCGGTCTCGGCGGGTGCTTCCAGTACACCCCGGCAGCGTCCCCAGACCATCACGCCTTCGACGACCATCCAAACCTGCAGTGCCAGGATCGAAAATCCGAAGGTCGTCAACACGACGTTGCCCGCGGGCAGCCAGTTGTAAAACAGATCGTAGGTGATCGCCCAGGCCGGCATCAACAGCATGATGAACATCGGGATCATGATCGATGCCAGCGGTTTGCTGCGGCGGGCCAAGAAGATCAATGCGACCATCAGCGCCAGTCCGGCCAGCAACTGGTTGGTGGCTCCGAACAAGGGCCACAGGACCAAGCCGCCTTTGCCGGGGCTTTCGCCGGCGAACACGGCGATGGTCAATCCGACCGCGACGGCGATTCCGGTCGCCACGTACTTATTGGCCAGCGGTTTGGCACCGGCCGAAAGCGCCAGTTCGCTGATCACGTAGCGTTGCAGCCGAGTGGCGGTGTCCAGCGTCGTGGCGGCAAAACAGGCGACCAGGACCGCCATGACCGCGATCGCCAGCCGCAGCGGTAACCCGAGTGCGGACAAAAAGTTCGCCCCGCCGTCGACAAACGCCCGCAGCTTCTTGGCCAGGTTTTGCTTTTTCCAACCCGCATCGGGCTCTCCGTCCGCCCCGGTTCGATAGTATTCCCGCCAGGCCTGATTGCCGGAAACGTCGGCACGCTCGATCGTGACCACCGACCGTCCCGCATCACCGGTCATCGTCACGCTGCGATTGAGCGGCCCCATGCCCACGCCGGCCGAGCAAGCGAGGATCACCAACACCGCCAACATGCCTTCCAGCAGCATGCTGCCGTACCCGACCGCCTGGGCGTCGCTGGCTTTTTCGAGTTGTTTACTGGTCGTTCCGCTGCTGACCAAACAGTGAAACCCGCTGCAGGCTCCACAGGCGATCGTGATGAACAGAAACGGAAACATGCTGGGCGCATCGGCGGGGACTTCGCTGGCAATCATCGGTGCCGAATCGGTCAATTGGGCTTGTCCGGTCAACGACGCCAGCCCCAAGCCGCCCAACAACAACGCCAACGCCACGAACAGCTGCAAACTGTTGATGTAGTCGCGCGGCTGCAACAGCAACCAAACCGGCAAGACCGAGGCGATGAAGGCATAGATCAACAGCGCGATGGTCCAGACAACCGTCGGCGTCCAGAACAGGCTGTCGCTGGGCAGGTAGGGCGTCAGGTCGATCGGCAGGTGATACGCGCCCAAGTAGACGGCGACGTACAGCACCGCCAATCCGACCAGGCTGGGAATCACCAACCCGCCGCCGCTGCGATAGCGCAATCCGATGATGACCGCAATCGGCATCGCGATCCAAACGCTCAGCACCGATTCGGGATAAATTGCAAAGATGCTGGCGATCACCAATCCGAACACCGCCAGGACGATCGACAGTGCGAGCGAGAGCACGATCAGGAACAGAACTTTGGCGCGGGGTGAAATCAACCGGCCGGCGGCTTGCCCGATCGTTTGGCCTTTATTGCGGATCGAGATCACCAGGGCGGCCAGATCATGGACTCCCCCGATCAGGATGGATCCGAAAACGACCCACAACAGCGCCGGCAACCAGCCCCAAAACACCGCCAGTGCCGGTCCGACGATCGGTCCCGTGCCGGCGATACTGGTGAAATGGTGGCCGAAAACGATTGATTTCCGCGTCGGGACAAAGTCCACGTCGTCGCGGCATTCCTCGCTCGGCATCGTCGCGTCGTCGCTCAGCCCGAACAGCCGCTTGGCCAACCAGCGGCCGTACGTGTTGTAGGCAACGACAAATCCGACCATCGACAAGACGGCGACAACAAGAGTGCTCATGGGGGGATGCGTCAGGGGGGAAGGATGGCGGGATAAGGCCCGCGAGGGCAATTTCAATCGAATCCGCCGAGTCTAACCGATCGGCGACGGTTTGTCGTTTCCCGATACCGTCAATTGCACCCACACCGGGGCGATTGCAGCCCCGGTCGCGGCCCGTACCATGGCCCGTACCATGGAACAGCCGCTGACGTGGTCCTATAATCCCCAACCCATTCGCACGAACCATCTCTGCAGGAGTTCTCACACGGTGAGCAACGAGATCGAAAAAACCATCATCATCGGCAGCGGACCTGCCGGCTGGTCCGCCGCCATCTATGCCGCTCGGGCGAACCTGAATCCGGTCGTCTACGAAGGGACCGTCAAACCGGAGATGATCCCGCTGGGGCAATTAGCGTTCACGACCGAAGTGGAAAACTTTGCCGGTTTCCCCGCCGGTGACATCCGCGCATTCGTCGAATCGGCCGTGGACAAGGACCGCCATTGGAACTTGCCGCCGGTCCCCCAAGGCCACGAGCGCGACGGAAAGCCGCACTATGCAGTCCAGGGCGTCGAACTGATGGAATTGATGAAGCAGCAGGCGCTCAATTTCGGGACCCGCGTGGTCGGCGAAGACATCGTCAGCGTGGATTTCAGCGGGCCGGTGAAAAAGTTGACCACCAGCGGCGGCGCGACGGTCCAGGCCCACACGGTGATCATCGCCACCGGCGCCCGGGCAAATTACCTGGGGCTGCCCAGCGAAGAGGAGTACAAGAACAAGGGCGTCAGCGCCTGTGCGGTCTGTGACGGGGCCCTGCCGATCTACCGCAGCAAGCCGCTGGCGGTCGTCGGCGGCGGTGACTCCGCGGTCGAAGAAGCCACCTATCTGGCCAACTTGAAAGGCGCCGACACGATTTACTTGCTGGTCAGACGCGACGAAATGCGGGCCAGCAAGGTCATGCAGGAACGCGCGATCAATCACCCCAACATCGACATCCAGTGGAACACGGTCGTCGAGGAAGTCCAGGGTGACGGCAACCTGGTCAATAACCTGCGTGTCAAAAGCACCGTCGACGATTCACAACGTGACTTGAAAGTCGGCGGCATGTTCGTCGCGATCGGGCACACCCCCAACACATCGTTCTTGGAGGGAGCGGTCGATATGAACGACAGCGGCTACATCCGCTGGACCAAGTCGTTCCGCACGAACACCTCGGTCGACGGCGTGTTCGCCGCCGGCGACGTCGCTGACGACTACTATCGCCAAGCGATCACGTCGGCCGGAACTGGTTGCATGGCTGCCCTGGACGCCGAACGCTACCTGGTCGAACTGGAATAGCCCATCTCTCCAAGTACGACGGTCCCTTCCGGGCCGTCGCGGTTGCTTGCATGATTCCGCAGGCAGTCTTGGGAGTCGATGTAAAACTCTGTGAACTCGAACAGTTGTGACACTGTTTAAACGATCCTGGCTCCACTCTCCCCCGAAAAACTGGCGAGCTCCAGCGAGTCAGTATTGAGTGAGCCGTAGGCGCTAGCCTCGGGCCTTATAGCTAAAGTAACGGATAGCGCGGCGCCCGCGGCTAGTGCCATCGGCTCAGTTTTCACTATCCCACCCCCGGCCTGGCCTGATGAAAATTGAGTGGCGTCTGATACTGGTGAACCGACAATGATTGCAAATTGCAAAATGAACACTGCAAATTGCAAAATGATTTGAGCGACGATTCCCGGCAAATTTAAATTTTGCAATGAACAATTTGCAATCGAGGGATCCAGCAGAATCGTTGAACGTCCCTGAACCTACCCAACCTTCCAAGTTCCGTTGATTTTCATCAGGCCACCCCGGCCCCTCTCCCCAAAACAGATCGCGGTCAACGTGACTCTGTGATCAATCTCTTTCGCGCGATCTGTTTTGGAGAGAGGGGAGCTATTTTTGACAGGAGTGTCTGAGTTGATTTGGACGGGATCCACCTCACACATCGGCCCCATCTTCGGCTATATTCCGCGGGTGAATCCCCCCTCCCGCCTCATTCTCTGTAGTCGCCTCATCGATGACCGATCAACCAAGCCCCGTTTCCGACGCCCCGGCTGCGTCCACTCCCCAAGTCAGCGAGAAAGTGCTCGCCGACCGCAAACTGTTGCTCGACGCACAGGAGAGCGGCAAAACGCTTTCGACCTATGTGCGTTTGTCCGGTCCGGGATGGTTGCAGGCGGCGATCACGCTGGGCGGCGGCTCCTTGGCCGGCGCGCTGTTTTTGGGGGTCCTGGGCGGGACCAGCATGCTCTGGTTGCAACTGCTGGCGATCACGATGGGCGTGATCATGCTCTCGGCGATCAGCTACGTGACCTTGTCGACCGGGCGGCGGCCGTTTGAAGCGATCAACAGCGAGATCAATCCGGCGCTGGGCTGGGGATGGATCATTGCCACGGCGATGGCCAACATCATCTGGTGCATGCCGCAGTTTAGCCTTTGTTACGACGCGATCGACAAGAATTTGGCCAACCTTGCCGGCGGTGGTGGGCTCGGCGATGCGACCAGCACCAAGATCATCGTCACGATCGTCTTGTTTCTCGCCGCCGGATTCGTCGTGTTGCTCAACACCAAACAGGGTCGGGCGGCCAAGCTATTTGACATCGTGCTCAAGTCGCTGGTCGGCATGGTCGTGATCTGTTTCTTCGGTGTCGTGGCGCTGCTGGCGATCAACGGAGAACTGGAATTTGGCGGCATCCTGGCCGGATTCATTCCCGATCTGTCACAGTGGAACAATCCCGCCGGTGAAATGACGTCCGTCGTCGCCTCGCTGGGGCAAACCGAACAAACCTATTGGACCAGCCAACTGGTTTCCACACAGCGGTCGGTGATGATCGCCGCGGCGGCCACCGCGGTGGGGATCAACATGACATTTCTGCTGCCGTATTCCATGCTCGCACGGGGCTGGGACAAACCGTTCCGCGGCTTGGCCCGATTCGATTTGTCGACCGGCATGGCGATTCCTTACGTGGTCGTGACCAGTTGCGTCGTGATCGCATCGGCATTTTCGCTGCACAACAAGATCGACGATTCCTTGGCCAGCAACGATTTGGCCACCATGCAACAAAGTCCCTATTACAACGGTGTCGAACCGATCCTGTTGGGACGCGTGGACCATGAATTGGGCGCCGAAGCGGCCGAGTCGATGTCGATGGACGAAAAGCTAGAACGTGTTGCGGCCCTGAGCGTCGAAGAGAAACGTGTGGCATTGTCGCTGGTCAAGCGAAACGCGTTTCAATTGTCCGGCACGCTGGAACCGCTGCTGGGGCAATCGCTCTCCAATCTGGTCTTCGGACTCGGCGTGTTCGGAATGGGATTCTCGACCATCGTGATCTTGATGTTGATCAACGGCTATGCGTTCCGTGAGATGATGGGGCAACCCGACGGCGCGGTTCCGTTTGTGATTGGGTGTCTGGTCGCAGGACTCAGCGGAGCGACCTGGTGGTACCTGTGGGACGGCGAAGCGAAGTTCTGGCTGGCCATTTTTGCCAGCACGTTCGGGATGATGCTGTTGCCGATCGCCTACGTGACCTTTTTCCTGATGATGAACAACAAACGAATTCTCGGAGCGGAAAAACCGACCGGGGGACGCATGGTGGCCTGGAACGTCCTGATGCTGTTTGCGGTCATCGGGGCCACCGTGGCGGCCGTTTCGGCGATCAGCGAAAAAGCCAACGATCCGAAATCCTTCCCCGTGATCATCGGGTTGATCGTGGTCTACGGGATCGCGGTCGTCATCGGTTTTGTGAAGAAACGTGGCGAAGCTGTCGCGGGGTAAACTCAGGCTGGGCAGTCGCCAGAAGGACGTAGCCACGCTCGCCAGAGCGTGGAAAACGCCGCGAATCCACCTTCTGGCGAAGACAGCTACATTCGCACGGCGATTCACGATGATGGCGGCGGCAAGCGACGCCGCTTCCTTTCGGAAACGGATCACATCGATTATTCTGGGCGGGTCAACATCCCGCCTGTTTGGTCCCACCTGCGAATTCCAGAGTGAAAATGAAAAACGTCGTCCTCTTTGCGGCTGCCTGCTTCACCCTTGCTTCTTCTGTCAGTTTCGCCGAAGACTGGCCCCAGTACCGTGGGGTTGCTGCCGATGGGAAATCGGCCGAGTCGATCGGCAGGGCGGACTGGAGCAACGGACCGAACGTCGTTTGGAAGACCCAAACCCCGTTGGGCTTCAGCTCCTTTGCCGTCGCCGAGGGTCGACTGTTCACCGTGATCGCGACCGACGGATCGGAGGTGCTGTTGGCACTCGATGCGACCTCGGGTGATGAGCTGTGGCGACTGCCGATGGGCAGCAGCGAATACGAACAGGGCGGCGGAAACGCGGGTGCGGCAGGCAACAAGGGCGGCGACGGTCCCCGGTCGACCCCCTCGGTCTCCGAGGGCAACGTCTACGTCTATGACTCCTACATGGTGCTCCGCTGTGTCGATGCCGAAACCGGAAGCTTGGTTTGGAAACAAGACATCATCAACGACTTCGCCGGCCGCAACATCAAGTGGCTGAACGCATCGAGCCCGCTGGTCGATGGCGACGCCGTGTACGTCAGCGGTGGCGGCGCGGGACAAAGTTTCCTTGCCTTCAACAAGAACGATGGCCAGCTGATCTGGAAAAGCGGTGATGAAACCATCACCCACGCGACGCCATCCTTGGCGACCATCAACGGCAAAAAACAACTGGTCTACTTTGTGCAATCGGGTCTGGTCGCAGTCAATGCCGCGACGGGCAGCGAGCTTTGGCGGACCGAATTCCCATTCAGCGTCTCCACCGCCGCGTCGCCGGTCATCGAAGGTAACCTGGTGTATTGCTCTGCCGGCTACGGCGTCGGTGCGGGGTTGTTCAAGATTCAAGGTGGCGGCAAAGTCGACGAGGTGTGGTTCAAGGCGAACGAGCTGATGAATCACTGGAGCACCCCGATCGTGCACAACGGACACCTGTACGGGATCTTTGAATTCAAAAAATACGGCCGGGCGCCGCTGCAATGCGTCGAACTGGCGACCGGGGAAATCAAGTGGAAAGAATACGGGTTCGGCCCGGGCAACTGCATCTTGGTCGGCGAAAAGCTGGTCGTGTTGTCCGATGCCGGTGAAGTCGTGATCGCGGCGGCCAGCCCCGATGCCTACCGTGAACTAGCTCGAGCCGACGTGCTGAGCGGCAAGTGCTGGTCGACACCGGCCTACAGCGACGGACGCATCTACGTCCGCAGCACCGAAGAAGCCGCCTGCATCGAGATCGGAAACTGAGGCGGCAAAACCAGCCGCTCGGCACCCCATCATTCTGCCCCGTATCATTCTGCCGTCCATCGTTTTGCCCCTACTCTCCCGTTCCGACCGTCTTTAATAGGACGTGGCGGCTGGTTGGGGAGGTAGGTAGATTTTGGAGTTAGCGATTCGATCGGCATTTCGGGCCGGTTCGCGTTCATAGGGCGCGTTGCACCGTCAGTCCCCCTTGGCCGCGTCGATCAAGAAATCGATCAACTTTTGGCTGCGGAAGAAACCTTCCCAGAAATTGTGGCCTTGACCATCGACGCGTTCAAGCGTGATCACGGATTCGTTGCCAACGGATTGGTACGCGGATTCCAACACCGCCGAATTCCGCTCGATCGGAACCACGCGGTCTTCGGTGCCATGGATCACATAGACCGGGATGTCCGCTTTGGCGATCACGTCCAGATTCTTCGCAGGGTTCAGCTCCCGCTGTCGCTGCTCCATCGCCTCCGGCGTGACTCCATAGACCGCGGCGGCGCGGTCAACGCCCGGATAGCTGGTGTAGTCGAGCACCGGGTAAATCCCGCCGATTGCCGCGACGCGCTCGGGACGCTCGATCGCGAACCGGCTGACATACAATCCGCCGCGGCTGCGGCCCAGCAACGCCGGTTTGGTGCTGTAACCTCGTGAGACCATTTCGTCGTACAGGGCGTCAAAGAAGGGTTGGCTATGCGGGCTGCCGTAGGCTTCCCCGACGTCGATTCCCGCGACCGCGATGCCGGCGTCGAGAAACTGCTGGTGCATCCACTGCTCGTGCTTGTCGGGGTAGCGCGACAATGCGGGGGCGTAAAAAATCCAGGGCTTGCCGAGCTTGGACTTTGCCGGCGATTCGGGTTTCATTACAAACGCGTGACGGTCGGCGACAAAGAAGGTTTCTCCGCCCGGCAACACTTGCGCGCGTTTGATTCGACCGTCTTGTTGGGCCTTGGACATCACCTTGTTTTGGCGAGCCAGATCATTGGCCGTTCGTGGTTGATTGTCGAGATCTTTCGAGGCAAGTTTGATCGAATCGGCAAGCTGCTGTTCCCAGGCTGCGACCAATTCAGAAAGCTTGTCGGCGTGTGGTAACGCAAGGTCAACCGACTCGATTCGGTCGTTCGAAAGATCGTACAGCTCCCAGGGTTCGCCGATCGGTGAAACCGCTTTCCAGCGGCCTTGTCGGATCGCCCGATGTCCGTCGTGATACCACCAAAGCGTTCGCTCGTCGGCCGAGTGATCGCCATCGAGGTCTGCCAGAAAGCTACGTCCCGGCGCCGCTGGGGCATCATTCGGGTGCGTCGCGCCGGTCAACTCCAATAGCGTCGCGGCAACGTCGATGACATGTTGGGGATTGCGCCGATACTGGCCTTTGTCCTTGATTCGCTTGGGCCAGGAAACGATGAACGGCGTCGCGATGCCACCTTCGTGTGTCCATGTTTTGTGGCGGCGAAATGGCGTGTTGCAAGTCGTCGACCAGCCGGGCCCCAGACAAAGGTAGGTCAGTGCCGAACCCATCGGCTGATCGGGATCGTGTCCGTCGCCACGGACCATGATTTCGGCGCTCGCTCCGTTATCGGACAGAAACATGATGATCGTGTCGTCCCAGCAGCCCATCGACCGGACTTGATCCAAGACCCGTCCGATGGCGATGTCCATCCGGTGCACCATCGCCGCATGGATCGCCATCTTGGTCGCTTGGAACGATTTTTGTTCGTCCGTCAATTGATTCCACGGAACGGGGCGATTGATTTCTCCGTCACCCAGAATCTCGAAGGCTTCGGGGAAATGATACGGAGGTCCGAGGTCACGCTCGACCGATGAAACGCGATTGGCGGTTTCAGGATCCAAAATCCCCATCGATTGCATCCGTTGCCAGCGTTGTTTGCGAATCGCATCCCAGCCGTCGGTGTAGGTGTCGGCGTAGACCGCGATGTCTTCGGGCAGAGCGTGCAGGGGGAAGTGGGGCGCGGTGAAAGCCAGATACTGAAAGAACGGCTGGTCGCCGTGTTGTGCGGCGTGTTCCTTTAGGTTCTCAATCGCGTCGTCAGCCATCGAGCTGGTCAGGTATTCGTCGTCACGAAACTCCAACGGCCGCTTGGGTTTTCCGTTGGCGTCCAGCTTGGGGCTGAAGTAGCGGCCCACTTGATTGAGTGACGTCTTGTCGAAACCGGACTGGGTCGGTGTGCGATCGATATGCCATTTGCCGGTGTGGTAGGATCGATAGCCGACTTGCGACAGCATTTCGGGAAGCAGCACGGCCCAATCGGGGCGCAGGCCACGGTTGCCGCCGCCACTGGGGATGCCCGGCAAAAAGTCACGTCGGATCTGTTGGGCATAGTAGCCCGTCAACATCGACCCGCGTGTCGGCCAACACCGCCCGGTGTTGTAGAACTGGGTGAACCGTAATCCGCTGTCCGCCAATGCATCCAGGTTCGGTGTCTGGATCTCGCCGCCGTAACATCCCAGATCCGAAAACCCCAAATCGTCGGCCAGGATCAACACGATGTTGGGACGCTTGGTCGATTCGGCTTTGAGGGTAGTCGGAGACAGGAACAGGGTGAAAAGGAAGGCAGTTGCGAGCACAGCGTGTGTCGCGATGTGATGTAGCGGAAAACGCGGGGACATTCGGCTGTAACCAGGCGGGAGGGGGGACGTAAAGATTTCGTGAGATCGTGCCCCAGTTTGACGCCCCGCCACGCAATTCTCAAGTAATTTCAGCGCAGTTACCGGTGCAGCAGCGTTCCAGCAGTGGCCAACAGCCAGTCACTACGAAAAGCATCTTAATGTTCGACGCCGCGGTCGGTGTAACCGAGACGTCGTCGGTTTTCAGTGGTGCCCAACGATTGGGCAAAACGATGGGGGCAAAACGATCACAGCCTGAGATTGTTTTGCCCCCATTTTTTTTCCGTCGAGGATCAGCCGACGGTCATGCAATCGGACACATGAGGCTTATAGGTCCCCTGTGTCCTATTGGTCCTATCGATCACGTGCAGGACGGGGCTAGGCAAAAATTTCAGTCACGACACGACTCGGCTCGACACCCGTCAAGCGTTGTTCGAGACCTTGGAACGGGAAGGTGAGTCGTTCGTGATTGATGCCCAGCAGATGCAGCATCGTTGCATGCAGATCGCGAACGTGCACCGGATCTTTGACAACGTTGTAGCTGAACTCGTCCGTTACTCCGTGGCGAATTCCTCCTTGAATCCCGCCACCGGCCAGGAGCGCCGTAAAACAGCGGGGATGATGATCACGACCGTAGACGTCCGCCCGAGCTTGCAACGGATGGTAAGCCTCGCCCAGCGAATCCGGGGTTTCCATCGCTTTGATGAAGTGTTGATGAGCGGACTGCGGATTTCCATTTTCCAAATCGGCCTTGCCCGCCAGCAATCGGGCTTGGGTGTACTGCCGCAGAACGGCTCCCTCACCGCCTTCCCAGGGATGGAAACGACGCGATAGCAGTAGCTCCAACGTTTCTTGGGCACGCCCGGTCACGTTGTCCAATGCGGCCAGCTCGACCGTTGCGTCATCACGCTGCAGGACCAGTTCGCGATGGGAGAGAAGAAAACTGAGCCGTTCCGCGATCGGCACGTTGCGTTTTTTGGACAGCTGATCGAACTCGCTGACCAGTCGCGCATCTTGCGGGGCCAGACGCATCGCTTGTTCATAGTACGCCGCAGCTTGCTCGCCGTCGCGAAAGTGATTCCAAACGGCGATGCCAAGGTTTCGGTAGACCTGAGGAATATCGGCGTCGTGTTGTGCCGCCACCTGCCAGACATCGATCGCATCTTGGTGACGGCACTTGTCAAACAACAAGTTACCCAGCGCATAGGCGGCCAGCGGATCTCGGCCAGGCTGGCCGATCGCCCAGCGGAGTGTCGCCATCTCTTCCAAACGCGACGGAAAACAGTGGTCCGCCGATTGCCCGCGGGCTCGCTTTAGCACCTCGTCGGCGTCCGCGGCTTTCGTGCGTTGTTTCAGCCACGCCAACACGTAATGCGTCATCGCGGTCCGCTGCAGCGGATTGGGGACCGCAACCGGAATGACCTCGTTGGCGTGGTGCAACTCGATCAGCTCGACGGCGTGCTGATCGAACCCCGCTTCGATGTAGTCGAATGCCAAATCTAGAATCGTTTGAGCGTCATTGCGCGTCTTGGCGAGGAACTGTTGGACTTCAGTCGCATCAGAATCTTCTGCGAGCACACACCGTAAATGGGAGGCCCAATGGTCCAGCGGATCCGACGCCAGGACCTGATCGACTTGCTTTCGCAGTTCAGCGGGATCCGACCTAATCGCTTGCTCCCGTGCAAGGTTCGCCTGGGCCAGGACGAGCAACAAGCTGGCCTTGTTGTGTTGTCGGTTCGTGTCCAGAGACGCGTTTAGGTGATCACATGCAGTGGCCCAGTCGGCCTGACAACAATCCAGCGTGGCGAGCTGATAGTAAGCCGCCGACCGCCATTCGTAGTTCCAGGTCGCTTTGTAGAAAGCCGCGTAAGCGTCAGGTAGATTCCCCAAGCCCCGTAGGGTGAGGCCGAGGTAATAGTGCGCCTCGCCCGTCTCGGGATTTGGGTGCCGACTGGTCAGGCGATCCACGGCCGACCGCAAGTGCTCCTGTGCCGGTTCGTACTGCCCCCGTTTCACGCATCGTTTGCCGAGTGCCAGGTGGCATCGATAATCACCGGGGTCCCGTCGCAGTCCTTCTTGCCAGTACGGTTCGGGCGCCCGCGTGGGGTGACGGTACTGTTCCAGGTGGCTGCCGATATGAAACAGCTCGTCCACCGACGAAACCTGTTCGGAAGCGGGTGGCTCGGTTGCGACCTGACGATTGCGGTTGGTAACAGGCTGAGGGTCCAGTGGCCGGTAGGCGAGCACCAACTTGCCCTGCGTCGAACGCAACTCGGCCGAGAGACTGCTGGTTTGTTCTCCCTCGAACGGAAGCTCTGAATTCTTCCATGACTGTCCCGGCTGAAGTTTCAGGTGCGTTTGCAGCAGCACGCGATCGCCGTCGCAAACGGTGAATTGCCCTTCAAACACGCTGCTAACGCATAGCCCCAATTCGATCCTGCGATCCGAGCGAACGCTGAACGCCAATGCCGCGTCGCAATTCGCCTGCTGGACCGGCCCGATGTCCTGGATCGGCCACCAGAATTGAGAGAAGGTCTTCGTTTCGTACGGCAGCAAATAGGAGAAGTCAGGCTGGTTATCCGTATAAACGCCGGCCATCAACTCGACATAGGGGCCGCCTTCATCGGTCAACTCGCGGTCCCAAGTCCAGCCAAACCGTTCGTTCCCCCACGTCCACTGCTTCTTTCCGGGTGCGATGTGTCGGTTCGCGACGTGAACGAACCCGCCGCCGGCAGAATGATCGTAGCCGCCGAAGAAATCCCGACCGGTTTCGCAGACCATGTAGCTGGTGGGTACCAGAATGTTCTTGTACCAGCTCAGATCATTGGCACCGGGACGATTCTGATAGTCGATTCCATAGTAATCATTGTTGGCCACCGGAAACGACGACATCGCCCGCACCGCATGGTCCGCGACATAGTGCACGTCGGGCGGAAAGAAGGATTGATACTGATCGTGCACCTTGGCCGCCACATTCGCCCACCACAGGAACGTGTGCGTCAACGGGGTTCGGTTATACAACCGAACTCTTAATTCAATCAGCGACGATTCCGGACGCAATCGAACACCGTGCATGCCTTTGAGCCGATTGATCGGATCGTGCTCGCTCATCCATACCGTCCGGGCACCGTCGGGGTCTTCCTCGATGTGGACGTCCGTCGGCATAAACGTGCCGGGGCGGTGGTGCTGCGGCCAGTTGAATTCAACACCTCCGGAAATCCATGGTCCGGCCAACCCGACCAACGCCGGCTTGATGACGTCCTGGCGGTAGAAGAAGTCATAGTCATGGTTGGTTTTGTCCTGCCCCAACCAAATGCGACCGCCGATTTCCGGCAACATGACCAGCCGAACGAAGTCGTTCTCCAACAATGCGGACTGATAGGTCACCGGCACCGGATCATCATAGACTTTGTCAACGAAAGGCACCGGATACACCTTACCGCTGCTTCCTTGGTAAACCCGCTTCTCAAAGAACAGGGGGGTCTTCTCGGGCGATCCGACCGGATAGGTCGGAATCACTTGCGGCTGGAGGCGTGCTTGAATCATGTCGACTGAATTGGGTTGCGAAGTCACGGAACAAAGCCGGGCATCAAACAGAAAGTGGAAATGATTCGGATTACCGGAACACCGCGAACATCGCAGCGACCGACGCCATCACAAGCACGGCGCAGCCAATCACGATTGGTTCTGTTCTGCGTGCGACATCTTCTCGAACGGGCAGCTCACGCGGTGCGGCATTCGGCCGCAGCAGCGTCATGATGGCCATCACAGCCATGATGATGCCGAAACAGGCAAGCACTTGAGTCAGGAAATGCATCTCGAGCACCCGCTGCGAAAGCACCCCCGCGAACAAGCCTTCTTTGTTCAGCGTTTGAAAGCTGGCGTACAGCAACGGACCCAACAGCAGCGCGACCGAACCGGCCGCCGCGGGGGCTTTGGGCAACCAGAACGCGCCTAAAAACGCGGCCACCACGCCCGGCCAGATGAATCCCTGGAATTGCTGGATGAAGGTAAAGACTCCGTCGGTCAGCAACGGAGCGGTAAGGCAGCCAATAGCCACAAACGTGACGGTCAGAAGACGCCCCAGACGCACCACCGAGGTTTCCGATGCCTGCGGGCGAAGCAGCCGCTGGTAGATGTCGATCGAGGCGATCGTCGAGGCGGAATTCAACAGCGACGCAAGTGTGGAGATAATGGCCCCCGCGATCGCGGCGAAAATGAAGCCGCGTAGGCCCGGCCCTACCAAATGCTTGATCAACGTCGGATAGGCGGCGTCGGATTTTTCCGCCAGTTCAGCCGCGTACAAATTCCCCGCCATGATGCCGGGCATCACAATCGCAAACGGGATCAATAGCCATAACGCACCGGCGAAGATCATGCCGAGTTGCCCATCGCGTAGCGTCTTGGCAGCCAGATTACGCTGGACGATGAATTGGTTGAGACCACAGTAGTAGATCATCACGATCCACATTCCCGTGAATACAGTGTACCACGGCAGTTGGTCATAACCGGGGTGCCCTTTGAACAACAACAACTTCAATTTATCTGCGTTTGCGGCACTGAATTCGCTCCAACCGCCACTCGCCGACAGACCGAGATAGAAAACAATCAAACCGCCAACGAGCAACGCAGTGCCTTGGATCAGGTCCGCATACGCGATCGCTTTGAGCCCGCCGGTTGCGGCGTAGAGCGTCCCGATCGCGCCGATCATCCAGACCCCCGTCGTCATCGGCACCCCCAGCAGCACCTGCAACGCCGTCGCGCCCGTATAGAGCACCGCCGTTAGCAAGACACCGACGTAGGTGGCGACCGTCACGATCGCCATCAGGCTGCGGGCGAGTGTGTTGTAACGGTATTCCAAAAACTCGGGCATCGTATAGATCCCCGCTTGCAGGAACCGAGGCAGCAACGTGATCGCGATCAGAGAGATAAAGACGGAGCCCATCAATTGCCAAGCGGCGACGGCCAATCCCTGTTCGGCAGCGCCGCTGCCCGCCATGCCGACCATTTGCTCGGAAGAAATATTCGCCGCGACGATCGAAATGCCAATGATCGGCCAGGACAGCGAGCGGCCCCCCAGGAAGTAATCCGATTCGTCCTGTGGCGTTCCGCGACGGCGGCTCTTCCACAAACTGACCGCGATGACGATCAGGAAAAATAGCAGAAAAGCGGCGAGGTCCGTTGCGGTCATGGTCTGACAAAAACGAGAGGCGGGAAGAATGCGGACCCGGGTTTTCACCGCACGAAAACGCTCGTCGTGGCGACCGGCGGGCTTACATTAAAGCGTCGTCGACCACGGCTGTCATTTCACTTTTCCATCAAATAACCACAAGTTTCCGTCGCCGGTTTCATCGGCGATGACAACCGACATGGGATCGCGATCGTTCGTCGCCTGACGAGGTGCGACGGATGACCGAGCAGTTTGTGACGGGACTCCATTTGAGTTGATCTCGGTTGGGATCTCGCTGGTGACGCAAACTCGAAACTTTAATTTGCAAACACGGAAAGCTTTTCTTTGTTCCGTTCTTAGAATGATCGGCGGCTATTCGTTGTTGGGACAAGAATCTCGGTGGGACAGCGCCCGTCGGGAACGGGCGTTCCATTCCTGGTTTTTTTTTTGCCCGCTCTCGAGATCTCTTGCGGCCAACCCCGCGGTGTGGGGCTGGCTGCGACTGGCGGTTGTGTGATCGTCGACGGGACAATGATGAACCACTTGTTCTGCTGCCATCGTTCGCATTTTCCCATTCATTAGTGCATGTTCTAGTTGGAGTTCTCATTCTATGCGCGAAAATCTTCAAAACCGCCGTTCGCTTGATGCACCGGCGACGAGACCGCGTCCCGCGTTTACGCTGGTCGAATTGTTGGTGGTGATTGCGATCATCGGCATTCTGGTCGGCTTGCTGTTACCTGCCGTTCAGGCTGCTCGCGAGGCCGCTCGGCGGATGAGTTGCAGCAACAACTTCAAACAGATCGGTTTGGCGTTGCACAATTACCATTCGGCGTACAAAAAGTTGCCGATGCACGGCGGGGGGACGCATCCGACCGTTCCGGCGTGGTCTTGGAGTAACACGACCACGGGTACCAACATGCGATTGAGCATGCTGGTGGGGCTGACACCGTTCATCGAGCAACAGGCACTGTGGGATTCGATTCGCAACCCAAACGATTTCGATGACGATGGCGTCATTGACTTTCCGCCGATGGGCCCCACGCCGGAGAATATTGATTACGCGCCATGGGCGACGGATCTTCCGACATTGCGATGCCCGAGCGATCCGGGGCAAGGTTTGCCCGCACTCGGCCGCACCAATTATGCCGCTTGTCTTGGCGATTCAACGGATTTCATGCGTGACGGTTATCTGAATGTCCGTCAGGATTCGACCGTTTTGCCCTATCAACCGACCAACGGTACGGCGCAACGCGTCCGTGCTGCCCACCGCGGTGTCTTTGAAGTCCGCAAAGAGACGCGATTCAGAGACATCCTGGACGGGCTTTCCAACACGATCGCAATGGGTGAAATTGCCACCGATCTGGGTGACAAGGACTCGCGAACCAGCTTGACTGCCGGTGGAACCTACAGCACCAACAACAACCACTGGACCATCGTCGTCACACCGACCTGGTGTGTCCAGCACCTTGATCCGGATCGTCCGCGATTCTGGAATCCGGCGGCCCCGATTGTCGGTGCAACCTCGGGACGTGGCTTCCGATGGGCGAGCTTCAACCCCACCTTCACCATGGTGCATACCGTTCGACCACCCAATTCGGAAATCTGTTCTGCCGGTGCGGTCAATCGCAACAACCTGATGTCGGTCTCCAGTCGCCACCAGGGAGGAGCCCATGTCTTGATGGGTGACGGCGCAGTCATCTTCATGACGGACTCGATCGAATCTGGCGATCAAAACAATCGCATGGTGTATCAATGGGGCGATGGCAGTTTTAACAACGCTCCGGGATCGGCGAGCCCCTATGGACTCTGGGGTGCACTCGGCACGAAAGCCGGCAGGGAAGTCATTCAGGAACAGCTCAATCAGTGATTTCCACTGGAACAAAGCCCTCGCAGGAAGGTTCGAAATCCTGCTTTTTGGAATCGCCGCGATCATCCTAGCGCGGTGACCCTCGTTCGTTCTCTTTTTCCTGATTCTGAAGTTCTATGTCGAAACGAGTCTCCTGTGGCATCACCCTGCTTTCCCTGGTGCTTTTCATCGGTGGATGTGGTGGTCCCGAAGCTGTCAATGTCAGAGAGAATGCTGATCAACAGGCAATCGATGACTACAAAAAGCTTGTGGCGGCAGAAGAAGCAGCCAACGCCGGATCCGAAGGAAAGGAAGCTCCCCGGCCTGAGTAACGGCTTGTAGTGCAAGTCGCAGGGCGGGGATGGTTGCTGACGAGATCCGGCACGACCGGAATGGCCGGCATGTCATTCCTCGCTTGCGTTCCCCGGTGCAGCAGCTCCCTTGAGCTGCTTGCGGTACTGGCCGGGTGTGCAGGTTTCGTGACGCCGAAACGCGGTCACCAAATAGCTGTCGTTACTAAAGCCTGTCATTCGTGCGATTTTCGAAAGACTGTAGTTCGTTTCCGTCAGCAGGAGACGCACTTGGTTGATTCGGACCCGTTCGATTTCTTCACGCGGCGATCGCCCCAGCACGGCACGGAATTTCCTCTCCATCGTCACACGTGAAATCGCAAGATGGTTCGCGACCTCGGCAACGGAAATCCCATCAAAGGCCTTTGATCGAATCAGGTGGATGGCCTTGGCCACCTCGGGGTCCTCCACGGCAAGCAGGTCCGTCGATTGCCGCACCATGACGCGAGTCGGTGGAATCAGAATCCGCTGTTCCTCGATGGCCTCCCCGTCCATCAACCGTGACAGCGTTTGGGCTGCTTCAAAACCCATGCGGTACGTGTCGGGTTCGATACTGCTCATCGACGGGTGGGCAAGTTCGCAAATCACTTCATCGTCGTCCACGCCAAGGACCGCGATTTCTTCGGGCGAGACACGTCCGGCAAGCTGAACGGCGCGCAGCACCTGTCGGCCTCGAATGTCGTTGCATGCGAACAGCCCGATCGGACTGGGCAACGCTGAAATCCATTGGATCATTTCTCTTTCCGGATGCTCGCCGTTCGCTTCGCGAGCAATGGTGTCGTTCAATCGAGTTCGGTCGTTTCTCGCACCCGATTCATAGACATGGACCGACACACCCTGAGCATCCGCGAGATCACAAAAACCGGCACAACGCTCGTCAGAGAACGCCAAGCCTTGATAGCCACAGAAAGCCAAATGCCGAAACCCCCGCTCGGAAAAATGTTCAAACGCTTTCTCTGCACAGGCGACCGGGTCGGTGTCAAATGCGACGCCGCCGCTTGGCGTGATCATGCCACGAAGATCCACCACGGGGACGTTCATTTCGGCGAGGGTCTTCTCGATCGTCCGATTTTCAATCCGCGCGATCACACCGTCAAAGGGCTGTCGACGCACTTCGCGTGGGACGTTCTCGCTAAGCCCGCGTTCGAGATGCACGGCTTCCCATTCCGGGTGAGTTCGCAGGTACGAAGCGATGCCCTGCAAACATCCGCGACCATACGCTCGTGACGATTCAACCAACAGCAGGACACGTTTTTCGGATCGCGTTGACGCGATCGATTGCGTTGCCATTCTAGAGGATCGCGGGGGCTGTTTCGTTGAACGATTCATTTACAGTCCTTCGGCTGCCGGCGGGTCACGTATGAAAATGAGGGATCGCCGTTGTGTCCACAAAAGAGATCCACATGCCACTGCAGTGTGTTGACTCCAAGCTGGGCAGCGTCACTTTGCATAAGAAACATCGTGATTCGCCGTTCAATCGAAGCTACCTTCTCCAGAAGGTGGATCCCAGGGGGGGGCCACGCTCTGTTGAGCGTAGCTACATCGAAGTGCCGCTGTCCAGCTAGGTGAAACCGGTTGTCAACCCGACGTTGCAAGATTTAACGATTTGAATGGGGGGCAGTCTGTATTCGCAATGTACGCCCATCACGGTCCAATGTTGTTGTTACAGTCGTGCGTTTTCCGCCCTCGTGTACGGTGATTTTGTAGTCCCCCAGAAAGCCCCGGACTTGGCATGTCCCGCTCGCGTCGGTCGATAGATCAGTATTCGTCCACCACCAATTGGCAACGAGATCAACGAACACCTCGCCGCCGAGACGTCAATGCCGGTCCACCGTAGGGCACCCAGACCGACTGGTCGGAATCCACTTTGCCGGAATCCCACAGCGTCTGTTGAGAGTTCTCGCCCTCGCCATCAAGAACAGCAATGCGGTAAGCCGTTTGCGACTGCACTCCCTCGACCACCGGAAGCTTCCACGAAAACACCGGTGTGGGATCATAGAATCCGACCGGATCGGTAAAGCGCTCTCCGACCGTCAGCGAATGTGGACGCGGCGGAGCTGCATCTCCAGACGTTGAGCCCAAAAAGAACAGGCACACCGCTGGCAGGATGGCCAGACCAGAGATTCTGTGCATCACGATCACCTACCTTTCCATCGGGAGTCGGTCCCAAACAATTTCGCTGACTTTCAACATCGAAGGAGATCCATCGACCACATCGGCAGCCTTCGTCTCGATGAAGGCCGCGGGTTCTTCTTGGTGATAGATCGAGAGCGTTTGATTTTGGTTCCATTGTGACAAATCGACCACGGCATCTCCAAACGCGGACATTCGGTTTGGAAATTGGAGGGCGTGCCAGTCCCACGATGTCCTCCCAAGGTCTGGAATGCCTTTCGCAAGGAACAACTCTCCTTCGTCGCTGTATGCCAATACCAGTTCTCGATCCTGTGTCCCCAGCAGCTTGGGGCGACGCCCCACAAAGGGAAGCGCTTCGTGGCTCCATTTTCCCGAGCGATCACGCCAATAGTGAAAGTAGCGGTTTTCGCAGGTCCCACCATCCAGTTGATGACGTAGCACAATGTGGATGCTGCCGTCAGGGTACGCGTAGTGCGTGTTTTGATTCGACAGGCCATAATCGGTCGGAATGCGTGCAACAACCAAGCCGGGCGAGTTAAGGTGCATGAAGTCTTGCCCGGTTCGCCCGATCACTGCTCCTTCGGAATTGTGCCAGGTCCGACCAAAATCATCGCTGTAGGCGTAGCAGAGATCATGCTGGTTGCGAGCGTCAGTCCTTTCAAAACGATCGCGCCATACCCAGCTCACATGCAGTCGCTGACCAGCAAAACTGAGGGCGTTTATGTAGGGGCATCGCGACAGACTTTTTTGTCCACCGCGTTCAAACGTTCCGATCTCTCGCGCGATGAATTTCCCGAGTCCCGGCGTCCAATCGTGGTTTTGCCCGTCGTACTCCTCGATCATCCCGTCACCATCGGCCGAGGTGACCGAGCGGTAATAGAACATCAAATTTCCGTTGGGCGCCGAGAAGAACCGCGGGTAGGTGACTCGCTCGTGCGTCGCGACGGAACCGAGCGAATGCATGACGGGACCGAACAAACTCGCGTCCCACGAGACGGCTTCGGGGCGATGCGCGACACCCAGCTGCGAAACGCGATAGTTCAGCGGCGTGGCGTGATGATCGAACGCCAGGTGGATCGTCCCATCGGCAGCGCAGATTCCAATGACCGCGGTGTTGTGTGAGTCGTTTGATTCAAAGCGGTGATCCGTAAAACGAATTGCATCCCATGATCCGCTCGGTAATTTTCGCCGACCGAGACAAATCTGGCGATTGGCATCCACGTAAGCCGCGTACTGATAGCCTCGGTAAGAGAGCAAGGCGTCTTGCTGGTGCGTTCGACCATTGACCGTGTTTCCGAACTTCGTCGCCGGCCCGAATGCAAAGGTCAACGCGGCCTTGTCGACCACGGATGAACGTACCAGCTCGGATGGACGATGTTGAAAGTTCGCTTGTGGCGTCCGTGTTTTTGAAATCGGGATCACCTGTCCGACGTTCAGTCGCACATCACTGCTAAGCCCCGAGAATTCCAGTGGTGAATCGTTGGGCGGTGGACCAATGGTCCATGTTTTACGCTCTTCCGGTCGAAGACCCGCATCGTATGCGAGCCGATTGTGCCAGGTGTTGGTCACAGCGATTAACAATGTATTCTCGCCCGGCTTGACGTGGTCGGTGACATCAATCCGGTACGGGGCCGACCAAAGTGTGCCGACATCCATTCCATTGACCTGGATCGCCGCGAGGTTGCCGACGCGCCCCAGGTCGAGTTGCAGCCGCTGGCCGGCACGCTTCACGTCCAGCGTAAACGTGGTCCGGTAGGTCGCGGTGCCTGAGAAATGGCGGACCGTGACGTCGTCCATTTCCGACCATGGCTGCGATCCCTGCAAAGAAATCTGCTTGGGAGTCTCCCAACCATCGGGAAAGCGTAGCTCCCACCTGCCGTCCAAAGAAATGCTGTCCGCATCGCCAACGCTCACCGATTCCGTTGATCCGTCGGTTCGGTCGATTTGATAGGTTCCATTTTGATAGGCGATCAGAGACTCAGCCGTGCAGTCGAATTCGATCGTTGGCGGCTGTGGCGGAACCCAGGGTTGAGTGATTCCATAGCGATCGATTCCAAACGCAGGGTATCGGGGCGTGTTGTCGACTCGCGCCGTATCCGTTGCATCCAGCAGGGCTTCCGAGTTTCGCGACACGCGTTCAATCGGTACTCGTGACGATGTCTCGGGGCGAAAGACCACGAAGGTCGAACCGGCTGCGGGAAGACGAATCGGGATCGCGGTCCCCGAATCGGTTCTTTGGTACACCGGGGCGGGTTTTCGGTTGCCATCGATCGGGTTCCAGAACTCGGGTTTGCCGGTCGCACGAAACTCAAGCGTTGCGTCGACCGCTTGCGTTCGGCAACCCGCCAGAAAATAGATATCGACGTCATCGACGCGTCGGTGACACCATCGCTCTGAAAGCGTGCCCCGGACATCGGGTGCAATGCCCAGACGTTGCAGCGATTGCGGAAGTGATTCGCCCCACAACAATCGTCCTTGGCCGATTTTGCGGTCGCCTTCAATCGCAGTTCCATTGCCCCAGAGTTCATCAACGAGACGCTTGAAGTCAGCATTTGCCTCATTGCCGCCGCTAAGCGACGGGTTCATGTCCGGGGCCGGTCCGATCACCGTCGCGCCGGCGTGAAGCAGTTCTTTGACACGCTGCAGCGTTTGCGGCGTCAGTCGGCGACATTGCTCGGGAGCCAGCCACAGCACCCGCCATCGCGTGCCCTCGGGAATGACGAGGTCGCCGTCATCAACGCCAAGTCGACTGAGCAACACATCCTGGTTCACGTAATCAAAGTGGTAGCCTTCGGGAAATGGCGAATCCTGCCTGGGTTTGTGATCGATGTCGTCACCGAGGTACCACAACACATCGGCGACGGGGTGTCCTTGTTCCAGCATGGACTGGCACCGAGCCAGGTAGCCGGTGAAGTGTGGCATGTGGTGCCACCAGGTTTGGCCTCGCAAGAACGGCGTTCCAATCGTGTTGCCAAAGGAGGTTCCCGGCACTCGATCCAGCGGGTTGTGCGTGTAGGTGTGAAAGACGAGGTGCGTGACGCCAGCGGCAAAGGTTCGATCGGCGACGTTCTTCAGCGAAAATGGATGCTCGCGCCAGTTCATCGGCGCCGAGGTGAATGTCTCGGCCGCGACACGCGGTTTCCCATAAATGTGGGCGGCCGAGGTTGTCGGCGCGATCGGTTTGGTTTCCAGCCCACCGACGTGCGGATCGTTGGGTTTCCAAACCTCGCACATCGGAATGTCGGCCGACTTGAAATACTGCAGGATGTCGCCGGGCGAAACGTCGCCCACCGCGGTCTCGAACGAAAGTTCCATGCCACGCTGTTTGCCGAGTTCCGCCATCCGCCCATAGTAGTTTTCGACAATCAGATCGCTGATCGTTGCCCGCCAATCTCGCAAGAACCGTTCGCTGGTCGTGTGATCTTCTACGACCCAACCGGCCAGAGCCGGCAGCCAGGTTCGCAGCGCGTATCCGCGACGTTTCTGAAACTCGTTCTCCATCGCCGGAGTCCACGTCTGCGTGTAGCACTCCCAACTATCGATCAGCATTCCCTGTAGGCGTCCGTTGTCCGCCGCTCCGCCCGGTTTGGATAGCCGGCCGATGTAACCGGCAAAGTGTTGATCGGCTCCATCGGTCGAAAGCTTGTCGCATTCAAATCCGGTCGCTTCCGGTGGTGCCGGTTTGTTTGTCACTCCCGTGTTGACATGCCCGAACCGAACAACGGTCCAATTGCCCTCGGGCGCGTCCCAGTTCAGACGTCCCGCCAAGTTCATCATCGCGGTCACATCCACGACATCCTTCGAGCGGATCCAGGCGGCTGGCGATTGCCGGGGAGGTGCGGTCCGCTCCAGGCTGCGCAGTGCGTAGCCCGCTTGAGCCTGCCAATCGTGGACTCGCGCGGCCGCCGACGGCTTCAGGTGCGAAATCTCCATCGCACGAAAGTTCTGGAATGTCAATCGATAGCGTTTGGCGGTCGCATCGGGCACCGCCAGCACGTAGTGACGCTCCGGTTGGCGGTCTTGCCAGTTGCCTCGCGGGACGCGGTGAGTGATCAGTGGATTCCAAGCTGCGCCCTGCATCACCGAAACGGAGATCGACGAATTCGGATCGAACATCATCCGTTTCATCAAGAATTCGGTCGGCGGCAACTGAATCGATCGCAGCGTGACCGGCTGATCAAAGTAAAAATCGACCCAAGCGGGCGATGACTCTGCCGGGATCTGAATCTTGATATCGTCTCCACGCAGAAGGCCGCTCCAATCCGCATCCGGCAAGCTGCTCGTGATGCTGGAAGGAATCAGCGGTCGCCCGGTGTCTCCGTCCGGCGTCGGAAACGCGAGCACCGCGATGTCGCGATAGTCTCGCCAATCCTGTTCGCTGGGCTGCGGCTTGGCCAGCTTGATCGAGAGCGGTTCGCCCCCGACCACGTCGGTGCGACTGTACACGAGATGCCGCATCGCGTTTTCAGGGGTGATCCATGGCCCGCCCGACATCGCCCAGCCGGGGCAGTTCTGCATCGTGAATTTCAGCCCAAGCCGCTGCGACTGGTCGGCGGCATGACTGATCAGCGAATCCCAGGTTTCACTCAGGGTTTGAATTTGCGGTGTGACGCCCGGCCAAGCACGTCCCCGACCATGAAACAACTGAATGCCGCCAATGCCGGCCGCCGACACGGCCTCCAGGTCTTTTGTCAATGCATTCTGGTTGACATTGCCGCCGATCAAGTGGAACCAGGTTTGAGGCCGTGAATCCTTCCGCGGCGTCGCAAATTCATCCGGCAGGCTGCGCCGGATCGCTGTCTGGTTATCACTCCGTACAACGACGTGATGGGGCCGCTGGGCGACGGCCGGATGACAAATGCCGAACCCGATCAGCAGGATGCCGTACACAACGGATCGGTAGTTCCTGGGGACGGCGACGCTCGAATTCATGTCGAAAGCAATTTTTTTCAATGGAGAGGTTTCTTAGTACGCGTTGGTTAGACCACAGCGATTTCACAAACAACCGGTCCTGGATTGTCGCCGATTTCCATCGTGATCGGGTCGGCTTCTGCGCAAACTGCTCACTGCGTTGGGTGTATTTCGGGTTCGCAAGCAACCTGCCGAACAGATGGAATCCGTAGACGGCGGTCATCCCGTAGTTCAAGTTGGTAAAGTCGATCTTCTTGAAATCACGCACGAGGTATCCACCGACGGCTCGATCCAGCCGCGCCGTCCAGGCGTCGCGGCGTCGCTTGTCAAACGCGTCGCCGTGGTAGTGCAATGCTTCGGCCAGCGCGATGGCGCCGAAGATGGTGGTGTCACGCCACGATTTCGGGTCAATGTGTCGTTTGTCCAGCTTCCGTCGGGGCGGCTGACGTTGTGTTCGGCCCAGTCGTACACTTTCGTCGCGGCGTCGAGATACTTCTGCTGGCCGGTCACATCGGCCAGGTGCAAAAACGGATACGGCGCGTCACTGCAGCGACCGTGAATACGAGGACACGCCGGGCACGCCAACCCGCCGTGTCGCGTGGGGGCATCCGGCGCGTCGATTTGATAAGCAATCATGCCGTCGCACCAATCCACGAGCAGGTTTTTGGTGAGCTGGATGAATTCGCCGGCGTTTTGCTTGGTGTTTTCCGCACCGTCCAATTCTTCGCTCGGCAGCGAAGCGAACAGGCCGCCCAAGGCCACGGAGGAAATGAAATCACGACGCCTGTGCATTGCATGGTCCGTCTTGACAGAAGGTCTGGATGGTGAAGAGAGGATCCGAGGTTGATCCGGATTAAGCACTTATTTGCCCCCTTGCCGCACCTTGCGAGGCACCCAGGTTTCCGGCGCATCAAGCATCAGCGGTTGGTGAAAAACGGTCAGTTCGTCGTTTTGTGATCGAATCCACGCCCTGAGTTCTTCGACAAGATCGGTTCGCAGATCCTTTAGTGACGCATCGTTCGCGAGGTTCTGTTGTTCGTGGGGATCGGCTTGCAGATCGAACAGTTCGTACTCAGGGCGGCCGTGATGACTGGCGACCACATCTGCCGCGCGCGGATCGGTTTTGGCAAGCGATGTCCACTCTTTGAAGTAGTCGCCCGAGGTTTCGCGTAGCAACAAATCAATGTGGGTTGTGAATGCGAACTCGGGATGCGGATTCCAAATCAGCTTGTAACGGTCCGTACGAACGGAACGACTCAGGTAGACGTTCATCATTCGATCGCCGCTGTGCGTCGTGAAGATACGATCGCGATGGGTGTTCGACTCGCCGCGGAGCACCGAGGCAAAAGACCGACCGTCCAGACTGGCGGGGACATTGCCTCCGGCGACGTCGATCAACGTCGGCAAAATGTCGACCCAGCTGACCATCGCATCCGACCGCGTCCCCGCTTTGATCATTCCCGGGCGCGAGACCACCAGGGGGACGTGAATGCCTTCGTCATACAGCGTCCATTTCCCGAACGGAAACTGGGCTCCGTGATCGCTCGAGAAAACGAACAGTTTATCCTTCGCCATGTATTTGTCGGCGAGTTCTCGAAGCTCACCCAAATACGCGTCCAGATCTTTGACTTCCTGCATGTACCTCGAACGCTGGACTCGTGTTCGAGGGGTATCGAGCAACTTGGGGGACAACGTGATGGAACTCGGGTCAAGCGTCGATTGTGAGGGCCAAGGAACATGGGGATCGGAGACGCCGACAAACAACGCCAGTGGTCGCCGGTCGGTGCGGTTTTCCAGGAAGCGTTTCACGTTGACCCGCAGCTGGGGAATGTCCTTGTCCAGGTCGATCGTCTGGAATCCGTAGTCCGCCGCGCTTTTTGAATGGGCCACCTTACCGAACGCAGCCGTTTGGTAACCGAGTTGATTCAGCAGGCGGGGAAGCCGCGGAGTGCCCTGGCGAGGGTAGGTGTGATTTTCTTCCGCACCGTTTCGAGCCGGCATCAACCCGGTCAGCAGTGCGGCGCGGCTGGGGGCGCATGATGGGCTGGCGACAAACGCGCGGTTGAACGTCATGCCTTCGGCAGCCAGGGCGTTGATCGCCGGGGTCTGAAGATCGCTGCCACCGTAGAGCGGCAGGTCACGAGCGGAAAGATCATCCGCCAGATAGACAACGATGTCCGGCAAGCGAGTTTCATTCGCGTGCGCCGGTGCAGCCAAGAGGCCCGTCGTCAGTACCAGATAAGCCAGCAGTCGTTTCATTTGCGTCTTCGTTTTATTGTCAGTTCAGATTGGTTTGTAGGCGATCTCTGTGCCGATCGTTGTCTGCCGAAAGTGGTTTTGTTCTCGGCCCGAGCAACGTCGAATGGCAGTCGTGCGTTGCCAGGCCGACTTGTTCGCAGTTGTGGCTGCACCTCGTTCGGCGAGCGGCCTCTCGGGCAGCCTGGACCGCGGCAGCAGGAGCCCGACCAGAATGCCGATGATCGCGATGCCCCAACAGCTCGAACAGTGTGAACCCGGTACGACGACGTCTCATCGAAGACTTCGGGAAACCGGAAGAAGACGGATGAGGGGTACGCGCCGACATTGGCGGCGTCTAGCGGCAATGTTAAGTCCCCTACCGCCCATTCTAGCCGCCAAAGACTTGTCGTTTTGCGACAGGTTGTGCGGGCCGATGCAAACGTGGGCGTGGCGGCTGCTGCCGTGGTGGAGCGATCGGCTATTCCGGATCCTAGATCTGGACCTGCAACCGGCCGTCTTTCTCGCGCACCGGGAAGGTTCGTTGGAGCGGTTGGCGGTTGATCGTTTGGATTCCGCTGGCCAGCTCGTATTGCCAGCCGTGCCAGGGGCAGGTCACGCAGGTCTTGCCGACATCGGTCTTGGATAGCTCTCCCTTGGCGATCGGGCCGCCTTGATGGGCGCACAAACCGTCAAGGGCGTACAGCGAATCGTCGGCTCGAAAGATCGCGAGGATGTGCTCGCCGACCACCACCTCGATCGCACCGCCGGCAGCGAGCTGGTCGGCGCCGGCGACATCGATCCAGGCGTTTTGGGATTCTGATTCCATGGCTTCGGTGAATTTAGGGGGATCGGACGCGGCTCGCTGGTTCCCACGCACCGGTTGGTTCGACCGATCCTCGCGGCTCGGTTATGGCGGCGGCCGCCGGATCGCCTCCCCAGCTATGTCCGGTCGGTCGCTGCGATACAATACCCCCAATGACTCACCAATGCGATCGCGACATGCCGGTCCCAACGAAACTGGAAAAGACGGAGTTTGAAAGTGAAGCGAATCATCCGCCCTATGGCCACGTCCTGCGTCGTCGCCCTGTCTCTGATGCTCGGCGTCGCAGCCGGGCAAGACAGTGCGGCCGCCGAAACGTCGACCGAAACCAACCAAAATGACGGTGAACAATCACCGAAGGAACTGATGAAAGTCACCGAAATCGAAGGCATTTCAGAATACAAGCTGGAAAACGGCGTCCGCGTGCTGCTCTTTCCCGACGACAGCAAGGAGGTCGTGACGGTCAACATGACCGTCTTCGTCGGATCGCGGCACGAAGGCTACGGCGAGGCCGGGATGGCTCACCTGCTGGAGCACATGCTGTTCAAGGGGACGCCGGCACACCCGGCCATCCCCAAGGACCTGACCGAGCGGGGGGCGAATTTCAACGGCACCACGTGGGTCGATCGCACGAATTACTACGAAACGCTGCCGGCCGGCGAGGACAACCTGCGGTTCGCGCTGGAATTGGAAGCCGACCGGTTGATGAACAGCTTCATCAAGGGCGAAGACCTGGAAAGCGAAATGACGGTGGTTCGAAATGAATTCGAACGCGGAGAAAACTCGCCGTTTCGCGTCTTGATGCAACGCATGCAGTCGGCGGCCTACGATTGGCACAACTACGGGCAATCGACCATCGGTAACCGCAGTGACATCGAACGTGTGCCGGTCGTCAGCCTGCGGCGTTTCTATCGCAAGTACTATCGTCCCGATAACATTCTATTGATCGTGGCGGGGAAATTCGACGAGTCGTCCGCGATCGAAATGATCGGCGACACCTTTGGCGACCTCGTCGCCCCCGACACGCCGATCGATCCGACCTACACGACCGAACCGCCCCAGGATGGTGAACGAACCGTCGTGCTGCGGCGCGTCGGCGACGTGCAATTGGCCGGCGCCACGTACCACGTCCCCTCCGGCAGCCACCCGGACTTTGCCGCCGTCAAAGCACTTTCGATCGTGCTCGGGGACGAACCCAGCGGCAGGCTGTACAAGAATCTGGTCGAAACCGAAATCGCCAGCAACGTCTATGCACTCGCCTACGCCTTTGCCGAACCCGGTTTGTTGATGGCGATCGCCGAGGTCCCCGAAGACCACTCGATCGAAACCGCTCGTGCAGAATTGATCGCGGTGCTGGAGGATTCGTTCGAAGAGAATCCGATCACCGAGCAGGAGGTGGAGCGTGCCAAACAACAAATCCTCAAGCAACGTGAACTGGAAGCCGCCAACACGGACAAGCTGGCCGTCTCGCTGAGCGAATGGGCCGCCCAAGGCGATTGGCGGTTGTACTTTCTGTTCCGCGATGTCGTCGAAGAGCTGAATGCGGAAAAGGTGCGGCAAGCCGCCCAGAAGTACCTGGTTCGCAACAATCGCACCGTCGGGCTGTTCATCCCCAGCGACAATGCCCAACGCGTTGAAATCCCCGAGTCGCCCGACTTGCTGGCCAAGCTGAAAGATTACAAGGGACGCGATACCATTCAGGCCGGCGAACAATTCGATCCGGATCCGATCAAAATCGAGGAACGAACGCTGCGCGGCACGCTGGACAACGGGATCGAGTACGCGCTGTTGCCCAAGCAGACACGCGGCGGATCGGTCGCGCTGTATTTGACGCTTCGTTTCGGCACGGCGGAAACGATGATCGATCGCCTTGGGGCGGTCGAATTGCTGGGTATCCTGATGGCCCGCGGCACCGAGTCGCTGGACTACCAGGCGTTGCAGGATGAATTGACACGGTTGCGGGCCGAAATGCAGCTCTACAGCACGCCCGGTTTGCTACAGCTGTCGCTGAAGACCAAACGCGAATATTTGGGCGACGTGATCGCGTTGGTCGGCGACGTGCTTCGGCACCCGCGTCTGAGCGGCGACGAATTAGAGGTCATTAAACGACAAGTGGTCACCGGGCTGCAACAGAGCGCCAGCGAACCGACCGCGCTGGCCGCTCGTGCGGTCAAGCGTGAGCTTTCGCCCTATGGGAAAGATGACATTCGATACGTCCAGACTCTGGACGAAGAAATCGAGATGTACCAGTCGGTCACGATCGACGAGGTCAAATCACTGTACGCCGAACTCGTCGGTGGAAACATCGGCGAGCTGTCGATCGTGGGCGATTTTGACGCCGATGAAATGAAGTCGCAGATCGAAGGGATTCTCAGCGGCTGGGAATCGGACGTGCCCTATGTTCGCGTCGATCGCCCGGCAAACTCCGACGCGGACGGATCGCTGGCAACGATCAATACCCCGGACAAGGCCAACGCGTTTTTCTATTCCTCGCTGCAGATGGACTTGGCCGATACCGACCCGGGCTACGCGCCGCTGGTGCTGGGGAACTTCATCCTCGGCGGCGGAGGGCTGAGCAGTCGATTGGCCGACCGAGTCCGCCAGCAAGAAGGGCTGTCGTACACCGTGCGAAGCGGATTGAGCGCCCGGGCGAAAGACGATCGCGTGGATCTGACGATCTATGCGATCACGAACCCGGAGAACAAGGACCGTTTGATGGAAGCGATGCGCGAAGAAATCGTGCGGCTCAGGGACGGCGGCGTGACCGAGGACGAATTGGCCAAGGCAAAATCCGCTTACCTGCAAGCCGAACGCGTCCGGCGCGCCAACGACGGCTCGTTGGCGAGCGAATTGATCCAGACCATGTTTTTGGATCGCACGATGCAAGCGGCCGCCGAGCACGACCGGCGGATCGAATCGGCCAGCGTTGAAAGCGTCAATGAGGCGATTCGGCGCTACATCGACTGGGAGAAATTGATCAAGGCCGTCGCCGGCGATTTCGAATCCGAAGCCACCGAGCAGTGATCGCCGTAGCGGAACTCGCCAAGAGTTTCGCACCGGCGCGGCGACGCCGCACGGGGGCCGAAAGCCTCCGCGGCTTCCGCTACCACCGAATCGGAGCGAAAGCCTTGGCGGCTTGTTGACCGAATCAGCCGTACGGCGCTAGCCGCGGTTCTCGCCACCACTCAACCGGGGCTAGCGCCCAACGGCTAATCGATAGATTGTTCATTGCGATTCACTCGGCAGGCCGTTGGCGGCTGCCGCGACCATTTGAGCATCGGCGCATAAAAAAAGGCCGCCCTCTTCCATGAGGGGCGGCCCAGTTTTTGTCATTTAGCCGACCGGTCCGGCACGTCCATGGCCGAGGTCCGGGCAACCGATTATCAATGACAAAGTTGGAAGTTACGTTCCCTGTTGCAAGTCCGGGGTTTGACTTGCCGGCGGTTCCTATCGGTGCCGTCTTCCAGGAATCAACAGCCTCTCTACATCCGCCAAGGCTGCTCTGAAACTGACGCGTCCTTCGCCAATTTCAGCTGATTGTTTTTGTGCCCCATCTTTCTTGTGTTTCAAGCGAGCCGGCATTCATTCCTGGCTCTTGTGATGGTTCGGCTTACGTGACGCCAGGTGGTTCACCTGAGAGATCGTCAAGGGGCATCGGTTTGGTCGCACAAAGCGAAACCGAAGTTCGCAAACGTGTTTGTCGACTCACGACAAAACGTCTCCCGTGCAAGAGTGAAGAGTCAAAAAGTTGCCGCGCCGTCGTGAACAACTTTTCCACAACCACAGCGGTCAGAGAAATGTGGCGATCTTCGATTCGAATGTCAACAACAAAGTTTGACGTCTGTGCAGAGTAGTGAACGAGAGTTGTTGAAAGTCTCGCGAATTCCGCACCCAAACACATCGATTTTTTTTTGTGGTTCGACAGATGCGATTGCTCGATCCTTGCAACCGATCGGTGTTTGATCGAAGCGGTCGAATTTCACTGAACGGGTCCAACAATGCGTTCCATTGACAGACACTGATTTAAATCCACAAACGCTTCTTTAAATCGACCGACATGGCAATCCCGCGTGGATCGGCTACCATTGTCCATCCTCCGGCACCGCTCACATCCGTTCGATGAACTTCATGCCTGACCCCGACGATGCTTCGCTGTCCGATCCGATGTCCCGGCAGTCGTCGGGGGCTTTGGATGGTTCCGATGGCCTTGCGAATCGTGGCGTGTATTGGCGAACCGACTATGTCCGCAAGATGCGTTCAGAACTGGGCCGCGACGTTTGTCGCAAACTCGCCATCTTTGAGTTGCCCGAGGGCTTTTTGCTATCGGTTGTCGTGCCGGTCTTCAACGAAAGCGGGACCGTCGCATCGGTCGTCGATCGGCTTCGTGCGACCGGATTACCACTGCAAATCATCTTGGTCGACGACGGCAGCAAGGACGGAACATTGGAAGCGATGTGGTCGCTGGAACGAGATCCCGATGTGATTGTGATCGCGCACGAACAAAATCGTGGCAAGGGCGCCGCGATTCGCAGTGGGTTCGAGCGAGCGACCGGTGACATCGTGGTCATCCAGGACGCCGATCGCGAATATGACCCCTCGGACTTTCGCGACCTGTTGCAACCGCTGCTTGCCGGCGAGGCCGACGTGGCCTATGGCACGCGTTACGGTCACTATGACCGCCAGCTGTCGCCCTGGTGGCACCAAACGGTCAACGCCTTCATCACGCTGTTGGCCAGCATCGCCATCGGAATTCGCTTGAGCGACGTCGAGACCTGTTACAAGATGGTCCCGCGGAAACACCTGCGGCGGATCATGCCCGACCTGCGGGAAAATCGCTTCGGGATCGAAATCGAACTGACGGCAAGGTTGGCGCGGTTGGGGTTGCGGTTCACCGAGCGTCCGATCCGTTACCAGCATCGCTGGTACGACGAAGGCAAAAAAATCAGCTGGCGGGACGGCGTGGCCGCCTTGTGGTGCATCGTCAAGTATGGGCTGTTCCGCCGCTAGCGAACCGAGTCGTCGCGGAAGCCGCCGAGGTTTTTGGCTTGCCCGGCGGCGGCTTGGCCGCCGCCGGGCGAAACTCTTGGCGAGTTTGGGGCCCGGGTTGCCCTCGCGACGATTTTTCTGGTTAAAATTGGGCTTTCTCCCCTCGGCCATCCGCCGCCCTGTCCTACCGAACGGTCCCTCCATGCCATCTTTCCTTGCGTCCAAGGTCGCCACCTGTTGCGATCGCCTTGCCAAGTGTGTCTGCGCCAACCTCGTCGGATTCATCCTTTGCAGCGGCGCATTGACTGCCAATGCCGTGCCAGCCACAGCGGACGATTGGCCCGGTTTTCATGGATTGAGAATCGCCGGCGTGCTTCCCGATGCCCAACTGCCCGAGGGTCTGGAAAAGCAATCGTATCGCTGGACGGTCGACTTGAAGACGCGTGACGTCGGATCGATGGCGATCCAGAACGGACGCGTCTATTTGCTTTCGATGTCACCGGCCAAACAAACGCTTCGCTTGATTTCGATCAATCTGCGGACGGGGAACGTGAATTGGACGCGTGAGTTTCCACACGCCAAGAACCACCTGCACAGCCGCAACACGCTCGCATCAAGCACACCCGCGACCGACAGCCGGTATGTCTACATCGCCCACAGTGATCGCCAGCACACCTGGCTGAGGTGTCTGGACCATCAGGGCAACGAGGTTTGGCAGCGGGACTTCGGCGTGGCGCAAAGCCAGCACGGCTTCGGTGTCTCGCCGACCGTTCATGGGGAAACGGTCGTACTGAATTTCTCGCAACAGGCCGATCGTGTTGAAAATGGCCAACCGGGGACCAGCCGCGTGATCGCGGTCAACCGGTCGACCGGTGAAACGATTTGGCAGACGCCCGTCACCTCCACACGTGTGTGTTACGGGACTCCGGTGATCCGTGATGGCAAAGTGATTTGTGCCAATACCGGCGACGGCATCTACGCGTTGTCGCTGGAAACCGGCAAGATGCTTTGGCGGCTGCCCGTGTTTAAAATGCGTTGCGTCAGTTCTCCGGTGGTCGTCGGCGATTTGGCGATCGGCTCCAGCGGCAGCGGTGGCGGTGGCAATCACTTGGTTGCCGTTCGCATGCCCTCCGGCCAGACCGACGCTCCGCAAGAGGTGTACCGGATTGAAAAGGCGGCGCCCTATGTGCCGACCTCGGTGGCCCATAACGGAATGCTGTTCACCATCGACGACAAGGGAATCGCTTCCTGTTTTGACGTGGCCACCGGAGACGTCCAGTGGACCAAACGGATCGGCGGCACCTACAGCGCCTCGCCGATCTTGTTGGGAGACAAGGTCTTGGTGATCAACCTGGATGGCGAAGCGACGGTGCTGCGTGCGGCACGGACGTTCGAAAAGTTAAGCGAAATCAATTTGGGCGGGCCGGTCGGCGCGACCCCCGCCTACGCCGACGGACGATTGTTGTTGCGAGTCGGCACGGAACTGCGATGCCTGTAGTGATCGAGTTTCGATTCGGCGCGGCGGCGAGCCAAGAAATTTATTCACGCATCGGCAGTTTCTGCTAGTCTGAGCAGACCGCTTTTCTTCCCGTCGTCGTTCTCGTCGGACCGGTTCGTTTGTATGGCGGATCGACCTTTCGCGAGCGACACTGACGCTGCAGCTTATCCCGGTGCATCTGATGAACGCCATGCCTTTGGTCCGCCGTCGTAGTCCGACGCGGATTACGTCCCCGAACAATTCCCGGTGGCGGCATCGATCGGCCGGCTTGTCCGCGCTCGTGCTGTGCCTGGTCTGCGTTCCGGCATGTTCCAAAGAGAAACTCAAGGAGCTTGCCGAGACGGTTCAACAGGAAGGGGAAAGCTTGGTCAAGGAGAGCAAGAAAATGACCGATGCCTTGGTCGAACCGGCCGAGGAACCGTTGCCGGAGACGGGCAAGCTGTTGATCAAGATGGACGAACCGCTGGAGATTGATCACGCGGTCGTCAAGATGCACGTCGTCGGTGATGGGCGTAAGAACTCATTGCAGATCACCAGCTATCCGCCCGGAGTCGAACACACGCCCGCACCGGCCGTCTTTCTGCACGCGACGACCGAGGTCGAAACGGTCGCCCTGTTGGCCGGAAAGTCGCTGCCGTGCAACCTGTTCGTCGAACCCCGCGCCGGTGCCCCGATCGCGCGCAGCGAAATCGGACATCCAGTCTCGGTCACCTTCGGATCGATGAACATGCAAGAAAAAACGATCACCGCAACGATCGACACCTGCACCCTGATCGATTCGAACGATCAACCGCTCGCGCTCGCCGGCGGCGAAATCCTGGCCGTCGTCGAGGGATTTTGATCGATGAAGACGATTCACTCCCTGAACGTCGCGACGCTCGCCAGAGCGTGGGTCTGCACCACCTGGGGGCCTCACTTTCTGGCGAAGGTCGCTGCCTCGGCTCGACGATTCACGACGCCTGGCATGAGCAACAACGCGGTCCGATATGTCGGCCTGGCGATCGCCCTGTTTGCCGCAACCGCCACGGCTAACCCGAACACCCAGGATCCGCAACAACCACTCCGTGCCCACGGGACGATTCCCGGAGCGGAAAAACAGATCCAGGCGATGTACGCCAAATTCACCGAGTGGGAAGCGTTGGTGATCCGCAGCGCCGCAGCGGTCGATGCAGGGCGGCGGTTCCCACATCAGCAACTTTCCAGGATTTATCCGGAAACCGCTCGCGGCATTTGGTACGCGGAACATCTCGAAGCGATGGGTGAACCGGCCGGCTATGACTTGAAGCGTAAATTCACCCTGCTCCGCAAGGCAATGGGCAACTTTTCGTCCCGGCTGCAAGAGTACCAACCCAAAGAAGTCGCGTCGCTGCGTAACGACACCGAGGACCGTCGAAAGACGCTCGCCCGCGCCGCGGAATTGGCGGGTGCGGGCAAACTGGTCGAAGCCGAACGCATGATCCGAACGCTGCACTTAAAACAGCTGCAAAGCGTCTTCTACCTGACGCATTTCCAGGCCAAGTCGTTCCAGAATGAAGTCAACGTGCCGCACCTGGAGCTGATGAATCGGCTCAATCGGCAACGCCGCAAAAGCTATCAGGCCGAAGCGAAGGTCAAAATTCAAGCATACGTGGATGCGATCGAAACGTTCAAATCGGAATCGGATCGCGTCGTAGCGGAGATGCGGCAATCACCCTCGGTCACTTTGGCCGATGGCGTCGGCGGCGATGCCGCCGACGCCGTTGAGTACGTCACGGTGCTGTGGGGCAATGCATCGGCGGCGGTCACGCGAAGCATCGCCGTGGCGTGGGCATTCAACGATCGTGATGCCCGGACGACCGCCCAGCCGTTTCAAAGAATCATCGACCAGGTCGATTCGATCGGCAATGCATCCATCGCGGGCATCGTCGCCAGCGCGGCGCTATCAACGCCACAGGATCAACTCGCCGTGCTTTATCCCAAGATCCTCGCCGCGATTGCCACACTGGACCGAAGGAGGCTTGGGGCGTTGGATCAAAACGTCATCGCGGCGGTCGAACATCTGGCCGCAAAGGATCCTGTCTTGGCCGAGCAATCCCAACGCTATCGCGATGCGACGGCGGAACCGATGCGTTGGAGACAGCGTTACACGTCGCAACAAGTCCGTACGGTGGAACGTGGTTATCCGCTGGCGTCGAATTTGTTGAATCGCGAGATGGCGCCAGAATCCGTCGCGCCGCCGAGCATTTACGGGCCACATTCCTCACGTCCACGCGTCCTGACGCCGGGCGTGCTCTCGTATCCATCGGATTGGACCGTTCGCGATGCCAAGGTGTTGGAGGGGATGAAGATGAGCGACGAATCGACCGTACGGCTGTCGGCGACCGCCAAGGCGGCGGTCGTCCCCCAAGACCCGCGTCACTACACCAGCCTGCCGACGACGTTCCCGATTCACGACGCCTTGGCCGACCTGATGGATTGTTTGCTGCTCGATGATTCGCACGGGCCGTTGGATTTGTCCGCCGCGGACGCCAGTTCCTCGGCCAAGCTCCAGGAGTTTCAAGCCGTCGGTGGACGGATCACTCGCCTGACACTCGAACCCTTCGTTGCACGCTTTGCGACGATGCCGGATCAAGCGTCAGCGTTGGTCCCCCTGAATCGACTGCCGAGCATTGATACGCAATCCCCGCCGGCCCAGCAGATGATTTGGCGCGTCGAGCTGGAGCCGGAATGGGTGGCCCACCGGATGTTCATCGCGATCCGTTTGCCGGCACAATGACACCGCGGATAAGACAACGCCTGTGAACGTAGGGAGGCAGAATGATACGGGGCAGAATGATGGAAGACGCCGACCAGCCGACCAGCCGACCAGCGGTTGTGAAATGCTGTGAATTGGTGCCATCAGGAGCATTCCCTCGTCCAGTCGGCACCATTTTTTGCCCCCCCATTTTTTGACCACCCACGAAAGCGTCGCCGACTAATTATTTCGCCGTCGCCACTGTGGTTTGGCTTCGGGCTGTGCGTCCAATTTCGCACGCAGCATCGCGACGGTTTCGGGCGCGGTTGCCGCGATGTTTTTGGTTTCCAAGGGATCGGACTGGTAGTCGTAAAGCTCGATCTCCGCGGTGTCACGTGCATCCCCCGGTTTCTTCCATTCCACCATTCGATACCGCTCGGTTCGAATCGCACGGCCGAGTCGACCGCCGCGGGGGGACACGTGGGTGACGAAGTCGCGCGCCGGCATGGTGGGATCTGCGATCACGCCGCTAAAACTTTGTCCGTCCAACCCCGCCGGTATCGGCAACCCGGCCAACTCGCTGAGCGTCGGGTACAGGTCAACCGTTTCGATTAGGGCAGGGGACGCGGCGCCGCGGGCACCATCAGGGGGCGGCGAGGGTGACCGGAATCCGCGCGGCTTGTTCGTAATTGGTGTGCTTGCACCACATGCCGTGATCCCCCAGGTGCCAACCATGGTCGCCCCACAGTGCCACAATTGTTTCCTCGGCAAGCTGCAATCGATCCAAGGCATCGAGCAGCTTTCCGATTTGTGCGTCGGTGTAACTGGTCGCGGCGTAGTACCCATGGACCAAGTGCCGCGTGGTCACTTCGTCGATCTCGCCCGCCGCCGGCATGTCGCTGTAGTTTCGCAGTTCACCAAACGAGGTCCGTGCGTAGCTGGGCGCATCCTGCGGCGCGACGTTGACCTGTGGCATCGGCAGCTTGCGTTTGTCATACAGGTCCCAGTAGCGTTTGGGGGCGACAAAGGGCAGGAGGGTTTCAAGAATCCGACCGCCAAAAAGAAGGGCTGGTCGGTTCGCTTCTTGAAACCTTCCAACCGACGAACGGCTTCTTCAGCGATCAAACCGTCGGCGTAGGTTTCGTCGGGAACGTCCGCCGATTCGGTCGCCGGGCCGCGGAGTCTGCCTTTCGCATCCCGCTTCCGCATCGCCAGACTTTTTTCCAGGACATACGCCGACGCCTTGGGACGCCATGAACGACTGCTCCAGGAATCGACGTCATCGCGATTGCCGTGACCGGTGTGATAGATCTTTCCCAGTCCTTCGGCCAGGTAACCGTTGCGTTTGAAATACTGGCTGAAAGTGACGACGTCGGGCGCGGCGTCTCGAAAATGCGTCGACAAGTCGTAAACACCGATGCTCTGGGGACGCAAACCGGTCATCAATGCATTGCGACTGGGTGCGCAAACCGCCTGGTTGCAGTACGCCCTGTCGAAACGAACGCCCCGCTCTGGGGGGCGTCGATTGTATTTCTGGGCGATTTGGTAGCCAACTCAGATTCTCTCCCTCAGCGGCCCGTTGATTGAGTGAGGCGACGGCGCTCGCGGCGGGCCTAGCGGTGCCAGCATCACCCTTCGAGGCCCGTGGCTAGTGCCATCGGCTCACGATTGTTTCGGTTGCGATTAAATCAACAGGCCGCTCAGGGAAAGACGGGGTTTGTGCAGCAAGTAAACGCCAGAGAGCGCCCGCGGCTCGCGAAAGCCTTGGCGGCTCCCGATACGGTCAAATTCTTCACCGATACAATCGACGTCCCGACGAAAGTTGCGACGTCAATTGACGCTGCCCAGCTAGAATCAATCATCTTGGGGCCACTATAATGCTGGGTGTCGGGGCCATGGCCCCAGCCGTGATGATTCAATGGATTTTTTTATGCGACGAAGTTGTTGTTTACTACTCGGTGTGCTGACGGGACTGGTCTGGTGCGGCGAGGCCCGATCGGCCGGCTCGGACGAGCGGATCGTCTCGTTCAATCAGGACGTTCGCCCGATTTTGTCGGACACCTGTTTCTTTTGTCATGGGCCGGACGAAGAGGATCGGCAAGCGGATGTGCGTCTGGATGTCGCCGGGCACGTCGACCTGGACGAACTGGTCGCGCGGATCACCTCTGACGATCCGGATCTGTTGATGCCGCCGCCGGATTCCCACAAGACGCTTTCGCCGGATCAGATCGAGACGTTGACGCGATGGGTGGACCAGGGCGCCCGCTACGAAAAGCATTGGTCGTTTGCACCGCCGGCCGACGTCGCTCCACCGGCGATTCCCGGCGGCCAAGAACTCAGCAATGGCATCGACCGGTTCGTCGTCGCGGCTCTCGACAAACGCGGCATGACGCTCAACGAGGCCGCGGACAAACGGACGTTGATACGACGCGTCACGATGGATTTGACCGGCTTGCCACCCACGCGAGAACAGATCCACGCGTTTCTGGATGACGACTCACCGCAGGCCTATGAAAATCTGGTGGACCGGTTGTTGGAATCGCCGCACTACGGCGAACACAGGGCACGCTACTGGTTGGACCTGGTTCGCTTTGCCGACACCAACGGATTGCATCACGATCACTATCGCGAAATGACGCCTTATCGTGACTGGGTGATTCGCGCCTTCAACGACAACCTGCCGATGGATGAATTCACCATCGCGCAAATCGCCGGTGATCTGTTCGAACAACCCTCGACGGACCAATTGATCGCTTCGGGGTTCAATCGATTGCACCTGATCATCGACCGTGGCACCGCGCTGCCCGAAGAAAGTTTTATGCGGAACGTGGTCGACCGCGTGTCCGCCGTCGGGACCGCATTCCTGGGATTGACGCTGGAATGCGCGGTGTGTCACGACCATAAGTATGACCCGATCACCCAGCGAGACTTTTACCAGTTCTACGCGTTCTTCAACAACTTTGACGGCGAGCCGGAAACCGGCGGACGTCGCGGTTTGGACTTCAAACGAGGGCTGCAACCCCCGTATTTGGAATTGCCCAGTGAAGACCAGCAGCAAGAGCTTGCCCGGTTGAATCGACAGATTGCGGAGGTTCAGTCCAGCTTGAAGCAATTGGAACAAGCGGCGAAGGCGGGCGAGCAGGCGTCGAAAAGCAATGACGACCAACCGACTCGCAAGCAACTCGACGACGAATTGAAACGGTTGCAAGCGGCCCGTGACCAGCTGATCGAATCGATCCCCGCAACGCTGATCATGAAGGAGCGCGCCGAGATTCGTCCGGCACACATTTTGGTTCGTGGTAACTATGACCAGCCGGGCGAAGCGGTCCAACGTGACACGCCCCGTTTTTTGCCGCCGATGAAATCCGACCGCTCGATCAAAACCCGAATGGATCTGGCACAGTGGCTGGTCGATCCGGACAATCCCTTGACGGCACGGGTGGCGGTCAATCGGTTCTGGCAACAACTGTTCGGTGTCGGGATTGTGAAAACCTCGGAGGATTTTGGGGCGCAGGGTGAACCGCCCAGCCATCCCGAATTGCTGGATTACCTGACCAATCAATTCATCGAATCCGGCTGGAATGTCAAAGCGTTGCTGCGACGAATCGTGCTCTCGCAAACCTATCGCCAATCCTCCACCGCCACGCCACAACAGTACATTGCCGATCCGGAGAACCGTTGGCTGGCGCGAGGTTCGCGTTATCGCTACGACGCCGAAGTGATCCGCGACCAGGTGTTGGCCGTCAGCGGATTGCTGAACCCGACCCTGTACGGAAGGAGCGTCAAACCGCCGCAACCCGAAGGGCTGTGGAAAATCGTGGCGATGCCCTATTCGTATCCCCGCGTGTTTGAACCCGACCAGGGAGACAAGATTTATCGCCGCAGCGTTTATTCGTTCTGGAAACGCGGATTGCCGCCGCCCCAGATGACGATTTTCGACGCGCCGACGCGGGAGAGTTGTTCGGCCCGCCGCGAGCGGACCAACACGCCGTTGCAAGCGTTGGTCCTGATGAACGAACAGCAATACTTCACCGCCGCGATGACGCTGGCATCACAGTTGCTTCGGCAATCCGAGATTAGCGATCAGCAGCGGATCGAATGGGCATACGAATCGATCACGTCAAAAATCCCCAGCGCATCGGCGATGGATCGAATGATCGACGCGCTGAAACAATTTCAATCGGTTTATCGCGACAACCCGGAGGCGGCTGAAACAATGATTTCACTCGCGAATTCCCAAAGCGTGTCGGATCGGCTGCCCAACGCGGATCTGGCGGCGATGACGATGCTGGTCCACTCGCTGCTGAACCTTGATGCCACCAAAACCAGAGAATAAACATGACTCCGAATCAACCGACCGACCACCGGCGTGGTTTTCTGAAGGATTGTCTGTTGCGGCATTGCGGCATGGGGCTCGGCGCAACCGCGCTCGCTTCGGTGATCTCGCAATCGCAATCCACCGCCGCACCGGCCAGTGGCGGCGCGGGGGCGTTGCCCGGCGACGGACTGCATTTCCCCGCCCGCGCCAAACGCGTGATCTTTTTGTTCATGGCCGGTGCCCCCAGCCAGATCGATCTGTTTGACGACAAACCGGACCTGCACCAACAGTTCGGCAAACCCCTTCCTCCCAGCGTCAGCAACGGTCAACGCGTGACCGCCATGACCAAGGGAAAGGCTCAGATCGTTGCCCCCTCGATGTTCTCGTTTGCCCCGCAAGGGCAAAGCGGGATCCAGATGAGCGAATTGTTGCCGCACCTGTCCAACGTGGCCGACGATTTGTGCATCATCAAATCCTTGAACACCGATGCGATCAATCACGACCCGGCGAAGACGTTGTTCTGTACCGGGTCACAGATCCCCGGCAAGGCCAGCATGGGCTCTTGGCTCAGCTATGGCCTCGGACGCATGAACGAGAACCTGCCCGATTTTGTCGTGATGAACTCCGCCTATTGGACCGGCGGCACCGGCAACGTCCAAGCGCTCTACAGCCGCCTGTGGGGATCCGGGTTCCTGCCCTCCAAACACCAGGGCGTGTCGTTTCAGCCGTCCGGCGACCCGGTGCTGTTCCTGTCCAATCCGCCCGGCGTGATCAAATCCAGCCGACGACAAATGCTCGACTTGGTCACCGAACTCAACGAGCAACACCTGGATGCGATCGGCGACCCGGAGATCAAAACAACGATCGCCCAACAACAAATGGCGTTCCGGATGCAAACCTCGGTTCCGGAACTGACCGATTTGAGCGACGAACCCGAACATGTGCTCGCCCGGTATGGCCCGGAGGTTCACAAGAGCGGTTCGTTTGCGCGGAACTGTTTGTTGGCGCGCCGGATGGTCGAACGCGGCGTGCGATTCGTCCAATTGTTCCACCGAGGTTGGGACCACCACGTCGGGTTGCCCAAGAAATTACGCGGCCAAGCATATGACGTGGACCAGCCCTCGGCCGGGTTGATCGCGGATCTGAAACAACGCGGTCTGCTGGACGACACACTGATCGTTTTCGGAGGCGAATTCGGACGGACCACGTTTTGTCAAGGAAAATTGACGCCGACCAATTACGGGCGCGACCATCACCCGCGCTGCTTCAGTGTTTGGATGGCCGGCGGCGGAATCAAAGGCGGCATGACGTACGGCCAGACGGACGAGTTCAGTTACAATGTCGTCGAAAATCCCGTCCACGTCCGTGATTTTAATGCCACGATCCTGCATCAATTGGGGATCGACCACAAACGGTTGACGTTCCCGTTCCGTGGACTCGACCAACGATTGACGGGGGTCGAGGAGGCGCATGTGGTTCGACAGATCTTGGCTTAGGGGGGAGCGGGATTGGCAGAATGATTCGGGGCAAAACGATGGGGCTGTGATTATTTTTCGTCCATGGTTTCGGGCCGTAGAGTTTTGCTTTTTTTAGAATTCACTGACAACAATTTCTGTGTTCGAACGATGACGCCGAAGATCTTCTGTCGGTCGTTTCTGACGCCATCATCGTTTCACCCGTCTTCTCTACATTTTCATGTCCGAAAACTCGATTCCTCCCAACCCCATGCCCAAGGGTGACGGGAGTGTTCTTGAATATCGATTCAGCAAACAGCTCAAGCGGATCCAGACGCAATTCCTGTATGTCAACGGGATCAACACGCCCCCGGAGGTGCACCAGAATATTGCGATCCTGATCTCGTCGATCACCCAAACTCCCGTGACCGGTGTCTACAACGCGACCGACGGAATGCTGGGCGATCTAAAACAATGTGTCGGTGATTGGGTGCGGATTTTCGCCAGCCAGATTGGAGAAGAGGGGTTCTTTCGAGATCGGTTGAGCGAATCGGCGATCACTTCGATGGCCAGCACCAGTGTGGCCGGCCGGATATCGGCTCCGTATTTACATGCCTTGCGCGAGGCCTGGATCGCTCCCAGCGACATCAAACCGGCCAAAAAGGCGGTCGAGGAGGTTCGCAAGGGCCTCGGACGCAACGCCGCCGCACTGTCGCTGTTTGACGAGATCACCCGCAATTTGAAACGCCCAAAAATCATCGTCGCGCACTCCCAAGGCAACCTGGTGACCAGCTTTGCCCTCTGGGCGGTCCAAGCGGTCTATGGGACCGGCGGAATGGCGAACTTACAGGTGAGGTCGATCAGTTCTCCGTCACCGGCGTGGCCGCGGGGGATCAATCACCGGATCAAGGTTTATGGGCAAAAGGATGACCTGGTCACCTGGTGCGATCCAAAAAACTGGATCGGCGCGCGATCGGCCGGATTCTGGCGAATCTATTTCGGCGACAACCCCAAAGACGTCCGCGGCGGCAAGGTCATCGCACCACACGATGTGAAATACAATATCGAAAGGACTTCACTGGCCCAACGTCTTCGTAGCGACGCCAAGTGATTGACGTTGACAAAGCACTCGTATTTCGCAGCGGCTTGATTTTCGCGTCGTCCACTACCATCTTTCCCGAATGTTGAGGCGAGTGGGGATTTTAGACTTCAACGGGATCATGGACCGAGTAACGCTGCAGATCAAACGGGCTGCCGTTCCAGGTTCCCTCGTACTTGCCACGCACGCAGGCTTCCCAGCGCGAGCGCATGTCCAGCTGTTGAAGCAACTCCGGCGTCGGCATCCCGCTGGTTTCGATGCCTTGATGAAAACGCGTCCCCGAGGCGAATTGTCCGCAGAGGCGCGTCCATTCCTGTTCGGCTCGATCGACATCGGGCAGAACGAAATCGTCTTCCTGCAACGTCGCGACAGCGTCGGAATCAATTTCCCAACCGGTGATCCGTGAAAATGCCCCGGCCGCGATGACAACAACGGGTCGATCCTCGCTCCGCATCGCGTCGATCAGATCGGGCACAATGGCGGGGTGCCCGAATGACGCGAGCCATTCAAAACGACTCGGGCCCAAATCCGAACGCCCGTTCACGCTGCGAATCAAGTCGAGATCGGTGGGGATTCCCAAGATGGAAAGCATCTCGAGTGCATCCCACTGATCAGGGCTGGGGTCATACGCACATTCGCGGCAAAAATCCAAGAGCCAAGCTTCTCGGCACCACGCGGCGGCATGGATCGCGGCTCGACGGACTTGCGGGTCCTTGTCACGGATGCCTTCCTGAAAGGATGGGCCGGATCCACTTCGCCGGCCACTCGATGGAGCGGACTGGCCGATCGTGACCAAGAACTCGGTTTGCCCGGCGACAATTCGATCTCCAGTATGCACCACGGTGGTCGACCGCTTGACCCCGTTGACCGCCGTCCCTGTTCCGCTGCCAAGGTCCGTCAACTGCCAACCCGATCGTCCATCGGCGAGCGAGAAATGAGCGGCCGAAAGTTTCGGGTCCGCAATCGCAAAGTCAGACTTTTCGGTTCGGCCGACGGTGATGGATTGGCCGGGACGCAGAATCGATTTCCGGCCATGACCGAACGTCGAAACGACCTCGATCACGGCGCCCGTTTTGGGCCGAGGTGCCGAGGGACCGGCGGCGTGTAATGCGCCCCGTTTGGCTGTGACGTCTGCTTGTGCGTGGTTCGTCGGGCTGATCACATCGGTTTGCCGCAGAACCTGTCCGACAGGGTTGGAGGGATCCGATTTCGATGGTTTGGGGGCAACGACCGGGGATTTCTGCTGCGGCGGTGGTTCGGCCACGAGTTTGTTTTTCGGTGTCTGTAAACCTGCGATCGGCGAAGTGCCCGAAGCCGGCTGCAAGATGAAGACTCGAAAAACCGTTGAACCGGCTTTGATCTTGATTCCATCGGTGATCGACTGGCGTGAGATCCTTTTGCCGTCGATGATCGTGCCATTGGTACTGTTCAGATCGGTCACGGTGCAACCGTCGTATTGCACCGACACTTCGAAGTGACGTGACGACATCGTCGGGTCGTCGGGAAGCATCCAATCGGACGCCTCGCCTCGACCGACAACCAGCACGGCGGGGGCGCGAAGCGATCGCTTACGGGCAAAACCGGCACCCTCGATGATTTCCAGAACAATCTTCATCGCTGCGCCTCACCAAATCGGGAGGCGGCAGTGACCTGCGGGAGTCTTTTATGCATTGCGGGACCTACTGATGGTGTCCCACGCGCGCTTTCGGACGCGTGGATCCTTGTGCCCCAAGAACTCCTGTAACCTGTTCGTCGTCAGCGATTTCTGATGGGTGGCAAAGACCAGCCCGATCGCTGACGCAACAACGGCATCGGCGTTCTGATAGATTTCCTTGAGCTGAATCTGGACGGTGTCGATGCAACTATGACAAAACGCTTCGGATATCGCGTCTAAATTGCATTGTTCCAACTGCCGGATCATCGGTTCGAAAACGCCCAGTTGTGCCAGGCACCAGGCCGCGGCGAAGGCCGTGAATCGGTCTTCATCGCCCAATCGTGGCACGGCCAATTCGACGCACTGATCCCCCGCGACCAAAAGTCCATCCAGATGGGCGGCGATTCGATGTTCCAGTTCTCCAACGTCTTGCTCGCGATCATCGGGCGAACACAGGGCGTCGGCCCGTTGTGACCACAGGAACCCGATTTCGTCCAGGTGTTCAAGCAGGGTTTCAACCACGACAGACACGTGCATTTACTCTCAACTGAAGAGCCGAAAAAAATTTCCCCCGCATCGATGCGTTGCCACCCGTGCGGCCTCGATCGTCAGCGGCTAGAGGCGGGGCCGGATTCCAGCCGATTGCAGCGGTATTCTTCGGTGGGCAAACGACCACAGCCGAGCGTTGTGATTTGACGCGGTCCCCGGCCGCGGACTTCCATCAGTGGACATCGGGAGTCATTGATCGCCAACTCGATCGCCGCGGTGGCCCGTTCGCGCTGCCGCCCCAGGACCAGGATTTTCCGCAGCCAATCCGGGTTTGACACTTCCCATCCTAGCAGATAGCGCACCCCGGCAGCGAACCGGTCATGGTGCGTCTGCCACCACGCCGCGATCGTTTCCGGACAGGGCCATGGCAAGTTTTCATCGGCATCAAGTTCCACATCGTCGTTGTTCGGGTCGTCATCGGGACCGGCAATAAAACCCGCGGGCGACTCGCCTTCCAGCGGCCGCTGGTCCAATCGCAATCCCGTGATCCTCGAGAACGCTTCCCCCGCGACTCTGGCATGATCTGGGATCTTCATCATTTCGATCAACCACGGGACTCCATCCACGATTCCCAAATGGCCCGACAGGATCGTCGCCAACCGAACCTGTACTTCGCTGCCTTGGGCGAGTTGATTGATCAATCGGCTGGCTTGATCGATCGATAAAACACTGGTCAACAACCGTCCGGCCCGGTCGGCAAGGTCCGTTTGAGACATCGTGATTTCACTCAACACGTCGATTGCCGCCTGATTCCGCCGGCGCAAGGCCAGTGCCCATGCGGCATGAAAGCGAACGACGTCGTTTTCATGCTCCACCAAGTCGTTTAGTCCGTCCAGACAATCGAGGCGCCCCAGCGTCCCGACACATCGGGCGGCGCGGGCCACGACGGTTTCGTCGTCGTCGCAAAGCCAGTCCGCCAAGCGATCGCCGGGGTCGACGCGGTGTAGATCGTAGGCCGCGACACCGACGTATCGCCAAAAGCGATCGTCGCATTGCAAGAACTGATCGGCAAGCGGCATGCAGCGTTCCCAAGACGCCCACGCCAAGGCGGAAATCAGTGCGCGCCGCAGTTCGGCAGAACCACCGACGGACTGAAACGCAACATGATGCTTCTCCGCTTCGCCCGATTCAATCGCCAAGGCGGCAACGACAAAGAGCTCGCCCGGCTCCTGCCACTTCAGTTCCTCGACCGCCAGATCCCATCCAGACGCACCGGCCAAACGCAGCCCTTCCAGGTGTGATTCCAACTGCCCGTCGAGTTCGGCGAGTTCGCGAAGCGAATAGTGCGGCTCGCCGACCGCGGCATCGCGCCGCAGCCAACTCGCCGAGGCGCCGGCGGCATGTTGGTCAAGGATAAAGTTCATGGGGGCACGAGCTAATGAGCCAGTTCACACGCCAACGATTTTAGGTCACGTTCGCTTCGACATCACCGTTTTACGCATCCGCCTTACAGATCGTACTCCATTCGTCACCGTTCCAAAACGCGACATCAAACTGGCCAAACGACCACAATTTATCGCGGAAGACGTCAAGCCGATACGAACTGGACAAAGTATTTGGCGAAAGCGAAACCAATGCGTCGTCGTCTAAAACGAGTACGTCGTCGATGGTCGCTGCGTAGAGATGACCATCAAACCACTGCAGCGACCATAAATCACTCTTCGTTGAATCGTGATCAACGACTTCCCACACCGCCCCCTTTCCACGGATCAGTGTACCGCGGTGTCCCGCGACATAGATCTCGCCTGAGGGGGTGCTGGTGATGCAGGTAAGATGCCAGTTCGTCGGCGAAGCACATTCTGACCAACGGTCACGGTCGCGAATCCATATTGCACCATGTCGACCGACTGCACAGAGTTCCTCCTCACCGCCTCCAATGGCTTGCAAATCGATGGTGCTCGGCAACCCACGATCGAAGCGGATCCAACGTCGATTGTCTTCGAAGCGGTACACCATTCCCTGATAACCGACGGCGTAAACGACCTCGTTGATCATTGACAGTAAACGAAACGATCCGTAACGATCTTTTGACGATGGATCTGTGTCAAAGATGTGCCCTACTGAAAACTCTTGATCGAGATGGAGACCAAAAAAGCCGTCTTCCGAAAGACAGACAAACCCCTTGCCTGGGTCCCCTAGCCGACAAAGGGAATGGGCGTTGAAGCCGACAGACGTTTCAACCGACGTACGACCATTCGTTCGGATGATTCGAGCATGAGGCGATTCACGCTCTTTATTTGGATCGCATGCCAAAAGAATCGCCGACGTGCTGTCCCAAACGATTCCGGATCGAAAAACCGTGTTGTTAAAAACTAATCCGCCCAATTTTAGCACCTATTTCATGGGGCCAAGTTCTATCGGTGGTCCACATTTGCGTTCTCCACCTGCGGTGGTAGGACGAACCATCTGGGATCTTTTGATTCCCATTTCCGCATGCCCCTTTCGGACTTGTTGCTCAATACAGGCTGGGTCGCATCCCATTGTTTCTGCTACAGATTCCGCACCAATTCGTTCGGCAAACGCGAGAGGCCAAGTTTGATTAGGGATTGCGGTATTTGGGGGGACCCCCAAAAACGCCCTCGTTTTTGTATTGGTTGCACCATGAATCTCGCCATGCTTTCCGACTGAATGACTCACGCCATCGACGCAAACGCATGGTGCTTTGGAATAGCTGTAATCAGGCAGCTTGTTGCCGTTCTCATCGGTAAATTGGGAGTCGGGAACAACATGGTGTCCGGTATTTGCCGGAGCGCAACAGAACTCTTTATCCTTCCCTTTCGGCACCGTGGTGCATTTCATTGCTTCTTCGCATTCTTCGGTGCATACACGCTGCTTTTGGTCGTTGCCCGCCTTTGTTTTAACAATGACGACGACAGATCCATCAGGCTCCGCACACTTATCACGTGCATCTTTCAACTTTTCTTGACATTTACCAGCGGCTGCGTTTGCCATTGAGTCAATATGTATCCACAGCGGCGTATTGCCGGGAATACACATGTGGTTGTGGGTCGTCATGTCCATGTGCCGGACGACGTTCTTGCCTTCCACTTTGACGTCCATCGACCACATCGTGAAATAGACCTTGCCCCGATTGGTACTGGTCAGCACGCCTTTCTTGGCGGCACAGCCCGCCTCGTCGCCCATGCTTTTCTTGAAGTGGGATTTGTTCTTGAGCATCACTTCCTTGCCCGAGATGACGACTTTCTTGCTGCCGGCGGTGGTATCCTTGGCCATCCCGGTGTTGGGATAGGGGATCGGCACGCCGGGTGGTGTCGCGGGGTTTTCCGGCGGAGTGAAACAGACGTCGGGGAAGGCCGCGATCGACTTGCCGTCGGCCGCCTTGCAGGAAATCTCTCGTCCGTTGGCAAACACATCATTGGACATGCCGAGGCGCTCCGCTGGTGTAACGTCCCACAATCGCCGACCTCGCTCCGTCGTCATTGGCGCACTGAAAGATCACGCCGTCGCCCGGAGCATACTTCTTTTCGGCCGCGGTTTTGGCAACCGCGATCATGCACGGGACGATGGCCGCACCGATGTCTCCGATGCAATCGGCCGTGTGCCACAGATCGAACTCTTCTTTGACCTGTTTCATCGTTCGCGCCGCGGCGAGTGAGGCTTCCTTGAATGCGTATTGCTCGCCGCTGATGTCCGTGATCCGGTAAGCGACATCGTGATAGGTGCAACCGCTGGATTGAAACGCATCCCCAATGGCCGCCGACATGCCGTCTGCTTTGAGCGGCAGGTCGGAGGTGATCGTCGCGGTTTCGGTGCCGAAGCCGCATCCATGCAGCGTGAACTGGGGCGAATCGGTCTGCGGTTGCACCGCCGCCAGTGCGACCGCCGCGCCCGCTTCCCCCGGGATCAACCCGTTGGAATTGCTGGGCGTCAACAAGCGATAGGCGTCGTCGAGTGCCGTCAACGTCCCTGCGACCAGCATCGTGTCGACGCCCGCAACGATCACAAACGGTTCCAACTGATCGTCGATCAACGTCATCGCCGTTCGGACGGCTTGGGCGCCCCCGATCGGTCCATTTTGAAAAACCGCCGAATTCGTCGAGAGGTGAACCCCCAGGTCATCGGCCAGATCACTCAGCAGACTTTCATCCACGCCTGCCAGTCGTCCGGGGCGGTCGGCCTCTGCCAGGCACAGCAACAACGCGATCGGATGCGTGGCGGGGACGGGAAGTTTCGCCCAGCACTCCGCGATCGCCATCGCCGCCATACGAATCAGTTTCGCGCGGCCTCGCACCGGTGGATCCAGCGGGACTTCCGAGGCAACGATCCAGTCGCCTCCACGCGCGATGAATCGGGTCTCTTGAAAATTGTCGATCGCGCATCGAATCGCGGCGCAACTGGCGGGCGTGGACAAACCCACGCCCGTCACCATGCCCGTCGAGATCACTGCGGTCGGCTTCAATGTGTTCACTTTAAAGGTGCGTTTTCTTCGTGAGTTGGACCGCCAGATATTTCGATCCATCCGAGTTCGAATCGCGAGTGCGCGAGCAGGTACTGCCCCGACGCACTTGCGAACGCCGCGTGCTTGTATTTTGGTTTCACTTCGTGCGACGTGGCACTGTCCGGTTAGTCTCGATCCATAATCAATTCGTTCAGGTTCCCGTAGTATGATTTTCCTGTCTCGCGAGCTCGATACCAGCCACGCGGCATTCGCCCCACGATGCCCATGTTGATTTCGAACATGTTCTGACGCAGCGGGTGCGATGCTCGCCAGACCAACGAAAACTGCCGCTTGTCCGTATCGATTATCACGGTGTCCAACGTCGCGTCTTGTTTGACGGATTCGAAATCTCGCAGGACGAACTCAACGGGCACGTCGATTTTGGGGAGCCGAAATTGACACCGTCCTTCGGGAGTCAGATTGGTCAGTTCGACCATCTCGTTTCCGGTCAATCGGTCCAGTTGCTGGTCCTCCGGAGCCGACTGGTAGTACCGCTCGTCGAAATCGGTGGGCAAAAACGGAAATTGATTCTCTTGCCAAGCTTCGTCATACGTGCCGGCAAAACCGATCCGTGGCGGCCACGATCTGCCGATCGGACCGAAGGACATCGGTCGATAATTGCCTTTCGGATCAACGACCGGGTGGGAGGATTCTTCCGTGTTGGGCAGCGGACGATCCTGCACCGATGGGTGCCGTGGACGGGCGTGGAAGCCCACGCCGATCGGGTTGTCGCGATAGGCCTGGTGGCGAGACGGATCGTCGGTATCGTCCAGGCCACCGAACGCAACGTCATAGGTGATCGGCAACGAGGTGAAGGGTTCCGGCGGTGACGGCTTGGCGCTGCGAAGCCCGGGTTGCCAGGTCCGGTTTCCGACCACATCGAATTGTTTGCTCAGCCCTCCCAGCGTGAGGGCGACCGTCACGCGCTCGGCCGGAATGCCGCCGGGGGCATAGGCCGAACCGTTGAGCAACACTTCCGCCTTGGGTTTGGTGGGAACAAAGTCGACTTCGGCCGTCGTAGCGGAAAACCCGGGCTGGCCGGTGAACTCGTCCGCCATCACCAACGGAACCTGCTCGGCGGCCAGTTGCGGGATCTGATTCGGGTGCGGCGGAAAATCAAAGGTCCCCTTGGCGACAACCACCAACAATTCACGACCATCGGGTTTCATCCCCATGGTGTATCCGGCGATCAACTTGGTGGCGTTCAGCAATTCCATCGGACTAGTTGATTTGCACCGACCCGCCACGAATTCGATTGGCCCCCGAGGAGCGGCTGGACAGGTAGGCGCCGCGGAGCAGGATTTTTCCGGCACGCGTCATCGTGATACTGGCCTTGCCACAGCGGAGGACGATCTCTTTGTCCGCTTCCAACACGATCCGCTGATCGTCGACTTCGATGACTTTGACGGCTTTGCTTTCGCCAGCATCGGCGGACGCATCGGCACGGATGATGGGCAACGGGACCGTGGTGGGATCGGTTTGGGGCGGCGGTTGCAGGATTCCGATCACGATCGGAGCGTTCCAGTCGCCGTTTTCAAACATCAGCGCGAGCTCACAACCGTCGTCAAAGCTCGCCGCGGGGACGGTCGACCTGGCCTTCAGTGCCGTGGCCGTGGGATTACCGGGAAAGTCCACGGCGGGTTGATCATGATCCCAACCGAGAAACGTTCCGATCACAACGCCGCCGGGACGCAGCGGAGGCCGGGTCGGCGTGAGCGGTGCGGATGAACGACGATGCTCTTTGACGTCCTTGTCGACGCCAAACGCGTGACCGCCGGGCCGGTTGGTTTCGCAGCAACGCTCACGATCCAAGGGCTTGGTCGCGGCAGCGGAGGGCGTCGACGTTGAACTCATGTGTCTCGGTTCCGATGGGACTTAGTTCTGCAAGATTTTCTTGCCTTTGAGGACCATGTTCTTGCTGGCTTTGCCGGTGATTTTTCCCGAGCCGTTGATCGTGATGTCTTTGCCGGAGATCGAGATCGTACCATCTTTCTTCATCGTGATGGACGCTTTGCCGGTGGTGATGGTGATCTGGTCGCCGGCGTTGATCGTCAGGTTCTTGGCGACGGTCAACGAGTCATTGGCGCCGACGCTGTGGCTGCGGTCCTTGCCGATCGAGACGGTTTCGCCTTTGCCGACGGTTTCGGCGCGATCCCCGCTGACGGAAATCGTTTCGTTCTTGCCGACGGTTTCGGTTCGGTTTTCGCCGATGGTGATGGTTTCGTTTTTCCCGACGTCTTCGGTGCGATCTTTGCCGATCGAGATCGTTTCGTTGACGCCGACGCTTTCGGTGCGATCGTTTTTGATCGTGATGGTTTCGTTATTGTCGACCGTTTCGGTGCGGTCATGTTTGACGTGAACGGTTTCGTCGTTGTCGATGGTCTTGCTGCGGTCATGTCCGACCCAATGGGTTTCGTCGTTTTCGACTTCGATGTCCTGGTTCTTTTCGGCGTGGATCCAGACTTGTTCTTCGCCCTTGAGGTCTTCGAATCGGATCGCGTTGGCGTTGTCTTTCCCGCCGCCCTTGCTGCTGCGTGACAGGTAGCCGCTTTGCGTCTTATTGGCCGGTAGATCCCAAGGCGGCATATTTTGCGCATGGTAGACGCGGCCGGTGATCAGCGGCCGATCCGGATCGCCTTCGAGGAAACTGACGACGACTTCCTGGTCGATGCGTGGGATATCGATGCCGCCGAATCCCGATCCGGCATGGACCTGCGAGACGCGGATCCAGCAGCTGCTCTTGTCATCGTTTTCGCCATAGCGGTCCCAGTGAAATTGACATTTCACACGGCCGTATTCGTCGGGATAAATCTCTTCGCCGTCCGGGCCGGTGACGATCGCGGTTTGCACGCCGCTGATGATCGGTTTGGCCGTGTTGCGGGTGGTGCGGAACACGCGTGAAGCGGGCAGACAGCTGATCGAATTGCGATACATCAACCCTTCGCCCCCGCTGCCGCCGCTTTCGTAGGCCAGCGGTTCGCTGCCGGAATGTTGGATCGCGGTGATCACGACTTCGGCGCCTTGTTCGTTGCTGTCGCGATGTTGATCGACGGTGAACCGACCGCCGGTTTGGAACGTCTTGCAAAAACTGGTTGCCGAAACGACGTCGTGACGGGTCTCCTCGGCTTCGATTCGCAACCGTGTCTCGCCGCCGCCGATACTTTTGTCAGGATACTCGCCGGGGTAATCATAGATTTCGAAATCACTGACGTCGGGCAAGTCGACGACGGTCCCGGTGTCGGTGCCGAGATCATCGCTGGGGGTTTTGAAGTTATAGTCTCGCTGGGCCCATTTCCCCGGCACAAATTGATACTTGCGTTCCCAGCTGGTCAGGTGATCGTCGATCGCCCGCGATCCGGTGTCGTCGGGAAAGTCGACGTTGGATTCCGGCAGCGTGTAGTAGCCGTCCTTGTGGTCGGTGATCACCATCTGATGAGCACCGTCGGAGTGTTTGAAGTAATAAAAAATGCCTTCTTGTTCCATCAGCCGTGACAAGAAGTTGAAGTCCGTTTCGCGATACTGGACGCAATACTCCCAGTCCTTGTGTTCCAGTTGCAAATCGGGCTGGTAATCGGCAAACCCGTATTCCCCCAAGACGGCATCGATGATGTCGGGGACCTTGGTGTCTTGAAAGATCTTGCAGTCGCTGGTCTGGGTCAGAAACCACAACCAGGGCACGACTTCGACGCGATAGTTGCGGCGGTCTTGGCCGTCGACGTCGCCACAGGCCAGGCTTTTGACGTGGCCGTGCCAATGGCGGCGCGAGTTGTCGGCCAGTTCGATGCTCCAGCCGATCGGTGTGCCGACAATGTCTTGCGGCTTGATGCCGGGATCGTCGCTGATCAGTTCCAATTGGTAATGGAACAACCGGCCGATTTCTTCATTGCCGGTGAAAGACGTCAGCAGCAGCACATCGTCGCCGAGAACCGTGGTCAGATTCAGGAGCCGGTTTTGCTGTTGGAGTGCCATTGCTTGGTCTGGAGATGGTGTTGGTGCGATGCAGCTGACGTCCAGTACGATTATCGAATCTCTGAACGTCGCACGCTACCGCGGAAGGTCGGCAAACCGCATGGTTCAATAAAAACAGGCCCGATCGCCTGAGTGGGCGACCGGACCGATTACGGTTTGATGTTTCGAGCGATCGATCAGCTTTCGCCTTCTTCGACCTTCCAACTGTACTCGATGTTGCCCTTCTTCTTGCCCTTGGAGTCGTTTTCGGTGTAGGTCACCTTGATCTCTTCAAAGTTCAACGAAAAGTCTTCGGTCGGCACCGACTCGCTTTGACCGGCACCGCCGATGCTGTAGCTGGTCACCAGAACGTTCTTCAGTTCATAGCGATAGTAGGTCACGCGGCCGGCGTCGGTGTAGGACGCGGTGACGTCGATTTCGACCTTCGGATAGACTTTGCCCTTGCACACCGATTCGGCGATCTTGGGGCTCGATTTGTCCAGTTCCTTGGCGCAGGAGATGTCTTCCAGGATGACGTCGCCACGTCGACGTGTCGATCCGGTGGCCGAACCGCCGGGCTGGTGAACCGCTTGGCTGAACGACAGCAGGTCGCTCCATCCCTTGTGATCCTTGTCTTTGCATTCGCCGTCGACGCCATCGAATTTAATGTAAGCAGCCATTTCGTTTTCTTGAGTGGGGGAAAGTCGGTAGAAAGTGGTGATTCGTCGTCACGGCGAAGTGCCCCGCCGCAATGCACACTACCGTTCTCGCGTCATCGACCGATTTGTTGCGGCGAGAATTCGAAAAAAAGATAGAACCTGGTTTTGACTGCCAATTTCCCCTTCTCTCGGTGGTCGCCTGAACAGGTCGCGTCAGGACGGACTCAATTGTGCCAAGCAATCCTTGCCGACCAAAACGTGCAACTGAGGCGGATCTGCACACTCAGCCCAAATCGCATCGAATCCGTCGATCAGATTGTTCAAATACGCAGCGTCCGAATCGACCAGCAAACGCGTCATCTCGGCCGCATCCGCACTGCACAGTAACCACTGGGCGTTGGCACGCGCGTGTGTTGCCCCGCGGCCTTGGGCGGCCAAGCCCAAAACCCGCAGGATCAACGCATCGTCGCCTTGCGTGACCCAGCCGACGGTTCCCAGTTGGGCGTCGGTCGGCCATTGATTCGGCGGCTGATCCATCGCAGCAAGCGAAACCGACAATCGCTGCTGAGTTTCTCCGCCCAGGTGCCGGGCGACAAACAGGCCTGCCGGCGGCGTTTTTGAAGCCGGTGGATCTGCCGGCGGGGATTGTGAGTTTTCAGAGGCTGGCGTTTGGCAAGCCGGCGGCAGCAATCGAAACATGCGTGTGGAATCGGATCGTTCGATGCTTGCCAGCGCCGATCGATGCGCTGCCAACCCGTCGGCTTCGTCGCTCGGATGGGCTCGCAACAACGTCGCTTTGTCGGTCGACCGAACGATCTGCCACAGATCCGGGTGGGAGTCGGATGGTTTCCCCGTGCCGGTCGCCGCGGCGGTCGGTTTCTGCGGCCGCGAGACTTTGCCGGCCGCGGCTGACGTTGGGGCGTCCAATTCAACGACGAACCGCATCTGTCCGGCTTCAATCCGATCGCCGCTGGACAGCGTGGTCTGTGTGACCGGAGTGCCGTTGCAGCAGGTCGCTTCCGCCAGTGCGGTCAACGTGCAATGATGGAAATCGCACTTCAGTTGAAATTGTTGGGGCATCATCCCGGAATGCGGAAAGGCGATTTCCGCGGACTCATCGCCGCCGACCACCACCGACTGTCCCGGGATCAGCCAAAACCGACGGCCGTGATTGATCTCCGAGGTGACTCGCACGACGACTCGCATCAGTTCCAAATCGCCTCAAACGGCATTCGTTCCAGTTCCTCGGGCAGGTAGGGCCGCAGCGCCTTGGCCGAGCCACGCCATAGAGTCGTCAGGCGTCCGCTGTCCGGGTGGATCACGATCGTGTGGATCACCGCTTGGGTGTCGTTCAGTTTTCCCTGTCGGCCGTCGGTTCGCAACGTCGGCACCTCGTCGGGCAACGTGAACCCCCACTGGTGATGCGTCGGATGGATGTTTCGCAACATCACCTGCTCTCCGCCGGTCAGGTGCGGCAGTTGCAGCGGCAGCGGGGCGCCGTTCAGACCCGCGATAAACGTCGACGGATTGCCGCGAAAGTCTTCATGCCAAATCTCCGCCGGCACGTAATTCGCTTCGATTTCGATCACCGAGGCGATTTCCGGATCGAACCAGGGCACGAACCCCATCAAGGCGTTGCGGGGAAACATGCCGTAATCGACCCAGTCGGTGGCGGCCGGCAGCGGCATCCGCGGCCACTGGTCGATGTCGCCGTAGGTCAGCGTCTCGGGGGTCAACAATTGGGACGGGGCTTCCAGATTGGGAAGCGGAATCGGCTGGAACGTCGCGGGGTCCAGTTCCATCAAGTAGCCCATCCCGCCGGCGTTGCGTGGGTAGCGAAACGGGCTGGCCGCTTCGAGATCGATCTCTTGGCCGCGATACTGATCGGCAAGTTCCAGGAACGGGTTGCCGTACTTTGCCTCCGAGAGCGTGTCGACGCCGCCGTAGGCGCGGGAAAAGCACAGCGGGACCTTTTCGACGGGCTGGGGAGACGAGAAATACAATCGGTTGGTCGTCGTCCGGTCGGCCATGCGGTCGCCGCTGACATGAATCATCATGCGATGACCGTTGACATCGACGCCGGCCAGAAACGCGCTGCGACCGTCGCCATAGGCGTGGCCTTTGACGATCACATCCGTTTTCTCTTTGTGAGGATGCAGATCGCTGTCTCGCTCCATCAACGCCGGATGATCTGCATTGGCCAGCGGCTCGCCACACAACGGCTCCTGTTCTTCATCGACATGCCAATGGTCGTCGACCCAACGATAGGTCCGCTTGGCCAAGACCGAGAGGATGAAATCACCGTTGGACGATCGTCCGGAAACCTGGGTCGCCAGCGGCAGCTCGTCCGTCTCCGTGGCATGGGAACTGCTTTGGTTCATTCGTAAGGTCCCGGGTTATCAGGTCCGCAAACGCCGCCGTCGTCGGGCGGGTAAGACGCATTGGGCCCGCCGTCGTCCGCCCCGCCAGCATCAGGCGTTCCGGCATCAGGCGTACCGGCATCAGGCGTACCGGCATCAGGCGTACCGGCGCCCGCATCGGGTGCAGGCGGTCCAGCATCGGGCGCTGGTGGACCGGCGTCGGGGGTGGAACTGGCTGGTGGTGAGGAGGGATGTTCGGGGACGCTCGGTTCGTTCACATAATCGGCGGCGCCTTGGGCCATCGAGGTGGGAATGTTCCCGACCGGGGTTCCGCCGACACTGACCTCGTCGACCAGCGTCGGGCCGCCGATCGTGGCATTGTCGGCGCCCATCGGCCCGCCGGTGAACCAGCCGGTGATGTTGCCGGCCAGTTCACTGGTGATGCTGGGAACGGCGTTGCGTCCGGTTTGAACGCGAGCGTTGTGGGCGTCGGCAAATTCACGGGCGACGCGATTGATGTCACGGCCCTTGATGCTCCGGCCGGACGAACGCAGGAATGCCTTGGCCGCCGCCTTGGACAACAGTTGTGGGCCGAAGCGATAGGTCAGGTAGGCGATCTGCATTTCAAATCGCGCCGCGATCAGCCCGCCCGCCTTGCCGCCGGCCCACTGCAGCAACGATTGCAACCCGAAATCGAGCAACATGTGCACCGAGCCATAAATCATGTCGGCCAGTGACATCGAAACCATGTGCGTGTTGAGTGCCAGCACCATCCCCGTCGGCGTGGGCACCGGCGTGCCGCAGTTCAGGTTCATGTTGACCATCAGCGACATGGCAACACAGATCGGTTTGCCTTCGGCCGGATACCGTGCGACGCCGAAATAGGACTTTGACGAACTGAGCGGGATTTCGATCGCCAACAGAACGCTGGGCGGTCCGATGTGCGGGATCAAAAAACCGATGTCCGTACCCTGCTGCATCGACATCCCGTACCCCATGCTCAGATGGGTCGGCGCGTATGAGGCGATCATGCTGGTCCCGATCAGCACCATGCCCGTGCGGTAGGGAACCGGCGAGGGTGCCGGCGAGGGCGATCCGGGCGGCCAGGGGATGTGGAAATCAATGCCCATCATCGGATGCCAGTGTTTCATCACGGCGTGCATTGATCTGCTCCCAAATTAAATGGTGTTATCGCCATCTGGTTGATTCCACGATTAGGTCTGCGGTGATCGCAATCGCAGCGCGCAACTGCGTTTTTGCAGGGGGTAAAAACGATAGCGAAACGGGTATCTCCAGCCGATAAAGACGCGTTTGGATTCACATTCGATTCCGATCTGATCGATCTTCAGCGGCGCCACGATTTGTTCCTCATCGAATTGCAGCACGACTTCCAGATCGGCATCCGGGATGGCAAAGGCAAGCGATCCGTGCGGGTAGACGCCATCGACGACGACGTGTTGACCGGGCTGAACGGAGTCGACGATCAAATGGGGAAACGCGCTGTTGAACATCCTGGGGTCCAACTTCTTCATCTCGCCGGTGACTTCATCGATCACCATGAACCTTTTTAGCTTCGGGCCGAACGCCATCGGAACCGTGCCGGTGGCGACCGGTTCGCTCTGGTCGTCCCACTTGGAAATCAGATGGTTGGGGGCTTCCAGATTCGGCAGCGGCGATCCGACCGCGCTTTCTTGCGACAGGTAGTATCCACGGCCGGCGGGATTGTCGCTGTAGGGGATGTCCAATTCATCCCAGACGTCGCTTCCGCCGTAGGCATGACTCAATTCCAGCGGCATGGATTGAAAGGGTTGTGGCTGGCCGGGGATCAGCTCGCCGTCGCGTTCGACCCAGACTCGGTCACCAAAAACCGAGACCGCCGATTGAAACGCGTCGCCGACGCGAACGACCACCTGGCCACGGGTCGGGTCATCGCGAAACGGGCACGCCTGGCCGAACACCAGGACGTCGACACCGCCGCGATAGAACACTTCGTCGCTTTCCATCGGCCCGCCGTGGGGACCTTCCCAGGGTTCGGCGGAAACGATCCAGGGTTGTTCCTGCGACAGCACCAGTCCCTTGTCGGTCAGCTGGTACGTGACGCGACAGGTCACCGACGCGCAGAACCGGTCTTCATCGATCGCGCCGCGAAACAACAGAGCCGGAAACGGGGTTGTGTTTTCTAATTCCATCGGAGGGGCTAGCAGTTCACTCGGACACGTTCGCCGTTCAGCCGGACATCATCGTTGGCTTTGACGTTGACATCGCCGAGTTCCGATTCGATCGATTGGCTACGTCCGATCGAATGCATTTCGCCGCCGCTTTTCAGGCTCAAGTCCCCGTCGGTCGACAACGCCATCGAATCGCGCGCGTGGATCGAGACCTTGCCGGCATCAAAGGCAAGCGGGCCGTCGACCGAAACCTGCAGCCCGGCGCCGTTGAGCATCAGGACGGGGCCCGATTCGGTGATCTGGATTTCCAGCCGACATTTACCGTCGACGGACATCAGGTGCACGGATTGACGCTGGCCATCCTCTCGCAATTGAAGTGATTGGCCGTGCCGCAGCTGGACGATCGTTGCGTCGGGTTGCGGGTCAGTGCTGGTGGGCGATTGTGTCATCAAATGCGATGCCTGTGGATTGTTTGCTACGAATTGACTTTGACGACGCCGCCGACGATGTTGACGGTTCCGGCACCGGCGATGTCGACCATCGGGCCGGAAATCTTGATCCCGCTGGGGCCGATCTCGACGACGGATCCGCCGACAGACAGCTTGATCATCGTGCCGGCGTTGATTTCCAGTGTGGTGCCCACGTCCAACGAATCGCTGCTGGCGACGGTCGTGCTTCGACTGGCCCCGGTGTTGTCTTCCTGTGAACCGGACACATTCAATGTGCGGTTGGCGCCGACGGTGATTTCGCGATTGGCGCCGACGCTGAGCGTGGAATTGGATCCGATCGAAACGTCTTGATTGGCCCCGACATTGACCGTGCGGTCGGCGCCGACGTTGATCTCTTGGTTGCTGCCGATGCTGACCGCTTCGTCGACCGAAACATCACGGGTGCGATTGTTCAGGACGTGTTCGCGGAGATCGTTTTCGATGGTCGAATCCTTGTCGAACTGTCCATGTTCGCGGATCAGTTCGTTGCCTTTGGTGTCGTCCATGACGTATTCGTTGTAGCCGCCACCGCCCTTGGTGCTGTTGGATTTGATGCCGCTGATGTTCTTGGAATCCGGCAGACCAAACGGCGGCATGTTTTGGGCGTGGTAGACGCGTCCGGTCACCAACGGTCGATCGGGGTCGCCTTCGAGAAAACTGACGACGACCTCTTCGTCGATCCGTGGGATGCTGATGCCGCCGAATCCGGAACCGGCATGGACTTGGGAGACGCGGATCCAGCAGCTGCTCTTGTCGTCTTTTTCGCCGTAGCGGTCCCAATGGAACTGGCATTTGACGCGGCCGAATTCATCGGGATAAATCTCCTCACCGGGTGGACCGGTGACGATCGCCGTCTGGACGCCGCTGATGATCGGTTTGGCGGTGCTGCGGGGCGTTCGGAAGACGCGTGAGGAAGGCAGACAGGTGATCGAGTTGCGGTACGCCAATCCCCCGTCGTCGCCGGTTTCATAGCCCATCGGTTCGCTGGCGCTGTGTTGGATCGCCGTGATCACGACCTCGGCGCCCTCTTCGTCACTGTCGCGATGCTGGTCGACGGTGAACCGCCCACCGGCCTGGAACGTTTTGCACAAACTGGTTGCCGAAACGAGATCGTGGCGTGTTTCTTCGGCCTCGATCCGCAGTCGCGTCTCGCCGCCGCCGACACTTTTGTCGCCGTATTCGCCGGGGTAGTCGTACATCTCGTAGTTGCCGATTTCGGGCAGGTCGACGACCGTTCCGGTATCGGTCCCCAGATCGTCGCTGGGGGTTTTGAAGTTGTAATCGCGTTGGGCCCACTTGCCCGGCACGAATTCGAACTTGCGTTCCCAGCTGGTCAGGTGGTCGTCGATGGCCCGCGATCCGGTGTCATCGGGGAAGTCGACGTTGGATTCGGGCAGCGTGTAATAGCCGTCCTTGTGATCGGTGATCACCATCTGGTGAGCACCTTCGGAGTGTTTGAAGTAGTAGAAGATGCCTTCTTGTTCCATCAGCCGTGACAAGAAATTGAAGTCCGTTTCACGGTATTGGACGCAGTATTCCCATTCCTTGTGGTCCAGCAGAAAGTCGGCCTTGTAGTCGGCGAATCCGTATTCTCCCAGCACCTCGTCGATGATGTCGGGGACCTTGGTGTCTTGAAAGATCTTGCAGTCGCTGGTTTGGGTGAGGAACCACAACCAGGGCACGACTTCGACGCGATAGTTGCGTCGGCCTTCACGATCGACGTCACCGCGGGACAGGCTTTTGACATGGCCGTGCCAGTGGCGGCGGGAGTTGTCGGCCAGCTCCACGCTCCAGCCGATCGGGGTGCCGACGATGTCTTGCGGCTTGATGCCGGGATCGTCGCTGATCAGTTCCAACTGGTAATGAAACAGCCGCCCCAGTTCTTCGTTGCCGGTCATTGACGTGAGCAGCAGCACATCGTCACCGAGAACCGTGTTGAGATTCAGGAGTCGGTTTTTCTGTTGAAGTGCCATTGCTTGATCAAAAGAGGGTGGGGTGGGGGAACGTCATGTTGTCTCGGTCGATCATCCGCCAGTGAGTGTCAAATTCATCATCAACGCGAACCGGTCCGCTTGCCACCACGGCAAACGGACCGAGCGCGAAATGTAGAGTCCAGCGGCGGATCAGCTTTCGCCTTCTTCGACTTTCCAGCTGTACTCGATGTTGCCCTTCTTCTTGCCCTTGGAATCGTTCTCGGTGTAGGTCACCTTGATCTCTTCGAAGTTCAATGAGAAGTCTTCGGTCGGCACCGACTCGCTTTGACCGGCACCGCCGATGTTGTAGCTGGTCACCAGAACATTGGTCAGTTCGTACCGATAGTAGGTCACGCGACCGGCATCGGTGTACGACGCGGTGACGTCGATTTCGACCTTCGGATAGACCTTGCCCTTGCACACCGATTCGGCGATTTTGGGGCTCGATTTATCCAGTTCCTTGGTGCAGGAGATGTCTTCCATGATGACGTCGCCGCGACGCCGCGTCGCCCCGGTGGCCGAGCCGCCGGGTTGATGGACCGCTTGGCTGAACGACAGCAAGTCGCTCCATCCCTTGTGGTCCTTGTCTTTGCATTCGCCGTCGACGCCATCAAATTTGATGTAAGCAGCCATGGTAAGTTCCTGGGGGTGAGGAAGGACGGAAACCGTAAGTCTTTTGCCTGGGCGATCAAGTTCGCCGCGATGCACACTAACGTTCTCGTCCCACTGTCACATTTGTTGCTAAGAACCGAATTGAAATTGTGGAAAATCCGTGCCGCGTCTTCGCCAAGCGGCCCCGCTCCGCCGATTGTAGAGGTGATGGGTTGGGCTGTAGCGGAAGTCGCCAGGGCTTTTGTTTTCAGGTGGCCGAAGCGGTTCTTGCAAGCCACGGACCCTCTCTGGCGCTTGCTTGCGGCGGAAACGCGCTCTCTCCCAGGGGACGCTCACGGGCATGGGGGAGTCCCCAGGCACTGAGTCAACACAGCGGCGAGATCCTGCAAACCCAGCTCGATCCGTGCCGGGAGGAGCGTGGTGAGTTGAGCGACCAGCTGAGTCGCAAACTCGTTGAGCATGTGCAGCGCTCTGCATCGATGCTTGAGCCAGCTGAGCGGAGTTGGCTCTCAGCGGAAGCACTCGAATCTGCATTTGGGCTGCTGAAGCGACGCGAAGGCCAGCAAAGCCGGAGTGGATTCACAGGCCCGATCGCAACGCTGCAACGCTTTTTCGCAAGTGGACGGTCGCAGAAGTCCGCGTCGCACTTCAGAGAACAAGCACCAAAGAGGCCCGCTCCGCGGCCACTCCGACGCGGGGCCTCTGGAGCGTCCCGTTCGCAGGCGCGAGGCCCAGCGCGAGCCCCAGCGCGAGGCCCAGCGCGAGGCCCGGCGCCCCGGCGACTTCGAAGTTTTCGCCTTTCTGGGGAACCTAGCGCCCCGCCGACGGCCTGAAAATGCCCTACGCTAACGAGTCGGTTTAGGAACTCGCATGACTCTTGCCCGGGCATGACCGCTGTGGAAGAAGTGCTGACAGATCTCGCCAATCGAATGTTCGTCGGTCCCGTTTGGCCGGCGTCGATTCTGGTTTGTCTGATGGTGATGTACACCCTGGTGGCCTTGATCGGGTTGATTGAACTGGATTTGGGGGCGCCCGACATCGATCTGGACGCCGACCTGGACATGGACGTGGACCTGGGCACGCCGGACCTGGACGCGGTGGATTTTGATGTCGCCGGTGGCGATGCCGAAGTCGGTCACCCGGTCGGATTGGACTTTTTGGGCGGGTTTGCGGCCACGACGGTCCGCTGGTCCAACTTCGGGCGTGTGCCGTTGGTGATCTGGTTCGGGGCATTCACCGTCCTGTTCTGGATGACCTCTTACGGCCTGTGGCACGCGTTTGACGCCTCACGTTACCAACCGTTCTGGCTGCCTTCGATCCTGCTCACGGTGCGCAACTTTGTCATCGCCGTGGTGGTGACCAAGTTTGTCACCCAGCCGGTGGTCGGAAAATTTTCGCCCGAGCCCGGTTACGACAAAGACCGGCTGCTGGGGGCAACATGCGAAATTTCGTCGATCGAAGCATCCCCCCGCTTTGGGCAAGCTAAGTTTCGGACGAATGCCGCTCCGCTTTTGTTAAATGTCCGCACCACGGGGGCAGTGATTCCGAAAGGGACGGAAGTGCGGATTACAGAGTTTGACCCAACCAAACGGATCTACACCGTTACTGAACTTGAACCGGAGACTGAATCGTGATGACTTGGAGTACTCTTGCGACCCCGCTGCTGGCCGAAGGCCTGCTGACGAGTGTCCTGATCGGCGTCGGGATTCTCTTTGTGGTGCTTCTGGGCATCGTCGCGACGATCAAGAAATGTTACATGGTGGTCGGCCCGGACCAGGCGATCGTCAAAACCGGGATGGGCAAGATGGATGTCGTCACCGGCAACGGCATGCTGATCGTCCCGGTGATCCATCGCTACGAATTGATGGATTTGTCGCTGAAAAGTTTTGAAATCAGCCGTCAAGGCAGCGAAGGGTTGATCTGTAAAGACAACATTCGAGCGGACATCAAAGTCGCCTTCTTCATCCGCGTCGACAGCAGCGAAGAAGAGATGAAGGAAGTCGCCGCGTCGATCGGTGCCCGCCGCTGTTCGGAACTCGATACCCTGCGTGAACTGTTCGACGCCAAGTTCTCCGAAGCATTGAAAACCGTCGGCAAGCAATTTGATTTTGTTGAACTGTACGACGAACGCGACAAGTTCAAGGATGAAATCCTGAAGGTCATCGGCACCGATTTGAACGGTTACCGATTGGACGATGCGGCGATCGACTATCTGGAACAAACGCCGCTGGAACTGCTCTCGCCAAACAATATCCTGGACGCCGAGGGCATCAAGAAGATCACCGAACTGACCAGTGCCGAAAAGGTCAAGGAAAACCAGTTCACCCGCGACAAGGAAAAAACGCTCAAAAAGCAAGACGTCGAAGCCGAGGAAACCATCCTGGCCCTGGAACGTCAACGCGTCGAAGCGGTCGAAAAACAGAAACGCGAAATCGCCGAAATCACCGCCCGCGAACAAGCCTCGGCACGAAAGGTCGAAGAAGAACAACGGCTGGAATCCGAACGGGCACGGATCGCGACCGAAGAAGAACTCGGCATCGCATCGGAGAACAAGGACCGCCAAATCCTGGTCGCCCAACGGAACAAGGAAAAAACCGACGCCGTCGAACTCGAACGCGTCAACCGAGACCGTGACTTGGAAGCCACCGAACGCTTGCGAGTGGTCGGTGTCGCCGAAGTCGAAAAGGAAAAGGCGATCGAAACCGAAAAGCGAAACATCCAAGAGGTGATTCGCGAACGTGTCGCGGTCGAACGGGCGGTCGTCGAAGAGCAAGAGCGAATCAAGGACACCGAAGAAATCGCCAAGGCCGAACGGGCCAAAAAGGTGCAAGTCACCGCGGCGGAAATGAAGGCCGAAGAGGAGCTGATTCGTCAAACCAAGCTGGCCCAAGCGGAAAAGGAAGCCAGCGAACTGTTGGCCGAAAAGATCCGCATCGAGGCCGAAGCCAAACGGGATGCGGCGGAGAAAGAAACCGCCGCGGCCAAGATGTTGGCCGAAGCCGATGCCGCCAAGGCTGCGGCGGCCGGACTGGCCGAAGCCCGCGTGCAAGAAGCCAAAGCCGTCAGTTTGGAAAAAGAAGGGTCGGCCCAAGCGACCGTCCTGGAAAAGAAAGCGGTTGCCGAAGCCAAGGGCATCGAAGCCAAAGCCGCCGCGGTCGAAAAGCAAGGCATGGCCGAAGCCAGCGTCGAACTGGAAAAGTATCGCAGCGAGGCGACCGGCATCACCGAAAAGGCCGAAGCGATGAAGATCTTCGACAGCGTCGGAAAGGAACACGAAGAGTTCAAGCTGAAGCTGAACAAGGAAAAAGAAGTCGAGATCGCGGCGATCGACGCCCAGCGTGGCATCGCCGAAAGCCAAGCCGGTGTGGTCGGCGAAGCACTCAAAGCGGCCCGCATCGACATCGTCGGCGGCGACGGCGAGTTCTTCGACCAGATCACTTCGGCCGTCAAGGGCGGAAAAGCGATCGACCGATTCGTCTACAACAGCCGCGTCGCGACGGACATCAAAGACACGTTCTTTGACGGTAATGCGGAGTACTTCCGCGACCAACTGTCGAAGATGATCGGTCAATTCAATTTGGACACCGACGGCGTCAAAGACCTGTCGATCGCCGCGTTGATCGCCAAGATGATGGGCATGGCCGACAGCGACGACATGCGGAGCCAATTGACCAGCCTGCTCGGGATGGCCGGATCGGCCAACATCGCCGACCAAAAAGCCAGTCGCTTGCTGGGCGGCAGTTCCGACAATGGTAAAAAACTGAAAGGCGGTTTAGCGTAATCGGCAGCGTCACGGCCCCTCGCGATCGACCGCGAGGGGCCGTACTCTCGCTTCGCCCTTCGCTCTGTGAACAGAGACCGGCGAAGCCTTCCCAGGGCCGCCGCCAGCGGCCTGGGACTCAGCCCGCGATGCCCGATTGATTCCGACGCCTGATTTCCCAACCACCCTCCGGGAGCCAATCCATGCCCGACTCCCAACTCGCCGCCGGCACCTACGAAGTTCTCCGCAATCGTTTGCGTGATGCCGCCGACGACCTGCGTACCCGGCTTGCCAAACTGAACGAGTCGCGTGCGGAAGTCTTTGGCAACATCGAGACCAAGCTGATCTCGACCGAACGCGTCACCACCGAGCACAACTGCGTCCCCCGCGACCTGGTTTCCGTCGGCGACAAGTTCCTGTTCGGCTACAACGTCCAATTCGGCTTGAAGACCGAAATCGAACTCTCGGATGTCTTTTCGGCCTACCGGTTCGAAGACAACCAGTTCCACGAAGCGACGTTGGATCTGATCGGCGATTCGCGTTTTCACAACGATTTCAGTGAACTGTATCGGTTCTACAAAGACACGCGTTTTTCGCGGTTTTATCGCTCCGGCCCGATCCTGCACATGGTGTTCCAGGTCGGCAAAACCACTCGCGACATCAAATCGTTTAAATGGCGGGTCGCGCCCGACGCGATCGAGTACGTCGACAACCGCAGTGACCATGAAGTCAAAGAGCCCGCCCAGCACGAGTTCCGCTGGACACGCACCACCCGCGACCAACATCACTACGGCGAACACCCCCACATCTCGATCGAAGACATCGTGTTTGTGGAAACCGTCGGCGGCGACCTGACGATCAAGGTCGAAAACAACACCAGCAGCGGCGAAGGCATCTACGCCGAACCGGTCGACAACCCCGACCAAACGCTCGACGACGCCGAGATCTATTACGCCGTCCTGGGCAACCTGGTGTTGCTGAAGATGAAGCCCTACCAGGAAGACGACTTCCGATACCTGGTTTTCAACAGCAAGATCCAGCAGGCGATCCGGTTGGACGAAATCGCCGAAGCCTGCGTCATGCTGCCGGGCGACCAGGGGCTGATCTTCCCCGGCGGTTATTACCTGCAAACCGGTGAATTCAAACGGTTCGAGACCGGACTGAGCGACATGCGTTATCAACGTACCGTCGCCGCGTCAAACGGTGAGGACTACCTGTACCTGTTCTACGCGCCGACCTCGGGGACCTATGTCCAACTGCGTTACAACCTGATCAAGCAAACCGTTGACACGCCGCTGATCTGTCACGGACAAACCTTCTTCGAACGCGGCGAAATGGTCTGTTTCCGCGGTCAGGAAGAAGCCCAGAAACACCACGCGGTGCAGATCTGGCAGACGCCGTTCACCGGACCCAATTTCGTCCCCGAAAACCAAACCGATTCGCTGCTGTTCAAAATCGGCAACAAAGAGATCGTGCGGGGGATGGCCGAGTGCAGTGAGTTGCTGCAGTTGATCGACAAAGACGATAGCTACGAAGGCCTGTACGTCGACCTGAACAAAAAATCGTCCGACGTTCTGGACAGCTACTTCTGGATCGACAAGCCGGAAACGGAAAAACTGGCCGAACCGCTGCAAAAGATTCGCGAAGCGTCCAACGCGGCGGTCGAAGAATTCGACAAGGTCGTCCGGGCCCGGCGCGAAACGGATGCGCGCACCAAAGAGGTTTCGGCGGCGATCGAGGCGCTGATCAAGAAAATCGAACGCAGCCGTTTCGAATCGATCGACGACTTCGTGACCTCGCTGGCCGAACTGCGAACCCAACGCGGACACGCGTTGGGGCTGAAGGAACTCCGCTACGTCGATATGGAGCTTGTCGACGAACTAGAGAGTGCCACGGCCGAACGCAGCGAACGATTAAGCCGCCGCTGTGTCGACTTTCTGCTCACCCCCGGCGCCCTGGATCCCTACATCACGCGCATTGCCGCGGCCAAGGATCGCGTGGCCGAAGTCGCGACGGTTGCCGAATCGAAGTCGCTGGGGGAAGAAATTGACGCCGCCGCATCGCAGCTGGAATTGTTGACCGAAACGGTCAGCAACCTCCGGATCGACGACGCAACCAAACGCACCGAGATCATCGACGCGATCGGCGACGTGTTTGCCTCGGTCAACCGCGTCCGCAGCGCGCTCAAAGCCCGCACGTCCGAATTGGTCGGTGTGGAAGGCCGCGCCGAATTTGCGTCCCAGTTGAAACTACTGGAACAAACCACGTCGGGCTACTTGGACGTCTGCGACAGCCCTGATCGATGCGACGAATACCTGACCAAGGTGATGGTGCAGCTGGAGGAGCTGGAAGGCAAGTTTGCCGAGTTCGATGACTTTATCGAGCAATTGGCCGTCCGCCGCGAAGAGGTGTACGCGGCGTTTGAATCCCGCAAAGTGCAACTGGTCGAGAAACGCAACCGCCGCGCCGAATCACTGGCCTCGGCGGCCGATCGGATTCTCAAAGGCATCGACAATCGCGTGCGGTCGATGGAGTCGGCCGACGACATCGCGGCCTACTTTGCCGGTGACTTGATGGTCGAAAAGGTCCGCGACATCATCGACCAACTGCAGGAGCTCGACGACGCCGTGCGGGTCGGTGATCTGCAAAGCCGGATGAAAACGATCCGTGAGGATTCGGTCCGTCAGCTGAAGGATCGCCAAGACCTGTACGAAGACGGCGGCGACATCATCCGTCTGGGAAAACAGAAGTTCGCCGTCAACACCCAGCCGCTCGATCTGACCACGGTCCTGCGCAACGACGCGATGTGCCTGCACCTGACCGGCACCCAGTTTTTTGCCCCGCTGGACGATCCGGCGCTGTCCGACGCCAAGGACCTGTGGAATCAGGAACTGATCAGCGAAAACCGCGACGTCTATCGCGCGGAGTTCCTGGCGGTGGATCTGTTCAACAACCGAAGCTCACACGGCCAGACGCTGACCGCCGAGACTGTCGACGCCGGCTGGATTCAATCGCAAATCGGTGGGCGATTCGACCAGGGCTACGCCAAAGGCGTGCACGATCACGACGCCGCGATGATCCTCCAGACGCTGCTGCAGATCGACGCACGGATTGATTTGCTGGGCCATCCGCCTAGCGTTCGCGCGGCCGGCTTGCTGTGGTTTGAGAAGCTGTTGGATTCGGAAACACGAGGCGCGATGATCGATTGGATCGGCGGTTTTGCCAAACTGGCCAAAGCCTACCCGCACGCCGAACCGGCCGTCGAGTTTCGTCAGCGATTGACCGAATTGGCCCAGCAAGATCATCCGCTGTGGGGGCCGTTGTTCGATCACCACGTCACCTCCGCGGGAATCGCCAACTACCTGTTCGACCAACTCGTGCACGACGAACCGGAGTTGGCGTGCAGCTCTCGCACGGCCGGTCTGTACAAGGCCTTTACGGACTCGGTGCCCGAGGTCGATCGTCAGACCTTGCTCGAATCCGCGATGAAGAGCAATGAAAGCGATCCGGTTCGATCCTTTGTCCTGGCACGCAACTGGGCCAAAGCGTTCTTGGCCAATCACGACGGCGACAACCAAGTCGATCCGGCCCACTACTACCTGGACGAGCTGGCCTGGATCATCTTGTCCGGCGACCTTTCTGGATTTCGAATCGCCGAGGTCGAAATCGCGTCATCGCTGGGCGGCTTGGTGGGCAACCACGATCGGATCCAAGGCGGCAAGATGGTCGTCCACTATCACGAACTGCTTCGTCGCGTCGGTCGGTACATGTTGGACATCGTGCCGCGGTATCGAAAACTGAACGAAACCAAATCCAGGCTCGTCGACGCCGCCCGCGACGACATGCGGCTCAGCGAATTCAAACCGCGCGTCTTGACCAGCTTCGTCCGCAACCGGTTGCTGGACGAGGTCTACCTGCCGTTGATCGGCGACAACCTGGCCAAACAAATGGGCGCCGCCGGCGAAAACAAACGCACCGACCGGATGGGGTTGCTGCTGCTGATTTCTCCGCCCGGTTACGGCAAAACGACTTTGATGGAATACATCGCCAATCGCCTTGGGTTGGTGTTCATGAAAATCAACGGCCCGGCGATCGGGCATCAGGTCACGTCGCTCGACCCCGCCGAAGCACCCAACGCCGCGGCCAAGGAAGAGGTCGAACGATTGAACCTGGCGCTCGAAATGGGCGACAACGTGATGTTGTACCTGGATGACATCCAACACACCCATCCCGAGTTCCTGCAAAAATTCATCTCGTTGTGTGACGCGACGCGAAAGATCGAAGGCGTCAGCAACGGCAAAACGAGAACCTATGACTTGCGTGGCCGCAGGGTGTCGGTCGTGATGGCGGGCAACCCCTACACCGAAAGCGGCGAGCGGTTCCAGATTCCCGACATGTTGTCCAACCGCGCCGACGTCTACAACCTGGGCGAGATCATCGGGGATTCTGCCGATGCCTTCGAGATGAGCTACCTGGAAAATTGCTTGACCAGCAACGCCACGCTGGCCCCGCTTTCCTCCGCCTCACCCGACGATGCCCGTGCGATCATCCGCGCCGCCGAACGCGACACGATGGAAGGCATCGAACTGCAAGGCAACTTCTCGCCCGACCAGGTCCGCGACATGTACGAAGTCATGCGGAAACTGTTGCAAGTTCGCGATGTCGTGTTGCGGGTCAACCGGGCCTACATCCGCAGCGCAGCCCAGGCCGACGCCTATCGCACCGAGCCGCCGTTCAAGTTGCAGGGCAGCTATCGGAACATGAATCGCATGGCGGAAAAGGTCGCCAGCGTGATGAACGCCAAGGAACTGCAATCGCTGATCGTCAGCAGCTATGAACAAGACGCCCAGACGCTGACGACCGACAACGAAGCGAACGTGTTGAAGTTCAAGGAACTGATGGGGATCCTGACGCCGGAAGAAAAAGAACGTTGGGACGCCATCAAGTATTCGTTCGTCGAAAGCATCCGCATGCAGGGCCTGGACAGCGAGGATCAGGCGGGGCAATTGATGCGTCAATTGGCTTCGATGCGGGACGGATTGGAATCCATTCGCCAGGTCATCTCACGAGCGATCGCGGCCAGCGGCGACGGCAGCGAAGAACGCATGGACGCGCGCATGGATGCCCTACGGCACAGCTTGACCGCTTCGGCCGATCAACTCGCCGCGACGCTCAAGTCAACCGGCGAACAATTGCAACGCATCAGCGAGCATCAAGCAAACGCTCAGCCGCCCGATCAAAAGGTCTACGTGCAACACAAGGTCCCACGCGTGTTGGCTGATTTAATCAAAGGCCAATTCCACCTGATGCAGGAATGGCTGCGGCCGATCTTGAGCGAATCGATCGACAACGGCCGCGATTTGGAGCGGTTGAAACAGCAACTCGACGCCATGCGGGCCAACTACCGCGAGATCGAATCCACCTTTGACGCCGCCTCGGGCGACGAACCGGCCTGATGGGACCGTCCAGCTTGGGGCGATGCTTTTCTCAACGTACGATCGGGCTGACCGGCAAGCGTCCCGGCCGGCCGGGCGATTGATGGGAAAGATTTTTCCAAAAAGCAAGCAACAATCACCGTTCCGCCACGATAACGGGAGTTCATGACCACCGTTAACGCAAGGGACGAATCATGTCTGCGAGCCGCCAAGAGTGCATGGGTTATGGGCTGTTCGGACGCTGTTCTCCAACCAGCGGTTCGGACGAACCCGGTGGGACGCCGGCCGAAATTCACATTTCGGGTTCCGTCGGGCGGCAAGGGAAGAACCTGCGGCCCGATGTCAAATCGATCCAGCAGGCGCTCAACCGCGTCCCGGTAAATCAGGGACGCCCCAACCCGATTCTGGTCGTCGATGGGCTCAACGGCCCCAAGACCGAGCGGGCGATTTACATCTTTCAAAAGCATCACTTCGGGGCCACCCGCGCCGATGCACGCGTCGATCCGGGGCATCGCACCATCACCAAACTGAACGAATTGCAACCCGCGGCAGGCGCATCCGGTGGTGGATCGGGCGGCAGCGGCGGATCGGGCGGGGGATCTGCCGGGCCGGGTGCGAGTTCGTTTGTGCCGATGACGGATTCGGAGAAGGACGTCATGACGCGCGTCAACACTGCGGTCAATCGTGCCGAACGCTGGGCACTCCGCGCCGTCATCGAACTGCTCAACGCGTTGCAGTATCTGGAAGGCAAAAAGGCTCAAAAGCCGAGCTATGATCTGGTCGACCGCTGCTTCAAAATAAAGAGCTTGTCAACGGAAAAACAGCAGGTCCACGCGATCAACAAGATCATCAAAATCTTTAATCGATACCCCCGCGCACGACGCGCCGTCAGGCCCTTCGTGCGAACCGGCGGCAGTTGCACCAATGACAAAGGACATGCCATCTTCGCCGAAGCCATCCCGGGTGGGTTTCACATGGAGGTCGAAGACCACAAGCGGGTCAAGGTGTGTGTCAAAAACATGAAAGGCAAGGACGTCACTTTCATGACCGACGCGATGGTCCACGAAATGGCCCACCTGGTCGGGCCTGCCAACGGCAAGGAAAAAATCATGCACGGCGGCCGCAAGGACGCCGCCTATGGATTGGCCGCGCTCAGCCTGACCCACAGCGAAGCAATGATCTCGGCATCGAATTATGCGTGGCTGGCGTGGTTGGCCCGGTTGCCCAAATCCGAATGGATGACCAACACCGGCTAGTGCCAAGCGTAGCGGAAGCCGCCAAGGCTTTCGGCATCCCAAGGCAACGTTGCTGCGCCAACACGAAAGTCTTGGCGACTTCCGCTACCTTCCCAAAAGCAGGGCCACGACCGCCCCAATCCGCACCATCGGCACAACCGACAAACTGTCCCCTTGGGTCCCCAGTTTCCGCCTGGTGAAGTGGGCAAACAGTCAGGCAATTTGGTGAATCTGGCGCGGCCTTCTTGAGTCAAAACAGGGGTTTTTGTACTCTTTTTTTGGCATTTGGCTAATGAACTGCGTAACCTTACACGGAGGCCCTGTAGATGGGCCGCACAGCGCTCGATCGATCGCGTTTACACGTTTATTTGCTACAGAAGGTTTCCTCGCGATGTTTCGCCAGTTCTCCTGCAAACGATTCCCCCGCAGTCTGGTTCTCACCGGTTCGGTTGCCTTTCTGTGGAGCGGTGGGGCTTGTCTTCTGAGCGGTCGGGCCGGCGCCCAGGATTTTTGTTATCCCCAGGCGTACCGGCTGGAACCGACGACCTGCTACGAACAGCAAACGGTTCAGCGGATGCGTCCGGTGTACCGGACCGAGATGGTGGAAGAACAAGTCAAATCGTTCCGCCCGGTCGTCCGCACCCGCACCGAGATGCGTGAAATCACCGTTCCGGTCAACACCGTCGAAACGTCGTACAAAGAAGAGCGATTCACGGTTTGGAAACCGATCACCGAAACCAGTTACCGCGACGAAACGTACACCGAAACCGAGTACGTTACCGAAACCTCCGAGCGTGAAGAGCAGTACACGACGTATCGGCCGGTGACCGAAACGAAGATGTACCAGCAACAATACACGGTCCAACGGCCGGTCACCGAAACCAGCTACTACCAGCAGCAGTACACCGTCCAGCGACCGGTCGTCGAAACGCAAATGCAGACCCAGCAATACACGACGCTGCGTCCACAAACCACGATGGTCAACCAGACCGTGGACGCCGGCGGTTACGTCCCCCAAACCACGATCACGCCGGGATCGGTCGGCTACGGCCTGCAGTACCAACGCGGCCTCTACGCGACCCCGGGACCGCTGGGGATCTTTGCCCGTGTCCGCGGCGGCTACGTTGCCAAACCGGTCGTCACGCCGCCTACGGCGCAGACGCAGTACGTCTACCGCCCCAATTACGTCCAACAACAAGTCGCCCAGACGTCCTACATGCCGGTGACCGAGCAGGTCCAGGTGCCCGTCCAAGTCCAACGGATGCAAAGCGAGGTCGTCACCCAAAAAGTCCCCGTGCAAACGACGCGAATGCAGACCGAAGTGGTCACCCAAAACGTCCCGGTCCAGTCGACTCGGATGGTGCCCACGACGATGGTTCGCAAGGTTCCCTACGTCGTCCAACGGCCCGTCACGACCACCAAGACCCGAAAGGTGCCCGTGACCCAGCAACGCTGGATCACCGAAGAGCAGGTCCGTAAGGTGCCGGTGCAAACCAGCAAGATCCGCTACGAAACCAAGAAGGTCCCGCAGACCGTTCAGTACACCGAGTACGAAGAGGTCGTCCAGACGGTCCGGCGCCCGGTCACACGCACGGTTTACGAACCCTACACCGAAACCGTCGTCGTGCCGCGTCAAACCGTGATGCGAGTGCCGATGTCCTACTACGACCCCTTCGGCAGCGCGATCACCCACGGGTTCTCCTCGTTCGCCCAATCCAGCGACTCGTCGTCGACCATCGCCCAGCCCGCGTCGAATTCCCAGATGAGTCTGAAGCCGGCCGAAACCTTCGACGCCGCGCCGAAAACCGGCTTGAAAAGCATCCAGACAACGCCCGCCGAACCCGCCAAGGACGACCGCGATTCTATCGAATTGAATCGCCCCGAATTGGAAGACGATTCGCTGCCCGCCCCCAACGGCGACGGAGCATCGATGATCGATGCCGGCTGGAAAATTCAGTGGAATCCGCCGCTGTCGCGTAGCATCTGAATCGGCGAAATCGATTTGCTCATCGTTTTGCCCCCATCGTTTTGCCAGTTCTTTAGCGGCCTGGTCCTTCAATCGTAGTCTCGGCCGTCTCCGGTTCCTCGGCTGAAACGCTGCTCTCGGCAGACTGCAATCCCTTGTCGCGAAGCAGTTCGGAATTCCGATACTCCTCGTTGTTGAACGCATCCCGGGTGCCGAATGCGAATTGCAGCGCCAACGCACAGAACGATCGAGTCTGTTTGAGATCGTCTCAGCCACCGTCGTGAATTCGCAGAGAAAACTCGGGAAAGACAAGGTAAACCGGCGGGATTGCGGAATCACGATGCAGCCCCCGTTCCAAAATTGGACGGCGCGGAAGCACGCACTCCGCTGGGAAGCGGGCATGAGTCATCGGTCGGTGACCGTGCGAAGATGTCTGGATCTTCGACCGAATCGGGGCGAGTGAATTCGAAATCCCTTTGACTGAGGAATGCCAGTTGGTCACGAAAGTCGCTGTCGATTTGTTGCGCGGTCTGGTTGTCGTTTTACTAGGTTGCACGGCGAGCGTCTGCGGTGCCGAAACTGTGCCACCGCGTCCGAATATCTTGCTGATCCTCTGTGACGATCTTGGGTACGCCGATGTCGGTTTCAATGGTTCCCAGGACATCACCACGCCGGCGCTGGACCAACTGGCGACGAACGGAACGATCTTTTCATCCGCCTATGTGACGCATCCGTTTTGCGGTCCGAGCCGGATGGGAATGTTGTCCGGTCGGTATCCCCACGTGTTCGGTGCGCCGTTCAATCTGCCGCCGACCGGCACCGCGTTTGACCGGTATGACGACGAAGGCATGCCGGTGGGTGAAACGCTGATCGGCACCGTTCTTCAAGACGCGGGCTACTACACCGGCGCGATCGGCAAATGGCACCTGGGATTCTCTTCCCGATTCCATCCAAACGAACGTGGGTTCGACGATTTCTATGGTTTCCTTGGTGGTGGGCACATGTATTTTCCCGAGCGTTACGGGCCGATCTACCAGCGACAGAAAAACGCCGGGAAAACGCGGTTCAACGAATACATCACCCCACTGGAACACAACGGGACGGTCGTGGAAGAGACCGAGTACATGACCGATGCGTTGTCGCGCGAAGCGGTTCGATTTGTGAACGAAGCCGACCAGAAACAGCAACCGTTCTTCCTGTATCTCGCCTACAACGCCCCGCACACGCCGCTGGAGGCAAAAGAGGACGACCTCGCCAAGTTCGACCACATCAAAGACGACAAACGAAGAACCTACGCTGCAATGGTCTATGCGGTTGATCGGGGCATCGGACGATTAGTCGATGCACTCAAAGCCAACGGGGCGATCGACAACACGCTGATCGTATTTCTCAGCGACAACGGCGGAAAGATCGGCGCGGGGGCCAATAACGCACCGCTTCAACAAGGAAAAGGCAGCGTGTGCGAAGGCGGATTCCGCGTGCCAATGTTCTTTCACTGGCCTGACCAGCTCGCTGCGGCAACGCGTTTTGAACACCCCGTCTCGGCACTCGATTTTTATCCCACGTTCGCGCGACTTGCCGGAGCCACACTTCCCGCCGAACAAGAATTGCACGGCAAAGACATTTGGGACGCTCTAACGGCCGGAGAAAGCCCGCGTGCCGGCGAGTCGATTTTTGCATTGCGACACTGGAACGGCTTTCACAACGTCGGGATCCGCCGGGACCAATGGAAGGCACTCAAGCGAGGTCCGAAGGCGGCGTGGCAACTGTTCGACATGCAAACGGATCTTGGTGAAGTCCATGATCTGAGTTCGCAACACCTCGAAATCGTTAGCTCCATGGTTGACGAAGCAAGACAGTGGAGCACGACGCACACGCCTCCTCGTTGGTTCATCAATGAGCAATCGGAAACTTCGTGGGAAGTCAAGCAGATGCCGCGGTATGATGCGACGTTTGCCATGCCAGACTCCAAGCGTTGATCGTCGGTTAATCCTCGGACGGGTGCACGTAGGGCTTTCGATAGGGGCGTTTCAGCTTGTCGGTCGCTTCGGCGTCGCCAACGATGGTGTGAGTGGCGGGATCGAATTCCAAGGACCGCCCCAAGTCCATTGAAACGTTCGCCATGATGCAGGATGCACTGGAAATGTGCCCCTGCAAGATGTCGGCGATCGGCTTGGAACGGCGATCGATCGCATCAAGGAAGTCCCGCATGTGACCGCGGATCGCCGACGCGACGTGCAGTTCCAACCGCCAGTTCTTTTGATCGGTGACGTCGGTGGGGTACTTGTCGGTTTCGATCAGCTTTTCGCCGGTCAGTTTCTGGCCGCCGCCGCGGGGCGTGAATTCGTACTTGTGGACATCCAACTTCAACGTGCCCCGGTCGCCGTAGATGATGCCCGCCCAAGGCCATTCGGGATCGGGCGCGTTGCCCCAACTGCGGTGTGTCCAGTTAATGTCCAGTTCATCAAACTCAAACCGTGCCGATTGTGTATCCGAAATATTTGCTTTGGAATCATGGTCGACGTAGATGCCGCCGCTGCTGCTGATCCGTTTCGGCCACCCCAGGCCTAACTGCCAGCGCACCATGTCCAGCATGTGAACGCACATGTCACCGACGATCCCGTTGCCATACTCCATGAACGCTCGCCAGGACCGAGGGTGCACCAGTTCGTTGTAGGGCCGCATCGGTGCCGGCCCGGTCCAGGTTTCGTAATCCAGGTATTCCGGCGGTGCGGTATCCGGCGGATTCTTTTTCGCCCGCATGTGGTAGTAACAACAAACTTCCGCGTACGCAACATCACCAAGTAACCCAGCGTCCACCACACGTTGCTTCGCTTCGATCAAGTGCGGCGTGCTGCGGCGTTGCGTCCCCACTTGGACCACGCGTCCAGTTTCGCGAGCCGCGTCCAACATCGCTTTGCTTTCCAGCACATCGACCCCGGTCGGCTTTTGCACATAGACATCGGCACCGGCATTGACCGCCGCGATCATCGGCAACGCATGCCAGTGGTCGGGCGTGGCGATCAGCACGATGTCCAAATCCCGTTCGGCAAGCATGTCGGTGTATTGCCCATAGGTCCGCGGCCGTTTTTTGGAGACTTGGCGGGAGGCTATCAAATCCGCACATTCGTCCAACAGGTTCGAATCGACGTCGCACAGCGAAACGACTTCGACCGGTTCGATGTTCATCAACTGCAGCAGGTCACACTTTCCGTACCAGCCACACCCGATCAACCCGACGCGGCGTTTCTTGTCGCCGGCGGCGGCATAGGCATGGCGACTGGCAACGGCAGATGCGGCGAGCGTGGATGCGGCAATGAACTTTCGGCGATCCATGAGAAGTGCCTGGGGTGTAGGGGACTGGGGGACAAGCCGATTATCGCCGGTCACCTCATGGCGATCAAGCAACTGGCACCGGCTCAAATCGAAAGGGATCCGGCAACCGCTGGTGTCTAGCCTTTAGGTGATTCCCGGTCGCTGATTTGCAGCGACAGATCATTGTCGCGAACCTCGGCCAGTTTCTCGGTCAAGGTGGATCGCATGCGTTCCAGCACGTCACGGTAACGTTCGTCGTCGGCCAGATTGTCGTAGCCTTGCGGATCGGCGTGCGTGTCAAACAACTCCATGCCCGCCGACGCGTCTTCTTTGTACTGGATGTATGCGAATCGATCCTCGCGAATCAAAAATCCTTTCCGCATCGGTGCGACACTGAAGGCAAACTCGCGGACTTGGTGATTGGGATCGTCCAGCATTTTCGAGATGTCTTTGCCTTGCACATGTTTGGGGATGTCCAAACCGCACAGCGTCGCGACGGTCGGATACAGGTCCAGCAATTCGACGAAACGGTGGCACACCGCGGGTTTTTTTCCGGGAACCCGAATGATCAGTGGCACGCCGGCCGATTCGTCGCGCAACGACACCTTGGCCCAGAAATCATGTTCGCCCAGATGGTATCCATGGTCGCTGGTGAAGATCACGATCGTGTTGTCTTCCTGTCCCGACGCCTTGAGCGCATCGAGCACCTTGCCGACCTGGGCATCCATGTACGCGACCGACGCATAGTAGCCTCCGATGGCCTTCTTTTGTCGCCGCAGATCCATCTTCATGTTTTGGCTGGTTTTATAGTTGATGCCGGCTTTGGGGATGTCGTCCCAGTCACCTTCGATCTTGGGCGGCAAGTCGTGTTTGCTGTAGGGTTTGTAAGGCGGGAAGTAGGACTTCGGCGCGACGAAGGGGACGTGCGGCCGGACGAAACCGACGCCCAACCAGAACGGCTGGTCGCGCTGCTGACGAATCAGCTCGCAAGCTTTCTTGGCGGTCTTGCCATCGCTGTGAACGTCGTCATCGCCGTCGGCCTCCACGACGACAAAGGTGTTGCCGCCGACCACGGGTTTCTTGCCGTCGGGATTGCCTTCCAGCGTCTCGCCATCACCCGCAGCCCGCCATTCCGGTCCGGGGCTGTTGAATCGTTCGGTCCATGACAGCGCGTCATCGGCTCCGTTGTAATCACGCCCCGGACCATGGTCCTCGATGCCGCCGGGAACGCCCATGTGAAAGATCTTGCTGACCCTCGCGGCGTAATAGCCGTTGTTCTTGAAGTGCTGGGACCACGTCGCCCGGTCGCCGATCTGTGCCCGCGGACTCTTGTATCCCAGCACGCCGGTTGCGTGCGGATAGAACCCGGACATGAACGAGGCACGCGAGGGCCCGCAATAGGTTCCCTGGCAATAGGCCCGGGTGAATCGTGTTCCGCTGGCGGCCAATGCGTCGATATTGGGCGTTTGACAAACCGTGTTTCCGTAGCACGACAGGGCGGTGTACGTGAGGTCATCGGAAATGAGGAACAGCACATTCATCGGCCGCGTGGCTTCCGTCGGCGGATTGGCGTCCAACGTCGCGTTCCATTCGGTCGCGGTCGCGGGGGGGCCAAGCGGCAAACCCAGCAGCAAGATCACGGTGAACAGTGGGGACAGACGTTTCATCGCAGCTTCGTTTTGGCAGGTGGGGCGGGACAAAGAAGGGCAGGTCTCCACAACATACACGCTGCAGTCGTTGTAGAATACGATCCCCTCCGTTTCCCATCCCCACCTCCTCCGGCAAGCGTCCGATGCGAAAAAGTAGCCTTGTGAACCATTCTCGCCCCGTTCTGTGGATCGCCGCTTCGATCATCGCTGTCTCGATCGCCACCATGATCGACAGCCACGGCCTGTCCGCCGCCGACGGCCCCACGCTGCACCAGTTCCAGCGTCAACAGCTGACGGGGACTTATTTTTCTGAAGGCGTCTCGGCCGGCGACATCAACGGTGACGGCATCAATGACGTGGTTTATGGGCCGTATTGGTTTGCCGGGCCCGACTACCAAACCAAGCACGAAATCTACTCGCCGGTTCCGCAAGATATGAACCGCTATGCGGACCACTTCTTCTCCTGGATCTACGATTTCGATCAGGACGGCTGGAACGACATCTTCGTCGTGGGATTTCCCGGTACACCGGCCTACGTTTACGAGAATCCGAAGCAGGACGGACTGGACGCGCATTGGAAAAAGCACCAAGTGTTTGATTGGGTGTCCAATGAGTCGCCCGAGTTGATCGACCTGCTGGGCGATGACCGTCCCGAGCTGGTGTGCACACGGGACGGATTTTTTGGATTCGCGACGATCGATGCCGACGACCCGTTCGGCACGTGGCAGTTCCACGCGATTTCGCCCCAAGTGACCGCGACGCGATTCGGACACGGGCTGGGGATCGGCGACGTCAATGGCGACGACCGACTGGACATCATTCACCCCAAGGGCTGGTACGAACAACCGGAAAGCGATGCGCTGACATCGCGTTGGATGCATCACGACGTCCGACTGTGTGGCGGCAGCGGCGGCGCGGAAATGTACGCCTATGACGTCGATGGCGATGGCGACAACGACATCATCACCAGCGACTCGGCCCACAATTTTGGATTGTCGTGGTTCGAACAGATCGTTGATGGAGACAAACGTACCTTCAAACAACACCAAATCATGGGTTCGCACCCGTCGGAAAACAAATACGGGGTGCTGTTCAGCGAACCGCATTCGGTGGAATTGGCCGACATCGACGGTGACGGTTTGAAAGACATCGTGACGGGAAAGACCTATTGGTCGCACCATCGACAAAGTCCGATGTGGGACGCCGGTGCGGTGGTCTATTGGTTTCGTCTGGTTCGCGGCGTAGACGGCATCGATTGGGTTCCCTATCAAGCCGATGGTGAAGCGGGGATCGGACGCCAGGTCGTCGTCAAAGACTTGGACGCCGACGGCAACCCGGACATCATCGTCGGCGGCATGAAAGGCGCGCACGTGCTGAAACACACCCAACACCCGGTTTCCCAGGACCGGTGGCTGGCCGCCCAACCAAAACCGTACCAGGGTCCCAAACCGCCCAGCGCCGAAGGAGCGACCGCCAAACGCGGCCCGAAATCCAAGATCGATCCCAAAACCGCGCGGGCCGCCGGAGCCATCGAAGGCGAATCGTTGAAGTTTCGCGCCAGCGGAGGCGACGCGCGTCCGCAGGACATGTCGAACTTCAAAGCCGACAACTGGAGCGGCAAGTCGCAGTTGTGGTGGACCGATGCCAAGCCCGGCGACACGCTGACGATTCAATTGCCGCCGGTCACCGGAGTCGTCGACTTGGAGGTGGTCCTGACCTGTGCGGTGGACTACGGAATCGTTCAGTTGTCGCTTGACGATCAACCGCTAGGAGAACCGATCGATCTGTTCGATCGCCAAGTCATCACGACCGGCGTGTTGTCTTATCCGAAATTGACGTTGAAAGGGAACAAGCACACGTTGGGGGTGACAATCGTCGGCGCGAATCCCACCGCCAAGAAAGCGTACATGTTTGCGCTGGATTATTTGCGGATCAAAAAGTCCGACGGCAGCTATGTCGCCGGGGCGGCGGCCGGAAAAACCACCGCGGACGACGCATCCGCGACCTCCGGGATTCGTCCCAAAAATCGTGACGGCCGGGTGCTGAACCTGGATTTCGAAACCGGCACGCTGGACGACTGGACGGCGACCGGCACCGCGTTCGACGGTCAACCGATCAAGGGTGACACGGTTCACGCACGTCGCCAAGACATGCACAGCAACCATGACGGCCAGTTTTGGATCGGCGGCTACGAAAAAGTCGGCGACGAGCCCACCGGCACACTCACCTCGGCACCGTTCATCGTCTCACAACCCTATGCGTCCTACTTGGCCAACGGCGGCGACCACGAATCCACACGCGTCGAGCTGCTGCGCAAAGACAGCGGGCGCGTGTTCTATCAAAGCAACGGCACCAACAGCGAAACAATGCGACGCGTCATCGTCGACCTGCGCGCCCACGTCGGAAAGGAAGTCATGGTCCGGCTTGTCGATGAATACACCGGCGGCTGGGGACACGTCAATTTTGACGATTTCCGATTGCACGCCAATGCCCCCGCTCGACCGACGCCGGCTATGGTGGCACTGACCGCCGACGAGTACCCGCACGCCGGATTGGAAGCCCAGCAGGCCGCCGACGCGATGCGTGTCCCCGATGGGTTTCACGTCACCGTGGGTGCGGCCGAACCCGATGTGAAACAACCGATCGCGATGGCCCTGGATGATCGCGGACGCGTCTGGATCGCGGAGGCGTACGAATATCCGACGCGAGCAAAAGGTGACGTCGGACGTGACCGAATCTTGATCTTTGAAGACACCGACAACGACGGTTCGCTGGATCAGAGCAAGGTGTTTGCCGAAGGGCTGAACCTGGTCAGCGGACTGGAAGTCGGGTTCGGAGGCGTTTGGGTCGGGGCGGCACCGTACCTGATGTTCATTCCCGACAAAGACGGTGACGACGTTCCCGATTCCGACCCCCAAATCCTGCTCGACGGCTGGGGCTATCAAGACACCCACGAAACCCTGAACGCGTTCATCTGGGGGCCCGACGGATGGCTGTACGGTTGCCACGGAGTGTTCACCCATTCCCGCGTCGGCAAACCGGGAACGCCGGACGACCAGCGGACACCGATCAATTGCGGCGTCTGGCGATACCATCCCACGCGACACGAATTCGAAGTGTTCGCCCACGGCACCAGCAACCCCTGGGGCGTGGACTTTAACGATCACGGCCAAGCCTTCATCACCGCCTGTGTGATCCCGCACCTGTACCACATCATCGATGGTGCCCGCTATCAACGCCAAGGCGGACGTCATTTCAATCCCCACACCTACCGCGACATCGTCACCATCGCCGATCACCTGCACTACCTGGGGGCGACGCCGCACGGGGGCAACAGCAAGTCGGATTCCGCTGGCGGCGGGCACGCGCACGCCGGGGCGATGATTTATTTGGGCGACACATGGCCCGAAAAATACCGTGGCCAGCTGATGATGAACAATATTCACGGCCAACGGTTGAACGTCGATGTGTTGGAACCGGCCGGTTCAGGCTATGTCGGACGCCACGGCCCTGATTTTCTGCTGACCGGCGACCAAGCGTCACAGATTTTGAACCTCCGATACGGTCCCGATGGCAACGCGTGGATGATCGATTGGTACGACATGCAGGCCTGTCACCGTCGCGAATCCACGCTGCACGATCGTAGCAACGGCCGGATTTATAAAATCAGCTACGGTGACGAAGTAGGCACCGCCGCGCCGGAGATCGACCTTGCCACGGCCAGCGATCTGGAACTGGCCGAATTGACGCTTCACGCCAACGACTGGTACGTCCGCCACAGCCGACGCGTGTTGCAAGAACGGGCCGTCGAACGACCAATCGCCAGCGAAGCCGTCACGTGGCTCCGTCAAACCGCCACGACACACAGCGACGACACGCGTCGGTTGCGCGCCGCCTGGGCACTGCACGTGACCGGCAATTTGGATTCAAAGGTTTCTCTCTCCCTGATGGCTGACAAAAGCCCCTATGTCCGCGGTTGGGCGATCCAATTGGTGATGGAATCGACCGCAGGCAACCTGTCCCCGGTATGGACACAGCAATTCGTCGACATGGCCGGCGAGGATGATTCACCGATCGTGCGGCTGTACCTCGCCTCCGCGGCCCAGAAACTGGCCTTGGATTCGCGTTGGGATTTGTTGCAGGCATTGACGTCGCACGCCGAAGACGCCGACGACCACAACCTGCCGCTGATGTATTGGTATGCGGCTGAACCGCTGGCGGATCTGGATGCCTCGCGCGCGATCGCGTTGGCGATGTCGGCGGGCGAGCGCATCCCGCTGTTGCGAGAATTCATGCTGCGACGAATCGGCGAAAGCGGCGAGGACTCGCTGTCCGTTCTGGTGGTGGCACTCGGTGGCGCCAGCGATGCGGCCACGCAACTGACGTACCTCAACGCGATCCGGTCCTCGCTGGAAGGACGACGCCAAGTCAAGCCGCCATCGCAATGGACGCTCGTTGCGCGAAAATTGTTGTCGAGCAAGGATCATGAGGTCCGCTTGCAGGCGATCGCCCTGGGCGTCACGTTCGGCGACAAGCAAGCGCTCGCGGCGATGAGAACGCAAGTCGCCGATGCGTCCGCGCCCCTGGAAACCCGACAAGTTGCCTTGCAGTCACTGCTGGACATGGATGATCCCGGCTTGGTTCCCACCCTGGTCGGTCTTTTGAAGGTCGACTCACCGCTGCGGGACGACGCGATCCGGGGACTGGCACAATACGACGACGATTCCATCGCCCCAGCCTTGCTAACGGTCTATGAGCAACTCAGTCCCGCCCAGAAGCGTTCGGCGCTGGCGACGCTGTGTTCCAGGGTCGCCCCCGGCATCGCACTGCTGACGGCGATCGAGGCCGAGCAGATCCCCGGCACCGACCTGACCGCGGATCTGGTCCGTCAGTTGCAATTCTTGGACAACAAAAAAATCGATGCGATGCTGGACAACGTCTGGGGCGTCGCCCGCGAATCGGCCGCTGACAAACTGGCGATGATCGCGGAGTACACGCAACTGGTCGCGTCGACCGACCATCCGCCGGCAGACCCGGAGCTCGGCCGCGCGGTGTTTGCCAAAACCTGCATGAAGTGTCACGTCCTGTACGGCGTCGGGTTCAAAGTCGGACCGGACCTGACCGGATCGAATCGCGCGAACTTGGAGTACCTGTTGTCCAACATCGTCGACCCCAGCGCCGTGATGGCCAAAGAATACGTGCCGACAGTGGTCTTGGTCGATGACGGACGCGTGGTCAACGGGCTGGTCAAGGCCGAAGACGAGTTCTCGCTGACGATCCAAACCTCCGATGCCGTCGTTGTCATCCCCAAAGACGAAATCGAACAACGAGCGACGGCCGACAAATCGATGATGCCCGACGATCAGTTGAAACAGTTCTCGCCACACGAAGTCCGTTCGCTGATCGCCTACCTGCGCGGAAAACAACAGGTGCCGATGCGGGCGACCAAAGAGAATGCCGCGGCGTTCTTCAACGGGACCGATCTGACGCACTGGAATGGCGATCCGTCCCTGTGGTCGGTCGAAGACGGGGAATTGGTCGGGCGGACCGACGGGCTGCAACGCAACGATTGGATTGTCAGTGATCTGTCGGTCGCGGATTTTCGATTGACCGTCGAGGTCAAACTGGTCGACAACGCCGGCAACAGCGGGATCCAGTTCCGCAGCCACGCACACGACGGCGAAGTTTCCGGATACCAAGCCGACATCGGCCCCGGATGGTGGGGCAAGCTGTACGAAGAACACGGACGCAAGTTGCTGTGGGACCAATCCGGCGAGTCGCACGTCAAACCGGGCGAGTGGAACAAGTATGAAATCGTCGCCCGCGGACACCACATCCAGACATTCCTCAACGACCAGCCCTGCGTCGAGTTGCACGATCCCGACGGCGCCGAAACCGGCATCATCGCCTTCCAACTTCACAGCGGCGGCAAGACCGAAGTTCGATTCCGCAATCTGAAGCTGGAGGTGTTGTGAATATTTGGCCGCGGGGTTTTGACGGCTTCGATTCCGCTGAACTGCCTTGCGATCAGCTGTCCGCCCGGGGCATTTTATCATTCTGTGTGCGAATCATTCTGCCAACCTTCCCAGTGTCCCCGTCGTGTCGGGGCGAGAGGTAGGAAGATTTTGGAGGTAGGAAAATTGGCGAGACTCGATGGAGAGCGCAATTCATCATCTTCTTACCTCCGAAATCTTCTTACCCTTTTTCCGCAGGCCGTTAAGGAACGGGACTAAGTGCGCAAACCGGTTGAGACCAGTTCAGTTTTTCCGCCGAACCCTACCGCATGAAACAAGGCTCGTGAAACTGGCAATCGCCGATCGTTCGACTGCGGATTCTGCCCCCTCGGACGCCTTTCGGCCACAGCACTCGGCACCTTTTCTCTCCCCCGCCCGTCCTGCAACCCTCGCAATCGGCAATCTTTCACAGGATTCACCAGAAACCGGGCCGTGATTGGCTTCAGCCGCATTTTGCAAATGAACTGACGTGGGTGATTTGCCGATCACCATAGTAAGGACACATGCACGGGTGTATGTGCGAAACGATGGGATCGACGCTCGGCGGAGCCACTCGATCGCCCTCGCGAAACGCCATCGAAACACAAACCGCAATGGAATGCCACGGTGAAAACGAATCATCTCATTTGGATTTCGGTGGCAGCGTTAGCCATTTCCACCGCATCCCCGTCCGACGCCCAGGTCCCGACCGAGGCCCCGGTACCGACCATCTGGCGGTTCATCGGAATCCCTCAGGGCATCCAAAAAATCCGTGACGTGACGACCAACCGGCGTGGGAACCATCCCGGTCTGGAACGAAAACCGCCGCTGAAACGCATCGCCGACCCGGCCAACCTGGAATCGCCCAACCCGGCGATCAAAGCGGCGGCGGAGATCAAGCAAGCCGAGGACTTGAAGGCCCAGAAGATCAAGGCGATCAAGTTCCTGGCCGACATGGGCTGTGGATGCTACGACAAGGAAGGCAAGATCACCGACGCCCTGCTGGCAGCCATGGATGACTGCACGCCGGACGTGCGATTGGCCGCGATCGAAGCGATCGAAACGGCAGCCAATGGCGAAGGGTGCAGCAAGTGCGGATCGACGTCCTGCTGCAGCGAAAAGGTCACCAAGCGGTTGAGCGAAATCGCTTACGAACGCGACGACAGCGGTTGCCACTTGGAGCCCAATGCGGACGTTCGTGCCGCCGCGGCGAAAGCCCTGTGCGTGTGCTGCCCGAACCGAGCGACCGGCCCGATCGAGGAAGATGTGCCCGAAGAGTTGATTCCGCCGCCGGTCGTCCCGGATCCGATTTCCGGTGAAGGTGCCGAGCAGCCAGAGGGAATTCAAGGCGAAGGTGCCGGTGCCGAAGTGCTGGAAGCCCCGATTGAAGAAGACGACACAGAAGCCGAAAGCGGCGCCGCCGGTGTCGAGACGACCACGACGGCGGAAGGGTTGAAACTGTTTCAAGCCGCCAAGGTAGAACGGTCGGAAGTCGAAGTCGGTCAGGTCAAAATGATCGGCGGCATGGCGATCCAGCCCGTGACGATCACCCCGGTCACCGCAACGTCCGACGTTCAAACAGCCCGACCCGCCGGTCAACCGGTCTCGTTGTCGCTCAGTGACAATGCGGCCAAGCCCCAGTCGACGGTGAAGCAAAAGACTCAGGCATTGCCGATGCCGGTCGCACTGCCCATCAAAAAGGCCGCCAAAGTCGATCACGCTCGTATCGCCCCCAAACCGGCCGCACGAAAGAACGTCATTGCCACGGTGGTCGGAGTCGATCAGAAATCGGGCCGCGTCATCTTGCGAAGCGGCCAAGCCATGCGGCCCGGAGCCTCGGTCACCGTGTACCACCAATACCTGACCGGCGAACGCTTGGTCGCACACCTGCTGATCAACAGCGTCAATGGGAGCCAGTCGGTCGCCACCGTCACCGACCCGTCAAGTTTGACGAAGATCCACACCGGCGACCGAGCCGTGTGCTTCTAAGCCACGAACGAAAATCGAAATCATCGAAAAGCGTCAGCGGACCCGCTGACGCTTTTTTTATTGGCGAGTAGCTGGGACGGTCTGACAGAAAAATAGGGGGCAGAAAAATGGACGCCCGGGAGAGAATGAGGACAGGAAAATGGGTGACAAGAACTAAGACTCAAGACTCAAAAGCGAAACGTCTTCTGCGTCTTCGGCCGAATCGTGGCAATCGCGGTGGCGTCGGCCAGATTGATCGCAGACGTCGCCGCCCAGGCGCGGAGATCGTTTGCCGGTGCGGGGGGAGCGATCACGTCGACTTCGCTCAAGGACCTTGGCAGGGCTTGGCAGAGTGACTTGGCCAATCGTTTGGCGCCGCTTCGTCCGGCATCGTCATTGTCGGCGATGATCGCAAGTCGCCGGGGCTGGTGCCGGTGGATGTAGCGGTCGACGAAGAAGGTGGACGCGCTGCAGCTGGCCCGTCCGATCGCCCACAAGCCTGACGTGATCGCCGCCGCGGTGTCCGAGGCTCCTTCGGTGATATAAAGCGTCTCCTGAGTTTCTGTCGCGGTGCTTGGTCCGGCGGTCCGACGGGCGACAAAGATCCCGCTTTGGCTACCGCGTCGTGACCATTTGGAGTTCCGTTTTTGCGTCCAAGGCAATCCACTGATGCGAACTCCGATCACCTGGTCGTGTTCGTTTCGCATCGGCCACGTGCTACTGTTGCCATCAGTCGTCACACCGACCCGAAGCCTCTGCAGGGCGTGCTCCGAAACCGTCAGCTGTTCGGCAAGCCGGCGGCGGGTGGCTGCATCAATGCGGCGATGGGCGTCGCGGGCGAAGGTGGTGTGCGCGTCGATCGCTTCGGCAGACTGGTCGATGGGGATCGAGCCTGTTGAGCAGGACGATGGAGCCGCAGCGGTCCGGCTGCGGAGACTGCCGACGGTCGGTCGGACGCCCACCGCATCGGCCAGGAAAGCCAGCGATTCGGCAAAGGAACAGCCCAGCCACCAGCGCAGCGTGGCGATCCCGTCACCGGGGCGGATCGCACTGCCGCGGGTAAAGCAGCGTCGGCAATGGACCGCCCCACGTTGCGGAAGATCGCGAAAGGCTGCGAATCGGTCGCGCCCGCCGCACTTGGGACAGGGGTGGTTGCGGCCATCCAAAACGGCGGCCGGGATGCCGGCGGAACTAAGGATCTCGCCCCACCCCCCCATCGCAGCTCGGCGAAGTTCATCGACGTCGAAGTACGGCATCACAGCTTGAATAAGTGGGGGGCGTTCCAGTGAAGACATCACCCTTCCCTCTGGGAGGGGCGCGGAGGAGTGAGCGCTCGGAGCGGGGAGGGTTTGCTGTGGCTCAGTGATACCCAACTGCCACCGCTCGATCCTCCCCTCGCTACGCTCGACCCTCCCTTCCGGGGAGGGTTAAGTCTTAACTTGATGCACATGCCCCTCGCTGCGCCCGATTCACCCTGCCAGGGAGGGTGAATTTGGAAACCGCATGAACTCTGGCTGGGCGGGGGGCAATGGATCGATGGCATCACGTCTGCACTTGATGTCTACGCCTCCTCCACCAGTTTCGGCACCGCGCAATCGAACGTTTGACCCCCATTCAAATCGTTCACTTGACCCGGATCGTAGCGGTCGCCACGTTTTGCCTCCCATCTTCAATCGCACGGCCGGCTGCTACACTTCGGCCATGAGCGAAATCGATTTCTATGACTACGAATTACCCCGCGAGCGGATCGCCCAGGAACCCCTGGCGACCCGCAGCGACGCCCGGCTGATGTTAGTCCATCGCAGCAGTGGCGAGATCGAACACCACTATGTCCGCGATCTGCCGGACCTGTTGCGCAGCGAGGACACCCTGGTGCTGAACGACAGCCGCGTCATCCCGGCGCGAATGGTCGGGTTCCGCACGCGGACCCAAGGTCGCTGGCAGGGACTGTTTTTGCGTGAAGACGCCGAAACGGGGATCTGGGAGGTGTTGACCAAAACCCGCGGCAAACTGGTTCCCGGGGAAACGATCACGATTGAAGACCGCAACGGGTTGCCCGGCATGCGGCTGGAAGTGGTCGCGCGGACCGAACACGGGCACATGCTCGTGTTGCCTCGTCCCCCCGCCGATCGTCTGGCATTCGCAGGCGATGAGACCGAATTGTCAGAATCCGCCAGCGCCGATCAGTGGCTCAATCGTTTCGGACGCGTGCCGCTGCCGCCGTACATTCGCGACGGGCACATGGTCGATGCCGACGTGTCCAACTACCAAACCGTGTTTGCCAAGACGCCCGGCAGCGTGGCCGCGCCGACCGCCGGGCTGCATTTCACCCCCAGCCTGCTCGGCCAGATCGCCGACGGTGGCACCGAGACCGCATCGGTGACGCTACACGTGGGGCTGGGAACGTTCCGCCCAATCAGCACCGCGACGCTGTCGGAGCACGAGATGCATACCGAGTGGGGACAGATCACCGAAGAAAACGCCGACTTGATCGTCCAGCGACGGGCCGCCGGCGGCCGCTGTGTTGCCGTCGGCACGACCAGCGTGCGTGTGCTCGAGAGTGCCGCGGCGGAGCTTTCGGGCGACCTGCGGGCTTGGACTTCGACGACTGATCTGTTCATCCGCCCGCCCTATCAATTCAAGATCGTCGACGCGTTGATGACCAATTTCCACCTGCCCAAAAGCACGTTGCTGGTGCTCGTCAGCGCCTTTGCCACCCGCGAGTTGATTCTCGAGGCGTATGCTAAAGCGATCGAGAACGAATACCGTTTCTTCAGCTATGGGGATGCGATGCTGATCGTGTAGCCCGCGTCCCGATCAACAGCACCACGATCGCGGGAATCATCATGAATCCCGCCCAGCCGTGAATCGACATCAGTGAATGCATCTGGTGGGTCGATGGAACCGGCAGCATGCACAGGAACACGGTGGCGATCGCGACCAGCCCGGCCGCCACCGTCGCCAGGTAGCCCAAGATCTGTAACCAGGACGTCGTCCGCTTGGCCGGCAGATACCTCAAGAAGAACAACGCGAACACCGGCAACCCCATCACCAGCACTCCGCTGGCCATCATGTGTGCCAGCAACGCCTGGCCGTCGAGGGTTTGCTCATCCATGGCGGCCGGCCAAGAAGTGAACACCAGCACGGCAACCACCATCACCAGTGCCACAAGCAAGATTCGATCGATCCAAACCAGCATCAGAACAGACGCCTTGTTAATAAAGGGGAAAGGGAGATTAAAGCAACCGTTGGTGTCTGGCCTTGAGGCGATTCCCGTCGCTGCATTCGCAGCGACCATGGCGGCTAAAGCCTGTGCATCAACGCTTCTGCCCGCTAGTTCTGTTTCGTCTCCGCATCCCTTCGCCGCTTCTTGTCGTCTTCGATTACCAGCTTCGGCGGCAACTCCTTGCCTTGGGGGATAAACTTCATCGAGATCGAATTGACACAGTGCCGCGTGTTCTTTTCGGTGAGCCGTTCGCCTTGGAAAACGTGTCCCAGGTGACCGTCACAATTGGCGCACACGATCTCAACGCGATAACCATCGGCATCTCTTTGACGCCGGACCGCGCCTTTGATTTCGTCATCAAAACTGGGCCAACCACAGTGGCTTTCGAACTTGTCATCGCTGCGGTACAGCTGAGCGTTGCATTGGCGGCAAATGTAAGTGCCCGGGTCCTTGGTCATCGTGTAGCCGCCCGGCCCCGGCGGTTCGGTGCCCTTGTTCAAGATCACGTACGCCGCGTTGCGATCCAGTGCGTTGTACTCTTTGACGAAATCCAACTTTTGCTTCGGCGCCGGTTCTTCGTTCGACTCTGTCACGGTTCGCTTTTCCGGTTCGGGGGCTTTCTCGTTGGACGCTTCATCGCTGCTCGTCGTTTTCACGGGCTCGCTTGCAGACTCGGGTTTGGTTTCGGGCGCTGACGAGTCGCCGACCAGGACCACCGGTTCGGTGGGTTCGGTGACGACGGGCTTGGATGCGACCGGTGTGTCGACGCAGCCACACGTTAGCGCGATGATCACACCGCCGGCCAGGCATCTCGCGCCGGCCGAAGCCATGTTCGAAAAACCGTCCCCGCGATCGCGATTGTTCATGTTCTCATTCACCGAACAGCGTCTCCTTTGTGACCCGCCAGAAATAAAGCATCACTCCCATGATACCCGTAAGGGCAAGAAACAGCCAAAGCATAAATGGTCCCAGGATCGCCAGATTGCCCAAGAACCACCCATTGACCAGCCGATCCCACCCAAAAACGGAAAGTAACGTCCCCGCACACAGGTAGGGACCGAACGGGATCTCCGAATTGCGGGTGATGATGAAATACACCAATACGATCGCGATCGCCGCGATCGGGGCCAGAAAAAACGACATCACCGCCCCCTGCCAGCCGATGAACGCGCCGATCATTGCCATCAACGTCACGTCGCCGAATCCCATCGCCTCGCGACGCATCGCGACGCTGCCGACGATCCGAATCGCCCAAACCACCCCGCCGCCGACCCCCAGTCCGATCAACGCCGTCAACAATCCGATCCACACATCGCCGGCGACGCCGAAGATGATGCGGATGATCACCGCACCGATCAACCACATCGCCAGCAACCGCTTCCACGGGTTGTAAGGCTTGTTGCGAACCAGCGAGGCGAAGAAATACTCGAACGCCTTCAGCGGACCGCGACGCAGAATCACCCGGCGATTGGACAGGGCAAAACACCACATCGTCCAAATCCCCACGCCCGTCCACCAGCCCGTCGGCCCGAACCACTTCGGATCCGCGGCCGGCGCTGGCAAATAAAACGCCACAGGAACCAGCACGCCGTCCAGATCCAACGCCGGCAGAAAGGAATCTTTCTGCGCCAGGCACGCCACGACCAACGCGATCAACGTCCCCGGGATCGTGATCTCGTCGGGAATCGTCTGTTCGTCGAAATCGATAAACGTCGCCGCCACCATCAACGAAATCAAGATCAGGTGCGATGCGAACACCGCCGTCATCCAGGGTTCATTCCCGGCGACCGCCACCGGAACGCGATCGGCCGGCGGCAGCAACATCCCCGTCTGCGTGACGAACCAGTAATACAACGGGATCCCGATCGCCATCGACAACTCGATCAACATCGGGCGAACCCAAAACGCTTTGCCGTGCAGGGGGATTTCGCGACGCAGGCCCAACCAACCGAGGATCGGAATTCGATCCGATGACTTTCGCGGCAGTGCTTGCGGGTCGGCCGGGGACCAGGGGCCGATCCAACGTGCGTCCCAAGCGAGTCGATAGATCGCCCAATTGGCCACCGCGCCGAGCGCGATTCCGATCACGGCCAGCAACATCAATCGCAGCTCGATCGGTAGCGTTATCCAAAAAGCGATCAAAGAAACGGTCTCGTGATGTAGGGCAAGCCCATCGATCCGATGGCTGGACGTGTTCGCCGCCGTGAAGCCATCTTGAAGGCATGTTCGCCGCGGCGCAGGCATGGTCTACATTGTTCTGTCTATTCGCCTTCGGGTGAACCCCAGTAACCCGCTCCCAGTCACCGCTCCCAAGTCGTCATCCGATTCATGACCGCCCCCGAAACACTCCGCTTCGAAAACCACCGTTTGATTCTGATCGACCAAACCAAGCTGCCGGGGGAATTGACCGAGCTGGTTTGCACCACCGTCGCACAGACGCATGACGCGATCCGGCGATTGGTCGTTCGCGGCGCCCCGGCGATCGGCATCGCGGCGGCCTATGGCGTTTGCCTGGCCGTTCCGTCCGATGAAACCGATACCCCCGATCGATCTCGGTACATCGACGCGATCGAATCCTTGGCGACCAGCCGCCCCACGGCGGTCAATCTGTTCTGGGCGCTGGACCGCATGCGCCAGATCGTCGATTCCACGCCGGAGAGGGAATTGAAGGCCGCGTTGGTCGCCGAGGCCACGCGGATTCACGAGGAAGACCGCCAGATGTGCCACGCGATCGGACGCAACGGCGCCCCCTTGCTGGCCGACGTCGAAACCGTGCTGACGCATTGCAATGCAGGCGGCTTGGCCACATCGACCTGGGGGACCGCGCTCGCGCCGATCTATCACTTGCACCAAACCGGGGACGCCCCGAAAGTCTTCGCCGACGAAACTCGCCCGTTGTTGCAAGGCGGACGCTTGACCGCTTGGGAGCTCTCGCAAGCCGGTGTCGATGTCACCGTGATCACCGATTCGATGTCGGGATCATTGATGCGTCAGGGAAAAATCCAAGCCGTGATCGTCGGGGCCGACCGGATCACCGCCCGCGGCGACGTGGCCAACAAGATCGGAACCTATCCTGTCGCGGTGTTGGCCAAGCATCACGGGTTGCCGTTCTACGTCGCTGCCCCGACCAACACGTTCGATTTGGAACTCGATTGCGGCGACGACATCCCGATCGAACAACGCGGCCGCGAAGAAATCGCCGCGCCGCACGGCGTCCGCATCGTTCCCGACGCCGTCGGCGTGCTCAATCCCGCCTTCGACGTCACCCCGGCCGAATTGGTCACCGCCATCATCACCCAGCGCGGCGTGATCACCCGACCGACGCGTGATGCCGTCGCCGATCACTTCGCCAACGCGTAGCGGAAGCCGCCAAGGCTTCCGGTCCTGCTTCGTCAATCCGTAGCGGAAGCCGCCAAGGCTTTCGGCTCGCCAACAGCACAATGCGTAGCGGAAGCCGCCAAGGCTTTCGGCTCGCCAACAGCACGACTGCGATTAGGGCGATCGAAACTCTCCGCGAGTTCCGCTACGCCAGATTGGTCAATCCAACCGGCATGTGCCGTTTACTCCGGCACGGTCACGGTTTCGCCGCCGGCGCGGGTGGACAGGTTTCGCCACAGTTCCAGGTTGATCGAATCGGTGATGAAGCGAACCGAACCGTCCATCATCGTGACGTTCACGCCGCCTTGGTGATAGCTGCGAGAGGTGACGGCGGCTTGGGTCAACGCCGTCGTGTTCTTGCCTTCGCGGATGTTTGTAAAGTCGACATCGAATTCGCGACCGCTGTCGGTGCAGAGCACCTTACGGTTGGGGGAAAATGTTGTCGTGAACCCCGATTGGTGGACGCGTCCATCGACCCATTCGGTGTGCCCGGTGTCGGTTTTCAAACTGCCACCCATGGCACAAATGTCAGCCGGTTCGGTCGGAATGTCAATTTTCCCGGCGATCTCCACGTCACGGTAGTAGGGTGTCCGAGCCTTGACTTCGCCGAAGCCCAGGGTGTTGCTCAATCCGTCCAACACGTCTCGAAACCGCGACGGGCGGCCGGTGGCAAACGCTCCGGGGCCGGTTTCGTTCGTGTTGGGGTTGAACACAAACCAGGGGCCGGCGTTGTATCCGTAGCTGAGCGGGTAGTGATAGGGGTTGCCGTCGTCGTCGGTGCGTTCAAAGTCGTTGACATCGCTGGGACACAGATAAACCGGCACGCGGAAGCTGGAAACCTTGATCGATTCGCCGTCGACCGTGATTCGGGCCGCTCCATAGCCGGCACCGAAATCGATCGCCGACGCTAACGAAATGTTTTCGACATACGGCAAGATCCTGGCTTGGGTCGACCAGCCGTCACCGGTCATCGCCGGTCGGGTCCAAGCCGGGGGAAGCCGCTTGGTCGCCGATTCGTAGTTGTGAACGGCCAAGATGATCTGCTTCATGTTGTTGGTGCAACTCATCCGCCGCGCCGCCTCGCGGGCCGCTTGGACGGCCGGCAGCAACAGCCCGACCAGGATGCCGATGATGGCGATCACGACCAACAACTCCACCAGGGTGAAGGCGTTTCGTTGGGGCCGGCGGGTGACCGGCAGGAAGAAACTAGGGCGCGGGGCTGGCATGGTGGGAGATCTCCTCGGAGGACGCCCGTCCCGGCAGGGACGGTCCGGCATCGTGGTACGGCGGAAGACAAATCGACTCGAATGGTTCACTAGCTAACGCTAATGAGAATTGTTCTCGACAAAGATTCTGGAAAGCCGTGTTCTTTTTTGCAAGCGGAGTAGCGAAAAAAGATTCAGATCGGGAAAGCCATCGGACTTGACGGAAACCTCAACGCCCGTCCACCGGTTTTTCCGGTCGCCAAAACGCCCTAAGCGAGTCTTTCAACCGCCCCAAACGAACCGCGCATCGCGGGAGACCTGACGCACGAATGTCGAAATTGGAAGACTAGGCAAAATTTAAGTGCGAGAGCACGCCGAGCACCCTGGGGTCTGTCCCCGAGCACCCTGGGGTCTGTCCCCGAGGACCCTGGGGTCTGTCCCCGAGGACCCTGGGGTCTGTCCCCGAGGACCCTGGGGTCTGTCCCCGAGGACCCTGGGGTCTGTCCCCGAGCACCTGGGGTCTGTCCCCGAGCACCCTGGGGTCTGTCCCCGAGGACCCTGGGGGCTGTCCCCGAGGACCCTGGGGTCTGTCCCCGAGCACCCTGGGGTCTGTCCCCGAGCACCCTGGGGTCTGTCCCCGAGGACCTGGGGTCTGTCCCCGGGGACCCTGGGGTCTGTCCCTGGACAGTCCTGTCCCTGGACAGTCCTGAGAACGTTTTTGCCCACGGATGGTAGCGCGTCCGACGGATCCCACGCCGTGTCACATCCGTGGGGACGCCCAGCTATCCGCGGGGGGGGCGCTGACCTTCTCCTCCCTCCTCCCGGGCGAACCAAATCCGGCAGGAGCCCGAGGTCGAGGGAGTCCGGGGGCTGTCCCCAGATGACTGGGGCTGTCCCCAGATGACTGGGGCTCGACTTGAGAATGGGCAGAACCAGGCGGTCACGGCGAGCCGAGTGCCGACTCGGCGGGAACCTCCACCGAGTTCATCACGACCAGCGGTGCCAGATCGCGGTCGTAATCGCGTTTGGCCAGCGCCAGGGTGACCAGCAGTGGGATCGAAACCAGAGCGAGCCGAATGCAGCCGACAATCCACGGCCGTTGCCGTTTCAACGGCCGCAGCTCAGCGACCCAAACCAGCAGGGGCGCAACACCGATCGCCAGGGCTCGGCCGCCGGTCACGCGTCCGAAAAAGTGGCCGATGAACAAGATCCCGAACAGGCCGATCACGCCGACGCCGATCAAAACAGGCGGAACCATCAATAGCCGTCCGTTGACCGGCCCGTGTCGGCGGCGGTGGACTGCCCCAACCATGATCGTCGTTCCCAACAACGCGGCGGTGATCGGCATCGCCGCCTCACCGCCTTTGAGATAGCCCGCCATCATCACCGTTGCGGCGGCAGCTTGCAGGGACAGACAAAGACTGACGGGGGGCGAGATCCCAGGGCTGCGACGGGCCAACGTCAGCAGTCCCCCCCAACAAATTGACAGCAATGCCCAGCACAGGCCGATCGTGATCGCGGATTGCCAGGCCGTCCATTCATCGGGGGCGGTCAAGTAAACCGAACCGTGCAACAAAATGCGTGGGACCAGCAACACCAAGCTGATCCGCAACAGCCAGACGAAGCCGGTGGCCACACGCGGCAGTGCTGCGGTCCATTCGACCAACAGCACCGCCGGCAGAATGACGAGGAGCATCCGATCGAGCGCGGTCGTCGGCGGCACCGACACGTGAACCGATCCGACCCACAACCCCGCGATCAAGCCGATTCCGATCGCGATGCCGGACGCCGCGTTGATCCAGGCCGACGTCGCAGATCGCCGCGGCCAGATCAATGCCGTGGCAATCACAACGCTGGCGATCAGGGCGGCTAGGATCGCCCGGGCGTACAGGATCGGATCTGGCATCAGTTATTCGCGAACGCCCTCGCAGTCAATCATGATCAACGCCGTATCGCCGATCGGGCCAATCGCGCGCGCGTCAAAACCGTAATCGCTGCGTTTGAGCGAAAGCTCCGTGGAGAACGCGACCCGTTTGACCTTCTTGAAATCATGCTCCTTCCCGCCCATCAAGACGAGTGTGATCTGATTGGTGGTGCCATGCATGGTGAAGTCCCCCGTCACCTCGTAACCACCGTCGATCGGTTTGACGCTGGTGCTGCGAAATTCGATCGTGGGGAATTGTTTCGTGTCGAAGTAATCGGGCTGACGCAGGTGCTCATCGCGGGCCTTGTTGGCCGTGTCGATGCTGTCGGCCTTGATCGTCAGCGCGAAGGTGGACTTTGACGGATCCTGGCGATCCAGGGAGAACGTTCCCGAGACCTCGTTGAATCGGCCATGGATCCAGCTAATGTCCAAGTGCCTCGCTTTGAAACTGACCGAAGAATGCACGCCGTCATAGTCGTAGACGTCAGCCGCATGGGCCGACGGGCCACCCGCACCGCTCCAGGTGCCGACCAGGAGCCCGAGAACCAAGGTCAAAAAGTTGTGTCGCATCAGTTGTTCTTTCCAGCGCAAAAATCGAAATCGGATCGCGCGCCGCACACGCAGCCCGCGGGGGTCCCAACTGTATACCAGAACCGCCGCCCTCCCTGAGCGGGCGCGCCGTCTTTCGTTCGTCGATCCTCGGTCGGGAGCCCGGGGGCTGTCCCGGCGGGGTCTGTCCCCGCGGGGGCGAGGGGCCAAAAAAATGGCGTCAAGTTGACAGAATGTCGCATCCGGGCGGTGCAGCCGTTATAGTTATTGCAGGGGGCCTTATCTAGCAACGCTCGTTCGGCGGCGTTGTGATGACTTTTTCGACCGGCTGCATTGGCAGGGGAGGGACCGACGACTGCGGGGGGTGGGCTTCGGGATCTGAACGGGCGTGTTCAACCCAAGCGTCTATCGAGGACTTAGGACAATTCTTCAATCAGTGAGAGACTTGAGATGAATGAAGTGAAAGTGGCCCAGGATTTCATGCGTCGCCGATTGGTCACGCTCTCCCCGCACACCAAGGTGCTTGATGGCGTCGCGAGGCTGTTGCGAGACAACATCTCCGGGGCCCCGGTGGTGGACGATCAAGGCCAATACATCGGTGTGTTTAGCGAAAAGGCCTGTATGCGGGCGATGAGCGGCCCGATGGCCGCGGCACTCGAATTGGGCATCAGTGCGCCCAAGGTCCGCGAGTTCATGAAGCGCGACTTGATCACGCTGTCCCGCGACGACGATGTCTTTCAATCCATCGATCACATCCTCAGCAAGCGCATTTCGGGTGCCCCGGTTGTCGACGAGCGGGGCAACTTCCTGGGGATCTTTTCCGAAAAGACGGCCATGCGGGTGTTGGTCGCTGCGATTTACGACCAGGTGCCCGGGACCAGCGTCGGGTCCTATATGAACCTGGATCGCAACCGGATCATTGACGAAAACGACTGCTTGCACGACGTCGCGGAAAAGTTCGAACAGACGCCGTACCGACGGCTGCCCATCCTGCACGGGGAAAGACTGGCTGGCCAGGTCAGCCGCCGCGACGTCTTGCGGGCCCAGCACCGGATCGCGGTCGAGGTTGCCGATCGGATTCGCCGTGGCGGCGCCAGTGACTCGGTCAAACAGTCGGCTCGGGAGCAGCAAGTCGGCGAATTTGCCGACACCGCCGCACTGACGCTGGGCCCCAACGCGGACATCCTGCAAATCGCACAGCTGTTCCTCAATTCGCCTTACCGGCGGGTGCCGATCGTCAGCGGCGGCAGGTTAGTCGGTCAAATCAGTCGACGCGACTTGTTGGAAGCGGCCGCCGATCTGCTCCGTCCCGATCCGGAACGCCACAAGGCCAGCCCACTGTATTTGAGCCCGCTGGCCGACTCGCTGCCCCCGTCGATGCGTTAATCGCTCGCTACTCACCGTACGACGGCCCTTCCGGGCGGTCGTTCGCTGCTTGGGACGTCAATTGTATCGGTGACGAATTTGATCGTAGCGGAAGTCGCAAAGCCTTTCGTAGCACGGGCCCTCTCTGGCGTTTGCTTGCTGCGCAAACGCCGTCTCTCTCGGAGGGAGAGAATCTCAGTCGGTTGCCAAATCCTGCAGCAATTGAATCGATGTCCCTCGCAGCGACAGAAAATCGCCTGAAGGCGAAACACCAGCGTGCGTCCTGCCTTAATCGCCCGAGGCGGCGTGGCGACTGAAGGTCACGAAAATCACTCGTTCCAGTTTGTGGGCGGTCAGATTGTCTTTGGGGATAAAGTCGCTGGCGCCGGCCGCGACACAGGCCTGGGCAGTTTGTTCATCGGACAACCCGGTCAGCACCACGATCGGCACGTCGGGGTCTTCGGCATGGAAACGCTCGACCGTCGCGACGCCCGCGCTGTCGGGAAGTGTCAGGTCCAAGAAAACCAAGTCGACCTCATTCTCACGGTGCAAACTGATCCCTTCAGCCAGATCGGTCGCCTGGTGAATCATCACACTGTCGTTGGCCATCTTCAATAACTCGACCGCCAGCAACATGTCCGATTGACTGTCTTCGACGATCAACACACTGAGCTGTTTGGTCGTGACCGTCTGCCCCAACTCCGACATTGCCTGGCTCAGGTCACGCTCCAGCTCCTCGCAACTCTGGTAGCGCTGACGGCGATCATAGGCAACCATCTTCGAATAAACCTGGTGCAGATTCGGCGGCAAGCCGTCTTCGGGAATCTCTCGAAAGCGGCGTTTCGCCACCAGGTTCTTGTACTGTCGCGAGAATGTTTTGCCCCGCACTCGCGTCTTTCCCGTCAACAGATAAAACCAAGTGGCGCCCAGACTGAAAATGTCCGATCGGACGTCGGCCTTGGAAAGGCTTCGGGCTTGTTCGGGAGCCATGTAGGGCAACGTCCCGGCGATCTGTGTCTCACGCGTCAAGTGGATCGAGTGGGTTTCTTCGTTTTCCGAATTCAGACGCATCGCCGCCAGCCCCAGATCAAGCAGTTTTACCTGATCGTCGCCGTTGAGCATGATGTTGCCCGGTTTGATGTCCCGGTGCACCAGTTCACGGCAATGGGCATGAGAGAGCGCACGGACGACTTGCAGAATGTACGCTGACGCCTGCCGCCAATGAATCGGGCCGTTGTCATAAACCAACGCGTTCAGATCGGGGCCAGGCACCAATTCCATCGCGATGAACGGCATGCCGTGAATCTCGCCGACCTCATACGCGGTGACGATGTTCGGGTGCGCCACCTGCTGCACCATTTTCATTTCGCGGTGGAATCGCTCGCTGGTGTGCGCGTTGTGCAGCACTTTGATCGCCACGACGCGACCCGTTTCCGATTCGTGAGCCCGAAACACGTGTGCTTCGCCGCCGCAACCGAGTTGTTGATCGATCACAAACTGCTCGATTTGATCACCGGGCTGAAGCAACGCAATGTGGTCGAACGATTCCTCCGCGTGCCACAGCGACGTGTATTCGTTTTCGATCAACTGCAGCTGTTCGCTATCGAACGTCCCCGATGCCTCCAAGCGTTTCAAGAACAACTGAAGCTTGTCACAGTGGGTGTGCTGGGTTGCCGCCAGATGTTCGTCACTCATCCCGGACACGGGAATGATGGTCGACGTTTCTTGATGCGGGCTACACATCGCTGGCAATCATTGCGAGAATTTGAAAAGTGCGACGCCCCAATCGCGGACAAGCCTGAAACGTTAGTATATCAGTCCTCCGGTGGTGGTTGCACCCACTCTGCAATAACTGTTCCCGTTCTTTTTTTACCCCGCCGATCGCCTGTTGGCCCTGGACGACGAGCGAGTCGGAGCGAGAAAACACGTTTTTTCCCGCTCCAAGCAATTCGTAGCGGAAGCCGGCAAGGCTTTCGGCCTTCCCCCGGAACAGTCGCCGTCCTCTCCGAGGTCGGCGGGGGGAACGCTTCGCTTTCGGCGACTGTTGCGGAGCGGATGGACTCGTCGCCTCGTCCACTTCATCGCGTGGCGACGCAAAAAAGTCAAACGGAATCAACGTCCGGCCGATTCGACCGTCATCAAGCTCGGCCGATCGGTCGTGATGCTGTCCACGCCCCAGCGGTGCAGGGCTTGCATCACGGCGGCTTCATTGACGGTCCAAGTCCAAACGCCCAGCCCGCGTCGCTTGAGTTCCGCGACCAGCCCCGGCGAAAGGAGCTTGTAGTTCAAATCCACGATCGTCGCGTTGCACTGGCGGGCTTGGGATTGCAAAAAATCCGCTTGCTGCTTTGGCGTCCCGGACACCGTCTTGCCGTACAGCCACGCGCATGTCAGATCCGGTTCGAGCGCGCGGATCTCTTGCACCACCGTCTTGCTGAACGCGATCACCGCCACCTGGTCGACCATGCCAAGGGCGCGGACATCGTCGATCACCTGTCGCGAAATGCCATCCATTTTGATTTCGATGACCGGTTGGCAATTGGTTCCACGTAGCCGTTCAAGCGCCTCCTTCAAGGTCGGGACGGGCTCCCCGGCAAACCGCTTGTCCTTCCATGATCCGGCGTCCAGCTGGCGCAATTGTTCTAGACTCAGTTCGATGACGCGTCCCTTGCCATCGGTGGTGCGATCGACCGTTTTGTCGTGCATCAACACCACGCTTCCGTCGCCGCATCGATAGACGTCGAACTCGCATCCCTGGGCGCCGGCCCGGATCGCTTCGTCGATGGCGGCCAAGGTATTTTCCGGGGCGATGGCCGAATACCCACGATGGGCAACGATCTCGCACGCACCACTCGGCGGCGGCGTCACGTTGTTGCTGTCCTCGGGAAGCAAGCGCACCGAGACGTCATCGAAACTGGCGACGCACCCGCTGGCGCCAAGCCCGACACAGCCCTGCGTGCGGTCGACACAGTAATGGCTTTGGAGCACCTTTTGGCCGTCCAAGTACGCTTCGACCAAGCTGTCTCGGACCGTCACCCGCAATCGTCGCGGTTGGTTGATCCGGCACGGTGAAGTTGCTGCGGCCACCTGGCGGACACTCCACTGATCGGCCGCCGTTCGAACGGCAAACTCCACCCCATTTTTACGCGTCGCGTCAAACCGGATCGGCACCTGTGACCAAGGCGTTTGGCCGTCTCTGGATGCACGCACCAACAAGGAAAGCCAACGCGACGATTCGCGGACTTCCAAGAACGTCACCTCGGCTTCGATCTGGTAATTCCGCCACGACGGATCGCCGAACGTCAGGTAGCTGTCCGAGTCCAGCGAACGGACCACCAGTTTTCCGTTGGCCGGTTTCCAGTCACCGGCCACCACCGACCATCCCGGCGGTAAGCCGCCGCCTGTGTCAAACGATTCGATTTCGGAGGGTGTGTTTTGGCCGGTCAAGGGTGTCACCAGCGCGATCAGGAGATTCAGCAGGATGAAAAGCCGCAAAGGCATCGGGAGGGGACTCTTTGGTGAGAGAGGAACGCGGGAATTTTTTTGCCGCCGGAGTGCTTGATATTCGGGTAGTGGACGAGGCGACGAGTCCATTCGGATGGCCAGCGGCGAGGACTCCTCGCCTCGTCCACTCCTAGTTGCCCAAATGTTTGGGCGAGACGGAATACTAGGCCGTGGGAGGCGGCGGGGTGACCCATTTGAGCCAAAAGTCGCCGAGGGATCGCATCGCCCGCACGAACGCATTCAGATCGACCGGCTTGGTGATGTAGCAATTGACGTTTTCGCCATAGGCTTTCAGCACATCCTGCTCATCGTCAGAGGTCGTCAGCATGATCACCGGTAGAAACTGCAACGCGTCATCGGCGCGGATTTCCTGGAGGACTTCGTGGCCATTTTTACGCGGCATGTTCAAGTCCAACAAGACGACGTCGGGCCGTGGGGCGTTGGCATATTGTCCCGAACGCCGCAGGTACGCCAGAGCTTCGACGCCATCTTCCACATGGTGTAACGATTCGGTCACACAACCTTCACGAAGTGCTTCGATCGTCAACATCGCGTCACTGGGACTGTCCTCGACCAACAACACTTCGATCTTGCGTTTCTGGTCGATAGGACTCTCGAATTCGGATTCGGACATGAACTATGCCGGTGGAAGGGTGAAATAGAACGTGCTGCCGACGCCGGGTTGAGAATCGACCCAAATCCGGCCGGAATGGCGTTCGACAATCCGTTTGGCGATGGCGAGTCCCAGGCCGGTCCCAGGATAGTGGCTCCGCGCGTGAAGCCGCTGGAAAATGACGAAAATTCGCTCTTGATACTCGCGTTCAAGCCCGATGCCGTTGTCGGAAATGGAAAACAGCCAGTGGTCGCTTTCGCGCTCGTCCTGTTCCCGAACGGCTTCAATTTGAATCTCCGGTGTCTTGTCACCGCAAAACTTGATCGCGTTGCCGATCAGATTCTGAAACAGCTGGACCAATTGGTCGCGATCGCCGTTGACGGTCGGCAAGTCGCCCGATTGGATCACCGCGTTATGCTCGTCGATCGCAACGGCCAGATTCTTCATCGCGTCATCGACGACGCCGTTGACGTCGGTCGCGACCATCTCCCGGCCGCGCGATTCCACCCGCGAGTAATCAAGCAGGTTGTTGATCAGTTCCTGCATCCGTTTGGCGCCGTCGACCGCGTGGTGCAAAAACATTTTGACTCGGTCGTCGGCTTGGTCGGCCAGGGCCATTTCCAGCAGCTGGCAATGTCCGGCGACGGCGCGCAGCGGTTCCTGCAGGTCGTGCGAGGCGACGTAGGCGAATTGTTGCAGGTCGGTGTTGCTGCGTTCCAGCGCCTCCTTGGCCTTGGCCAGTGCCTCGGCCTGTCGCTCACGCTCGAATTCTTGCAGCTTGATTTCGGTGATGTCGCGGGCGACGCCGAACACGCCCATGATCTGGCCGTCTTCGTCGTAGAGCGGCATCTTGGTGACCAGCACCCAGCGCGGCTGGCCGCCCTCGCGGATCGGCATTTCCTCCTTGTTGACGATCGGTTCCCCCGTTTCCAAGATCCTTTGTTCGTCGGTGGCGGTTTGGGCATGCAGGTCCCCCGACCAGATCTGATCGTCCGTCTTGCCGATCAGTTCTTCGGCGCTGTTGAACCCGGCGTCCTTGGCCATCGACTCGTTGGCGCGAATGATGCGTCCTTGTCGGTCCTTGAAGAACACGGCGTCGGGGATGGTGTTGACCAGTGAATTGATCAGGTGTTGTTCACGCCGCAGTTTCGCGTTGGCCTGTTCCAGCTGGTCCGCGTTCTCCTTGAACGCCTGGACCCGCGCCTGGTCGGCCGCGCGGCGTCGCAACGCCTTGGCCGTGCGGGCGTCCGTCTTGACCACAAACCAGAGCGCCACGCCGTAGGCCATCAGCCGCAAGAAGTGCCAGCCCCACCAGGGCAAATCCCAGAGCCTGGATTCCCGAAACATGATCGCCGCGGCGCCGAACAACCCACAATGCAGACAAAACAACAGGTCGTCTGAATTGCCGGTGGCCCGATAGGTCAACACCATCCGCGCCGTTGCGGAAAACATCAGCAGGCCGCCGAAGATGTTCATCTGCAACGCCAGCGGTGTGAACCGCCCGCCTTCGGTCATCGCGGGAACCCGGTCGCCCAACAGGATCGACCCCAGCCCCAGGATCAGTGAGACGACCAGGACGATCCAGGGCCAGGCGCGGACACGGTGTTGCCAGTGCGGTGGCAGCCACACCATCGCGAACAGCAATCCGCCGACCAACGTCGCCAACGAGTGCAGCCAGACAAAGGTTTCATCGGGAGGAACCATCCCATGCATGCCGTCCAGGATGCCCATGCCGACCAATGCCGATGCGATCCAGATGTTGTAGCTGGTGCCTGCATTCAGCCGTTCCAGTGACAATAGCATCCAGGCCACGCCCATCGCCACGATCGCCCCGGCCATCTCCACGGTCGAATGGAATGGCGTTTGCGCCCACCGCAACTCCGCGAACCACCACCGTGCCGCAAACAGCGAAAACATGTGCACGGCCAGGCTGGCGATCAAGATGATCCACAGCGTCCCGACCAGTTCGGCCGTCTGGGGGGCTGGATCGACCGAGCCGCTGCGGGGACCGCTCATGATGGAGGCAACCGGGGAGTGGGACGTGGACCTTATGAGTCATCCTTACACCCCCTGATTGTACCCTCTCGCCAAGTCGCCGTCGGTCCGACCTGCCCACGCGACCCAAGACCGCGCGATTCAAAACACATCCCTCTCATTCTACCATCCCTCTGACGTACGACATCCCTGCACGGGCCGCTCGCTCACCGGCCTGTTGATTTAGTCGAAATGAAACAGCTAACGATTAGCCGATGGGCGCTAGCCCCGGTTTTGCGGCGGCGAGAACCGCGGCTAGTGCCGTGCGGCTGATTAGATCAACAGGCCGTCACGCTTCCCGCTGGCATTTCTCCCCCATCGTTTTGCCCCGTATCATTCTGCCACCTCTTCCACCACTCCCATGTAAGTTCCCTGCCACTACGGAGCCAGTTGCATCACAAACCAGTCCACCATCGATTCGGTCGACCGCCGCGCGTCTTCCCCTTGAAAACCGTGGCCGGCGCCCGCCACTTCGATCAAGCGGCTGGTCACGTCGGCTTTCTCGAACGCGGCCTGGATGTTGCGACTGTGCTGGATCGGGACCAAGTCGTCTTGGTCGCCGGCGATCAACAGCGTCGGCGGATCATCGGGAGTGACATGGACCAGCGGTGACGCGGACGCCGCGTTTTCCAGGTCCAGGTCCAAGGCGGGGAAGCGGTTGTAGGCCTGCAGCCGATCCGGCGCGTCCTTGACCATGATCCGCAAATCGGTCGGCGCGACGAAAGCGACGACCGCGGCGACGCGATCGGAGACCCGGTCCAGCGGATCCTTCGCGGTCGGATCCCCTTCCTCGGACGCCGTGCCCAGCATCAACGACAAATGCCCACCGGCACTGTAGCCATACACGCCCAGCCGGTCGGCATCGATCTGGAATCGGTCCGCGTGGGCACGCACGAAACGAACGCTGCGGCGCACATCCGCGATCGCTTCGGGGATCGAGAACTTGGGGCTGCTGCCGTGGCGAACGGCAAACACCGTGAACCCCTTGTCGGTCAGCGGTTTGAAACGCTGCTGTTGTTGTTCCGGCGGCCGCCAGCTGGAATACCACCCACCGCTGACCATGAACAGGACGCCCGCCCCGTTGGCATTTTCGGTCGGAGTGAACACGTCCATCGTCAGCGCCATCCCCGACTTGTGGCCATAGACCACATCGGGCGTGATCGTGACTTCGCCGCACACCGCTGATCTGGTCAATAAGCAAACCGCCATTCCAAGCACCAACCACGACTGTCGCATCGGAGGGTCATCCCGTAAGAGTCAACAAAACACCGGCGGACTCGTACCAACCGGCCGGCTTCAATGGAACGAAGACCATTGTAATGTGCAAGCACGATCCGATGTCCGCAGCGAAGGGCCTTACAAGGCTCGAAGGGCATCCAAGGCCCGCCGCTAGCGCCGTCGGCTCATAAAGGAGGGGCTATTGGGCGTGAGCCTACGGCCCTGGTGTGGTTTCGTTGTCTAACAAGGCCCGTTCGTTCGCGGCTGATCTGATGACTGATCGGGGTTCATCAATAGGCCGGATGCGTCCCGCTGGGGTTGCTCATGGATCGTTTTGCCGCGAACCATTGGCATTGGAATCGGCGATTCTGAGAATCTTGAGGGGAGCAGTTGAGGACAACGGCTCTACACTTGTTAGTGGTCGCCGATGCTGAGGTCCAGGCCGTGGGCTTCGTAGACCAGGTCGGCCTCTCGGGCTTGGTGGTGCTTGAGCGAGGTCAACAACCAGGTGACGCGCTGGCGGATATCGGCATAGTCGATTGATTCGCCTTCGCCCTCGCAGCGCAAGTGCTCGATCGTCGCCTCGCAACGCCGAACCATCTCGTCAAATTCCTGCTGCAGCCGATCCACGCGGTGATAGTATTTACCGCCCTTGACCTTCAACTCCGCGATCAAACCGCCCGCCGACTCCCCACGCTCACTCGCCTCGCCCATCGAGGCCCGCAACAACGTCAGCGCCCGGTACACGCTGTCCCTCCAATCCGACTCACGCCCCGGCGCCGGCGCTGTCAAACAGGCCTCCGCCCGATGACTGGCCATTAAAATCCGCACCCGCTCGCTGCGTCCCTCTTCAAGCGACCTTTCTTGCAATGCCGGAAACCGATGGTTGGAAGGGCGTTTTGTCCCGTTTGATTTGGACATGGTTCGATTGGCGTGTGGAAGGGCTGGATGACGGTCCCCGAAATACAGCGACCGGGAGTCGCCTCAAGATGCGACACCAACGTTCGCTTGGAATTTGTGGCGACGACCCGGAAGGAACGTCGTACTTTGGGAGGCAACTTCTATGCCGATTCCACGCGAGGACTCCGGCGGGAAAAATCGATGCTTGCTGCGCCGGCAAATCACGTCAAATTGGCGACACGGCTTTCGGCCGACCTGACAAAATGTCCGGCGAACTGGCGGCCGGGTGCCGGCGTAGCAACGTTGGCGGATGATCCCGCCAGTGCCGATGGCCCCTCCCCAAGGAAGTCCCTGTCACGCCCCACCATGACTGAATCACGAGCCTGGAAAATCCTGATCGTCGATGATGACCCCGGCAGCCGCGACTCGATGGCCCAGTGGCTCGGCCGCCGCGGCTACAACCCGGTCGCGGTCCCCGACGGCGAGTCGGCCGCGGAGTTGATCGGTGAGGGCGTGGCGGTGATCATCACCGATTTGAGGATGTCCAAGACGGATGGGCTGGAGCTGCTGGAGATCGCCAAGAAGCGGGCGCCGCACGCGATCGTGATTGTCGTTTCGGGTGTCGAAAGCGTTGACGCGGCCGTCGCGGCATTGAAAGCCGGCGCCGATGACTTCATCCCCAAGCCGGTGAATCTGAACGAGCTGACCGAGAGGATCGAATCCTCGCTCCGCCGCCGTGCGATGGCCGAACAAATCGCGGCCCTGCAGTCCCAACTGACCAAGCAACGCGGTCTGGACAACATGATCGGGACCAGCGCCAGTATCCGCGCCCTGTTCGAAAAAATCCGCCTGGTCGCCGACACCAGGAGCACGGTGTTGATCACCGGCGAGAGCGGCACGGGCAAGGAACTGGTCGCGCGCTCGATCCATCGACTCAGCCGTCGCGCCGACAAGCCGCTGATCCCGGTCAACTGTGCCGCGTTGCCGGAATCATTGGTCGAAAGCGAGTTGTTCGGTCACAAAAAAGGTGCCTTCACCGGTGCCACCTCCGACCGCAAGGGACTGTTCGAAACCGCCGCCGGCGGCACGCTGTTCATCGACGAAATCGGCGAACTGGACCTCGCGCTGCAGGCGAAGCTGTTGCGGGCGCTAGAGAACCGCACGGTGATGCCGATCGGCGGGTCCAAGGAGATCGACGTCGATGTGCGGCTGGTCGCCGCAACTAACCGTGAACTGCTGCAACAGGTCCAAGCCAAGGAGTTCCGCGAGGACCTGTATTTCCGACTCAAGGTGGTCGAATTGACGCTGCCCCCGCTGCGCGAGCGCAAGGACGACATTCCGCTGTTGATCCGGCACTTTATCGACCAGCTCTCCGCCGAAAACGAGCGCCCGGTGCGCGACATTTCCGCCGCGGCGCTCGAGGCGATGAAGGCGTACAAGTGGCCCGGCAACGTCCGCGAACTGCGCAACACGCTCGAGGGCATCATCGTGTTGACGCTGGATGAAATCATCGATGAAAAACACCTGCCGCCCCACATCGTCGGCGCCGAGTCGGCGCAGGCGATCATCCAACCCGGCATGACGCTGGCCGAAATCGAACGCGAAGCGATCCGAAGAACCCTGGAACACACCGGCGGCCACCGCACCCAATCCGCCGAGCTGCTGGGGATCAGCGTGCGGACCTTGCAACGCAAGCTGAAAGAGTACGAACTGGAAGCGTAGCGGAGGCTGCCAGCGGGAGGCGGGGTGGCAAAACGATGGTGGCAAAACGATGGAAGGCGGAATGAGGGGGCGAAATGCCAGCGGGAAGCGTAAGCGAGCGGCCCGTGTGAGGATGACGGTAGAGAAGAGGCAGAATGACGGGGGGCAGAATGATGGGAGATGGGTTAATTGGAACATGCATCATCGGGACGACGATGCCTGAGCGAGCTTGCGTCGTTTGACTGCATCATCATTCTGCCTCCTCGCATGTTCCCAGCGTTCGCGCGCGATGCTCGCAGACTGGCCTGTTGATTGAATCGTATTCGATGAAAGAACCGGACAGCAGGAACCCGAATCGCGAGCGAGCGGATCTGCCCCGCCCCTTGCTAAGTGCTACGGGCTAATCAATCAACAGGCCGTGACGCTTCCCGCTAGCAGGGGACGCCGGACATGTGGCGCGCGATCGTGGGCCTATGGTTTTTGGAAGAACGCCATGTAGGTGACCAGGGCGACCAGCCCCAACGCGGCGACCACGCCGCCGGACAACAACGTCAGTGACAACAGGTTTTCAGGCCAATCAGGCATGGGAGACCTCCAGGCGGTGTTCGGATTCGAGGTACGCGGGTTTGAGGTACGCGGGGTCGCTCGCGCCCTCGCCACAGGAGAACGCTTGGGCGCCAAAGCGTGCAAACAATTCGTCGAGCGCCGCGTCCAGTCGTGACGCGTCGCTGAAGACGATTTGCCGTCCGATCATGGATCCGCCCAACCGGGCCACACAGCGAGCGACATCGAGTTCATCAAAACGCGACGGATCGATGCCCACCAGTTCCAATACGGCAGGGATACCCTTCACGATTGATTCTCCTCCAACAAACTTGCATCAGATGGGTGAGAGTCGAAGACGCAGACTTTGACCCTGTTGCAATCGTTGTGCCGATCGTCGCGTCCGGCCTCCCCGCGCTGCTCGGCCCAGGACGCATCGAGTGAAGAGATGGAACCATTAACCAAGTAAGTCACTCTCCCCGGCAGGAGACCTGCGATTTTTGAAAGAAACCCTCCTGGCAGGAGGGGTTTCTTCTTGCTTCACCGCGTCAAGTTGTCGGTCGATCACGACAGTTTGTCGCCTGTGACGGGGCGTGCCGACGGCGACGAGCATCGCATTTGCGTGTGACGAGCGAATTGCACGATTGGCACGACGCTTGCCATGCGATCGGTCCTGCAACCGCATTGCCCCCCTTTCCCCTACCCAGCAACGAGGAAACGACTCCATGGCGGACGCACCGACGGATCTCCCTTGGATGATCCACGCCGACGGTTTGTGCAAGTACTATGGCGAGTTTGCCGCGGCGGAGGACATCTCATTGCAGGTCCCCCGCGGCCAGGTTTGCGCCTTCCTGGGCCCCAACGGGGCCGGCAAGTCGACGACGATGAAGATGCTGACGGGGTTTTTGTCGCCCGACGCGGGGACGGCAAAAATCGCCGGTCACGACGTGCACCAAGATCGGATCGAAGCAGCCCAGCGATTGGGTTACCTGCCCGAAAACGGTCCGCTGTATTCCGAGATGACGCCCCACGGGTTCCTCCGTTACGTCGGCCAGGCGCGGATGTTGTCGCCCGACCGCTTGCAAGAACGACTCGGCTGGGTCCGCCGCCAATGTTCGCTCGACGACGTCTGGGGGAAAGCGATCGGAAAACTCTCTCGCGGCTATCGTCAGCGTGTCGGGATGGCGCAAGCCTTGTTGCATGACCCCGACGTATTGATCTTGGACGAACCGACCAGCGGGTTGGATCCCAACCAGGTGCACGGCGTCCGCGAGCTGATCGGCGAGTTGGGAGAGACCAAGACGGTGCTGTTGTCCACCCACATCTTGCAAGAAGTCCACGCCGTTTGCAGCCGCGTGGTGATGATCAACGAGGGGCGGTTGGTGTTCGACGGACCGACTGACCAACTCGGCGAGCACAGTGATGCGATGGAAGAAAAGTTCCGTGAATTGACCGTCGCCGCCTAACCTCCAAAAGAAGCGAATCGATTGAGAACCGACCATGCAACTTCGACAACAAGTGATTCGGGCTATCTTTCAACGTAACTTTGCCGGCTATTTCTCCGGCGTCCTCGGTTACCTGTTCATCGTCGTGTTCGTTGTGCTCGGCGGCGCCCTGGCGTTCAATGCCAGGTTCTTCACCGGCAACGAACCCACACTGGACCAGTTGACCGAGTGGTACCCGTTGTTGCTGCTGTTTTTTGTTCCCGCGGTGACGATGAGTGTCTGGGCCGACGAGCGAAAGTCGGGAACCGACGAACTGCTGTTCACGCTGCCGGCGACCGAACTGGAAATCTTGATCGGCAAGTACCTGTCCGTCGTCGCGGTGTACAGTGTCGCGCTCGTGTTCTCCATGGCTCACGTGTTCGTTTTGATGTTCCTGGGCAATCCCGATTGGGGGCTGATCGCAACGACCTACTTCGGATACTGGCTGGCCGGTGCGGCGATGTTGAGTGCGGGGATGCTGGCGTCGATGTTGACGGCCAACATGACGGTCGCGTTCGTGTTGGGAATCGTGATCTGTGCGTTGCCGGTGTTCATCGGTCAGATCGGCGCCACGATCGGGCTGGGGGATCTGCTGGACCGATTCAGCTTGCGAGAACAGTTCCGCGATTTCGGCATGGGCGTGATCCCGCTGACCGCCTTGTTGTACTTTGCCGGTTTCACCGTCGTGATGTTGTATCTGAACCACACCCTGATGACTCGGCGTCATTGGCACACCCGCAGCGAGCCGGCGATCGGAGTTCAGTATGCGGTGCGTGCGATCAGCGTCGCGGTCGTGTTGTCCTGTGTGACGACCTGGGCCGGTTACAGCGTGTTGCGCGTCGATGCCACCGGCGAACGACTGTTCAGCCTGTCGGCGGCGACGCACGACATCCTGGACCAGTTGGACACCGAGCGACCGATCGAAATCCAGGCCTTCATCAGCCCCGATGTCCCGCGTGAATACGTCGAAACACGAAAGCGGTTGGTCGGGCTGTTGCGACAGTTCGACGAACTGGGCGGGAAAAGTTTGGACGTGCGTTATGTCGACGTCCAGCCGTTCAGCCAACAGGCCGAGGAAGCCGAGCACTTTGGCATCGAACCGGTCCAAGTGATGACGGAGGTGGATGGTCGCCGCAGCGAGACCGACGTCTACTTGGGGGCCGTGATCATCAGCAGCTATGACAAGGTCGTCGTCCCCTTCTTTGGCAAGGGGCTGCCGATTGAATACGAACTGACACGGTCGATCCAAACCGTCGCCAATGAAAAACGCCATACCGTCGGCGTGCTGCGAACCGATGCCAACTTGATGGGCGGATCAAGGGATTGGCAGATCGTTCAGGAGCTGAAGAAGCAATACCACGTCCAAGAGGTGTCGCCGTCGTCGGCCATCGACACCACCGCGTTCGACGTTCTGTTGGCCGTGATGCCCTCGTCGCTGACCAGTGAAGAGATGGATCATCTGGTGGACTATGCCAAATCGGGCAGCCCGCTGTTGGTGTTCGACGATCCATTCCCGCTGTCGTTGGGCAGCAACGGGTTCGGCGTGACCGGTGCCCCGCGGCAACCCAAACGCTCGCCCCACTCGGGATTCATGGGGCAAGGCGGTCCGCCGCCGGAGCAAAAGGCCGATGGCGGCCGAGCGACTCGGTTGTTGGACGCGCTGGGAATCGATTGGCAATACGACGCGTGTGTGTTTGACGTCAACAACCCGCACCCCGAATTCGCGATGCTGCCGGCCGAATACGTCTTCGTGACCCGCGGCGGCAGCGACACCGAATCGTTCAACCCCGATGACGAAACGACCAAGGGGCTACAGGAAGTGATCGCGTTGTATCCCGGCCGGGTGCAGCGTCGGGGCGGCGAGTTTGATTTTCGTCCGCTGTTGAACACCAGCAAACAATCCGGTGTGCTGCAATGGGAAGAGTTCGTCGACGAAGGCGGGTTCAACTTCTTTTCGATGCAGGGGACGGCCAACCCGCGGCGCAATCCGTTTCGAGTCATCGACTCCGCCGTGCACACGCTGGCCGCCCGCGTGACCCGCGAGTCGGATGATCACAACGTCAACGCCATCTTCGTCGCCGACGTCGACATGATTTCCGACTTCTTCTTCGAAGAGCGAAATCTCGGCAACCTGAGCACCCAATTCGACAACGTCACCTTCGTGCTGAATGCCGTCGATTCGCTGGTCGGTGACGACTCGTTCATCGAACTCCGCAGCCGACGACCGGCTCATCGAACGCTGGTGCGTGTCGAGCAACAAAAGCGACAGTTCCTGGAAGCGGCCAACCAGGCCGAACGGGAAGCGGACCAACAAGCCGACGAAGAGCTGGAGCTGCGTCGCCAGCAATTGGGCAAACGCGTCAAAGAGATTCAGGAGAACAATGACCTGGATCCGATCGCCAAAGCGCAGATGCTCGAACAGGCTCAACAGGCCGAGCAGAAGCGATTGTCGCTGGCGGAAGCCCAGATCGAACAGCAAAAGAACGACGAGATCCGCAAGATCCGCGCGAGCACCAATCGCCAGATCAAATCGCTGGAGTCGACGATCCGGTTCTGGTCGGTCTGTCTTCCGGCCATCCCCGCATTCGCCTTGGGCGCCTTCGTCTTTGTCCAACGCAAACGAGACGAACAGACGAGCGTCATCGATTCGCGCCGTCGCAAACACGCCGCATGAGCGTTCGAATAACGGCGATCCCAAGATTGCATGTTAAATCATTCCTCGAATCACTGGACAGCACCAGTTTAACCATGAAACACCGTGAATCGCCGTCCCGATGTAGCTACCTTCGCCAGAAGGTGGATCACAGGCATGTTCCACGCTCTGGCGAGCGTCGTTCCGTCAGAGTGACGCTGTCCAGCTAACCAACGTCCCGAAAACTTCTCGATCAATTCCCATGTCCACTGTAACTCAAAACCACACCCAACCGGGCAGCGACAGTCGATCCGGTGGTCAAGCCAAAGAAACGATTGATGCGACGGCCCAAACGGTGAAACGTCATTGGCTCGCGATGGGAGCAGAGACGCGTCGAACCGTTCTGTATGCCGGCGTGGCGCTGCTGTGCCTGCTGGCAACCGGGGCGATCGAACTGGCCACCCGGCCTGCGATCATCGCCGAATACGGCAAGGTCGGCCAAGAGTTCTACCCCGAGTTCCGTGATCCCACGCTGGCCTCGGCACTGAACGTCGCGGTCATCGATCCCGATCAGGTCGAATCGAAACAGTTCAGCGTGCGGCGGACCGAAAACGGTCAGTGGGTGATCCCGTCACACCACAATTACCCGGCCGATGCAGCCGACCAACTGGCGCGGACCGCCGGCAGCGTGATCGGAATCAAACGCGGAGCCATGGTCACCCGTTGGCAAGCCGATCATGCACGTTACGGCGTCGTCAACCCGAAAACTGATTCGCTGGAAGTCGGCCAGGTCGATGGCGTCGGCAAGCGACTGACCCTGCGTGGTGAAGACGATTCGGTGCTGGCCGATTACATCATCGGTAAAAAAGTCGAGGACCAGACCGACCAGTACTACGTTCGTCATCCCGACGAAGACGAAGTTTATGTGGCGACGTTGAACATCGACCTTTCCACGAAGTTCTCTGATTGGATCGACACCGACCTGTTCGACATCAACAGCTCGGATGTCGTCAACGTCACGCTGAACGATTACCAGTTCGATGAACTGAAAGGTACCGTGACCGAGCGTCAGGTGACGACGCTGCAACGCGAAAGTTCCGTCGATGATTGGCAGATGGAAGGGATCGACCAGGAAACGGAGCAAGTCAATCGCGATGCGATCCGCGACACCGTCAATGCCATCGCCAACCTGGAAATCGCCGGGGTGCGTCCCAAGCAAACCGGCCTGACTCCCGAGTTGCAACTCGATCGCAACGCGCTCGCCTCACAACGCGACGTCGACCGCCTGCAGTCCGACTTGCTGTCGCGAGGATTCTTGCTGCAACCCGACCAGAACAATCAAGACACACTGAAGTTGATCGCCCGTGAAGGTGAACTGGCGACGGCGACCGATGACGGATTGGTGTACAACCTGTACTTCGGAAGGGTCTTTACGGGCAGTCAAGAGGAGCTGGAAATCGGACTCGGCGGGGACGACCAGGACGCCGAGTCCGGTGACGACGCCGATCAGTCTCAAACGTCGGACGATCAAACGGGCGAAGAAGACGGAAACGCGGAGCAAGTCGGTAATGATTCCGATAAAGATGCCAGCGAGAAACCGGGGCGATACGTTTTTGTCACCGTCAACTTCGATCCGCAATTTCTTGGCGATGAGCCTGCCAAACCGACCGAGCCGGAGAAGCCGCAGGAGTTGCAAGACGCCGAGGAGAAAGCGGAGGCGGATTCCGACGATTCGAAGTCATCTGAGGAATCCGGTGAGGAAGCGTCCGAGGAGCAAGCCCAGGCCGAGAGACTTGAGACGCTGAAGGAGGAGTACGAGTCCAAGATGGAAGCGTATCGTTCGGACTTGGACGCGTGGGAATCCTATCAGGAGAAAATCACGCAAGGTAGAGAGAAGGCCCAGACGCTGAACCGCCGTTTCGCCCAGTGGTACTACGTGATTCCCGGCGATGATTATGACAAATTGGCTCTGACGCGAAGCGACCTGGTGGAAGCGAAGGAGCAAGCGTCGGAATCCGATTCGCAACCGAAAAAGGAGGATGATTGATCGACGTTTTGGTTGAGGTTGGCACGGCGTCGCCGTGCCGTGTTTTTCCCCCGAAGGCCGCGGTTCACGCCGCGGCCTCGCTTTTTGCGCCGGCGATGCCGGCGACAAAAGAATGAGTGGCAAAACGATGGGGGCAAAACGATGGGGGCAAAACGATGGAAGGCAGAATGAGGGGGGGCGAAATGCCAGCGGGAAGCGTAAGCGAGCGGCCCGTGTGAGGATGACGGTAGAGAAGAGGCAGAATGTTGGGAGTTGGGAGTTGGGAGTTGGGAGTTGGGAGTTGGGAGTTGGGAGTTGGGAGTTGGGAGTTGGGAGTTGGATTAATTGGAACGTGCATCATCATTCTGCCTCCTTCTCTCGCTATGATCGTTTTGCCCCCATCGTTTTGCCCCATCTCCCGTCGCCAAATCGACTGCAACCGTCGGCTCAAAAGTGGACGCTGCCGCGTACCAGTCGCACGTCGACATTGATCAACCGACCGCTGCGTCGATCGCTGACCAATAGCCGGACCCATCCAGAGCGACTGGCCGACCACTGCAGCGCCGTGTCGATGCGTAGCGTTCCGTGCGGCAACACGCCGATGCGGCGTCCGTTGACCGCGACGATCCGATCGCCCACCTCCAATCCCACCCTGGCCGCCGGTGTGCCTGGATAAACATTTGTCAGCAACAATCCCGTCGTGCTGTAACGGCCGTACACGCCCAGATACCAGCCGCCGAGGACGGGATTGCCAGAACCTTGTCCCGGCTTGGGTTCGACAAACCCGCCGCCTTGGATCGTCGTTGGCGACAAAGTCGATGGTGCCGCCGCCTCAACCTGACGCGTCGCAGGCACGTTGGCTGGATCGTCATCGGCAAACGCCGGCAATCCCACAAGAAGCCACGCCCCGATCACCACCCCATGCAAATGGTTCATCTCGGATGTCCTCGGACGCTCCTGGGTGCCAGCGAGAAGGCCCAGTGCCACCCAAAGGCAAGGTGCGGCAGCCGAGTTGGCACCCCGACCGGCCGCCGCGAATGTCCACTGCAAGTGTCGTTCCCAATTTCAGTGCGTGGTGGTGCGACGTCCTTTCCAGGAGTGTCGTACTGGCAGTGTGTGGGGGTGAAATTGGGGAACGTGAAATCTATTGCTGACCAATACACTTGCAAGCAAGACAATGTTGCCAGACAGAGGTTGGTCGGCGCGTCTCTTTGCAAGACGATAGTGATGATTCTGGCTCCCCTCTCCCCAAAACAGATCGCGGTCAACGTCACTGATTGATCACTATTTTTCGCGCGATCTGTGTTGGGGAGAGGGGAGCCATTTTAGAGAGGGAACGCATCGTAATGAATCAGCAAGACACTTCACGTTCCGAGCTTTCAGTGCGACGCCCCGGAAGGGACGTCGTATGGGGAGAACCCGTTACGCCAACACGTCTTTGACAACGTGGCCGTGGACGTTGGTCAGCCGGCGTTCCAGCCCGTTGTGATAGTACGTCAATCGTTCGTGATCGAGTCCCATCAGGTGTAACAACGTGGCGTTGAAGTCGTAGACCGTGGTGGTGTTGGCCGCGGCTTTGAATCCGAATTCGTCGCTTTCGCCGTAGCTGATGCCTTTCTTGACACCGGCACCGGCCAGGAAGCAAGTGAACGCGTCGGGGTTGTGGTCACGTCCGGTTCCGTTGCCTTGCAAGAACGGCATCCGTCCGAATTCGGTGGCCCAAACCACCAACGTGTTTTCCAACATGCCACGTTGTTTCAAATCGGCGAACAAGGCCGCGGTCGGCTGGTCCATGATCTCCGCCTGCATCGCGTGGGTTTCCAGGATGTTGGCGTGTGAGTCCCAGTTGGTGATGCCGTTGCCGCCGGCCGGGTCGCTGCCGTTGAATAACTGCACGACGCGGACACCTTTTTCCAGCAACCGACGGGCCAGGATGCAGTTGCGGGCGTACTGGCCGCGCAGTTTGCTGCCGCCTTCGACCCCATACGCCTTGAGCGTTTCCGCCGTCTCGCCGGAGATGTCCATCACGTCGGGCACGGTTGTCTGCATCTTGCCGGCCAGTTCATAGCTGGCGATCCGACCGGCCAAATCGGCGTCGTCGGGGTATTGTTCCAGGTGTTTGGCGTTCAGCCGTGCCAGCAGATCGACGCTCAATCGGTCTTCTTTGGCGGACAGCACGTCGGGGCGGTGCAAGTTATTCGGCGGCGCGGCGGCACTGAAATCGGTGCCTTGGAACGCGGCCGGCAAGAAGCCGTTGCCAAAGTTATTCTTGCCGCTTCGTGCCAAACCGCGTGGGTCGTTGATCGCGACAAAGGCCGGCAGTTCCTGGTTCTCGGTTCCCAAGGCATACGTGACCCAGGCCCCGAACGACGGAAAGCCTTCCATCGTGAAGCCGGTGTTCATGAAGTTTTCGCCCTGCGGGTGAGCACTGGTGTCGGTGGTCAGGGAATGGATGAAGGCGAAATCGTCGACGTGCTGGGCCAGATGCGGTATCAAATCGGAAACCATTTTGCCGGTCTCCCCGCGTGGTTTGAATTCCCAAAACGGTTTGGCGATGTTGCCCGTCGGGCCTTCGAAGGTCACTTCGGGGATCCCCGGCGGCTTTTGGCCGTGCAGATCATCTAACGCGGGTTTGTAGTCGAACGTGTCGACGTGGCTGACCGCCCCGGGGCAATAGATCACCAGGACCTGTTTGGCGGGCATGTCGAAGTGGCCGGGCCGTGCGGCATAGGGTTGGCTGGGATCGATCTCCGGACGGATCGGTGTCTTTCCGCCGGCGGTTTTCACGTCGGCAGCCAACAGTCCATCGCCGCTGAGCAAACTGGTCAATGCCAACGCACTGGTCGACAGGCCGGCGGTGTGCAAGAAGCCGCGTCGATCGAGCAGACGTCGGCCCAGCGGGGAGAGTTTTTCTGGGTTTGTCATGGTCGTTCTTTGATGGATGGATTGTACGACGTCCTTTCTAGGTCGTCGGTTAAGCGTTTCACACGCGACCGCCCGGAAGGGCCATCGCACGAGGGTCAGGGCAGGAAGGCGAATTCGTTGGTGTTCAGGAGCGTTCGGCAGACGAGCGACAGACTCGTCTGACGGGCCATTTCCAAACAGGCGTTTAATTCGTCCGGTTCGGGCTGGCGGACGAGCAACAATTCAAAACAGCGAATGACCGCGGCCTTCAATTCCGCACCGGATTCTCGTTCGGCACGCTCGGCGATCAACTCGGATTGCGAGATCACAAAATCGCTGTTCATCAGATTCAATGCTTGCAGCGGCGTCGTCGACACCGGACGTTTGTCGCGGACTTGACCGCAGTCGGGAAAGTCAAACGCCGTGAACATCTGGTCGTCGACGCGACGCATGCGTTCTTGGTACAGCATCCGCCGCCAAGTTTCCGGGCCGTAGTTTTTGACCACTTCCCACTGGGCATAGGTCTTCTTTTCGTTGTGAATTCGATAGCTGCGTCCGCCGATCGTGCGGTCCAGCGAGCCCGACGCCTGCAGAATCGAATCACGAATCACCTCCGCTTCGACGCGTTTGGGTGGGAACCGCCACAGCAGCGCCGATCCGGCATCCTTGGCCAGCCCCTCCGGTCGCGGCGCACTGGATTGACGGAACGCGGCGGACAGGACCATTTGGCGGATCATCGCTTTGGTCGACCAGGCGGCGTTTGCCGAATCGGTCGGATCGACGAATTCGGCGGCCAACCAATCCAACAACTCGGGATGCGTCGGAGCGGCGCCGGCGGTTCCAAAATCGCTGGTCGTCGTCACGATGCCCGCGCCGAAGACGTGGTGCCACAGCCGGTTGACCATCACCCGCGCGGTCAACGGATTTTCCTCGCTGGTGATCCATTTGGCAAACTCGGCACGACGTTTCGGACCCGGCGCCTGTTGGGTCAGTCCCAGGTCGCCGCCGAAGATGGCCGGCCCCGCCGGGTCGACTTCGTCACGCGGGTTTTCCGGGCTGCCGCGAAGCAGCACACGGGTCACGTCGGGGCGGACAAAACGGCCGACAAAACTCGGCCGCGGCCCCTCTTCGCTTAACAAATCGATTTGATTCTGGATCTTCTTCAGCGACGGTTTTCGTTCCGGATGGTCTTTGTCCAATTGGGTGTTGGTGTGCCAAGTCCCGACCCAAGGTTGCCAGCTGCCGTCGCTTTTCATGATATCGACGTCGTATTCGTAGCGTGGCAAGTACGGTTTCTTGTCCAAGTAATCGGTATCGAAGTAGTACTCGCGATTGCTGCTCAATCGAATGCGGCTGATGGTTTCGGGATGTTCGAAATCGAAGCGGACGTAGGGTTTTTGCTCGGCGTCCTTTTCCGTTTTGGCGCGCCAGGTCATCGTTCCGTATTCGCCGTCGTTGACGCGTCGGATCGGGTTGCGGCCTTCGAATCCGTCTTCGGGGAAACCCGAGACCTTGGTACCGCGTCGCTTGTGGGCCAGGTTTTCGCCGTAGTTTTCCGGGCCGAACACTTCCAATTCGTCCAAACCGACGTTGGCCATTTTAAATCGCACGCGGATCGCGGTGGTCGTGATCGGTTGGAAGTGCATTTCACGGAACGCGCCCCAGTTCTCTTCCCAGCTTCCCGCCTGGCGGAGCACCCGGCGCTGCTTGGCGATCTCTTTCCAGATCGCTTCGCCGCGTTGACGGCGAGGGTGGTCGGCGGCGAATTCCGGGTAACGGCTGCCGAATTCGACGTCTTGAAACACGCCGGTCATCGAGTAGTAGTCTTGAATCGTGATCGGATCAAATTTGTGGTTGTGACAGCGGGCACAGCCGATCGTCACGCCCATCACCGAGGCACCGACGGTCTGCATGATTTCGTCCATGCGGTCGGCGCGAGCTTGTCGAATCGCCGCCGGTTCGCGGCCGACCGTCGCGGCGGGCACGTGTGGCCCGGCGACCAGGAATCCGGTCGCTTCGCCCGCACCCATCGAATCGCCGGCAATCTGCTCTTGGACAAACTCGTCGTACGGTTTGTCTTCGTTGAACGAACGGACCACGTAGTCACGATAGATCCAAGCGTTCTTACGATACAGGTTGGCTTCGGACCCGTTGGTTTCGGCCCAACGAATCACGTCCAACCAGTGTTGCGCCCAGCGTTCACCGAAGTGCGGGGATTGCAACAGCCGATCGACCAGTTCGGTGTAGGCTTGTTCGGAATCGAGCTTCGACGCTTCGATGAACGCGTCGGTCTGCTCCGGCGTGGGGGCGATCCCGGTCAACACGATCGAGACGCGTCGGATCAGCGAACGCGGATCGGCCGGCGGGGAATACGACAGTCCTTGATCGGCCAGTGATCGCAGCAGAAACGCATCGATGACCGACAGTGTTTTCGGCGCGGCAGCGACGCCGTCGATTGATGGAACCTCCGGCCGCACGACGCTTTGGAATGCCCAGTGATCGGACCGTTCGCTCGCGACGTCCTCCATCTGTCCCGGGACGACCGCCCCGGCTTGGATCCACCGCGTCAACAAATCAATTTCCTCCGCGGGCAGCTTATCGTCATCCGGCGGCATCGCCATGTCTTCATCGACATGATTGATCACCTCGACCAGGTAACTCTTGTCCGGCTTGCCGGGAACAACCGCCGGCAACCCCGAATCACCTCCGCGAAGCATTCGGGCACGCAGGTCCAACCGCAGTCCCGACTCTTGTTCGTCTTCGCCGTGACAGTACAGACAACGATCTTCGAGAATCGGCAAAATCTGTTCCTCGAAATCGATCTCTTCACCGCGCAGGGCCTGGGGAAGGACGATGAAACAAAGGAGCAAAATGCATCGCAGCATGATGGCTGGTTTCCAATCGGATGTGGACATGGGAAGTTCTCTGGATCAGTGCAAACTGCCGCGTCGGATCGGGGGTGACGCGGAGGGGGAATTTCGGACCGAGTGAACGGTCTCGCTTTCAAGGCCGCTTACAACGCCGCTTTCCAGCCGGCGTCGAGTTGTTCGGTGAGTGTGCGGACCAATTCGGGATGATCATCGGCGATGTTTTTCGATTCCGCCGGATCGCTGTGGTGATCGAACAATTCAACATACACCGGATCGGTTTGCGGATTGCGGTGGTCACGCCAGACGACCAACCGGTAGCGGTCGGTCCGCATCGTGTAACCCATCAGATGTTGTTCGAACAGTTCGCGATCCCACGTTGATCCCATCTGCTTGATGATCCGCTGTTCGACCTCTTCGATTAACGGGCCGAACCAGGTTTCGCGCATGCCTTGGGACAGCGGGTTGGCCGCCCATTCGCGGAGGGCCGGGTTGGGGTACTGGCTGAACGCCGCCTTTTTCCATTGTTTTTCGGGGTTGTCCAACAGCGGCGCAAAACTGTGGCCTTCGACATGATCGGGAATCGGCAATCCGGCCAGTTCGCACAGCGTCGGATACATGTCGACCAATTCGACCAACGCGTCGGTCGGTCGGCCGCGTGATTTCATCCCCGGTGTCCAGATCATCAGCGGGACACGGGTGGCGATTTCATAGTTTGTCGCTTTGCCCCAGACGCCCATGTCGCCGAGGTGCCAGCCGTGGTCCCCCCAAACGATGATGATGGTATTGTCGCGAACGCCGGCGTCCTCCAGGGCTTGGACCATCAATCCGACTTGCGCGTCGACGTAGCTGACGCAAGCCAGGTAGGCGTGTTTAAGTGTCCGCGACAGTTCAGGCCCCAGCGGGCCGATCTTGGGAATCCCCGCGCGGGTCCGCAATTCGAACGAAGCGTGCAGCCCCATCGCGGCACCGGCCTCGGGCGCGTCGGTGTGGGTCGCCATCGGGATTTTCGCGGGATCGTATAGGTCCCAGTAACGCTTCGGCGCGGTCCAATTGAGGTGCGGTTTTTTGAACCCCAGTGCCAAGAAGAACGGTTGATCGCCGGCCGCCATCTCCTTCATCGTCTCGATCGCAAGCCGCGTGTTGTAGCCGTCGGCGTAGGCGGTGTCGGGGACGTCGGCGTTTTCGTACGCCGGGCCGCTGCCCAGCCCGCGCCGTGCCGCTTCGCCATACTTGGCCAGCATCTCCTTCATGTTGTCGCTTTTGATCTTGTTGTTTTCCGCCAGCGCGTAGCCGCCGACCGGCTTTTTGATTCCCTTGATCCATTTGACCGGGTTGCGGCTCCACGAGTTTTCTTCGTCGGTATCGCCTTGGTGAAAGATCTTGCCGCAGTAAGCGGTTTCGTAACCGTGGGCGATGAAGTGTTGGGGCAGCGTGACGATGTTCGGTTGCAGTTCTCGCAACGAAACATAGTTGTGAAACAATCCCGTCGTTTCGGGCCGGGCACCGGTCATCAGGCTCGCCCGCGACGGTCGACAGATCGCCTGTTGGCAATAGGCGCGATTGAACAGCAGACCATCGTCGGCCAAAGCGTCCAAGTTCGGCGAGACGGCGATTTCGGAACCGTAGCAACCGAGTTCCGGACGCAGGTCGTCCACGGCGATGAACAGCACATTGGGCTTGTCGGCGCCGCGGCCGGTGCAGGCCAGCAGCACAAGGCACGCGATGGCGAAGATGGGGCGAATCATAGAGATCATTGGGATGGGGATGGAGTGAAGTGTGGATTGCGAGACTCGAAAGTAGCTACGCTCGCCAGAGCGTGGTCGCCGCCGAGGATCCACCTTCTGGCGAAGGTAGCTACGTTTTAGCAGCGATTGCCATGGCAAGGATCGTCGGCCGCGTTGCTAGTACCCCAACGGCTTTCCGTGTTCATAAAGTGTCTGAATTTCTTCGCGCGTCAGCGCGGCGTCAAAGATCGCCAATTCGTCGATCGCGCCGTTCAGGTTGCGGACGGCAAACCACGCTGAATCGCGAAGCGGTTGTCCCCAGTTTCCGATCTCCGCCGTTCCGATCCGCAGTGTCGTGACGTGAAATTGATCGGTGATCGGTTCGCTGCTGACCGGTTCGCCATTGACGAATTGATTGACCGTTCTGCCCTGTGGGTCATAGACGGCTGCCAGATGCAACCACTTGCCGCTCTTGGACACATCCCAGATTGGATCGGTGTAATAGATCCGGTGCAATCGGGCATCTTCGGCCGGTCCCAGTCCCGATCCCGGCGTGTCATCGACCATGATTGAAAACATCACCCGGCCGTCTTCGTGAATCTGCCAATGCGGTTCACCGTTTTCATAACCGTCGCCCATGAACAGCGAGTTGTAGCGATGTTCCAGGCTATCGATTCGGACCCAGCACGCGAACGTGAACGCGGCAAACTCGCCGTCGATCCGAGTCCGCACCCGCGCCCCCGGACGGTCGAATTCCAAACCGGTCGAGGCAGGGCCGAATCGGCCGTCGGCCGGTGTGACGGGGCCGACCAGGATGCCGTCGAGTTCATGACCCGTGGCGGCGCGGTTGGGCACGAAGCGGTCCGACTGTGACTGGGCGATCGGGTAATACGCGATCAGTCGCGGGTCGTCGCTCAGCTGCCGTGAAAGCGTTTTCCATTGTTGAAACTGTTGTGCCTGGGCGTCGTCACGTCGGCGCTCGAGGTCGCGGACCGTGCTGAGCCCTTCGAGCGATTCCGGATCGGACTGGGAACCCTTCAGCCACTGGCGCTGTCCGGTCACCAGAAGGTCGCCGTGATTTTTACCGCCCCGAAGTTCGACCTCGCCGTCAATCACCTCGACACGTGCTTGGTGGGGCGACACCTCCACGGCGAACTCAGTGCCCAGGTCGATGATTTCCGAGTCCGCGGCTTTGACGATAAACCCGCGTGCCGCCGGTGGCACGCTCGCCCGCAGCCGGCCCTGAATCACCCGAACCGACCAGTCGGATTCGACGTCCAACTCCGCCGGACCGTCGACGATCAGCGTAGCACCGCAAAAGAAATCGATCTCGGCGACGCCTTCATCAAATCGCAGCCGCCCGTTGGGCAACACGTCGCCTTCGCGATAAGTGACCGATCCGGTCGCCCAGCGCAGATCGACCGATCGCCGCAGCGTCGCGTGGCCGGCGATCAATGATTCGGTGGGCTGGACGACTTGGTCGGGCTGGACGACTTGCTGGGGCCGAAGATCGACCGCGATCGGATCGCTGCGGTCATTGATGCGTCCGAACCAATACGCGGCACCGCTGGCCAACAACAGAAGGGACGCCGCGATCGCCCACCGCTGCCACGCCCACGCCGCCGGATCGGACGATCCGGCGCCGCGCGGCGATGCGGAGGGGCTCTGGAGTGACGTGTCACGACCGCCCAAATCTCGATCCACCAGGTCATCCGACTCGGCGGCGATTTCCGCGAGCGACTCGTACAACCCGACCGCTCGCAAGTATTCGCTGCGGACGTCCTCGTGTTGTTCCAGCGCATTCTGCAACGATTCGAAATCGTCGTCCGAAATCGTCCGATCGATCGCTTGAAAAATCAGGTTGCGAAGATGATCATTCATCTCATCCCTCCTCCATCAGTCGTAGTTGGACACAGTCCAACAACCGTTTCCGCAGCGCGTTGACCTTGCTGTACAACCGCCGCACCTTGATTCCAGTTTCCTCGGCAATCTTCGCGACCGACTCGCCGGGCGCATGAACGCTCAGGACCAAGCGGCGATGCGCATCATCCAGTTCCCTGAGGCAATCCTCGATCGCGTCTCGCTCGCGCTCCCGTTGACTCAGGTCACGCATCGCGGTCTGGGCCAATTGATCGATCACACCTTCGCGGAACACCAATCGGTCTCTACCGCGGTCGCGTTGCCAGCTGAGCACCTTGTAGCGCGCGATCACGCAGGCCCAGCGAATAAATTCTTCGGCCGCGTCTTCGGTCGTCTCGGGCGTGAACGATTCATATTTCTTCCAACACTCCAGCGCCGTCTCCTGCATCACGTCGTCCACCCCCTGGGCCGACGGCAGCAGCGAGCGGACGAACCGGCGAATCGATTGGTCATGCCGCGCCAGTAAGCTGACAAATTCGCTGTACCGCGCTTCACGCGCCGACGGCATCTCAGCATTTGCCGACGGTGTCTCGGGATTAGGCTGTGCGCTGGGGTTCATGCCCGTCATCTACTCCGTGGGGAGGCAATCTCGCTGGACAGCACCGGTTCGCTGGAAAGTACCGGCCCACCCGCCAAACGGCGTGGGCCATCCCTCCGGCATCGCTACCAGCGCCAGAGGTTGGTCCCTGCTGGGGGGCCGCCCTGTGACGAGCGTTGCAGGTCACAGTTTTGCTGTCCGTCTACGTTATTCCTACAGTGTGGCGATTTACCGTCTGGGGTGTGCAGATTTGTCAAGAAATGCCAACCTCCCACTCTGCCGAGGTCGTGGGGCGATTCGGTCATCGATCGTAATGCGTTTTCATTACTTCCCCCCCCGATTGTTCCGGACGTTGGATGCCCACAGATGGCAGCGCGAACCCACGGATGTGATGCGACCGGGAGATCTGTGGGTTCGCGCTGCCATCCGTGGGCTAAATCGTTTCCCGCTCCGTGTCGCAGCGACAAGTGTTGTCGCTCCCTGCAGGGCCTGACCAACGGGCTGCCCAACGACGTGCCGGCAAGTCGGTGACATGGCGGCACAGGGTGCGCCGAAGCTGTGCAGATTCGCCCGCGCGACGTGCGTGGTTCAGTCACGCTCTTGTGGGGAGACTGCAAAAACCGCTGGTGAACGCGTGATGTCCGGCAATTGCAAATGATCTTGGCGCGTGATGATGCTCAATAGAGCACAGCGGCCGTCGGGTGCGACCTGCGCGGTCGCCGTTAGGGCATCCTTAGGGCGTCGCAGTCCACGGCCGGTCGATGCGCCCGTCCATGGCGCGCCGTGTGCCGAGGGTAAACCCTTGACCAGTGAAAGACTGGAACGACGCGGCCGGGATCAGTGGTTGTTTGCCGTCGTGTCGTCGCTGTGATAGGCGGATCCAGCGTTCTTGAATTGACCCTTGCGTGTTTTGATCACTTCAGAGAACGGGCGATGCTGCTTTTACCGTATGAGATGGAAGATGGATTCGACGAGATGTTTGCCCCCGACGGACGCCCCCGCGCCAGCGGGGAACGTTTCGTCCGGCGGCTGGAAACGCTGGCCGATGGGAGCCTCCAGCAAAGACAGAAGTCGGCCGAGCTGAATCTGCAAAACATGGGCATCACGTTCAACGTGTATAGCCACCAGGCCGGTACCGAAAAGGTCTGGCCGTTCGATCTGCTGCCGCGAATCATCGATGCCGACGAGTGGTCGACGATCGCCCGCGGGCTGGAACAACGCATCCGGGCACTCAATCTGTTCGTCGATGACATCTACAACGATCGCAAGATCATCAAAGACAAGGCGGTCCCGGAAGCGTTGGTCGGGTCCTCCAAAACGCTTCGAAAACAATGCGTCGGTCTGCGGCCTGCCGAGGGAGTTTGGTGTCATATCAGCGGCGTGGATCTGATTCGCGACGCCGACGGACAGTTGTATGTTTTGGAAGACAACCTGCGCTGTCCGTCGGGCGTTTCGTACGTCTTGGAGAACCGCGAATTGATGAAACGCACGTTCGCGCACGTGTTTGAAGGCATGTCGGTCGAACCGATCGACGAGTATCCCGAACAATTGCTGAAAACATTGTTGGACTGTGCCCCCCCGGGCGTGTCCGACCCGGTGGCCGTGCTGCTGACACCCGGCGTCCACAACTCAGCCTATTTCGAACATTCGTTCCTGGCCCAGCAAATGGGAATCGAACTTGTTCACGGCTCGGACTTGGTCGTCAAGGACGGTTTCGTACACATGATCACGACCCGCGGGTTGCAACGTGTCGATGTGATCTACCGTCGCATCGATGACGACTTTCTGGATCCCGCCAGTTTCCGCGCCGATTCGTGCTTGGGCGTCAAGCATCTGATGGACGTCTTTCGCGCCGGACGCGTGTCTTTGGCCAACGCCCCGGGGACCGGCGTCGCGGACGACAAAGCGGTGTATGCCTATGTGCCCGACATCATTCGATATTACTTCGGCGAAGACCCGATCCTGCCGAACGTCCCGACGTTTCTGTGCGACGACGACAAACAACGCGAGCATGTCCTCTCCCACCTGGATCAATTGGTCGTCAAACCGACCAACGAATCAGGCGGCTACGGCATTTTGATGGGCCCGCATGCATCGCCCAATGAACGCGCCAAGTGCGCCGAAGCGATTCGTAAGAATCCGCGGGACTGGATCGCGCAGCCGATGTTGAACCTGTCGACGGTCCCCACGCTGGTCGGTGATCAGCTGAAACCACGCCACGTGGACCTTCGCCCGTTCGTGCTGTGCGGCAAAGAGGTTTTCGTGATGCCCGGCGGACTGACACGTGTCGCGTTGCAGGAAGGGTCGATGGTCGTCAATTCGTCCCAGGGAGGCGGCAGCAAGGACACCTGGGTGTTGCGCAACGGTAACGCGACCAACTCCGCGACCACATCGAACGCAGAGGAGGCATCGTCATGCTAAGTCGAGTCGCAGAAACCGTCTATTGGCTCAGCCGCTACATCGAACGGGCCGAAAACATCGCTCGCTTCATCGACGTCAATTACAACCTGACGCTCGGCGAAGCGGAACCGTTAAGCAAACAATGGACGCCGCTGTTGGAAACGACGGCCGACCAAGACGAATTTGCCAAACGCTATGACAGGCCGACGCGGGAAAACGTGTTACAGTTTTTGTCATTCGACGATCAGAATGGAAACTCAATGATCAGTTGCGTGGCCCGCGCCCGCGAGAACGCGCGGACGATCCGCGAAGTGATTTCGAGCGTGGTTTGGGAACAACTCAACACCTTTCACCTGTTGGTCCAAGCCGCCGGGCACGTCCCCGAAACGCTCGAGCAACCCCAGCAGTTCTGTGAACGCGTTCGCTTGACAAGCCATCTGTTGGTCGGCGCCATGGACGCGACGATGTCGCACGACGAGGCCTGGCATTTTTCTCGCCTGGGCCGAATGATCGAACGGGCCGACAAGACGTCTCGTTTGTTGGACGTGCAGTATTACAACCTGTTGCCCGACGGCAGCGGCGTGGGGCCTTCGCTGGATGTGGTCCGCTGGGCGGCGCTATTACGCTCGGCCAGCGCCCTGGAATCCTATCGCCGATTGCGAGGCAAGATCGTGCCGAGACGCGTCGCCGAATTCCTGATGCTGGATCGCAAATTCCCCAGGGCGATGCATTTCGCCGTGATGCGGGCGCGCGATTCGATGCGGATGATCACCGGCAGCGAATCCGACACGTATTGCTACCACTCCGAGCAACTTCTCGGTCGGCTCTGCTCCAACCTGGACTACGCGGTCATCGACGACATCATCCAGGACGGTCTGCATCAGTCCATCGACCAGTTCCAGTGCCAGCTCAACACGATCGGCCAGGAGATCCACGAGGATTTCTTTTCCGTCGACCGATTGAATGCACCGCCGGCGCCCGCGTAGCGGAACTCGCCAAGAGATTCGCAAGTCGCGGGCCCTCTCTGGCGTTTGCTTGCTGCGCAAACGCCGTCTCTCCCCGAGGGAGAGAGTTTAGATGGATTGCGCGATGCCCCCGTCCGCTGTCGTCCACGCGTTGGCGAGCGTCGCGAGGTCTTTCGAACGTTCTCCGGACTACAGCCCCGCCAGACGCGTTTCGGCGTCGCCGAAGGTGTCTTGCCGGACGCCCATTCGATCCATGATCGACAGGTACATGCTGCACAGCTTTCGGTCGGCATCGTCCTTGCCCACATAGTCCAACACGCGGCCGGTTTCCAGCGTGCCACCCAAACCGCCGGTCAACAGAACCGGGACCTTGCTGGAATCGTGGGCGTTGCCAGACCACATGCTGGAAATGAACAACAAACAGGCGTTGTCCAAGACCGTGCCGCCGGCTTCGGGCATGGCGTCAAGCCGTTTGGCCAAGTAGGCGTACTGGCTGCAGTAGTACCGCGAGATGCGTTCGTAAGCATCGGAAAGGTCATTGTGCGACGCCGAGTGGTGCGTGCTTTCGACATCCAGAAAGGGGTAGAACAGCCCCGACAGGTCGCGATTCAGTAGCAGCGACGCGACGCGTGATTTGTCGCTCTGGAATCCGATCGCCACGATGTCGCACATCAACCGCATGTGCTCGCGAATGTCTTCCGGCAATCCGTCGTCGGGACGCTGCATCGCCGCCAGCGGTTTGCCGCGGTCGTCGGCCCGCTGGCGCGCTTTCTCTCGCGCCGCCCGCATCGACGCTGCACGCTTTTCCACTTCGCGGACACTGTTCAAGTATTCGTCCAACTTCAATTGATCGCTCTTGCTGACCCGTCGACTCAACGACGCCGCTTCTTCACCGACACGATCCAGAATGCTTTCGTCACGGCGGCTGCCACGATTGTCGAACAGGCTGTCAAAAGCCAGCGACGGATACACCTCCATCGGCACCGGCGAAGTCTTGTTTTGCCAGGAGATGTGGGAGCTGTAGGCCATCGAAAAATTGGTTTCGTGATAGCCCGTGACGGGTTGTTCGCACCCGAGTACCAAACTGGGGACGACCGTTTCCTGTTGGAAATGATTGGCCAGGACTTGGTCCATGCTGATGTCGCCACGCAGCTCGGATCCCTTTTGCAGGGGCGCCCCGGAAAGAATGTTGCCGGTCTGGCCTGGGTGGATGCCGACGTGCGTCGCGTTCTGGTTGAACAAGCCGGTGATGAAATTCATCTTGTGCTTCAACGGCTCCATCGGCGCCAGGCTCTTGCCCAGCTCTATCGCACCACCGCTGCCCTTGGCCCACCAATGCTTGCGATTGATGCCGCATCCCATGAACACCGCCGCAAATCGTTTCGGTGCGGCGACCGGGTCGTCCCCCACGACCGTCTCGGCGCCCCAGACGGGGATCGATTCCAACCACGGCAGCGCCATCGTGACACCGACGCCTCGCAACACCGTGCGACGCGACAAGGCAGGAGAGTGAGATTTACTGGACGTTTTCATCGGATCGGATGGGGTGAAGGTGAGATTGGATTCGAGGTTTGCATGTCCGGCAAACAATCGGGTAGCGGAACTCGCCAAGAGTTTCGTTACCGGTTGCGAGGGACGTCGATTGTCTTAGTGACCAATTTGATCGTAGCGGAAATCGTCGAGACTTTCGCAAGCCGCAGCCCCTCTCTGGCGTTTGCTTGCTGCGCAAACGCCGTCTCTCCCAGC
>NZ_JACEHH010000200.1 GCF_014154935.1 Stieleria mannarensis
TGGGAGTTGGGAGTTGGGAGTTGGGAGTTGGGAGTTGGGAGTTGGGAGTTGGGAGTTGGGAGAAAGCGCCGTGGGGAGTGCCGTCGCCCCGTGTGGTGCAGCACCGGACGGCTCGCGTCGTTCCGCTGGCTCGCTGCCGAAAGTCTTGGCGACTTCCGCTACGGCGATTTCGGTGTCACTCTATGCCACTCGTGTCCTAGTATACCCTTCAGATCTAGCACTACCTCGCGCTCGCTCTTTCCAGTTCTTCCATGTCGCATGTGCGTGGATTAACCCTAACTGCAAAAGCGCGATGTAATCTATTAGTGTATTTCCGTATCAAACTTGCTCAAATCGGCAATTGGTTCCCCTTGTTGAGGAAAGTTCAACTCCGGCCATTTCACCCAACCTTCTTTCACTCCAAGCCTATCTCCGTTTGCAAACGCTCGGATATCAGCTTCAACATCCTTGAGGGCCGCAAAGAGGCTTGTCGGCTCGAGCGAATAATCGCCACCGGTAAAAACCGCGACCAGTCCCACCTTATTCGGGTGAAAAACCTTCACAAAAATCCCATCAGACTGAGGCGATGACCAACCTAAACGAAATGCATCATGTGGAATTCTCTTAATAAGTAAAAATC
>NZ_JACEHH010000201.1 GCF_014154935.1 Stieleria mannarensis
CAAACATCTGAAGAACGACGGGGACGCGACCCATTCTGGACTGACTTCGCGGAAGAAAGCGGTCCTAATGCTCCGGTTGTCGTTGTTTCATGGGTGGATGCGAATGCATATTGCCGCTGGGCCTCGGATCGTGACGGCAAAAAATATCGGCTTCTGAACGAGGCCGAATGGGAGTTCTGCTGCCGGAAAGGACTGGCTGGTGAATGCAATTCGCGTGAATCGCTTCTTGAGACGCAACAAGATGCAGTCGTTGGAAGGGTGGAGAAGTCGATTGACGTGGTGATTCCTGACGGAATTAAACGGGGACAAACTCGTACAAAGCCACTTCCCGTAAATGAATCACAAACAAACGAAATAGGCCTCCGCGGAATGTTGGGCAACGTCGCCGAGTGGTGCCAGGACGTTTACGTGTTACACGCTGCCGAGGGTACAGGCAACGGACTTCCCGAACAAAGAGTGATTCGGGGCGGATCTTTTGCATACGGTGTAGACCGTGCTCGTTGCACCTATAGGTCTTGGGGGCATCGAGAAAAGGGTTCGCTCAGTTTTCTCGGTTTTCGAATCTGCTACGAAAGCGATTGACCTTTGCCTGCGCACGGATCGGACGAA
>NZ_JACEHH010000202.1 GCF_014154935.1 Stieleria mannarensis
CCCGGCTGATCTGCTGAAATGGCTACACGACGCATGTCAAATGCAATCGTCAAACTCGCATCGGTCCTGTTGCTTGCACCCGTCGTCGTTCTGATCATTCCATTTGCCGTCGCTTTGTTAGCTGGCATGGCAATTTACGGCGTGTCGCTCACTGCAATCGTCTGGCTTATTTGGTGTACTCGCGGCGTCGATACCTTGGTCGTGTACTCCAATAGCCCCAACTGGCATGACTACATGGTAGAAACGGTCCTTCCACGCTTGCAGGGGCGCTCAGTCGTCATCAACTGGTCTGAACGTCGCCATTGGAAATGGCACTCGCTACCAGTTGCCGTATTCCGTTTCTTTGGCGGTCAACGCGAATTCAATCCAATGGTCGTTGTGCTTCGACCGTTTAGAATCCCTCGTACCTTCAGATTCTGGCAACCGTTTCGTGACTGCAAGCACGGCAACGTTTCATCACTTCACGACGTCGAGAATCGCCTCTACACTTACCTTGATATCAACGCACCCAAAACCGGCGGGGAACCATCGGTTGCAACGGAGGCCGCGAGTTGACGTATTTGAAGTGGGGAGTCGTTCGCGCGGCCCCGCTGAACCGTACCGTT
>NZ_JACEHH010000203.1 GCF_014154935.1 Stieleria mannarensis
ATCCCGGCGCGCTCGACCGCTTTCTTCAGTTGCGCGGGAAACGTGTCTTCGTGCATGTGGTGACGATGCAGTCGCCCACTGCGTGGGTTCCTGGACCGTTGGCGCGATGCGAACAGATATTGCCAACGTAATTCCTTGTGCGCGTTGGGATACTTACGATCGATCGCCCTGGGCAAATACACCGACGCGGCACCCTCGTCCAAGTCACGCTCATGCAGCACCTTTCGCGACTTCAACTGACGTCGCAACGCCGGCGCCGCAGCGTCCGGAAGCGGCACGCGGCGATCCTTTTTCCCCTTTGAATCGCAGACGATGATCATCTTTTGGTCGAAATCCAAGTCCTTCACGCGCAGGCTCAGGCATTCACTCAGTCGCAGCCCCCCGCCGTACATCAACTGTGCCATCAACAGATACACTCCGCGAAGCTCCCCCAACCGCGACGCGACTTCCTCGTGACTCATCACCACCGGAATGCGTTGGGGCTTGGAGGACCGGATCGCGTCGACGCACTTCAGATCGCGCTTCAAGACATGCTCAAACAGATACAGGATCGCGTAGAAAGCTTGGTCTTGTGTTGACTCGGCGAC
>NZ_JACEHH010000204.1 GCF_014154935.1 Stieleria mannarensis
AATACGACCAACGATTCGTTCGACTTCACCGTCGACGACGGCGCCGGAACGACGACCAGCAGCACCTTCAACTGGACCGTTACGGCTACGAACGATGCCCCGGCCGAAGCATCCATCGAAGGCACCACGTTGGCCTACACCGAAAACGACGGCGCGGTGGCGATCACGTCGACGTTGGCCTTGAGCGACAGTGACGACACGAATCTGGAATCAGCCGTCGTTCAGATCACCGGCAATTACGCCAGCGGCCAGGACGTGCTGACGTTCGTCGATCAAAACGGGATCAGCGGCGTTTGGAATGCCGGCAGCGGAACGCTCACCCTGACCGGGACCGCGACCGTCGCCCAGTACCAGGCGGCGTTGCGGAGCATCACCTACACCAACACCAGCGACAACCCGTCCACCGCGACACGCACCGTTTCGTTCACGGTCAACGACGGCGACGTGGACTCCAACACGCAAACCCGCGACATCTCGATCGCCGCGACCAACGATGATCCGACCGGCGCCGGACTGCCCAGCGACATCACGGTGACCGAAGACGTCAGCAGCAACGTCGACCTGTCGGCGCTGAACCTGAGC
>NZ_JACEHH010000205.1 GCF_014154935.1 Stieleria mannarensis
CACCTTCTGGAATCCACTGGGGAGAATGTGCTGAGCAAACCCCTCGATGAACTTGACACCTTCAACGTTCCGCTCGATCGTCCGCTTGGCCTTGGTGGGCGTGACGGTGTACGAGACCGAACGGTCGGTGACCGCAACGATCCGCTTGTCGCTGATCGCCACTCGATGGATGTACTTCTGGATGACCTTCAATCCAACGCCGGCTTCGAGCAAGTGCGTGGCGTAGGAATGGCGCAATGTGTCGATCGTGATTTCCTTGCCGAAGTTGAGCTTCTTGGCGATCTGCTTCATTGCTCCCTGGACGGTGGTTTCGGACATCGGACGCTCGGCCTTGCTTTTTCCGTGGATGTCGAAGCAGTACCCGGGCGAAACGGCGGGAAAGATCCAGCTGTCGTGATGATGTGTCAGCCAATAGGCACGCAGCAACTTCAGTGTCGATTCGGGCAGCGCGGTGATGTTCTGCAGTTTGAGCATGGAGAAGATGTCGCAGTCTCGTTTGCAGGTGCGGGTGTAAAAGAATTTGACGCCCGAGAGAGCGACACGCAGCGACCCGTAGGCAAAACCCCGGTCATTCTTGAGG
>NZ_JACEHH010000206.1 GCF_014154935.1 Stieleria mannarensis
GTTTCGATCGACCGCCATGTCCGTCAAGAACTGTCCGTCAAGAACTCCTCGACGTCCACCGGACCGATCTCGCCCAAGCCCCATTGAGTGCTCGCGTCGGCGTCCTTGACGGATTCCCAGAGCCCACGATACGAAAAGAAATCGCAGAGTTTTCCGATGTACGCCTTTTCGGTGTTCCATGCCAGTTTGTTCAAACGCATCGTCCGGCGCATTTGCTGGATCACCGGAGCTTCCTTGGTATCAATCTCCCCGACCAGTTCTTTGATCTCGGGGCCTGAAAGCTCCGCCTGTCGCTCGCAACTGGCTTTGTAGCGCAGCTGAGCCACAATGCGGTCCAGCCGCTCGCCGCTGTCTCGATGAAAGCGTTTCTGATAATCCGAAAGCGCCTCGGCAATCTTCAGGCGTTTCCAAGCCGGCGCGCCCTTCTTTTTCTGGTCGATCAGAAATTCGATCACTTCGGCCTGGCCAAAATGCCAGTTCGAATTGCTGCCGGCACCGTGAAAGACTGCCAGCTTTTGACGCCAAATCAGCGCCCAATCCGGCTTCTCGTCCGCTTGCTTCCTCGCCCGCTGCCCTCT
>NZ_JACEHH010000207.1 GCF_014154935.1 Stieleria mannarensis
CGCCAGCTCCATTGGTTACCGGGACGCATCAACTGATCAACAGCACAATGTTGAATGACGATGTTCTCGGTCGATGCACACGTCGCAGCGCTGACGATGCGACGTTCGAAGCTTCCATCAGGTTAGATTCTGCTGGGCCTGTCCCGGTGACCTTCTTCGCTGATGAACCGCTTGACGACACACTCACATACGTCCGTGCAATCGTGTCTGCACTGCCTGCCAACGACGCTAGGTACCGCCGCTACGCCGCTGCTGATGTCCGGCAATTCCACATTGCACTCCGAAATGGTATCCCCCCAACGCCCGTCACCGAGTTTGCTTCGCGAATGCGTCTTTCTCACATCGTCGTCTTCTACCCAACGCCGGAAGAAGGGGCGACACTCTGGTACACTTGCGATAATCTGATCCCCAACGCACTGGTTTGTGTGACCTTAGATCAAGATCGTCGATTTGTTGGCGGTGGCATCGGCTGACAGCAGACAGCACAGAACAATCGGATGCACGACGAGTCGCCGAGTCGTCGTTATCGAAGTGGAGGATCGCTCGCGGCGACCGCGTGATCCGTGACGTTCG
>NZ_JACEHH010000208.1 GCF_014154935.1 Stieleria mannarensis
CGAGTAAAACTCCACTTGCAATAACGTTTCGAATCTTTTGAATGGTTCGCATTTCACCTTACCGATATCTTGGAAACAGCAATGTTTTTGTTCAGGGGAAGCTGAATTGAAATCTGGTTTCCAATCCCCTGGTTTGTTGCTGAATGAAGCGCCTTTAGGTTGCGTCTTACGTTTTCACCATTGAGCTGCAACTCATGGATATGGTCGATGTCAGATTCTCGCAGTCGTCTGAGCGCGTTTTCTCTTGATGTTGGATTGTCCTTGAACATCTGATTGATACGACGCACCACCATTCTGCGGTATGATCTTGTTGCGTTTCGGCGGGCTGCGTCCGAAACGCCGTGGCCTAGGTTCGAGATGGCCCTGTTCTCTGCCACGTGATTCGCAATGTGCCCCACTTTACGAGCGAAATCGCGTGGGCGGAAGTTTGATTCCATCCTCAGTTGGACCTCAATTGAAGGCTCGACAATGCGATGCTGATTCCGAGCGACAAACTGGCGCCAAGTGAGATCGCAACAAAGGGGTCAATCGCAACAAAGGGGTCAGGCCTCTTTTTTGTCTTCGGCGGGC
>NZ_JACEHH010000209.1 GCF_014154935.1 Stieleria mannarensis
CAAACAACACAGGGAAATGCTTCAGGAGTGGAATGGAATCGGCCTGGAAATCATACGTTTTTTCGGATGCGGTACGAATGCCGAAGAGATCGGCCGACTAGGCGAATACGTCGTCCACAATTCCGATATGCCAGGCGTGATCACCATTGGCTCTGATGCGTCGGGATTTGCGTACCTTGAAGATTTATCTGGTGCCGTCTATTCGCTGCATACGGGCGAGCATAGACTCGACCTAGTTGCTAGTGATTTGGAGGAATTCGTTTGCGATGTTGTATTTGGTTCGCGGGCTGAACAGTTTGCTGGAACTGACTGGATGGATGAACTCAAAGAGCACGGTCTCGTGTGAACTAGTCCTCAATCAAGCGAACGCTTGATCGTAAAGGACGAAACAAAGGGGGCAGGCCTCTTTGTTGAGCCATCGGTGTGGGTTAGGATGGGGCCTCTTCAAATCGGGAGGACTAGACCATGCCACGAGCGCCTCGGGCGGATGAAGCGGGCGGAGTGTACCATGCTCTCAACCGCGACAACCTTCGCGCGGAGATCTTTCACAAAGACGCCGACTATGC
>NZ_JACEHH010000021.1 GCF_014154935.1 Stieleria mannarensis
TCTGAAACGCATCACGTCGCACGCGTTTCGTCACAGTTTCGCGACTCACCTACTGAAAGACAACACGGACATTCGCGACGTGCAAGAATTGCTGGGGCACAAGGATATTTCAACGACGATGATCTATCTGCATTGCCTGAATGATGCGTAGAAGGAAGTTGTTAGCCCGCTCGATCGGCTGCAGGAGAGGCAAGAAACGAGCAGCGATACGGCGAAAATGGAAGCAATCGATCCTCCGAACGCTGAGCCGCCTCGGGCCGGCGATGTGGAGCCATCAAGACCGGACGATTCGGTGGGCTGCGAGACGCATGAGGGAGGCTCGGTGGGAAACGTTGCGTCATTGTTTCTACCTGAAAATGAGCCGCCCGGTGAGCGAACGGGGAATGTTTCAGGTGGGGCGCGAGCGATGATTGGAGCGATCCGGGCGTCCTTGCGCAGGATGCTTCACCGGCCCCGAGGTCACAGATTCTTCGCGCGGCTTGTCAAGCATTGACGTGATCGTCGGCGTGAGAGGCGTGGTGGGTGCGGCAGACGATGACGAGAAGGTGGGCAGAATGATTCGGGGCAGAATGATGGGTGGGCGACCGGGGGATGATGGGGTTGGTTGGCCGGCGGTGGGGAGTTTTGGCAGAGGACCGCGTGGCGGTCCGGGCGAACAGTTGGGACAACGGTTCTACATTGAACACAACAGTGTAGAACCATTGTCTCAATTGTTCCCCCCTCAGCCGACTCGGCTGAGGGGATCGCAGCGGGTGGCCGCGGTGCGGCCACGGGGAACAGTTGGGGACAACGGTTCTACATTGACCACAGTAGTGTAGAACCATTGTCTCAATGGTTCCCCCCTCAGCCGTCTCGGCGGAGAGGAACGCTGCGGGTGGCCGCGGTGCGGCCACGGCGAACAGTTGGGGACAACGGTTCTACACTGACCACAGTAGTGTAGAACCATTGTCTCAATTGTTCCCCCTCAGCCGACTCGGCTGAGGGGATCGCGGCGGGTGGCCGCGGTGCGGCCACGGCGAACAGTTGGGGACAACGGTTCTACATTGACCACAGTAGTGTAGAACCATTGTCTCAATTGTTCCCCCTCAGCCGACTCGGCTGAGGGGATCGCGGCGGGTGGCCGCGGTGCGGCCACGGGGAACAGTTGGGGACAACGGTTCTACATTGGACAACGGTTCTACGGTGATCGGCGGTGGGTCCAGAGGTACTTGGCGAGGGAACTGAGGCCGGCGAATTTGTAGCTCGGGTCGACGTAGTGCTCGATGACGTAGAACGCGAAGTAGTAGGCGCGGCAGAATGACCAGATGCAAATGCACAACAACGCCCACTCGGTCAAACTCGGCAGGCGCGCGACAAGTAAGGCGGTCGAGAGTACGCCGAGCACCAAAAACAGGATGCCTTTGGCCCAGATCAATCGGGGATTCTGCAAGTCGCCGAAGATCGTGCCGGTGTGAGACGCTGGGGACGGTTCGTTGTGCTGGGGATCGGGCATGGAGGGTAGCGACTGGCTGGTTAGCGACACTTCGTCCGCGGTTGAATGGAAGACGGACGGGTGTTGATACGTGAAGGGCCGCCGTTAGGGTCGCGCGAGTGTCGCCATCGCGGGGTCGCTTTGCCAGAGATACAGGAACGTCGGCATGGTGCTGCGGTCCAGCCCGGGGACGCGCAGCGGGATCAAGGACGACAACACGGGCTGATTGGGCGACACGTCCAGCGGCGTGTACGCGGGATCGTTCTCGCGGCGATACATCACCACGCGGTCGTCGGGTTTCAAACCGGCTTGCTGCCTGGCGATCTCGATTGCCGTGTCGAGGTACCCGACACCGTCAACCAACCCCATCGCATGGGCTTCGCCGCCCGTCATCACGCTGCCGTCGGACCACTGCTCCTGTGACGCGGTCACTTGGGGACGTTTCGAGTTGATTTGATCGATCAACCGCTGGTGAAACGAATCGGCGATCCGCTGCAGCATCGCCAATTCGTCTGCTTCGATCGGACGCTCGGGCGTCCCCGCGTCGATCTTTTCGCCACTTTTGATCGGCGAGGACAACACGTTGAACTGGCCCATCGTGTCTTGCAAGTTGTAGACGTTCAAGATCACGCCGATCCCGCCGACGATGCTGGTCGGGTGAGCGATGATCGTGTCACAGTGATTGGCCAAGTAATACGCGCCACCGGTCCCCACGGTCATGATGCTGGCGATGATCGGCAGCTGGCGGTCTTGCTTCAGCTTTGCGAGCTGGTGACACATCATGTCCGACGCGGTCACGCCGCCGCCGGGAGAATTGATCCGCAGCACGACGGCTTTGATGTTCTTGTCTTGCCGAACCGCTTCGATCTTTTCATGAAACAGCGCGACCGGGTTTTCTCCCATCGTTCCGATGCCGCCGACATTGCGATCGACCAGGAAGTCGTCGACGTCGATGACGGCGATTTTTTCGGTTCGGATCGGTCGGCCGGAGACGACGACGGGTGTGAGCGGTGTCGACCGGCTGTTGGGGTTCAAGCTGACGGTTGTTTTTAATTCCCCCATGTCCAGTTTTCCGTCAACGGTCATGTCACCGGTCATGTCGAACCCACCCGCCATGTTGACGGCGCCGTTGTGGCGAAAGACTTTGCTGCCGCAGCCGGTGCAGAACAGGAGGGCCAGCAGGAGGAGCAGGGTGAGTGAGTGAATCCGAGCCACGGGCAGCCCTCCCCGCGTCGTCGTCAACTCCTCCGCGACCCTCCCAGAGGGAGGGTGAAGTAGGGGGATCAAACTCTTGGGGGGCCATTGGTTCGGGGCCGGTGGCGTTGGCTTGAAAACCAGCGGGGCCCCTCGCTTACACGTCGGGCTGGCATTGCAGTGACTTTGGCGCATCGCGGTTGCCGAGGCCGGGCCGTTGGGTGCGTCCGCGTTGTCGATCGGGTGCGAGTTCATGGTGCGGGTGAATCGACAGGCGGGGTGAAATCGGCGAAACTGGCCTCCGCCGGCGACAATTTGGTTGTGGGAATCGTGCGGACGACGGCCCGGAAGGGCCATCGTGCAGTGATTCTGCTCGACGGCCCGGAAGGGCCATCGTACCCGGGCAGTCCCTTGTGCCGGTTTCGGGGTGCCGGCTGCAACACCAATCCGACTTTTTTGCGACGCACGATGCGATTCACCTCGCTGATTCTGAAAAACCTGACTCGCCGGCCCCTGCGGGCGGCGCTGACCCTGATCGCGCTGACCATGGCCGTCGCTTCGGTCGTCGCGCTGCGCGGGATCGCCAACGGGTTCACCGAGTCGTTCACGGAAATCTATCAGTCGCATTCGATCGACATCGTGGTCTCTCGCCAGGGGACCGCCGACCGGTTGAGCAGCAGTGTCGCCCAGGAAGCGGCCGGCCAGATCGAACAGATCGAGGGCGTGGCTAAGGCGGCGGGCGTGTTGCTGGAAACCCTGTCGCTGGAAGACCAGCAGATCTTCGGCGTTCCGACGCTGGGGATCGCCGCGGACAGCTGGCTGAGGGACGATTTCCGCTGGATCGAACGACGCCCCGCGGACGCTTCGCAATCGCCCCCGCCGAAACAACTTTCGCTGGGAATCCATCTGGCCGAACGATCGGGGCTTTCGGTCGGCCAGACCGCGCTGATCTTTGAAGAGCCATACGTCGTGGCCGGCATTTTCGAAAGCGACAGCGTTTGGGAAAACGGGTCGCTGGTCATGCCGCTGGACCAGTTGCAAGCAATTTCCGACCGCACCGGGCAGGTCACGTACATCAACGTGGTTTTGGAACCGACGGTCGATGGCGACCTTGCGCGGTCGATCGTCGACCAGATCCATGCGATCGATGGTCGACTTCACGCCATGACGACCGAGGAGTTCGTGGGCACGGACACCCGCATGCAACTCGCCTCGGCGATGGCCTGGATGACCTCGATCATCGCCTTGGCGATCGGGGCAATCGGCACGCTGAACACGATGATGACCAGCGTGTTGGAGCGGACGCGTGAGATCGGGGTGCTGCGTGCCGTCGGCTGGCCGCGCAGTCGTGTGATCCGAATGATCGTCGCCGAATCCGTCGTGTTGGCGCTTTCGGCCAGCGTTTTGGGCGGCGTCCTGGCGATCGTTGCCACCGATGCGATGAGCCGACACCCCGCGGTTCGCGGAGTACTGGTTCCCGCGATCGATGCCGGCACGTTGTCGGAGGGTGCCTTGTTGGCGGTCTTGATCGGGTTGCTCGGCGCGCTGTTGCCGGCCAAACGCGCCGCTTCGGTGATGCCGACCGAGGCGCTGCGGAGCCCGTGAGGGGCGATGACGTGGGGGAGAGAGCCGCGCTGACGTAGCTACGCTCGCCAGAGCGTGGAATACGCTGCGGGTCCACCTTCTGGCGAAGGTAGCTACGCCTAGCCGTTTTGGGTCCACCTTCTGGTGAAGGTAGCTACGTCTGGCCGATGTGGAACGGCAGTTGCGTGTGCATTTGGGCAGGATAGCACGGTTGGCCGGCCATCCGACCAAGTTTCTCCCGCCCAACGTCCGATGAAATAACTTGAGCACGTCTTAAGCGATGCGCCCCGATTGCACGCAGGGGTTCATGCGGCCGGACGCTCAAACACTGTGACTTTCAAACACTGTGACTTTCAAACACTGTGATTCGCTGTGATTCCGCCGAGGATCGTGGATCGGACGCACGGACGCCTACCATTTCCAGACTCTGCACCAGTGATCAAGCCCGTGATGACCGACTTTCAACCGATTGCTATCATCGGCATGGGATGCCGTTTCCCAGGAGGGTGCGATAGCCCCGAGAGCTATTGGAATCTGCTCGAATCGGGACGCGATGCTATCAAATTGACTCCACCCGACCGCTGGAGTCTGGAGAAGTTTTACGCACCCGGGCAGGCACGTCTGGGGAAAACGCAAAGTCGCTGGGGCGGGTACGTCGACGGAATCGATCAGTTTGACCCGCAACTGTTCGGGATCTCGCCACGAGAAGCGGCATCGATGGACCCTCAGCAGCGGCTGTTGTTGGAGACGGCCTACCGGGCAACCGAGGACGCCGGCATCCCGCTGGAGTCGATGGCGGGGCGACCGGTTTCGGTCCACGTCGGGATCTCCAGTTTCGATTACGCCGTCGCCGCGCTCAGCCCCCGTGACCGCGGCGTCATCGGCCCGTACAGCAACACCGGCGGCAGCAGCAGCATCGCGGCCAACCGGATTTCGTATTGTTTTGACTTGCGCGGCGAGAGCGTTGCGGTCGACACGGCGTGCTCGTCGTCTTTGATCGCGATGCATCTGGCGTGTCGAAGTCTGCAATCGAAGGCCAACCACATGGCGCTTGCCGGCGGCGTCAACGCGTTGATCTTGCCGGATTTTTTCGTCGCGTTCAGCCAGCTCGGGGTGCTTTCGCCCGACGGACGGTGCAAGACGTTTGACGCGGCGGCCAACGGTTACGTCCGCGGCGAAGGTGCCGGGATGGTGCTGATGAAGCGGCTGGACGACGCCGTGGCCGACGGCGACTCGATCTATGCGGTCATTCACGGCTCGGCGACCAACCAAGACGGTCGCACCGACGGGATGACGGTCCCGAGTCAATCGGCACAGCAAGCGTTGATCCGGTCCGCCCTTCAAACCGCCGGCCTGGACGGTCATGACATCAGCTATGTCGAAGCGCACGGAACCGGAACACCGATCGGAGACCCGATCGAGGCCCGCGCGATCGCGGATTGCTACGGCCGCAACGACGAAGACGCAGGCGTCTGTCGCATCGGAAGCGTGAAGACCAACATCGGTCACCTGGAGGCCGGTGCGGGGATCGCCAGTGTGATGAAGGTCGCATTGTCGCTAAAACATCAAACGATCCCGGCGCACTTGAACTTGGAAACACTCAACCCGGAGATCGAGTTCGACGCCAACGGATTGCGGGTTCCGCGGAACACCGAACGTTGGGATTGCGACGGACCACGGTTGGCCGGCATCAACGGCTTTGGATATGGCGGTGCCAACGCCCACTTGATCCTCGGGCAACCGCCGCAGCAGACGCCTGCCCAGTCGACGTCGAAGAGTGACGGTGCACCGATCTTGCTGCCGATCTCCGCGCACGACAAGCACGCGCTGGCGGAGACGGCATCACGTCTGGCCGACTGGATCGATCAAGGCAACGGCACGCTACCGGCGATCGCCGCGACCGCCGCACGGCGCCGAACGCATCACGACTGGCGCGGCACGGTGGTGGGAAGCGATCGCAAGCAGTGGGTCGGGCAGCTGCGTGACATCGCGGCCGATTGCGACGCCCATGCCGCGCGTGTGCATCATCCCTCGCGCGGACAGGCAACGTCCCCGCCGCCGATCGCGTTTGTCTGCAGCGGACAAGGCCCGCAGTGGTGGGCGATGGGACGCGGGTTACTGGAATCCGACCCGATCTTTCGCGCCTCCATCCAGCGCTGCGATCGGGAATTCGCCCAGCACGTCAGCTGGTCCTTGATGGACGAATTGACGCGAGGTGAAAACGAATCGCGGATGAACGAAACCGCGATCGCGCAGCCGAGTCTGTTTGCGTTGCAGATCGCGTTGGCGGCTGTGTGGGAATCCAAAGGGATACGCCCGTCGCTGGTCGTCGGACACAGCGTGGGCGAAATCGCAGCGGCGCACCTGTCTGGCGCCCTGGATTTTCACGACGCGTGTTTGGTCGCGATTCATCGGGGGCGCACGATGGACGCCGCGACCAGCAAGGGTGCGATGATCGCCGTGGGGCTTTCCCGGCAAGAGATCGAGCCCTGGATCGCCGATGTGACCGAGCACGTTTCGATCGCGGCGATCAACGGGCCGTCGTCACTGACCGTGTCGGGTCGTGACGTCGAGATCGAAGCACTGGCAGAGCGACTCGATCAAGCGGGGATCTTTTGCCGACGTTTGGAAGTCGAATATGCGTTCCACAGCCCCCAGATGGCTCCGGTCCGCGACGAGCTATTAATGTCACTGGCGGCGATCCGACCACAGCCGTCGCACACGCCGATGGTGTCCACCGTGACCGGCGGCGTCCTTTCGGGTCCGGAAGTCGATGGCGAGTACTGGTGGAAGAACGTTCGTCACAGCGTTCGTTTTGCCGATGCCATGGACGTGCTGGCCGACCGCGGCATCGAGCTGGCGATCGAAATCGGTCCCCATCCGGTGTTGCGATATGCGATCGCGGAGTGCTTTGCAGATCAGCAACGATCAATGTTGGCCGTCGCGTCACTCGATCGGAAAAAAGACGACGCCACCGTCATCGCGGATTCGATCGGCCAGCTGTACGCGTGGGGCTATCCGATCGATTGGACGATGAACTCGCCGGCCGATGACGCCTTCAGCAAATTGCCTGCGATGGCAATGAACCGACAATCACTGTGGAGTGAATCGTTTGATTCAAAGTCCGGTCGGATGGCCAATCCGGGTGAACCGATCCTGGGACAGGTCATCGATGGTCCGCAACCGGGCTGGCAGACCCGTGTGGATCTTCGGATGCAAGAGTCGTTGGCGGACCACCGAGTCAGAAACGCGTGCATGATGCCTGCGGCGGCAATGTTGGAACTTGCGATCAACGCCGAGAGCGTTGTCGCGGAATCCGATGCGGTTTCATTGAAACGATTCCGAATGCAGAATCCGTGCATGCTGAGCGAGGAATCGCCGGTGCGGGTTCAGATCGATTACGACACGCCGCGACGCCAAATTTCGCTTTCCAGCAGCGGCGTCGATCAAGCGAATTGGCAAACGCTGGCGACGGTCGACGCCAGCAGCATCGCCAGCGTGGAGCGAACGGGGCGCGAGGCACTGGAAAATGCACGGCGTCGGTGCACCGAATCGATCTCGCCGGATCGTCTGTATAACTATTGCGATCAACTGGGGCTGAACTACGGACCGCGGTTTCGCGGAGTCACGCAGGGTTGGCGGACACCCTACGAAGCGATCGTCACGGTCGAATTCCCCAATGCTGATTCAATCGCCAACGGTGCAGATCCGCTCGGCGATGCCGCAGCGCTGCTGGACAGTTGCTTTCATGGCATGATCCTGGCCAGTCCAGTGTTTGACGCCGAAATCGACCGACTGTACCTGCCCCAGCAGATCGCATCGCTGGATGTCTTTCACAAATCCACCGCGCCGCTGACCGCCCATGTGAGATTGTTATCCAAAGACGACTATCGCATGGTCGCCGACATCGACATCTATGACGTCGACCAAAACCACTGCGTCGCGATTCGCGGGTTCGAAAGCGTTTCGGTCTCGGGGGCAAAGGCGGAACGATCGATCAACGAATTGTTGTACCGTTACGTTTGGAAACCCTCCGCCCCGGCCGACGCTGCGACTCCCGACGCTGCAACTCCCGAGACAGCGGCCCCCGAGACCGCCACGCGGAAATGGTTGGTGTTTTGCGACCAGAGCGGATTGTCGAGCAATCTGTTGGCTCGACTGCCGATCAGCGACAAGATCATCACGGTGCAACACGGATCGAGTTTCAAACGCCTGCGTGACCATTCGTTGATCATCGATCCGGAGAACCGCGAACACTTCGACCGGTTGCTGACCGACATCGGTGATGGCGTGACCGATGTCGTCTACTTGTGGGGACTGGATTCGCCGGACAACGTGGAATTATCGGTCGACGTTTTGAACAAGTCGACGGTGCTGACCACGCTGGCGCCGATGCACTTGGCGGCGGCCTGGCAGGCGGAGGCTGATTCGGGGATTCAATCCAACACGGCACGGCTTTCGATCGTGACGCTTGACGCACAGCCGGCCGATGGAGGAGCCCCCGATGACGGGGCGGCGCCGATTTCGGTCGCCGCCGGCCCGCTGATCGGTTTCGGCCGGGTGATCGCCGCCGAATGTGGTCGGCTGAAAACCCGGCTGGTCGACCTTTCATCGGGCGAAACGATGATCGCAAAGGACCTGTCGGACGAATTGGTCAGCCGGATCGATGACGAAGACGAAGTGATGCTGCGTGATTCGATTCGCTGGGTCCGCCGCTTTGTTCCGGCCGACGAATTGCCGCTTCACCCGGAAAGTCGACGACGTGCTGCGAGTGTCTTGCGATGCGGCGAAGCGGCATCGATCGATCAATTGCGGTACGAGTCCGCGGCGTCACAGCCACCGGTCGGCGGCGAGGTCGAGATCGAAGTTCTGGCGACGGGTTTAAATTTCAGCGACGTGATGAAGTCGTTGGATTTGTATCCGGGGCTGCCCGACGGCCCCGTCGCACTGGGTGCGGAGTGCAGCGGACGGATTTCGCGCGTCGGCCCCGACGTGACAGAATTCAATGTCGGCGACGAAGTGTTCGCGGTCGCGCCCGGGTCGTTTGCCACCCACGTGATCGTCGACAAGCATTTGGTCGCCAAGAAGCCACCATCGGTTTCGCACCAACAAGCCGCAACCATTCCGATCGCGTTTCTAACAGCCGAATACGCGTTAAACGAGTGCGCGCGGATCCGCCGCGGCGAGAGCGTGCTGATTCATTCGGCCAGCGGTGGCGTCGGGATCGCGGCGATGCAACTGGCAAAACTCGCCGGCGCGACCGTATTGGCGACCGCGGGTACGGATGAAAAACGCGAGTACGTCAAACGGCTCGGTGCCGAACGGGTGATGAATTCGCGCGACCTGGAATTCGCCCGCCAAACGCTCCGGCAGACCGACGGGGTCGGGGTCGACGTGATCCTGAATTCGCTGCCCGGCGAAGCGATCCCGAAAGGATTGTCGATTTTGAAAACCGGCGGCCGATTTCTGGAGATCGGCAAACGCGACATCTATGCCGACGCGTCGTTGGGGCTGGAGACGTTCAAGAACAATTTGGCGTTGTTTGCCATCGATTTGGATCAACTGTTTCGAGAGCAGCCCCAGCGGATGGGGCGGATGCTTCGCCAGCTAGCCGCGCGTTTCGACAACGGTGAACTGACGCCGTTGCCGGTCACGTCGTACGTTGCCGATGAAACGCGTGATGCGTTTCGGTTCATGCAGCAGGGCAAACACATCGGCAAGGTCGTCGTCGATTACCGCAGCGGTCCATCGGACGTGTTTGCCGGAAGCTATGAACCGCTGTGTCTGTCCGACCGGCGGACGTACTGGGTTGCCGGCGGGTTGGGCGGATTCGGATTGCGCGTGGCGCGGTGGTTGATCGATTGCGGTGCCAAGCACTTGGTGCTGGGAGGCCGCAGCGCGGAGGTTCCCGCCGAAACACAGCGGACACTGGATCAGTGGACGGAGTCGGGGATCACGGTCACCGTTCTTCCAGTGGACCTGACATCGACCGCTTCGGTGCGATCGGCTGTCGATCAAATCGATCGTGATTGCCCGCCGTTGGCGGGCGTGTTCCACACGGCGATGGTTTTGGAAGACCGTCTGCTGGTCGATTTGGACCGCGACACACTCCAGCGCGTGCTCGGCCCCAAGGTGTTGGGTGGTTGGAATCTGCACGCGGCGACCGAGGAACACGACTTGGACCATTTCGTTTTGTTCTCGTCGCTGTCGAGTGTTTTCGGGCATGCCGGACAAGCCAACTATGCGGCGGCCAACGCGTTTTTGGATTCGCTGGCACACTACCGTCGATCGATCGGCATGCCGGGGCTGGCCGTCAACTGGGGACACGTCGGCCAGGTTGGTTATCTGGCCCGACGCGGCGAATTGAGCGAGCGGCTGGAGCGTCAGGGTGTGCTGACGTTTTCCGCCGACGAAGCGATGCAATGCTTGGAACAAGCGATGCAAACCGATGTCGTCCAACAAAGCGTGCTGCGCATGGATTGGACGCGGTGGCGGGGGCTGGGCATCACCGGCGACGTCTCGCCCCGTTTCGCTCATCTGTTACGTGGGATCAGCGAAGAAGCGACCGGCGGCGACCGACTGGCCAGCGCCGCAGAGGTACGCGCGGCGACCGCGGAGGCACGAGGCGCGATGATTGCTGGAATCATCGGATCCAAGGCCGCATCACTGCTGGGAATCGCCGCGGACAAGATGCCTTGGGATCGCCCCCTGTTGTCAATGGGTTTGGATTCGCTGATGGCCGTCGAGATGCGAAACTGGATCGAAAGTCGATTGGAAATCGATCTGCCGATCTCCGAATTGATGCGGAGCGAAAGTCTGCGCGAGGTCTTCCGAAGCGTATCGACAATCCTGGAGTCGGATTCCGAACAAGCGCCCCCCGACGTCGTCGACAGTGCCGAGACGAGTGGTGCGTCGGCGGCCGAGTTGTTGCATCAATTGCCCCAGATGTCCGATGCCAGCGTGGACGCATTGCTGACCGATTTATTGAACGGCCCACCCCCCGGCAGCCCAACCCCCGGACAGCCCAGTGAGTGATGTGTTGCAGGGCCTGTCACCGCAGGAAAAACGCGAACTGCTGGCCCGCTTGCTAAAGGAAAAAGCGGCTCGACAGGAGGCACGTCTTGGGCAGTCCTCGCCGGAGGAAATGAAACGTTCGGCGGAGTTTCCGCTGTCGGCTGGGCAGCAGGCGTTGTGGTACGACTTTCGCCGTGCGCCCGACGTCACCGCGTACAACGTCGCGTTGCCGTCGCGGTTTCGTTCGCACGTCGACCTGGATGCGATGCGGCGATCGGTTGAGGAACTGGTGCATCGGCACAGTGCGCTGCGGACGGTGTTCGCCGAGTCGGATTCGAACCATCAACCGGTCCAACGCATCCAGGCGACGTTGCCGCCGGAGTTTCGCGTCATGGAGACTCCGGGGGCGAGTCGGTCTGAACTGGTCGAGCGCGTGACCGAACAGATCAACCGTCCGTTTGATTTGACGCGTGGCCCGCTGCTCCGGCTGGCGGCCTTTCGCGTCGCCGCCGATGACGTCGTGGTCGTAGCGACGACGCACCACATCGTGGTCGATTTCTGGTCCTTGGTTTTGATCATGGACGAAGTCCGACAACTTTATCCAGCGTTTGCGAGCGGACGCAAACCGAACCTGCCGCCGGCGCCGTCCAACTACGAGCGGTTCGTGCGCGGGCAAGCCGAATTCGTCGCCAGCGATCGGGGCAGCGAGGTCGCATCGTACTGGCGGAATCAACTTGCCGGCGTAGCGCCGGTGCTCGAGTGGCCGACAGATTTCCGTCGCCCGGAACGATTCACGCACCGCGCGTCGATGGTGCCGCTGAAGTTTCCGCCCAAAACAGGTGCCAAGATCACGTCGCTGGCGCGTCGATGCGGCGTCACCGGCAACGTCGTCGTGATGGCGTTGCTGCAAGTGCTGATCGGACGCTTTGCCGACCAAGACTCGTTTTCGATCGGCACACCGTTCTCGGGTCGTCGCCAGCGTGAATTTGAAACGACGGTCGGCTTCTTCGTCAATCTGTTGCCGATCACGGTGGACCTTTCGGGGAACCCGACGCTGGAACAATTGATCGAATCGGTCGGTCGAAACATGATCGATGCCTTGGCCTGCGAATCGCTGCCGTTGTCGGAAATCGTACGCAACCGTGGCATCGGGCGTGACCCGAGTCGTCACCCCCTGTTTCAAGTCTCCTGCACCTTCGAGAAATCTCAACTCGCCAGCGAACAGGGCCGAGCGGGGTTCGTCATCGGCGACGACCACGTGTTCGACGACTTCGCCGGTCTGCGGCAAGAAAGTTTTCCGGTCCCACACACCAGCTGTCGCTTCGATGTCGAGTTCGTGTTTGAATTTGCCGGCGACGAGCTTCGGGGCATGATCTGTTACTGCCGCGATCTGTTCGAGGTCGACACGATCGATTCGATGGCCACTCAGCTGGTCGCTTTGTCCGGCCGTCTGATCGACACCCCCAGCCGGCCGGTGAAAGGTGTTCCGTGGTTGGAACGTCAGTCGATTGGGCATGACGATGCGAATGACGAACGCGAGTCACTGGTCGACCTGCTGGCCGAATCACAACACCCGATGGTTGCCGACGCGAGACGGTTTGCATCGCGGCTCACGCAAGCGGGTGTGCGGCCTGGCGGCTTCGTCCCTGTTTGTTTGCAGCGTGGACATGACGCATGGATCGGGATTCTGGGCGTGATGTATTGCGGTGCGACGCCGATTCCGATCGACGCGGATCAACCGGCGATTGCGCCGGACATGCTGCGACGCGACGCGACGATCGAACATGTCGTCGCATCGCCCAACGATCCCTGGGCCAGAGAGCTCGGTGCGACGATCGTCTCGATGGATTCCGCCCCAATTCAAACTCCATCGTCGTTGCCGGCCGTTCGCCCCAAAGACATCGCCTATGTGATTTATACCTCGGGTTCGACCGGACGTCCTAAAGGGGTCATGGTGTCGCACGCGGCGATCACCAACACGATGCGTTGGCAATCACGTGCGACACCATTTTCGGCGTCCGACCGTGCGCTCGTGCTGCTGTCCCATCAGTTCGATGCGACGTTGCCGTTGGTGGTGACGGCGCTCGATCAGGGCGCATCATTGGTCTGGCCCGACGACACGAAAAATCTAGACTTCGATCAATTGATCGACCAGATCATCCGCGATCGCATCACGATTCTGCAAGCCGTCCCCGGCATCCTTGGCCCCCTCGTGGCGCACCGTCGATTCGCCGAGTGCACCAGCGTTCGTCAGATTTGGACGGGCGGAGAATCGATGCCGACGGACCTGCCGGAGCTGATTCATTCGAAAATCGACTGCGAACTCTGGAATTATTACGGCCCGACCGAGGCGGCGTGCCAAGTCACGGCGCATCGTGTGACGGATGTCGAAACGCGGCGCCGCATTCCGATCGGACGCGAAATTGACGGCGTTCAAATCTATCTGGTCGATCGGCAACTCGCCCCGGTCCCGGTGGGCGTCGCCGGCCAGATCGTGATCCGCGGCAAAGGGTTGGCCGAGGGCTATTTGAATCAGCCGGAGTTGACGGAGCAGACGTTCGTCAGGGCGGAGCAGATTCGCGATTCACAAGGGAATCCGTGCCGCGTCTATTTGACGGGCGACCTGGGGCGACGACGTGGCGATGGGACGATCGAGTTTCTCGGACGTGTCGATCATCAGGTCAAGGTGCGCGGCTACCGCGTCGAACTGGAAGAGATCGAACGGGTGATCGAATGTTTTCCGCATGCCCGCCGCGCGGCCGTGAAAGTCGTCCAACCGGGAACCGCGGGCGCACGACTGGCCGCCTTCGTCGAAGGGATCGACGCCTCCGACCTCGACGCGCTCGACCGACACTTGGCAGCCAGTTTGCCGCCCTACAAGCGCCCGGCGTCGATCGATTTGGTCGACGCATTGCCGCTGAATCCCAATGGCAAGATCGACCGAAAACGGTTGCCGCAACCCGCCGGCGACGTGACATCGCCTGGGGCAACATCGCGGCCTCGTTGCGAGCTGGAACGGTTTTTGGAGCGCCGGTTTGCCATGACGCTCGGGCAAGATTCGCTCCCGATCGACGTCAACTTTTTCGAAGCCGGTGGAACGTCCTTGCAGGCCGCGGTGTTGACGTCGCAGTTGTCCGATGAATTCGGTTTCTCGATCCCCACGTCGCTGTTGTTCGATTTAGGCGACGTCCGTTCGGTGGCCACGCGATTGGTGCAACTGCATCCACGACCGATCGGCGAGCGTTTCGGTGATGAATCGATCCGTGTCTGCGCCGCCGCGGCGTCGACGAGCGAGACGGATTCGTTGTTGGTCGAATTGAAACCATCCGGGGATGCCGCACCGGTGTTTATGATTCACCCGCCCGGCGGCATCGTCGTCTGTTATCGCGAATTGGCGACAAATCTTCCGCCGTCGCAGCCGATGGTTGCGGTTCGATCACGGGGATTGCACGGGGAGGAGCGTTTGCCGAGCACGCTTGGTGAAATGGCCGGCGACTATGTCCGTGCGATCCGACATCGCCAACCGACCGGTCCGTACTTCATCGGCGGCTGGTCGCTGGGTGGGGTGATCGCGTTTGAAGTCGCCCGCCAGCTTGCCGCCGAGGGTGGCGACGTGGCGGGATTGATCCTGTTGGATTCGACGGTCCCCGAACGAAGTGATCCGGAATCGGCGTCGGCGGGACTGGAGTATGGGCTGGAATTGTCGCTGGACGAGCTGAGCGAGCTTTCGGAGGACCAGCAGTTGCCATTTTTGTACGAGCACGCACAACGGTTGGGGATTTTGGAAGAGGACACGCCCGCGGAAGTCGTGCAAAAAGCGATTGCCGATCTGCAACGATTGTTCGCCCACCACGTCGAACTCTGCCAGGCTTACGAGATCCGGCCGCTGGACGTGCCGGTGTTGTTGCTGCGGCCGGATGAGGTTCCGGGACAAGCCGACGCGCGTCCCGATCGCGGTTGGGGTCGTTGGACCGGGGAGGTCACCGTCCACACGGTCAGCGGACACCACCACAGCATGGTGAAGTCGCCCGGAGCGGGTGAGATTGCGCGATGGATCGCCAGGTTTGTCACGTCGCACAGGTGATGCTTTTTTCTCTTCCCGTGTCGTGTGGGGGGAGCAGGAGGGAAGGCAGAATGATACGGGGCAGAATGATGGGGCAAAACGAATGCAGTGCGACGTCGCGCCGAATTAGACAGTTTCAGGTTTCAGGTTTTCGAAGCCTCCCAACTCCCAACTCCCAACTCCCAACTCCCAACTCCCAACTCCCAACTCCCAACTCCCAACTCCCAACTCCCAACTCCCAACTCCCAACTCCCAACTCCCAACGTCACTCCATGCGGAACGTATCTTTGACTTCGGTGTATTCGCGTCGTCCGACGCGAGCGATGGTGTGGAGTGATTTTTGGTCGACGAAGTCGTCTTGGATGTGGATGTAAACGACGTTGCCGATCACCAAGTTGGCTCCGGCGGGGCCGGTTCCTAGCGCGATCGCTGAATGCAACGTGCATTCCATCGCGGCGATGGCGGATTGCACCCGCGGCGGTTTGACTTTGACCGAGCTTGCCGGCTGGACACCGACGTGCTGGAATTCATCGATTTCCGAGCCCACTTCGTCGCTGCTACGGTGCATCGCTTGGGCCACCGGCTCGGTCACGATGTTGACCACAAATTGGCCGGTGCGGCGGACGTTCTCCAGCGTGTCTTTGGGCAACCCCTGGGCGTTGTTGGCCGGGGCGAAGCAGACGGTCGGCGGATTGGCACCGACGCCGCTGAAGAACGAAAAGGGGGCGAGGTTGGCAATACCGTCGACCGACAGCGTCGAAACCCAGGCGATCGGCCGCGGCGTGATCAGTTGCACCATCCGCAAGTAGGTTTCTTGCAGCGTCAATTTGTCGACATCAAATTCCATTTCGTTCTCCCCCGACGTCCACGGCCATCAATTGCTGCTGAGCAAGCCGACCATGGTGTCGTGCATCGGCTTGGTCGCGGTGACACAGAACTTGGGCAGCCAATCGTCCAGTTCGGATCCGTCATAGGCGGTCAATTGGGCGCCCGCTTCACGTGCGATCACGGTTCCGGCGGCGGAGTCCCAGGCGCAGACGTTGGTCGCCCAGTAGCCGTCCAGGCGTCCGGCGGCGACGTAGCACATGTTGAGGGCACAGGATCCCAAGCGGCGCAGCGAGCGGCAGCGTTCCAGGACTTTGACAAACCGGGCGACTTCGGGCGAGTCGCCTTTGACGCCGGCGGGAAAACTGCACGCGACGAGCGCCTGGGACAGGTCTTCGCAGTCACTGGCCCGGATCGGCTGGCCGTTCAGTTGGGCACCGCCACCATCGACGGCGGAATAAAGTTCGTCGGAAACGGGGTCCAGGATCACCCCCAACCGCATTTTGCCGGCGTGGTACAGACCGATCGAAACGGCGAAGGATTGCAAGCGATGGACGTAGTTGACGGTGCCGTCGAGCGGATCGACGACCCAGCACGGCGGCGCGTCGGCGTCCCCGCTGCGGACCGCCGGCGGCGGATCATTCTCGCCCTCTTCTTCGCCGACAAAGGCGTAGCCGTCGAAGGCGTCCATCAGGATTTCGCGGATCGCTTTCTGCGATGCCAGATCCGCGTCGGTGACCAAATCTTTGGGGGCTTTTTCGGAGACCTTGCGGCTCTCCCATCGGCTCAGCAATTCCACGGCACCGGCCTTGGCTGCCTTGATCGCCACATCCAAGTGTTCTTGATTCACAATTCGATTTCGAGTCGTCGGAGTTCTTCCAGCCACAGCCGGATGTCGTTGTTGTACTCGGTCGACATGTCACCAATGACCAGTTGTCGGTGAAATGCCGCCGCACCGGTATCGACGTGCTCGGCGGCTTCGGCATTGGGGAAACGCAAGTTGGGGTCCGGCGAAATCAATCCGACCAAAAAGTTCATCAGCAAGTCGTTGCGACTGATGTCCGCGGGCAACACCTCTTCCAATCGCGACGGCAGGGCGAGTTTGGCCTGAACGAGATCACGCAGACTTTCATTTCCCGCAAAAATGTTTCGTCCGCTGAGCAGTTCGATCAACACGTAGCCGACACTGGCCAAATCACTGCGTGGGGTCGCCAGCTCGTTTTCCAAGATCTCCGGCGCCGCGTACATCGGCGTGCACTCGCGTTCGCGGGGCGGATTCTTGTATTCGATCGCCGAACCCAAGTCGATCAGCTTGGTGTGACCACTGCGTTTGAGCATGATGTTAGCGGGTTTGACGTCGCCGTGCACGATGCCTTCGCGGTGCAGTGCCGCCAGTGCCGCCAGGCATTCGCGCATGATCGCCACCGCGATCCCGGCCTTGAATCGCGAATGATCGGGGCCCTTGGTGATGATCACATCGTTGATGTATTTGAACCGCCGCGTGTCCAAATGTTGCCCCAGCAGTTTCAGACAACTGGGGGCCAGCAGCTGGCGGAGGTCATAACCGTCGACCCATTCCATCATCATGATGCGAATGCGGTGCCGCTCGAAGAAGTTTTGCACCGCCAGCAGGTTGTCGTGCTGGATCAACGCGACTTTGGAGGCGATCGTCGCGATCCGCCGCATCGCTTCGTCGTACGCGCGGGCGCTTTGGTAGTGTTCCGGTGAGAACACCTTCATCGCAACCGGAACGGTAAAGTCGTCGGTCCCGCGATACTCCGTCAGATAGACTTCGCCCTGGCCGCCACGGCCGAGCAAGCGAATCATGTGATGGTGCCCGGTCCAGCTGACCTTCTGACGTTCGATCAGATGGTCGTACCAGTGAACGAGCTTGGCGTCACCGCTGGTATTGACGGTCCCCCGGAAGGTGACCGTTGGATTGGGTTCGAAGCGTGTGGTCGATTCCATCGTCGCGACGGTCCGTCGTTTTACGAATAGCGAGAGGGCAAAATCAAATGCAGCACGCTGCAGGTCTCTCCGTGTTGGCTGGCCGGCTACATTTGGACACTACAGTCTACACCGCCCGGGCAAAAGCAAAAGGCGAGAGTTTCCCCCAAACCCCGCACTCGCGGGTAACCGCAATTCAGCTCGGTTTGCCGTGACGATTGGTGCGGGCGATCCGGTGCAGATCCTCGCGGCGGGTCAGAAACCCCCAGTTAAGTGCGCGATCTTGCTCATACTGCTTGCCTAAGGTCAGTGCCACCGACGCTTTGGCCATCTCGTACCCCAAATAGAACGCATGGCCACGATCCACATTGTCGGATATCGGGGCCTGCAACAGCCGCTCGAACAACCGAAACGGGTCCTCGTCGCTCAGATGCAACTGGCGCGAGACCAAATGAATCACCTCGTCTTGGGCGAATAATCGATAATTGTTGTCCTTTATCGCCCCAGACAGGCCCTCAAGGGTCTCCTCGGCAAACGCACTCAGCTTTCGGTCGCGGAGCAACACCAGTTGGTCCGACAGGTTCTTCGGCGGAATTCCGTGCTTGACGGCCGCATGCACCAATCGCCGGGCATGGTCACACTCGCGGACCGACGACCGCGCCCAATTGATCACCTGGGTGGTCAGGACACTTTGGATCCCCAGTTCCTGGCAGAGGCCCAACAGCACGGTGTTGATGCCGGCCGAATCGGCATCGGTCAGCTCGGTGACGTTGCCGATGCCCATCATCACCGGCAGCTGCGGGTAGCGTTTGCGCACCGTCGAGTAACGCACGATGCTGGCGGCCAATCCCGATCCGATCGGTTCCAAAATCGGATCCAACCGCATCGGCACGTTCCGCTGTTTGAGGTACGCGACCGTTTCATCCAAACTGGCCAAATCGGTCGGCGAGTCGGGAATCACGACGACTTCGGCGCCCCATCGCGGTGCGTGCTCGCGATTGTGGGAATTCACGCTCAACACCAACGACGCACCGGCACGGCAAGCCGCTTCGGCTTCCCAAGGGTCGAAGGTATCGATCGAGACCTGGATTCCGCGAGAAACCAACGCATCGACGTAGTCCGCAATGGATTCAAAGCGTGCGGCGGGATCACACCCGACATCAATCCGATCCGCACCGTCATCGACCAGTTTCAAAGCCGTCGCGATGAACTCATCACGCGCAAGCCGCGGGGCATGATTGATCTCCGCGAGGATTTCGATGTCGTACGCACTGAGATCGATCTCAGGACGTTTTTCACCGAACAATTCAGCCATCTCGCGGCAATCGTTGGGTCCCACGACAACCGTTGCGTTGACTTGGGAGCGAAGTGTTTCGATGCCGACCTCACAGAAACCGGGCACGATCAAATGGGTCGCTTGTGCGGGTAAGTCCAGCTTGCGCGCGATCCACTTGGGCGTCATCAACGCGGCAACGGTGATCGGCATCACGCCGATCGAATACTCAAACGCATGTCGCACCGCAAGCGCAGCGACGACCTCGCGCACGGCGTGCTGTGCGAGCGTTCCGGTCACGAAATGCAAGTGCGATGTTTCGGTGAGATCGATAGCCGATGGCATGTCGCAAAGACCGTCAGAGAAGGAAGTGTTCGAACGCTCATGCGTCGTCAAAACAGAGTCAGCATCATCAAGGTTAACCGCAAACGCGTCAGACGCGTGTTCAACCTGTCGTTCACGACATTGATTCAAGCCAAAGATCTGCTTTGAGAACAGCGTCAAAACGGTGCATTTTTTTTTATCCGATCGCACAGTCGCTCTTGACTGATGTGCGACAACGCGTACAACATCGTTAAGCGAGAGATTCGTGTACGAAGTCAGTGTTGCAATTTCGATTGAAACCTTGCTTTGTCGTGGCCGGGATCTCTCGTTTTTTTATGCGCGGTGGTTTGCGTGGTGGCTATTGAAGGCCATCTGTTCTTCAAACGTACTCCAGTGGCAAACGCATCGACCAATGCGTTGTGGTGTTGGCGTCACACCACAAGCCTTTCCCCATCGCTTGTTGCCAAACATGCCAATCACTCCCCATCGCAACAGTCCCGCTGGTCACTTTAACGTCGCCAACCGACGTCTTCGACACTCCAACACGCTTTCGCGTCTCTGACGGTTCGAACCGATGGCTGAATCAGACATAACGTTGCTTTGGGAAAGCGATCTGATGATGGCGGTCGACAAACCGGCGGGACTGGCGACGCAAGCCCCCGCGGGAATCGAGAGCTTGGAAAGCCGGCTTGAACAGCAACTCGGTCGCCGTGACGGCTACCTTGCGTTCCCGCATCGACTGGACCGTGCCGTCAGCGGTGTGATCTTGGTCGCATTGTCCAAGAAAGCCGCTCGGCTGCTATCGGCCCAGTTCGCAAGTCGCAAAACCCGCAAGCAGTATCTGGCGGTGGTCGAAGGTCAAATCGAGGTGAGCCGATCGAGCCCACAGCAGTGGGACGACTTCGTTCGCAAGTTGGAGGACCAGCCGCTGGCAGAGGTTTGTGAAGAAACCGCGCCGCATGCCAAGCCCGCCAGCACGATCGTCAAAACCCTGGCACTGGACGCGGTCGCCGACCGCAGCCTGCTGGAACTGAGCCCGATCACCGGACGCATGCACCAATTGCGCTTGCAAACGGCATCACGCGGCCATCCGATCGTGGGTGATGCAACCTACGGTGCCGCCAGCCGTGCCGCCGACAGTGCGGCGAAACGGCACACCGGGCGGATCCTGCTGCACGCCCACGCCTTGGAGTTTCACGATCCGTCCAACGGCCGATTGGTCCGGGTCGAATCGCCCTGCCCGTTTGGGTTTACGCCGGCGTGATTGGACTCGGTTTGCCAAAGCCGATCAACAACCTCGCCTGGGGTGAGACCGGATGAGCCTCCGCGAAACCGGGCGTAACCTCAGGTCCACGATCCACCGTAAAACCTCCCCCCTTCGATCGGCCGGCGGCAAAGCCGCCGGCCGATCGAAGGGGGGAGGGAGCGGGTTTGGCTTCCTTTCCCTGGGGTGGCGGTCACTCCGCTGCGCTCGTTCCCTGACCCCAGGCTATGTTGTTGATGCCCTTTGGGCAAACGCTACGTCTCGCTGGGCCGTTGATTTGAAACGGCGCGACCTCGGCGAACGGCCGATCATCGGCTAAGGTGTTGCGCTCGCAGCGTTTCCACGGTTCACCCCGCGTTTAGCGCGTCTTCACCTGCCAAACCCGATTCGTCCCATGACTCGCCTCGGCGCCGTTTCCTACTTGAACACCAAACCGTTGATCCACGGGCTGAAAGAGGCTCTGGGGCCTGGTGATTCATTGACGCTGAATCTGCCCAGCCGACTGGCCAGCCAGTTGCAATCGGGCGAATTGGATGTGGCACTGATCCCCTCGGTCGAGTACTTCCGCGGCGACGGCTACCAAATCGTTTCCGATGCGGCGATCGCCTGCCGCGGACCGGTTTGGAGCGTCCGGTTGGTCAGCCGCGTGCCGGTCCAGAGCATCCGGCGGCTGGCACTGGACGAAGGCAGCCGCACCAGCGCGGCGATGGTCCGCGTGCTGTTGTGGCAGATGTACGGGTTAAAACCCCAGACGACCGTGCTGTCGATGGAACAGTCCCCCGAATCGGTCGATGCCGACGCGGTGCTGATCATCGGCGACCGCGCGATGCATCCCGAGCGGGGGATCTACAATGAGATCTGGGATCTGGGCGACCGCTGGTGTCGCTACACCGAAACACCCTTTGTGTTCGCCATGTGGGTCGCCAGGCCGGGGATCAACACCGAGGGCTTGGTCGACATCCTGCAACGCTGTCGCGACCGCGGCGTGGAAGCGATGGAATCGATCGCACAAACGCACGCGGCCGCACACGGGCTGACCAACGAAGACCTGTATCGCTATTTTGCCGAAAACCTTCACTTCCAACTTGGTGGCGCCGAACTCGAGGGGCTGCGCCGCTTCCGCGACGGATGTGAATCACTCGGCTTGCTCGACACGAAAACGACTGGATCGACACAACAAACGCCTGGCTCGACACAACAAACAACTGAACGGATCGATTAACGATGATCACTGACATTTTGGACAAAGCGGTTGCCGGCGAGCGTCTATCGGCCGACGAAGGGCTGACGTTGCTTGAAAGCCACGACCTGGCGGCCATCGGCGCGGCGGCCGACAAGGTTTCGCGGCGGATGCACCCCGAACCCTACCGGACCTACAACGTCGACCGGAACATCAACTACACGAACATCTGCACCGCCGTGTGTCACTTTTGCGCGTTTTATCGCGGCCCTAAAAGCGACGAAGGCTATGTGTTGCCGCGGGAGGAACTGCTCCGCAAGGTCGAAGAGACCGTGGCGATGGGCGGCAACCAAATCTTGATGCAAGGCGGGCTGCACCCCAAGTTCAAACTCGATTGGTACGAAGAACTGCTGTCGGACATCAAGACCGCGTTCCCCTCGGTGAACATCCACGGTTTCAGCCCGCCGGAGCTGTACCATTTCACCAAGGTCAACAACCTTCCCATCGAAGAGGTTTTGACACGGCTGAAGGCGGCCGGCCTGGGCAGCATCCCCGGCGGCGGCGCTGAAATCCTGGTCGACCGTGTCCGCAACGAATTGACTCGGGGAAAAGTCGACACGGACAACTGGCTGAACGTGATGCGTGCCTGGCACAAACTGGGCGGCATCAGCACCGCGACGATGATGTTCGGACATGTGGAAACGTTGGCCGAACGCATCGAGCACCTCCAGCGGATCCGTGACCTGCAGGACGAAACCGGCGGATTCACCGCATTCATCTGCTGGACGTTCCAGCCCGACAACACAGACATGAGTCACATCCCGGCCAAGGGATCGTTTGAATACCTGAAGACCCAAGCCGTATCGCGGTTGTTCCTGGACAACGTGCCCAACATCCAAAGCAGCTGGGTCACCCAGGGGTTGAAGATGGGCCAGCTGGCGATGCTGTTCGGCGCCAACGACATGGGCAGCTTGATGATCGAGGAAAATGTTGTCGCCGAAGCCGGAACTGTCCACTTCATGTCGCTCCAGCAAATTCGCCAGGCGATCGAAGAACTGGGTTTCCAGCCGCGTCAACGAGACGTGTTTTACCAGCTGGTCGACGAGGAATTGGAGCAAAAAGCGGTCCAGGCTAACGGGCACACCGGGCCGAAAGATTTGGTTCAATTGGCAGTTTAGGATAAACTTGTTGCATGTCCTTCCGCGTCGAACTCGCTGTTTACAACGGTCCCATCGACTTGTTGCTCTACCTGGCCCGCCGCCAGGAGGTGAGTTTGATGGAGATCTCGCTGGCGAAAGTGATCGACCAGTACGGCGAGTATCTGGAGCTGCTTCAGGAACTGGACTTGGCAGACATCGGCGACTTTCTGGAGTTCGCCAGCATCCTGGTCGAACTGAAAAGCCAGGCCGTGCTGCCCCAAACGGTCGAGGAGGACGAGGAAGACGAGCAGATTGAAGATCCGCAATCGGAACTCGTCGAACGGCTGTTGCAATACAAAGAGATCCGTGACGCCGCGGCGGTCTTGGACGAGATGGCCGGCCGTTGGCAGCAGCGTTACCAACGGATGAGCGACGACCTGCCGCGGCGTCGGATCGACCCCGGCGACCAACCGATCGCGGACCTGGAGATCTGGGACTTGGTCAGCGCGTTCGGACGGATCATGCGCGAGTCGGCCGGACCACCGCAAACCGAAGTCATCTACGACGACACGCCGATCCACGTCTACATGCAGAAGATCCATAACCAGCTTGCCGATCACCCCCGGGTCGCGCTGATGGATCTGATCGAAGGCGGCATCCACAAGTCCGCTTTGATCGGATGGTTCCTGGCCACGCTGGAACTGACCCGCCACCACGGGGCGGCGGTCGAAGAAGACGAAGCCGGGGACATCGTGATCGTCAAGACCGGCCACTACAGCGAAGACTTGGCGGTCAACGAAGTCGACAACTACGGCAACGACGGTATCATCGCCACCAACCTGCCCAGCCAACCGCGGTAGCGGTAGCGGTTGTGGGATGGGGCGGTGGATTTCGCCAACGGCGATTCACAACATAGCCTGGGGTGAGCCCGGATGAGCCCCAGCGAATCCGGGCGTAACCCCAGGATTGCGCTGCCCTCCATGCATCGAAGATCCGCGGAGTTGCATACCGAAATGGGTCGCAGATGACGTTGAAGGATAGACGCACCTCGATGGATCGCATCGCAAGCTGGAAGCCCATCCAACCGCCCGGATCACTTCCTCCCAGTCGGGATGAACGGGTCCAAGCTGCTTAGCCCGTTGCCGTCACACTGGTCGGCAAATCGATAGCCGAGGCTCGCGATTTCGTCTGCAGCTGCCGTCAACTCGGCTTCGTTGTTGAGTTTCAGACGAACGCCCGCGACGACGTCCAAGATCTGATTCAGGATCGGCTGGTCGACCTTGGCCGCAACGCTTTGCAATCGTTTCTTGGCGCGATCGGCGCGCTGTGCAACGGTGATCGCAAAGGTGGCTTTTTGCGTCGCGATCGCCGTTGCCCGCAACGACGCTTCCAGCTCGGCGATCATCCCGGCGACGAACATCACCCGCAGCTGCTCGGGCGACCGCGTCGCGTTGGTCTTACCGTCGCTGTTGACAAAGTTGTGGCGGATCGTCCCTTGGCTCCACGAGACGAATTCAAAATCGAGTGACCCGGCGGGATGGCCGCCGACGTTGACCAATTCTTCGTCCGCGGTCGTGTGACAGCGCAAACAGCTCTGCGCGACCAGGTACAGATTGGTCGGATTGCGCATCCCGGCCTGGATGCTGCTTGCGATTCGCTCGGCGCGGTGGTCGGGCGTTTCGGTCAATCGCGTGACCGACTGGCCACCATAGTGATGATGCAGATCCAGCCAGTCCTTGGCGGCACCGTGACAGGATTCGCACGAGACGCCGGCGACCACATGGGGCGATGCGTCGGGGCCGGTCGCGGCGGGATCGGATTGCTGGGTGTAGTGGCAAGCAACGCAGCGACCGGAATGTTTGATCGAGCGGAGGCCCAGCTTGGAGGCGATCTGTTTGGCTTCGGGCGTGCGATGCAATTGATCAAAGGTCATCGCATGCGGCGTCCCCTGCCAGACCTTGACCTCCGACGCGTGGCATTTCACACAGGCATCATGACCGACCACCTTGGCCGGGTCGGCGGGGGTGGCCCGCCCCAACCCCTGGCCGGTTGCCGGAGGCGAATTGCGATCGGCCGAAACCCAACTGGTTTGCGCGTCAGCCGAAATCGTTGTGATGACAGTCAGAGAGACGAGTGTGGCAAGGGCGATGCAGTGGCGACGGGTCATGTTGCGTTGCGGAAGTCTTGGTGTCGATCGGATCGTCAGAATTCGAATAATCGGCTTTTGCGTCGACCGCGGGGATCGAAAAAGAGCCGGAATTGAAGCCTACGTTACGGAATCTCGCCAAACCCTCGTCGCCTGGATCGCACCATCCACTTTGTGCCCTCAGACGCTATGCTAGTGGTGCGCCGCTACTCAATTTGCCAACCTGACGACGCGTTCCGAGGGTCGCCGTGTTCTCCGAACTCGGCGCGCGAAAAAGCGAAGCTTTGCCCCTTGCCGACCTCGGAGAGGACGGCGACTGTCCCGTCCGCGTTTCTTCAGCCGATCAATTCCACGATGCCCCGAAGCCGCCTCGGCCCGCTCGCAATCGAATCCAAACTTGGCGACCATCCGTCGACCAGTTCGGTTTGGCGTGCGATCCACGTGCAGCTGAAAAAGGCGATCGCGGTCAAGGTATTCTCGGCCCCCTTTGGCAGCACACCGGAAGCACGCCGGTTGTTGGCCGACGAATGGGAACGACTGAAGACGATGTCGCACCCCGGCATTGCGAAGTGTTTCGGCGGAGGCTTCGAAGAAACCGACGCCTACCTGGCGTATGAATTGATCGAGGGCGAAACGCTGTCCAGCCAGATCGAACGCGCCGGCCGACTGTCCTGGGAAAACGTCCTGGAGATCGGCCAGGGGATCGCCGACGCGTTGGAGTACCTGCACGGCCAGGGCGTGGTGCACGGGGCGATTTGCCCCGACAAGGTGATCGTGACCGGATTCGCCCCCGTGTTATTGGACCTGCGCATCGATCGGTTCGGATCGCCGTTTCGCACCACCCGCCCGCCTTCGATCGATCAAGTCGCACGCCAACCGCCGGAGTCGATCGCGGAAGCGGGGGGAAACGGAAATCCGGCAGCACCGCCGCAGGCCTCGGCCGACTTGTACGCGCTGGGCGTGTTGCTGTACCAGGCGATCACGGGGCGATTACCGGTCAGCGGGGACACGATGCAGGCCGTCCGCGAGAACGTGCAAAGCGAACTGCCGCCGACACCGGCATCGATCGTACTGCAGTGCCCGATTTGGTTCGACAAATTAATCATGCGGTTGCTGGAGAAAGACCCGGCCAATCGACCGCCCAGCGCGACCGCGGTCAAGTTGGCCTTGGCCGAGGTCCGCAAACGCGCCCTGTCCCGCACCAGTGTCGCCGAACACACCAGCAGCGGATTCAGCCCGCTGCAGGTCACCAACCAGCAAGACAAGGACGAGGCGCGAACGTTGTTGGGGCGGGGGGTGATCGACCTGGACGCGATCGAACCCGAAGACGAGGTCCCGGACAACGTCGTGTGGCACGACCAACCTTGGTTCCTGTTGGGCGGATTGGTGCTGTTGCTGATGCTGTTGGGCTACGTCGCCTGGCCGGCCAGCGAAGCGTCGCTGCGAGCCGAGGCGGAAAAGCTGATCGCGATGGACACACGCAAGGCGTTGGCCGAAGCCGAGGACGAACCGCTACGGGAATTGTTGATACGATTCCCAGACGGCCCGCACGCCGAGTGGGCCCAACAACAAATCGACTTGATTAACGTCAAACAGTTCTTGCATCAGCTGTCGATCAAAATCAAAAACAACCTGCCGATCAAGAACCAGGGCGAACTGCTGCACAAGCAGGCGCAAGAGTTTTCCGCCAACGGCGATTTTGCCAAGGCGATCGACAAGTACCACAGCATGGTAACGGTGCTGGGCGACGACCCGGACTACGAAACCGCGGTCAACGCGGCACGCTATCAGATCGCGGTCCTGGAAGAGAAATCCGCCGACGAAAGCGACGCGGCTAAGATCGTTCGCGCCCGTTTGGAGGAAGCCGATCAATTGCTGGCCGACAATCAAGTCGTCGAAGCCCGCAAGATCTGGTCCAGCCTGGTCGAACTGTACGGCGACAACTCCGACCTGAAACCACTGATCGACATCGCCCAGCAGCGGCTCATGGAAAACCAATGACTTCTTCCGCGAAGCTGCGCCGGGCATTAACAGGATATCAACACTCTTCTGATACGCTCTGCCTCAGATTCAAGGGATCGGTAGTTCATCGACTCCGCAAGGAGCGGTTCCGCAAGGAGCAGAGGCGTTATTGGCATGAGTGGGATCTCACCGTTGTCGGTACGGACGTTACTCGTCAGTGACGTCCACTTGGGATGCAAGCACGCCCGTACGGAGGAATTCCTGGAGTTTCTTCAAGGCTACCGCCCGGAAAAACTGTTTCTGGTCGGCGACTTCTTTGACGCCTGGAAAATCAATTCCGGTTGGCATTGGACCGAACCCTGCGACCGCATCATTCGCCACTTGGTCGATCTGGTGCAGCAAGGGACGCAACTGCACTACACACCCGGCAATCACGATTCGTTCCTCCGCGAAGCCTCGTTTCGCAGCGTCATGCCGGCCGGGTTCCCCGATGTCAGCATCGCCGATGAGTTCATTTTTGAAACGCTGCATGGCTGGCGATTCCTGGTCACCCACGGCGACCTGTTCGATTTTTTTGAAACCAAGGCGCAGTGGATCTCCAAAGGCAGTTCCTCGTTCTACGACGCCTGCCTGAGTTTCAATCGCTGGATCAAGAACCGTTTTCTGGCCCACGACCGAAACCCCTACGGTGCCTGCGCGGTGATCAAGGGGCGGGTCAAACGCGGCGTCAAATTCATCAGCCGTTACGAAAACAAAATCATGCACCATGCCTCGCAAAAGGATTGCGATGGCGTGATCTGCGGCCACATCCATACGCCGGTGATGAAGCGGTCCGAATCGGTGCTGTACTGCAACACCGGGGACTGGGTCGAAAACTGCACCGGATTGGTCGAATGCCACAACGGCGATTTGCAACTGGTCAGCCGCTACGGCGATTCTCAAACGTTGCAGTTGGGACGGCGAGAATCCGCCCCGCCACCGATCGACGATTTCAATCCGGAGTCGATCGCCGATGCACCGCTGTTTGACGACGCGGCCCCGTGTCACGACCGCGAGTGCGTCGTGTCTTCGGTCGACTGAGACACCTTCAACAAGCCATCAAACCATCCCCCAGGGAAACCATCGGAATGATCAAGGAATGGATTAGCAAACGCTGCTTCGACGCGGTGCATCAACGCAATCTGGTCTACAACACGTGTTGGGAAGACCCGCGTCTGGATCGCCAAGCACTCGATCTGGGTCCGGGCGACAGCGTGCTGGTGATCACGTCGGCCGGTTGCAACGCACTCGACTACGCGTTGCAAGCTCCCAAGCGCGTGCATGCGGTCGACGTCAATGCGATGCAAAATGCCTTGCTGGAACTCAAGATCGCCGCCATCCGGACGCTCGGGTACGATGACTTCTTTGAGGTGTTTGGCAGGGGCGTTCACCCGAATTGGAAGACCCTGTATCGCGATCGGGTGCGTCCGGCGCTGCGGCGAGACGATCGCGCGATCTGGGACCGGCGGACCGACTTCTTCGACGGCACCGCGCGACGCAACAGTTTCTACTTCCGCGGCACGTCCGGCTTTTTTGCCTGGATGATCAACGGCTACCTCAATCGCCCCAAAGGCTTGCGCGAATCAGTGCTGGAAATTCTGTCGGCCGAAACGGTCCAACAGCAAGCCGAGATCTATGATTCGCGCGGCGTTTCCGAACAACTGTTTTCCAAGCCGATGCGGTGGGTGCTGCGTCGTGACACGACGCTGGCGATGCTGGGCGTCCCGCGAAGTCAGCGTCTGCAAATCGATCGTGGCTACCCCGGCGGGATCGGACGCTTCATTCAAGATCGCATTGAAACCGTCTTTAAAAAAATCCCGCTGAAAGACAATTACTTTTGGCGTGTGTATTTGACCGGCAGCTACACACCGACCTGTTGTCCGGAATATCTGACACGGCAAGGTTTCGACCGACTTCGCGCCGGATTGGTCGATCGCGTCAGCACACACCACAACACGGTCGAGTCGTTTCTACGCGTCCACGACGAACCGATTTCGCGATTCGTCCTGCTGGACCACATGGACTGGTTGTACGAACGACATCCTGATCTGTTGGCCTCCGAATGGCAGAGCATCGTCGACCGCTCGGCAGAAAACACTCGCATCTTGTGGCGCAGTGCAGCCCTGGACGTCGACTTTGTCGATCCGTTGACGGTCCGATCCAATGGCAAGCCCACCTGCCTGGGTGACTTGCTGCGATACCAAAAGGAGTTGGCCGCCGAGTTGCATTTGACCGATCGTGTTCACACCTATGGCAGTTTTTATATCGCCGACCTGAACGGTGTCGCAGCATGACCAGCACAAGTGTTTCAAAAACCAACGGGCTAGGTGGCACGATCGCGGCGGCGGATCAATGCACCGACCAGAACACGGCCGCCGGAAAACCTTCCTGGGCAAGCGATCTGCGTGTGATCTGGCACTTGTTGGCTCACCCGGTTCGTGGAAAAACACATGCCGAGCGGCTGGAGAGTTTTTATAGCGGCCAAGCCGGTGATTACGACTCATTCCGAGCACGTTTGTTGCACGGTCGCGATGAATTGATCGACTCGCTGGACTTTCCGACCGCCGGGGTTTGGGCCGATCTGGGTGCCGGGACCGGGAAGAACATCCTCCGGGCGGGCGGGCGTTGTTCGGCGTTGAGGCAGATTCAATTGGTCGATCTTTCGCCCTCGTTGCTGGACGTCGCCCGCGAACGACTCGGCGCCGCCGGCGTGACGAACGCTCAGTATTGGCTGGCCGATGTGACGCGGTGGGAGCAAGCCGAAGAAAGCGTCGATCTGGTGACGTTCTCCTACTCGTTGACGATGATCCCCGACTGGTTCAAGGCCATCGAACTAGCGCATCGGATTTTGAAACCGGGCGGGGTCATCGGCGTCGTGGACTTTTATGTGTCGCGAAAATACGCGGCCCAGGGGCAACGGCAGCACGGTTGGCTGCGACGTTCGTTTTGGACGCATTGGTTCGGTGCGGACAACGTTTTCCTAAGCCCCGACCACACCGCCATGCTGCACCAAAAGTTTGACGCAACACGGTTTAGCGAGCGGCTGGGGCGTGTGCCCTATCTGCCGCTGGTTCGAGCGCCCTACTATTTGTTCGTCGGGACAAAAAGAGCTACGGATGTCGGTTAAATCTCTTGCTCCGGCAACTCTGGAACATCCAGTCCGGAATCATTCTTGGGCCGACGTGTCACGTGTTGCTTCGTCCGGCGGTCCCACGCCCGACCGATCGTCGGTCGATTCCGACTGGACGCGACTGTGCCGTGGGTTCCTGCGTTGCCATCGAAGTCCGCTGAATGTGGCCTGTCATCTGGTGACGACTCCCTTGGGACTGTTCGGCGCGTATTCGCTGCTGGCGTGGACCAGTCCGATTGCAGCCGCCTTGGTCGCCATGTTACACATCGCCGTGGTCGTCGCGTCCACCCCCGCTGGCGTCGCATGTTTGCACGCGATCGCCGTCGGGTTGATCGCCGCAGCGGCGGCTTGGCTGTCGCTTAGTCTCTGGTGGTCCGTCGCTGCGATCACCGTGGGGTACATCGGACAAGACCTCGCGCATTGGTTGACCGCCGAGCCGACGTTCCAAAGCACCTACAAGGATTCACGGCGCTGGTGGCAGCGATTCATCGAACATTCGCTCTTGCTGCTACCGGTATTGATCGTGATCGCCGGACGTTGGCGACAATCGCCGTTTCGCTTGCTGGTCGCCCGCAAGGCGGTGCTGAAAACGAAACTGACCGACGGCCAGGACAAAGCCGACTTCGATGCCATTCTGAACTGGGTCTGCGGTCAACAGGTTGACGTTTCGCAAAGCACACACTGGTGGCAGAGCGACCTATCGGGTGCCGGTGGAGCTTCCTTCCGGCGACTGGCCGAGTCGCCCCAATTGATGTCGATGATCCGTTCCTTTCACGGCAGCGGCTATGACGTCCGCCCGGTCTTGGGGATGAATGAGTTGTACGTCACCGGCCCGCCGAAAACGACGTCCTCGGACACCGTGTTCTACATGGGTCACGTCGACGGCCCCTGGGCGATCTTTCCGGGGGCAAGGTTGTACCGATGCATGTTGGCACTGAACCAAAACCTGGAAGTCACCACGCACTATCCGATGTCAAACCCCGAGTACACCGTGCCGGAAAGTCATCGGCTTCAGCACGGTGATGCGGTTGTGTTTGATTTCAATCGCGAACTGCATTACATCACCCGCAGCGCCGACCCACGGCAATCCGAACCACGGGTCAACTTGAAGCTGCATTTCGTCGCCTCTCCGCATTCGTTGCGTTGGTACGGAAGCCTGTTGGCTCGGTTGACCACATGGTACGACATCCGCGCTCGAGATCTGTTTTTGAAAACGATTCGCCCCGAGGGGATGTGGCCGGCCATCAAAGCCCGCTGGGTGTTGGCATGGACGCGTCTGTTCGAACAAACCGTACGCTTTGTCGGCTGGACCAATCTGGCCTACGTGACGATCGCGTTGTTGATCAGTGCCGTCGTCGGCGAGGCGGCTGTTTTCTTGGCCGCGACCAGCTTCGTTCACTACGCGATCTACATCGGGACGTTGCAGGAAAGGACTCCGGTTTCCTTTGGCACGTTCCGTCGCGATGCGATGTTTTTCAAGACCGTGTCGATGTCCCTGTTGCTGGCACTCTATGCCATGCACTTCGACCGCGACTTCGGAGCATTGACGCTGGTCATCGGAGGATTCGCACTGGCCGGGTACGCCGCACAGGTGCTGGGGATGAGGCGGACGTTGTTTTCCGCGGAACTCGGATTCGATCCGCCCGAACGAATCAAGCGGTTTCCATTTGGTACGATCCCCCACCCGATGATCATCGGAGCGATGACGGGGATCGGAGGGATGGCCCTGTCGGAAGGCTTTCGCGACCACTATGGCTGGCTGATCGCCGGCCACCTGGTTTGCTATGCCATCGTTCTGGTTCACGAGATCTGGCACACACGCCGGCGGGTGATTGCCGTTGAAAACCTCCATTTGCAGGGCCGGAACGCAGGTGCCGAAGTGAGCAGCACAGACACCAAGTGACGCCCCCTTCCCCGGCGAGGTCGTGCGGTTTTTGGAAGAAACCCTCCTGGCAGGAGGGTCGAGCGCAGCGAGGGGAGGTCGAACGGTGAATTGCCGAACAAGCTTTGGTCCTTTGGTCACATCGAATCGTGGATCAACCCTCCCCGCTCCGAGCGCTCACTCCTCCGCGACCCTCCCTGTGTGACATGCAACTTAATGCAGGTGCATTTCACTTCGAGTGGCGTCGCGCGAAACAATGACAACACAACCGCGTCGCGGTAGCACGCCAGCGGCGTGTCACAACAAAGCTTGGGGTCGCGATAGCGCACCCCAAGATCAGACGCACCAAGCCCCGCAACCCCAACGGGGTTGAACAACATGCGCCGCCCAAGTCGCGCGAGCGTTTCGCGGTCCGTTCACATTGCGTCGTTTGTTGAACCCCGATGGGGTTCCGATTCTCATTTGTCCCAGGCCCCGGGGTGCGCTTCGCGACCCCGGGCTGTGTTGTGGCACCGCTCTGCGGTGGAAGTCGAGGGGGACGACGTCCGTCGAAACAGGCGAATGCCCTCTGTCTTGTTGGGCTACATCACTTCACTGAAAAAAAGTCGCTCAGAAACATATTTCACGTCCCGCAGGGAGGGTGACTTCACGTTTTCGGTGCATCCACCGCTCAACCCCGAAATCAACGTTCAATTCCCCATCGCGGCGGAAAGCTGTTCGGCCAACATGGCTTGGGGAATTTCGACGGTCACCGACACGGTCTTGCCGCTGCGGTTGATCGAGACCGATTGCAGGTAGTTGGCGGCCAACGCCATGCCGGGATCGGTTCCGTTTTGTGCCATGGAATTGATCATCGCGACGGATCCTTGGATCATCTGACGCAACTGTTCAGCTTGACCGTCCACTTGGGTGACGAAATTGACCGAAGCTCGCAGGCTGGCGCCTTGGTCGGACAGCGTCACGGCGGCGGTTTGGATCATTTCCGCGGCGGTCGAGAACGGCGGTTCCGAGAGGGCGGCTTGGGGCAGTGCAAACAGGTTGACGTCGACCAGATTGCCGGTCGCCAGCGGCAATCGACGCGACAACTCGGCTCCGGTTTGCCCATCGAAATGATCCAGCACCTGATGGACCGGTTTGGCGGCCAGGCCGGCGACGACTCGTTTGGTTCCATCGGCAGCGGTGTGAACCGAACCGTACAATCGGTCGCCGTCCAAAACGACGCTATGGATTTGATAGTCGCGATGAACGCTGCTTTGGTATTCGGGCATCGCCAGCAGCAAACCTTCCAGGTTGCCGGTTGTTTTTTGCAGTTCCAGGATCACGCAAACGCTTTGCGGAGCGTTTTCAAAGTTGCTGCATAAGACGGTGATGCGTTTGGCGTCGGCGATGGGATCAAATCCCAGTGCGTCGATCATTTCCCCCGCCGACGCCGATTCGGGGTCCTCAGCCAACGACGCGGTGATGCCACTTTGGAAACCGCCGACTAACTGTTGGCCGAGCGGGTTGGCCTTGACCCGATCCAAGTCAATGTTGGCGGCCATCTGGACGTCGGCGGGGACCAGGATTGACGGAGGGGTGGCGACCGTAACACCAGTGATAAGGGCGGCGATTGTGAAAACGACCGAGTTGAAAAAACGCATGAGGATGGTGCTCGTTCTGGTGGATCGGTAAGCGCGAAAGCCGCGCCCGGTTGGGGGGGAGCGGGGGACGTGTTTGGCAAGCTTTGCTCGCCGACAATCGGGGGATCGGAATCCGGGTCCGAATTTCAAAAAAATCACGGTTTTCGCCTGGGAAAAGCGGGCCGCGGGCCTGACCGTTGTCCGTCGACCCTTTCGAAATCCCCACAAACGCGGTACCTTTTGCGGCTGACCGAAACGAAATCTTCTTCCTCTAGCGACGAAATAGACCACGCAAAATGAGTGTTGCATCGACTGATCTTGAGACCCTCGCGGTCGACACCATTCGCTCCCTCAGCATGGACGCGGTCCAAACCGCCAACAGCGGTCACCCCGGGACACCGATGGCGCTCGCCCCGATCGCCTATCAGTTGTTCAATCACACGATGCAATACGATCCGGCCCAGCCCCACTGGCCCAACCGCGATCGCTTCGTCCTGTCCTGTGGCCACGCTTCGATGTTGCTTTACAGCACGCTGCATCTGGCCGGCGTTAAAGCGACCGACAAGGACGGCAAGGTCCTGGACGAACTGTCGATCAAATTGGAAGACATCAAGAACTTTCGCCAGATCGGCAGCGTTTGTGCCGGGCACCCCGAATACGCCGAAGCCGCCGGCATCGAAACCACGACCGGTCCGCTGGGTGCCGGAGTGAGCAACAGCGTCGGGATGGCGATCAGCGAAAAGTGGTTGGCCGAAAACTACAACACCGACGACCACAAACTGTTCGATTACAACGTCTTCGCCCTGTGCAGCGACGGTGACCTGATGGAAGGCGTCGCGTGCGAAGCCGCCTCGGTCGCCGGTCACCTGAAACTGGACAACCTGTGCTGGCTGTACGACGACAACAGCATCACGATCGAAGGCGACACGTCACTGGCGTTCTCCGAAGACGTCGGCAAGCGATTCGAAGGCCTGGGCTGGAACGTCGTGCATGTCGCCGACGTCAACGAACTGTCCAACTTAGCCGACGCGATCGAAAAGTTTCGCAGCTGCACCGACAAGCCGACCATCATCATCTGCAAGACGATCATCGGTTGGGGTGCCCCGAACAAACAGAACACGCACGGAGCCCACGGTGCACCGCTGGGCTGGGACGAAGTCGAACTGGCCAAAAAGGCGTACGGTTTCCCGCCCGAAGAAAAGTTCTACATCCCCGACGGCGTGGTCGAACATTTCGCCAACAACCTCGGTCAACGCGGCGCGGCCGGGTACGAGAAATGGAACGAAACCTGGTCGGCCTACAAGAGTGCCAACCCCGAAAAGGCGGCCGAGCTTCAGGCGATCTTTGACGGCAAACTGCCCGAGGGCTGGGACAAAGACATCCCGGAATTCGAAGCCAGCGAGAAAGGCGACGCGACACGCAACAGCAGCGGTAAAGTGCTCAACGCGATCGCCAAAAACGTCCCCTTCATGATCGGCGGTTCGGCAGACTTGGCGCCGAGTAACAAGAGCGATTTGAAGTTCGAAGGTGCCGGTGACTTCTTGCCCAATCAATTCGGCGGTCGCAACCTGCACTTCGGGATTCGCGAACACGCGATGGCCGGCATCGTCAACGGCATCTGCCTGTCGGGCCTCCGCGGCTATGCGGCGACGTTCTTTGTGTTCACCGACTACATGCGTGGTGCGATGCGATTGTCGTCGATCATGCACCAGCCGATCCTGTACATCCTGACGCACGATTCGATCGGCGTCGGCGAAGACGGACCGACGCACCAACCGGTCGAACACCTGTCGGCCTGCCGTGCCATCCCAGGCTTGAACGTGTTCCGCCCCGGCGATGCCAACGAAGTCGCCGAATGTTATCGCACGGCGATGCAGATCACCGACCATCCGGCCGCGATGGTGCTGTCACGCCAGAACATGGCCACGCTGTGCCGCACCAAGTACGCCGATGCTTCGGGCTGTTCCAAGGGCGGCTACGTGCTGGCTGATTGCGAAGGCACGCCGGACGTCATCTTGATGGGCAGTGGCAGCGAACTCGGCCTGTGCGTCACCGCCGCCGAAAAACTGACCGCCGCCGGCAAGAAGGTCCGCGTGGTCAGCATGCCCTGCATGGACCTGTTCGCCGAGCAAAGCCAAGCCTACCGGGACCAGGTCTTGCCGCCGGAAGTCACCAACCGCGTGGCCGTCGAAGCGGGCCTGAGAATGTCGTGGGACCGCTGGATCGGACTGCAAGGCAAGTTTGTCGGCATGTCCGGCTATGGGGCCAGCGGACCCTACGCCGAGGTCTACGAGCACTTCGGCATCAACGAAGACGCCGTGGTCGCGGCCGCCGGCGGCTGAGGCCGATGAAGATCCCGAATCAGCAGAACCGTCCCTTCACCGGTGCCAACATGACGCCGATGATCGACGTCGTGTTTCTGCTGATCATCTTCTTTCTGGTGTCCAGTCACCTGGCGCGTCAAGAATCGCGGTTGCCGGTCGAGTTGCCTGTCGCAGCGACTCATCAGCCGCTGAGTGTTGATCCGGTGTCGTTGACGATCACGGTCAATCGCGAGCGTCAGATCATGGTCGGTGGAAACGCCGTCGACCTCGCCGGGCTGAACGAGATCCTGGCCGATGTCGTCCGCCGCGACGGCGAATCGGCATCGCTCCGCATTCGCACCGACGGCGCGGTGCCCTACGGCACGGTCGAACCGATCTTGAAAGCGTCGTCCGAGCAGGGCCTGCTGGACATCAAATTGGCCGTCAAGGAAGAGGGCTAGGGCGATGCGATTGCCGCGTCACGATCGAACCGGTTCGCTGGAAGTCAAAATGACGCCGATGATTGACGTCGTTTTTTTGTTGTTGATCTTCTTTGTTTGGACCAGCAGTTTCGAAACGCCGGAGTACGATCTGCCGAGCGCGCTTGCGGAAGTCCCCGCCGGTGGCAGCGAGGCCAACACGGACCAGCCGCCGCCGGTCGAAGCGTTCGACGAAATCGTGGTGAAACTGTTGGTGCGTGGCGGATTGCCGGTCATCGAGTTCGGCGGCCAACCGGTCGAATCGACCGAGGTGCTGCAAGAGCGTTTGGCGGAAGTCATCGCCTTGGGCGTGCAGCCGCCGGTGATCATCGATCCAGAGTCCGAGGTCACGATGGAACGCACCGTGGCCGCCTACGACGCCGCCCGAGCCGCCGGCGCCGACCGCGTTCTGTACGCCACCGCGGCAGAGTAAGCGTGGCGAGCGGGGCGAAGTGTAGAACCATTGTCTCAATTGTTCCCCCTCAGCCGTTTCGGCTGAGAGGACCACGGCGGGTGACCGCGTTGCGGCCACCGGGAACAGTTGGGGACAACGGTTCTACAATGACCGCACCAGTGTAGAACCATTGTCTCAATTGTTCCCCCTCAGCCGTCTCGGCTGAGAGGACCACGGCGGGTGACCGCGTTGCGGTCACGGGGGAACAGTTGGGGACAACGGTTCTACAATGACCGCACCAGTGTAGAACCATTGTCTCAATTGTTCCCCCCTCAGCCGTTTCGGCTGAGAGGATCACAGCGGATGACCGCGGTGCGGCCACCGGGAACAGTTGGGGACAACGGTTCTACAATGACCGCACCAGTGTAGAACCATTGTCTCAATTGTTCCCCCTCAGCCGTTTCGGCTGAGAGGATCACAGCGGGTGACCGCGTTGCGGTCACGGGGAACAGTTGGGGACAACGGTTCTACAATGACCGCACCAGTGTAGAACCATTGTCTCAATTGTTCCCCCTCAGCCGTCTCGGCTGAGAGGAGCACGGCGGGTGACCGCAGTGCGGTCACGGGGGAACAGTTGGGGACAACGGTTCTACAATGCGATTTAGCGGCGATACTCGTTTAAGAACCCGCCTCGTGAGGCGGTTTCGGTGCGGGGGTTGAAGATCTTTCGCGTGCGATGCGGGGCGTAGGGTTTGACGGTGGGGTGGATCGCGGCCTGATCAGGCGACTCGATGATGACTTCGCCCGACGGCGGTCCGTAGCTCTCGGTCACCACGCCGCCGCAATTGCATCCGCCTTCGCAACCGCAGGCGGGTTCACAACTGCAGGGCCCTTCGCACCCACAGGCCGGCTCGAAGCCGCATCCGGGTTCAATGCCGCACGCCGGCTCGAAGCCACAACCGGGTTCGATGACGCCACAGTCACAGGCTCCTTCGCAGCCGCAGGCCGGTTCGACGATGCAGCTGTCGCATCCATCACAGCCGCTGGAACAACTCGGTGCGAAACCACGCCGGGTCGTCGACATCGGCCCCGGGTCGCAACCGCAGCGGTATCCCCAAAGGGTGCGAATGCCGGTGAACACGGATCGACACTGACCGCAGCTTTGCCCGTTGTAGTTGCCGCAGGAATCACAGGGATCGACACAATCGGCCGGATGGTTGATCCAGGGGTCGACGTACAGTTCGCCGCATCCGGTGCAGGCGTTGCATCCGCCGCAGGAAGCGTCGCCGCAACTGGAATCGCAACCGCCGCTGAACCCCGGTCCGCCCATGGGGCCGCAACATCCGGCTCCCATCGGCCCGACGCATCCCGTCAAGGAGACCGTGATCCATCCAACCAGTAACCATCCAAACACGCGTGACATCATCGTTATCCCATGAAACGAAATCGCTTGCGAATCCTTTGCCAAAAGCTCTCGCACGCCTTGTGATCCAAACCGACAACAGGCGACGGACGCGCCGTGTCTACGGTCGTCATCGTCAACGCAACCGTCAAAGTTGACTAAAACTGTTTAAACGGATCGCATCGTTTGCCATCAAACGACGCCCGGCGATCACGCACCGCCGGGCAAAATGCGTCTTCCGCTGCGATCGACGATTTGGGTAGTGTTCGCCGTCAGACGAGATGGGCCTGTGCGAACCGGATTGAAATCCGCCAAGCCTGTTTCACGAACCGATGTTTCACGGACACCGTTCCCTGCCTCAGAGTAGCTTTGCTGATGCGATCTGCAGCACCACTGGACGAGTCTTTTCGCGATGACGAACCGCCGCGATCGTCAGCGGAGCCGGGTTCGGATTCCCAGGCCCCCGCGGCACCGGAATCCCCGTCGGTCGGGCAAACCCCAGCGGTGCGTTTGGTCTACCCACAGACGGAAACATCCAAGGCCGCCTTTCGCGTCAACGCGCTGCTGTGGTTTGCCGGCATGCTGTTGCTGTCGGTGCCGATGGTCACGCTGATGGACATCTCCGTCGCACGATGGTTTGCCAGAGACCCGCTGCCCAGAGAGTTTCGCAGCGGGTTGGAATTGATGCAAATCTTCTCACACGGCAGCGGGATCTTCTTGGTCCTGATCGGGATCTTTTTGATGGCACCGCAGTGTCGTTGGCACCTGCCTCGACTGGCCACACTCGCACTCGGTGCCGGAGCGATCGCAACGTTGGCCAAGATGTTTGTGTTGCGACCGCGTCCGACGGGGTTGAACTTGGACGTCGCGTCGATCGATTCGGCCTGGCTGTGGGCGTTCGATTGGACGCTTTCGCAGGTCGCCACCTTTGACGCCAGCACCCGTGCCTTTCCCAGCGGAAACGTGGCGACGGCGACGGCGCTGACCGTAGGGTTATGGATGGTTCTGCCCCGTGGACGTTGGTTGTTCGCGGCGATCTGCTTGGGCACCGGTTTGCAACGGCTGGCCAGCATCGCCCACTTTCCCAGCGACATTCTCGGCGGCGCGGCGTTCGGACTGATATGGGCCTACGTGTGTTTGCATCCCCGACTGCTGGGCAACCTGTTTGACAAAATGCAACCCGAATCGGAACCGCGTCGACGACGACGTCAACGGATGAACGACGGCGCAGGCGCGAAGAGCACCGATCAGGGCAAGGTTGCCGCATAGAGCGTGAATCGAAAAAGCCCACCGATGGCAGCGTGAACCCACGGATGTGATCGGGTTGGGACAGTCCGGGAGGGGAAGCGATGTGTCGGATTCACCCTCCCTTCCAGGGAGGGTTAATTCTTCACTCGGTGTGATGTTCGGCCCTGGGCGCGGCGACTTCGCACTTTAGTCCACACGGCCCCGGCGACGATCAGCAGCGCCGGCGCTGCGGCCAATCTGCGGACGCGGGCACGGGTGTCAGTGGTTTCGGCAATGACGGCATCCTGGTCGTCTACGGCAAACGCCACGGTCTCGACCGGCACCGGAGATGATGTGTCCAACGGTTCAACCATCGGCGGGTCCAGGGCAACCGATCCCGCGACACCGGCCATGGCGTCATCGGGTGAACCGCCGAATTCGAACACCAAAGCAACTTCCGGCGACGTGACAGCCGCGAACAAGGGCGTTTCGCTGTGGGCGGCGTCCGCTGCATCGGCCCGAATCACTCCCGGACGCAGGCCTTCCGAGTCGACGATCGATTCTTTGTCCTGACCAGCCGCGGAGGCTTCGTCCCAACGCGCCTCGGTGTCCTCCCCTTGCGGCGCGAGACGCTGGATGTTGGTGACGATGAACTTTGATTCACTCGGCAATCGAATCGTCGACGGATCCAGCTCGGTTGCGACCAATTCAGATGTCGTCGACAATCGAATCACTTCGCCTTCACCTGGCAACTGATCCGTCAATCGGTCGACCGGCGTTTTAACCGATCCCGATTCGATGGAATGCGAGGTCAGTTTGCGAGGCAGCGTCTTGGGCGTGGAACGAATCGCTTGATCCCCACGTTCTCCACCGTCGGGTGCGAACGGTTCGATCGTCGGTACGTGTGCAAGGGAGGGCATCACGGGGCTGGGGATGATCTCCAACGGCGACAATCCGCTATCGGCCGGGTCGGTAAACGGGTAGGAATCCAGCACGCCGTCGCCACGATCGATTTCGATCGAGATCGAATCACGGCTGGACAAGTCATACTCGGAATCCAACGCAGCCGCGAAACGACCGTCGGACAAGATCGCATCGATCATCGCCGACCGGAGCAACCAATCGTCCTGGGCGGCCCAGACGTTTTCTGACGCGAAACGATCGCCTGGCGCGGCTACAATCGGTCCGACAATCAATCGCAGGGTGTCGTTGGATCGTCCGTTGACCGGTTCCAGTCGCACCACCATCGTCTGGTAGTTGGGAATCGACGGATGATTGGACGCCAGGCTGACCATGAAGTCGACCGTTTCGAAGTCGGGCCCGGCAAGCAGGTCACGCGTTTCAAGACGTTCCAACATCAGCGGTCGGCTACGGTGACGGCCGTTTCGCTTTCGACGTTGGTCGGACAGATGACGTGTTGGGGTCATTGGGATGGTTCGACAGATGTGAATTGATCGGCAAACCGCATGACCTTTTGTAAGGTCGGATCCTTTCGTTTTGACTCGAGATCCTTCAGTCCCGCAGCAACCGCCAGTTGCCACGTTTGAACCGTTTCGTCGATCCAACGCTGACGTGGCAACAAGGTTGATTCACCGTCGCCGACGGCAGCTTCGGCAAGCTCGAGAGTGACTCGATACAAATGATTCGGATCATCGCTCCAAAGTTCGCGCCGCTGCAGTGCGACTTCACCCGCCTGGTCGGATTGACCTTGGCGTTTCCAGAACCGTCCGTACTTCACATAGCTGGCGTTCAGCCAGACCCGGAAGTCATGAACTTGCGGCGAACGCTCCACGGCCCAACGTTGGTGCTCGATTGCATCATCGTAGTATTTTCGCGCCGACTGGGGATCAGAATTCTCTAAAAGTGGAGCCAGATTCGAAAGCACGCCGCCGAGTTGGGCTCGGTAATGCGGCGACAGGGGCGACGTGCTGACCAGCTCGTTCAATAAGGATTCGGCCTTTTTGAAATGCGAGATCGCGTCGGCGGGCGCCGCCTCGGACGACAACACGACTTGGCCCAGGTTGTTGTGGGCGACCGCCAACTGTTCTTTAAAGCGGCTGGACGTCGGTGCACGCATGACCAGCACCTGTTGGGCATCGATGGCTTCCTGATAGGCCTTGAGCGCCTCGTCGGTCCGCCCGCGGCGGTTGAAGATCGCGCCGCGGTGGTTGTAACAGGTGGCCAATTCGGACAGCGCCGCCAAGTCGTGCGGGCGCCGCTCGGCGAGCTTCTTGTGCAGGGCGATCGCCAGTTGGTTGTAGCGGTCGGCGGCGTCCAAATCATTGCTGGCAAATAGGAACGACAACTGCGCATAGGAAACGGCCAATTCGCGTTGGTATTCTGCGTTGTCGGGATCGATTTCGATCAGTTCCGATTGCATGTCGATGGCGTTTTCGTACGTCCGACGTGATTGCAGGGCGTTTCCGACGGCGCGTTCCAGGTTGCCGACGTTGACCAGGGCGGCGATCCGCAGATGCTTGATTTTCAAGTCGTCTTGGTCGGCGGTGTCGAGCGAGTCGATGATCTGGCGTGCCCGCTGGTACTCCCGTTCGGCTTTGGGAAAGTCGCCTTGCTGGAACGCGAGTTCGCCGAGGTTGTTGTGACAGACGGCAAGATCATGGCCGATCCGGGCGTGATTGGGGGCGCTTTTTTGTTCGTCACTTTGGAGCAATGCTTGGTAAAGCCCGATCGCGGTTTCGTAGCAGGTGACCGCTTCGGAAAACCGTCCCAGTTGACGATGCATCGACGCCATTTGGGTGTTGCACAGGGCCAGGGCGAATCGCATCGAGGCGTCGCCGTCCATCTGCTGGGCAAACGATTGATAGTCGGCCAAGGTTTCTTGCAGGATCGATTGGCGAACCGTCTCGGTCCCGGGGACGCCGGCCAGCTTGGTGGCCAGTCGCATTCCGAAGCGGTCGACGACATCGATCGCTTTTTGCAGGTTCAGCTGTGACTGTTGGAAATTCGATTCGGCGGTCTGAAGCGCCGCTTCGGTACGGCTTTTCTCGTTGGACAGCAGCATCGCGGCGCTGCCGGCGGTCAACGTGGTCAGGGCCAGCGCGGCGACGATCGACGCGACCAGCGTGCGGTGGCGGGTGGCCCACTGCGAGACGTAGTCGATGACGGTGGGGCGTTTGGCCAGCGGCGGTTTCCCGGCCAGGAATCGCGCCAAGTCCTCGGCCATCGCGGCAGCGCTTTGATAACGATCATCCCGCGGTTTTTGGATCGCCTTGAGCACGATGGTTTCCAAGTCGATCGGGATCGCCGGATTCAGTCGCCTGGGCCGTTCGGGGTGTTGACGTTGGATTTGATCGAGCATCGTCACGCGATCGGTGGCGTCGTGGGGCGGTTCCAAGGTCAAAAGTTCGTACAGGGTGACGCCGAGTGAATAGACGTCGCTGATATGGTCGACCAAGCTGCCGCGGCCGGCCGCCGCCTCGGGGCTCATGTAGCGGATCGTCCCCAACAGATCCCCCGTCATCGTGATGGTGATGCTGTTTTGGCAACGGGCGAGCCCGAAGTCAGTCACCCACAGTTTGCCTTGTTGGTCGATCAACAAATTGGACGGTTTGATGTCGCGGTGCACGACGCCGAATTCATGGGCATGTTCGATCGCCGTGGCGGCTTGGCGGATCAATTCGGCGGCGGCGGTCATGTGGCCGTGGGACCGAATGCTGCGGAGCGTGGAAAAGACACCGATCGGAACGGTGCTGCCCGATGCATCGGCGTCGTCGCGCCGCGCGTCACGTGACTGCCGCAGCTGGCTGATCGCTTTGTCCAATGGTTGGCCGTCGATGAACTGCATGCTGTAGTAGTGGACGCCGCGATCGCATCCGACCGAATGGACGGGAACGATGTGGGGGTGGTGCAGTTGGGCGGCAGCCTGCGCTTCGTTTTTAAACCGAATGATCTGGCGTCGGTCCAAAACGGCGGCAAAGGGCAACACTTTCAGCGCGACCCGCCGACCGAGCGACTTCTGCCGCGCTTCATAGACCACGCCCATGCCGCCGCGTCCGACTTCGCGAAGGATCTCGAAATCACCCAGTTCGTTTTCGCTGGCGTTGCCAGGATCCTCCGAGGGTTCTTTCGGCCCCAGTTCCGCGGTGGCGTGATGCACAAAGTCCAGCCCGCGCAAATACCAACGCAGCGGCTCGGCCAATTCGGGATGGTCTTGAATCAACGCGTCGGGATCGCTGGGGCGGCCTTGTTCCAGCCCATCCAGGTAGGCTTCGAGAATCTCCGAGAGCCGTTCTTGTTGCTCCGGCGTGAGGGCATCCAAAGGATTGGCGGCCAGCGTTGCGGCGACGCCGTGGTTCAAAACATCCGGCCCCTCGTCAGGTCGCACGGTCGGCTTGTGATTGGTCACGACGTGGTTCATAACACACCTCGCGATTCGAGCCGGACGCGGAGCTGGGCGATCGCCCGCATCCAAAGCATCCGCACGGCACCGGCGGATCGTTCCATCCGCGCCGCGACCTCGGGAAAGGCGAGCCCTTCGATGTGTCGCAACAGGATCACCTCGCGATAGTCGTCGGGCAGCTCTGCCAGTTCATTGGCCAACAGCAGACTCGCTTCGTGGTTTTGCGCGTCGGTGCTGGGGGTTTGTCCCGGATCGGCGATGATGGCGACCAGCCGCGCCGTCGACCGCTCCAAAGTGGCACCGACGTCATCGAGTGAGATTTCGCGGCGGACGTCTCGTTTCTCTGCCAACACATGTCGTTGGATGATGTGCCCGAGGTTGTTGATCAAGATCTTGCGCAGCCAGCCGAGAAATTCCTCGGGACAGCTGCCGCGGAACTTTGAAAAATCCCGATGGGCTTCCAGCAGCGTGTCCTGGACGACATCCGACGCACTGGTCCTGGCTTGCAGTTTTTGATCGAGCTGCGTCCGCGCGATCAGTTTCAGATAATTTAAATACAGTTGCAGCAAGCGGCCCAGGCAATCGCCTTGGCCGTTCTGTGCTCCGGCGAGCAGTTGATTCGCTTCACTGGTGATGAGATTGCTCATCGGGGTTGACCACGTTGGAAAAACTGGGCGAAACACCATTGATGATTTTGGCCCGACGGATCATCACCTGTCACGGGGATTTTTGTTTTTTTGGCGGCGTGTCGCAGCGGTCCTCCGGTGTTGCTTTACTCGGGCGAGTGCCAGAACTACCCTTTAGGAGCTGCCTGACGGAGCACGCTTCTCGAATCGTATGGTTGCAACCGATGTTTGGACAATGGCTTCGTATCCGAGATGTCGTCTCGATTTGCACGCTGGCGCTGACCGGCGTCTCCCACGCGGCCGTTGCGACGGTGATGTACCAGGGATCGGCGGGGGAATTTGTCACGCAAGGACAGACCGAAACGATCCGTTTTGACTCCAATGAAGGAGGCGTGATTACGATCGCTCAGCTGTTTCCGATCGACGGCCAATCGTCCGTGCTGGACTTTAATTTGAACCGCAGCGACGGAACACGTGTCGCGGTCCGGTTCTCTTCCACTCAGTTGGGCACACCGCTGGCGGTCGGCAACTACACCGATGCGGTCCGGAATCCGTTTCCCGAAGTCCTTCCCGGATTCGATTTTGCCGTCGCAAACCGAGGGTCCAATGAATACAGGGCCGACTTCACGATCACGCAGCTCAGCTACGACGCCGGCGGCATGCTCAGCACCCTGGAAGCCACGTTCGACGCCGACACCGGCCCGGTACCGGGCACGATCATCGGCTCGATCTCCTACGCATCGGTGACAGCAATCCCCGAGCCCTCAGGGTTGCTTCTGGTGGTCGGCCTGGGAGGCGTCTGTTTCGTCTGTAGGCGGAAGAGGTCGCGGCTTGCTTAGCCACTGCTTTGGCAGCGGCTCACGCCCTTAACCCTCCTTCTGGGAGGGTCGTGAAGAAGTTTGCGCTCGGGGCAGGAAGGGTTCGTTGTGGCTCGGATTAACTCAAACGCCACGAATCGAACCTCCCCTCGCCACGCGCGACGCTTCCTGCCGGGGAGGGAGAATTCCCAAAACCGCACGACCGCCGAGGGGCGGGTCGGCTTATTGGCGGAGATTCGCCACCTTCGACCGGCCGTCGATGTTTCGAGTATTTTCCGCAATCCTGATCCGATGTGCGTGATTTCCCGATCCGATGACGCGTCTAAGGGTAAGGTTGTGCCCGGAGACGGCCGGGGGATTTGCCCGCCTGCGTTTCGTCTTCATCCATTTGCCCCTTCTCCTGAGTTCCATTCGTGATCGCTGATTCCACTCTTGAAAACCTTTGCCGGCGCGTTCAGGCGTCGGTGGAGCGTGTCGTTGAGGTCAAAGGTTTTTCCTGTTCTGTCGAAGACGGAAAACTGACACTGCGTGGTCAAGTTGCCACCCGGGACGATGCGCTGCTGTGTGCCGTCGTCGCGCGGAGTGTTCCGGGAGGAGAATCAGTGGTCAATGAAATCACCGTGGTCGGGTAGTCGTCCGTCTCGGCTTACCCGAACGGACTCGTCGCCTCGTCCACGACCAGGAAACCAAGCTGACATGGACTGCTAGCGTGGCGGCAACACCGACAGAATTTGCTCGGGGGCGATCACGACGATGTAGTGATTGCGTCCGTCTTCGATGACAACGTTGCGGATCTGGGGATCGCTGAGCGGTTGGCCGGTAAAGGCCAGCGGGGACAACTGAATCTGCTGGGGGCCGACCGGCAGTTCGGCACGCAGCACCTGGATTTCGCGTGGCAGCAATCCCCAGCATCGGGTGTCGGCCTTTTCGGTCGCGCTCCAGGCGTTCATGGCAGCGAAGGTGAACGCGGCGGCGGCGTCACCGGACAGACCGAGTGAATGGGCGGTGGCGACGACACTGGTTTCCTTGAGCACGCGGCGGACGACCGCGCGGGCGATCGTCCATGGCATCTCGGCCTGGACCTTTTCCGTCGCCAACTGCCCAACGTCCGTGATCGTCTGCGTCGCCCCAAGCAGTTCGCCGCCGAACGAAACTCCGATCGCCGCAACGTCACTGGGCGGAACCTCGACTTGCGGGACTTTGACGCTGACCACATTGGGCAGCACCGGTTCGTCGTCCTCGTCTTGCTCGTGATTGTGCAACGTCCGCAGCAAGGTTGATGCGATTTGCAGCGACGTGGTGGTCGTCGGCGCGAGGGTTTCCACCAGCCTCGGCCCGTGTCCGACCAGAGCAAAGACGTACACGACGCCGTGCCCGGCGGCGCTGTGGGCGCCTCGGTTGGCCCGTGCGATGTCCTCGGCCGCCGGTGCGAATTCCGGTTGGATATTGCTGACCAGCCGAAACGCTCGCTCGGCGTCGTCGTAATTCTGGTGCGTGGCTTCTCGCAGTGCGCCGCTCAAGTAGGGGGCCAGCGCGACTTGTTGAACCGACGTCGCAGAGTCCTCCTCCGTGTCTTCCTCCGACGCGATGCGATCCAATTCCGCTTGGCGAGCTTGGGCTTGCAAGCAATACGCCTCCGCGTCGGTGGCATCACCGGCCAGGGAACAGAGTGCCAGCATCGAGCGCAACAGGACTTGTTCGTAGCCGGCCAATTGGAACGGCCGCACGCGATCGTCGACCGCCAGCGAGGCGGCGTCGCCGATCGAAACGCTCTGCGGCAGCGTGTCGAAGTGATCGCGGAGGGCCCGCATCCGCGACTCCGCAGCGGCAAGGTTGCCCTGGGCCAGTTCGACCATCGCCAAGTCGAGTTCGCTAGAACGCCGTGTCTGTTTCCGCCCTTCGGCAAGTTCACGAAGCGCCGTGTCGGCCGATCGGAGATCGCCCCACGCGTAGGCGTCGCGGGCCTGGACGATCGAAACCTTGTTGGACCGACAGCCGGAAACAACGGCAACGGCAATCATCAACACCGCCGCCAACCGGCGTGTCGATCGAATCAGATCCGTGCTGGAAGGAGCGGAGTCGCGATGCAACTTGCTCACCCGTCGGCCTGATCGAAAATGCCATAATTCCACCACTTGCCGGCACGCGACTTGGAGTACCCCTTGCGGATCTTGGCCGACTCCTTCAGGAAATCGCCTGTGTGCACGTTGACCATTTCCAGGGTCAGCGTGTAGTCGCGTTGGCTGGTCTTGTTGCGATCGGTCGTCCCGGTGGTGATGTTGGCAAACAGCAGGTAGTCGACGGGCGTACCGGCTTTGCCCAACACGGCCGCGAACGCCTCGCGGTTGGCCGGCAGGAACAAGGCGTCCGGACGCAGACGGGTTTCGCGAAGTGCGGTTTGGACCATCCGCCGGCTGATGCCTCGGAAATCGCCGTTGGAATTGATTTGCGAGTCGATCTGCTCGTAAAGCTGTTCTTTGAAATCCCCCAGCTCCTCGGCACTCTTATTTTCGATCCCGACGAAGCAGACGTTGGCCGGAGCGTCGGTGAGCGTTTGATGGACGACCGCCGGATCGACCGGCAATCCATCGGCAGTCGACAACTCCGGTCCGTTCAATCCCTGGACGGGCTGTCCCGAATGTGCGGCAAACGTGACCGGCTGGACGGTCGGGGGGCAGCGGGACAGCAGTTTTGCGACTGATTCTTCGACCAGCGGGTTCCACGTCGCGGCACCGGCGGCGTGGCTGCCGACCAGATCTTTGTCGTCGTTGGCGAGCAGATGGCCATATTGTCGGCCGGCACATCCCGAGGTTGCGGTCAGAATGGCGGCGATCACGACCGCGGAGGCCGCCGTTGCGGCCAGCCGCATTGGGGTTGTCTGTTGCATGCTGATTGGATTTCTGGGGTTGGATTCGGTCCCGACGAAGTTCGAAACCCCGCGCTGGGGGGCCAGAATTGCCGTTAGGGCGAAGAAAATTCGCCGGAGGCGACTTGCCCGATAGTGTGGACCTATCAAAATGTGCGTCCGTCCGGCCAGATAGATCCGCTGCCTGAAAACGCAGCTGCGATCGATCACGCCGGCGGCGTACCGTCACTATCGGCACCGCGCCGCCGGCCGGTTGACCTGTTGCGGTCGTTAATTTGCTGTCGGGAGAACCGTTTAACCGCCCAGCATCCCCAGATACCCACGCTTTCCGTCATTCGCGTGGCCTGTCGGACCGAGAATCCACCGACAGAAGTTTGCTCCCCCCTCCCCAATTCATCGCAATTCCGGTTTCATCTATGAGTGTCGCTCTCGCCGTTCCACCGGTCGCCAATCCCGAAATCGAGAACGCGAATTCCCCCACCGCGGATGAGCTTCGTCCCCTCGCCTCATCGGTGACCAAATGGACCGCCAGCCCGATCGCGTCGGACGACGATGACGACTTGGATGACGACGACGACGACGATGATGGCTTCGACGACGACGAAGATGCCGGCGGCGACGATGTGGACGATGGCTTCAATGACGGGCTGGACGAAGACGACGATCTGGATGACTTTGATGACATCGACGAAGACGACTTCGACGATGACTTCGATGACGATTTCGAAGAAGAACTCAACGACGACTACGAAATCGAAATCGACGACGAAATCAGCGACGAGTTCGGTTTGAGCACCGGTAAAGACGACGAAGACGATGAGGACGTCGACCTGGACGATTTCGACGACTTCGAAAACGTCTGATCGCCCTGAGGACGACGGCCCTTCCGGACGGTCGCGGCAACTTTCTTCAACGGCTAGCAGCCCGGCGTCTTTTTGACGTAGCTACGCTCGCCAGAGCGTGGAAAGCCACCGAGACTCCACCTTCTGGCGAAGGTAGCTACGACTGAACGGCGATTCATGATGCACCAAGCCGTGGCCGCTTACCGAGCCGACTCCTTTAAAAACGCCGAGCGCCCCAGCGGACGCAGCGCCTGGTTCATTTGCCGATACGTCGCTTCGTCTTTAAACAGCCACAAAATCCGCGTGCGGGTGTTTTTCGGCTTGCTCGGCACCGGCGCATAACCGTCGGTGAAAACGACCAACCCGTCGTAGTCGCGGTTCTGGTCGATAAACTCCATCACCGGCGCGAAATTCGTTCCGCCGCGACCGGTGACTTCAACGGAACTGCGGGCCCGACGTAGCGTGACCGGTTCACCGCGAATGTCCTCGTCGAACCAAATCACGTCGATCGATTCGACGCCGTAACGAAAGAAGTGGCTGATCACGGAAAAGCCCAGCCGTAGATCGCGGTGCCCCATCGATCCGGAGACGTCGACGGCAAACAACAACTTGGTCGTGAAGTCATAGCGGCTGCCCATTTGGGCGAAACCGTAGCGGCGACTCGGTTTCATCCGCGTCAGCCGGCGGCGGACCGACAGCACGCTTTGACGAAAGTTTCGCAGCACACCGCGATAGTCCAACTTGGGATGCAGCGTCGCAAGCAACTGCTCTTTGGCCGCCCCGCCGACCGTGCCCCAGCCATCGGTCTCGGCGGCTTCGCGCACCGCGGCGTTGATCTCGTCGCGTTGAAGGTCATCGTTGTCCCACTGTCCCGTGTTTTCCATGCCGACCTGATCGGGGTCGCTGTAAGATTCCAGCGTGCTTGCGGCGCTCTGTTGCGGGATCGGCTGGTCGACTTGTGAATCGTCGTCTCGCGATTCGTCTGGCGTTTGATCCTCGGGGGGCTGCGATTGCTGTTGGTCGTCACCGGACTCGGGGGCTGCATCGCAGGGAGATTGCTCAGGCTCGTCGTCGGGCGACTCTTCTTCCGCCGGTTCATCTTCGTTGGCCCGCTCGGCGAGTTCCCGGTAATAGAACTCGAAGTACTGGTCATCATAACGCTCGTCGCCAAACACCTCTCGGGCCCGCGGAATCGGCAGCTTGGTCCGCAGACACTCTTGGACGCTCAGATTGCTGGCCTGGTAGGACAACTCGGCCCTGGGCTGCTGCCTGCCGTAGGGATGTCCCAGCAGAATACGCATCGCTTCAAACCCCAACACCGACCGCAACTGGTCGCGGCGCAGGGAACGGATGAAGTCGGGATTGAATTCGATCCTGCCATGCCCCACACGAATCGTCGCGATACCAACATGCTCGACAACATCGTGCATCGTCCAGGCGGCGAACAGCAACGGTTCGGTCAAAAACCAGCCTTCGACCACCTGAGTGATCCGCTCGCGCGACGTCGACTTGGCAAACGATCGACTCATTCGATGCGGATCCCTTCCATGTAACCGGTCAACAACTCGGTCAATTCGATCGACTCGGAGATGAATTCCATCACGGATTCAAACTTGGGTTTGCCCAACATCGAAACCAGATGGGCGACCGCTTCATCCAGCTTTCGCTTGCGCAGCAGATTTAGATAGCCCAATAAGCCCTTGCGAGCCTTTTCCTCGCGGTCGGCCGGGCATTTCCCACTGCTGATCCAAACCAAGACCTGTTCGTTGAGTAACAACAGCTCGCCCAGCGGCATCTTGCCGAGCGTCTTGCGGTGTTTACTTAGCTCCAACAGAACGTCGGCGGGGGAAACGGGCAGCGGCGTGGCCAGGCTGCGACGAAACGCGTTGGCGGCGGCCGAACCGACGATGCCGGCGACCAGTTTGATGTGCATTCCCTCCAGACGCTCGATCGGTTCGATCAGTTTTGACACCCGCGCCCAGCCACGTCGATCGGGCGTCTTGGCCAGCCCCGAAAGCGGCTCGTCGGCTTCATTGCCGATCCCGTGTCCGTCTAAGAATGGAGGCTGTTTTTGAATGAAGCGGGTGATCCGCGAATCGACGTTCTCGCGTTCGGCCCACAACAACCAGTCTTCGACCGTCGGGGCAAACTCGTACAGGTTGAAGCGCGAAACCAACGCCGGGTCCAGGTCGGTCAGCTGGTACTCGTCGCCCTCGTTGACGGCCGAGACGATCACGCTGCCGGCGGGCAGCTTCTTGCCGGCGAGAGTTTTGTTGAGGGCCAATTCCATGACCGACTGCAAAATCTCGGGCCGCGCCCGATTGAGTTCATCCAGGAACAGCGCGATCGGCTGGCCATCGTGCGGCCACCAGAACGGCGGCAAAAACTCGCTGCGGCCGGTGTGTTCGTCCTTGTGAAGCAACCCGATCAGATCCCCCGGGTCGCTCATCTGGCCCAAAAAGAACGGCACGACGGTCATCCCACGGCCGCGAAAGTGATCGGCGATGATCTGCGATTTTCCGATCCCATGACGCCCCACCAGCATCACGTTCTGCTCGGCGGGCGTCAGTTCCAAAAGCTGAATCAATTCACGAGCGTCGACACGAACGGCCAAGGGGAGATCTCCATCGGGATGAACAAATGCGGGCTATCGGGCAAACCTAGCTACCCTCGCCAGAAGGTGGGTCGGGTACGTTTCCCACGCTCTGGCGAGCGTTGCCACGTCAAACTCCGTAACGTCTGGTTTAGTGGGCTATACTGTACGCTTCGGGGCAACGTTTGTCGCAGGCCCTTTGGCATTGTGCGACGATCAGCCGATCGCCGCATCAACCGGTAGGAAAAATCCCTTCCAACGAAGAACCATCCCGACTGGGCACGACGCAAGATGACCACGGCGCTGCATGTCACCGTTGATGAATTCGACACGATGGTCGATCGTGGTGCGTTCGATCATTTGAATCGGAAAATCGAACTCATCCGAGGCAAATTGTACGAAATGAACCCTGCGGGACCATTGCATGACGACCTGATTACATTTTTGACCCATTGGTCCAGCGGCGTCCTCGCAGAAAAGCCGATGCTGGTGACGTCTCAGACGGGCCTCGGTCTCAATGCGTTGGAAAGTCGCCCCGAGCCGGATTTGCTGTGGATCGACAAGAAACGTTACCGTGATCGCCATCCGTCGGCGTCCAACGTCCACCTCGCGATCGAGGTTTCTGACAGCAGTCTCCAATACGATCTGCAATTAAAAGCCCAACTGTACGCAGAAGCCGAGATATTGGAGTATTGGATTGTCGACGCGAAGTCGTCCTGCATTCATGTGTACCGACATCCCGTCGGTGGGCGTTACAGCGACCTGAACGTGGCCCATTGCGGCGATCAGATTTCTGCCCTCGCCGCTCCCGACGCGATGCTGGACGTCCGCGAACTGTTCGAAGGCGACTGAGCCTGGCCACTGCGCCTTCACAGCGTCTCGTGCTCGATCCAGGTCACATCCCAGGGCAACCGTCCGACCGGCATGATTTTGAAACGCAACCCTTCGGCGTACAGTTCGCGCAAGGATTGGATGGTCACCCGCAGCTTGGGCAACATCTTTTCGAACTGCTTGAAGGGCACGCTGATTTCCATCAAGTCTTGTTTCGACAATTTGACGAACAGTTTTAATTTGACGGTGTCGCCGCTGGTCGCAAAGTCAAACTTCTCCTCCTTGGCCAACTTCTTGACCTGGGCGATGATCGCCTTGGATTTGAACTCGCGGACCTTTTCGCGTTTCTTCGCACCGGCCTCGCGACGGGCATAGCGTTCCAGCACATGCCGGACGAAGGTCTTGATTTCGTCGATGTCGCTGACCGGCGCGCTGTGCTGGCTCTCGCGGAATCGATACGAATGGATCGTCAATCGACTCTCGCTGTCATATTCCAACCGCAGTTCGTCGCTGCGCCAGTATTGTCCGGCCATGTTCGGTTCCGGGATCGTGAACCGGCAAAGCGTCCGCGAGCGTGAATCCTTGTCACCGGGATGCTGGGTGACGTGCACCCCGTCGATCTGGCCGACCAGCGTCTGCCAGTGCTTCGACTCTTGCAACAACTTGGCGCGGTCGACGACAATCGGCGACTGACCGGAAAAGTCTTCGCGAAACAGTTTTCGAATTGAGGGCGGTGGCAATTTCATCCGCGGTATCCTACGAAATCCACTCGCTGTTGCACACGACGGCCGTCCGCCGACTTCCAAGCGGGGTCAAAAACGGCGACACTACGCCGATGAGCGAACTATCAGATCAATTTGATGCCCCGGTGAAGCGTTTCGAGGTCGGGGGGCATGCGATGGCCTACCGTGACGTCGGACCGACGGCGGCTGGCCAGTCGGACGTGACCGAGGCGCCGCGACCGACGATCCTGTGCGTGCACGGAAACCCGACCTGGAGCTACTATTACCGAGGCGTGGCCCAGCGATTCGGCGCGGACCATCGGGTGATCGCGGTCGACCATATCGGTTGCGGCCACAGCGACAAACCGAGCCAAAGTGAGTTCGCGTACACCCTGGCCAATCACCAATCCAATCTGGTCGCGTTGATCGAACACTTGGACCTGTCCGATGTCGTGCTGCTGGCGCACGACTGGGGCGGTGCGATCGGGTTGGGGGCCGTGGTCCGCTGCAAGCCGCGGTTTCGAGGCATCATGCTGCTCAACACCGCCGCCTTTCCGCCGCCGTATGTCCCCTGGCGGATCGCTGCGTGCCGGATTCCCGTCTTGGGCACGCTCGGCGTCCGCGGCGTGAACCTGTTCGCCCGAGCCGCGATCACGATGGCGATGAGCCGCAATCGGATGCGTCCGGCGGTCGCCGAGAATCTGCTGAAGCCCTACGACAGTTGGACCAACCGAGTGGCGATCGATGCCTTCGTTCGCGACATCCCGTTTTCCAAAGCGGCGCCGACCTATCAAACGTTGGTCGACCTGGAGAACGCCTTGCCGTCGTTGGCCGATCTGTCCTCGCTGTTGGTCTGGGGGATGAAAGACTGGTGTTTCCGCCCCGAATGCTTACGACGATTTCAATCCGTCTGGCCGTCGGCAACCAGCGTCGAAATCGACGACGCGGGACACTATGTCATCGAAGACGCACCCGCCGAAACGCTCGATGCGATCGGGCAATTCTTGAAGGACAGGATCCGATGACCGGCGGCTTGGAAGCCCTCCGCCGGGCCTGCACTTGCCCGGCCGACGCGATCCGCTGGGCATGCGTCCTGGAAGCGACCGCGCCCAAGGCCGGTAACGTGTCTCCGGGACGCGATTTTGAGGACCTGGCCTACCTGGACTTCATCACCGCGGCGGAATTGGCCGCGGCGGCGTTTGATCCCCGCCCGGCATCGTTCAGCCACGGCGTGCTGGAGGCGTGCAGCAAGACGGCCGAGCGACTCGGAACGAATGTCAACTTGGGGATCTTGCTGTTGCTGGGTCCGCTGGTTCAGACCGACGCCGCCGATGGTGAATTGCCGCTGAACCGTGCCCAGTGGCGCGAGCGTGTGGGCACGTGCCTGGACACGCTGACGGCCGAGGATTCGGATCGCTTGTACGCCGCGATCAATGTCGCCGCACCGGGTGGGATGGGGCAGTCTGATGAGATGGATTTGAGTGGCCCGCCGCCGGAAGATTTTTTGGCGGCGATGCGGCATGCCGCGTCACGCGATCGGATCGCAAAGAACTACGCGGACGCCTTCGCGGATTTCTTTCATCACGTCGTGCCGCTGGTCCACCAAAGTCTGCTCGATGAAGGCGACTGGATGAGCGGACTGGCGCTGGCCCACCTGCGGTTGCTTGCGGCGGACCCCGATACCTTGATCGCGCGAAAATTCGGCGGTGAGGTGGCCCGCGAGGTCCAGCGCCGGGCCCGGTTTGATCACCGCGACGGGGAGCAATGCGAGGCCTTCGATCGCTACTTGCGAACCGGTACACTTGATCTGCGGGGACAATCCTCTCGGATCAATCCCGGCACCACCGCCGACCTGATCGCCGCAGCGGTCTACGTGTTGTTGCGCGAAGCGGTGTAGCGGAAGTCGCTAGTGGTCCGCTGCAGCATCGTTTTCGATTTGGCTGGAAAGTCGCCGTCCTCTCCGAGGTCGGCGCATGGCAAAGCTTCGCTTTGTGGGCGCCGAGTTCGGAGAACACGGCGACACTCCCAACTCCCAACTCCCAACTCCCAACTCCCAACTCCCAACTCCCAACTCCCATGCCTCAGCCCACCTTCCGAGTCGACGTCAGCAAGGAGCAGTTCGTGTTTTCAGCGGCGCACTTCATCACCTTTGCCGGCGACATCTGCGAACGCATCCACGGCCACAACTACGGCGTCCGTGCCTCGGTGGAAGGCCCGTTGGACGAGAACCGCTACGTGGTGGACTTCATCGCGCTGCGTGACGCGGTGTTGGAGCAGACCCAGACGCTCGACCACCATGTGATTTTGCCGCGGGATCACGCCGAGATTAAAATCCGCAGCGATGACCACGAGACGACCGCCAAGTTCCGTGACCGCCGCTGGGTGTTCCCGAATGAGGACTGCGTGATCTTGCCGGTGGTCAACACCACGGCCGAAGAGATCGCGCGGGTGATCGCCGAGCGGGTGCGGGCGAAAACGAAACCACAATTTGGCGACGCGCTTGACTGGATCGAGGTCGCCGTGGATGAAAACCAAGGCCAATGGGGCGTGTGTCGGTTGCCGTGGGAGTAACACCGATTCGGGACGCAAGCCGCGAGAATCACAATGACAATCAAGATGCTGTTCTTGTTAACTGTCATGTTTGCCTTCGCGTTCTTCAGTATCGGATTCGTCAATCTGCGGGCCAGTGATCACCTTCTCATCCCTCCCAGACTTCAGATTTCCATCTTTCTGGCGTTTCAGTTTGTGTGGCTGGCAGCGAACACGTACTTCGTCACACTCTTGCAGGAGGCGTGGAAAACGCCACCCGGAGCGGCACGCCACCTGTTGCGGGCCGCTGCCGTCGTCTCCTGTGTGACACAGTTTTTTCTTGTTTGCTTGATCACCCCAACGCTCGCACAGTATTGACCGGTGATGTCCGAAACCGTGTTTGGCACCTGATTCTCTCTCATTGGTCGTGGGGTATTGGTGGTCCGACTGAATTGCGTTTCGTCCGGGCTACAGTGAGTGCTCGGTTCGCCAAAGGCGATACACACCCGTAGCCTGGGGAGAGCCCGGATGAGCCACAGCGAATCCGGGCGTATCCCCAGGTCCCCGATCCACGGAACAGACTCCCCCAGCGTCCGGGCGGCGGCAAAGCCGCCGCCCGGACGCTGGGGGAATGGGGGACGTTATTTTTTCCTGGGGTTGCGGGTGTGCATGCCCGTTGGGCAAGTCCAGCGTCACTATGGTTTAATGAAAGGGGACAGCGGACTTGTTGTACGACGTCCTTCCCTGGTCGTTGTACAAAGTCTTATGGACGAAGGCGTGGCAGGACAATGGCCCCCGTAAAACCGTAGTCCAAAGCACGCCGCCGACACACAGTTCAACTCGTCGGACTACAAATTCCATTTTCGTTGAACCAAGACGATTCCAAAGCCTTAGCGGAGCAATCTCCATGCGTCTTGTCCTCGCCTTTGTCTTTTGCCTAAGCTGTTCTTTCCCCGCTTACGCAAGGCTGGATCCGGCAGCCGATCCACTGGAATTGCGAGGGTTGCTTCCTTATGAGCTGTATTTTCCACTTCGAATTGAGAAGACAGATGTGGAGCGGTTGCTACGAATTCAACGACAACAGATTGAAGCAACCGAACGCCATAATCGGATACGACAGCTCAGGGAACGATTTGAGCGACTCAAGAAACGGTGCAGGAGAACTCCGGACGCTCTGTATTTCGAACCCCTTCGAAGTTGATACATAAGGCCGCCTGCCGAGTACAAGTGTTATTTCTCCGGACTCGTCTCCCGTTCGATACTCTACGGTGGACACAAGGCCGAGTGATTCAGTTGACCGGGTCCGACAGCAGGACGGTCATCTGTTTTCCGACGGCTTCGGCATAGCGTTCCAAGGTTGCCAAGGTGGGATTGGCGTCTTCGTAATTTCCCAACCGCGACCGTGCGGCGCGGTCGATTCCCGTCCGCTCGCCCATTCGATGGGGAAATTTTCCTACCTCCCCACACCTGCCGGCGAGAGTTGGCAGAATGATACGGGGCAGAATGATGGAATGCCCGATGACTGGTCTCACCCGAAGCCTGACGCCAAACGGCTGATCCCATCTGAGTGCGGGAGGCATTGAGAGAACTTGCGTGCGGCCCTGGCGGCGCGTTGTTCACCACGCTCGCCCTGACACGCATTTCATTGCCGCTCAGCGAGCAAGTCTCGCAGCTCTTCATCCAATCGTTCGATCGCACCCTCGGGGTCGTACCACCAGTCGCGTGACCAGACGCGGAGGATGTTCCAGCCCAGGTTCTCGAGCACCCATTGGCGTGTCTTGTCGCGGTCTCGCGCGGTGGCGGAATTGCGATAGTTTGCGCCGTCGCACTCGATCCCCGCCAAGTACGTGTTCGGATCGCTGGGGTCACGGACGGCCAACGCGATGCGAAACCCGGACACGCCGACTTGCCGCGTCACATCCCAGCCACGGCTGCGCAGCCGATCGGCGATCGCGGACTCCAGCGACGGAAGACTGCCGGCCGTGTCTTGCGACAAAGGACTCGATGGGACCGATGATGCCTCGATGCGTTCGAATTCTGTTGTCCCCTTTTCCGCGAAGGCCAAGAACGCTTTCAGATCCCGAACCCCGCGTGACTTGGAATTCTCCGCCGGCAATTGATCGGCGGTGAAGGACGAAAACACGATCAACTCTTCGCGGGCCCGGGTCACGGCGACATTCAACCGTCGCTCTCCGCCGTCACGATTGAGTGCTCCAAACGTCAACGGCACTTTTCCCGATTTGCCTGGGCCGAAGGTGATCGAAAACAGCATCAAGTCCCGCTCGTCGCCCTGCACGTTTTCCAGATTCTTGACCACCGTCGGTTCGATTCGATCGTCGCTGAAGAACCATTCCAGCGTCGGATCGTCGCGCTGTGCCTGGTCGAACAGATCCTGGATCAACGTTTGTTGCTGACTGTTGAACGTGACGACGCCCAGCGTCTTGCGATCCTGTTCGGGCAACTCAAGCCACTGTTTCATCCGCGCGACCGATTCGGCAACGATCGCTTCGGCTTCGATTTTGTTGGTCCGTGTCTTGCCGCGGTCGTATTGCGAATGCGGCAGGTGACGCATCGAAACGGCACTGTCGGTCGTTTCGGGCGAAGGAAACGTGACCAGTTGGTTGTCGTAGTAGTGATGATTGGAGAACGCGATCAACGATTCGTGGCGGCTGCGGTAGTGCCAATTCAATTGCAACGTCGGCAACCCGGACGCTTTCGCTTCATCCAGTATGCTTTCCAAGTCGCGTTCGTAATCCTCCAGCTGCTCGTCGTCTTCGTCGTCGTTGGATTTGCCGAAGAAGTTCGTCGGCGGCAACTGATTCGGGTCGCCGACGATGATCGTTTGCCGTCCGCGGGCGATCGCGCCGATGGCATCCCAGGTCGTGATCTGCGACGCTTCGTCAAAGATCACGACGTCAAAGGGCGGCTGATCGGCCGGCAAATACTGGGCGATCGAAAGCGGCGACATCAACAGACACGGCGCCAACGAGGCAAAGTGCTCGGGCATCATCGAAACGAGTTCACGAATCGACTTGCTGGGACGTTTCAATCCGATCTGGTGACGCAGCAGTCCCAGTTCTGACTTTCGTGGCACCTCGCTTTGTTCGGGTAATCGATGGGCCACCGATTTGCGCACCCGACTGGCCGCCGCCTGTCTGGCTTTGGCATCCAGATCGACAAAGCTGTCGATCGTGTTCTCGTGCTGGAACCGCTGAAAATCGCGGAGCACGTCGTCGGAGTCGATCACCCGCGGCAGCCACCAGCGGACATAGGCCAATCGAAAACGATCCGGTACGTCTTGGTAAGGAACTTCGCCCAATTCCGTCGCCATGATGATGGGGGTTAAACCGACGTCGCAAGCCCGGCTGCGGACCGATTGCCACGCCGTCCAACGTTGCAGCTTGGTGCGATTGGCTTCGATCCGCCGCGCCATGGCGACCGAGTCGGCTAAGCAAGTTGCCGATTTCGCAAGGCACGCCCGACTGCCGGCCAGGTGTTCGAAATGGCCCGCCGCCGTGTCGAGCGATTCGTAGCTGCGTGAAAACTGCTTGGCCGTCTCAAACAACGGATCATCCGACGATCGGTGTTGTAAGAATGGTTTCAGGACCTGACGAAGCGAATCGAATTGCGACGCTGAATTGCGATCAGGCCGAGCGACCCGGCGGACCAGCTTCATTAGATCGCGGCAACGTTCAAGGTGCTGGCCGACCGATGCAGTTGCGGTGTGCCGGTGCTGCCATAGGTGGTCGCGGCTGGCCAGTGGGTTCCGATCGATCTTGGCCAACTCGCGTTGCATCGTTCGAATCGGCTCGAAATCATTCGGCGGATCGGCGACGCCCAGCCGAGCATCGCGCTGCAGCGACTTTGTGACGGCACGTTTGCGCAGGTACGACAGCGGCCAATAGGATTCCAGTGCGGCGTTCCAGTCCCGCTGCAACTGATCGACGGGAATCCGTTTCAGGTCGTCATCATCAAAGGTCACCGCGCACTGTGCGGCGGCGGAATCGAACGCGTTGATCGCGTCGTCCAGATCCTTCAAGTGACCCGGCAGCTCGGCCAATTGGTCATCAAACACGGTTTGATAATCGTCGTCGGCGGTCGCTGCTAATTCGATGGCGAGCCGGTGCAGGTTCCGCAGCTGCGATGACGACGCATCAATACAATCGCCTGGCATCTGCAGCCCCAACGCGTCACAGAACCGGGCCAGTTCGGGCCGGAAGGCATCGATGGCGGTGCACAGTTTTTCGCAATGCTCGAGCAGCTCCTGTTCCCATTGCATCGACCACTGCGTCCTGGTGACCGCATTGAGCGGCTCCATGTCCGCGACGGCGCCAAAGTTCAACGCAATTTCATCGGCCAACCGCTCCATCAATTGATACGTGTGTCGGTCATGTTGGTCATGGTCGGGCCAAGACAGTCTCGGCGTTTCAATGGACTTGCCCGCCACCGAAACTCCGATCGCCTGATAGGCCGTCCAACCGTTGGACGCTTGTCGATGCAGCGAGCGGACGTAGGCGTTCAATTGATCGCGCGACAATTTCAGTTCTTCGCTGATCTTTTTCCAATGCGTGCGGCCTTTGCGCCCGCCGCTTTGCCACGCCTGGTCAAGCTGGCGCAGGAATCGTTTTCGTTCAGCTTTGTTGCTGTGCAGTTCCACGCAGAAATCGCCCAGCCCGTTTTGTTCCAGTCGCCGCTGGACAACGTCCAAAGCGGCCGTTTTTTCGGCAACGAACAGGACCGTTTTGCCGCCCGCCAAACACTGGGCGATCATGTTGGCGATCGTTTGACTTTTGCCCGTCCCCGGTGGACCGATCAACACAAAATCGTGGCCTTCGGCAGCGGCCATCACGGCAGCCAACTGTGACGAATCGGCATCGAGCGGGTGAATCAAATCGATCGGATCAAACCGCCGGTCCATTTCCGTTTGGTCGGGAATCGACGTCTCCACCGCGCTCTGGAACGCGGTTTCCGGATTGCGGACCAAGTGACGGACAACGCGGTTCTGTTCCAATTGGTCGCTACGGTCGACCAGATCCTTCCACATCAAGTATTTGGCGAAGGAAAACGATGCCAATGCCGATTCGTCGACCACTTCAAATCCCGGCAGCTCACGGATTTCACGACGCACCATGTCCAAGACGCGAGGGACATCGACACCGTTGTTGTCCATCGGCAACTGGGATTCGAATCGCGACAGGTCACAATCGAAATCGCGTTTCAGTTTCTGGATCAACGTCGCGTTGAACCGCACATCGTCTTCGTGATGCGCCAACCGGTAGGCCGAGTTGGCGTTCTTGCGCAACAGTTTGGCCGGGACGAGCAGCAAGGGAGCACGAAAGGACCGCGAGTCACTCGGCCGCTCCTTCCAGCGCAGAAAACCGACGGCCAGATACAACGTGTTCGAACCGCCTTCGACCAAGTCGTTGCGGGAACTGCGGTAAAGGGTAACCAAACGCTTGGCCAATTCCTCGCCGCCGATCGTCGCGCAGACTTCGTTGCGTTCCAAGGCGGCTTTGGCGTACTCGATTTCCAAATCTTCCAACTTGGTTTTCTGGTGGTGGGCGACGTCGCGTCCGGCGGCGACGTTGGCGTCGGGCAACGAGACCAGTTTCAACCGTTTGCCGCTTGAGAGTCGGTCTTCGAGCTTGGAGACTTCGGGGCACAGGAACGGGATCGTCTGTTTGGTCGCTTTAAAGTTCAACAACCGGTTTCGCAGCGTCAGGTCCAACAGCTTGCGATGCCAACGGTCGATGCGTCCTTCCGGTGTCGTCGGTTTGGGCTCCGCCGACTCCTCGATCGGTAATGGGCCGGAGGGTGGCAGCGAAAGTGGTGGGGCGGAAGGGGTGTCGGCTGAGTCAACGGCGTCCTCGGGCTGCTCGCCGACCGAGGGCAGCGGTTTGATTCTGACCATGCGTGCCCGCTGGACATCGATCGCGGCAACGAAGCGGTCTTCTTCGGCCTCGGCGATCTGTTGCGCCGCGGACTGAATCGCATCGTCAAAGGATCCGGCCGGTCGACGGGTGACGAGTGTGGATTCAAACACGATCAACTCCCCAGCAGCGACCGCCTTGCGAACTTCACAACAATCGCGTTCGATCAACTGGCCGAAGCAGGTTTCGACCAGCCAGACGCCGACGAAACAGTGTTCGTGTTTCATCACGATGACCGGGTGAAGCCCGACGGCCTCGAGCGCCGACGCGAACAGCAACGAACTGTCCAAGCAGGTTGCCAGTCCGTCACGCAAGATCGTCGACGGGGAACGCGTCTTTTGCCCGCGTGATTCAAAGCTTTTGGGCGGGTTGGCGTAGGTCAACTGTTTCGCCACCACGGCCGACCAGATCGCCGAGGCCAGCAGGTGGGCCCGTTTGGGGTCGCGACTTTGGTAGCCGTCCATCGAAGGCGAAAGCCCGTGCCCGGCCAGGATTTCACCGGCCTGCTTCAACACGTCCGCGATCGCCGGATCGTTGGGCATCACGAACGCCGACAGCAGTTCGCCCATCGACGACACGCCGCCCCACTCGTCGCGCGAGAGCACGCGCAGGTCCGCTTCACGCCGGCAGAGGATCGCGCCCGAATCGCGCAAGATGAATCGAACGTCGCCACGTTGGGCTTCGTTTAGCCGGTCCAGATAGCCGGCATCCAAATGAACGTCGTTGTCATCGATCGTGATCGTTGAATCGGGATCGATGCGGTCGATGACCCAAGTTTTCGGCGTGATGAAACCGGGCTCGGACGTTAATTCCAACCGCAGGTCGGTCAGTGGATCCTGGGAAGGGTTACGCACGCAAAGTCGACGCAGAACCGGGATCGAGTTTTGGTAGCTGGCAAAATTGACGCTACTGGACAGTTCGAATTCGATCGACGCAGCGCCGCCTGTGTGGGGTAAATCGTCATCACTGACATCCAGCGAAGACGCTGGGTCGGTCGAAGAAGGAGTCATCGAAAACGCCCGTGCGAGGGTCCAGAATCAATTGATTCGCGGTAGAAAGTCGATTTACCGCAGCCGAATTCTACGCTTTGGCATCGTGCGGACGAGGATCCGGCAACGAGGATCCGATGCGTTTTCTCCGCCGGGTCGGGTTTTGCGGATTAAGGAGACTACGCGGCGGGGCGGGGCGAACGGGAGGACTTGAGGGGAGGGTAAAAGGACCACAGGGTAGCGGAACTCGCCAAGAGTTTCGCACTGGCGCGGCGACGCCGCACGGGGCCGAAAGCCTTGGCGGCTTCCGCTACGACACGAACCCACATATCAAGCGATGCTCGGCGCTAGTCCAGCGGTTCCGGTTCGAAATCGCCTGGATTGACCCAGCCGGCGGGCAGCTTTTCACCGGACATGTAGCGTTCGTAGAATCCTGCGGTTGCCGGTGACGTGTACTCGTAGCGGTCAAAGATGTCCCCGTTGCCGAACATCCGCGGATCGCCTTGCGACTTGAGTTCGACTTCCATCTGTTGGCGCAGTTCGGCAAGTTGGCTTGCCAGCGCCGGGCTGGTCGCCAGGTTGTTGATGCAGTCGGGATCCTCGGCGACGTTGTAAAGCTCTTCGGCCGGCCGTTTGCCGAAACACAGTTTCCAAAACGTGGTCGCGACACCGCCGCGGCGCATTTGCAGCACTTCCGTTTTCGTGGCCCCGCCGTCGCAATTCAGATAGCCCGTTTCCGGGTTGCCGCCGGGCCATCGATCGGTGGCATAGTTGTGCAGATACAACAAGTCGCCTTTGCGGATGCCGCGGATCGGGTATCCGCCGCGGTTGGGGCGACCGATGTCGTGGCGTTCTTTGCCGACCAACACGTGATCGCGGTCGGTGATCGGACCGTCGGCTCCAAACACATCAAACAGGTCACGCCCGCTGGTCGGCTGCATGATCGGTCCGGGCTTTGTGATCCCCGCGGCCTTCAAGAACGTCGGCGCCAGTCCGGCGAAATCGACGAAGTCATCGACGACGCGTCCGGGCGATTTGATCCCGGCGGGCCAACGAATCGCCATCGGGATATGATTCGATTCGTCATAGGCTTGGCCCTTGGCACGGGGAAACGGCATGCCGTGATCGCTGGTGGCGACGATCAGGGTGTTGTCCGATTGGCCGGCGGCTTGCAAGGCATCGAGGATGCGACCGAGATGCTGGTCGTAGTGTTCCACTTCGACGGCATAGTCCAGCATGTCGTTGCGGACGGTTTCGTTGTCGGGCCAGTATCCGGGGACGTGGTCGATGTCGGACGTCTTTTTGCCCATCCGCACCCCCGAGCCATATTCGTACGCGCGGTGCGGTTCGGTGGTCCCGTACCAAAACACCCAAGGCGTCCCATCGGGGACGTCCTTCAGAAAGGCTTCGAAGTTCGCGGCGTAGTCATTGTTTGAGATCTTTGAGGTCGGCGGCTTGGCCTTCTTTTTCGAATACGCTTTTCCGGTGATCGCGCGTCGGTTTCCGTCGGCGTCATTGGCGATCCCCGGTCCCCAGCCTTTTCCGGTGAACCCGGCGAAATAACCGTCCGCGGCCAGACGTTCGACATAGCCACCGAATTTGGCCGGAAAGTAGCACATGTGGTTGCCGGCTTGTTCGAGTTGCCAGGAATAGCGGCCGGTCAGGATGATGGCCCGCGACGGGGCGCACTTGGCGTTGGGCGTGTAGGCGTTTTGAAACAACAGCCCTTCGCGGGCGACGCGATCAAAACTGGGCGTCTGGACCCAGGGGCATCCATAGGCACTGGCGTGTCCATACGACCAATCATCCGCGATCGCCAGCAGGATGTTCGGGCGGGCGGGGGAGTCGCATCGAGCGAGATTGAGCGAACCAAACCAGCAAGCTGAAAGGATGAGAACAACGAGACGCATGAAGAATCCAAATTCGATGGGAGTTAGAGAGGGAATTGTTTGTCTGTCATTGCCAGATCAACGAACGACAGAATCTCTTGGCCGCCATTTTCCCAGACCAGGTTTCCGAGCTGCTCAAGCAACTGACGATCAATTCCATCACCGCGATACTTGACCATTTTTCGAAAGTCAGCCGAGTCTTGGGTTTTGCGTTCGAACTGACGGTACGGCGACACCATCGCCGCATATTTGCACGCCAAGGCAGCTTCCAAGGTTGGAATCCGATGACCGGAACTAGGTTCGTCGAACAGGTGCTCCTTCAGAATCTGCTCGTGCAGTTTTCCCCAAGGCAGCATCAGGTCGATCACGGCTTTGGGTCGGCCGGCGTCGTCCAAGTCGCCGGGGTCTTTGAAGCGGACCACGAAGTCCATTTCGCTGACCACCAGGGTCGGCCAGCGTCCCAGCAGCGCTTTGACGGCTTTCTTTTTTTGGCTGTAGGGCACCAGCACGTCGACGTCCTGGGTCGCTCGCGGGTCGCTCATGTAGCCGACGTACCCGTGCAGCCCCATCAGCATCCAGTTCTTGACGCCGGACCGCTCGAGCGCCGCACAGACTTCGCTGGGTTTGACATCCATGGAATCGGGCCGATGAAGTTCGCGGTAATCGGACGTGATCTTCTCGCTGACCCGAAGCGCGTCGGCAAAGGACGGCGGACGCCAGGGCGGGGCGTCCGGCGGCGCCGGCGCAGCCCGCATCGCGGCCTCGCGGGCGGCCAGAAACGCCGGGTCGGTGAAGTCAGAGGGGGCCGGATCGGCCATGGATGCGACTCGTTTCGGGGCTTAAAAGGAACAAGAGAGAGTCTGAATGATGCCACCTCAAGGACGCAACGTCGTGATCACCGTACAAACGTAGCTACCTTTGCCAGAAGGTGGTTCTGCGGCGTTTTTCCACTACGTCAACGTGCGTCTGCCACGCTCTGGCGAGCGTCGCTACATCAACGTGACGCTGCGGTCCAACCATTCTACCCGACTGGCGGGGAATAAGCGTTGCTTTTGGGCAGTGACACGGTCCTTGGTTGACTCATTAGACCGCACCACTTTGCAGATCAAACTTCGTCTTTTTGCCGGACGAACGTAGCTATCCTCGCCAAAAGGCGGCTCTCCTGGGTTTTCCACGCTCTGGGTTTTCCACGCTCTGGCGAGCGTAGCTACGTCCAACTGGGGCTACTCCGCGCCGTGATTCCGCTCCGTGGTGAATCACTCGATCGTCGAATCCCCGTCGCCTTTGTTTTTTCGGTCGCGGCGTTTTTGCACGATCGTCTTGATTTTCGCTTCCCGCTCACGCAGTTTTTTGACGCGGGCTTCGTACTTTTCCTCGCGTTTTTTGAGCGCCCGATAGCGACGTTTGACACGGGCGGCGGCGGCACGGATCTTGTCCCGTTTTTCCCTTAGCCGTGCCCGTTCGCTGGCCGACAGGTCGGGGTTTTGCAGCTGCTCGTTCAGCTCCCGCTCGGCCTGTTCCTGCTCGGCCGCTTCGGCTTCGGCCGCGTCGACATCGACATCGGCGTCGTCGTGTTCGATCAGCGCCGCCGCTTCGTCGTCCAGCTGGCGTTGCTCTTTGCTTTGGAACAACCGCGGCGACAGAAAGATCCCGTTGGCGATGATCATCATCGTTCCGAACGTGATCATGCCCAGGAACGCGGCGATGGACGCATGAACGCCAAACGCGACCGCCAAGACGAACGGGCGTGTCACCCGCGGCCAGATCAACGCACAGTAAAAGACTTCCCAAAACAACGTCGCGTTGGAAAGCGCGGAGATGATCGCGGGGTAGCGCGCCATCCAGGTCATGTCCAACGACTGGTATTCATAGTTGGACACGGCGTACCAGACGGCCGTTCCGTTCCACCAGGTTTCCCCGCGGGCTTTGGACAACCCGCCGAACAGATAGATCACGCAGAGGTGCAATTGCAGCAAGCGTGTGCCCACGTTGGCTGCGACGCTGGGCGAATCATCGGGAAGCATGAATCGCCAGAACGCGGAGGTTTCGCATTTTTCGATCAACCGTGGTCGGATCCAGGCATCGATGGAAAACCGACTGCCACACGGGGTCAGCGCCAGGTACAGCGTCGTGTAGGTGACGATCTGGTCGAGCCCGAACAAGGCACCTGTCAATCGGTGCAAGTACATCAGTTGCAGGAACAACGCCAGCGGGATGGTGACCCGGGTCCCCAGCCCGATCATGTACATCGCGGTCACGGCGATCGTGAAACCGTGGTGCAGCCAGATCGCGGTGGGACTCTCCAGATACCACAGGTAGCTGCGCGCCCAATCGCTGACGCCGAATGCCCCGTCGTGTAATTGACGCGCCATGTCGTTGCTCATCCACGCGTCGGGGCCGACGAAGGCGAGCAGGTCGCTGGCGAGCACGAGGTGGCAATACAGCAACATCGCTCCGGTCAGGATGCGAATCACGCACAGCGTGTGGGGGCGCGTGGGCGTGAACCAAAACCGGTCCCACGCCTCGGCCCATCGGGACAGCGCTTCGCTGAATGATTCCCCACTTGAACTTGCCGGTGTCGAGGCGCCACTCATGACCCGGGCTCCGCGTTGTCGGCTTCGTCACTGACTTCCGGTGCCGGGATCACTTCGGTCTCCACCGGCGCGGGAGCGATTTCGTCGCTGAAGATCGGTTGGTCGAGCAACACGTTGTACAGCCGAGGGTCGTCCAGCGCGATCGGTTCTTCCGTAAATTCCTGCAGCCCCGGCAATCCGTGTTCGATGCGCCGGATCGCGACTTCACGGTGCTCATTGACATGTTTCAGGTGATCGACCATCGATTGGCGGATGTATTCGTAGCGTCCACGTCGCTGTTGCCAAAGCTCGGCGGCCGGGCGATCCGACTGGAACATCTCATCGGGCGGTCCGGGCGGCCAATAGGAATCGTTCAGGAACTCGGCCAGCATGAAATGTCGATGGTACAACAACCGCGGCCACTGATCGTTTCGATCCGGGTACATCCGCTCGCTCAGCGTGCCGTCGGCGTTGGTCGACGCGGCTTGAATCAGATGACTCGGACCGGGGTCGGGGGCAAAGAACGCATAGCCGCGATCCATATGAAAGAACTGGCCGTACCCGGCGAAGGGTCGGATCAGGGTGCCGACCAGCGGCGAGGGGCCATCCAAGCTGAAGGTCTGAAACGCCAGCGGCGGCAATGCGACGGCCGACAGATGGAACAACAGCAGCGCGCTGGCGATGAGCTTCCATCGCCGCGGGGAGCGTTGGATCGATGAAGGTTCGGTCGAGCCGTCTAGATCGCCGTCATCGTCAGGCATTTCAAATCCCGGTGAATCGTCTCGTTGGAGTGCGGCCGGTCGCGCTGCGTCGCGTGGACATTCGGACCACAAAAACTGGGGAAAGCAACTTACAGATTAACCACGCCGCGGTCGATGTGTAGGGAGGCTGGCGGTACCGTGGCGCGTAATCCAAACAAAAAACGCCTGACCGATCCAAACAAAAAACGCCTGACCGATCCAAATAAAAAACGCCTGACCGGAGCGATCCGATCAGGCGTCGTGAAAAACGTGGGGTCGGTTTTCACCGAAGCCGTCTAGCGGCTGGCCACCGTGGTGCTGTCGAAATCAAACGTCAGCTCGTTCGTGCTGCCGGCGACGACGTCGATGGTTCGCTCGCGGGCCAGCAATTGGCCGTTGACCTTGGCGGTGACACGCACGGTGTAGTTGTCCCAACGCTCACCCGATTTCAGCTGAGTCGTGCGGAACGTGCGGACCATGCCTTTGCCGTTGGTATCGTTGCCGGCCAAGTTGACTTGGGCGCCCGAGGGCACGTGCAACTTGACGACGGTGACCATGGTTGGTTCGACCGGAGCGGCGGCTGCGCTCAAATCCTCCGCGGCGGGTTGTTCACCGGCCGGGGGCTCAAACACGACGCGTTCGTTGTCACCGGGGCGAAGCTTCACTTCGCGGCTTTCCGTTTTCGTTTCGCCATCGTGGTCATAGGTGACCTGGACGACGTAGGTGTAGAGGTAGCCTTCTTTCAGACCACGCGACATGAATTGTCGCACCATGCCATCACTGGTCGTCTTGTGCCCGTTGACCAAGACGCTGGCCGCATCGTTGGGCACGGCGACGGTCAACAAGGCTGCGTCATCATCCAGCGCCGGTTTGGCGGATTCGTACTGATCGCTTTCGGCAGCCGCCGCGTTCTCGTTGCTGTCGGACTTGTTGCCGGCAACCGAGCGATTCAGCGGGGTGTATTGCCGATACGACGATTCGATCGATGACGATTCGTAACCGGCCCGGGCGACCGAGCTGGAACGAAAACGGGTCAGTGGGACAGAGTAGCCGACGGCGGGAGATGCATAGGCGACGCCACCGCTGCTGCCGCCCGAGGATCCACCGCTGCTGCCACCGGACGATCCACCGCTGCTGCCGCCGGACGATCCACCGCTGCTGCCACCGGAGGAGCCGTAGCTGCTGGCGGCGGCACGTCGCGCCTCATGTTTGGCGTGGATCCTGGCTGCCAATCGTCGCAGCGGTCCGACGTAACCGCCGGACGATCCGCCGCTGCTGGCATAGCCGCCGGACGAACCGTAGCTGCCTCCGGACGAAGCAGCACCGTACAGGGCCACCTGCCCGCCGCTGCTGCCACCGGAACTGGCGTAACCTCCCGAAGATCCTCCGGAAGATCCGCCCGCCGCGGCAAGTTCAGAAAAGCCCGCCGCAGCGATCAACACTGCCAAACAGACCGAAAATCGAAAACGCGTCATAGTTGTAAATACCCTCCGATCCCGCTGATATGAGTACGCCGGACACTCCGGACGACACGTCATAAAATAGCGGTACAAATGGGGCAATCAAGCAGCTAAGGCAAAATTTGACGTCTGCGGGGTTTTTGACGAAGCCGCACACCTGGGGTCCGGCGGTCTGCACGCCGGAGGTTGACGGAACACGCGTTCACATGGCGGGGCGGATTCCGAAAAATTACAGGCCCTTCTTCAAAGGATTCACGCAATCGAACACAATCCTGCCGGCGCAGTGCCCCCGTGCTTTGACAACACCCCGTATCTTTCTGGCGGATTTTTTCGATGACCGACGTTGCAACCACGAAACGCGTGCTTTCGGGCATTCAGCCCACCGGGCGTCCTCACTGGGGCAACTATTTCGGCGCCATTCGCCAATACATCGCGTTGCAGGAAGAGAACGACGGGTTCTATTTCATCGCCGATTTGCACGCCTTGACGTCGGTCCGCGATGCGGCCCAACTGCGGCAAAACGTGATCGACATCGCCTTGGATCTGTTGGCATTGGGATTGGATCCGAAAAAAGCGACGCTGTTCGTCCAGTCCCATGTCCCCGAAGTCAGCCAATTGTGCTGGATCCTGTTGAGCGGCACTCCGATGGGATTGCTGCAACGCTGTGTGGCCTACAAGGAGAAGGTCGACAAGGGGATCCCGGCCGATGCGGGTCTATTCACTTACCCGGTGCTGCAAGCGGCAGACATTTTGGCCTTTGACAGCCAGCTGGTGCCGGTTGGTGCCGACCAGGTGCAGCACATTGAGGTCTGCCGCGACATCGCCGGCCGCTTCAATCACCATTACGGCGAGACGTTCGTGATGCCCAAGGCCAACGTGTTGGACGACAGCGCCAAGGTGCCGGGAACCGACGGCGAAAAGATGAGCAAGAGCTACGACAACACGTTGCCGTTGTTCGGTGCGGTCAAACCGATTCGCAAGCAGATCATGCGGATCACGACCGACAGCCGTCCGATGGAAGAGCCCAAGGAACCGGTCGGCGACCACCTGTTTGAACTGTACAGCTTGTTCGCCGACCAGGGGCAACGCGACGAGATGGCGGCGATGTATCGTCGCGGCGGATTCGGCTACGGCGAGGTTAAAAAGGCGATTGCCGAGGCGAGCGAAGCTTATTTTGCCGACGCACGGGCGCGGCGGGCGGATTTGGAAAAGAATCTGGATTACGTCCACGAGGTGTTACAAGCCGGCGCCCAACGGGCTCGATCGGTGGCCGCGGAGGTCTTGTTGCGCGCCCAGCGGGCGTCCGGGCTGAAGTAAACTAAAGAGACGTCCACTCCCATCGGGAGTTTCGTCGGGACGTCCTTTTGTCGCCTGGATAACCATCACCATGTCGATCGTCGCCACGGGCACCGAAATCGTTGAAACGGTTCGGATCGCAAAGATGATTGAAACGCACGGGGAACAGTTTCTCGAACGCGTCTATACCGCCGACGAGATTGAATACTGTGTCCAAACCGCCGACGCACCCGGGCACTTCGCCACACGCTGGGCAGCCAAGGAGGCGGTCATGAAGGCGCTGCATTGCCGTCGTCGCGGTGTCCGCTGGAACGAGATCGAAGTCGTCGTGCGTCCCGGTGCCGGGCACGAGATCGTGTTGAGCGGAAACGCGTTGCAGTGCGCCAGCGAAAACGACATCGCGCTGTTGCACCTGAGCGTTTCCGCCTGCCGCACCCACGCCGTCGCCCACGTCATCGCCGAATCGTGATGTAGGATCACAGGACCGCGTCACGCCATGCGGAATTGAATCGAACTCAACCAGGCACCGCCGGCATGTGTGTCGGATGCTTGGTTTCCAGGCTCGGGACGTGAAATCTATTGCTGGTGCATTTCACGTCGGGAGGCGTTGCGCGAATCAATGACACCACAAATCGTGCTACGGTAGCACGCCAGCGGCGTGTCACAACAAAGCTTGGGGTCGCGATAGCGCACCCCAAGATCCGACGTACCAAGCCCGGCAACCCCAGCGGGGTTGAACAACACGCGCCGCCCAAGTCGCGCGAGCGTTTCGCGGTCCGTTCACAATGCGTTGTTTGTTGAACCCCGATGGGGTTCCGATTCTCACTGTTTCCAGGCCCCGGGGTGCGCTTCGCGACCCCGGGCTGTGTTGTGTCACCGCTCTGCGGTGGAAGTCGGGCGTCACTGCCGTAACAGTTGTTGATACTTTTCGATCTGTTGATGCAGATGCCACTGGTCGGGCTCGTCCAACAGGCAGGCTGATTCGATCGCCAACGCCTGGTCGGTTCGGCCCAGCAGGTGCAAGACCTCGGCCAACGTGTCGCGAAAGATCACGCTGTCGGGCTCCAGCATGACGGCCCGCTCGGACAGCCCGAGGGCTTCGTCGAGTCTTCGCTGGTTCATCGCCGCGGTCCAGGCCAGGTTGTTCAGCGCCGTGGCATCGCCTGGGAAACGGTTGACGTGCTCGAGCCCCCGATCGACCAGTCGATCGAAGGCCGAATCGGCCAGCGGTTGCAAACCGGCTTTTCGAAGTTCGGGCAACATCCGCTCGCCGTAATCGATGTTCAACGGATCGAAGGATTCGATTTCCGCGATCGCCTGGCGGGCCAGCGACTCGTCGCCGGTCTCGATGGCCTGTTGCAGGAACGTCTTTCGAACACTGAGCGGGACGCTGATAAACGCGGTGTCGTGGTACATCGTCGTCTTTAAGATGCCCAGCACGGCCAGATCACTCCATTTGACCGCGTCGTCGGCTGAAATCTGCAACGCATCCAGGGCATCGGGGTTGGTTTCTTTCAAGTCATCGATCACGCCAACGTAGGTGACCGCGACGCGAAAGAAGTCCGGCGAATCCTCGCCGCCGAAACTGGCCAGCACGATCAGATCGCGCAAGACTTCGGCGGCCAGTTCGTGCTGGCCCACCTCGCGCAAATGATCTGCCAGTTCTTTGCGAAAGCCCATCGACGGACTGGTCAGCATCAAACGCAATCGGCTTTCGAGCTGGTCGGCGATCTGGCGATGCCCGGCGCGTTTGGCCAGGATCCAGCTGCCGACGACGGACTTTGCATACGACAAACCATGATCGACGGTGATCAGCGCGTTGGCCGCGGTGTACTGTGCCGATCGATCGGCGACGCGTTGCCAAAGCCGCGTCGCCGCGCGGTGGTCCCCCTGCTGCGTTTTCGTTTCCGCCGCCGTGATCAACGCGTCCAGCTCGTCGGCGCGCGTCAACACTTCCAACCCTTGCTCGGCGAGATCGACTTGCCCCTGGCGGACCAGCATGTCGATGATGTCCAAGTCCAGTGAGACCTGTTCGACTTGATAGGTCCGGCCACCGCTGCGTTTGATTTGTTCATCATGCAGCAACGAATCCAACAGGGCTTGATAGTCCTCGGGATCGTCGAACGGCTCGGGTGGCTTGCCGCGGAACAATTGAAAGGTGATGCGAAATCGATCGCGGAAATCGGCAGCCGGGCGGACCAATTTGATCCGATCGAGCACCTTGCGGAACGCATCGAATTCGGTGTTCAGCGCCCGCGCGACGATCGCTTGGGTTCGCTGGGTCACCGCGTTTTCACCCGGCGCGGCGGCAACGTCCATCATCCAATCAAAGCGATTGATCAAATCCAATTCGACAAGCGTTTGCTCACGAAGTGACGCGCCGTAGGGAGACACGATGACTTGGCGTGGCGTCAGACGGCGATAAATCTGCCAGGCGTGTCGCGTGTCGCCGGTGTTGACCAGCAGCCTTGCCAGGGCGTACAGACGTTCCATCGACGGGGCGATCGATCCGGTCGGCAAATTCGCCTGATCGGTGTACGCGTCACTGATCCAGTCGTCCAGGTCGCTGTCGATCCGATCGAGTGGAAACCCGCAGAGCTGTTCGGCGCGTCGATAGCGGGAGGCGGCACAGGCCACCTTCGCCGCGGCCGCGCGGTCGACGGCGGCCATCACGTCGATGGCCTGATCGACGCTGCCGTGCATCGCCAACGCCCGCCAGCGGATGTTCCAGACCATCTCCGACTCGCCGGGCTCGGGCGCCGTTAGCCGCGACTTGGCCAAATCAAAGCGGGCTTGATCACCGGTGTGTGACGTTGCGGCCAAGCCCCAGGCATTCGCTTCGACGCGTTCTTCGTGCGTCGCCGCGGTGTCCGCCAACTCAAACGCCCGGTCGGCGATCTCTTGCCAGCGATCACCCAGCATCCGTGCGATTCGCAACAACACCGGATCGCCGGTTTGACGCGCGTGATCAATCGATGCTTCAACGTCGCCACGCAACATCGCAAACAACGCCAAACAAATCTCTCGCTCAGCAGGGCTCCAAAGCGACGCCGCCGAGGGCAGTGGATCGGCACCGCCAGACGACTCGTCGGGGGCGATGCCCAGGTAGCGTTTCAAGTCTCGACAGGCGGCCGCAACGTTGCGGTCGATGGCGACCGCGTCGAGCAACCTCAGCAAGTCCGCTTCGGTTCCCTGGGCATATGCCTTGTCACAGTAATACGGGTAGCGTTGCGAAAGTAGCGTGACAACACGTTGTTTGATCTGATCAAACTCGATCGTTCCCGCCGATTCTTCGACCGCGACCAACACGGCATCAAACGCGCCTTGTTCGAGCACCGAGGCCAGCGCCGACGGGCTGCCGCGGTCGAGCAGAAGTTCCGCCGGCCCCTTGGCGACACCGGGCAAGGACGCGCTGCGCCACTGTTTCAGGATCCAGGCGGCTCGCTCGGCGACTTCGGGGTCGGCGTCGCGGGCCGCATCCTGAACGGCCTGACGCGATTGCGTTCGCAACCGCCACATCTCCAGCGTCGCCCGTTGGCGATCGACGTAACGATCCCGCGCCAGGTTTTCCGGCTGATCGAGATTGGGGATCGGATCGGACGCCCCTGGTTGCACGTTGTCGGCGACGGTGGGAGGACCGGGCGGCGTTTTCGCCAGCGGCGTTTGCCCCCGGACAGTCGCGAGCGGCGGGACGGTCACGGAGAGAACGGCGGCCAACAGGGCCAGCGTGCCGGTGGCGACGCGTCCCGGCCGGAAACTCCGATTCGAATTCCGCAAACGCTGGTGTTCCATGTCAACCATTGTTCTCAGTTGGAAGTGAATGAGCCGCATGCTGCGGCACGTTTTGCCTGACTGCTCCGCTTCAAATTTGCCGCGGCCAATGCACGGCGTTTTCATCCACCGCGGGGGCGCGGTTGCTCTGGTATGATTTGACGGCATCCATCATAACAGATGGCCCCCCAATCTCTCAGGAGATCATTCTCTCAGGAGATCATTCCCACCCCGTTTCCGCTTTCTATCGCTGCTAGAGGAATCCCACCATGCGGTCGTTTCGAATCGCGTTTGTTTTTTTTGCCACCGCGACCGCGTCGCTGGCCGCCCCTTCCATCGCGACGGCCGACGATCCCGTTTCGTGGCCGCAATGGCGTGGCGGCATGCAAAACGGAGTCGCCGCGGGAGAATCGTATCCGACCAAGTGGGGTGAGAAATCCGGGATCGCCTGGAAGGCGGAATTGTCGGGGCTGGGCGGCAGCACCCCGGTCATCGCCGATTCCAAGGCCTTTTTGACGGCGGGGACCGACGGACAAAACACCCTGTTTGCGATCGATGTCCAAAGTGGCCAGACGCTCTGGAGCACGGCCCTGGGCAAAGATCGCGGCAACAAGCACCGCAAGGGCGGCGGCAGCAATCCCTCGGCGGTCACCGATGGCGATGCCGTGTACGCGTATTTTCGCAGCGGCGATTTGGCCAGTGTCGACATGGAAGGAAACGTCCGCTGGCAGGTCAATTTGCAAGAGAAATTCGGCGAGGACACCCTGTGGTGGGACCTTGGTTCCAGCCCCACGTTGATCAACAACCTGGTCGTCGTCGCGGTCATGCAAACCGGCCCCAGCTATCTGGTCGCCTACGACCGGTCGACCGGCGACTTGGTCTGGAAGGTGGATCGCCAGCTCGGCGCTCCCGAGGAGGCGGCGCAAAGTTACGCCACGCCGATCGCCTTGGAAGACCGCAATCTGATCGCGGTGATGGGCGCCGACCACTTGACGATTCACTCGGCCAGCGACGGTCGCGAACTCGGACGCGTCGGTGGATTCAACCCCGACCAGGAGAAATTCTTTCGATCGATCGCATCCCCCGCGGTCCAAGGGGATCTGGTCGTTTGCCCCTATTCACGCGGCGCGACCGTGACGACCTGCCGAATCAACGACGTGATTGACGGCAAGGGACGCGACAGCATCGTCTGGCACCGCGACGACCTCGGCAGCGACGTGCCGACGCCGGCAATCGACGGCGACCGTGTCTACTTTGCCGGCGACGGCAAGGCGTCCAAGGGCAAGGTGTCGGCGGTCGAGCTGGAAACCGGAAAAACCCTGTGGACCGTGCAACTGCCCAAATCCCGCATCGGATTCAGCAGTTCGCCGCTGGTCGCCGGAAATCACTTGTACGTCACCGGCGAAGACGCCACGACCTACGTGATCGGACCGCTGGATTCCGACACCCCCGACGTCGTCCAGACCAACCGGGTGGCCGACAACGAGCCCTACACCGTTGCCAGCCCCGTGCCGGTCGAAGGCGGCCTGCTACAACGCACCCGTCACGCGCTGTACCGGATCGGCGAGTGATCACCGGCGGAGGTCCGTGGGCAGGTTTTGGTGGGATAGGCTTCCAGCCTGTCGCGGTCGGAGTACGACGTCCTTTCGAGACGCGCAGTGTCCCATGAGCGACAGCCCGGAAGGACCATCATCGTACAAACAAAAGTCTACCCCGCGGTGGCCTCGCGTTGACGCGCGGCTTCGTAGAGAAACACGGCGGCGGAAACCGAAGCGTTCAGGCTGTCGACGGTTCCCGCCATCGGGATGCGAATCGCATCGACGGCCGACTGCGGGTCGCTCTGCCAGCGATCCCCCAACCCGTACGCTTCGCTGCCGATGACGATCGCCACAGGCCCGGTCAAATCCGCTTGCCACAACGGCCGTGAGGATTCGACCCGGGCGGCACACAAGCGGTAGCCGCGAGCAGACAACCATGACCTGGCGTCCGCTTCATCGGCCGTCGCCGAGGGTACCGAAAACACCGCGCCCAAACTGTTGCGAATCGCGTTGGGATTGAAGCGGTCCGCGGCGGCCGGGCACAGGATGACCGCGTCCGCACCGGCCGCATCGGCACAGCGAAACGCGGCCCCGATGTTGCCCGGTTTTTCAATCTGGTCGAGCACCAGGATCAACCCGGAGTCGGGCAGTCGCAATTCGGCCAGGCCCCAGCGGGGCGCCGCAAATTCGGCAACCACGCCACGCTCGGATTGGCCGTAGGCGATTTTTTGCATCACCGCGGTGCTGACGCCGACCAAGGCCCCGCCCGCGGCATCGATGACGAATCGTTCGGCGCCCGATTGCGGGCTGGCTGTTTGCGGGCTGGCCGATTGCCCAGCGTCCGCCGCGGCGCCGCGGTCGCCGGCAACATAGATCCCCAACGGATCCAGCCCCGCCTGGATCGCCTGCTGCGTCTCACGCCAACCGTCGACCAGGATGCGGCCGGATTTGCGACGGGCGCGGTTGTCGCGCATTTTGACCAGACGCTTGACGGTCGGATTATGAAGGCTGGTCAGCAAGGGTCGGGGTCAGGAAAGCAGAGGGCGAACGAAGAAGACGGCTGGAATCGGTCGAAACAGCCTGAATCGAGCGAATTGACGCGGGCATCCGGGTGTGCCAAGGTGCACCGCGAAGATACTATCACGGATTCCCCGCGACGACAGGGCAAGCCGCCGGCTGAACGAGCGCCGGGGCCAAGATCGGATACGAGCAACCGGATGGATGATGAACGATTCAACAACGACCACATCAACCGCGTCGACTTCGGCCGCGATCCAGTGCACGCCGGTGCAGGGCTGGTCGGACCGCCGAGCGTTTCTGAACCTTGAACGCGAGCTCTACAAGGGCGACCCCAACTGGGTCACGCCGCTGTGGAGTGAACGAAAGCAGTTGTGCGGATTCGGATCGCACCCGTTTTACAACGATGCGGACAGCCGTGCGTTCCTGGCCCGAAAAAACGGCCGTGTCGTCGGACGGGTCGTCGCGATCATCAACCACGCCCACAACCGGCACTACGACGAAAAACGGGGCTTCTTCGGATTCTTCGAATGCATCAACGACGCCGAAGTCAGTCGCTGTTTGTTCGACGCGGCGGCCGACTGGTTGCGCGACCAAGGGATGACCGACGTCCGCGGCCCGGTCAATCCGAGCCTGAATTACGAAGTCGGACTGCTGGTCGATGGCTTCGACACGCCGCCCACGTTTTTGATCCCCTACAACCACGCCTACTACGGCGACTTGATCGAGGCGTGCGGGTTTGAAAAGTGCCAGGACGTTTTTTGCTACGACGCCACGATCGACCAATTGGCCACGGTCGACCCCAAGTTGAAATTCGTGATCGATGAATCCACACGGCGATTCAACGTCACCTGTCGCCCCATCGATCGCTCTCGTTTTGACGAAGACGTCCAAGCTTTTTTACGGATCTACAACGAATCACTGCAGCGGACCTGGGGCTATGTCCCGATGAGCCATGAGGAGTTGGTGCATCAGTCCAAACAGTTGAAATTGTTGATCGTTCCCGAGTTGACCAGCATCGCGGAGATCGACGGCGAGCCGGTCGGGGCGGGATTCGGATTGCTGGACTTCAACCAATTGCTGATCAAAATGAACGGCCACTTGCTGCCCTTCGGATGGCTGAAACTGTGGCTGGGAAAACGCAAGATCGACCGTCTGAGGCTGGTCAGCACGAACGTCCTGCCCAAGTACCAAAGCTGGGGGCTGGGGCTGGTGACGCTGGCCCGGATCCTGCCCGATGCGCTCGAGTTTGGGATCCGCACCGGCGAGTTTTCCTGGGTGCTGGAAAGCAACCGGCTCTCGCGAGGGACGATCGAACGCGGCGGGGCGAAAAAGACGAAGACACAACGAATCTACGACCGCAAACTCTGACCCGCTGCGGCCTGCCCCGCTGGAGGTCGTGCGGTTTTTGGATATCACCCTCCCTGGCAGGGAGGGTCGAGCGCAGCGAGGGGAGGGTCGATCGGCGGTGTGCGAGTGCATCCGAGCCACAAGCAACCCTCCCCGCTCCAAGCGCTCACTCCTCCGCGACCCTCCCAATGGGAGGGTGAAGGCGCAAACGGCAGAGCAGAGAGGAGGTAAAAAACCGCACGACCTCTCTGCGCGGGGGCCAATGATCCAGCCCCACGTCTAGCCATCGAGTCGACGACAAATCATACTCGCGGCTCGATCGATCCCTTCCACCCACTTCTCCTTCGATGCCACACCCGTCGACTGCTATGCCACGCGAAACCGTCGTGATCACCGGGGTTGGAATCGTCAGTGCCATCGGCATCGGGCAACAGGATTACTTCGACGCCCTGCTGGAAGGCCGAAACGCGGTCCGGTCGCTGGCCGACCGCACCGACGGCGAGGCGACGCCGGCGCCCGACGAGGCGATCGACGGGGTTTGGATCGGTGCCCCGATCATCGATTTCCAAGCCAAGCAATACGTCAAGCCGCGCAAGGCACTCAAGGTGATGTGCCGCGAAATCCAAACCGCGTTCGCCTCGGCCCAATTGGCCATCGAGCACGCGGGGTTGGCCGATTCGATCCCGGCATCGGATTCCGGTGCCGTCCCCCCGGAAAGGCTCGGCGCGGTCTTCGGCAGCGAGATCTTCTTCAACCCGCCCGAGGAACTGGCCGACGCGATGCGCGGCTGCATCGATGAATCGGGGCAGTTTCACCCGGAACGCTTCGGACAATCTGCCCAACGCGAAGTGATGCCGCTGTGGATGCTGAAGTACCTGCCCAACATGCCGGCCTGCCAGGTCGGGATTTCGCTGAATTCCCAAGGGCCCAACAATTCGCTGGTCCTGGGGGACGTCTCCGGCCCGGCGGCACTGCTGGAGGCCGAGTCGTATTTGAATCGCGGCATCGCCGACGTCGTGCTGGTCGGTGCCACCGGGACGCGGATCGGGTCCACGCGGATGCTGTACCACCGCGATTTACCGGTTCCCAGGCGGGACGGCGGTCCGATCGAAGGCCTGTCGCGCCCCCACGATCCCGAAGCCCCCGGTGTGGTCGGGGGCGAAGGCGCGGGGTCGCTGGTCGTGGAAACCCGACAGCATGCCGAAAAACGCGGCGCCGACGTTTTGGCCACCGTCCTGGCGACGGCCTCGCGGTTCAGCCCCACCGACGCGATTCGCAGCGGCTATCGGGAACCGGAACCGGACGCGGCCCATTCGCGCCAAGCCTCCAACGCGATCGAATTGGCGATCCAAGCGGTGTTGCAGCAGTCCGGATTACCTCCCCAGCAGATCGGGCTGGTCGTCAGCCACGCGGTCGGAGACCGGCAAGTCGATTCCGGAGAGGCGAATGCGCTGGCCGAAACCGGCGTGAGCTGCCCGGTGGTCGCGATTTCCGCCGCATTGGGGCACACCGGCGCGGCATCGGGAGTGCTCGAGCTGGCGACCGGAGCGTTGGCGTTGGCCAAAAAGACGATTCCGCCCACGCGTCACGGCGGCTCGCACCCGGGGATTCATTTCGCAGCGAGCCCGGAGCCGCTGAAATCGCCTTTCGTGCTGTGCCTGTCGCACACCACCGACGGCAGCGCAATGGCGGTGCTGCTGGGCTGAATGGACTCGTCGCCTCGTCCACTACTCGATCGCCAACCTGCAGCAGAATGCTAGTGAGAGTGCTGGGACTTGAACCCAGGACCATTCGATTAAAAGTCGAATGCTCTACCAACTGAGCTACACTCTCATCGCGACGTGGGGGTGTAGCCCGCGTCTTTCTCGTTGACCGCACAACCGCCAATGGATCTAACGGCCAACGAAACATTTTTTTTGGGAGCCTCATGAAGCGAGACTCTCAAGCGGAGCGGACAGGATTTGAACCTGCGGAACGGTTTGACCCGTTCACCGATTTAGCAAACCGGCGCTTTCGACCACTCAGCCACCGCTCCGTACCCACCGTTCTTCGGTGACTCGGTGGGTCTTTCTTGAGGCGAGATTGTGTGGGATAGATCAAATCTTGGCAACCCATCGTTTTGCTTTCTCCGCCCGGAAATAATAGAGATTCAATCCGCAGCCGGGGTTCGGGTGTTTCACCCGGGGAATTCACCCGGGGGTTCTCCGATTCCGATCGTGTTGCGACGGCCATTTCATCCCACCACTCTAGCGGACCGACTCCGCCCCCAAAAAATCAACGGGACACAGATGCAACGATGCTGACGACAATCTCTCACAACGCGATGGCCGCAGAATTTTCGGTGATTCTGGCGAAATCCGACGCGCATCTGGTCGAACCGGCGCTGGAGGCGTTGGAATTGCTCGACCAAATCGAGGCGGATTTGACGGTCTACCAGGACGAAAGCGAAATCTCGCGGGTCAACGCCGCGGCGAGCGATCACCCGGTTTCGGTTTCGGAAAACACGTATCGCCTGCTGCGACGATCGATCGACTGGAGTGAAACGACGGCCGGTGCCTTTGACGTCACCGCCGGGCCCCTGGTCCGCGTTTGGGGGTTCACCCAGCGGCGTGGGCGAAAACCGACGACCGCGGAAGTCCGCGCCGCCGCCGCCAAGGTGGGCTACCGCCATGTGAAACTTGATGACGAGCACCGCTCGGTCGCCTTCGAGTTGCCGGGGATGGAGATCAACTTGGGGGCGATCGGCAAAGGGTTCGCGTTGGACCAGCTGGCCGAGACACTGACCGCGCGGGGGCTGAATAATTTTCTGATTCACGGCGGCGGCAGCAGTGTGATCGCACGGGGGGATCAAGTCTCCGGCAGTCAGGCCACCGGCAACCGGCAGGGCTGGGCCGTGGGAATCTCGCACCCGACCAAGCCCAAGCTGCGATTGGCCGGCATCCGATTGCACAACGAGGCGCTTTCGACCAGCGGTTCGGGAAAACAGTTCTTTCACCACCGCGGCCGACGCTACGGTCACGTGATCGATCCCCGCAGCGGTTTCCCGGCCGGAGACTTGCTGTCATTGACGGCGATTGCCAGCAATGCCACCGACGCCGAAGCGTGCAGCACCGCATTTTTTGTTTGCGGCATCGACGCGATCCGTGCGGCGGTGGCCGCCGACGAAACGCTGCCACGGATGATCGGCGTCCGCGCGAAAAACCGCCAGGACAGCGTGGAAGTCTTGCCCTTTGCGGATTTCGAGTGGGTCGACCCGCCGCTTGATCAAGCGTCGATCTAGAAATCAGTCTGGACGTCGAAAGTGCCGGAATCTTAGAAGGCAGACAAGAGAGTCAAGACGGGAGTGACGCGATGCCGATGTAGCGATCGTGTCGCCCCGGCAGCGTCCCCCCTTTTCCGATCAAGAACGGATTCGACAATATGAATATGAATTTCTTTCAGTGGCTTCGCGATGGAGTGCGTCAGTCGGTCGTGCTGGGCGTCAGCGACGCGGTCGAGCAAATCGGCCTGCCCGAAACGGACCAAGAAGTCCAGCCGACCCTGGCGGCGTTGCTGGGCAACGAATCGACCACCACGACCACGCCGCGCCGCAAATCGACCGCCGCCTCGCGGAAACGCTTGGGCAAGTCGCTCAAAGACATGAACCCGTCCAAATGATCCACTCGGCGGGGTGTCATTTCACCGGAACGTACACTTCTGTCACCAGCTCCTCTGGCGGAGTGTTCTCGGAGCTGCTGGTATAAATTTCCACGCCGGGCAAGGATCGATTGTCCTTGTGCTTGCCGGCGCGCAGATTCTGATACGCCGCCGCCCAGGCGTTGCCCAGGTGGTCGTAGCGGCCGATGTGGGTGACGTGCATCGCACGAAATCGCGGAATGGATCGGGCGACCAGACCGGGCGGCGCCGGCGTGCCTTCGGCAACGGCCAATCCGCTGAAGTACGAGAGCGATTGGGTTTTGAAGTTCATGTCGTCATAGACGGACATCCAGCGGCCATCGCACGCAACGCCGGCCTCGGAAAGGCTGGTCTGGACCTGCCGGATCGTTTCTTCCATCGCGGGCCCGATGTCCGCCAAGGTCGTGTCGGCCGAGCGTCCCAACAGCATGCAGGGCTGGAATTCATCGATTCCATTGACGACGGTCTTTGACGCGACGCTGCCTGTTTCGACCATCTCCTTGAACATCCGCAAGCCGCGGTCGAAATCCATGTTCATCAGCGACACCATCATCGACTTCATCCAGAACATGAAGAACGGCAACTTGCCGGTCATGTGCCAACGCACCCGCGTCACTTCCTGACCGTCTTCGTCGCGACTCTTCTTGACTTCGAATTCCACCTTGGACTGGGATTTCCAAGGACGGAAGAATCGCAAGTCGGCGTGCATCGTGCCGACCGATTGAACCGACGAGGGCGGGTGGAGTTCCCGATGCTCCATCTGGCCGGCTCCCACCACCGGACCGTCCCAGCTGTAGCCGCCGCCGACCGCCGTCGGGTCGCCGTTGATCGTGACCGTTGCGTCTTTGTCGGCCAGCAACCATGGAGACCATGTTTTCCAGGTCGCAAAATCGGTCAGCTTGGTGAACACGGTTTCGGGGTCGCTGTGGACCGGGATGGTTCGCGAGACGGTGAACGCGGGCATGGCGGGAACTCTTGGGGCGCGCTGGGCGAATGGTCACGACGGTCGTCAGTTTAACATGCCGGATTATGCGTGATTTGGACGTGGCCGGCGGGAGGACGAACGGCAAGGGGCAAAACAATGGGGGCAAAACAATGGGAGACAGACTGATGGGAGACAGACTGATGGGAGGCAGTCTGATGGGAGGCAGACTGATGGGAGGCAGACTGATACGGGGCAGAATGATGGGGGAGCGGCGGGGACGGCGGCACGGTGCAGTAGCTACGCTCGCCAGAGCGTGGACGACACGACAGCACCACCTTCTGGCGAAGGTAGCGACGGTTGACCGGTAACGCAGTGCAGTCAGGAGGCGGGGCGATTGCGGCGGTTCCTGAACCACTGGGCAAACCGCGTCCAAACCTTTTTTGGCATCCGTCCGGTGATCAGTTCTTCGGTCCAGGTTTCTCGGGTGGAGTCGAAGTTGTGCCAAGCGGCTTCCAGATAAGGTTCCGACGACACCGAGAGTGTTTCGTAGAATCCCTTTTCGCTGATCGCGGTCAGCGCGTCGCCGTAGTGGGAAAAGAAGTGCTCGTCGACCAAACTTCCGGCGACGCGAACGGTCGACAGGGCGCCGCGGGTGGAAAGCGAAAGCCGATCGATGGCGAACATCGTCATGGTGGTGCTGACGTCCCAGATGCCGACATGTGCTTTTCCCGCGGCGTCTTCCATCTCATTCCACATCCGCTTGATCTCGCTTTGTGGAATCAACTTCCGCGGGTCCACGTTCTGAATCTCGCGAGTGATTTGCGAGATCGTTTCGGTCATCGCATCCACACTCATCGGCGGTGCGTTGGCGGCCGTGGAGGCCCGCGCGCCAGTCTTTTCGAGCGCATCGACCAAGTCCGAGACATGGTCGATGCTGGAGGTTTCGTCGATGATTCCTTCGCGTTTGAGTTCTTCGCTCAACCGTTTCAGGTAATGGCTCGATCCGTAGGCGACGTCATTAAAAACGGCCAAGACGGTGATCGGAGACAGGTGCAGCGTCGCCGCACCGGCCAAGTCCAGCAGCCCACCGACCGCTTTCTGCGCCAACTGGGCTTCCTCGGCATCCGCGGCGACGGCATTGGGGTTTTCGACACCGCCGACGTCATGAATCATCATGTCAAGCGCCTGCTGGACGAACGCCGAATAGGTCTTGGAGGATCGGAAGGCGGCCGGGATCAACCAGCCGGCCGTCTCGTTGACCAAACCGCCGACCACCGCCGACGCACTCCGCGCCGTACGCTCAGGCAGCGACAACCCATACGTCAGCGTTCCCAACAGCGATCCGGAGTCGACGTCCGCCGGCTCGGATGTGGCGCCGCCGTGCTCGCAGGCAGGGTTCCCCGGGACAGGGTTTTCAGAAACTGAAGGAGACTCAGGGTTGGTCATCGGTCGCCGTGCGGTGAGGTGGACTAAGGTACCACGACACCTGCGACAAGCCGGATCAGCGGTACATCTTCGGTTGAAATGATTTTCCCGATCGCCGCACATCGTGATCCGACGGGCAGGTCAAGTTGGTTTGGCAAACGGACGTCGATTCGCGTCCCATCGCTGAGTTCAAAATACGTTTCCGTGTTCTCCGTTTTCAACTCTCCGATCAATAACATCCCGTCCGTTTGCCGTCGTCCCCAGTCGATCCACTCGCCGCACAGCGGTTCGAGTTGCTGGAGCGCCGGTGATGAGGCCAACGAATCCAGCAGCCGCGCCACGCAGGGACTCTCACCGGCGAGTTCCGAGCTGCCGACCTGGGCGACGGCTCGATAGGCCCGCAATCTTGCCAACACGTCTTCCCGTGCCGACGTTCCTTCCGACCGATCGGACTGCAATCGCCCGATCAACTCGCCTGCCCGTTCACATCCGTTGATCAAGTCGGGGCTGTCGACGCGCGAAGCCTCGCGTTCAGGACGGTCGGGTTCATCGACAGCCAGCTCGGCAGTCTCAGGCTCGGCAGTCTCAGGCTCGGCAGTTTCAGGCTCGGCAGTTTCAGGCTCGGCAGTTTCAGGCTCGGCAGTTTCAGGCTCGGCAGTTTCAGGCTCGGCAGTTTCAGGCTCGGGCGTATCTACTTCAGGAACGCTGACTTCAGGGGCCGAGACCGGCGGCGACTCGGGCGCATGATCTGGCGACCTTTCCGGAGATCTTTCCGGCGATGGAACGTTGATTTTGGGGAGCTCCGATTCGGGAGCACCGGAGTCATGCGACTGCGATGCCGACTCGGAGTGCAGCGACTCGGAGTGCAGCGGCTCGGAGTGCAGCGGCTCGATGGCAGATTCGGCGCTGGTCTGCAAAATCGCATCCGCCGATGGCGGCTGGTGGGGGAACGACAGCGTTGCACTGTTGAGCAGCGCCGCCTCACGCTCGGCCGCCTCTTGCGGCGGTTGACGATTTCGCTGCTCCCACTGCCGCTTCGCCCGCATCGCGATGGTCACCGCCGAGGACTGCTCCGATTCGGCGTCCGACTCTTTTGCCTCTTTTGCGATCGTTTCCCCGGTTTGCTTGAGTCCCTCGAGCATTTGATCGATGCTCGGCAATTCCGGCTGCGAATCGTCTTCCACATCGCGATCGGGCTGAAACAGACCGGCAACAATCTCTTCCGGCGTGTTCGTTCCGCTGTCTCCTTGGCCGGCTTCGCCAAGCTCCGGTTCGACCTCCGGCTCATCGATCGCCAGATTGTCCTCCGCCGCCGAACCGGCATCGACCAGAACGCGACCGGCCGGGGGACGCGCGGCAGCGGAAGCCTCATCGGAGGTTCGCGGACCGTGATCGGCCGTCGATGGTGACGCCGAGGCGACTTCCTCGTCAGATCGGCGAAAGAAATCCAGCCCGAAGCTGAACCCCGACACGTACAAGATCGCAGCGATGATCGGCAATGCGACCAGTGTCGGCGAAGCGATCTTCAACAAGCGGATGGAGTCGCGTTGCCGACGCCCCCACTGATGACGCTCGTAATACGACCGGTCGTCATCGACCAACGGCACCTTCCTCCGTTCGGGTTGGTCACCGAACTCATCAAGCTCGTCTGCCGCATTGAACTCCTCGTCGTCATGATCACCGAAGACATCGGCATCGGAGATCGGATCCTGGGGCTCCCAGGCTTCGGGCGACTCACAGGGAAGTTCGGTCGGATCCGACGAAGGTGACGTTTGCGCCTGGCCGACCGAAAACGCATCCTCGTCGATGCCGATTTGGGAGATCCCGGAATGCGAGGGCGATTCGTCGAATTCGATTTCGGCATCCAGATCAATCTCGTCGTCGGATTCCGCATCGCTGTCCAGACCGGCGTCAACGCCGACGCCCCGATCCACCGCCCCTTCTTTAATGCCAGCTTCGTCATCCACCGCCGGTGCCGCGGCAATGGCGGGCTCACTGGCTGTGGGCTGACTGGCTGCTGCATCTCCCAGCCCTGTCACATCGACGACCGTTCCGTCGGCGCGCAACACGGTTGCCAGCGGCGGAAGTTGCTCCAACCAGCGATCGGCAGCCAACGTCTGGCGACACGCCGGACACTGAACCAAACTTTCGGCGGGCAAATCAGCGGCCGGCAAACGAGCGAGCCGGCCACATTGGGGACAAGAAACGGAAGTCATTGAGAGCTCGGGATAAGATTGGCGACACCAAATTCTAACCCGATCGTCGGCAATTCCCAGCGCCGAGCGCCCCGAAGGAGTAGGCGCCCCCCCCAATGCGCACACGAGTGCACTGCGGCCGCACGGAGAGTCGCCGTGTTCTCCGAACTCGGCGACCGAAACCCAACAGAGCGTTGGCCCCCTAACCGCGGCCGATCCGTTTCACCAGGGACCGCGTCGAAAACACCACCGCGGCGGCCCCCACCAAAGCGAACATCCCCCAGACAGCACCACCGGACTGCGGCCGGTCCAGGTCCCCACCCTCTGAACTGCCCACTGGCCTGCCCGACGGTTCGTCCACTTGTTCGTGATCGGCGCGTCCCGGCGGAATGACCAGCGGTTCGGCGGCCTGGGACGTGGTCGCGTCAGACACCACGACCTGGGCACCGAGCACCTGTTGCCAATTGACATCGAGCAACAGATCGACGCCGGGATTGAGCGCTTTGACACTGCAGCTGCATTCACCGAACAGGTAGTTACATGCGGTGACGACGGAATGCTGGCCGAACGACGTCGCCGAAAGCGGTTCGATCATGCGCCCCCGTCCGAACACCGGAATCATGCAGGGCTTGGCGACCAAATCCGCGATCCCGTCAATCATCGCACGAAGGGCTAATTCGTCCTGATCGTCAACGGGCAAGACGGCGATGGTGAACTTGACTTGAAGCGGGATGTCACAGCGCAGCACGTCGTCCATCGATGCACTCGGGTCTTCCTTCAACACCGCGGCGGCATCCTTTCTTCGGATCACACCCTCGGGCAGCGAAACGGTTTTTTCCGCAAGTTCCAGGGCCGCCGAAAGCTGGGCGTGGAATTCGGCGTTCTGCTGGTCGTCCTCGCCTTCAACCAGAACCCATACGGCCGAGACGCCGCTGCGGAGATCGTCAACGATCTGTGTGCGCAGCGGTGACTGCCGCCAACGCAGCACGTTCTCGGTCGTCAACGGGCCTGACCAACATGATCGCCGAGTCCCCGAATCACGCTCCGGATAGAACACCTGCAACCGCGGAACCTCTTCGGTGCTGTCCAAGCCTTCGACCGACCAAAGCTCCGCTTCGGACAACGTTGACAAATCGACGACTTCGACATCCAGGTTGGCCGAGGATTCATCGAGGGACTTCAATTGGTTCAGCGCCGCTTCAGTTGCATCATCGGGCTTGCCATCGATGATCGCGACCATGGTGTAATGGTCGGCGGGCCAGCGTTCAAGCGCATAGCGGAACACGGGAACCTTGCAGGCACGCACACCGGTCGTGGAGACCAGGCATCCGAGCAAAAAACCGGCCGACAGGATCAACGTGCGTCTCATTCGGCCGATTCAAAAGCGTAGATGTGTCCCCGTCCCGTGCTGACGAACAAACGTCCCGCGGCAACGGCCAAGCCATGTGCGATTCCGTCCACGGCATGCTTCCAACGCAACTCGCCCGTTTGGGGTGAATAGGCGCGGACTTCGTTGTCCAGCCCGAGGATGACGGCGTCGGCGGTTTTGATCAATCCCTTGGGCGCGGGACAATCGACCTGCCATTGCCAAGCCTGGTCTTGCCGTTTCTGGGCCGCCTCATAAGCCGCCTTGGCTTTCTGCTTGACCGCTGCGTCGGTGATTTTGTCATCAGCGAGGATTGCTCGATGTTTTGCCGCATCGATCTGTGCCTGGACATAGCGGGATCGGACCAGCATGCGGAGCGTTCCTCCGCTGTGGATCCAGGCATGGTCGCCGTCGACCAGGATGCGATTGGTGCCGCTGAACGTTGCCAACCGCTGGCGGCTGCGGCCGTCGGCGATCCGCATCTGGTTGTCAGCTTCCTTTTGGTGTTGGGGTCCGGCCAACAGCATTTCGTCTTCGGTCAAGACACAGAACACGCCCCCGGCTTCACCGATCGCACCGAGACTTTCTCCGTCGCCGAGATCATACGACAGCGGTGCGGCGCGGCCTTGGGGGACATAAATCCTGTCACTTGACGCCAGCAACGCTCCTTGCAGTGTGACGCCTTCGGCCACCGTCTGGAAACAACCGTCACCCTCGACGCTGCCGTCGTCGCAATCGACTTTCCACAGGTACGATTCATTCCAGGGAACCAGTGACGCGCCAAAGATTGCTTTGCCGTCTTGAACGAGGACTCCCGTGCGTACAGGCCACATCGAAATGATCTTTCGGTTGCTGGTCACCATGCGGTTATTCGGCGACGCGCAACGCTTCCAAATCAGTTCACCGGTCTGCCGGTCACAGCAATACACGAACCCGTCGTCGGAGCCGAAGTACGCCCTGCCGCGATCGATCGTCGGCGGAAAACGCACCGCGGAATTGGTGAAGTGCAGCCAGCGTTCGGTTCCGCTGGATGCGTCCAGGGCGTGCACGGCGTCGTCGACCGACGAACCGAAATACACCAGATCCTCCGCCGCAGTGACAAAGAAGCAGGGATCAAAGTTGCGCATCGATTGCAAACCGCTGTTGCCGGAGTAGGCGTCCCATTTGGCGGGGCCGGTCCAAGCGGTCTGCGGAGCTTGCGGGGAGCGTCGGACCCACGCTTGCCGTAGCGGAAACCCCAGCGACTCGCTCGTGACGCCGCTGCGCCGGGCATCGTGTCGATAGGTCGGCCAATTTTCAGCCGACGCCTTTTCGGTGGACAACCAAACCGCGGGGATCACCAGTGCGATCAGACAAATTCGACGGCCGTTCATTTCACATCTCCTTGATCAACCACGGGTGCAAATCCGATCGAAGTTTCCATCCAGCCGCCGCACGAGCAACCGCCTCCGCCTTCGGGCGAAAACAGCATCCCTTGGGCCGGGATCGTACTCAGCCAACAACTCGGACGCAGCCGTGTGAACTCGCTGGTGCTGTCGTTTTCGAGAGACCAAAGCGTCAAGGGCCCCGTCCCGCCGCGGTAGATGACCGAGTTGCCGGCGCCGATCGGCGTGGCACACCCGCGTCGTTTGCCGAGTGTGCCCGACTTTAGAACGCTGCCGTCGGATGCGTCCAGGATGTGGGGCTGGACCATCAGTTTTCCGTTCATCAAGACGGCATGTTGGATGTGGGCGCTGTGGTGGTCTTCGGGCCAATCGACCGATTGATCCCAGCGTGTCCGACCGTCGTTGGCATCCAGTGACACAAAGTGGAACTGGCTTTTGCCGGAGGTCTGCAAAACAAACTGCTGGTCGTCGGCGATTCCGAAACTGATGATCGCCTCGTGGTCTTGGGGCGGAACCTTGGATTTCCACAACTGTTTTCCGCTGTGCAGATCCAGGCAGACGACCGACGCGGCGTGCCAGATCCTGGAATTAACCAGCTTTCCCGTCTCGGAATCTTGTAGCGACGGGTCGTCGACTTGGACGAAGTAAATCTGGTCTCCATGAATCGTGATCGTCGAATGAACGATCGCATCGGCGTGGTGCTCCCACTGGATGCTGCCGTAATCTTTGTCATAGGCGGCGATGGATTTTCCGCAGACCTTGGCGGTCGCGGCATCATCCTTTCCGTCGTACCAGGCGGCCTTGTCCCAAAACGTGGAATACGCGCTTCCTTGTTTTACGGCCGTTCCGACGACATGGTTGTCCGTGACCGCGACGTAGCCCCATTCGCAATCGTCTTGGCGTTCACTCGGAAGCAGCATCGTGCGTTTCATTTCGCCCGTTGCGGCATCGATCACCCACAGCCGATCTTTGACCGCGGCAAACACATGGGACTCATCGGCACACCAATTGGCCGAATCACGCGGGATGTTCACGCGACGCAGGTCCGGAATCTCCATCGACCACAGGACGGCGCCGTTGAACGCATCGACGGCGATCATGCGGTTCATCCCTTGATGAAACAGCCGGCCGCCGACGGCCAGGGGAGCCGGCATCCGTGGGTTGCGGTCGATGCCGAAATCCGCGCCGGGTTTGCCGATCCATTTCACTTCCAGGTCGGCGGTGTTGTCGACTCCGCCCAACATCTCGCCCGAATAAGACGCGTTGGCCGCCGATCCGTACTGGTGCCCCCAGGCGGCCAGATCGGGCTGCTCGGCTCGGCGGCCGATCATCACTTCGGCGCCGAGCCGCTGCCACGTGAATCCCTCCGGTTGAGCGGTCCCGCCGAGTTTGACGACTTGGCCGAGCGGTGCCAAACGTCCGATCGCAGCGTCGAAATCTTCGTCGCGGACGATCACCAAGTTGGCGACCGAGGGTGGCAGATCCGACGCCTGCTGGACGGTCAGCCGGGTTCCATACTTGCCCTCGGCATACCAGCGTCGGCGGAGCGATTCCTGCGTGTTCGGATTCCGAGTCGATAGCACGACGGTCATCGAAGTTTCGGCGGCGACCGATTCAGCCCATTCCGGATCGACGCCCTCGACGACCACCGCATAACCGCCCGGTTGCCGCAGTTGTTCGAGGACGCTTTGACAACCGTCAACCGATTCCGATGCCCGGATCGGCGCCGGCGTGTAATTCATGTGGCCTTCGAGCTGATAGATCTCGCTGAACAGCCGCTTGCCTTGCCGCCGAACGCCGATTCGATACCAGTAGTCTTGACCGAATTGAAGGTTGTCGATGACAACGCGATGGTACGTGCCGGCCGACTCGGACGCGATCACGCTGCCGAGTTTCCGGGTCGGTCCGTAGGCCAGCGCCGAAGCCCCCGCGATGTTCGATTGCCAACAAAACTCCGCGGACGTCGGCGTGAGAAAGCGGACGCTGGGGCTGACTTCCAACGAATCCGGCGAGGCTGTCGGTGCCTCAACCGTCGTTTCCGCGCCCATCGACGGTGCCCCCAGCACCACGCCGATTGCGAGGACAAAAACGAAATCAAAGAATCGTTGAGAGTCCCGATCAAAGAATGGTGTGCCCATCAAGTTCGCCCACAGTTTCGACTGACGAATGAAAAACAATATTGGTGACGATCACCACAACGCCTTGCCCATCGTATCCGATCGGCTTCTCGCCGGATGCGATTGCCACGCTATTGATCAACTTTCATTCCGGCAAGCCCATCGATTCCAAATCGCGTCTTGTTTACTTCGATGATGATATGACTTTCATCAATTCTTGATCTTCGCCGCCGCACAACCTTCGTGCGTGTCGAAACAATGTGTCGCACGGTGATTGCACCATCGTCACGTCGGCGATGCGGCGAAGCAAACAAACATCCAACGACGTCATCGGATTTGGGAATTTCCACCACGCGAACGCCACGCTCATCTGCCCGAAAAATGGACTCGGGGCTCGTCAAGATTGCCGTCTTGATCCAGGCTTCGAACAACTTTAGCCGCAGAATCATTCTCGGTGCTTCGGCCTACAGTCGGCTGCACGGCGGCTGGGATTTCCTGTACCCGGCGACGTCGACCAATGGGCTGCAATTCCCCAAGGGCGAGGTCGCGTTGCCCGAGGGCTGGGACGGGGACGGAATTCTGTTCCGCTGCACCAGCGACACGCTGTGGTCCAAGGTCCAAAATTCCGGCTGCCCTGCTGTCAATGTCTCTTGGCGAGGATTGAAATATGACCAGTCGGTCAGCGTCGTCGCGGACCCGGCAAAGTGTGGCGAAATGGTCGCCAGCTACATCGCCTCGAAACAATTTCAAGTGTTCGGTTACGTCGGGGTTCCTCATTGGCAAGGCTATCCGTCGCAGTTGTTCGATACGATCCAAAACATCCTGGGCCCCGACTTGATCGTGTTTGAGTTTCCTGACAAGAAGAAGTATCGCACGGTCTTGCGTCAAAAACTTTGCAGGTGGGTCAGGGAGTTGCCAAAGCCGATCGGAATCGTGACCTGGTCGACCGACCAAGCCAGGATCTTGATTTCGATTTGTTTAAGCCAGGGCATCTCCGTTCCCAACGACGTCTCGATCGTCACCTGCGAGTACGATGAACTGTCCGCCGCGCTCGCGCCGATTTCGATTTCCGGTGTCTTTCAAAACCCCAACCAGGTCGGCTTCGAGGCCGCTCAAACACTGCATGGGATGATGTCAGGCCAATCCTCAGCACCTCCGATCGGCCTGGTTCCACCGGTCGATGTGATCGAGCGTGAATCATCCAAAGTCGTTGCGTTTTATGATGATTTTACTCAGAACTGTTTGCGGTTGATCGACCACCATCTGGCCCACGGAATCAACGCGACGAAGCTGGCCAGCGAGATGGATGTTTCCCGGCGGACACTGGAAATCAAACTCTCGCGCACGTTGGACCGGTCTCCCTCCGCCGTCATCGACGAATTCAAGGTCCGGAAAGCCAAACGGTTGTTGTCCGACACCAATCTGTTCCTCGACGATATTGCACGACGCACAGGATTTTCTTCGCCGTCGGCGTTCACAAGGTTCTTCAAACGCCACTTGGGGTGTGCGCCGAGCGAGTATCGCAGCGTGCATGTGTCAGGAGACTTCGGAATCGCCTAAAGGCGCAACACCAGTGCTAGTACGCGGTCTCTTGTTTCCAAACCACCAACACGGTTTTGAACAGGATCTTCAAATCCAGCCACAGCGACCAGCGGCGGATGTATTGATGATCCCATTGGATCCGCTGTTCCATCTTTTCGATCGTTTCCGTCTCGCCGCGACATCCGTTGACTTGGGCCAATCCGGTGATGCCCGGTTTGACTTTGTGCCGCAACATGTAACCGCGGATCTGCCCGCGGTACTGTTCGTTGTGAGCGGTCGCGTGCGGCCGCGGTCCGACCAGCGACATCGAGCCTTCGATCACGTTGAACAATTGCGGCAACTCGTCCAAACTCGTCTTGCGCAAGATCGCGCCCAGCTTGGTAATCCTCGGGTCACCCTTGGTCGCTTGCTTGACGACCGGTCCGTTGTCGCAGGTTCGCATCGAACGGAACTTCCACACCAGGATTTCTTTGCCGTCCAATCCATAGCGTTTTTGGCGAAAGAAGATCGGGCCCTTGCTGGTCAGTTTGACGGCGATCGCGATCAATGTCATCGGGATCGCTGCGATCAGCAGTGCGGCCAAGGCGATCGTGACATCGGCGATCCGTTTCAGCACGCCGTCGACGCCGAACAGCGGGTTTTCGAACACGCTGACCGCCGGCAATCCACCCATGTTGGTCCAGCGAGAATGCAGCAATTCAAACACGAAAAAGTCCGGGACGATGTAAACCGAGACGGTCGAATCGCTCAGTTGGTCCAGCAGGTACCGGATCCGGTCTTCGGCGCGCATCGGCAAGGTCACCATCACGGTATCAATTTGACCGCCACGACATTGCTCGACCAGTTCCGACAGGTTGCCCGCCAGCGTCGCGCTGTCTTCCGCGTCCGCTTCGGGTCCGAGGTTGTCTTTCATGTCCGAGACGGACTGCGTCGGGCGGTCTTCGACACGGTCGTCAAAGAAGCCCACCAGGTTGAATCCCAATGCGGGTTCGGCGTCGATGTTCTTGGCGGTTTGTCGGCCGAGTGTGTTCAGTCCGGCGATCGCAACCCGACGTGTTCCGTATCCGCGGCGCTTGGCCGATTGCTGAATGATCCGCAGCAGCATCCTGGACAGTGCGACCATCATCGGTGCGATGACCGCCCAGATGAACATCAAGCTGCGGGCAAACACCTCGCCATAACGAGTGGCAAATCCGATCACGGTCAATGACATCACGGTCATCACCCAGGTGACCATGATCGCGGTGATTTCGTCATTGGCGTTGCCACGGTCACGCGTCCGTGACACACCGGTGATCTTCGACAGGATCAAAAAGATGATCACGGCCAGTAGCCCCAGGACCATCCCCGCATCGTCCATCCAGCCGCGGGCCACCTGTTTCACCACGTACAGCGATCCCAGGATGGAAATCGCGTCCAGGGTCGGCTGCAACAAATCCAGGGAGTGGCGTTCACCGGCGATCGGCGAACGTTTATCGAAAGAACTCTCAGGCATCGAGGTGTGGGGCGTCAAAGGAGCGGCGTGCAGGAACGAGACCCGGGCCCGAGTCTCCGCCGAATCCTAGGTCGCCGATGCGTCGTACCAATCCAGGCCCAGGTCCAACCACGTCGCTTGGTGCGTCAACGCGCCGCTGCTGATGCGTTCCACGCCGGTCGCGGCGATCGCAGCGATCGTGTCAATCGTGACGGTCCCGGAAACTTCCAATTCGACCGCGGGATTCAGTTCGTCGCGAAGCCGGACGGCCGCCCGGATGTCGTCGAGCGTGAAATTGTCGATCAACACGATGTCGGGACCGGCCGGCAGCACCTCGCGCAGTTGGTCCAACGTGTCGACTTCGATTTCGACGATTGGCGGTGCCGTCATCCGCTGGATCTGGCCGCCCCGCCATTGCAACGCTTTTTCCACCGCGACCCGCGGCGACATCGGCCGGCCGGCGGTGCCGCCGAGTTGCAAGTGGTTGTCCTTGATCAAGAATCCGTCATAGAGCCCACGGCGATGGTTACGCCCCCCGCCACACGTCACCGCGTACTTTTCCAATAGCCTCCAACCAGGTGTCGTCTTCCGCGTGTCGTAAATCGACGCCTTGGAACCGGAGATCGCGTCCACATAAGTTTTCGCTTGGGTTGCGACGCCGCACAGACGCGATAGCAGATTCAAAACCGTCCGTTCGCTGGTCAGCAGATCGCGGACGTTGCCACGCAATCGCGCGATCGCTTGCCCGGGGACCAACGCCTGGCCGTCCTCGGCGAGCACTTCCAATTCGAGATCGGCTTGGAATTCATCCACGATCCAGGGCAAGATGGCCATTCCGGCGGTGACGCCCGATTGGCGCGGGACGATTTCACAGCCGCCACGCCGCTCGTCGTCGACCATGCAGACGCTGGTCCAGTCCACCGAATCGCTCAGGTCCTCGGCGATCGCCAACCGGACCAGCAATCGGGTGTCGTTCTCCAGAGAGGAATCGGCGGTGACGGTGACGTAGTCGGGCATGATGAATCGGGCGGGTGGACGGCAAACGCTAGCAAAATCAATTTAAAGAAAGTCGCCCCAAGATCGCGTCGAACGTCTTGCGGCCGCCGATGCGATGCAAAAACATGACATCGGTGGCGGGAACTCTAACGCGACTCGGTGTAGGCGTGAATCACAGGCAGACGCGGATGAACGCGGAAACGGACCGGAGTTTACCATCGCTGTTGCATCCGGCGGTTCAAAACGCCACCGCTGCGCTGTCATTGGTTGCGATGGTGACGATCGCCGGGCTGGCGTTTTGGAGCGGTACGCCACGCCGGCTGGCCGATCCGGAGACGGCCCGGAGCGTCCAGCCGCCCTTTCAAATCAATCTCAACGAGGCCGGAAAACGCGAATTGATGCTGCTGCCCGGCGTCGGGGAGCGGACGGCGAATCGGATTTTGGAAGATCGCGAACGCAAGGGCCCGTTTCTTTCGCTGCATGATCTGCAGCGGGTGCCCGGAATCGGCCCGAAAACGATCCAAGAGATTTCGCCGCATTGCCGCCCGGTGAGCGACACGGGCGGTCCGTCGGACGATCGGTTGGTAGCCGAGCGGTAGGCTTGGAAGTCGCTACGCTCGATGCGAGCGTGGACAGCACAGGGAATCCACCAGTTTGTTCGACGATTCACCGTCCGACCTCCCTTCGCCGCGCTCGACCTTCCTGCCGGGAGGGTGATTTCCAACACCGCACGACCTCGGCAGGGAGGGTGGATTCCGCGCCCGGCGATCAAATCAGCTGCTTGGCCGCGTCGCACAGCGATTGGGCTTCGGTTTCGGATTCCGCTTCGGCGATCATCCGCACGATCGGTTCGGTGTTGCTGCCGCGGACCAGCAACCAGCGATCCGGCCAGGCCAGTCGCAGCCCGTCGCTCTGGTCGACGCTGGCGTCGGAGAATTTTTCGCGAAGTTGTTGAAAAAGTTCGGGCAAGCGATCGGTCGACACCGCCGCTTTGTCTTTGCAGATGGCCAGTTTGGGCAGCGCATCGGCAAGTTCGGCCAACGACTTTCCGGTCGAGGCCATCAGGTCCAACACTTGGGCCATAGCGACGAAGCTGTCGCGGACGTAACCGACCCGCGGGTCGATCGGCCCGCCGTTGCCTTCGCCGCCGTAGGTGGCTTGGTTGGCGATCATTTTGTCGGCCACGTTGGCTTCACCGACGGCGCTGCGATAGGCTTTCACGCCGGCCGCTTCGGCCAACCGTTCGCTCATCCCGCTGGTCGCCCCATTGATAACGATCGGACCGCGAGTCGCTTCGTCGGCCAGGGCGCGTTGAACACACAATGCCAACGTGTACTCTTCGCCGATATAGCGACCGGCGCCATCGATCAATGCCAACCGGTCGGCGTCGGGGTCTTGGCAAAATCCGACGGCACACCCGGACTTGGAAACCGTTTCGGCGACCCCGGCCAGGTTTTCGGCGGTCGGTTCGGGGACGTGTTCGAATTGGCCGTCGGGAGTATCGCCGAGCGCGGTCACGTCGCAACCGAGTGCTTCCAGCAATCGCACGCCCAGCAAGCCGCCGGCACCATGGTTGCTGTCGATCAGCACTCGGTAGCCAGCCGTCCGAATCGCATCGACATCGACCGTCTTGAGGACGGCGTCCAGGTGCGGTTGGTGTGGATCGGACTCGGTTTGCACGTCGCCGATTTGGTCGAACGGGCACCAGGCGGCGGTTTCGGCCAAATAGGCGTCACGGATTTTTGCACCGGTGTCTGCGTCGAGCACGCGTCCGTCGCCGCCGAACAGCTTGATCCCGTTGTAGGGCGGCGGGTTGTGGCTGGCGGAGATTTGCACGGCACCGGCGGCGCCGGTGTGTTTGACCAGCACGCCGATCGTGGGTGTGGAGGCCACGTCGGCGTCAATCACGTTGCGACCGCAGGCCCGCAGGGCGGCGACGATCGCATCCCGCAGCATCGGGCCGCTGCTGCGTCCGTCTCGGCCGACGATGATCGTGCCGGCCGGCAATTCCGCGGCGAATGCCGCCACGTAGCCGCCGGCGACGACGGGGGTCAACGTTTCGCCGACGATTCCGCGGAGTCCGCTGACGCTGATGATTAACTTGCTCATCCAATGGTTCCGATTGCGCTAAAGATTCGAGACAAGGCGCCGTTGCCCTCCATGACTCTGGTTCGTTCGGCCGCCGAGTCAACCGGTCGTTGCAAAGCACACCGATAAATAAATAGAATCGCCCGCGACCGAATCGGCAAGAACATCTGATCGCCTTTCCGCTGAACCACAGGCCCCCCTCTCGATGAACGCTACCGACGCCCTGGCCGCCGCACGACAAGCGGTTTCCGACGGAAAATTGAGCGAAACGGCTGTTGAAAACATCCAACGCTGGCTGACCGAAGATCGTTATGCACAGTACCGTGATCAGGTCGCCGCCGAAATCGCCCAGCAGAAGTGGCAAGCACTCGACGACGCGTTTTGGACCATCATCCCGTTCGGAACCGGCGGCCGCCGCGGACGCATGCACCCGATCGGTTCCAACGCCATCAACGATCGCACGATCGGCGAAAGTGCCCAGGGGCTGGCCGATTATGTCGTCGACTACCACAAGGGGCAAAAGGATCTGTCGTGCGTGATCGCGTATGACACGCGGCACCAATCGCGTCATTTCGCCGAACTGTGTGCCGGAATCATGGTCGCGGCCGGGTTCAAGGTCTATTTCTTGGACGACTATCGCGCCACGCCCCAGTTGTCGTTTGCCGTCCGGTACAAGAATTGTGATTGCGGCATCATGGTCACCGCCAGCCACAATCCACCCAGCGACAACGCCGTCAAAGTCTATTGGTCCAGTGGTGCGCAAGTTCTGCCGCCGCACGACAAAGCCATCATCGACCGCGTGATGAGCTGCGAAGAGATCCGCGTCACGCCCTTCGCAGAGGCTCAAGCCGAAGGCAAGGTTGAGATCATTACCAAAGAAATCGACGAAGCTTTCGTGAAGGTCGCTTCCGAGCAGGCGTTCGAGGGATCGCGGGACGTCCGGATTTTGTACACGCCGCTGCACGGGGTGGGCGCCGAAGCCGTGATGCCGTTGTTAGCCGCCGACGGTTTTACCGACGTCGAAGTGTACGGTCCGCATGCCGAAAAGAGCGGCGATTTTCCCAACGTCCCGGGTCATGTTTCCAACCCCGAGAACAAAGCCGTTTTTGATGCTCCCGTCGAATACGCCCAAGCGGGCGGTTTCGACTTGGTTCTGGCCACCGACCCCGATTGTGATCGCTTGGGTGTCGCCGCACCGTTGACGTTGGATCCGTCCGGCCCGTGGGGGACGTTCAACGGGAATCAAATCGGCGCGTTGTTGGCCGATTACATCTTGGGAAAACGCAAACAAGCGGGCACGCTGTCAGCCGACCATTACGTGATCAAGACCTTGGTGACGACCGAATTGGTCCGCAGTCTGTGTGACAGCTATGGCGTCCGCTGTGTCGGAGATTTGCTGGTCGGGTTCAAGTACATCGCCCAGGCCATGGATGCCAACGGCCCGGACAAGTTCGTGTTCGGCACCGAAGAATCACACGGCTATCTGGTCGGTCAGTACTGCCGCGACAAAGACGGCGCGGTCGCCTGCATGTTGTTGAGCGAATTGGCGGCCGATATGAAACAACGCGGGGTGTCGATGCACGAACATCTGGCCGCACTCTATCGCACCCACGGGCTGCACCGCGAACAGCTGATCAATCTGTTCATGGAAGGCAGCGAAGGGATGGCCGCGATGCAGCGTTTGATGAAGGCATTCCGTGAATCGCCGCCGGAGTCGATGGCCGGCATCCCGGTCACACGCGTCCGCGATTACTTGAACAGCGTCGCCACGGACACCGCGACCGGTGAATCCTCGCCGCTGGGCGATCCGGTCGGCAATCTGATCCTCATGGATCTGGCCGAAGAAGGGAATTACGTCGCCGCCCGCCCCAGCGGCACCGAGCCCAAAATCAAACTCTACGTGTTCACCAAGCTGAGCGCCGACGAGTCCCAAGACCTGGATGTCGCCGCGGAAAAACTCGGCCAGCGACTCGAGGCCCTGGAATCCGACATGCGAGCCTTCGCCAAAGCCAACAGCTGAGGGATCGGTGGGATTGGCTCCGGCCTGTCGCCCGCGGGGCCGAGCGAGACGACGTAAAAAAGGACGTCGTACACCCCTCACCCCACCACTTCTTGCACCCATCGGTCCGATCATGAGGATCTGTCGCGGTTTGCCTCAGCTCCAAGCTGGCCGGTCCCGCAAAGCGCGACGCTAGTGTGCCGCGCCGACCGGTTGGATCTGCAATAGCGTCCCGGTCGCTCGTTTCAGTCGCGAGGTGCTGAGCGTGTAGTCGATTTGCGCGCGGGCGAATCCGACTTCTTCCAACAGCAATCGATCCTGGGCGTCCAGCAAGTCCTCCAACAGCGAGTTGGCCGAGTACCCGTCGCCGGGCAATTCACGCCAGCGATTAGAAATCAGATCGACGTACTCTTGGGCAGAAACCATCGCGACGTAGCGTGCGCCGAGTTCGCGGTGACTGGTTTCGACTTCGCGCACCGCCGCGGCGACTTCAGCGTGCAGTTTGGCGATCGTTTCGCCCAAACGGCCGGCCAGCTTACGCAGTTCGGCTTGACGACGCATCACGTTGGCCTTGGCCGCGCGGCGTTGCAACGGAACTTCAAAGAGCAGCCCGGCGCTATAGCTGGGCTCACCGACACTGAACTGGTCGATCCAGGAACCGCCGATGTCTTGGCTTCCCCGCAGACCGCTGACATAAGTTTCCAGCACCAGATCCAACATCGGCAACAATTCATTGCAGGCGACGTTCAATCGGACGCGTGCGGTGTCCAATTCGCGGGCGACCTCATTCATTTCACTCCGCTGCTGCAGTGCCGTGACGACGGCGTCTTCCATCGACACCGGGACCAGCGTCAACGAGGGCGGTCGAGCCGGAATGATCTCCACCGTCTTGTCATCACTCAAGCGAGGAGAATTGACAAGCATCCGCAGTTGGTCTTCCGCGTTGCGAATCGCAGTCACGGCTCGAGCGAGTTCGGAACTCCGCGTCGCAACTGCCGCTTCGGCGCGTTTCAGCTGGCTCTCAAGCGCGTCCAAGTCCTGTCGGTTCTCCAACCAGTCATGAATCGATTTGGCTTGATTCAAGTGGCGAATCCGCAGCAACAGCGACGCCCGCTGGTAGTACAGGTTCCACATCGATTCCTGGACGCGAAGCAGATGATCTTGGATCGTGGTCGTCGCCGCTTCGTTGGCGATCTGGGTGTCCAGCTTGGCCAACACGATCAGGCTTCGGTTGTAGGCCTGTCCCGCGCCGTTGAGCAGCGGTTGGTTGAAACTGAGCGTCAACCGGGAATTGCCCTGGTTGTCTGGGGTAAAGAATTGCGAGCTGCTGTCCCGCAGCCCGATCTGCTGTCCGATCTCAAATTCCGCCCCGCTCTGGGTCTTCCGTCGCACGCCGCCGGAGAACGAGAAGTCTTCTTCACGCAGCCGATCGACGTTGGTGCCCGCGTCCAGATCGCTTCCCGTGGGCACGCTGGTGCGAACAAATTTTGATTCGACAAACGCGGTCGGGTCAAAATCCGCCGCCGCGCGTGTGATGCCTGTCCGTGCGATGCAGATGTTTTCGTTGACCGCCGCGATCCGAAAGCTGTGCCGAAGCGCTTCTAAAATCAAACTGTCCCCGTCGACGACAACCGATGATGCGGAGAGTTCAAACGGAGCCGTCGCGGTGGCTTCCCACCAGGGCCGGTAGGTATCAGAGATGGGAGACCGCTGCGCCATCGACTTCAGGAATTGCTTGACCGAAGCGGACGTCACTTGCGTCGGAGCGGCGGACGTGGAAATCGTCGTTTCGTTCAACCATTCCTTCGGCACCTCACCGACGACCAACGGGTCCGGATTCATCGCCACGTAGGAGGGTGGCGGTCCAGGCGGAAGAGCGTTGTGGCTGGGAGTGTCCGAGCGATTTTCGAGGTCCATCGCCGCCACCAGAGGAAACTGTGTGGCCGGTTCCGCGTAGACTTCCGTCAATTCCACTCCCGTGTTGTTCACTCGCGACGGTGGGGCCGTGGTTTCCGCCAGCCAGGAGGGCAGGTCCTGCGTTTGCGCACCCACCGATCCCGCGACCGAAAAACAGGTCGCCAGCGCGATGAAGCAGTTGCAAACGGTCCGTCCCATGAGGCACTCCATCCGTGGAGTTTGTTGATGCGGGGGCACACTCCCGCCAATCTTCTATCCGCATGTCGTTCATCGGTTCCCAACCCGCTTTCGGACTCCCGCCAGCGGAGACAACTGCCATGCAAATCGACCACCGCGTCGAATCCTCGGAATGCTCGGCAGGCTCGACGGGAACGGTCCAATAGTGATAACCGCTAAAGACCGCCTTGGCGTTGCGAGTGTTGAGGTGACGCGGACAAGCCGCCGGCGGATTCTGACCTACTTTTAAGAGACGAATTCTCACTTTCCAATCCGAACCACCCGAGACTCCGACATGCCGTGGCGCCGACGCAAACGCGAACGCAAGCATGATTCATCGTCAATCCTGCGTGGCGGCCACCTGATCGATGCGGCCGTTCTGGAGAAGCGGTTGCTCTTTAGTGCGACGCCGATCGCACCACCGGTCGATCACATCGACGCGGAACCGGAGACGCAGCAGCCCTTTCCTGACGGCGTCAACGCTGCTGACGCAACGACTCATGCGGGGCAGGGGGATCCGTCGCAGGACGATCAACAGCGTCAACGGCGTCTGGAGGTCGCCTTCGTCGACGCCAGCATCGGCGATTATCAACCGTTGGTCGAGGCGCTGCGATCCGAGAGCGGCAACGCGGACTTGGAGATCTACCTGCTGGAAGGATCGCGCGACGGGATCGAACAAATCGGTGAAATCCTGTCGGCCTACAACCACTCGGCCTACAACGACGTCGACGCCGTGCACCTGCTGACCGATGGTGCCGACGGACAACTCCGTTTAGGGTCTTCCCTCGTGAATGCCGGCAATTTGGACGGATCGGCGGGAGACTTCGCGGCGTGGGGTTCTTCTTTGTCGCAAGACGCTGAGCTGATCCTGCACGGATTTCAAGCGACCCAAACGCCGGAAAGCCACACGATGCTGGAGGCGATTTCGGAGCTGACCGGGGCGACCGTCGCGGTCCCGACCTCAGATGCTGCACGAGCGGAGAGTGTTGCGGCCGACAGCAGCGCGGACGTCACTTCGGCGGACGAACAGCACACCGCGCGTGAAATCGTGGTCGTGGATCAAACCGCAGAGGACTATCAGCAGTTGCTGGCCGATCTACAGAGTGAACGTGGCGACGGACGGTCGTTCGAGGTGATCCTGCTGGATGGTCACAGTGACGGGATCGATCAGATCAGCCGGGCGCTGGCGCAGTATGACGACGTCGATGCGATTCACTTGGTCACGCACGGAACCGCCGGCCGATTGAAACTGGGCAACGCGTGGCTTTCGCTCGACAACCTGAACGACCATGCCGACACGATCGCTCTGTGGGGCGATTCGCTTCGCGTCGGCGCAGACGTGTTGATCTATGGCTGTGATCTGGCAGCCAATGAAGACGGACGAACACTGTCGACTTCCCTGGCAAGCCTGACCGGGGCTGACGTTGCGGCCAGCGATGACGACACGGGACACGCGATTTTTGGCGGCGACTGGGATCTGGAATACTCGACCGGAGCGATCGAAACCAGTTTGGCCTTCAGCCTGGACGTGCAACAGAACTGGGCCCATTTGTTGAACGTAACGATCGACAACACCACCACGGGTACCGCCGGAACGGGAGCGACAAGCACGTCATTCGCTCACGCGACGGCTGGAACGGACCGTTTGATGTTGGTTGGCATCTCTTTTGGTCAGGACATGGGCGATAGTGTCAGTTCGGTGACCTACAACGGTGTCGGTCTAACGTTGGTTGGGACTCAAGAGCACGCGGATCCGTCGAAGTCACGCGTGGAAATCTGGTCGCTGGTCGCACCGGACTTGGGCCCCCACAACATCGTGGTCAACTTTTCGGGCACGAGTCACCAGGGAGCGACCGTCGGTGTGATGACCTTCACCGATGTCGATCAAACGACTCCTGTGGGAACGTTTACCGGCGATCAAGGAACATCGGGAACGCCGTCGGTGACCGTTTCTTCGACCAGCAACGATCTGGTATTCGGCGTCGTCGGCGTGGACGACAACAGCGATTGGGACTTCACGCCCGGATCGGGTCAGACCGAGCATTGGGACCTGTTTTCTTCTCAAGCCAACGGTTCCGGAACCACCGAAGACGGTGCGGCATCGGTGGTGACATCGTGGACCTATGGAGCTTCCACCCCATGGGCCGCCGGTGCTGTGTCGATCAAGGCGGCGCCCCCGGCCAATGCGATCACCGTCGATACGACCAGTGACACCGTTGACGGTGACACGTCATCGATCACCGCCTTGCTGAGCAACAAAGGGACCGACGGATTCATCTCGCTGCGGGAAGCGATCCTTGCGGCCAACAACACGTCGGGGACCGATGACATTTATCTCGGTGCGGGCACACATACCCTGTCCATTTTGGGAGCCGGCGAAAACCTGGCAGCGACCGGTGACCTGGACATTACTGAAAGCGTCAACATCCATGGTGATTCGGCTTCTACAACGATCATCGATGGCAGCGGAATGGGGGCATCGCCCGACCGTGTCTTTGACGTGCTGGCCGGAACCGTCGTCAACGTCACGGACCTGACCATCACGGGTGGACAGGGTGGTGGCAGCGGTGGCGGCGGCGTCTACATTGCAACCGGCGCGGATTTGACGGTCACCAACGTGGTGTTGGAAAACAACAACAGCAACAATGGTGGCGCCATCCAAAACGACGGCATGTTCACTGCCCATACCACCGTCATCAGAAACAATACCGGCAACAGCGGTAGCGGCATCGACAACAGTGGAACGCTGGTTCTGGCCGATGTGGCCATCACCGGAAACAACGCCGGAAATGCAGGCGGCGGTGTTCGAAACAATGGAACGGCGACCCTGACCAACGTCACGCTCAGCGGTAACTCCGCGACGGCCGGAGCAGGCATTCACAATGGCGGCGGTTCGGCCGTGATGACCCTGACCAACGTGACCATCAGTACCAATACGGCGACCAACTCGGGCGGTGGAATCTGGACAAACCAGAACATCGACGCGACCAACGTCACGATCACGAATAACCAGGCCACGACGCCTTCGACGGGAACCGGCGGCGGCGTTCACATTGCCGGTGGCGGCGGTGACGTCACACTGAAAAACAGCATCTTGTACGGCAACACTGCGGCGATCGGCCCAGATGCGGATGCGGAATTGACATCGTCTGGATACAACATCGCCAGTGCCGCGGCGATTGTCGAGGTCGGATCCGACGATACGGTCAGCGATCCGATGCTGGGTGCGCTGACCGACAACGGGGGATTCACCGAAACACATGCATTGCTCGTCGGAAGCGTCGCGATCGACCCTGCGGGACTGACCGGCGCTCCCACAACAGATCAACGCGGCACCACGCGCGATGCGACGCCCGACATCGGAGCCTTTGAATACGTTGCAGCCGGCAACGCTTCCCCAACGATTTACAACTTGGCCGGGGACACATTGAACTACAGCGAAGGCGATGTGGCGACGGTCATCGAGCAAGGTGGAAACGTCACCGTCGGCGACGTCGATTCGTCTGACTTTGACACCGGCAACCTGACCGTGGCCATCACAACCGGCGGTGACTCGGGCGAAGACGTGCTCGCCATCCGTGATCAAGGTGTCGGTGTGGGCAACATCAGCGTCTCCGGCAGCGACGTTCGCTACGACTTCGGCGCCGGACCGGTTGTGATCGGGACCGTCACCGGAGGCACCGCGGGAGCGGATCTGGTGGTGACCTTCAACGCCAACGCCACCACCGCTGCGGCCGACGCGCTGGTCGAAAACATCACCTACCGCAATACCGATACCGACAACCCGACGACCTCCGCACGAACGATTCGATTCACGCTCAACGACGGCGACGGCGGAACCAGCGCCGCACACGACACCACCGTCAATGTCGCCGCACATAACGATACCCCGACGATCAGCAATCTGACCGGGGACACGTTGAACTACAGCGAAGGCGATGCGGCGACGGTCATCGAGCAAGGCGGAAACGTCACCGTCGGCGACGTCGATTCGGCCGACTTCGACACCGGCAACCTGACCGTGGCCATCACAACCGGCGGCGATTCCGGCGAAGACGTGCTCGCCATCCGTGATCAAGGCGCCGGCGTGGGCAACATCAGCGTCTCCGGCAGCGACGTTCGCTACGACTTCGGCGCAGGACCGGTCGTGATCGGGACCTTCACCGGAGGGACCGCGGGAGCGGATCTGGTGGTGACCTTCAACGCCAACGCCACCACCGCTGCGGCCGACGCGCTGGTCGAAAACATCACCTACCGCAATACCGATACCGACAACCCGACGACCTCCGCCCGAACGATTCGATTCACGCTCAACGACGGCGACGGCGGAACCAGCACCGCCCACGACGCCACCGTCAATGTCGCCGCACAAAACGATGCCCCGACGATCAGCAATCTGACCGGGGATACTTTGGCCTATCTCCCCGCATCCGGCCCGCTTGTAATCGAATTTGGCGGTGATGCGACGGTCTCTGACGTCGACTCAGCCGACTTCGATTCGGGAAGCCTGACCGTTTCGGTCGCCTCAGGGAACGATGCCAGCGAAGACGTTCTGGCGATCCGCAATCAGGGGACCAACCCCGGTGAAATCAGCGTCTCGGGCTCGAACGTCTATTACAACTTCGGCGCCGGAGCGGTGTTGATCGGGACCTGGTCGGGTGGCTCAGGCGGGGCCGACTTGGTCGTGTCACTGAACGCGGCGGCCGATGCGACAGCGACCACGGCACTGGTGCGAAACATCACCTACGAAAACACCGACACCGTGGCGCCGACCACGGGGACGCGCACGATTCGCTTCACCGTCAACGATGGTGACGGCGCCATCAGTTTGAACCACGATGCCACCGTCACCGTGGTGAAAGGCGCTCCGGGCGGAGTCGCGAACGGTCTGAAGTTGTGGTTGAAGGCCGATGCCGGTGTCACGATCGGATTGGGAGGGGTCAGCCAATGGGAAAATCAAGTCACCAACGCGACGCTGTCTGATCTCCAACAAGTCCTGTCGACCCAGCGCCCCGATCTGATCGCATCCGGATTGAATTTCAACCCGATCATTTCGTTCGACGGCATTGATGATCACTTGTCGGACCTCTCGGTTTGGGGAGCCGACCTGTTCGGGGCCGATTCCGCCTCCCTTTTCCTGGCTGGAAGTACGAACGGGTCCAATGGAGTGATGCTGCAGTGGATCGACACGCTCAGCAACCGGGTCAACCTAGAGGACGACCTTCGATTCGACTTCGGCGATCTGACCAATGATCAGCTGACCGCGCCAGCACCGAGCACGGGCTACCACATCATCAACGCGCAAGCGACGCCCGGTGCGCCGGCCGGCCTGAGCATCGACATCGATGGTCAGCAAACCGCTTCGGGTAGCGCGAGCGTCGGCAGCCCCCTGGACAACAACCAGTTCGGACAGTTCTTCTTGGGTGAATACCCCGGCGGTGGATTCAACGATGACTTGGACCTCGGCGAAGTCGTTATCTATTCGACAGACCTCAGTACCATCGACCGTTTGAAGGTGGACTCTTACCTAGCGATTAAGTATGGCATCACACTCGGTCAAGTGAGCCCCGCAACCTATCGCGACTCCACCGGTACGGCGATCTGGAATGCGGCAGCGAACTCCGGGTTCGAGCATGACGTCGCGGGAATCGGCCAAGACAACGCCTCCTTACTTGCCCAGAATCAATCTCGATCGATCAACGCCGATGCCATCGTGACCATGTCCGGGGCTTCGAACCAAAACGACCGTGAATTCATGTTCTGGAGCAATGATGACGGGGCATTGACTGAGGTTGCCGCTGAACCGGCGGGCATCGCCAACCGACTCGATCGAATTTGGCGGGTCAGCGAAACAGGTGAGATCGGCACGACGACGATCTCATTTGATCTAAGCGGATTAACCTATAGCGGGGCGACGGCCGCCGATTTCAATCTGATCGTTGATAACAATACAGACTTTAATCTTGGAGCGACCTTGGTTTCCGCAGCGAGCTATGACGCCGGGACGGGAATCGTCACCTTCACGGGCGTGGATCTCGCTGACGGAAACTATTTCTCACTGGGGACATCGGTTCCGACCAATGACGCGCCAACGATCAACAATCTTTCCGGCGATACACTCAGCTACACCGAAGGGGACGCAGCGGCGGTAATTGAACAGGGGGGCAACGTCACCGTCACCGACGGTGACTCGGCTGACTTTGACACCGGCAATCTGACCGTGTCGGTCTTCGCCGGCGGTGACAACACCGAAGACGTCTTGGCCATCCGCGACCAAGGCCCTGGCGTCGGCAACATCACCGTCTCGGGCAGCAACGTCTTGTACGACTTCGGCGGCGGCCCCGTCGTGATCGGAACCTTTGCCGGTGGCAGCGGAGGTGCAAATCTGGTCGTCACCTTCAACGCCGGCGCCACGGCAACCGCGGCCGACGCGTTGATCGAAAACATCACCTATCAGAACACCGACACCACCGATCCCACGACTTCCGCACGCACGATCCGGTTCACGATCAATGATGGGGACGGCGGAACCAGCGTCGCCCACGACGCCACCGTCAACGTGGCGGCACAAAACGATGTGCCGGCAATCGATAATCTGGCCGGCGACACACTCAGCTACACCGAAGGTGACGCTGCGACGGTGATCGAACAGGGCGGCAACGTCACGCTGAGCGACGGTGACTCGGCAAACTTCGACACCGGCAACCTGACTGTGTCGGTCTTCGCCGGCGGCGACAACACCGAAGACGTTTTGGCGATCCGCGATCAGGGTCCCGGCGTCGGCAACATCACCGTCTCAGGCAGTAACGTCTTGTACGACTTCGGCGGCGGCCCCGTCGTGATCGGGACGTTTACCGGCGGCAGCGGTGGTGCGAATCTGGTCGTCACCTTCAACGCTGGCGCCACGGCAACCGCCGCCGACGCATTGATCGAAAACATCACCTATCAGAACACCGACACCACCAACCCCACGACCTCCGCGCGCACAATCCGATTCACGATCAACGACGGAGACGGCGGAACCAGCGTCGCCCATGACGCCACCGTCAACGTGGCGGCGAGCAATGCGGCGCCCGCGATCGACCTGGACACGAACGATTCCAGCGGCGCGAGCGGAGCAGACTTTGCCGGGACGTTTACCGAAGGCGGCCCGGCGGTGTTGATCGCCGACGCGGCCGACGCAATCCTGACCGACGTCGACTCGTCCAACTTGACCCAGTTGACCGTCACGATCACGAACCTGATTGACGGTGCCAGCGAGACGCTTGCGGCCAACACCAGCGGAACGTCCATCACCGCGGCCTATGCTGCGGGAACGCTGACGCTATCGGGAACGGACACGGTCGCCAACTACCAGCAAGTCCTTCGCACCATCACCTACCACAACGCCTCGTCCAATCCCGATGGGACCACTCGAGTCATCCAGGTGGTCGCCAGCGACGGTGGTTTGCCCAGCAACGTTGCGACGGCGCGAATCGCGATCACCACGGTCAACGACCCGCCGACGGCCACCGATGACAGTTTTTCCATGCAGGCGGGAAATACCCTGACGATCGGGGTCGGCGGACTGCTCGCCAACGACGTCGACTTGGACGGAAACTCCCTGACCGTGATTCCCGTCTCGGGGCCGATTTCAGGAACGTTGACGCTGGCCGCCGACGGCTCCTTTCAATTCACTCCAGCAGCAAACTTCAGCGGACCGGTGACGTTCACGTACGCCGTGACCGACGGCATCGCCACAAGCGCGCCGACGACCGTCACGATCCTGGTGGCCAAACCCAACAATCTGAGCGAGGTCACACTCGGAGACCTTGCCAGCATCGCCGCTGACCCGGCCCCGGAAGTAGAAACCGTGCCGGAGGTGCCGGCCGAAGAAGAGAATACAGAGGAAGACGTCGAAACGGAATCGGCCACGGAGATTACGTCGGTTATCGAAGCGGACGTCGACGTTCCGCCGGTGTTCACGCGAGCCTCGGTCATCCAGACCACCGATGACGAACTCCTGACGCTCAGCATGGTCCCCTTGAGCATGCTGGATCTGAGCGACGGCGACCAAGATTCCGAGCGGATCGCCAGGGTCGACGACGGTCAAAACGGCTACACGAATCGACAATCACGTTCCCAATCGAATCGCCCAAACGTTTCGACCCTCGGGATCGTCAAATTTGACAGCAAGCTGCTTTGGGGCGACATGGAAGGCATGCAGGACGATATCAAACAATCGGACGCCGCGCCGTACTACTTTGCCGGGACCTTCGCGGGATTCTCCGGCGCCCTCTCGGTCGGCTATGTGATGTGGACGGTTCGTGGCGGGTTGTTGGCAACCAGTTTACTGGCCCACCTGCCGGCATGGAGTCTGGTCGATCCGCTGCTGGTTCTGAATGAACTGGACGATGACGACGACAGCGACGACGATTCGTTGGAAGAACTGTTGGACAAGACCGAAAAAGAACGCGAGCAAAGCTCACCGACCGAGACTGCTTCCCAGTCATCGGCTTCAGGGGAAACCCTCACATGAATTTTTTGAGACTGGACGCCAAAACTCGGATCTCGCTGGGGCTGGTCTGCATGCTCCTGTCGGTCTTGTCGGCAGCGATGATGCTGGGGATGGTGCCGGAGCGAGAATCGGCGATCCGCGAAGGTCGCGGCAATCTGTGTGAAACGATCGCGCTTGCCAGTTCGGAATACATCTCCTATGGCGAGACCCGTCGATTGGACCAGCTGCTCGAAGCGGTGGTCGACCGCAACGACGATGTCGTCTCGGCAGGCGTCCGACGCGCCAACGGTGATCTGGTTTCCGTGTTCGGCGACCATGAATCGGTCTGGCCGGCGGAGGAGTCGCGTCGATCGACCGATACTCACGTCCGCGTTCCGATTCGCAGCGGCAGGGACCGCTGGGGCGTGGTCGAGTTGTGTTTTCGGTCGTTGCACGATGACAGCTGGTGGGCGACGATCAACGACCCGTGGATGCTGATGTCCGGATTTGTCTGCCTGGCCAGCTTTCTGCTATTCCAGCTCTACCTGAAAAAGATGCTGGCCCATTTGGACCCTTCTAAAACGGTCCCCAAACGGGTGCGCACGGCACTCGACAACTTGGCCGAAGGCTTGCTCGTTTTGGATCGACAAGGACGCGTCGTGTTGGCCAACCAGTCCTTCGCCGACTGGGTCGGCAGCGACCCCGACAAACTGTTGGGCAAGAAGGCCGACGAGCTGCCCTGGAACTTGGATCACCTGGAAGGTTCACCCTGGCACGAGGCGGTGGTCTCCGAAACCGTGGTCTCCGGCGGCATGATCGAATTGGCACAGCCCGGCCAGCCGTCACGCACGCTGATCGCCAACGCGTCGCCCGTGCAGGGCGCCGAAGGCAAGTGTCGCGGCGTGCTGGTCAGTTTCGACGACGTGACACAGTTGGAGGAAACCAAACGTGACCTGACGGTCGCCAAACGCGCCGCCGACGACGCCAACCAGGCCAAGAGTGAGTTTTTGGCGCGGATGAGTCACGAGATTCGCACCCCGATGAACGCCATCCTGGGATACACCGACGTGCTGCGTCGCGGTTTCGACACCTCCGTGGCCGACCGACAAGAGTACTTGGACACGATCCACGGCAGCGGCGAACACCTGCTGGCGTTGATCAACGACATCTTGGATTTGTCAAAGGTCGAATCCGGACAGATGGAATTGGAACTCGGCCCCTGCTCGCCCTACAAACTGATCAAAGAAGTCGTCTCGCTGCTCCGCAGTAAAGCGGACGAAAAAGGCATCGCACTCAAATTTCGCAACGATGGCCTGTTGCCCAAGACCATCCAAGGCGATTCGGTACGGATGCGCCAGGCGATCATGAACCTGGCCGGCAACGCGATCAAATTCACCGACGAAGGAAGCGTCGAAATCATCGCCAGGATCGATCAGCAAGCCACCAAGCAACGCACCGACAAGAACCTCGTGCTGGCCATCGATGTCGCCGACACCGGGATCGGGATCTCCCCCGAAGCCCAAGCGAAAGTCTTTGAACCGTTCGCCCAAGCCGACACCTCGATCACCCGACGGTTCGGCGGCACCGGCCTGGGGCTGGCCATCAGCAAGCAACTGGCCGAAGCGATGGGTGGCGACATCTCGCTGGTCAGCACGCCCGGCCAAGGCACCACGTTCACGATCCGAATCTCGATCGGCAGCCCCGACGAATTGGAACTGATCGATCCGGCCGACCTGGCCGAATCGGAAACGCAATCGACCGCCCAGAAAGCCAAGGTGCGGCAATTGCCGCCGTGCAAGATTTTGGTCGCCGACGACGGATCGCCCAACCGAAAACTGCTGCAACTGGTCCTCGGCCAAGCCGGCGCCCAAGTCGTCGCGGTGGAAAACGGCCAATTGGCGATCGATGCGACGGACCAGCAAGAGTTTGACATCATCCTGATGGACATGCAGATGCCGGTGATGGACGGCTACACCGCAACACGCACGCTGCGCGCCGACGGCTACACCAAACCGATCTACGCATTGACGGCGAACGCGATGCAGGGCGATCAAGAAAAATGCTTTGATGCCGGCTGCAGCGGATTCCTGTCCAAGCCGATCAAGATCGATCACTTGCTGGAAACCCTTGCGGAAGAACTCGGTGGGGAAGTCGGTGAAGAACGCGATGGGGAACCCTGTGACGATTCCAGTTCAAAGTCCGGTGATGCACCAGCAAGTGATCCACCGGTCACCCCGTCGGAGATGACAGCGGAGATCGAGACGCCCGAGATCGAGACGCCGACCACCGCGATCGAATCGTCCGCGCCGGACGTCGAGAAAGTCACCTGCAGTTATCCGTTGGATGACCCCGACTTTTTGGAGATCGCCCAGGACTTCGTCGATGCCTTGCGATCACGATTGCCAGGCTTGGGGCAACTGTTGCAGCAACAACAGTTCAGCGAGCTGGCGTCCGAAGCTCACTGGTTGAAAGGTGTCAGCGGCAGCGCGGGTTTCGAACAGTTTGTCGATCCGGCGTATACGCTTCAGCGGCAAGCCGAGGCCCACGATACCGATGCCTGTCAGGCCCCCCTGCAACGGATCTACAGCCTGGCCTCGCGGATCGATCTGCCCGGTGAGGTGGCCGCTTCACCGATCCCGTTGGCCGCCCCGGTCAGCAACGCCCAACCGCCCGACCGATCGTCGGCACCGGAACTCGATCAACAACCGATCCATTCGACGCTGCCGATGGACGACCCGGAATTCCGCGAGATCGTGGTCGACTTCTTGCAACGCCTGGATGACAAATTGTCGGAAATGGATCAGGCGATCGATCAGCATCGCTGGGACGACGTTGCCTCACTGGCGCATTGGTTGCGCGGCACCAGCGGCTCGCTGGGGCTGCCGCAATTCAACACGCCGACGTTGGCGATGGAACGCTTTGCGGAATTGGGGGACGAAGGCACCACGCGACTGGTGATGGAAGACATCCACTTGATTGCCGGTCGGATCGTCGTCCCCGTCGCCTGATGTGCGTCATAATCGCTCAGTGCAGGCGTCGCAGATTGGGCTGTCCCGCACAGACTGTGACGCCGACGCACGTATCTGTGCGATGAACATCGAACTTTAATCTTTGCCGCCTGCTGGCACGCAATGTGCAGACATCGATCGCTTATAACGGCTTGTTGATTGAGCCGATCACAAGTTCTGCTCACGTCGATGATTTTTCTCTCAAGGGACGCAATGATGGTTGCCCAACAAGATGTTTATTCCCGACCCATCAAAGACATCATGAATCGCGATGTGGTCACGATTAACGCGGCCGGAACGATTCACGAAGCGTTGATTCTGATGGAAGAGAATCGTGTCTCCACGCTGCCGGTGGTCGACAACGACGACCACTGTGTCGGAATCCTGTCGACGTCGGACTTGGTGGACATGACCCGCGATGTGGACGACGACGTCTACGAACTGGACCATGCCGATCCAGCCAGCCAACGCTTTTTGGTCGAGAAGTTGATCCACAGCATGGGCAGCGAATCGATTCAATCCTTCATGAGCGAATCGGTTTGCACGGTCGACGCCAAGGCCACCATCCTGAAAGCCGTCCGCACGATGCTGAAGGACCAAATCCATCACCTGCCGGTGCTGGATGACAACGGCCGCTTGGTCGGGATCATTTCGACCATGGATATCCTGGGGGAATTTGCAGACGCATTCCCGGAATAGTCTAATAGGGTTCAGGCCCCTCATGCTTTGTCAGCGTTAAATTTCCGGGTTGCGTTTGTCGAGCGGAAAAGGGGTCAGGTACCAAAAACCAAATGGCCCGAAGGGTGCTTCGCATTTTTGGTACCTGACCCCTTTTCCCCGGCCGCGCCCCTCGGGGCCAGCAGTGATGAGCAATTCGGCGAGAAAGAAAACCAGCGATGCGAAACGAACTCGAAGAAGCCCTCCGACAACTCCACACGGCCTTGGAGTCGATCGAGACCCTGGAGCCAGACGAGGCGGAGCGGCTGCGGCGGGCCGCCGAAGAGATCTCCAGCACGTTGGACGAACAAGAGGTGGATTCGGCCTCACTGGCTAAACGATTGCAAGAGCAAACCGAAGCGTTCCAGGAGTCTCATCCGGTGCTCACCCGGACCGTCGGCCGGATCGCCGACATGCTGGCCCAGATGGGGATTTAGATCGTCCAACACTCGCCGGCGGGAAGCGTCAGCGAGCGGCCACGTCGAAACCACACCTCCGCCGGCCACTCGCTCACTCGACGCTGCGGATTCGACTAGAATATCGAGCCTTCGGTTTCCCCCTTTCGCACCCGCCCACGCCAACCTCCGATGCTCGCCCGAATCTCGCTTTGCCTCCTCACCGTCCTCACTTCGTCACTCTTGCTGACAACGGCCGGTTTCGCCGCCGAGCGGAACGTCATCTTCATCATCACCGACGATGAGAGCCCGACGTTGGGGTGTTACGGCGACCCGGCCGCGAAGACTCCGGCGATCGACGCCGTGGCCGCCGACGGCATGGTGTTTCGCAACGCGTTTGCCACAACCGCCTCCTGCAGTGCCAGTCGCAGCGTGGTGATGAGCGGCTTGCACAATCACCGCAACGGACAGTTCGGGCACCAACATCATTATCACAAATTCGCCTCCTTTCACGACGTCGTCTCGCTGGCCCTGCCGCGGGTGATGCAGCGAGCCGGTTACCGCACCGCCCAGATCGGCAAGTACCACGTCGCCCCGGAGACGGTCTATCAATTCGAAACCTACCTGAACGCCAACTCGCGAAACGCGGTCGAGATGGCGGAAACGTCGAAAGCGTTCCTGACCGACAGCGAAGATGATCGCCCGTTCTTCCTGTACTTCGCGACCTCCGACCCCCACCGCGGCGGCGGGGTCGATCGAAGCAGCGAATCGGAATTGAAACCCAACCTGTTCGGCAATAAACCGAATCGGGGCTCCTTTCCCGGTGTCGAGGAAGTCTTCTTTGATCCCGCCGACGTCACCGTCCCGCCGTTCTTGCCCGACACGCCCGAAACGCGTGAAGAGCTGGCGCAGTACTATCAGTCATGCTCGCGAATCGATTCCGGCGTCGCGCGACTGGTCCAGATCTTGAAGGAAGCCGACCTGTACGACAAAACCATGATCGTCTTCACAAGCGATCACGGGATGGCGTTTGCCGGTGGAAAGACGACGGTTTACGAAGGCGGTTTGCGGGTCCCGTTCGTCGTACGCGATCCGTATCAGCCCGAGCGAGGTGTTCAGTCCGATTCGCTGGTCAGCCACATCGACATCACCCCCAGCCTGCTCGACTTCGCCGGCGGCTTGGATCCCGAAACCAACGGTCCCAAGAACCCCTTGAACGCCAACAAGTTTTGGAAGCAGCGTGGCGAAGCACTCAAGGAAAACCGCAATGGAAACAAACCGTTTGTGTCGTACCATGGCAAGTCCTGGATGCCTGTGTTGGCCAACCCCGACCAACCGCACCATGAAACCATCATGGCGTCGCATACGTTTCACGAGATCCAGATGTACTATCCGATGCGTGTCGTTCGCGACCAGGATTTCAAATTGATCTGGAACATCGCCCACCCGCTTCCCTATCCGTTCGCTTCGGATCTGTGGGCCGCCAGCAGCTGGCAAGCCCAATTGGCCAAGGGCGAAGATGCCCCCTACGGCCAGATGACGGTCGGGCGCTACGTCCAGCGTCCCGAGTTCGAATTGTACGACATGCGAACCGACCCCAATGAATCAACCAACCTGGCGACCAGCGCAGGCCACGCCGATGTGTTGGAAAAATACAAAGCGAAACTGAAAGCGATGCAACAGGAGTTTGACGACCCCTGGATCTTGAAGTGGAAGTACGAGTGACGTTAGTGCTCGTCGCTGATCTGAGCCGCCTGCCATAGCTCGCCGAATTTTTCGGCAACGTAGGGCTCCAAGGTCTCGGCGTAGTCTTGGGGCAGGTCGTTGGCTCGAACCAACTGGATCACGTCATCAAAGTCTCTTGGCCGATGTGGAGCCGTCATGCCGCTGGCCAGTTTCAACTCCAGCAAGGTCTTCAACGAAACAAACGGGATCCCGTCTTCCTTGACCTCCCAGACGCGTTCCGGTTCGGGGAAGGCGACCGGCTTGGGTAAGCCGTCGCCGGGGTAACGGCCGACGATCAGCGCGTCGATGTCCACCGCGCACACCGCGTCGCGAAAATTCTTTGAACCCTCGAATTTGTTGATCCAACCGCGACCGATGTACTGCTGTTTGAATTTCTGCAGATCCTCATCGCGGATCAGGATGTCGATATCGGCTGTCGTCCGCCGGTGACCGTGAGCGTTGGCGGCCATCGCGCCGGCGATGGCGAAGGGGATTTTCATTTCGCCGAGAGCTTTGGTCAGACGCAGCATCGCCTGATGAATCGGTGATTGCCCCATGAAGAATTGCCCCGCGCGCTCGGCGACTTTCGAAATCGATTCGGTCATCGGATCGTTCACGAAGAAAAAAGTGGTCCCACCGTTCCATCGTGAACCATCGCCCGCCGCCCATCAAGCCTCTTTCGTCGCCCCCCGCTGGACCAATGCCCAGACGGCACCGGCATCGGTTGCGACGTCTTCCCGACGCGACACTCAAAGGATTGGCAAGAAGATTTTGGAGGTAAGAAAATGAATTCGGCAGTCGGTTGCACTACAATTCGAATCCCGCCCCCGAAACCCCACCTCGATCGCCTACACGCACCCATGTCTGTTTTTCGAATTTTCTGTCTCGTTGTGCTCCTCGGTTGGATTGCTGCGGACCTCGATGCCGCCGACTCTGCGGCGACCGACTCTGCAGCGACCGACTCTGCGGCCGCCGACTCGGTGGCCGCCGGTCACAGTTACCACGGCGAAGCCTTTAACGAAGGCCCACGCCAAGCCGCGGTGATGATGCCGGGGATGGCGAAGATCGAGTTCCCCACGTCGACTAAGTCCGAAGCGGCCCAGGGGTTTATCGAACAAGGTATCGCGCAGTTGCACGGGTTTTGGTATCTGGAAGCCGAACGCTCCTTCCGCCAGGCCGCCAAGGAGGATCCCGAGCTGGCGATCGCGTTCTGGGGCATGGCGATGGCCAACGTCAACAACGACGACCGGGCCCGCGGATTTATCGACGAGGCCAAAGAGAAATCAGCGAAAAACACGTCCAAGCGAGAGAAACTTTATATCGATGCTCTCGATCGTTTTCTGCCCAAGCAGAACGAATCGGACAACGACGACGAGCCATCGAAAGACCGCAAGGATCGCGAGAAGGAAGCAAAGAAGAAACGTGGCGAACGCTACATCGCCGATCTGGAAAAGATCCTGCACGAGTATCCCGACGACATCGAGGCCAAAGCGTTCCTGGTCGTCCAGCTGTGGATGGGGGACCGCTACGGCGTCAAACTGACCAGCCGCTATGCCGTCGAAGCATTGCTGGCGGAAATCTTTGCCGCCAATCCCGCTCATCCGGCTCATCACTATCGAATCCACCTGTGGGATTCGGCACGTCCGGAAAATGCGTTGGTCTCGGCGGCCCAGTGCGGTCCGTCCAGTCCGGGCATCGCCCACATGTGGCACATGCCCGGCCACATCTATTCCAAATTGAAACGCTATTCCGATGCGGCCTGGCAACAAGAAGCCTCGGCACGTGTCGATCATTCGCACATGATTCGCACGCGGTTGATGCCTGACCAGATTCACAACTTTGCGCACAACAACGAATGGCTGGTCCGTAATCTGATTCACGTCGGACGGGTCGACGATGCCGTCGATCTGGCCCGAAATCTGGTCTCCTTACCGCGGCACCCCAAGTACAACTCGCTGGAGAAACGCGGCAGCTATAAATACGGCCGGCAACGCCTGGTGCAAACGTTGACCAGTTTCGGATTGTGGCAACAGCTGATCGATGAATTGGGCGGCCAGTACTTGCCGCCGACCGAGCATGAAGAAACGCGACAAGATGAACTCGGCTGGCTGGGCGTCGCACAGTTCATGACGGGAGCCAAACCCGACGGTGCGAAAACGCTTCGAAAACTACAACGTCGGCGAATCGAGTTGCAATCCCGCCTGCTGGACACCGCCGAAAAGAAGTCCGCCGAAGATGAAACCGCCGATGACGAAACATCAAAGGAATTGAAGAAGGAACTCGAGTCAGTGCGCAAGGTCATCGCCCGAGTCGCGGCAGCGGCGGCGGTCAAACGCAAGGACGTTGCGCAGCTGAACAAGCATCTCAAGGCCGCCAAACTCGATGCGACCACCGAGGCACGGTGGCTGGGGATGGCCGGTGACCGTGCCGCCGGCATCAAGGCGGCCGAGCGGGCCGTCAAATCGGGGCCGTCGGAAGTCCGCCCGCTGGCCGTTCTGGTCGACCTGCTGTGGAAAGACGGCAAACAGGACCAAGCGAAAAAACGGTTTGAAGAACTGCGAACCGTCGCCGCCGAAGCGGACCTGAACACACCCTTGCTGGCTGCGCTGTCGGACGTGGCTGAATCCGCCGGCGCCGATGCGGATTGGCGCAAGAAGCCCGTCCCGGCGAACGACCTCGGCGAGCGGCCTGCCCTGGACGAACTGGGGCCGTTCCGCTGGCAACCGTACATCAGCGAATCGTGGCAAGCGAAAACGCCCGAGGGGGATGTCGTCACGGACGTCGAACTGGGCAACCGCCCCAAAATCCTGATCTTCTACCTCGGTTTCGGCTGCTTGCACTGCGTCGAACAATTGCACGAATTTTCGCCGCACACCGATGCGTTTCGCAAAGCAGGCATCGATCTGGTCGGCATCAGCACGGAGTCGACCGAGGACTTGATGACCGGGATCAAGGCCTTTGACAAGAAACTCGACTTGCCCTTGTATTCCGATGGCGAGCAACAGGTGTTCAAAACCTTTCGTTGCTGGGACGATTTCGAAGACCAACCCTTGCACGGAACCTTCTTGATCGACCCACAAGGACGCGTGCGTTGGCAAGACATCAGCTACGAACCGTTCATGGACGCCGAGTTTTTGTTGGAAGAGTCCAAGCGGTTGTTGGCATTGCCCACCGGGCAGTGACAGCCATCGCCTGGGCATCACCCGTCAAACGTAGCCACGTTCGCCAGAAGGAGGATCCCCGACGTTTCTCACGCTCTAGCGAGCGAAGCAGCGAGGGAGTGCGGCTAAAGCCTGGACACCAGCCCGGGTTAGCCTCTCGCGGGGAGCGATGGCCGCGATGTATTTTCTCGGGTTTTGTCGCTTAATGGTGTCCTAAACTTGCCTTGGGCGAGCTGTTTCATGCAGCCAGACCTTGCATTCCCACCGGCACCCTTCCTGCTTTGCGCGACGCCATGAAATCCAGCCACCGTTCCGCTGACCTGCGATTGCTCTCGTTCCAGTCCGTTTTGATCGCCGTCGTCGCACTGGCCTGTCGGTCTTCCCTCGCGACCGAAGTCCAGGGGTACACCGAACCGGTTCGAACCATCGAAGTCGCCTCGGATGAAACCGGTACGGTCGCCGAGGTGTTGGTCCAGCTAGGCCAGACGATCGAACAAGGCCAACCGCTGTTGCGGCTGAACAGTCAGGTTCACCTGGCCCAGATCGAGGTCGCCAAGCAACAGATGAACGCCCAAGGCAGGCTCGATGCCGCCAAGGCGGAGGTCGAACTGACGTCCGCACGGCTGGAAAAAATCGAGTCGCTGCGCAAATCGGGACATGCCCGCCAAGCCGAACTGCACCGCGCCGCGAAAGAATACAAGGTTGCCGAGGCAAATCTGCGCAGCGTCGTCGAAGAGATGGAAACGCGGCGACTGGAACACGACCGTCTGCTGACCCAAATGAGTCGACGTGTGATCCACGCCCCGGTCACGGGGATCGTCACCGAGTTGCACAAGGAGCCCGGCGAGTTCGTTGCGCCCAACAAGCCCGAGGTCATCACCCTGGTTCAATTGGACACCTTGCTGGCCAATTTTGCACTGCTGGGCTCCCAAGCCGAACAGCTGACGACGGGACAAGAAATCGAATTGCAATTCCCCGAATCAGGCCAAACGACCTCCGGAAAAGTCCACTTCATTTCGCCGGTGACCGACGCCGAAAGCGGAACCGTGTTGGTCAAAATTGCGATCGGCAATGCCGACGGGTCGATCCGCAGCGGCGCCCGCTGCGCGATCCAATTGAAGGATTGAGCAACCGTGGCGACCGAGATCTCCAACAGCGGCACCAACGCCGACAATCCGATCCTGGTCGGCGCCAGATCGAACCTTGCTGCACCGAACCTTGATACACCGTGTCGGCACACCTCCGACGTCGCCGGTGTTTCTCGATCGACCTCTCCGTTCGACTCGGCCACCAACCTCCCGGACGCCCATCAGAGATTGTTGCAACGCCTGGACGAACTCTCGGACCTCATCGCGGCCGTGCTGTTTGACGTCGATGCGAACAACCAGCCGAATCATCCCCGGCCGCTGCGTTTGGATCCGAGCGACCGAAACGCCCAATCGCAGTTGGCACAGCTGACATCGGTCTGTCAACAAACCGCCATCAGTGGCCAGGTTCACTCTCGACGTCAACTCTCCCCCGAACGCATCATTGTTGCGTTTCCGATCACGACGGCAGGGGATTCGCCGGAAGTGCTGGGGCTGATCGTTGTGTTGCCCGACGACCTGCAGCGTTTCACACAAACCGTCCTTCGGCTGACCGAACAGTTTGCCGTTTATCGTCTTCGCGATCGTCTGCAACGGCAGGCGGAACTCGCGTCCGATGCCGCCGCGACCGTTGAACTGTTGACGCTTGCGTTGGCGACCGAGGACCGCAACGAGGCCTGCCAGGTGATCGCGACGGAACTGGCCGATCACTTGCAATTGCGGCGGGCGGCGATCGGGGTGACGTCGACGGGGGCACGAAGTTGCCGGCTGGCGGCGCTCAGCGATTCGACTCGAATCGATGCCACGACCTCCCAAACCCGATTGATCGAGAACGCGATGGACGAAGCGTTGCTCTCGCGGACGATCACGATGGCCGATTCGGCCTCCGGCGGACACGACGCGGCACGCAACGCCGCCGAGCTAGCCCGCCAACACGCCGCCACCGTCTTGGTGGTGCCGTTGGGCGATTCGTCCCAACGACCCCGCGCGGTGTTGTTGGCCGTCATCGATTCGGATCGTTCGGTCCAGCCGGTTCGGCAGTTTTTACAGGCGGCGCAAAACTCGCTCGGCGCCGTCTTGAGTGCACAGGAATCACGGCGCTGGTCTCAGGTGACTCATCGATTGAGCCGTGCCGTGAAATCACGCGGCGGCAGCCTTGCCATCGCGGCCGGCGTTCTGCTGCTGGCTTCCCTGTTCATTCCCATTGCCCACCGCGAAACCTGTGACGTGCGAGTCGAACCGCGAACCAAGCGTTTCGTTGCGGCCCCCTTCGATGCGACGCTGAAAGAGTGTTTCGTCGCACCGGGAGACGTTGTCCACCAGGGGGATCTGCTGGCAATGTTGGACGGCCGGGAATTGAAATGGAAACGCGACTCGCTGCAAGCCGATCACGACCAGGCCGTCAAAAAACGCGATGCCGCCCAGGCGTCACGGGCCTACGCCGACCAGCGAATCGCACAGCTGGAAATCGACGCCCTGCGATCCGAACTGAATCTGCTGGACCTGCGTTTGAGTGAATTGCAGTTGCGCAGCCCCGTCGACGGGATGGTCGTTGCGGGGGATTTGAAGCGTGCCAAGGGCGCCCCACTGACGACCGGACAGTCACTGTTTGAGATCGCACCGCTGGACGAAATGATCATTGAAGCATCCGTCAGAGACGACCGGATCGCTTACGTCCACCAAGACCAAACCGCCCAACTGCGGCTCAAGGCGTATCCGGATCGCAGCTGGGACGCGCGGATTGAACTCGTCCATCCACGCAGCGAGATTCGTGATGAGGAAAACGTGTTCATCGCCCAGTGCACGTTGCCCAACGAGCAACAGTTGCTGCGTCCGGGGATGAAAGGGACCCTGAAAATCGACTGTGGCCGTCGTCCGCTCGGTTGGGTTTGGTTTCACCGCCCCGTCGAAGCCGTTGCACAATGGTTCTGGTGGTAGACGCCATGTCGGACGACCAGCAGCATTTTGCCAGCGACCAAAGCACGACGTCGGTGGTGTTTCGCCAGGATTTGCGAGTGACGCCGTGTGAGGATGCACGTCAGCCCCATGTCGTCGTCGAAGATCCACTCGCGGGGGCGTTTTATCGTCTCGGCCGGATCGAATACGCGCTGGCAAGTCGTCTGACCGACTCGCGAACGGTCGCTCAGGCCTATCGGGACGTGTGCGAACACTACCCGGACCATCGAATGTCCGAGGACGATGCGGCCGACCTGTGCCGCTGGTTGATCGACAACCAATTGGCCCACACCGATTCGTCCAAGTCGTCGGCACGGCTCCATCGATCAGCCGAAAAATCCAAGTCGGATCGAATCAAGCAACGCATCAATCCGATCGCGATCCGAATCCCCCTGCTGCATCCCGATCGCCTGGTCGAAACGTTGGTGAAGTATGCGGGATGGATCTTCTCGGTGCCCGCGACCGTGTTGGGGGTCCTGGTGATGCTGATCAGCGGCTGCTTGGCGCTCGCGCATTGGGGTCAACTGGCGGCATCGACACACTATCTGTTTGAACCCTCGTCGCTGTCGCTGTTGCTGGTTGTCACGGTCGGCTTGAAAGTGATTCACGAATTTGCTCATGCGATCGTTTGCAAACGCTACGGGGGTGACGTCGGCGAGATGGGCGTGCTGTTGATCTTGTTGGCTCCGCTGGCCTACGTCGACGTCAGCTCGGTATGGCGGTTCCGTCGCCGCTGGCAACGCATTCACGTCGCGTCGGCGGGGATCTATCTGGAATTGCTGGTCGCCGCGATCGCGATGTTGATTTGGTATTTCGTCGATTCGCCGTCGATCCGACACGTTTGCACCAGTGTGATGCTCTCGGCCGGCGTCGCGACGTTGGTGTTCAATGCCAATCCGCTAATGAAGTTTGACGGCTACTTTGTGCTGATCGACTGGGCCCGCACGCCGAACCTGTACACGGACAGCCAGAACCACCTGCGGCGCCGGCTGCGATGCCTGTTTTTTGGCGGGGAGGTCAAACAGCCGCAATGGACACCGGGCTATCGGACCGCGGTCGGTGTTTACGCACCACTGGCATTGTTTTGGAAAGGTTTTGTTTGTCTGGGGCTGACGCTTGCCGCGACGAAACTGTTTCACGGGCTGGGAACGCTGCTGGCGGTGGTCGCCGGTGTGTGCTGGATCGGCGGTCCGGCGTGGCGGGGGATTTCGGCGGTTCGCAACGCCCCAAGGCCCGGGCGGCGACGGTTCATGCTGATCGCGGCCGGATCGCTGGCAATGGGCACCGTCTTGTTGATGGTGGTGCCGTGGCCGGGAGCGACGCCGGTCCACGCGGTCGTGGAGTATTCGCCGCACGAAGTGGTGCGGGCCGAGGTTCCGGGCTTCGTCCACGCAATCCATGTCGACACGGGACAGTGGGTTAGCGAGGGCGAGCAGCTGTTGACGCTTGGCAACCCGGAACTGGTCCTCCAGGCCCAACAGTTGGAAACAAAGATCCAACAATCGACGTTGCGCAGACGCCAGCAGACGCTTCAGGGGAAACACGCCGCCGCACAAGCCGAGGCGACGGAGTTGGAGTCGTTGACCAAGCGGCTGCAAGACACGACCGAACAAATCGATTCCCTGGTCGTCCGCGCCCCCCGTTCCGGCGTCGTGGTCCGCAGACGATTGCGGGAATTGCAAGGAACCTATGTCGCCCAGGGGGATGAGTTGCTGGTGATCGGAGACGAATCGCAAAAGGAACTTCGGTTGCTGATCCCGCAGGACAAATTCGACCCGTTTCGTGACCAGTCCGGTACCGTGGTTCGGTTTCGCGCCTCCGGACAGGCGACGCAAACCTCTGCGTTGTCGACGATCATTCCGCGGGCACGGACCGAAGTGGATTACCCGTCGTTGCTGGCCACCAACGGAGGCCCGCTGGCGGTCAAACGCGTTTCCAATGATGCGTCGCAATCCGATTCCCAGTTCGAATTGCTGGTGCCCCACTTCGAAGCGATCGTTCCGCTCGATGCGTCCCAGGGCGTCGATTTGCACAGCGGGCAACGAACCCGTGTCTCCATCGGAGGACTCGACCGAACCGTCGGATCGCACCTGTGGCGGGTGGTGAGAGAGTGGATCGCCCAGGCGGTTCAGGCGGCAGATCGCTGATCCGTTTGGGAGGGTTGCGCCAAAACTGCGGCCACCGTTTGAGATTCCAAATTGATAGCCCAATGCGAATTCATTCCATCACCTGCAATGTCGACAGATTGACTTACGGTTTCCTGCGGGCACAGCTCTCGCGATGATTTCCAGGTAACCCCAAGAGCGGATGAACGCGACGACTCCATCAACGTTGGCCGGTGCTGCCGCCCCCCAGGCTGGCGCGGCCCCCCTGACACACGCCACTTCGCAGCGGTCCAATGAGACCGGCTGCACGAAGTCCGGTCGTGTCATGATCGCCGACGATGAACCGATCAACATCAAGTTGATCCAAAAGTATCTCCGCAGCGCGGGGTACCACGAGTTCGTCACGACCAGCGAGTCGCGTGAGGTGGTCGATCTGGTCCGATCGACGCGGCCCGATATCTTGATCCTGGATGTCGTCATGCCGCACGTCACGGGATTGGACATCTTGGAGACCATCCGCAACGCCCCCGATCAGGCTCATCTGCCGGTTCTGATCGTGACCGCGTCGACCGATGAACAAACCAAGATCGATGCGTTGGAACTGGGGGCGACCGACTTTTTGCATAAACCGGTCAAACCGACCGAGTTGTTGCCTCGGGTGCGAAACTCGTTGGTGCTCAAGGCACACCACGACCAGATGGCCGCCTATTCCAAACGACTCGAAGCCGAAGTCGCCCAGCGGACCGCCGATCTGGCCCAGTCACGCGAAGAAGTCATCCATGTACTCGCCTGTGCGGCCGAATACCGCGACCAAGAAACCGGCAACCATGTCATTCGAGTCGGACGGTTCGCGGGAATCATCGCACGAGAATTGGGGTGTTCGGAATCCGATTCGGAACTGATCGAACACGCCGCCATCCTTCACGACGCCGGCAAAATCGGCATCTCCGATTCGATTTTGTTGAAACCGGGGCGGCTCTCAACCGACGAATTCGAATTGATGAAGCGGCACTGTGAATTCGGCGAGCGAATACTGAAAGCCCAGCCGAGTGATGAAAGCGAACCGTTCTTGTTGCACAGCCGTCGCCCCGTGACGCGCTCGCCCGTGTTGCGCATGGCGTCGGTGATCGCGAGGACCCACCACGAACGTTGGGACGGCACCGGATACCCCGAGCAACTGGCCGGGGAAGAGATTCCGATCGTCGGCCGGATCACCGCCGTCGCCGATGTCTTCGACGCACTCAGCAGCAAACGCTGCTACAAAGACGCCCTGCCGCTGGAAAAGTGCATCGAAATCATGCGCAAGGAACGCGGCAAGCACTTCGATCCCAAAGTCCTCGACGCCTTCCTGGCGCGGATCGACGAAGTCTCCCAGATCGTCGTCAGCCTGGCCGACCAATAGCGCACGTTGGTGTCTAGCCTTTAGGCGATTCCCCGTGCGACGAACGCAATCCGAAAACTTGATGCGGACAGAGCACTAGGCGTAACCCGCCGCGGCGAGCGATTGATACACGACCAGCGCCGCAACATAAGCCATCACAGTCATGTAGACGAATTGGAAGATCGCCCACCGCCAACTGCCCGTTTCGCGTTTGGTCACCACCTGGGTCGGCAAGCACTGCATCGCCAACACAAAGAACACCAGCAAGCTCAACCCGGTCGCGGTCGAAAACACCAGCGTGCCATCGGGATGTCGTTGGCGGCGGAGCGTCTCGACCAGCCCCGCCGGTTCCTCCGCGCCGTCTTCGCCCAGCCCATAGACGATCGACAGCGTGGACACCAAGACTTCTCGGGCGGCAAACGAGGTGAGGATGCCGACGTCGATCTTCCAGTCGAATCCCAGCGGTTTGAAGACCGGTTCGACGATCTGGCCGACCCGCCCGGCCATCGAGTACTCCAGCGCCGCTTGGGCCTGCTCCTGCTCGGTGGAAAACGTTCGGTCGTCGGGCAGTTTCGGATACGTTGCCAAGGCCCACAGGACGACCGAGATCAACAGAATGGTGGTGCCAGCCCCGCGCAAAAACACCGTCGCCCGTTCCACCGTCGTGAACCACGCGTTGCGAAGGCTGGGCATGCGATAGTTGGGCAGCTCCAACACCAACGGGGCCGCTTCGCCCGGGACCACCGTCTTCTTCAGCAGGAACGCTGTGGAAAACGCCGCCAACAACCCCAGTAAATAGGCCCCGGCAAACATCAACGAGGCTTTCCAAGGGCTGTCACCGAACAACAGCGCGGCCACCATCACATAGACCGGCAAACGTGCCGAACAGGTCAGCAGCGGCAAGACCAGAATCGTCACCAGGCGGTCACGCCAGGTTTCGATCGTCCGCGCCGCCATGATCCCCGGGATCGCACAGGCGTGGGCCGACAGCATCGGAACGAACGCTTTACCAGGCAGCCCGACGCGTCGCATCAATCGCTCCATCACGAACGCGCCGCGGGCCATGTAGCCGGAATCTTCCAGCAACGTGATGAAGAAGAACAGGATGCAAATCTGTGGCAAGAACACGACCACGCCCGCCACGCCACCGATGACACCGTCGATCGCCAACGAGCGAAAGTCTTCCAGCGGCAAACAACCAATCACCAACGACGTCACCAACGCGATCGATGTCGAGGTGCGCGTCCATTTCGTTTCATTCAACCAATACGCCAACGCAAAGACCGACATCGAAATCCCGGTCGCGATCGGAAGCCAAATCAGCGTCGACAACGGACTGGTCGGCAACAGGTTGCCGACCACCTCGCCGGCCCAACCGAATCCGTCTTCGATCGCCGACATCGGCACGTCGGCCAACGAAAAAATCAAAAAGAAGACCGACAGCATCACGCCCAACAACGCCGCCAGACCGATCCCGCGAGAGGTCAACAGCCGATCGAGCCATTCCAGTTTGACGCCCTTGCCCGGCGTGTGGCGGACCGAGGCACCGGCCACGCCGTCGGCCCACTCGAACCGAGCCGCGAACGGACAGCCGCTGCATCCGGCCACGCAGGGCTGGCGGGCGATCGGCAATTGCGGCTTGCTGGGTTTGGTCAACTCGTAGATCGCTTCACGCAACTCGCCCAGCCCGCGCGCCTTGCGGGCACTGACCGGAATCACCGGGCAGCCCAATTTTTCACTCAGCTCTGCAAACTGGATTTCGGTTCCGGAGGATTCCGCCGCGTCGATCAAATTGACCGCGATGATCGTCGGCAAGTTTTGATCCAAGATCTCGCCGGCCAAGACCAGCGTGCGGGCCAGGTTGGTGGCGTCGACGACGACCACCACCGCATCGGGCAAACGACTCAGTTCGCCCCGAAACTCACCGCAAATGCTGCGCGCGGCGACCTCTTCCTCCGGACTGGCCGTTTCCAAAGAGTACAGTCCCGGCAGGTCCACCAATTCGATTTCATTGGTCGCTTGGCAACGCGAATCCTTGTCCACCGCCGCGACGTGAATCATCGCCTTGCGCAGGTCGACCGTGATGCCCGGATAGTTGGCCGTCTTGGCACGCATGCCCGCCAGCGCATTGAACAGCGACGTCTTGCCGACATTGGGATTGCCGACCAAAAGCACCACCGGTGGCGCGGTCACATCGTCCGACGCGGGCATCGAACTAACAGTCGGAAGACTCAAGGGACGGGCTCTGCCTTAAAACGCCGACGCCGGAAGCGTTTCCGGCAAGGACGGGGACGGGGGGCTCGATTTCGAATCAGAAACCGAATCGACCACAACCAACTTGGCCAATTGACGTGACAGGCCGACACGTGACGCGCCGATCTTCACAATCATCGGGTCGCCCCGTCCGACCAATTCGATCATGCGACCCTGGCAGACGCCCAAACGCTTCAGCCGGACCGCGTCTTGCCCCTCGGCATGGACCTGCTGGCACACGTAGGGACCGGGTGGGACATCAGCGAGCGAGGAAGCGGGCACCTGGACGATTGCCATCGAGTTGGACCATCCGATTCATCTGGCGGGGCGGGGGGCTGTCACCGAGGACAGCGGCTGGAATTGAGAATCACTCTCAATAGAATGACAGGCGGCCGCAGGCCTGTCAAGCGCTACCGTCGGCTCGCACCCGGCCGCGTGGACACAAGAAGAAATCGATATCTTGTGCGACGTAGCGACGCTCGCCAGAGCGTGGTCAAGCGGGAATTCAGCTTCTGGGGATCCACCTTCTGGGGAAGGTAGCTATGTCTGGCCGGTGAAATTTCCTCTGGCCGGTGAAATTCTGAGCGACTTGGAACCGCCCTTACGCCCCCGCGGCCAGCCCGGCGGGCGAGGGGATGTCCGGCAGCGTTTTCTCCACCACCGCCGCACCGACGCTGTCCCCCAAGACGTTGACCGCCGTGCGGAATCGGTCCAACAGCCAGTCGACCGACAGGATCAGCCCCATGTATTCCAGCGGCAATCCGACGGCGTTCAGCACGATCAGCATGGTGACCAGCCCGGCTTCGGGGATCCCGGCCGCCCCGATGGCCGCCAGGGTCGCCGTGACCGCGACGATCACTTGTTGCCAGAACCCCAGATCGATTCCCGGCACGACTTGGGCGATGAAGATCGCCGCGGCGGCTTCGTAAAGTGCGGTCCCGTCCATGTTGATCGTCGCTCCCAAGGGGACGACGAACTCGGTGGAACGGTTGGAAATCCCGGCTTCTTCGCTGCATTCCAACGTGACCGGCAACGTCGCCGAGGAACTGGCCGTTGAAAACGCGGTCAGCAAGGCCTTGGACATCGCCAGCATGTAGCGGTAGGGATTCTCACGCCGGACCAGATAAAAAATCGCCGGCAGGGTGACGAAGGCGTGGATCGCGAGGCCTCCGAGGACGGATCCGAAGTACCAACCGATTTGGGCAAGTTCTTGCAGGAATTTCCCATCGGCCTGGGCCTCGCCGAACCGCGCCGCGACCAGACAGAAAATCCCCAGCGGGGCGAAGTTCATCAGCAACATCACGAACTGCATCAACGCCTTGTTGGCCTGGGTGATCAGCTTGGTGATGCTGCTGACGTCCTCGTGCATCGTCGTCAACATGCCGGCAAACACGATGGCAAACACGATGATCGGCAGCAGTTGTGTTTTGGCGGCCGAGACGATCAGGTTGTCGGTCACCAACATCAGCACCAGGTTCTTGAAAATCGTGCCGATCTCCGGCTGGACCGATTCGCCTGGTGGCAATTCCGCCAACACACCGCCGATCTCCGTTTTGCTCAACCCCGTCGACTCGGCCAACGCATCGACGATCTTCGATTTTGGCGATCCCGTGCCGCCCGTGTTCATCGCCTGGACCGCCGCTTCGTCCACGGTCCCGACCCCTGGCTGAACCACGTTGACCACCACCAAGCCGACCACGACGGCCAGGATGGTCGTGGCAAGATAGAATCCGATCGCCGCGGCGCCGGGGCGTCCGAGTTTTCGAACGTCTCCCATGCCCAAGACGCCGCACATCACCGACGTGAACACCAGCGGGACGACGATCATCTTCAGCATCCGCAAAAAGACTTCCCCGCCGATCTCCAGTGACGCCGCCAGGTGGGGCTGGATCAACGCCAGTGCGATCGCAGCGACGATGGAAAAGAAAATCGCGTAGGCCAGCCAATTGCTGTGCGGAGTGTTGTCAGAAGCCGGAGCGGAACCTGGATTGGCAGCGGACATGACAGCCAGAGGGGTGCGAGGTTAAGAATCGTCGATCGGTCATTCCCTACAATCGATCGGCGCCAACATACCAGAGTTTCCCCATCGTCGTCTGCCGATTTGATGCGACCGAGCAACGCGCCCAGCGAGATTGTTAAACTATGATGCTCTCGAACGGAAAAGGGGTCAGGTACCAAAAACCAAATGGCCCGAAGGGTGCTCCGCATTTTTGGTACCTGACCCCTTTTCCGCAGCACCCACCTCCCTCCCGTTTCCCTGCCATCCGACCGGTTCATGAAACTTTCTCGACGTCAATTCGGCGCGATCGCCACCGCCTCCGCACTCGCCGCGACCCAGAAACCTCTTCGGGCGGCCGAGACCGGACCGCTGGAAACCTTCGTCCCCTGTCGCGCGATCACCAAAGGCCCCCAGCATCACTGGTTCGGTTACTACGACAAACGAGAATTCGATCCGACCAACACGCTGGTGCTGTCCAACGAAGTCGCTTTCGAAGGCCGCTCGCCGACCGGTGAGGACACGATCGCGGTCGGTTATGTGGATACCAGTGACAATGACCGTTGGCACCCGATCGGGACCAGCAACGCCTGGGGTTGGCAGCAGGGATGCATGCTGCAGTGGCTGGGCGACGACGGCAAACGGATCTTGTGGAATGACCGCCAAGGCGACTCGTTTGTCGCCCGCATCTATTCGACCGAGACCGGGACGACACGCACGCTGGGCAAACCGATCTACACCGTTTCTGCCGATGGAACGTTTGGCCTGTCGGCCGACTTTCGCCGCATCGACAATCTGCGTCCGGGCTACGGATACGATGGTCTGGCCGACCCGAACGTCGCGAATCGTGCGCCAGCCGATTCGGGCATTTGGCGCGTCGATTTGCAGACGGGCGAAGAGGAGTTGATTCTCTCGTTGGCCGACGTCGCGGCGATGCCCTGGCCCGACGACGACACGCATGCCCAGGCCTGGCATTACTTCAATCACTTGCTGATCAGCCCGGACTCACAGCGTTTCATCGTCCTGCATCGCTATCGTCCGGAATTCGATCCGCAGACGTTGCAATTCAAAGGCGGCTTTGTCACCCGGATGCTGACCGCGGCGGTCGACGGCAGCGATCGATACGTCCTGGATCCGTCCGGTTACACGTCGCACTTCATCTGGAAAGGCAGCGACGCGGTCACGATGTGGACCAAACCGGCCGGCCAGCGGGCGGGGTTCTATGAGTTTGTCGACAAGACCGATCAGGTCCGCCCGGTCGGACACGACAAGATGCCGACCAACGGACACAACACTTATTTGCCGGCGCCCTACCAGGACTGGATCCTGAACGACACCTACCCCGATCGCAAGACACGCCGCCAGACGGTTTATCTGTATCACGTACCCTCGGGGCGTCGGTTCGACCTCGGGCACTTTCCCTCACCGCCGGCCTACAGCGGCGAATGGCGCTGTGACACCCACCCGCGAAGCAGCAACGACGGCACCAAGGTCGCCATCGACAGCCCCCACGACGGAGGTCGCCAGGTGTACTTGTTGGACATCGCCGATGTGCTGAAACAGGCCTAGTGCGGGGTTCCCGTTTGATGTTCGAGTCCATGCGTGGTTCGCGGAAAGAGGGCAGAATCAATGACGTCAGGAACGCATCGGCGAGCACGGCCGTCACGCCACCGGTGTGATGACGTCGGGCAGAGTTGATTGTTGCGGATCTCCAAGAGAAATCGGGTGCGCGACAATTTGGTGTCATCCGCCCGATCAAGAGTGGGCCATTGGGTACCGTGCCGCGGAGCCAGAATTCGTGACGGGATCCGCTCCATGATGCTCTGTCGTGGAATCTGCGTCGTCTTGGACGACTTGTTGATAGTGAGCAGCCAATGTCTGAGCATCGCCATAGTCGGAAGCCGAAAAACGATCGACGATGCCGCCGTCTTTCAACACGACGACTTCGTCCGACCAAATCGCAACGCTTGGTTCATGCGTGACCACGACGATCGTTCGATTTTGCTGGTCACAAAGCTCACGCAGCAGCTTGCAGATCGATTGTCCTGTCACGCTATCTAAGCTTCCCGTCGGCTCGTCAGCCAACACGATTGCCGGATTCGTGATCAGTGATCGGGCAATCGCGACCCGCTGCTGTTCGCCTCCGCTTAGTGAGTCGGGACGATGAGTCAAGCGATTTTGAATACCTAGCGAACTGGCAAGTTCATTGATCACAGAATCATCAGGTAGTTTGATTCCGGCTGCATAGATCGGAAATAGAATGTTGTCGAACGCGTTGAGCGACGGAACGAGGTTGAAGGACTGAAAGATCAATCCGATGTGATCGCGCCGGAACTGCGTCAGCTTACGATCGGATAACTCGGCCAAATTTTGGCCGTCGATCGCAACACTTCCTGAAGTGGGACGGGTCAATCCGCTCATCAAGTGCAGCAGCGTGCTCTTTCCAGAGCCGCTCGCGCCCATCACGGCAGTGAAGGCACCCTGCCGGATCTCAAGGCTCACGTCCTTGAGCGCGCAAACGCTTTGGTCGCCTTGCCCATACGTCTTTGAAGCGGCTTCAACGGAAGCAATCGTCGTGATGTTGTCGTCGTTCATTCGCAAGTAAATCGTGAGACAGTTGGATTGACGTCATCCCTGGAAAGAAGGGATTCGCGCAAATGCACCTGTGGCCAACGTTGCACGGCGTGTGCCAATTCGTCTTGCGTCTTCCGTTTCAGACGAGTCCTTTTGCCCTGCGATCACGACCTGTCCTTCATCCACATCAATGAGTCCAGCCATCGCATGCAGAAGTGTACTCTTGCCCGAACCGCGCGCGCCCTTGATGGCGACGAGCTCACCGTGGCCCTCGCGAAGGTGAACATCGTCGATGTGCTTGCACTTCCGCCGTGCCTTGTCGATACCTATTCGACACAGGCTCAACGACGAGCGGTTCTGCAATGGCGTGATCGTTCATCTTGGCTCATTTCTTTTCAGTAGCACGCAGACGACTTGACGACAGGAACGTCGAACGCGAACGCGAACGCCTAGAATCGGCGGAATTTTGATCGGTCGCGATGGAAGATTCGCCGGCTCGAAGCTGTTTCTTCGCTGCCGGCAAGCGTTCATGCGGTTCGAAACGGGCGATGCGTTTGGCCCGCCGCTTGCTATCCCGCGTTGAGGACGCACTCTTAACCATACTTGCAACGAGCTGAGAAACATTGCATGAGCAGTCTTCGACTTCCGTCCAAATTGGTTGTCGCGCAAATGCGTCGGTCTCCGGGTCGAGCCATCATCACGACCTTGGGCATTCTCGTGTCAACCTGCGCCGTCGTTTGGGTCGTCAGCGGATACGATGCGCTCGTCTCGCACTTCGATGAGAATGCAGGCAAGTATCTCGGACGATACGACATCCTTGTAATGACCGAAGGCGGACCTCCTGGGGCTCCAAAGGCTGCGATCAGTCCACAGCTGATTGACGCATTGGAGCAGGATGCTGGAGTGCTCGAGGTCAATCCGATCAGTCGCTCCCGTGTTTCAGCGACGCGTGTTCGGACTGAATTGGATGAAGACGATTCCGGCTCAGCACTTGGATTGCTCATCGGAGACCGACCGCCGGTCAACGGGGCGCCCCCGATCGGACCGACGCTCGTGGGGACACCGGCAGGCGAATCGCCCTACGAGATGGTCGAGGGCGAGTGGCTGCCCAGCGATGCCCAGGCAACAACCGCCGTTGTCGGTGAGGACGTTGCCGAGCAGATGGGGCTTGCGGTCGGCGACGGGATCCTCGTGACAACGTTTGGCAATCAAGTGCCGCTGAAGCTTGTCGGGATCATCGAGCAAGCGGCTCAGACTCCTTCGCTCGGTGGGCGTCGCGGCCGCGGCGGATCGGGCGGAAGCGGTGGACGAGGAGACAGGGGGGGCACTGGAGGCGGGAGACCGGGAGAGGGCCGTGGTCCCGGTGGCGATGGTCCCGGTGGCGATGGTCCCGGTGGCGATGGTCCCGGTCGTCAGGCAGGCACTGAGATGGGATCGAGGGCGTCAGCAGCGATCGGACTTCCCGGCGGATTCTCCCAAGGTGTGCCCACCCGCGCGATTTACGTCCGACCGGCGATGGCAGATCGAATCAACGGATTCTCTTTGAAACCACAGGTACTGCAAGTCGCGATCAGCGATACCGTTTCGATCGATCAGTTTCGCGAGGTGTGGGAAACGAAGCTCGCCGCCAACCAACCTCCACTCAAAATCATCGACTTTGCTGCCGTACGTCGTGGGATGGAATCGGGAAGGAGCATTTCCGGGCAACAATCGCAAGCGTACGCTGCAACCGGTATGGCTTCGCTAGCGGCAGTCTTCATTATCTTTTCAACCCTCAGCATGGGCGTGAGCGAACGAGCACGTGAGTTCGCGATGCTCCGAGCGGTCGCAATGACACGTTTGCAGATCGCGGGCATCATTGCCATCGAAAGCGTTGTTCTTGCCTTGCTTGGGTGGATCGGAGGACTGATTGCCGGTTCTTTGATGGTGTTGGTTGGCAGCCGAGTTCTGCCGGGGCTGTTCAGCTCCGGTGCAGTGCTCGGTTGGACCAGTGTCATGTTGACCGCTGTCACCGTGTTGGTCGGAGCGACGGCGGCAGCCATCTTACCCGCTTGGCGTGCGATGCGGATTCGGCCGCTCGACGCGATGTCCAAACGCACTCCTGCCCCACAGTTGCGTTCGTGGGCGGTTTGGGGTGTCGTCGGCCTCGTGTTGTCCGTTGCAACGCCCGTCTCTGTCTTCATGGTGCCGATGTCCGACGAGTGGCGTTCCTGGTGCTACTCCTTTGTCACCTATCCACTATTACTTGCTGGTATGGTTCTACTCACTCCGGCCATCGTCGTCGGAAGCGAAAACATCATCGGCCCGCTGATCTCCGCGATCTTCGGTTTGGACCGACGAATGATGAAGACGCAACTTTCCAGCAACCTATGGCGAAGTGTCGGCGCAACCCTGGCTCTTTCGGTCGGCCTGGGCCTCTACGCATCGACGCAGACCTGGGGGTACTCGATGCTTGTACCGTTCACACCCGGAAATTGGCTTCCCGATGCGCTCGTGGCATTTCATCCGGTGGGATTGAGCGATGATGATGTGCCGTTGGTCAGCAAGGTCGACGGTGTAAAATCGGACGAAGTCATGCGGTTGGCAATCGAGCAAGCCAAATTCGATTGGGGTGACGACGGACCACCGACTCGCCTGAGAATGGGCGGAGACAACGGTGTCGTTTGTGGACTCGATGCCGAGCGTGCTTTTGGCGGCGATCCATCTTTCTTGCCGCTTGCCTTTGTTCGCGGAACACGCAAGGTGGCGATCGACGCCATTTCAAACGGTAACGGATGTGTCATTGCAGAAGACTTTGCCATGGCCAGTGGTTTGGATGTTGGAGATGTCGTCACATTCATTCCATCGGCGAACGAATCGAAACGAGTGGAGTATAAAATCGCAGGTGTGGTGTCGCTTCCGGGCTGGCAGTGGGTGACAAAGTTCTCAGGGGTTCGCCGACACTTTGTACGAACCGGGACCATCCTCTTTGCCGACCGTCAACGCGTGCACGAGGACTTTGGGTTGAAGCGAAATGAGTTCTTCTGGCTGAATTTCGAAGCGGGAACGGATTTGACGCAAGTGGAATCTGAATTCCAATCGATCGCCGAGCGAAACAGTGGTGAGACGTTTCTCGCAACCGGTGTCGGTGAAGTGAAGGCCTATCGTCCGTTCGCTCGAATGACCGCGACGGAGAACGTCAAAAAGGCGATCAAGATGCGCGCCGACGGGATGATTTGGGGTATGAGCTATCTGCCGCTGGTCACGTTGGCCATCATGTCGCTGGCGATTGCCAATACTGTAATCGCCTCGGTTCGATCGCGAACTTGGGAATTCGGCGTGATGCGCTCACTCGGCGTCACACGCAGCGCTCTGGTACGGCTGGTCTTCGCGGAGACTTTGTTGATCGCCTCGGCCGCGTGTATTCTGAGTTTGATTTTCGGACTCATCGCTGGATGGTGCGGTGTCGGCATGGCGCAGTTTGGCGGTTGGTTTGCCGGACCGCCGTCGTTCATGGTCCCGTGGGGGCAATTGTCGATCGGTTTTGCGATGACGATCGCACTGTGTGTGATCGCCGGTCTATGGCCTGCACTTAAAACCGGACTCGCGGAACCCTTGCGACTGCTTCAGGCCGGACGTGCCACTCAGTAGCCGTCGGCATGCAAAGCGACATTCGATCTGCTTGACAGTCAAGCAACTCGAACGAATCGGATGTCACGAATGCCTCTTGGGGTTGGCTCCGTTGACGCCGGGATTTGACTTGGGGGGAGAGAAAGAAGAGACTACTGACCGGAACCGAGTTCGGTTCCTGGCCGCCAGGGGAGCACCATGCGGTTTACCGACCGCAATCCTCTGGGTTTTTTATGCGCCTAGCGAACTCGCCTTTCAGAGCGGAACGCGACCTCGAGATGAGCGACCGTCACGCATTCAGCCAGTGTCCGCATTTATAACAACGGGATCAAACATGCTTCAATTCCTTGCCTCGACGCAGGACGGTTGCCGCGAGTCAATCCCGCGCCCTTTGCGACACCGAATCGCTACACTCGCGTTTGCATCAGTGGTCGGCCTTTTGACGCTGACGCCGTTTTTTCCTGTCGCAAAAGCGGAATCGGCCAATCCCCCCAACATCGTCATCATGTTGGCCGACGACATGGGGTTCGGCGAGTTGCAGTGTTTGAATCCCCGCCGCGGCAAAATCCCGACGCCGCAGCTTGATGCGATCGCAGCGAGCGGCATGGTGTTCACCGACGCGCACAGCGGATCGTCGGTGTGCACGCCGACGCGTTACGGATTGTTGACCGGACGTTACGCTTGGCGGACCCGATTGCAAAGCGGCGTGCTGACCGGCGGTCCGTCGTTGATCGCACCCGATCGGTTGACGCTGGCGAAACTACTCTCGGCCCAGGGGTATCACACCGCGGTCATCGGCAAGTGGCACTTGGGGATGTTGTTCGATGGAAAACATCTGCCCAAAAAGGTCCCGGTCGGCGCCAAGGTCACCCACGGACCGATCGACCGCGGTGGCTTTGACGAGTTCCATGGGTTTCATCACGCACGGCAAATTGAAACCTGGATCGACAACGATGTTGTGACCGAAACGATCGAGCCGATCGAGATGCTGCCGCGTCTGACGAAGTCCGCCGTCGACTACATCGCATCTCGCAAAGACAAATCCGAGCCGTTTTTCTTGTACGTCCCCTGGAGTTCACCGCACAGTCCCGTTGTTCCGTCAAAAGAATGGCAAGGCAAAAGCGGGCTGAACGCCCACGCGGACTTCGTCATGCAAACCGACGACAGCTTTGGCCAAGTCGTGCAAGCGCTACGTGAGGCCGGATTTTTGAAGAACACCTTGATCCTGTGCAGCAGCGACAACGGCACCTCGGGGCCGACGTCAAAGATCGGCCAGTTGCAAGAGATGGGGCACTATCCCAGTGGCGACTTGCGTGGTTCCAAGGCAGACATCTGGGACGGTGGTCACCGCGTCCCGTTCCTGGTGTCCTGGCCCGGTGTGGTGCGTCCTGGTTCGCAATCCAGCGGTCTGGTTTGTCTGTCCGATGTCGTCCGCACCATCGCCGACATCTTGGATGTGGACCTGAGCGACAACGCCGCCGAGGACAGCATCAGTTTTCTGCCGCTGTTGAAAGGTGAAGTCGAGCACGAGCGAGAAAGCGTGGTCCATCACAGCGTCAGCGGGTACTTCGCGATCCGGCAAGGCAAATGGAAACTTTCGTTGTGTCCGGGTTCTGGCGGCTGGACCGGAGCCCGACCGTCCAAAAAGTCCTGGGCACGCTACGAAAAAGAAGGCCTGCCGATGGTGCAATTGATCGATATGGACGGGGACTTGGGCGAGCAACACAATTTGGCGCGCGACTATCCGGGCAAGGTCGACGAGCTGCGTGAGTTGTTGGAAGAGCAAGTCAATCGTGGCCGCAGCACGCCGGGATTGCCGCAAACCAACGACGCCGAAATCGTGATCAACAAGCGACCGGGGAAGTAGGGATCCTGGCTATGGATGTACATCCCCGTTGGGCAACTCAACCGAACGGATCCGCATCAGAAAATGCCTCCGCCCCCGAATGGATCGCCTCCTCCGCCCGATTCGCCTTCACCGAAGGGATCGTCGCTGGCGCTGCCACGACCACCACCGAATGGATCATTTATCGCGCCTGATCCGCCGAAGGGATCGCCGCCTCCGCCTGCACCTCCACCACCGAACGGATCGTTCATCTCATCGGGGCCGCCGAAAGGATCGGCCAGGGGATCGGCCGGCGACTGTTTTTGTTGGAGCTTGGCTTCGAGTTCCAACAACCGTTTGCGGTGCTGCACCAACCGCGTCACCGTCGCTTCGATCTCGCGTCGCATCGCTTGGATCAACTTCAACTTCTCGTCGTCAGACCGTTGGGGGCTTGCTGCTTGGCCGGCGGCGACTGGTGACGATCCGTTGGAGCGGAACGTCGCCACGCCCTGATCGGAGACCGACAATTCAAACACCCCTTCAACACCTTTGATTTTTTCGTCTGCCAACACGGCGTTGGTGACACCGTCGCCATGTTCCCAGTTGGTGATCGAAACCCCACGAACCTCCATGCCATGTTCGATCGGCTTGATGACGACGTACCAGCCGGGATGAAGCAGATCAAATCGCAGGTTCCTGCCATCGGTCGAAGATGGCAATCGCACGCGTTGATAAGCTGCCCGCTCGTCACGACGTTCGTTCAAGAATTTGGCCATGGAGGACCGTGAGGCCACGGCCGACGCGGGGAGCGTCCTCAGCGTTGGCGAGTCTCCGTACGACTCGCGACGAAACTCGCGATGAAACGGTTCCAGGTGGTAGCGAGGCGGCGGTTGGTCGCCCCATTCGGGCAGCGCCTCATCGCCTTTTTCCGGCGCACGCAGGACCAACGATCGAAGCGGCGGGAAGTCGACGGTGACCGGCTGGGGCGTCTTTCCGGAAACCAAAACGATTGTGCTGGGACCGCCGGTCGTCAGAAGCTCGAAAATCTGCGCCGCACTGAGATCCGAGTATTCGGATGCGTCGTGTGGTTTGGGCACGATCGTCACGCGAACCTCACCCGGCGGGACTGCGATCACTTCGCCCAAGTCCGCCGTCTGGTACCAGCGAAACCGCGGGCTGAATCGCCAGTCATCAGCATCAAGCTGCTTGCCGAGTTTCTGTGATGATCCGAGTTGCTGTTTGTATTCCTGTAGGCTGGGATAGGCGAACCCGTTTTGCCAGCACGTCAGGACGTGATACCGGGAGCTGTCGATGCCCGACGGCGGGGTGACGACGATCTTGCCGCCGCTGCGCAACTTGACCGTTGGTGACAGCGTCGTGCCGGCCGGGATGAAGCTGAAACCTGATTCATGGACGGCAAAGGCAGACACCGCATGCACGTTGACGCCCCGCCGCCGCCGCGTGCCCTCGTTCAGCTTGATCGTTCCGTCATCTCCGGCGGTCCACCTCTCACCCCGCGGCGGCGCGATCGGATGCAGTGGTTCGGCGTTGAGGAATGCCAGGTGAGGGTCGGATGAAGGGCGTTCCCCTCCCATCTCTACATATCCATCTTCCATGCCGGCTCCCATGCCCATGCCCATCCCCATGTCCATGCCCATCCCCATCTGATCGCCCATCCCCATCTCATCGCCCATCTCCATGTCCATCTCCATTTCATACCCTCCCATTCCATAGAGCGACTCGACATCTGGATCTTGAAACGTCCGGTAGAACTTGGTGCCGCCGGCCGGTTTTCCGTCGGGGGTCAAGAACGTGATGTTCTCCGCGGTGGCGGTAGCGGCCACCATCAGGCAACCGAAGAGTACGAGGAGGGTCGTGCGATTCATGGCAAGCACCGTTGGTACGCGTGTTGATTCGGGATGTTTCATACGGGGAATACTGACGGGGTCGGTTTCTCGGGGATTCGTGAGATTCGCCAGCCGGCGCCCAACGCCACCTACTTTCGATCACAAACTGAGCCGTAGGCGCTAGCCTCGGGCCTTACAAGTCTCGGCGGGCCATCCAAGGCCCGAGGCTAGCGCCGTCGGCTCATCAAGTAGGTGCCATTGGGCCGGCGCCAGCCGACACGCCCCCCATCATTCTGCCCCGAATCATTCTGCCATCTCTCCCCATTTTTCCGCCGTCCCGGTTGGTCCCATTGGTTTGGGCAGAGAGGTAGGAAGATTTTTGGGATAAGAAAATTTACGGCGGATCAGCGAGCAACGATTCCATTTCGGATTCCAATTGCGGTAGCGTGGTTTGGTTCAATTGATCAAGTTCCGCTTGGAGTTGATCGAGATAGATGTCGGTTTCGTCGGCAACCAAATTCGATTGCGTCGGCGTGACCGATTCGGTGGGCGTTGTCGGTCCAGAGGGCTGCGGCTGAGCGGGCTGCGGTTGAGACGCGTCCGTTTCAACCGGAGTGGCATCAAGCGGCTCGGCTGGACTTGGAGCTTCCGCTTGCGGCGTCTTGCGGGACACACCACCAGACGCATCAAACATCGTCCAGCCCGCTGCGGCGATCAGGATCGTCGCCAGGCAAACGGCCGAGATCGCGACCGTGCGTTTCGGTTCGGGATCGTTCACGGACAACTCCTCGGGAATCGGGGCGGATCCGCCTTCGGCAAGATGTCGCTGGCAGGCTTCGATCCACTCGGTCAGCTCTTGGGCCGATGGCCGGTCGGCAGGGATGGTCGCGTGCAGTTTCTCGATCAAGCGATTCACCCAGTCGGGAAGGTCACGGCAATGGTCCGACAGGACGGGAAGCTGAGCATCAGCGATCTTGCGTACGATCGCGTGCGTGTGCATGCCGGACATCGGCGGTTGGCCGACCAACATGGTCCACAGTACGGTGCCCAACGAATAGAGATCCCCGGCCGGGCCGGCGCCGCAACCGGAGGCTTGTTCGGGTGACAAGTAGATCGGTGTCCCGGCGAAGGTTCCCGTCGCGGTGCACGTCGCATCGGATTGCACTTTGGCCAATCCGAAATCGGACAACACCGCGCGTTCGGTTCCCGCGCCGAGCAGGATGTTGGCGGGTTTGACGTCGCGATGGACCACACCACAGGCGTGTGCCGCGGCCAGCGCCGAAGCGACTTGGCGGGCGATCCGCAAGGCCTGGTCGATCGGCAGGGGGCCTTGATCACGGATCCGCTGTTCCAACGATCGGCCGGCCACGTAGGGCATCACCAGGTAGGGCACGTCGCGATAGCGATCGACATGGTAGATCGAGATCACGTTGGGATGGACGACCGCGGCGGCCGAGCGGGCTTCGCGTTCGAGCGTCAGCAACGTCTCGGGCGACTGCCAGTACTGTGGCTGTGGGATCTTGATCGCGACGACGCGGTCCATGTCGATGCTGCGTGCCTTGAGCACGATGCCCATGCCGCCGCTGCCGACGATGCCCAGGACTTCGAAGCGGCCCAAGCGGCCGAGCGAGCGATCGTCGTCGGTGGGACCGAGTAATGTTTTCACCAGTGACACGATCGCCCGGTTGGATGTCTGACCGGATTGCTGTTCCGGGCCTTCCAAGGTCGTCGTCGTGCCACCGTCTTGCCAGTCATAACTGCTCAGCCCCGTCGAACGCAGGGCATCACGCGACTGGCAGTAAAACGGGTCGTCCGCGGAGATCCGGGCGACGACGCTTTGGCACGCCATGCAATCATCCAAATGATCCAGCAGCGATTGCTGGTCGACGGCGACATCGCCACCATCGAGCAGCCAATGGTGCCACGTTACTTCGTCAGGGCATTTCGATCGCGTTTCCATCATTCGACCTCCGCGGGATCAGTGCCCTCGCGGTTGCCGTCCTCCAGTCGTTCGATCCGCGTGACGGTGTCGCGAAGTCGGCGGACGATGCGGCTGCGGATGGCATACACCGATCCGATCGAACGCCCCGATTGACGCGCCGCCTGTTCGATCGCAAGCCCATCGACGTGCGTTTGCCAAAACAGCTTCCAGTGTTCGGCGTCGACTTGTGATTGAACCTGTCCGGCGGCGGTGACAAACAGGTGCTGTTGGTGTTGACGCTGCCATTGGCGGCGTGACGCATCGTCGGCGATCGCACGTTGTGACAGATTGATCTGGGCGCTCGTGCCACCGGTGCCGCGTTTGGACAGCTGGCGTGTGACCAGATTCAGCAAGACATTTTCCGCGATCCGCCGCAGCCAGGCGCGAAATCGTAGCGGACGTGATTCCGGGGTGTTGCATTCCTGGTCGCTGTCGGGATCGCCCGACCAGCGTCTGGCGGCGCGAAACACACGCGACATCACTTCGGCGACCAACGCTTCGGCATCGCTGTGCTGCAATCCACGGCCTCGGGCGTAGCGATAGATGACGGGGCGGTAGAGTGCATCAAAACGGTTCCAGGCGGCGTCGTCGCGGGGGTCGGCCAAACGCTGGACGAGTTTCGATTCGGTGTCGGGCCAGGGGGGCATACCAATCGGGTCTTGCGACGAGGGAGGACAAGATGCTCGGGGGACACACTCCATGACCCCACCTGAGGTCAATTCTGACAAGAAAAATCGTGCGATGTCGAGAAAGCGGCGAAGCTGTCAATCTGGCAATCCCTGTCAGCACGCCAATTCTCGTGTTTTGGGGATGCTGCCAAAAAAGGTTTTCCGCCGGCTTGGCTCGCTGCAAAACATTGTTTTCGCTGGGGAATCGCGTCATTCGAACTGGCAGAGCGAGTTTTTCTCGCGGCGCACCGGTCGACTGGCACGGACTTTGCTTTTCCACCACTCCGACGCCTGGAAAGGCGAAATCGACAGGCGGATCGGACCGCGATCGCCCGTCACGAATACCCTCAACTTTGACACGTTCAGCACAACCCACCCACGGCCCGACGAGCGGAAATCCCAACGCGGTAGATCGCCACGGCCGAAACCAAACTCGAACAATCCACTTTTTCACGGAGATGAAGCGTTATGGCTCAGGGCGAAAAAATCATCGGCATTGACCTCGGGACGACCAACAGTGTGGTCGCCATCATGGAAGGCAGTGAGCCCAAGGTGATCCCGAACCCCGAAGGCAACCGGCTGACGCCCAGCGTGGTCGCATTCACCGACAAGAAGGAAACGATTGTCGGCGAACCCGCGCGACGCCAAGCCGTCACCAACCCCAAGCGAACCGTTTACTCGGCCAAACGCTTCATGGGCCGACGCCATCACGAGGTCGAATCGGAAGAGAAGATGGTTCCCTACGGTGTCGTCGGGGAAGCCAATGAGTACGTCAAGATCGAAGTCGGCGATGAAACCTTCACGCCGCAAGAGATCTCGGCCAAGGTGCTTCGCAAGCTGAAGGAATCGGCCGAGTCGTACCTCGGTCACAAGGTCAACAAGGCCGTGATCACCGTCCCCGCGTACTTCAACGACGCACAGCGTCAAGCGACCAAGGATGCCGGCCAGATCGCCGGGCTGGAAGTCGCACGGATCATCAACGAGCCGACCGCCGCCGCACTCGCCTACGGGCTGGACAAGGCCAAAGACGAAAAGATCATCGTCTTTGACCTCGGGGGCGGTACCTTCGACGTGTCCGTGTTGGAAGTCGCCGACAGTGGTGACGAGGAAAACGAAAGCCGCGTCTTCCAAGTGATCAGCACCTCCGGGAACACCCACTTGGGCGGTGACGACTTCGACGAAGCGTTGATCAACTACGTCGCCGGCGAATTCAAAAAGGAAAACGCGATCGATCTGCGGAACGATCCGATGGCGCTGCAGCGTCTGCAAGAGGCCTGTGAAAAGGCCAAGAAAGAATTGTCGACGCTGCCCGAGACCGACATCAACCTGCCCTTCATCACGATGGACCAATCCGGTCCGAAACACCTGACGATGAAGGTCACCCGCAGCAAGTTCGAAGAGCTGATCGACGACTTGGTTGAAAAGTGCAAGACGCCCGTCATGCAAGCACTCAAGGACGCCGGGTTCTCGCCCAGCGACATCGACGAAATCGTTTTGGTCGGTGGTAGCACGCGGGTTCCCAAGGTCCGCCAAATCGTCAAAGAGATCTTCGGCAAAGAGCCTCACCAGGGCGTCAACCCGGACGAAGTCGTCGCCATCGGTGCCGCGATCCAAGGCAGCGTTTTGGCCGGCGACCGAACCGACGTCTTGCTGCTGGACGTGACGCCGTTGACCCTGGGGATCGAAACCGAAGGTGGTGTGATGACCGCACTGGTCGAACGCAACACCACCGTTCCGGTCGAAAAGAAGAACGTGTTCAGCACCGCGGCGGACAACCAAACCGCCGTGACCGTCCGCGTCTTCCAAGGGGAACGCAAGATGGCCGCCAATAACCGGCTACTCGGCGAGTTCAACCTCGAAGGCATCCCCGCCCAGCCGCGTGGCGTGCCGCAAATCGAAGTGAAGTTCGACATCGACCAAAACGGCATCTTGAGCGTTTCGGCCAAGGAGCTGAAGACGGGCAAAGAAGCCAAGGTCGAAATCAAGGAAGCCGGCGCGCTCAACGACGACGAGATCGAAAAGATGCGCCGCGACGCCGAGGCGAATGCCGAGGAGGACCGCAAACAGTTCGAATTGGCCGAAGCACGCAACAAGGCGAATCAGCAGGTTCACCAGCTGGAAAAGGAGATGGCCGAGCATGCCGACAAGCTGTCCGACGACGACAAAGAACCGCTGAACAAGGCGATCGAAAAGGTCAAAACGGCGTCGGGCACCGACGACGTCGAAGCGATCAAGCAGGCGACCGAGGAATTGGATGCCGCCGCCAAAGCGTTCAGCAAGGTGTTGTACGAGAAGACGGCAGCAGCCGGAGGCGATGCGGACGCCGCGGCCTCCGGTGCCGCTTCGCCCGCGGGTGACTCCGATGACGACGACGCCATCGACGCCGATTTCGAAGTCAAAAGCTAAACGACGACAATTTGTCGAAACGATCGAACGTCACCGCCGGCATCCCGCCGGCACCGTGACGACGAGAGACGGGTGTCACGTCGCCCGTCTTTTTTTACGCACCGACGGAACTACCACAACTGCTGGTGTCTAGCCTTTAGGCGATTCCCCGTCGCTGCTTTGCAGCGAAGCGGGCCGCTGAAGCCTGCACACCAACACGTGACCATTCTTTTCTCTACGCAGGAGCAATCGAGATGACCTTCCGATTCGATAAACTGACCACCAAAGCTCAGGGCTTGATCGCCGAAGCACAAGGGCGTGCGACATCGGCAGGCAATCCCGAAATCACCTCCCTGCACTTGCTGGCCGCGATGCTCGATGAAAGCGACGGCATCACCGGCGCCCTGCTGGCCAAGATGAAGGCCGACGCAAAGCAACTGCGCGATCTGACCGCCAGCGAAGCCGACAAACTGCCCAAGGTCTCCGGTGGACGCCAACCGGGAATCTCCGCCGAACTGCAATCGGCACTCAACGAATCCGCCGCCACCGCACAGTCGTTGAAAGACGAATTCGTCAGCACCGAGCACCTGCTGTTGGGACTGGCCAAGGCAAAGACCAAAGCACAAAGCTTGCTCTCGCTTTGCGGCGTCAATGCCAACGACGTGTTGAAAGCGGCCAGCGAAATCCGCGGCAGCGCACGCGTCACCGACCAGAACGCCGAGGACACCTATCAGGCGTTGGAAAAATACGGCGTCGACCTGACCCAGTTGGCCGCCAGCGGAAAACTGGATCCGGTCATCGGCCGCGACAACGAAATCCGTCGCGTCATCCAGGTGCTGTCGCGACGCACCAAGAACAACCCTGTGCTGATCGGGCAACCCGGTGTGGGGAAGACCGCGATCGCCGAAGGCTTGGCGCTGCGGATTTTCGAAGCCGATGTCCCACAAAGCCTGAAGAACAAACGCGTCATCGCACTCGACATGGGCGCGCTGGTCGCCGGTGCAAAGTTCCGCGGTGATTTCGAAGAACGACTCAAAGCCGTGCTCCGCGAGGTCAAGGATTCCGACGGCCGCGTGATCCTGTTCATCGACGAACTTCATCTGGTCGTCGGCGCGGGAAAGGCGGAAGGTTCGCCCGACGCGGCCAACTTGCTGAAGCCCGAACTCGCCCGCGGAGCGCTGCGCTGTGTCGGCGCGACGACGCTGGACGAGTATCGCCAGCACATCGAAAAGGATGCCGCGCTGGAACGACGGTTCCAACCGGTTTATGTCGAAGAGCCGTCGGTGGAGGATTCGATCGCAATCTTGCGTGGTTTGAAGTCTCGCTACGAATCGCACCACGGCGTGCGAATCACCGACAGCGCCTTGGTCGCCGCCGCGACACTGGCCAACCGCTACATCGCCGATCGCTTTTTGCCCGACAAGGCGATCGACTTGGTCGATGAAGCGACCAGTCGGCTGGCAATGGAAAAAGAAAGTGTTCCCGAACCCATCGACCGCATCCAACGCCGCTTGCGACAACTGGAACTCGCCCAGCGACAACTGCAAGACGAAGACGGTACCGATGCGTCGATCGTTTCGCGCCGCGAAGAGATCCAGGAGGAAATGGAATCGCTGGGCAAGGAACTCGCCGATCTGCGTGAACAATGGGAAAGCGAAAAAATCGGACTCGACGGCGTACAATCGATCCGCCAAGAAGCCGAAACGCTGGCCCACCGCTTTGCCACCCTGGACGCCGAAGCCAAGCAGACACAGCTCCGTGGCGAAAACCCGGAAGACCTGTATCGCGAAATGCTGGAGGTGCAATCACGCCAGGCGGAGTTGGAGGCCAAGCTGGAGGAAATCGAAAAACGCGACGACGGGGCCTCCACCGGTGAGCCGTCCGAGGAACCCGAGCGACGATTGCTGCGGCGTGAAGTCACCGCCGACGAAATCGCCGAGGTCGTTTCGGCCTGGACCGGCGTTCCCGTCAGCCGCATGATGGAGACCGAACGGGCCAAGTTGCTGGTCATGGAAGAGCGGTTGCACACCCGCGTGATCGGACAAGACGAAGCCGTCCGAGCGGTGTCCGATGCCGTTCGCCGCAGCCGCAGCGGTCTGGCCGACCCCAACCGGCCGATCGGATCATTCCTGTTCCTCGGACCGACCGGGGTGGGGAAAACCGAACTGTGCAAGGCGCTGGCGGAAATCATGTTCGACGACGAGAACGCGATGGTGCGGATCGACATGTCGGAATTCATGGAACGGCACAGCGTCGCCCGCATGATCGGCGCCCCGCCCGGATACGTCGGTTACGAAGAGGGCGGAAAGCTGACCGAAGCGGTCCGTCGGCGACCCTACAGCGTGATCCTGCTGGATGAAATCGAAAAAGCTCACCCGGATGTGTTCAACATCTTGTTGCAAGTCCTGGATGACGGTCGTTTGACCGACGGGCATGGTCGCACGGTCAACTTTGCCAACGCGGTGATCGTGATGACCAGCAACGCGGGAAGCCAGGAGATCCAGCAGATCGCGGCCGACGGCGGCGACGAAGAGGAGATGCGGGAGGCGGTCGAACAGGCACTGCGGACTCGGTTCCTGCCCGAGTTCCTGAACCGGATCGACGACACCGTGATCTTCCGGCCGCTCGATCAGGGCCAGATTCGCAAGATCGTCCAGCTGCAACTCGAGCACTTGGGTCGCCGCTTGCAAGACAACGGATTGACGCTCGAAGTGACCGACGCGGCCATCGACCAGATCGCCAAGACCGGCTACGACCCGACCTATGGCGCTCGACCGTTGAAACGGGTGATCCAACGCGAGGTCCAAAACGAACTGGCGACCGCGCTTCTGAAGAGCGAGTTCGCTGAGGGCAGCACCGTCACGGTCGACCATGACGGGACGGGGTATGTGTTCCGGTAGGAAGCCGCTTCTGGTAGCGGAACTCGCCAAGAGCTTCGTGCCGGCGCTGCGGCGACATGTGGTGAAGCGAAAGCCTTGGCGGCTTCCGCTACGGCATGAAGGCCGCAAATCAATTTGCGGCGGCTTCCTGAGGGTTCGTCGCCGCTGCATTTTCTGGTAGCGGAACTCGCCAAGAGTTTCGCAGCGGCGCTGCGGCGACATGCGGTGGAGCGAAAGCCTTGGCGGCTTCCGCTACGGCATGAAGGCCGCAAATCAATTTGCGGCGGTTTCCTGAGGGTTCGTCGCCGTTGCATTTTCCGGCAGCGGAACTCGCCAAGAGTTTCGCAGCGGCGCTGCGGCGACATGCGGTGGAGCGAAAGCCTTGGCGGCTTCCGCTACGGCATGAAGGCCGCAAATCAATTTGCGGCGGCTTCCTGAGGGTTCGTCGCCGCTGCATTTTCCGGTAGCGGAACTCGCCAAGAGTTTCGCAGCGGCGCTGCGCCGACATGCGGTGGAGCGAAAGCCTTGGCGGCTTCCGCTACGGCATGAAGGCCGCAAATCAATTTGCGGCGGTTTCCTGAGGGTTCGTCGCCGCTGCATTTTCCGGTAGCGGAACTCGCCAAGAGTTTCGCAGCGGCGCTGCGGCGACATGTGGTGAAGCGAAAGCCTTGGCGGCTTCCGCTACACCGAACGTTCAGCCTTCGACGTCGATGCCCATGCTGCGGGCCGTGCCTTCGATCATTCGAACGGCTTGGTCCATGCTGCGGGCGTTCAGGTCGGCCATCTTCTTGGTGGCGATGTCCTCGCACTGGGCGCGGGTGACCTTGGCGACTTTGTTGATGTTCGGCACGCCGCTGCCCTTGGCGATCCCCGCCGCTTGCTTCAGCAACGAGGCGGCCGGCGGGCTTTTGGTGACGAACTCGAAACTACGATCGTTGTAGACCGTGACGATCACGGGAATCGGGGTGCCGTTGTATTCTTTGGTGCGATCGTTGAACGCTTGGACGAATTGGCCCAGGTTCACACCGAACTTACCCAGGGAGGTACCGACGGGAGGAGCGGGGGTGGCCTGACCGCCGGGGACCTGAAACTTTGCCTGTCCAGTAACTTGCTTTGCCATGATCGGATGCTTGATTTACGATTGAGTTGGTTGTGATGTTTCGGCGTGAGGTTAACTACACCGGTTCGACTTGCCAGTGATCCAATTCCATAGGAACACTGCGGCCGAAAATGTTGATGATCACGGTGATTCGGCCGTTGGCTTCATCGACGGCATCGACATCACCTTCCTGGTTTTCAAAATTGCCTTCCTTGACGCGAACACGATCGCCGACCTTGAACGGAATCGCCGTCTTGATCGGGGCCTCTTCTTCGTCTTCGGCGATCGGTCGGTTGATGAACCGATCCACGTCCGCCGGGTCCATCGGCATGGGTTTACCCGCCGATCCGGTGAAGTCGCTGATTCCGCCGGTTTCACGGACCAGGAACCAGGTGTCATCGTTGATGGCCATTCGGGCCATGATGTAACCAGGCAAGAGCTTTCGCTTCGTGATTCGTTTTTTGCCGTCACGGGTGAACGTGGCGACATCTTCGCTGGGGACGACCACGTCGCCGAAGTATTCCTCCATGCCTTCCATTGCGATTTTCTTTCGCAACGCGTCGGCGATGGAATCTTCTCGGTTGAAGGCGACCTTCAGGATGTACCAATCCATCTCGATTTCATCCGACGGCTGGTCATCGTCGTCATCGTCGCTGTCCAAGAACACTTCGCCGGTGGATTCCGCGCCGCTAGATTCCGCCACAGCTTCGGCCGGTTCGGCGGCTTCGCTTTCCTCGCCGCCCGCGTCCGCGGAATCGGTTTCCTCAAGCACTTCGCTGGACTCGTCGATCACTTCGGAGTCGTCGGTGTTGGGGGATCGGGATTCGTCGGTCATTGGAGCACTGAAAACGGCTTGGGCGTGAAAACGTGAAGAGCGGTGGTGTCGCGATCGGCGAGCGACAAGATTCCAAATCTACCAGCAAATCGATCCAGGACAATCGGTTAGGCCGTTGCCCACAAGGCATTGAAGAACGCCTGCCAGAAGACGTCGAACAGGAACAGCGAGATGGCCAGGATGGCGATCGTGACGATCACCACCACCGACGCCCGTTTGACCTCTTCGCGGCTGGGCCACGTCACCTTCTTCATTTCCGCTTCGACGGCGATCAGAAAGTCGGCAAACCGAGGCCAGTTGATCAGCCGGTAGCCGATCCACAACCCGGCCAGCAGGATGCCGGCGGGGATCCCCACGGCGATCGCCTTGTTGGCGGTCGAACTGTCCAGGGTGGCGTAAAGACGCCAGGCACCGAGTGCGACGATCAACCAGATCGCCAGCACGGTCAACTGGCGGACGATACGTCCTTGGTTCGGTTTGTAAACGGAGGCGTGCAATAGCTCGCTCGAAAGCGAACTGCCACTTGCGGCGGTGTTCGCTTTGCTCCCGGCGATGTCTCGAGACACTCGATTGTCCTTAGGTTCGAATCCGCCGGCTTTTTCGAAGGCCGGCTTCTGTTCAGCCAGTACTAGTCGGAGGAACGCAACACCTCCGCGTCAAGCACATCGTACCGCGACCCGGCGTCTTGGCACCAGAGCAGCGGGATGGGCAGAAAAATCTAGCAGGAGTGGAGGGACTTGAACCCGCAACCGCTGGTTTTGGAAACCAGTGCTCTGCCAATTGAGCTACACTCCTTCGCTGGGACCGAACCGAAATTCGGCTTCGCGTAGTTTAAAGCAGAGAACCAACGAACCGCTAGGTGATTCGTTGGTTCTCGCGATGTCTTTCTTCGAGTTTGACGCCGGCGAGGGCGTCAGCGGGTCCCACGGAGGGGACTACTCGACGATTTTGGTCACAACGCCCGAACCGACGGTACGACCGCCTTCACGGATAGCGAACCGGACACCGTCGTCCATTGCGATCGGCTTGTGCAGTTCGACGGTGACTTTCACATTGTCGCCGGGCATGCACATGTCGGCACCTTGCAGGTTGGCCGTTCCGGTCACGTCGGTGGTACGGAAGTAGAACTGCGGGCGGTAACCGCTGAAGAACGGCGTGTGTCGGCCGCCTTCGTCCTTGCTCAGGCAGTAAACTTCGGCTTCGAACTTGGTGTGCGGGGTGATCGAACCGGGCTTGGCCAGAACCTGGCCCCGTTGGATTTCTTCACGCTTGATACCTCGGAGCAGGCATCCGACGTTGTCACCGGCACGGCCTTCGTTCATTTCCTTGCGGAACATTTCGACGCCGGTGCAGGTGGTCTTGGACGAATTCGGGCCCAGACCAACGATTTCGACTTCTTCGCCGACCTTGATCACGCCGCGTTCGATCCGACCGGTGGCGACCGTCCCACGGCCTTCGATCGAGAACACGTCTTCGATCGCCATCAGGAACGGCTTGTCGTCTTCGCGAACCGGCTCAGGAATGTACTCGTCGAGAGCTTCCATCAGCTCGGTGATGCACTTGCTGGCTTCCGGGTCGCTGGGGCTGTTGTAGGCCGGCAAAGCGGATCCGCGGATGACGGGGACGTCGTCGCCGGGGAAGTCGTACTTGCTGAGCAGCTCGCGGGCTTCCAGCTCGACCAGTTCCAGCAACTCCTCGTCGTCGACCAAGTCGCACTTGTTGAGGAAGATAACGATGTAGGGGACGCCGACCTGACGAGCCAGGAGGACGTGCTCCTTGGTTTGCGGCATCGGGCCGTCGGCGGCCGAAACGACCAGGATGGCACCGTCCATTTGGGCGGCACCGGTGATCATGTTCTTGACGAAGTCGGCGTGGCCCGGGCAGTCGATGTGGGCGTAGTGACGGTTATCCGATTCGTATTCGACGTGGGCGACCGCGATGGTCACCGTCTTGGTCGCGTCACGCACGGTACCGCCCTTGGCGATATCCGAATATCCCTTTGCCTCTGCCAAGCCTTTGGCGGCTTGGACTGCCAGGATTGCACCCGTGGTCGTTGTTTTACCGTGGTCAATGTGCCCAATCGTGCCGACGTTGACGTGGGGCTTGGTCCGTTCAAATGTTGCCTTGGCCATTTCTAACTCACCTGCGCTCGATCGCCCTCGCTACTTGCCTGGGGATACGCCCCTGACGAGCCCACAAAAGCGGTGCCGTGTTCACACCCACGGTGGTTCACCGACCCAGTGGTCGCGACGATCGAACTTTGTTCTTCTAAACAGACAGAAAATCGTATCCAGGAGCGTCCACCAAGGACGCCCCGGTTGTTGCTTCAGTACGCCCGCCAGAGGAGGCAAAAAACAGTGCCGCTGGCGAGGGTGCGTAGTTGTTGCGAAAAGTCGCGTCGCTTGCAATTGCTGATTGAAAAAAATCAGCAAGATCCGCACCAACTTTCCAGATTCTCAGTTCCAGACGCTCAAGCTGCTGATGGGACTTGAACCCATGACCTCTTCCTTACCAAGGAAGTGCTCTACCACTGAGCTACAGCAGCGACGCTCAGAGCGGGTGAAGGGAATCGAACCCTCGTATTCAGCTTGGAAGGCTGCTGCACTACCATTGTGCTACACCCGCTTGATCATGCTCTTCACACGCATCGCAAATTCGGGCCTCTCGATTTGCGACCTCTTCTTCATGGGGGCTATTGGATTCGAACCAATGTAGGCGTAGCCAGCGGATTTACAGTCCGCCCCCTTTAACCACTCGGGCAAACCCCCTTCGTTACTTGTCGATCTTTATTTAAATCTTGCTGTCGGTCTCGTCGTGCAATTGAATCGGTAAATTCTTGATCGGATCGTTAATTCGTCAGGAAGTGTGCCTTGTTCGGCCGTCGCTGGCAAGGCGGCTAGCCGGCCGGCCCGTGCGGTTTCACAGCCCAAACCGTTTCGAACTCTTGGCCCGCGGCGATGCCACCCGGTGGCGGAAGCCACGCCAGAGCCAGCGGAGGGATTCGAACCCACGACCGGCTGATTACAAATCAGCTGCTCTGCCAACTGAGCTACGCTGGCGAATCGCTCGCCCAATCGCCAGGCTCATCGTCCCGGCACTGTCCTGCCCTCGCGGGCGCTGCAACGCAGCACCGTTGGAGAGAGGGCAGAGTTTAGCAATCGATCGTCCTGGGGCAAGCCGGATTTGGGTTCTGTCGACCGCAAACCACCAGATCGCCGCCGGAACGTTCCAACCGCCGGCCTCTGTGACAGCCGGATGAACGCTCGGGTTCGCCGCGTGAAGCACTGTTTCGGCGTTCCCGACGGCCGATCATGAGGCAATTCGGGTTTTCAGCAACCGAATTCGATCACATCGCGGTCGGCCGCCAAACGGACCGGGATTTTTCGCCGCTGGAGCACCTCGCTGACTTCCCGGAGCATCACTTCGGGCTGCGGATCGACCGGATTGACGTGGGTCAGGACCAGCTGTTTCGGCGCCGACGCGGCCGCAATCCTCGCCACACGGCTGCTATGGGTGTGCCCCGTTTTGGTCGCCCACTGAGCCATGGCATCCGGAAAATAGCACTCGTGCATCATCAGGTCCGCCCCACCATTCCAGCGAATCGCCTCGCCACCGTCATCGCCCGTCGTGTCGGTCAAATACAACAACCGCGTGCCGTCCGCCCAGCGGAATCGATAGCCGACCGACGCCCCGGGGTGTTGCTGGTGACGCCAATCGATCGTGCAGTCGCCGATCGTAAATTGCGGCAAATCGTCGATTTCACGGAATTCCGCTTCGATCTGGACGGGGAACAACAGTCGCGAAAACAAGTGCTGTTGGATCGCCGCCAGTTTCTCCTTTTCGCCCCAAATCCGCAGCCGATCGACGGGGCGTTGATGCAGCACGTCCAGCAAAAACGTCAGCCCGGCGACGTGATCCAGGTGGGCGTGGCTGAGCAAGATGTCCAGCGTCGGCGTCTGGATCAGCTCCGCCAACCGAAACAGCCCCGTCCCGGCGTCGAGCACGACCCCGCTTTCCGGCAAGAAATAACAGCTCGTGTGTCGATCCTCGTTGGGGTGATACCCGGCCGTTCCGAGGCAATGCAGTTGCATGGTCGACGTTGCTGGCGAGCGAAATGAGCGGTGAAGGCTGACCTGAAGCGATAATTGTAGTACACGCGAGCGGATCGTTGTACGACGCCCTTTCTAGGTCGTCGCCGCGGACGCTGCTCGCGACGGCCCGGAAGGGAGCGTCGTCCACCAAGGTGGATGGCTCCTCACACCCGACGCGTCAGTTCGTACAGCAGGATCGCGGCGGCCACCGAGACGTTCAGGCTGTCGACCAACTGGCCGCACCCCGAGGCGGTGGCCATGGGGATGGTCACCCGATGCGTCGCCGCTCGCTGCACCTCGGTCGGCAACCCCTGGGCCTCGTTGCCCATCACCAAAACCATCGGATCCGCATTCCGCGTTACCTGATCGATGGAGACGGCATCGGATGCCAGCGTCGACGCCAAACTGACGACCCCGTGACTTGCCAGTGCCCGCAGATCGTCGGCCGGTTGCTTCAACGCCAGCCAACGCATGCCTAGAACCGCCCCCATGCTGACCCGCATCGCCCGCCGGGAAAACGGGTCGACCGACCGGAGATCGATCAGGATCTGGCGGATCCCCAGCGCCGCAGCCGTACGCACCATCGAGCCCAAGTTTTCCATGTCCGTCGTGTGGATCAGCGCCAGCGATACCGGATCGTCGCGAAAGTCGGCGATCGTACCGAGCGGTTTGCGATCGGCACTGGCGAGAAACCCGCGATGGAAATCAAACCCGGACAGCTGGCGCATCTGATCGCGTGACAGCACGAACACGGGCGTGGGGGCGGGCAGTCCGCCCAGCACGCTGAGGTCGCGGCCGTCTTCGACCACCACCGCTCGCAGCGGAAAATCACTGGCGATCAATCGCTGTGTGATCAATTGCCCCTCGACGACGAAATGTGACGAGTCGATCACGCGTCCGGTCGGGCGATGCCTCAGGTTTCGAAAGCCTGAAAGACGCGGATCGTCGATCGAATCGATCGTGACACATTCGATGGGGCCGCGGTCGGTCACGGAGTCACCGTCAACCGCTGCATCTTCGCCGGCCTGCCTTCGCTGGTCACCCAGACACGCCCCTGGTCATCGACGGCGATCGCTTCGACTTGCTTCAACCTCGGCAATTCGACGATGCCCGGCATTTGTCGCAATCGCGTCTCCAGCGGTACGCGCTTGGAGTGGGGAAAGCGATAGGCCTGCAGGTAGTTGGCAATCCAGAGGTCTCCCGTTTTGGCGCACAGATCCATGCCGGTCGCAAGTGGGATCGCAAGGGTTTGAACTCGCTTGGCTTCCACCTGGATGACCGAGACGTCCGCCTCGGACGATTCGCTCGCGTCGCCGCGTTTCGGCAGTGGGACCTCGAACATCGTTGCCATCAGCGGTGATTTGGCCAACAACAAGACCCGCCGCCGTGGAACGTCGACCGCCACAGCTTCACAATTGTGCGGCCCGCCCGGATAGCGCACGGCCAGGTGCTGGAACGATGCGACCAGGGTTCTCGCGCGGGGGCTGGGCTCATCGAAAATGTACAACGAAACCGATTGACGCCGGGAGTCGTTGTCGCCCACATCGGCCACCAACAGTCGTGGCCCGTCGTCGTCGAAGGACGCCATGTCTTCCCAGTCATGGGCCTTGACCCCACGTAGCGCCATCCGACCGCAAGGGCGGCCGTTGACGTAAAAGGCGTACAGCCTGGCTTTGTCGCCGGAATCATTGTGCGACCAAACGCATTGGGGGTCGACGCCGGAAAATGCCAGTCCGCTGCTTTCGGTCAGCGTCGGGGAGGCGAGTTCCAGAGCCGTCTGCCCCGCCAACACCGACTTGTTCTTTGGTTCCCAAGCCCGGGCGTCGGTCGCAGCGGCCGCTGCGACGGCGACCAACAACACCGGTAACAGGGTTCCCTTGCAGATCGTCACCGAGAAACGTTGGTTGAATCCGATTGCTCTCATTGCCGCGCCCCGACTGGCATCTAATGCGTTCCCGCCCGTTGCGAAGAAACTTCCGTTGTGTGTGATGTGGCTAGGGTGTCTTCAGTTGCGACATCACCTGGCTGACGATCTTTTGGATCACTTGATTGGACACGCCGGGTGTCGGTGCGTCGACGAACTCCTTCAGCAAATCATCGATCTGTCGCTGGGCTGCGGCAATCGCGTCGCGCTGTCGCTCGGAAATCGGGACGCGTCCCGGGCCGAGGTCCCAGCCTCGTGATCGCGCACCGGCACGAAAGCCTTCGGGGAATTCGCCGATCGAGAGCATGGCGTCAAACAGCGGCAGCAACTGGTACTGCAATTTCATCGCTTGTTCGATGTCCCCGGCGACGACGCTGCGGTGGATCGCACGGGTCAGTTCGGGGACGACGCCGCTGGTCGCGTTGGTTCCGCCGTTGGCGCCGGCGACCAGCATCGGCACCAACGCCGCATCCCAGCCGGTGAGAAAACAAAAGTCGTCGCGGAGGGGACGGATCTGCGAAATCATCCGCATCATGTTCGGCAGGTCGCCCGAGCTGTCTTTGATGCCGACCACACGTGGGCATTCCGACGCCAGCCGCACAACGGTTTCGACGGAAATCGGCGAGGCGAACAGGGGGATGTTGTACAGCGTGACGTCGACCGAGACGGCGTCGGCGATTTCACGGAAATACGCGTACACGCCTTGGTCGGACAGCCGGTAATAAAACGGAGCAACGATCGCGACCGCTCGCACCCCCATCGCGCCGTACGCGTCACACGCCGCAATCGTCTCCTTGGCATTGGCTTCGGCCGCGCCGGCCAACACAGGCACCCGGCCGGCGGTCTGGTCCACCACGACCTCGACGATCCGGCGGCGTTCTTCGGCGGTAAACCGGATGAATTCCCCCGTGCTGCCGTTGGGGTACAAGCCGTCGACGCCTTTTTCGATCAACCAATCCACGTACCGACGCAGCGTGTCTTCGTCCACACGACCGTCACGATCGACAGGCGTGATGTTGGGGGTCAGGATTCCGGAGATCGGTTTGGACATCAAAAAAGTCGAATTCGAGGGGCAAAGCTGACGGATCGAGATGGTTTCGGAAAGAATAGTTCAACGCTAGCCGAGGGTGAACGCATCTCAGGACGGCAAATTGATTGTTTTTGTCGCCCTCACGCCAAAATCTCTCGCACCACACGCGCCGGTTCGACACCGGTCAGCCGTTGATCGAGCCCTTGGAATTTCACGCTCAATCGGGTGTGGTCGAACCCCAACTGGTTCAAGATCGTCGCGTGCAAATCGCGGACATGCACGCGATCACGGGTGACGTTGAAGCCAAAATCGTCGCTCTCCCCGAGTGTCGCCCCGGGCCGCATCCCGCCGCCGGCCATCCACATCGTGAACGCGTTGGGATGGTGGTCGCGGCCGTCGTTGCCCCCGCCTTGGACCATCGGCGTGCGCCCGAATTCGCCGCCCCAAATCACCAGCGTCTCGTCCAACATCCCACGCCGCTTCAAATCTTGGACCAGCGCCGCACAGGCCTGGTCGGTGTCTCGGCAATTGGTCTTCAACCCGCCGACCAGGTTGCCGTGTTGGTCCCACGCTTCATGAAACAATTGCACGAATCGGACGCCCCGCTCGACCAACCGCCGCGCCAACAAACAGTTCTTGGCGAACGAAGGTTTGTCGGGGTCGGCACCGTACAGGTCCAGCGTTTTCTGCGTCTCGGATCGAATGTCCATCAACTCCGGCGCCGACGCCTGCATCCGGTACGCCATTTCAAACGAATTGATCCGCGTCGCGATTTCGGGATCTCCCGTGACCGACAAATGTTGCTCGTTGAGCTGCGTGATCGCGTCGAGTGCGTCACGCTGGGCCCGCGAGTCCACGCCCGGCGGGTTGGACAGGTACAACACCGGATCGCCGACGCTGCGGAGCTGGACACCGGAGTACACCGTCGGCAAAAATCCGCTGCCCCAGTTGCTGTTGCCGCCGCTGGGGCCTTTGCTGCCGCTGCTAAACACAACGAACCCCGGCAAGTCTTTCGACTCGCTGCCCAAACCGTACAGCGTCCATGATCCCAGGCTGGGTTTGCCGAACAGTTGCGATCCGGTGTTCATCATGATTTGCGCCGGCGCGTGATTGAACGCGTCGGTCGTCATCGATTTGACGATCGTCAAGTCATCGGCGATTTTGGCCGTGTGCGGCAGGATCTCGCTAATTTCCGCACCGCACTGGCCGTGACGGGCGAATTTGAATTTCGGCCCCAGCAGTTTTGAATTCGGATCGATGAATGCCGCACGATAACCCTCCAGCAATTCCGCCGGCGGCAACGTGCCATCGAACTTGGCCAATTGGGGCTTGTAATCGAACAGTTCCAAATGGCTGGGCGCGCCGGCCATGAACAGAAAGATCACGTTCTTGACTTTGGCCGGAAAGTGCGGGGCGCGCACTGCCAGCGGATCCGCGGTCGATTTTGCCATCGACGGGTCGGCCATCATCTGGGTCGCGGCGATCGCTCCCAGGCCGACGCCGCAATCGCGCAAGAACCAGCGGCGTGATCGATTCAGAGGGGTCATGATCTATTCTCGAGTGATCGTTTCATCCAAGTTCAATAACACGCGGCAAACGAGCGACCATGCCGCCAATTCGTCCGCGTCCAAATCGCCGACCTCCAGTAACGCCCCGGACGATAAAATCTCGTCGGCCGACAGCGATTGGTTTTCCAGCCGAGTCCGTTGGCTTTGCAGATAGTCCGTCAACACGCCCCGCTCGTCCGCACTCGGATCACGTCCGACACAGCGCTGGAATGCGAATCGGATTCGAGCGCCGTCACCCGTCTCGGGAGTTTCGCGAATCGTCTTGGCGGCAAGCGCGATCGCGCACTCCAAAAACATCGGCTCGTTGAGCGACGTCAGGGCCTGCATCGGCGTGTTGGACAGACTGCGACGCACACAGGACAGATTTCCCGGCACGGCGTCAAAGTTTTCCAACATCGGGTAGGGGACGCTGCGAAACCGGAACGTGTAAAGCGCGCGTCGATAACGCTGGGCGTCTTCGGCGACCTCCCAAACCTTCGGCCCATAGCTGACCGGCGGCTTGAACAGAAACTCCGGTGCCGGAGGATACACACTCGGCCCGCCGACGCTGCGGTTGAGCAAGCCGCTGGCCGCCAACGTGATGTCGCGCACCGTTTCGGCGGGGACTCGGAAACGAGCTCCACGGGCCAGCAGTCGGTTGTAGGGGTCACGCTCTGCAAGCTCAGGCGTCAAACGCGACGATTGTCGATAGGTCGCCGAGCTGACGATCAGGCGATGCAGATGCTTCAGGCTCCAACCGTTCTCGATCAATTCCACGGCCAGATAGTCCATCAGTTCGGGATGCGACGGCGGCGCACTTTGCGTCCCCAGGTCGTCGCTGGTTTCGACCAAGCCGACGCCGAAGTAGCCCTGCCAGATCCGATTGACGATCGAGCGTGCCGTCGTCGGTGATTCCTCCGACGCCAGCCAACGCGCGAACTGCAATCGCGGCGGGGCGTCGTCATTTTCCAACGCGTGCAAAAACGCCGGCACGTGCGGGGTGACCGGTTCCACCGGGCTGAGGAAATCTCCCCGGGCCAGCAGCGACGTCGTTCGCGGGTCTTCGCGGCGGGCCAGTGTCAATTGTGTCGTCCCACGCGGATGCGACTTCCAGGCTTGATCGATCGCTTCGTTGTGCGGCTCCGCTTCGGGCACCGTCGTGCGCCAATGCGAAAACACCGTGGCTTCCTGGTCGGGCGACCATTGCGCAGGCGGACGCCTCACGATTGCATCGACCGCACTGGGCAGCGGATCGAACTCGGGGATCGCGTCGCCGGTCAGCGACACGCGAAACCGTCCGATGTTGAACGTCTGGTTGTCGTCGCTGTTCCAGCCGCCGTGACGCTGGGCCAGATGAACGGTGACGATCGCGTGTTGCCCCTCAGGAATCTCGATCGGCGATTCGAACTCGAACCACGCCGTTTGAGAGATGTTGCTCTGGGGCGTGTCGACTTCGTTGGTCCACGCGGTCGTTTCGTCGCCGTCGATGGCAAAGTCGATTCCGCCGGTGACGCGTTTTGAATTCTTTTTGTTGCCGTAGCGTGGTCTTAATTCTGCGACCGGAGGCGACCGATCGGCCAGGGCGCGGCTGAATTTCATCCGTGTCGCTTGATCGGGACTGTCCGACAACGCGACCTCCGCCGTCAACTCGCTGAGCGCCCACGTGCCGTCGACGCTTCGTCCCGGTCCGCTCCGCGGCAGATTGGGGTGCGTCAGCAATTCTAACTGCAACCCCGTCAAGCGATTTCCGTGATAGGTTCCGGTGCCCTGTGGTTTAAAGTTCGTCGGTGCATAGCTCTGGCACAGATAGGATCGATCACCTTGGGGCAGAAACTTCGATCCACCCAGTGTCCGATCCAAGAACGACAACTCGATCGGTGTCCAGTCTGGCTGGCTGCGCCCCGACACCTCGCCGGCCCAGCCGTGCATGCGCTCACGCCAGTCGGGGATCGCGGCTTTGATCAAACGTTCCTCTCGGGCGACTTGCTGCAGCACGTGATCGCGGCGATTCTGTTCGCTGTCGGTATAGACCGGGATGATCGCGTCGTGGGTGTTGTTGAGAAACGCGAACATGCCGTAGTATTCGTGTTGCTCGATCGGGTCGTACTTGTGTGTGTGGCATTGGGCGCACTGGATCGTCAGCCCCAGGATGGATTTGCCGATCGCGTCCATGCGGTCGAACATCGCTTCCATGCGGAACTGTTCGGGATCGGCGCCGCCTTCTTCGTTGACCATCGAATTGCGCAAAAATCCGGTGGCGACGTGATCCGATTGAGTCGCACCGGGCAGCAAGTCGCCGGCGATTTGCCGGACCAGGAAATCGTCGTAGGGTCGATCGTGGTTGAAGGAATCGACGACCCAGTCGCGATAAAACCAAGCCTGGCGGGGTTTGTCTTTTTCATAGCCGTCCGAATCGGCATAGCGCGCCGCGTCCAACCACATCCGCGCCCAGTGTTCCCCGTAGTGGCTGGATTGCAGCAGCACGCCGACCAGATCCTGGTACGCCGCTTCGCCATCATTTTGCAGCCGCTTGATCCACGCGGTGACGAATGCCGGTTCCGGCGGCAGCCCCGTCAGGTCCAACGCCAGACGACGGATCAACGTGCGGTGGCCGGCGGCCGGGGAAGGCGAAAGCCCCTCCGAATCCAGTTCCCTCGCGACGAATGCGTCGATCGGGTTCTTCACCCAAGCCGACTGCTCGAAGGGCGGGATCTCCGGTCGCGACGGCGCGACGAACGCCCAATGCGTTTCAAATTCGGCCCCCTGGTCGATCCAGCGTTTCAAGATGGCGATCTGTGACGCGTCGAGTTGCTTGCCCGAATCGGGCGGCGGCATTCTCAACTCGGGATCTGATTCCACCAACCGGGCATACAGCTCACTGGACGATGCGTCGCCCGATTCGATCACCGCTGCGGCCGATTCGGGATCGTCCAACCGCAGGTCGGCGGCGCGGGATTCTTCATCCGGTCCGTGGCAGGCGAAACAGGCGTCCGAAAGGATCGGGCGGACTTGGCTGGCAAAATCGATGCTTTCCGAATCGGTCTCGGCCAGGGCCGGTCCGAACGCGGCAAGCCAGACCGCCAGGGCGGCGAATCGTCGAATCATGGGCGGGGGCGTGGGGAGGAGGGAGGAAGGGAATGCATTGTAACAGGCCAGGCACGTGCGGCGAGGTGCAAACCATCTCATGCCAGCCCGTCGCGTCAGCAAGGGGCACGGCGTCGGTAACGGGGGAGGCCGGCCGCTCACGCGTCCCGCTGGCAAACCGGTGACGGATTGAGCAGATTTGCCCGGTCGGGGATACTCCGCGTTCACGCGAATCCCCCTTCACGGAACCGCCCCATGCGAATCGTTCTCTGTTACCCCGTCGGCCAGAAACACATCGACCAGATTCAAGCCGCCGCGCCGGACTATGAAGTGGTCAATGCCGGCCAGGAACGCATCGACGAATTGCTGCCGACGGCGGAGATCTTCATCGGGCACGCCAAAGTTCCCGTCAACTGGGACCGCGTGCTCGATGCCGGAAAGTTGCGTTGGATTCAATCCTCCGCGGCCGGGCTGGACCACTGTCTGGTGCCTGGGGTGATCGAAAACGACGCCATCGTTGTCAGCAGCGCGTCGGGGTTGTTTGCCCCCCAGGTCGCCGAGCAAACGTTTTCGCTGCTGTTCGGCGTGATCCGCCGCGCCCCGTTGTTCTTTCGCGCCGAAGCACGCCGAGAATTCATCCGCTTGCCCACCGATGACCTGCGTGGCAAAACGGTCGGGATCGTCGGCCTGGGCGGCAACGGTCGCTTTTTGGCCCGCGTGCTGGCGCCTTGGGACGTGCGTCTGATTGCCACCGATTACTACCCGGTGGATTGCCCACCGGAGGTCTCTCAGTTGTGGCCGGCCGACCAACTCGATCGGCTGTTGGCCGAAAGCGACGTGGTGGTCCTGACGCTGCCACTGAACTCGGGCACCAAGGGCGTGTTCGATGCCGAGCGGTTTGCGAAAATGAAACGTGGTTCGTACTTGATCAACGTTGCCCGCGGCTCGGTGGTTCAGGAACAGGCCTTGTGCGACGCGTTGGCCAGCGGTCATTTGGCCGGCGCAGGATTGGACGTGACGGAGGTGGAACCGTTGCCGCCCGAGAGCAAGCTGTGGGACGACCCCAAGGTCATGATCTCGCCACATGTCGGAGCCCAGTCGCATCGCCGCGTCGACGACTCGACGGCTTTGGCGGCCATCAATCTGAAACGCTACCAGGCGGGAGAACCGGTTTACAACCGCGTCGACAAACGGCTCGGGTTTCCCCATCCCTCGGCGGTCTACCGTGGGCAATCATGAGCAGCAGCAATCGAACCGCCGTCCCCTGCGACGCGGCCATCTATCGCGACGATCACCCGGTCGGACCGATGCGGTTGCCGATCAAGGAACCGGCTTCCTTTGTCGAAGAATTCAATCGGTTGTATCGCCGGGCGGGCATCGTCATCGAGCGGTTTGAGCGTTCAGCTGCCAGTTGTAATCCAGATAAGAAAGGCTGACCGCGTTGTCCATCGCCGCACGCCGCGCGGTCTCATCGGGCAACCACACGGCGACGCGTTTGAGAACCTGCGATGGGTCGTCACCGAAATCTTCGGCGAACCATTTCAAGATCGCCGACAGATAAAAACGTTTTCCGGCGACGTCGTGGCGAAAGTTCTGACGCCGAGAGAAAAAGTCTTTCGCATTCGCCGTCAATTGCTCGTCCACCCGCTCCGGCACATAGGCCTCGTTTAATAGTCGCGGGCAACCGATCGACGCACAAACGATCGCGAAATGGATCCGCGGTTCCCCCATTTTTCGCAACACCTGGTGCTCGATTTCGTCCAGCGAGAACGGTTTGTGTCCGACGTGCAGTTTCAAGTCGTGCCAGATGTGGTATCCCCACAACCGCGGGGTGTGATTGCGAATACTGGTGGTCGGGTATTCGCGCAAGATGCCTTTGATGGTCAGCGCGTTGTAGGCATTGATCCAGAACGCCAGCCGGTGTGATTGTGTGGTTTCGTTGTCGGCCGCGATGGATGCGGTCGAAAGTGTTTGCAGGTAATCGTCAAGCAACGCCTGATCTTCACCGCTCCCATGCCAGCCTTTGTAGTCCACCCTGCCATCGGAATCGACGTAGTTGCCTAGCAAGTTGTTCCAAGCCGAATGATCGATCGTGTGCATCGGCACCAGGCGGGCTTTGGCCTGGCCGACGTAGACCGGTGTTCCCGCGCTGGCGGTCTGGATGGAGACGATGCCCGGAATCGATCCAGCGGCGAGCATCAACGCAACGGTGACGACAAAACGATTCATCGGCAAAGGATTCTGTTTCGGGACCGTTTGATTGTAAAGGGATGCTCGATCGATCAGCTACAGTGGCCAATGACCGCCCGCCGACAGGTTCCGCCAGCAGTGGAATAAGGGCATCACATTGGCGGACGAGAAATTCCGACACACATTCCTCATGTCTCCAGGCTCCGATTAGGTCTACGCTGATCGAGGAGGATCCGCCTCTGTGAA
>NZ_JACEHH010000210.1 GCF_014154935.1 Stieleria mannarensis
ATGGCACGTGCTGTCGTCGTGACCGGACGCGCGAAATCGGGTAAGGACGTCCCTTTCGGGACGCCCTCCCCACACCACCGTACGTGCGGGTCCGCATACGGCGGCAGAGCGACGGTGAGCAAGCTCGGCCCACAGACTCTTTAAATTCAAAACGCCTTGCGCGGCGAGCCATGCATTGGTCAGACCAACTCCGCTGGCGAAGGTCTTGGACATGTGCCAAGGACCTTGCCGGCTGCGGGCATGGCGAATCGCTTGACGACGCGGGACGCCCAAGGCAATCAGATGGCGGCGACGCGTCTTCGGACGCTTCCACTGTTTCCAGTAGCAGCACCGAATGCGGCGACGAATCCAGCCATCCAGACGGGCGAACAGCTTCAACTGAGAAGCCACGCCGAAGTAACCCATCCAGCCGCGGACGTAGCGACGCAGCTCACCCAAACGACGGTCCATCGACACGCCCCGGCTACGCCCGGTAATCGTGACGACCTCTGCTGACTTCTGCACCGCCCGTAGAGGTTTCCACCCCCACGTTCCAGGTTTTCGGGCAAGCCCTACTGCCTGGC
>NZ_JACEHH010000211.1 GCF_014154935.1 Stieleria mannarensis
ACCCGATCGATCCCCTATAAATCTTTGGAGCCCGAACGTCTTCGACCACTTGCACACACTTTTCACGATCGCGAGGCCACTTCTCGAACGATACACCACTGCTGAGGAGTGTGGCCAAGGCAATTGCAACGTCATCGCCGAGCTGTGTGACGATCCAAACTTTGAATTCACCGCTGAAATGTTGCATGACGTTGCTGCCGATGCATCGTTCGCTGGAGAGACTCCGGTCATTGACTATTCCATGATCGAAGATGTCCAGATCAACTTCGGCTTGTCCATCGCTGTGACGTTTCGAATCTGCTTTTTTACAGAACTTGGCCATTCCGATTCTCCTGCTCGCTTTTCAATCATTGCCGAAGAACCGTCCACAGAGACGTGGCGAGTCGAGTATGGCTGCGGATTGCTGGATGAAGATGGACGGTTCTGGTATCCTCGCACCGACAAAGACGTTGGAAGATACGACATGCCTCCAACCTCGAATGATCAATGGGCATACTTTCAGTGTAAACGCTACGGCCATGGGCTATCCGAGTTTGTTCGCGGACAAACCAGATGACGGGT
>NZ_JACEHH010000212.1 GCF_014154935.1 Stieleria mannarensis
TAAAAATCCGTTGTCGTGATCGACAGACGAGGCTTGTATTTCGCCTGTGCCAATCAACCAATCATCATCACCGGTATCGGTCAGCAACTCAAGCAATTGGTCGACTTCAAGAAATCGCACCTCACCAGAAGGAGATTCAGCCTGAAGTTTACTGCTCATCATCGGTTCCTCAAAAAGGTCGAATGTTTCCAGCGCCATCGAGTACGAATAGCTCGTCAATGTTTAGAAAACGTTTCATTGCTGCAATACCGCCGTCATGTCGACACCATCCGCAAGTGACGCGGTCAACGTATATGGTGATGCTTCGCGTGCGCGAAGCCATGATTTCGCCTGATGCCTTCATCAACGCAATGGCTTCTGCATGATGTGCGGATCTTAAGTTGCCGCTTACGCCAGCCGCCTCATAGTATGCTCGACGCAGAGAAGGTGAAAGATCTTCGAATCTTCCATTTAGGCCAAAGAAGTTTTTCCCGTTTACATGAACTCGTGCAACCGCGCCGGTCGAGGGAACTGCCTCATCAAATTTGGGCAGACCATGCTTTAACCTAAAATC
>NZ_JACEHH010000213.1 GCF_014154935.1 Stieleria mannarensis
AGGCGCAATGAAGCAGATCGCCAAGAAGCTCAACTTCGGCAAGAAAATCACGATCCACACGTTACGCCATTCCTACGCCACGCACTTGCTCGAAGCCGGCGTTGGATTGAAGGTCATCCAGAAATACATGGGGCATTCCTCGCTGCAGACCACCCTCATCTACCTGCATCTGACTGAGGATGCGGAGGCCAACGCGAGGGGAGCGATCGACGGACTGTTCGGAAAGTTGCCGGGAGACGATGATGATCCCGATGCACTCGGCTGCGGTGCGCGACTGAAGTAACCCCGTCGCCCGAACGTGTCCACGCTGGCCGAAGCGATCGCCAAGCATGGACCGGCGTTCCTCGCCAAGCTTCCCGATCCGCTCCCGGATTCACTGGTGCAGGTCGCACGCGTGATCTCGTTGTTGCCGTGCTGCCGAACCGGTGCCCTCGGTGGAGTCCTGTACCGATGCGATGGCTGCGGCCAAACCCATTGGACAGGGCGGAGCTGCGGAAATCGTCACTGCGCCACCTGCGGTCACGAGAAGTCCCAGCGTTGGATCCAAAA
>NZ_JACEHH010000214.1 GCF_014154935.1 Stieleria mannarensis
GCACGAAGACACCTTCCCTACGCGTTTCAAGCGGGCCCTTCGCCGAACCGAAATCCTCAAGAAGGCCGTTCCCCATACACTTCGCCACAGTTTTGCCACCCACATGCTCGAAGACGGGGCGGACATTCGTACGGTGCAGGAATTGCTCGGACATAAGGATGTGAAAACGACGATGATCTATACCCACGTCATGAACCGTCCCGGCCTGGCCGTGACCAGCCCCTCGGATCGGTTGGGGTTGGTTTGAGTCGCTGGGATTCTGATTGTGGAACCATTGTTTTGGACTGTTCTCTTCTCGGGTGGGTGGCTGAGTGGGTTGGACGGGCTGACCGCGTGGCGGTCAGGGGGAACAGTTGGGGACAACGGTTCTACACTTTTTTCAGCGCGGGTGACCGCGTGGCGGTCAGGGGGAACAGTTGGGGACAACGGTTCTACACTTTTTTCAGCGCGGGTGACCGCGTGGCGGTCAGGGGGGAACAGTTGGGGACAACGGTTCTACACTTTTTTCAGCGCGGGTGACCGCGTGGCGGTCAGGGGGAACAGTTGG
>NZ_JACEHH010000215.1 GCF_014154935.1 Stieleria mannarensis
ACGAGGCGAATCGTCTTTTCGGAGCAACTTTCTCTTCGGAGCACAGTACAGGGCTGTGGCCCAAAACAGCATGCCGCCGAGGAGCCGAACTGCGACCCTGGTCTCACGTCCTTTCTGGAGCGGTCTGGCAAAATTGTCTCGGCTCGATTGGCATGACTTTTCAAACCCTTCTTCGACCATGGTCGAGGAGATCAACCCTGCGACGACCATGTCCGCACCGCCGGCAAAGGCATTGTGAATGGTTCTTTCGAGTGTTCCGAGTTGATCGGGATGGTCCGAGAGCTGCTTCTTCCAAAGCGCCACGTCGGGAGCCAGTTGAGCGTAAAACAACGCGAACATTTCTTCGGCCGACTCGATCCGTTTATCCTTCAATTGTCCCATGGCTAGTCCTTGCATCGTTGACCGCATCCTTGCTTGGCGAGTGGAAGATCGTCCTTGAATCGCCCAAGATACCACTGTCAGCGAATCGAGAAACCGCAGCCGAACCCCGATGCGTTGCTAGCAAAAAATGTCAACTAAATGGGAATGCACCC
>NZ_JACEHH010000216.1 GCF_014154935.1 Stieleria mannarensis
CCGAGGCGAATCGTCTTTGCGGAGTAACTTTTTCTTCGGAGCACAGTATAGGGCTGTGGCCCAAAACAGCATGCCGCCGAGTAGCCGAATTGCGACTCGGGTCTCACGTCCTTTCTGGAGCGGCCTGGAGAAATTTTCACGGCTGGCGTGGCATGCCTTCTCAAACCCTTCTTCGATCATCGTCGAGGAGATCAACCCTGCGACGACCATATCCGCACCGCGGGCAAAGGCATTGTGAATGGTTCTTTCGAGTGTTCCGAGTTGATTGGGATGGTCCGAGACCTGCTTCTTCCAGGCCGCCAAGTCGGGAGCCAGCTGAGCGTAGAACAACGCGAACATTTCTTCGGCCGACTCGATCCGTTTATCCTTCGATTGCCCCATGGCTGTTCCTTGCATCGTTGACCGCATCCTTGCTTGGCGAGTGGAAGATCGTCCCTGAATCGCCCAAGATACCACTGTCACCGAATCGAGAAACCGCAGCCGAACCCCAATGCGTTGCTAGCAAAAAGCGTCAACTAAATGGGAATGCACCC
>NZ_JACEHH010000217.1 GCF_014154935.1 Stieleria mannarensis
CCTCGGGGTCGCATGGTGGATTCGAGGTTTAGGCGTCGGGCGATCGATTCGACCCAGCCTTCATCACCCAGCGGCGCGCCCCGCTGGGCACAGCGCCGAACCGACTCAAGCTCCTTTTGCGACAGCGCTTCGTTCACACGATCGACCCACCGCGATGATCGCGAAATGGGCCAAGGCGATAACAGACTCGGATTTGAGTCACGCTTGAAATGCCAACGCCAGAGTGATCCCCACCGCCACGCCTCTGCCCGATCCACCAGTCCCGCACGCAGCGCATTCCGCTCGACATACCGGCAAACCACGTGAAAATGGTCGTCATCCTGGATCGGAAAACTCTTGTAGCGTTGCTGGTAGACATGCCCCATCCCTCCAGTCTGATAGTGGGCGTGGTACCGCATCGTGTGCGTGCCGCCGACCCAGCCCATGAACCGACTCATCTCGCCGTCCACCAAGGGCCTGAGCACGAGGTGGTAGTGGTTCGGCATCAACTCGTATGCGAACAGTTCCACCTGATGAATCGCCAGCGCCTC
>NZ_JACEHH010000218.1 GCF_014154935.1 Stieleria mannarensis
TCCAGGCAGTAGGGCTTGCCCGAAAACCTGGAACGTGGGGGTGGAAACCTCTACGGGCGGTGCAGAAGTCAGCAGAGGTCGTCACGATTACCGGTCGTAGCCGGGGCGTGTCGATGGACCGTCGTTTGGGTGAGCTGCGTCGCTACGTCCGCGGCTAGATGGGTTACTTCGGCGTGGCTTCTCAGCTGAAGCTGTTCGCCCGTCTGGATGGCTGGATTCGTCGCCGCATTCGGTGCCGCTACTGGAAACAGTGGAAGCGTCCGAAGACGCGTCGCCGCCATCTGATTGCCTTGGGCGTCCCGCGTCGTCAAGCGATCCGCCATGCCCGCAGCCGGCGAGGTCCTTGGCACATGTCCAAGACCATCGCCAGCGGAGTTGGTCTGACCAACGCATGGCTCGCCGCGCAAGGCGTTTTGAGTTTAAAGAGTCTGTCGGCCGAGCTTGCTCACCGTCGCTCTGCCGCCGTATGCGGACCCGCACGTACGGTGGTGTGGGGAGGGCGTCCCGAAAGGGACGTCCTTACCCGAT
>NZ_JACEHH010000219.1 GCF_014154935.1 Stieleria mannarensis
GGCCGCGTGAATGTCACGCCGATCGCGATCCAAAACTCAACGCTTAGGGCAAGTTTTTTCCGGTGAAAAAACTTGCCCTTTTTCGTTGCCCGACGAGGATTTGCGCTTGCGCGATTGGGGGATTTCTTTAGCCTGAATACATGAACGAACTGGAGCAATTGAAGCGACAAATCGACGAACTGCGGGCGAAGAATCAATCGCTCACAAAAAGCGTCGACTCTCTTGCGGCCGCCAACGAGTCGCTCGTCGAAGATGCCAAGTCGCTCGCTGCGTCCAATGAAGAACTCGCCAAAACCAACAGTCGCCTGCGCGATCAGTTGTCCAAGAAACAAGGCGAACTCGATGCGTTGATCCGCCGGTTTTTTGGTCGCCAAAGTGAACGCTTCGAAGACGACGATCAGCTCAAGTTTGACTTCGCAAGTGAGGCTGAAATCAATGATGCTCGCGAAGGCATCAAGCAGGCGATCGAAGAAAACAAACGAGCTGACAAGAAGAATAAGCCGCCGAAGCGCCGGCGT
>NZ_JACEHH010000022.1 GCF_014154935.1 Stieleria mannarensis
AGCGGGAGAGAATCTAAATCGTTTTCCGATTTGTGCCGTCATACAATCGACGTGCCAGGTCACGCGGGGGGGAGGGGAGCCGAAAGCCTTGGCGGCTTCCGCTACGGTTGAAGTGTGGTCGCCCAATTCACTCGGTCATAAATCTGCATTCACACGTTTGTTTCGGAACGCCGGACTGGTGACGATGTTTTCAATGGCATCTCGGATGCGAAATCCCTCGGCCGCAAGCGATTCATTCATCTCGGCGATCGCCGCCTCATCCGACAACTCTAACGAGCGTCCGAGGGCATAGGCGAGCAGTTTGCGACAAAAATGGTCGACAAAGTCGGCTTGTCGGGCGCGGCGGATGTAATCCCGCAGCCCCTCGATCCCGTCCCCGTGACTGTCGTCGGGAAACTGGACGTGGCTATCCACTTGGCGTCCGCCCAGATCCGTTTCACGCCGCTCGCCGATCGGTCCATAGTGCTCGAACACCAATCCGAAGGAATCAATTTTGTCGTGGCAGGCCGCACAGCTGGGATCGGCACGGTGTCGCTGGAGCGCCTCACGCAGCGTCAATTCGCCCAGCTTGGACTCGTCACTGGGCAGCTCCGGCACGGCCGCCGGCGGGGCGGGGATGTGTTCGCCGAGGACGTGTTTGACCAACCAGTTGCCTCGTTGAACGGGACTGGTTCGCAGCCCCGGGGAATTCTTCGTCAGGAACACCGCCATCGGCATCAATCCGCCACGGCCGAAACGATGCGCCCCGTCAACGCGTTTCCATCCATCGTCGGACCAGTCGCCGCTGGTGTTCAGCAACTCAGCGGGGATCTGGTAGTGATCGGCCAACGAAGAATCGACGAAGGTGTAATCGGCGTACAACAGATCGAGTAGCGAACCGTCGCGTCGCACGATGTCGGAAAACATCCGGATCGGTTCTTCATACATCGACTGACGCAGAGCGTCGGTGAACTGGGGAAAGCGATTGCGATCGACGCCGTTGTGTTGTTGGAACTGTCGAAAACTCAACCAGCTGCCGACAAATTCATTGATCATCCCCTGGGCGCGTCGGTCGCTGAGCATACGAGCGACCTGTGACTTCAACACGTCATCCTGATGCAGTCGCCCCGAACCGGCCAGATCCAACAGTTGCTGATCCGGCATGCTGGCCCACAAAAAATAGCTCAACCGACTGGCAAGTGCGTAGCCGCCGAGCGGCTGAATGTCCTGGTCGGTGTCATCTTCGACGCGCTCCAGCGGCAGATCCAATCGGTAACAGAAGTTGGGTGACATTAGGATCGCCACGACACATTCGCGGATCGCGTCCTCGTGATCGAGCCCGTCGACCTGACGCAGCTGTTGATAAAACGATCGAATGCTTTGCCGTTGTTCTTGCGATAGCGGACGGCGATAGGCGCGGCCGGCCAGTCGAACCACGGCGTCCAACTGCACGGACTGCGATTCCAGCTTCAATCGTTCCAACCGCCGAAACGTTTGTGACATGTCTTCGAAGTAGTACGCGATCGCCTCCAAGGCTTGCGGATTGCCGCCGACGCGTTCCGCTTTCGTCAAATACGCCTCGGCAAGCGCTCGGACTTTTTCCTCCGACGTGCTGTCCTTGTCTTCGGCGCGGAAGCGATCGAATTGAGAATCACGCATGAAGCGAGAATCGGTGCGGTCGAACCAAATGAATCCGGCGTACTGACGCATCGGTGCCGACGTCACAAAATCCAGCTCCAACCACAATCGATCCAACTCTTGCCGCTCGGCGTCGCTCAACACAAGTTCGTACAGCGGGTCGTCATCGCGGAAGTATCCCATCTGGCTGTGAAAACCGGCGCTCAAGAAACGTCCCGTCCGCCCCTTTTCCTCTTTGGGGTCCAAGTAGACACGAGCCCGCTCGGAGACGACAAAGGTATCGGGGAAAACCGAGCAAAACCGCTCCATCGCTTGTTCAAAGTCACGTTGTTGAACCGTATCGCCGGGAACGGTCATCGCAGCGGCTTCGGGCGAATCCGCCGGCAACTTCAATGCCGCAATCACCTCGCCCAGTTCCGAGACTTCACCAACAAAACGCCTGCGGTTGGCCACGAATTGTCGGTTTTTCCACAGCACCAACGGCTGAGAGCCCTTGTGGACTTCGGGGGTCGTCAGGTTTTCGACTTTGGGAATCAATCGCTGACGCAGATTGATGATGAAGTCTTGCATCTGTCGGCACTGCGTTTGTGCTCGACGTACGGCATCCGCTTCCTCTGCCGAGGGCAGCTTGCGCCACACGATTCGCAGCGTCGCCAAAGGACCGATGTCGGCCGCTTGGTCGGACGATTCATCGGCGTGGAGGACGTCCCACAGTGTTCGTAAGTAACGCGGGCTGAGCCCTTGTTGTGAAGCGAATGGTTCAAGTGAAACCGTCGGATCAACCGCCGACGCATTCTGGTGTTGGAATTGCCAAAGGGCGAAAAAGAAATCGGCGTATTCCAAGCGTTGGCGGCGATAGAAGTCGATGATGCGATTGACACAGAACTTGTCGCGATCGGTTTCGGTGATCACCGGATGGGGCGCAAACTCGATGCCCGTCGGCGTCAGCACCAGATGTTGAGAAAGCTGTCGCGCCGCTTCCAGGTACTTTTTCAATAACGAAGGCGACATGGCCAGCGATTCGCCCGAGTTGTCGAACCCTTCTTGGTTGGCCGGGTCGATCGGGAATGACTTGGCCGGCTGCAGGTCGTGTCCCGTCAGGTCTCGAATCGTGTAATTGTATTCGGCGTTGCTCAATCGCCGTGCGAGCACGATTCCCGGATCACCGGCCCGCCGCTCGGCTTCGTTGCGACGCACCCTGGCGATCCACTCGATGACACCCTTGCGGGCTTCGGGCGTCGGATGCGTGTCTGCATCTTCCGGTGGCATGTCCCCCGCTTCCAGCCGGTCCATCACCACCATCCATTTTCGGAAATGCTCGATCACCGAGGTGACATCGCGATCCGAATCCAGGTCCAAATCGCCCTCGGCCGTCTCGGCATTGTGACAGGCCACGCAGTGGGTCTGGACAAACGGGCGGATCGTGCTGGCAAATGCCTGATCCAGATCCTCAGCCCCCGAAACGACCGACGCCGAACAGGCCAACAACAGGACAAAAAACAAAGATCGCATCGGTCGGCGAGACTATGGCAGGCAGGTGGGGCTAGTGCAGGTGGGGCTAGTGCAGGCGGGAGCAACCAGGGGATCGCGGGTGGGGCAAACCGACCGTTTGGGTCGTGCGAGATTGATCCTCTGGTGACGTCTCCATCTTAACCCTATCAGCGCTCGTTCGGGATCCAGACTTTCAGCCGATCGGGAAGATTCTGGAAAACACTCCCTCCGTCGCTGTTCCGCAGCGAGCGTGTGCGGCTAAAGCCTGGACACCAGCGCATGTTGGTGTTTAGCCTTTAGGCGATTCCCCGTCGCTGCTTCGCAGCGAGCATGTGCGGCTAAAGCCTGGACACCAGCGCGTGTTGGTGTTTAGCCTTCAGGCGATTCCCCGTCGCTGCTTCGCAGCGAGCGAGTGCGGCTAAAGCCTGGACACCAGCGCATGTTGGTGTTTAGCCTTCAGGCGATTCCCTGTCGCTGCTTCGCAGCGAGCGTGTGCGGCTAAAGCCTGGACACCAGCGCATGTTGGTGTTTAGCCTTCAGGCGATTCCCTGTCGCTGCTTCGCAGCGAGCGTGTGCGGCTAAAGCCTGGACACCATCGCACGTTGGTGTTTAGCCTTTAGGCGATTCCCCCCCGTGGCTGCGGAGCAGCATTCCCTGACTCGATGTTCCCTGACTCGCCGCACTCACCGTGCCCTCGTGATTGTCACTATACTCCGATCCGCGGTTTTGCCAGGTTGCTTCGCAACCGCATCGTGTGGCATCTTCTGAACCAATGCAAGCTTGGAGAACGCTGATTGATGGTTGAGTTCCCGAACGAGATTCTGCATCGACTGAAAACGACCGGCGTCGTCGCCGGGTTCTCGGTCGAAAACGTGGAGCACGCCGTTCCGTTGGCCAAGGCGTTGATCGCCGGTGGGATCACGGCGATCGAATTGACGCTTCGCACGCCGGCGGCGATGGCCGGGCTGATCGAAATCTGTCGCCAAGTTCCCGAAATGCTGGTCGGCGTCGGCACCATCCTGACTCCGGCGTCGGTCCGCGAAGTCAAAGCCGCGGGCGCAGATTTCGGTGTCGCTCCCGGGATGAACCCGCGTGTGGTCCGGGCCGCCCAAGACATCGCGCTGCCGTTTGCACCGGGGATCGCGACCCCATCGGACTTGGAAGCCGCGATCGAATTGGGCTGTCGCTTCGTCAAGTTCTTTCCGGCCGAAGCGATGGGAGGCGTCCGCTACCTGCGCAGCATGTCGGCCCCTTACAAACATCTGGGCATCGAGTATTTTCCGCTCGGCGGTTTGAACGCCGACAACATGTCAGACTATCTGGCCGAGCCCAATGTCGCCGCGATCGGCGGCTCGTGGATCGTCAAACAGGAACTGGTCGAGCGCGAGGACTGGGACGGGATCAGCGCCCGCGCGGCCGAAGTGATCGAGAAACTACAGCAGGATTGAGACTATGAATCAGGTCGTTGTGACGTTCGGAGAAATCATGGGGCGGTTGGCGGCGCCGGACCACTTGCGGCTGCGACAGACGCGGCAACTGGACGTCACCTACGCCGGCGCCGAAGCCAGTGTCGCCGAATCGGTCAGCAATTTGGGCGGTGTGGCACGCTACGTCACGGCGCTGCCCAAACACGCGTTGGCCGACGCGACGATCGATTCGATCCGTGCCCTTGGTGTCGATGTCCGGCATGTGCTGCGAACCGACGAAGGCCGACTGGGGCTTTATTTTTTGGAAACCGGTGCCAACCAACGCCCCAGCAACGTGATCTATGACCGCGCCGATTCGGCGATCGCGATCACGTCGGCCGATCGTTATGACTGGGACGCGATCTTCCAAGACGCCGGCTGGTTGCACCTGACCGGGATCACGCCGGCGCTGTCGGCCAATGCCGCCGAAGCGACGCTGATTGCCGCGCAAAAGGCGAAAGCCGTCGGCGCGACGGTTTCCATCGATTTGAACTTTCGCAAAAAACTTTGGCGTTGGGACTCCGGAAAAGCGCCGCGTGATTTAGCCGAAGCGACCATGCGAAAAATTCTGCCCCACGTCGATGTGGTGATCGCCAACGAAGAAGATTGTCACGACGTGCTGGGCATCCGCGCCGGACAGACCGATGTTCATGCCGGGGCATTGGACACGTCGCGTTATCCCGACGCGGCGCGGCAGGTCGTCAGCCAGTTTGCCAATGTTTCGAAAGTCGCGATCACACTCCGCGAAAGTCTGTCGGCGACGCACAACAATTGGGGGGCGATGCTACTGGATGCCGCGTCGGACCAAGTCTCGTTTGCACCGCTGGATGCGGAGGGGAATTACCGGGCGTACGAAATCAAAAACATCGTCGACCGCGTCGGCGGCGGAGACTCCTTCGCCGCCGGATTGATCTTTGCGTTGACGACGCCCGAGCTGAACCGGCCGGAGACGGCGCTGCGGTTTGCCGTCGCCGCGTCCTGTTTGAAACATTCCATCAAAGGCGATTTCAACTTTTCCACGAGGAGCGAGATCGAAGCGCTGATGGGCGGCGCCGCCTCCGGACGCGTCGTCCGCTGACCGCCCGGAACCCCACGACCCTCTCCATCACCTCGCCGCCTTGGGAACGTCAAATGCGAAGAGGAGGGGGCAAAACGATCCGAGAGAAACGCCAGCGGGAAGCGTAAGCGAGCGGCTCGTGCGGGAACGGACGCGCGGTCAGTAGAGGCAGAATGATTCGGGGCAGAATGATGGGACACAGTCGTTGATGGAGCAAACGCAGCGAGCGGGACAGCGTCACGTTGCACAGTGACGATGGTGAATCGCGTTGCGGTCAAAAATCACGAAACGGGCCGCGCGGCTCGGCGGCATCCATTTGCGATTGCCACTGGTCAAACCGCTGCTGCATGTCGCGGGCGACTTCGGGTAAGCGTCCGGACAGGTCGGTCGATTCGCCGATGTCGGTTTGCAAGTCGAACAGTTGACCGGGTTGGTCATCCAGTTGAACCCATTTCCAGTTTTCGACCCGTGCGGCGCGGTGGCCGCGTCGCCGCCAAAACATTTCCGTTCGCGGTGAGTCCTGATTCTCGCGCAGCGTCGGCCACCAATTGTGTCCATCCAAGTGGACTCCGGCAGGCGTCGACGCCCCCGCGGCTGCGGCAAGACTTGGCAACAGTTCCAGCGAGGTCAAGAACTGGTCGTTGGTCGCGCCCGCGGGAATGCCGCCCTGGGGCCAGCGGACCAGACAGGGAACGCGCAGCCCGCCTTCCCACATCGTTGCTTTCCTGCCCCGCAGCGGCGTGTTGTCCGCGCCACCGCTGCCCCCGTTGTCGCTAAAGAAGATCACGATCGTGTTGTCGAGACACTGCTTTTGTTTTAGCCGCTCCAGCATCTTGCCGATCGACGCGTCCATGCACGTCACCGCCGCACGGTAATCGCGCCGGCGAGCTTCTGGCGTCGTCACCGTCGCCTTGGAGGCGTAACGATGTTTTTCGGTCGTGCGATACTCGACGTCGACTTTGGGGTACATCGCTTTAAATTCATCCGGTGCCTGGACCGAACTGCGGATCGCGGGATCCAGCGATGACGAATTGTGCGGGGCGTTGAAGGGAACGTAGAGAAAGAACGGCGCTTTGCCGGCCCACTGATCGAGAAACCGCAACGCTTCACGCTCAAACAAGTAGGTGCAATAGGTCCCCTTGTCCTCAACCGTCGGCGACTCGTTGCGGTACATGCTGGGCACCCCGTAACGCTCGTGCGTGTAGTAGTCGATCCCGGTGTTGACGAAGCCATAGAAGTCATCGAAGCCGCGCGAGGCCGGCAGGAAACGTTTCAAACTGCCCAAATCCCACTTGCCGTAGATCGCGGTCTTGTAGCCCGATTGCTTCATCACGTCGGCGATCGTGACCTCGCGCACGTCCATCCCGCCGATGCGTTCGAACGTGACCGCGTATTCTTCCGCCTTGTAGCGATATCCGTAGTCGGGGGCTTCGTTTCGGATCATGTCATAGATCCCATTCCGCTGCGGATAACGACCGGTCAGCAAGCCGGATCGGGACGGGGTGCACGCCGGCCAGGTGACATAGAAATTCGTCAACCGAGTCCCCTCCTCTGCGATCCGATCCAGATTGGGTGTGAGGATGCCATTGCCGAGCAAACCCAGATCGTTGTAGCCCTGGTCATCGGAGACGATCAGCAAGACGTTCGGACGTGCCGCGGCCGAAAGGTTGCACAACAGAAAGCCGAGCAGGAGAGTGAATGAGAGACGATACATCGTGCCGTGGTGGTGGGGGGATGATGGAGGGAGCGGAGCTACGTGGATGGGCGACGTTCACGTGACCGTGAACAACCCGCGGCGTGCGAGGACGATTCTACCGTCGGCGACGATTGATTTTGGGGGGCGTGGAGAGCAATTGTCACAATCGGCCGCCGTTTCGCTGAACTGTCGCCGTCCTCTCCGAGGTCGGCGCGGAGCAAAGCTTCGCTTTTTCGCGCACGCCGAGTTCGGAGAACACGGCGACGCTCGCAACTCATCGGCAACCGGAAAATCGAATTGTGGTCAACGACTACGCTAGCACGTCCTGGATCACGTGGCCGTGGACATCGGTCAAACGACGCTCGATGCCGTTGTGGTAATAGGTCAACCGCGTGTGGTCGATGCCCAGCAAGTGCATTGCGGTGGCGTGTAAATCATAACTGTACGTCGGTGATTCGATTGCCTTGAAACCGAGTTCATCGGTCGCCCCGAAGCCGACGCCGCCCTTGATACCGCCCCCGGCCATCCATGCCGTGAAGGCACCGGCGTTGTGATCGCGTCCGAACCCTTTTCCTTGGGACGCCGGTTGACGCCCGAATTCGGTCGTACAAATCACCAGCGTTTCGTCGAGCATGCCTTGCTGTTTCAAATCTTTTAATAGCGCCGACGCGCCGCCATCGAGCACCGCGCCCCAATAGCCGTGATCGCGCGGCAAGTCTTCGTGGCTGTCCCAATTGGGACGAATCTTTTTTGCCGTCGTGTTTTCCGCCCCGCAGTAAATCTGCACAAACCGCACGCCGCGTTGGACCAGACGTCGCGCCAGCAAGCATTGCTTGCCGAACGGGCCGACGTCCGGATGTTCGGTTTGATAAAGCTCTTGAATCGATTGCGTCTCCTGGCTCAAATCCGTGGCTTCGGGAGCGCTCAATTGCAACCGCGCCGCCATCTCATAGGCTTTGATCCGCGCTTCAAGCTCCGTGTTGGCGGGTCTTGTCTCTCGATGCAGCTGATTGAGCTGTTGCAGAAAATTCAACCCCGCGCGATCGGACCGCGGCGTCACTTCGGTGAATCCTCGCGGCGGAAACAGATCGGCGATGGGGTGGCGCGGGTCGGTCGTGTCCAGCGTCGTGGCCTGGTACTGGGCCGGCAGGAACCCGGCGCCCCAGTTGATGATTCCGCCGGGCGGCAAGCCGCGCGGATCGGGCAACACCACAAACGCGGGCAAATCGTCGGCTTCGCTGCCCAGTCCATAGGTCACCCAGGATCCCATGCTGGGAAAACCCGGCAGCGTGAATCCCGTATTCATCATGAAACACCCCGGCCCATGCAGCGCCGTTTTGCTGTGCATCGAGTACAGGAAGGCCATGTCGTCGATACAGGTCGCCAATCGCGGAAACAGATCACTGATCCACAGACCGGATTGGCCGTGGCGGCGGAATTTCCAGTGGCTGCCGCGACAGTTGCCCGGTTTGGACGCGAAGAACTGCAAGGTCCCGTCGGAGTCGAAGGGGGTTCCATCGCGACGCGCCAGTTCCGGCTTGTAGTCAAACGTATCGACTTGACTCATCCCGCCGGGACAAAAGATCTGGATGACACGTTTCGCTTTTGCCGCATGATGCAACCCGGCATGGCTTTCGCCGGCAAGCATCGCAGAGAGCGCCAACGATCCGATTCCGCCGGCGGCCGATCGCAGGAATTCACGTCGCGATCCATGCGCGGCAACGGGGATGCGGTGACGAGAATCGTTAATCGACATAGACAAACTCGTTCAGATTGAACAGCGATCGGCACAGCGCGAACAGACTCTCACGGCTGACAAACTCGCCAGCCAATTTGGCTTCCCGGTCCGAAGGTGACCTTGCCAGGGCCAGCCTAAACGCTCGCTCGACTTGTTTCGCCACATCAACACCCGCTTCACGTTCGACTCTGCGGGCAAAGTAACGCGCTTGTCGAAGCATGAAATCGTTGTTGTAAAGCGCCAGTGATTGAAGCGGCGTGGTGGTCGTGATCCGCTTGGGCGTCATGTTGGCCGGGTCGGGGCAATCCAAGGTCGTCAGAAACCGATCCGGCGTGGTTCGCACGATGAAGCGATAGATGCTGCGACGCCACAGCGACGCATCGTCGGCGGGCTTGTAGGTGTAGATCGGGGCGTAGGCGTCTTGATAATCAAAGTCTTCGAATCCGGGGCCGCCGCGACGAAGGTTCAAGTTTCCGCTGGCGAACAAAACCGCATCGCGAATCGCCTCCGCCTCCAGCCGTCTGGGATTCTGCCGCCACAGCAGTCGGTTGTCGGCATCAATTCGCATCGCCGACTCGTCCAGTTGACCGGATCGTTCGCTCACGTGGCTGGATTGTCGATACGTCCGGCTGGTCAGGATCAAACGGTGCATGGCCTTGAGCGACCAGTCGTGACGGACCAGTTCCTCGGCCAGCCAATCGAGCAATTCGGGATGCGACGGTCGAGAGCCTCCGAAGCCGAAGTCGCTGGGCGTGTCGACCAGGCCTTGGCCGAAATGCCAGTGCCAAAGTCGATTGACGATCACCCGCCGGGTCAGCGGATTGCGGGTGTCGGTGATCCACCGCGCCAGTGCGGCACGCCGTTGTCCATCACCGGTTTGGGGCGTGCCCAGTTTTGGATCCAGCATTGCCAGGGCAGACAAGGCGGCCGGCGCCAGGGCGTCCCCGGTCGCAGATTCCGGATCGCCACGCGAAAGCAATCGCACCTCTGGCACCTCCGCGGAGGCAACAACGCCATAAAAACGCGGCGGCGGCCCGAGGGTGTCAAGTTCCGCCGTCACGTGTTTGCGAGCCGACCGAAGGGCCGCGATCCGTCGCGTCTGGGCGTCGGTCGATTGGCGCGGAGTGTTGCAGCGAATCCGCGGGTCCCCGAATCCGATCTGGTCGTGGCTGAACCCGTTGCCGCCGTCGGTCGCGACCAGTGTCAAAAAACGCACCGACGGAGCAAGTTGCAAATCGATTGATTGCAGGCCATCGTCGCGTTTGAGGTTGCGAAACTCTGCCAGTTTCAGACCGTCGGCAAAGACCCAGACGTCGGCGTGATGGGAACCCGCTGCGCCGAAGTACCCCAGCAACGCGGTGAACCGAAGCGGCGCGGTCGTTGCTTGCGTGCCAGCGTCGGTCGCCCCCATCAATTGCCTACCGATCGCGGCGACGTCAAACGTGATCCCCGCGTTGGCGTGCAATCCCAAGACACTGCGCCCGCCTTGGGTAAAGTCGATTCCGTCCAGGGCCGGTGAATGTTGACTGGCGACCGGACCGTTGCGGATCATGTCCCACGCGTTGCCCGATGTGCTGGGCAAGCCGCGGATCGTCACGCCGGTCGAGCTGACGGGAATCTCCGCGCGTCCCCCGTCCCCGTCGGGGATGAATACGCCATCGACGAATTCAAATTCCGATTCAGAAAACCGGTTGGTCACGACGTTGCCGAGTTTTCCGAAATCGCGTGTCTGGACCTTTGCCGTGCGGGGATCGATGCCTTGGCGAAACGCGCCGGTCATCGATCCATTGCCGCCGCCAACGATGTCTGCCAAATCGATCCCGTCACCTTCCAGCCGTCTGAGCTGGAAATCGATCTCGTCGCGACGGGCGATCAAGCGCTGTTGCTGTGTTTCATAGTCCTGCAACGCCGACTGGCTGACCAGACGCTCTTCCCGTTCCAAACCGGCGAAGACGGATTGAAGTTGGTAGTATTCGCGCTGTGAGATCGGATCGAGTTTGTGATCGTGACAGCGGGCGCAGTTCACCGTCAGCGCCATCGTGGTGGCCATGACCTGGGTGGTCATGTCGTCCAGATCCAGCGCCCGGGCAGACCGCCGCAGCTGGGCGCTTTTGGTTTCCACGTGCCCGACGTAGTCCCAGGGGCCGGCCGAAAGAAAACCGGTGGCGACCACCGCTTGATCGTCGTCAGGCCACAGGACGTCGCCGGCGACCTGTTCTTGCAGGAATCGGTCGTACGGTTTGTCGTCGTTGAAGGATTCGATCACGTAGTCACGATAACGCCAGGCGGTGTCGCGGCGCATGTCGCGTTCAAACCCGTGCGTGTCGGCGTAGTGTGCCAGGTCCAACCAGTGTCGCGCGTAACGCTCGCCGTAATGTGGCGACGCCAACAATCGGTCGACCAGTTTTTCATAGGCCTGGGGATCGGGATCGTTGACGAACGCTTCCACCTCATCCGGCGCCGGCGGCAATCCGACCAAATCAAAACTGACACGGCGAATCAACGTGCGGCGGTCGGCCGGTGGGCTGATCCGAAGTTGGTGTTCGGCAAGCTTGGCGCGAATCAACCCATCGATGGTTGAGGGTGATTTCGGAGAGCTTTTGTCAGGGACATCGATCGGCTGGAACGCCCACCAGGACGCATCCGCCATCGACCGTTCTTTGACGACGATATCACGCGGCCATGTCGCTCCCTGGGCGATCCAACGGCCCAGCAGCGCGACGTCGCCGGCGCCCAGCGGGGCCGCGTCCTTGGGCATCGCGGCCGGCGAATCGTCCTGTGGCGTGACCAATTCCAGCAGCCCACTCGCCTCCGGGACTCCCGGGACCACGTAATCACCCGACATCAGGTCGTCGATCGTCTCCAACGAGATCCCGCCCTCGCTGTTGTCGGGCGAGTGACAGCGGACACAGTGCCGTTGCAGGATCGGTGCGATTTGGGATGCAAAGTCGACCGACGATTCGGCGGCCCGGAGTGGACCGCAGATCACCAGCGTTAAGACGGCACCGGCGATCGCGCTTGGTGCCGGGAGAAACATCCGGTGGGGCATACAACCGTAGCTACGCTCGCCAGAGCGTGGAAAATGCAGGGGAACCACCTTCTGGCGAAGGTAGCTACGTTTGCGCGGCAAGACCGGATGGTTGATTCGACGAGCCCTCACAGCGGCCGGACGACCGAGGTGCTGCGGTAGTAATCCATCAGCGTTTCGACCGACAGCACGCCGCCGCCCATGCCGCTCAAGTTCACACCGCCGTAGGGGACGCCGTGGGCGAATACGTTGTGGGCGTTGATCCAACTGTTGCCGGCGATCATCGATTCGGCGACTCGTGCGGCGCGTGCCAGGTCTGTCGTCCAGACGCTGTTGGCCAGTCCATAATTCGTATGGTTGGCCATCTCGATGGCTTCGCTTTCGGTTTTGAACGGTGCCAGATATGCGACCGGCCCGAAGATTTCTTCTTGCGCCGCGGTGTTGTCCAGCGATCCTGCCAGCAATGCCGGTTTGACAAAATGACCGCTGTATCCTTCGACTTCGGCGGCACCACCGGCCAGCACACACTCGGCGCCTTCGGCTTGTCCCTTTTCCAAGTAGCCGAGCACGCGTTCACGTTGCTTGGCGTTGACGACCGGTCCCATCTGGGTCTGGCCATCGAGCTGGTAACCTATTTTGACCTGAGAGAGCTGGTCGACGCATTGATTGACGAAGTCGTCGTAGATGTCTTGATGGACCAACCAACGCGTCGCGTCGCAGCAGACCTGTCCGGTGTGGAACGTGATCGCACCGGCCAGTTTCTGTGCGGTCTGGGCCACATCGACGTCGTCAAACACCACCGCGGCGCCCTTGCCACCGAGTTCCAATTTGACCGGGACCAAGTTGCGTCCACAGGCCTCTCCGACCAGACGTCCGACTTCGGGCGAACCGGTGAACGACATGCGTTTGATCCGCGGGTTGGCCGAGAGCGCTGAGCCGACGGTCGCCCCGCCGCCGGTGACCACGTTGATCACGCCGTCGGGGATGCCGATTTCCTGTGCCAATTCGGCCAGATAGATTGCCGACAGCGGCGTGTCTTCGGCCGGTTTGATCACCACGGTGTTGCCGGCCGCCAGTGCGGGAGCGATTCCCCAGCCGATCAACAGGAACGGGAAATTCCATGGGAAAATGAACGCGCACGCACCCCAGGGTTGCCGCACCGTCCAGGCCTCATGGCCTTTGACGGCTAGCGTGGTGCGGTGATTGATGTGCTGGGCCATGTCGGCGAAGTAGCGAATCGTATCGGCAAAGTTCTGCACGTCGCCTTGTGCCTGTGATTGGACCTTGCCCGCATCCAGGGATTCGATTTGGCCGATGATCGGGACGCGTTTTTCAACCGCGTCGGCCAAGCGATGCAACAACGCGGCCCGCTCGTTGACCGGCATGGTTGCCCAGGCGGTTTGTTTGAACGCGGTTTCGGCAACGCCAACGGCCTGGTCCACTTGCTCGGCGGTCAGTTCCACGACGTCGGCCAACGTTTCGCCGCTACCCGGATCGGTGGTCGGGATGCTGCCGTCATTTTCCGAGCCCATCGTCTTGCCGCCGACGAAACTGGCCAAGCGGCCACGCTGCAAAAACGCTTCGACTTCGGGCAGTAGCGAGGGTTTTACAACAGTGCTCATCGGGGATTCCTCTTTCCGGAAGGATTGGGTTGAACTGAGGGAAAAGGGGGGTGTGTTTTTTCTGAAATGGCAATCGACACCGCGAAAACACGGTCGACCGATGTCCGCTTGATGCATGTTAACAGCTCCATCGGCGTGGCGGGGAACACCAGCTGGATCTGCTTAGCTGATCGGAAAAATCGATAATCCGTTAACGGGATTCAGCCGGGCGTCAGGGGGCGGGCAAGGGTGAACTGCTTGACAATGGCGGGGAGTTGATCGACGATCTAAGGGTTCGAAACGTCGATCGAGCTACCTCTGGTAGGCAATCGCCGTCTCCCTTTGTTGTTTTTCACCCCCATCGCCGAATCATTTCAACTGATCATGACACGCAAACTTTCTCTCTCCCTGTTTGGTTTGTTGTTCGCCTCTGCCATTTCCATCACCGGTTGCGGTGGCGGTGGTGAAGCGGAATTCACCCCCAGTGAAGCACAGACCGCCGAAGAAATCGCCGAGGCCGATGCCTACGAAAAAGCGATGAACGAAGCGGCGCAAGAAACCGCCTCTCAAGGCAACTAGGTTTCGCGCCGTTAACGCCTGGGCTGTTGGCGCAGGCATCAAGTTAAGTCTGCACCCTCCCTGGCAGAGGGCGCGCGGTTTAGGAATTGACCCTCTGGCAGGAGGGTCGGGCGCAGCGAGGGGAGGCCGAACGGTCAATCGCCGGACAAGCGTTCGTCCGCCGGTCGCTTCAGATCGTGGATCAACCCTCCCCGCTCCGAACGCAACCCCGTCTGCAACCCTTCCAGGGAGAGCGTGACTTCAATTAACGAGTCCGCAGCTTACGAGCAAGGGACGCACCTGCTCCACTGGCGTGTGGGGCTGTGGATTTCCGAGTGCCGCGGGGCGAAGCCGGTCTGCTTTCAAAGAATGGCTGGTCTGCGAAGGGCCGAAGGTGCTTCGTGCCCTCCGCCGGCCCGCGTGTCTGCGGAAGGGCGTTTGAATCGACCTTTCGTCGTCGCTCTCCCCGTTCGGACATCGCAGAAATGCCTCAAAAACCTCGATCCTGATGCTTTTTGCCACTAAATTCCTGTAAGAACCAAACGATTCAATCAACAGGTCCCTCAGAAACGGCCTGCTCAATTCCCTCACCGATCCCCACCCTCACCGATCGCGGCGCGGATTTCGGCGGCATTCTGCGGAGGGCGACCAAGCTGCGGCCGATCGTCGCAATCTGCGGGCAACCGATGCCGGGGGCAAACGCCAGGAGGGCGGGAAAGCAGGACATGAGCGAGTATTCGTCGGTGGCAGACCCTCCGAGAGCCCTTCGATTCCACTGCGGCGTTTCGGGCGGCACTCCGCGTCTAAGTGGGATGAACGTTGGTCGCGGCTGTCCCACCGACGTTTATCGTCGCAGATTCCCTCTTAAAAGTTCATATTGGGGGGGAGAATGTGGTTGAAACTGGGATTCAGCTGCCATAAACTCCGAAGTGGCGATCCGAAGTTGTCCGATGGGGGTTATGCCTAGGCGGACGCCCCAGTGGGCTCAGTCAAGTGGGCTCAGTCAAGTGGGCTCCGTTCGCTTCCTGGTGCGACGGGATCCATGTCGCAAGTCTTTTCCTATTTTTCTGGAGTTTTTTTATGATTCAAAGCCGTGATCGGCGGGCCGGTTTCACGCTCGTCGAACTTTTGGTGGTGATCGCCATCATTGGTATTTTGGTCGGCTTGTTGTTGCCGGCCGTTCAGGCTGCCCGCGAGGCGGCTCGGCGGATGAGTTGCAGTAACAACTTCAAGCAAATCGGCTTGGGGTTGCACAACTACCACTCGACCTACAAGAACCTGCCCATGAATGCGGGCGGAACCTACAACACCGGCTCCGGTGGCGATTTCAACAATTCGCACTGGTTGAGCTGGATGGTCGGGACGCTGCCGTTCATCGAGCAGCAGGGGCTGTGGGATCAAATCTCCAACCCGTTCGGGTTCAACCGGGACGGCAGCCGGAAAACGCCTCCGTTTGCCGCGATGGGACCGCGTCCTTGGAACGAGAACTACCAGCCCTGGTTGACTCAGGTTCCCAGCTACCGCTGCCCCAGTGACCCGACCCAACCGGTGTCCAACCGTGTCGCGTTCAACAATTACTCGGCCTGTATCGGCGATGCAATTTTTGAGCAACAGCACGGCGGTGTGAACGACCAAGGTGTGCCGAGCACCAGCGGTACCTGGGGTGACGAAGCCGGTCAGCGCTGGGCCCGCGGTGTCTTCCGCGCCCGTCACTTCACCAAGTTCCGCGACATCAAAGACGGTCTCTCCAACACCATTATGTGTGGTGAAAACGTCGTCGGCGACCGTACCAACTTGGCCAAGGGCACGTTGATTGTGCGTCAAAACGACGTCTGGGATCTGCCGCCCAACCAAGGTGTTCAGTTCATGGACCCCGAGCGTCCCCAGTACGTCAACACCGACACGTCCATCGGTGGTCTGCCGCCTTGTACCGGTTGCTGCGGTAGCGGCATGGGACCGAACCCGTGTTTCGATCAGTCGGCTAACCACCAACGTGGTCGACGCTGGTCCGATGGTCGGCCGATGTTCAGCGTGTTCACCACGATCACCCCGCCCAACAGTTACAACATGCAACGTTGGCACGGTGGTGGTGGTGTCCTGTGTGCCTCCAGTTTCCACCAAGGTGGTGCCCACGTCTTGATGGCCGACGGTGCTGTGATCTTCATCACCGATTCGATCGAATCGGGCGACCAAGGACACGTTCCTTACGGTCGTGACAATGGCGACGGCCGCGGAGCCAACGGTGGTGCGGGTCGTGAAAGTCCCTACGGCCTGTGGGGTGCTCTGGGAACCAAGGCGAGCGCCGAAACGATCCAAGAGCAGCTGAACCAGTAAACCGTTTCAGCTTCCGTTTGAAAACCGATGCAGCGGGCGTGGTCACTCGACCACGCCCGCTTTTTTCAATTCAAGAACGCCTCTAGGAGTGTCGCCGTGTTCTCCGAACTCGGCGGGCAAAAGCGAAGCTTTGCCCCGCGCCGACCTCGGAGAGGACGGCGACTATCCAGACCAACCAAACCCCAAACCACAGTCGCCGTGTTCTCCGAACTCGGCCCCCGAAAGCGAAGCTTTCCCCCCGCGCCGACCTCGGAGAGGACGGCGACTGTCCAGCCACTCGAAAACGAAGCTAGAATCGCATTTCATTTTCCGTCCCACCCCACTTGTGCAGCCGCAATCTCGATGCTTTTGACTAACTATCGGCTCGCCGCTCTGCTGCTGCTAGCGTGCACGTACACGTTAACCGGCTGCGACCGCTCGTCCGACGAACCGCCTCAATCGCAACTCAATGATCGCGCGAGCACGCCTAGCCCTGCGGCAACGGTGGCTGTTCCGACAGAAAAGCCGTTCGACCGGGACCAAACCATCGACGCTGCGATGGCGTTGGTCCAGGCAGGCAAGGCGGATGCCGCCGCCGCCGAATTTCGCAAGGTCTTGATGGCCGATCCGAATGACGCAGAGGTCTTGTTCCGGCTGGCGAATCTGAGCGCCCAGGGCGGCAATCTGCGTGACGCGGTCGAGTTTCTGGATTCGATCCCCGAGGACCACCCCGAAGCCGGGCTGCCGTCGCTGGGGCAGGCCGCCGATTGGTACATGCAGTTGCAGCAATACGACGAAGCCGAATCGAAATACTTGCGGGTGCTGGAATTGGCCGGCGATGTCCCCGTCGCACACCGACAACTCGCATACCTGTACAACCGCCAGGGCCGACGACACGAAGCGGCGGTCCATTTGCGAGCGCTGTGTCGATTAGGCAACATCCAAGAAGACGAACTGCACGCGTTGATGGTTTTGGGGCACGCGATTTTTGACGACCCCAACAAGCCCCCGCCGCGCCCCCGTCCCAATTATCCGATCGGACCGGCCGCCACCGCACGGATGCTGTTCACCGCCAACCGCAACGTCGAAGCACTGGAGGCGCTCGACGCATCCGTTCGCTCCGGTGACGTCGCTCCATCGATCGTTGCGTTCTACGGACTATTGGCGATCGAAGCGCAAGACACCGAACGCTTTGCGTGGTGGTTGGGGCAAGCCGATCCGTCGGTTCAGGAATTTGCCGAATACTGGGCGGCGATCGGAGCGCACTTGGTTTCGCAGCGACAATTCGATGCGGCGGTCCGAGCGCTGGGCGAAGCGTTGGTGCGTGACCCGACCAACGTGGGCGCGATGCGGCGTATCAACCAAGCGTTGACGGCCCTGGGCGAAACCGAGCAAGCGGACCGTTGGCTGAAACGCTACGACACGATCCGAGACGTCGTTTCGGCCAGCAACGCGATCGGAAAATCAGCCTCGTCCGATGCGACCAGTGTCGAATCCTACGCCACCATCGCCGACGGGCTGGACCAATTGCACCGCCCGTTGGAAGCAGCGACGTGGCGGATCTTCGGCGCCTTTCATCGCAAGGCATCGCGCGAAGAAATCGAATCGCTGAATCAACGTCGCGCCGATCTGTTCCGCTCCGGCGATGCGTTTCCCGGTCCTCTGGAATCCGTTTGCGGCATCGACCTGGATCAGTATCCGTTGCCGGAACTGGAGATCCCGACCTCGATCGCCGACTCTCCTCCGCCGCCCGCCCCTTCGATCGACGAATACCCCACGCCGAGATTCGAAAATGTCGCCGAGTCCGTGGGATTGGATCACGCATACTTGGTCGCCAGCGAGCAGCAGCCCTACCGATTCGCGCTTTATCAATCGCTCGGCGGCGGGATCGCGGTGATCGACTATGACTTGGACGGCGCCGTCGATCTTTACTTGGCCCAGGGGGGCGCGGACGTGCCGACGTTGGTCGGTGACCTTTCCAATCTGTTGTACCGCAACGTCGACGGCCGACTTGACGATTACACCGAGATCGCCGGCGTGGTCGACCAACGCTATTCGATCGGACTGGGCAGCGGTGATTGGAACCAGGATGGGCTGCCCGACCTGGCCGTCGCCAATATCGGCAACAAGGTGTTGCTGATCAACAACGGCGATGGCACGTTTCAGCGTCGCGTCTTTGACGAAGACCCCGACCACAAGGTCTTGACCAGTTCGATTGCGTTTGGCGACGTCACCGGCGATTCACTTCCCGATTTGTTTTCGCTGCATTATGTCGAAGATGCGACGATGGTGAATCGTCCGGAGATGAATGAAAAGGGCGAGATTCTGACGATTTCACCGGCATCGTTTCAACCCGGAATCGACTCGATCGCCGTTAACGATGGTCGCGGAAACATGCGGCACGAACCGGTCAGTGATTCTCAAGGCGACGCCAGCACGGGCTTGGGGGTCGTGATCGCTGACTGGGATGGCCAAGTCGGCAACGAAGTCTTCGTCGGCAACGACATTCGCGCCAATCAGCTTTGGACGCGGTCTGCTGAAGACGCTTCCTGGACCAACGTCGCTGCCGTCCGCGGCTGCGCGTTGGGGATCGGCGGCGTGGAGACGGCGTCGATGGGAATCGCAGTGGCCGACTTCGATGGCAATGGAATGCAGGACATTCATATCGCCAACTTTTACCTGGAACCGGTCAGCTTGTTCATGAATCAAGGCGGCGTGTTCGAAGATCGTTGTGTGCAGTATCGGTTGCACCGCGACAGTTCCGACGTGCTGGGATTCGGATGCCAGGCACTCGATTACGACTTGGACGGACGGCCTGATTTGGCCGTCACCAATGGAAACATCGAAAAAGCGCCGGGGGAACCGCTGCTGCAATCGCCACAATTCTTTGTCAATCTGGGTCGCCAGTTCCGATTGACCGCGGTTGACGACGCGTCCGACTATTGGAAGGGAAAGTACCTCGGACGCGGCATGGCAACGTTGGATTTCAACGCCGACGGTCGGCAGGATATGGTGATCTCTCATATCAATGCACCGACGGCGTTGATGGTCAATCGTACCGAAACACCCAACCATTTCTTGACGCTCGAACTCGTCGGCACGCAGTCCGAGCGTGATGCGATCGGTGCGAAGGTCGAAGTCCATCAGGGGCAGCGTGTGCTGACCGATTGGATCGTCGGTGGCGACGGCTACCTGTGTCACAACGAATCCGCGGTGTCGTTCGGGCTGGGCGCATCGGCCGACGACGTGCGTGTCGTCGTCACCTGGCCGAGTGGAAATCGTCAGGTGTTCGAGTCAGTTGCGGTCGACCAGCGTTTGCTGCTGATCGAAGGAGAAGCCGAACCGACTCCGCGAGCCCGTTCAGCCGGGCGCCGTTGATCACCGTTGGTGTCCAACTTTTAGACGCTCTTTCTGGTCGCCCCCGGCGGCCAGCTTGTTCCCAGTGATCGGTTGCGTGAAGATTCGAGGATCACCTCAAGCAAAGCCCCTCTTGCCAGGAGGTCGTGCGCCGCGAGGGGCATACGCATCAAGTTAAGAATTAACCCTCCCTGGCAGGGAGGGTCGAGCGTAGCGAGGGGAGGGGCGATTCGTGTTGCTTGAGTGCTTCTCCGCTACAGCGAACCCTCCCCGCGTCGTCGTATACTCCTCCGCGACCCTCCCTGGAAGGGAGGGTGAATTCGTAAACTCCTGTTATTGCAGCGGTGAAAACCGCACGACCTGCCAGGGAGAAGGACTTCATCCTTTTGGTGGTCCGGGTCTTCACGTGGCGATTCTGGTCACCGCGGGCCGCGAGGCAGGTGTTCGACCAGGTATCTGGCGATCAGCATTCGCACGTGCAGCTCCGATCCCTTGCCCTCGCGCAATCCATGGTCGCGATTGGGATAGACCATGTAATCGAATCGCTTGCCGAGTTCGATCAGCCGATCCACCAATCCTTCGATGATCTGGATGTGTGTGTTGGTTTCGCCGGACCCGGTGACGATCAACAGGTTGCCCTTCAGACCTTCGGCAAAGTTGATCGGGGCCGACCGCTCATAGCCGTCCGGGTTGACTTGGCGGGTTCGCATGTAGATCTCTTGGAACCAAGCGTTGTACAAGTGGGGCTGCGGTTTGGGGACGACGGCGATTCCGACGTGGTAATCGTCGGGTTTGCGGAACATGGCGTTCAAGGTGTTGGACCCTCCGCCGCTCCAGCCCCAAATTCCCACTCGCGACAGATCGACATACGATCGCATCCGCGCCAGTTCCTTCAGCCCCGCTGCTTGGTCTTCGGTGGAAAGCGGCCCCAGGCTGCCGAAGATGGATCGCCGCCACGCGGCCCCCTTGGGCGCCGGCGTGCCACGGTTGTCGATCGAAACAACCAGGTACCCGAGGTCGGCGATGACGCGATGGAAATGGTTTTGCGCGGCGCCCCACTGGTCGAGCACCGTCTGGGCGTAGGGCTCGCCGTAGACGTAAACGAAAACGGGATATTTTCTGGAGGCGTCGAAGTCCTTGGGCTTGATCATCCAGGCGTCCATCGAGACGCCCTGGCCGATGTCCAGCTGGATGAATTCTGCCGGCCGTTCCATCATCGTCTCGGCTCGCCGGCGTAGCGGGCGGTTTTCCTCCAGCACACGCACCACCCGATGGCCTTCCAATTCGACCAGGTCGGTCACCGGCGGCTGGTCGAGGGTCGAATAGGTGTGAAAGGCCCACTTGGCATCGGGGGAAAAGTCGTAGTCATGTGTCCCGGGTTGATCGGCGGGGGTGATTCGCTGGAGCGTTCCCGAACCATCCAGCGGAACGCGGTACAAGTACTTTCGTGGTCCATCGCCCGGCGCGGCGTAGAAGTAAAACCAGCCGCCCGCTTCATCGACGACCGCCCGATCGATGACGTCGTACTCGCCCGGGGTCAGCAATGCCAACGGTTTGCCGCTTCGCGAGTGCAGGAACGCATGACGCCAGCCGTCTTTTTCGCTGATCACGATGAATGCTTCCCCGTCGCGGATCCAGATCAGCCCCGAGTTCTTGCCCTGGCTGCCGACCGCCCAGGCCGAGTCGGTCTCGCGAAGAATCTCTTTCATGTCGCCGTCAACGCCGGCGATCAAGAACACTCGCAGGTCGCGAAAACGACTCAATTTTTCGACCAGCACTTCTTGAGAGTTTCCGGCCCACTCGACCTGTCCCAGATAGATTCCGTCTCCGCTGGGACCAATCGACAGCCACTTCGTTTCGCCACCGTCGATTTCGACCACACCGACACGCAGGGCGTTTATCGTTTCACCGACTCGCGCAAACCGAACATTCTTGACGGACGGATAGGAGGGATCGTCGGGGATCAGCATCGGACGGGTGGGGACGTCGGTGGCGTCCGATTCGACAAAGACGACGCGGGTTCCGTCGGGGCTCCACCCGACGTCATGAAACGAAATGTCCCGGTCCGGCGATGCGTGAACCAACGCGGTGCGTTGACCACTTTCCAAATCGTGCACGAACAGGCCTTGATCGCGAACTTCCAACCGATGCGTGCCAGCGGGTGACGTCATGCGGCGGCGCGGGCGTGATTTCGTCTCCGGCGATTCCGATTCGGTCTGTTCGCCGCTGATCAGGTCCACCTTCACCAGGCGCGCTTGGCCGGTATCGGGATCTTGACGGCGAATCGTGTATCCCGAACTGTCGTCCATCCATTCGCCCCGGAACTCCTCGGCCCGAAACTCTCTGTCCTCGTAGATCGTCCTCAACCGAGGTTCAGCTTCGGTGACCCAGGTCGAATTGCCGGGCGGATGTGCGGCGAGTTCACCGACTGTGAACGCCGTCAATGAAATCAGTGAGAGAATCGCGACCGGGAATCCATGTCTGGGGTGCATCTGAGGTTACTCGCGGGTTGGTCCGATGGAGGATGTGACGAAGGCGATCCGAGAGCGCAACGCAGGCGCCCCCTGCGTTTGGCACGCCTCTTCAGTCGTCCGCTGTAGCAGCGATATCGTAAGCGGTGACGAGTGCGGCTTCTTGTGATTACGGGTGTGTCTTCTGGTCAAATGCGCACAAAACACGCCCCGAGCCCATCAACTGGCCACTTCGACGATGGCAATGCATCTTCGCGAGGCTGAAGACGCCGGCGCTGCCCCCAACTGACCAGCAAATCCCTTGCGGCAACGCTCGACTCTGACTTCGCTCGATCACCACTGACCTGGTCAATGATTCAAGGGCAACGGTCAAGCGATTACACAGCGCCCCGCGTCCCCGAGTAAGATGGCCCAATCCAGCTCAGCACACCATCACCATGGGGGCGCGTCACGGTCACAGTTTTGAGATTGGTCGGCAGCAGCAACAGTAAGGCATCGGCCGGCAACGCGGAACGAACAACCCGGCGACCGCAAGGGCGAGTTAGATCGATTGAACGCCCCCCGTCCAGGATAAGACCGGATCGGGAGGACTCTAGAAATAACTGACAAGCCTGGAGTCTCGCCGGATCCCCTGTGGCACGACAATCGGATTGCGATTTTCAGTGCCATCGACCCTAATGATCAATTCAGCACTTTCAACGTCTGTCTCGAACGGTTCACGCAAGAAAAGAACGCTATTCGTTACTTGAGCAACCTCTAATTCGACTCCCGCAATTAGGAGCAAAATCGTGACCTGCGAGGAATAACGTGTGATCGAGTTCAACATTGCTCGAAGTGATGATGAGGCAAGGGATGCCGCCTTAAGGTATGCCAAAACTCGTCTGATCGAGATCGACTTTAGTCAGAAACTCGGGAACGGATAAGACGGATGGGTTTGGCCATCTGACCGAAACACTGCAATCAAATCATTTTATCGCCCTAAAACCTACCGAAACGAGAGGAATTGCTATTTCCGGCTAGAAGGTTTCGAAGTAACCGAGGTGGCAGGATTCGCCGTTCCGCAATTGGTTGACTACGACAACAACTTGATGATTGTTGAGATTGGAATTGTAGCAGCGCCAAGAATCGTAGACTTCGGCAAAGCGCACCTCGACGATCCTGGAGACTTTTCCGCAGAAGTAATGCAAGAGACGCTTCAAGGATTTGAAGCCGACTACCCCGCAGAGGAATTCAGGCGAATGCTTGAAGCCGTCGAAGATCTGAAGAGCTACGGGATTTACTATTACGATCTCCAAAACGGAAACATTCAACTGTGACCGAACGCGTGAGGTCTGAATCCTGTTCCACGAATACCAGGCATACAGCACAGCAGAATACGCTTGACGAGCAAGCAGACCGTGAGGGCAGCGGGCATCAAATGAAGCGTGCCGGTTCGGGACGGCGTGAGGATTTTGGGCCTGGTGGGCTACGACAAAGCGTCTTTGACGACTCGTGCGATCGCGTCTGGCCAGCTGGACACGCCGCTGGGGGGATAATTGTTAGTGCCGAACGGTTCATCGAAGCGGTGAATCGTGTCGATCCTAAACAAAATAAAATTCCGCCTGCGGGTACCCTCGAGTGCGGCCGAGAGGACTCGAACCTCCACGGGATTATCTCCCACTAGGCCCTCAACCTAGCGCGTCTGCCAGTTCCGCCACGGCCGCGTCAAACTGGGAGCGGCAGTTTCCGAGAATCCGCGGTCGGAGTCAAGCTGTGGTCGGAAGGTTTTTAGCGTCGTCCCCACTGCCGGCGTGAAACGCTCGGCCGTGAAACCGACCGGTTTTTCGTCTTGCGTTGACACGGAACCCGTCGGCTTTCTAGTGTCCGCACCAGCGGTGCGAACGCTCTGTGCCCGTGTTGCCCCCCCACTTCGATTGACAGGATGTTGCTCGAGTCCCCTACCGCTCCGTCCAGCCGGCTTGAATCGGCATCCGATTCGGATGCGATCACGCATGACGCTGCGCCCCGCGGGGCTGCGTCGGCCATCGTGAAAGCGAACGCGACAGGGAACATGAAACCGAAGGCAACGGTCGCATCGAAGTGTGTCCGATCGATTCGGGGCGTCCAACTGTTGGTGCTGGCTCTGCTGGTTGGCCTGTCCTCCGGCTGCTCGACGGCCCGCTACCTGACGGCTCGGTCGGTGCGCGACAATCCCTTGGCCGCCCAGCTGCGGTTGATGAATCGCAAGGGGCCGCAAATCAGCGAGCGGACGTGGAACACGCTCCGGCGCTACGGGCTTCGCGACGGGTACGACCAAGACGCCCACGTGTGTTTGCGAAAAATCCAAACCACGCTGAGAGACAACCGTGACCCGGAACTGATTCATGCGCTCGCCGAGTTGTCCTATGTCGAAGGCAAAAAAGCGGAATCCAAGGGCGACCAGAGCGACGCGCTGGGCTATTTCGGCGTCGCCCTGACCAACAGTTATGACTACCTGTTTGACGAGGATTTGTCGGAGACCCGCAACCAATACGATCCACAATTCCGCGCGACGTGTGACCTGTACAACGAATCGCTGGAAGACACACTGCGACTGCTGTGCGAAGAACACCACATCAAGCCGGGGCAAACCTACCGTGTCAAAACTCCCGATCGCGAGTTCGTGATTCAAACCCAGCTGCGTGGCAACTGGCACCCCGACGAATTCGATCACTATGAATTCGTCAGCGACTACGAGATCGCGACGCTGCGCAGCAAGCACACGACGTTCGGTCTAGGCGTGCCGATGATCGCCGTCCGCAAGAGTAACGCGAACGACGACCCACGAGAAAAATACTACCCCGAAGGTCTCAGCTACGGCGTCACCGCGATGATGCGTTGCGCCAAGCCCGCAAACGGTGGGTATGGCGACGCCGACACCTGTGTGCTGGAGTTCTTCGATCCCCTTTCGGCCAACCAAGTCAAACTGGCCAACCATTGGGTGCCTCTGGAAACCGACCTGACCACACCCCTGGCGTTCTTTCTCGATACGCCGCGGTTTCGTGAACGTAATCACGAAACCGAGGGATTACTGAATCCCGCCGGCGCCGCCAAAAACCGTGGCCTGTACATGCTGGAGCCCTACGACCCGAACCGCATCCCCGTGCTGATGGTGCACGGCCTGTGGTCCAGTCCACGAACGTGGATGGACATGTTCAATGACCTGCGGAGTTTTCCGGAGATTCGTGAGCGCTACCAGTTTTGGTTTTACCTGTACCCGTCGGGGCAACCATTTTGGTTGAGTGCGACGCAATTGAGGACCGACCTGCACCAGTTGCGGCAGACCTTTGACCCCGCCCACCGCGACGTGCCAATGGACCAGATGGTGTTGGTCGGACACAGCATGGGCGGATTGATCAGCCGCATGCAAACGATCGACAGCGGTGACGATTTCTGGCGAATCGTCAGCGACCAACCGACCGAGAAGTTGAAAGGCGACGTCGAGCAGCGCGACAAACTGGTCAGTACGCTGTTCTTTAAACCGAATCAATCCGTCAGCCGAGTGATCACGATCGGCACGCCCCACCGCGGCAGCAAGTTTGCCAACGAACTGACACGCTGGTTGGCGCGCAAATTCATTAAGCTGCCGACGATGAATAAGACGACCGGGGAACATTTGGTTCAAAACAATCCCGAACTGTTTCGCGATACCGACCTGTTGACGATGGCCAACGCCATCGATTCCTTGGCCCCCGAATCACCGATCTTTCCGGTCATGCTGGAAGCCAAGTACTCCCCCAAGGTGAAGTACCACAATATCATCGGAGTCCTGCAAGACCCAACGCTGCTGCAAAAGAAAGCGGGACGCGGCGATGGGATCGTGGCCTATGACAGCGCCAAAATGGATGACACTGAAAGCGAATTGATCGTCGATGCCGAGCACACCAAAATCCATATGACCGGGCAGGCGATTTTCGAAGTCCGTCGGATTCTGTTGGAACACCTGCGCGATGTCGATTCGGCCGACCGTGTCGCGGATGCACCGGAGAGTCAGCGAGGCAGGGAAGTGGTTCGCAAAGTGGGGTTTGTGGAATAAAGGTTTCAGGCCGCCGCGAATCCGTTCGCGGGGTTGGGGGGGGACGGCCGGGCCGCTTTGACGCGGTCGCGACAAAATGGTTTGCTGCGCCGGAGTTGTCACGAGACGCTGCTGACCCACTGCGGCCGTTAGGAGGCCGAGACAAAGCTGGAGAGGGGCGCGCGGCTGGCCTTTCGCTTGGAGCGTTCGGCCACCAGTTCGACCTTGCCACCGTCGGCGGAGACCGAACCGCTGAAGACCTCGGTGTGATCCGATTGGGAGGGCGGCGTTTGTTTCGACCGGATCCGATCCGATGCGCTTTGGTGGGCAAACGCGAATTCTCGCTCGGACAGCTCGTACTCGACTTGTTGCTCCTCTGACGGCTCAACCGCCAGTTCACCGCGGAGGATGCGGACGTCGCGCGGTGCACTGACCCCGATTCGAACTCGATTTCCTTCCACGCGAACGATCGTCAAAGTGATATCGTCGCCAATTTTGATCTGTTGATCAGCTTTTCGAGAGAGAACTAACATGGCAGGTTCCTTTGCCGGTTTCGGCGAGAGAGGGTAGAAACTCGTCCAAGGCTGTCACATCCTTGTCCGCGAAAGTGTAGCAATGCAGCAACCGTGCCAATCATCGCGTGAAAGTTCTCGGTTTTGACGCAAACTGTTTTGATGGAACGGCTTGCGTCGACCGAGGCGTTTTCGGTCCCGTGCACCCCGGTCACAGAAATGGAAGACTTTACACCGATTTGAAAGATTGACGCCCAGCGCAGGTTCGTTAAACTCCTCTGTTGTTGAGAATCAATTTCAACATCCTGCACTTCGGACGTCCCTCCGCCCCCTTTCGCGTCACGCTTTCTGGTATCTGATGAATTCGACGATCCTGAATGTCTTTCCCAGCGACTCCGGCGACCAGCGACTCGTGTTGGCACAAGAGACCGACGCCGCCGGCACCGCCACCCTGGTGCTCCGCCAAGAGAGCCGTTCGCCGCACGTCGGCTGGTTCGTGCAGAGTCGAATCGCGATCGAGCCGAATCAGGTGGCGGCGTTGAAGATGACGCTGACGAGCAACTTGGTGAAAGAAACGACACCGACGGAAGAAGGTCCCGCGGTGATCAGTTTCCGCACCGCGATGGCCGGCTAGAATCACGCCGCCGTGCGTCTCGGGGGCGAGGTGCGATGTTCCCTCAGGAGACCGCGCGCGTCGGCACATGCCGGCCGGATGGAAGATTAGCCCACGGATAGTTAGCCCACGGATAGCAGGGCATACCCACGGATGTCAGGCAGCTTATTATCGGTGGGGACGCTCTGCCATCGGTGGGTCTATCCATTGAGAGTGTCGCCCCTTCCTGATCACAGGCGTTTGTGTCGCAATGGTTAATCGTCCAGTTTGGATTCGAGTTGCTTGAGCTGGTCGCGCAGCCGTTGGATCTCCGCCTTCACGTCCTCCGAATCGTCTGCGACGTTTGGCGTTGGTGTTGACGGTGTCGGCAAGACGGCTTCGGCGGCCGGTTCGGCTTGCGGATCGTCATCCGTGTCGTCGTTGGCCTTCGCGGGAGTTGGTGAGGAGGCGTTGGATTGGCCGAACATTCCTCCGAGGACCGAACCGAGGCCGCCGACCAGCGACCCACCGGCGTTGCCGCCTGCGGGGTTTGCAGTTTTGGATGCGTCGTCGCTTTGCAGTGAAAGCGTGGCCGTGACAAGTCGATTGTCACGGATCAGTTGTAGGTCGGCGGCGGAATCGGCGGGCACGGCGGCTAGCAATGCGAACAAGCCGGCGGTATCGGAAACCATCTTGCCGTTGATCGCGACGATCCGGTCTTCCGTTTTCAGCCCCGCGGTGTCTGCCGGCGACCCCGGCTGGACTTGGGTCACGCGGACACCGCGGCGGCCGCGGACGTCACGCACCTCCGCGCCGATTTTGGGCTCGGCGGTTTTTTTCGCTGCGGCGGCCGTCCTTGCAGTTGGCCCCGCGCCCGTTGTTTCGGCGGGGGAAAGCGGTTGGGGCCGCAGCGTCGACGCAACGGGAGGATAGGCGGGCCGATCAGATGGTACGGCCGCGCCGTTGTCAGGTTTGTTGTCGGGTTGAGCGACCAGGGTGATGTCCAGGTCGGTGACTTGACCGCCGCGTCCGATCCGCAATCGAACGCTGTCGCCAGGGGAACGTTTGGCGACTTGGCCGACCAAGGCGGCGACGCTGGGCGTGGGGACGCCGTCGATGGCGAAGATAAAGTCGCCGACACGCAGCCCTTCGTGATTGGCGCGGGCGTGGTTGGCGAATTCCGTGATCTGGACGGCCGGGTAGCCCGGGTTGGCCGACACGCCCTTGATGCCGATCGAGGCGGTAGCGCGTGAAGTCGGCGCCTGGTCGGCAGAGTCGCCGAAATCCAGCGGAGAAAGGATGGACCTGCCAAAGCTTTCGGAACGTCCGGGCGGTGCGGGTGTGCCGTTCGGCTCTGGCAGGCCATTCGGCTCTGGCAGGCCATTCGGCTCTGGCAGCGTCTCTGCCCCGGCCTGACGCACTCCGCTGGGGCCGATCGCCGGCGTCGGGCCAGTTGAGAGCGGCGGCAGTGGAGCCAGCGGGCCGGTGCCCGGGGGAGCGACCGATGGGATTCGGCTGGCCCCGCCGACTGCCGGACGGGCCAGCGAGCGGTAGCGGGCCATCGGGCCGGTGTCGGCCGCCGGGTGGTTGTCCGCCGGGGGGGTGTCCGCGGCATTTTCAGCCGCGGCGTTCCGCCTTGCCGCGCCGCGTGCCAAGGGGCGGGCTGGCAGTTCGTTGTCGGCCGCTTCGCCGTCACGTTGCTCCAGCTGGCTTTGCACCAGCGGCGCGATCCGGCTTCTCAGCCGTTGCAGCAGTCCTTGCCCGCTGGCATCGCCGGCAACAAAGGTGACCGACGCGACCAGCACGGTGATCGAGAGCGGTAGATGCAGTGAACGCATGTGATGTCAGTTTGGGTTAGGGCAAAGACGGAGAGCGAAAGTGTGGCAACGTAACGGCGGGGTGTAGCGGAAGCCGCCAAGGCTTTCGGCCCCCGCGCAACGGCGGGTTGTCGTGGAAGCCGCCAAGGCTTTCGGCCCCGACGCGGCGTCGCCGCGCCGGTGCGAAACTCTTGGCGAGTTCCGCTACGGGAAAATCGCAGGCCGGCAACCAAGGGCTCGAGGCGTCAATCATACGCTTCAATCGCAAAAAATCGAGGCGTTCGAGGGTCGGGATCCCCCTTCGCCTCGCGGCAAGCTGCCACCTGTGCGCCTAATCCGCCTTGCATCGACCGATGGAAAAAGGCTATGCCGGTCTCACGCGGCTGACGGCTTGAGTCATTCCGGCGATTTTCCACCGATTTACCGTCTGTGTGTTCGCCGATCGTGGCTCGGTCGCGTGTCGCAAGTCGCGGGTCGTACAAGCAATTTGAACATTCGATTAATGCGGAGGCCACGATGGCCAAAGGCTGGATGGAACCGGAACAGTGCAGGAACCTCTTGGTTCTGGTGGAAACTGTGACCGCACCGTTATTGATTCAACACCAGGCTCCGGTGTGTCTGGAATTGGACATCGAGCTGGAGCTCCCGGTCCCCTGCGACCACCAGCGGACGGCCGATCTGATCACCGCACTGAGCAAGCAGGCGTTGGAGGCGATGCCCGACGGCGGCGATCTGACGATCACGGCCTGTCAGACGGCTGCCGGGTTGGAATTAGAAATCGCCGACAGCGGAACCGACGCGACCCGTCGCGAACGTCACTTGCCGATCGCGGCGGCGGCGATCAATGCCGACTTGCAGTGGCAAAACTGCCCTCAGGGCGGTGTGGCTGTCACCATTCTGTTCCCCTCGCAAGCATCCCGTCGTCGATTGGCAGCCTAAGCGTGTTGCGTCAGCGGACCGAACGATTTAAATCTCACCTGGACACCGTGCCGCCTCTTTCGGGCGCGTCGGCGTTGTCGCGGGCCGTTGCCTGCGTGATCGCCGGTCTGTTGATCTTGGGCGGAATCTACTACATCACCCCGAGCGGTTCTTCGCCGACCGTGGAACCGTTGTTCGGCGGGCGGTCGCTGCATGATTGGGAACTCGGTCAAGTCGAATTGGCGTTCAGCAAGGCGGGGTTGAGCGGTTGGCGGCCTGAAAACGGTCAGATTCTGATTCCGCACGAGAAACGGCACGAATACTTGGCGGCCCTGGAGCAGGCTTCGGCGCTTCCCTATGCGTTGCAAAGCAGTGTCGAAGAGGCGCTCAACGGCGGCGGTTACTTCGAATCCGAAGCGGCCAAACGGACCCGCCATCAAGTCGCCAAAGCGCGCGATTTGGGCAAAAAGATCGCCGCGTTTGACGACATCGTTTGGGGCAGCGTCGATTACGACGAACAGTCCGTCGGCGGATTTGATGGGCGAACGATCCAGTCCGCCAGTGTCTTGCTGGTTTCCAAAAACGGCAAACCGATCGCGCCCGGGCGGATCAGCATGATTCAACACCTGGTCAGCGGAGCCTACGCCGGCATGGACGCCGACCAGGTGACCGTCACGGACACCTCGGCACGCAAGACCTACAACGGATCCGACGACCCGCTGACCCGGCAACAGCGTCAAGCAGAATACGAACTCGAACAGCGGCTGACCGAACTGTTGGGCGGATACCGCGGCCTGCACATCGCCGCGCGATCGGTCTACCGCGAGTCGAAAGCAGGTGACGGGCAAGATCACGTCCCATCGACTGACGGCAAACCGATCGCGCTTTCCAAGTCGATCCGAACCCCCGCGACATCACGCAAATTCCGGATGCGGGTTTCGGTCGGCGTCCCCGAAAGCCAATTCCACGCCCAATGGGTCAACGATTACCGCGCCCGGCACCCCGATTCGGTTGCCGCCCAGGCGCCGACACAGGAGCAATTGGCCGCCGTCCGCACCAAGGTGATCAACAACATTCGTGATGCGATCCTTCCGCTGGTCGATGGCGATACCGATGGCGATGAAAGCGCGGTCCAGGTCTGGAGCTTTCCCGACGCCGACCAAACCCCCGTCTACGCGGCACCGGTCCGCCCGACCCAGCGCTGGACCGCCATCATCGGCCAGCTGCAATCCAACCCGGTGCTGACACTCTCGCTGGGTACGCTGCTGCTGGTCGCGATCGGATTCGGTTTCGCCACGCTACGGATGCGGATGCGTCATTCTCCGGTCGCGGCCCACGCGACGACCATGGATACCAAACCCGCCAGAGCAACGGCCCGGACATCCGACCGCCCCGTGACCAACCGGACGACCGCCGAAGAGACCACGCTGCGAGACGATTTGACGGAGCTGGTCGAGTCCAATCCGGAACTGGCCGCACAGATCGTCCACAGCTGGATCGCCGATGCCGCTTAAGACCCGATAACCGACTGCGTCCATGATCACCTCTTCCGACACCGCCAGCGGATCCTCGATCGGCCAAGGCGATTCGATCCGCCAGATCGCCATCTTGCTGCACACGCTGCCTCAGCGGACACACCGCGTGTTGCTGGGGCAATTGGGCGCTGATGACAAGCAACGCATCGCCGATGAGATGTCGTCGATGAGTGAAATCGATGCGATGGAACAAGTCCACGTGCTCAATCGAATGCGGGACGATCTACAGAGCGAAACCAGTCGCGTCGAAAAGGTTGAGTCGGAGATTCAGGACGAGATTCAAATCGGCCGAGCCAGGGTTTCGAAAAAACGTTCCCAATCGATGTACCGTGGATCGGATTCCGTGGCCGAAGCGTCGGCGGAAAAAACGTCGGAAACGACCGCACCCCCAACGCCCACCGATGCCGGCGCTCCGTCCAAACCCGCCGCTTCATGGGATGTGTCGGATTCGCCCCAGCCATCGCTGGCTGAGACTCAGTCCATCGAACAACCGGAGCGTGCGACACCGGACGATGCCCTGCGGAGCATGTTCGCAAAATTTCATCAGACACAGGCGGCCGGTGTCTTGCCACGGCAGTCGCTGTGTTACAACACCGACCCGCTTCCCCAACCGCACGGTCTGCCAGAAGCTTCACCAGAGACTTACCGACAGTCGCCGCATGACACCGCCGCGGAATCCCCACCATCGGGCGCGCACGTTGCCGACCCGCACTCAAACGCCGACGAGCTTGCCGAACGGATCGATCGGTTCTTGACTCAACTTCCGCCCCAACAGCTTTGCCGTGCACTCGGCATGGTGTCGACCAAACAGGCGTTCTTGGTGTTGTGCGGGCTGCCCAACGCGACCGCCGAAACGGTGCTGGACATGCTGCCGCGACGGCAAGCACGCAAGGTCCGCAGCGACATGCGACGGATGGGCCAGCTTCAACTGTCGGACATCGACGCGGCCAAGCAGATCGTCGCGCAAATCGCGATCCGTTTCACACAGCAATCGTCAACCTCGCTGGCCGCATGAGGCCGTTTGCCAGCACGTGGCGTGAGCCAGTGGCGGGCGCCAGTGGCGGGCGCTGGACGCGGGGTAAAACCCCGGGGCCGCTCGCTCACGCGTCCCGCTGGCATGCTGGCTTCACTCTCCCTTCAGCTTCCAGATCAGATAGTCGCTGGTCGTTTCGTGTTGCACGTTCTCCGCTCCGGGGTAGACCAGCTCACACTCAACTCCGACGCTGCGACAGCGCTGTTGCAGTTGCACGCCGAAGTTGGCGGTGTGCGTGGGGTCTTTGGCCGGTTTGCCCATCGCCGGCGGGCCGTTGTACAGCAAGTGCACCGGCGGGTCATTCGCACTGACCAGGGCATAGGGCGAGTACTCGGCGATCCACGGCAAGATCGATTCACGCTCGGCAAGAAACTCGTCAAACTGCGAAAGCTTCTTGTCCGGGTCGCCCTTGAATCCGAACGCATGGCCGCCGTAACGGCTGTTGGGTGTCCACGTTTTCATTTGCTGTGGATCGAGCGTGGTTTGTGCCCCGCGAACGGCGGCACACAACAAACGCGTCGACTGACGAGCAATCGGATCGTCGCTGGTCGGATCCGCCAGGTCGGGATGAAACGCCAACCACAAACTCGAACAGGCACCGGCGGATCCTCCGGAGGCGGCGATACGCTCCGGATCAATGTTCCATTGGTCTGCCTTGCTACGGACGAACTGCAGCGCGCGGGCGGCATCGTGCAGCGGCCCCTTGACCGGCGGCACGACACCGTCGGCCGTCGCCTCGGGGATGAACCGGTACTCAACCGAAACGACCGAGATCCCGGCATCGAGCATCTCGGGCAGCATGTTCAGCAAGCCGCTCATCCGACCGCCGGCCATCCATCCGCCGCCGTGGATGAAAAACAGCAGCGGCGTCGGCGTCTCGGATTCCGCTTTCCAAAAATGCAACACCTGTTTCGGGTGATCGCCGTAAGCGACGTCAAACTCCGTGGGGTTGGGCAACAACGGCCGAGTCGCCAAGTAGCGTTCGGCTTCCTGCTGCTTGATCTCGCGAACGAAGATGTTGCGCCAACGAATTTCACCGCCGTGCGTCTGCAACATGATCGGTCCGGTTGCGGGCAGCGGCTTGGAACGATCCCAATAGTTCTCCATCACCGCACCGTCGACGACCAACCGGTTGTTCAGCCAAACCCAGGTGCGGTCGTCGATCTGGCGAATCTTGAATTGATTCCACTGGCCGAACGGACGATCTGATTTCACCATCGGGTCGCGACCGAGCGTTTCGGGGTTATTGTTGAACAATCCCCCCGATCCCAGATGTGGACGACGGGTCGGACGCTTCGGGTCAAAGACTTGGTTGGAGTCCCAGATCTGGACCTGTGGCGTGCCTCGGAGATAGATGCCGCTATCGGCCGAGGGAACGGTCTTGTATTCCAGCAATAATTCGATGTCGCCGAACTGCTGGTCGGTCGTGGCGTAGGGGCCGTGGCCGTCGTTGACCAATTCCCCGTTTTCCACACGCCAATGTTCCGCGAACTCATTTCGTTGCTTGGCGATTTCTGCCTCTTTCTTGTCACCCGTCAGTTTCACCACGCGGTGCGGATTCAAGCCGTGCCAACCCGACAGGTCTTCGCCGTTGAAGATCGCTCGAAAACCTTTCGGCGGTTTCGGTTCGGCCGCTCCGATGGACGATCCGAAGGGGATCAGTGGCAGGAAAACCAATAGGGCGAAACATCGCACAACGACGTGGTTCATGGTGAGCTCTCGCGGGTGGGAATCGGGGGGAGGTGGGGGGAAGGACAACGATTGTAATTGAAGCGGTCTAGCGGCGGACACCCTCGATCACGCTGACTTCGCTGCGGGTCGGGACGATCCGAACCAGATCAAACCCCGAGTCATCGTACAACGACCGGTATTCATCAGCCGTGCGTTCCTTTCCGCCGGGGATCAGCATCATGGTCAGGTCCAGAAATTTCCCCATGAACGGATCGTTACCCGGCGGAATCACGCTTTCGACGACCAGCAACTTGTTCCCCGGTGACATCACCGCGTGACAGTGTTTTAGAATCGTGCGTGCACGATCGTCGTCCCAGTCGTGAATGATGTGTCGCATCACATACGCGTCCGCGCCGCCTGGTACGCTGTAGAAGAAGTCGCCCGAGACCAATTGGCATCGATCGAGCACTCCGGCAGCTTCGATTTGGGGACGCGCCCGATCGACCACGTGCTTCAAATCGAACAAGATGCCTTTCATGCGGGGATACTTTTGCAGGATCGCCGTCAGCTTTGTGCCATTGCCACCGCCGATGTCAGCAATGGTGTCGATTCCGGCAAAGTCATAGGCATCCAGGATCGCATCGGTTTCGCGGCCGTGGATCCCGGTCATCGCGGCGTCGAAAATCTGCGCCTTTTCGGGGTGCTGGGCCAAGTGTTCAAAGATCGGCTGTCCGACGACTTTTTCGTACGCGTTGTCGCCGGTCTGGACCGCATCGGCAAGATTGCCCCAGGCCAGAAAGTGTTCCTCGCCCATCATCAATGCCATCGACCGTTGCGATCCCGGGACGTCGCTGCGCAGAAGTTCCGCCAGCGGCGTCAGCGTAAACCGATTGTCGTCTTGCTCGGCAAACACACCGATGCTGGCCAGCGCCCGCAACAGGCGGTACAGCAGTTCGGGTTTGGTTTCGGTGGCGTGCGCCAGTTCTTCGATCGACTTGCTGCCAACGACCAACAAGTCTGCAATCCCGAACTTGGCTGCGGCAAAGATGGCTTGGGAGGCGTAGTATCCGGTGATCAACTGGCCCAATCGGGCCGCCGGCGGAAGTTCTTTCATTGTTTCCTCGACGATTCGTCGGCGTGTTGGTGATCTGGTGACCGTCGGATTCTATCTGGAAGGTGCCACTTCGTGCGGAATGAGATAGAATACCCGCACGCAGCGCCAGTGGCTCGCTGGTTTACTCGTGCCGCGGCGCGCGAGGGCTGCAGCAGATCCGCTCGCTCGCGTTTCGGGCTGGTATGGATCGAATATCATGTGAGAGGGCAAACGGATCGATCACGATCAACCATTGGCGAAAGAGTCCATCATGCAAAGCGAAACCTCTGGCACGTACGACGACCCGTTTGACTTGGCACGCTTCCTCTCCGCCCAAGAAAGTTGCTACCCGCAGGCGCTCGCGGAAGTCCAGCACGGTGAAAAACGCACGCACTGGATGTGGTTCATCTTCCCCCAGTTGCGCGGATTAGGGTCCAGTCCGACCGCCCGGTTGTACGGCATCAGCGGCATCGGTGAAGCCGAGGCTTACCTGGCACATCCGGTGTTGGGGCCGCGATTGGTCGAGTGCTGTGAAGCGGCGTTGTCGGTCCAAGGCCGAACGGCAACGGAGATCTTTGGTTCACCCGACGACATGAAGCTGTGTTCGTGCGCGACGTTGTTCGCGCAGGTCGCCGGCTCGGCGTCCGTGTACCAGCGAATCCTCGACAAGTACTTCGGCGGACGGTCGGACGATCGCACGCTGCAGTTACTCGCTTGATTACGCCACCCGGGAATTGAAGTCTCGTGGATCGCCAGCGGTCCCCACGCTCTGGCGAGCGTAGCTACGGTAATGGGTGGATCGACGCGCGAACGTAGCTACCTTCGCCAGAAGGTGGTCCCCCGGCGTCCCCACGCTCTGACGAGCATCGCGACCGCATTGAGTGACTACGGAAACTTGCAATCTTGGGGGGCATCGTCTCCACTATCCCTCCTGCGTGTCGTGGATCGATCGTTAGAAACAGGGGAAAGTTAGATAATGCGCACCGGAAACCCACCCGCCACCCGGATCGCCGGGGGCTTCGCAACCGCGATGGCGATCGTGATCAGTTCCGCAGCGTTGGTCGCCCGTGGCGACGACGCGCAAACGGTGCCTGATTGGATTCGCGGCAGCGGCAACGCCTTGGAGATGCGACTGAGCGGGCGGGTAAAGCGCAAGGACGGCCAGGCGGTTGATGAAGCGACAGTGCGAATCAGCATCGATTTCAACCAACAGCACTTCGAAACCGTCACGCCGGAGGTCCGCGACGGAGCGTTCGAAGTCTGGATTCCGGTCAACAAGTACCGTTGGTACAGCGTCAAGATTGACGCCAGCTGCCAGGACGGCGCCCGAGCCCACGAAACGATCGTCCGGAATCAATTGCGACAGCGCGTGATCGACGGCGTCGTGTTACAAGTCGAGCGCCCGCAACGTTCGGTCGAGTTTCAGTTGCTGCATCAGGGGAGCGCGGTGGCGAATGCCAAACTCCGCGTCCAACTCAACAACGGTGCCTACCTGCGTACCCAAGCCGAAGCCGATGGCGTCGCAACAATATTGCTGCTGCCGCATGAAGAGTTGATTGCGGTGACCGCTTGGTCGCAGGATCAATTGATCGGCGGATATCAATTCTCACGCAAACCGATTCGCGATCCCAAAGCGGATCATCATGAAATTGAGATGGTGACGTGTCGGCCCTGCCCCGTGACGCTCAGGGACGGCGAAGAAAAACCCATCAAAGATGTCCCATTGCAACTGCAAGTGGCGACTCCGCAACCGCACGTTAACTTCTTTGGCATCCCCGATGATGTCACGTTGATCACGGACGAAAACGGGGTAGCGATTTATCCCTATTTCCCAGAGATCGACGACGTCTACTGTTATGCCGAGCTCCACAGCGAGGACTGGCGGCGCGTTGAGAGCAAGTACGAGCAGGAGGCGTTCGTGGTCACCGCCCAAAAAGCCGTTGAGCGACACACTGTCGAAGGGGCTGTTTCCGGTGGCGATGTCTTCCTGGGTGGTTTTGTGGTCCGACTGGGATCGTTTCAAGCCGAAGAGGAAGGACGAATCGATTACGTTTATGCGGTAACAGACGCTGACGGCCGATTCTCGGTCGACGTGTTACCCGATGCGACCTACTGCGCCTACGTCAGCGATGAACGATGGGTGACTCCTTCGATCGATTTGATCCCGTACGAATCCGTCACACAAAAACACAACTCGCCCAATTTGAACGTCGCCAAAGGCATCCCGGTGCAGGTGCGTTTGACTTCCGGTAGCGACCGGAAACCGATCGCAAAGATGCGTGTGCATTTGGGTTCCAACCATTCGTTCACTTGGCAAGAAAACGGCAAACCGCGATCGGGCGTGCTCGGACGTCGCAGCGACGGATACACCGACGACGAAGGACGCGTCACGGTCTTTGTCCCCGCCGGCGATTTGGAAGCCAGCGTCTACTCCACCGACTGGCGGGCGAACCAAAAGATTGTCGTCGAAGCGGGGACCAAAAACGAAATCCATCTCCACCGAGCGGTCGACAAAGCAGTTGCTGTGGAGGGCAAGATCGTTCCGTGGCAAGACGACCAGGAACTGAAGGACGCGACCATTCAAATCGGTGCGATCGATGGCCAAACGGGTGAGGAGTTCGCTTTGAAGGCCGATGACGAAGGCAACTTCCGGTTTGAAACCAAAGCGACCAAGTTGGCCGCCGTCGCCGTTTCCGCCGACAAGCGGTTTGCCGGGTCGGCCTTGATCCAAGATCTAGATGGGACCGCTTCGATCCGCCTGTACCCGACGAAGTCGTTTCATGGCCAGATTCTTGACGGGGAAGGCCAACCCGTGGCGAGCCATCCCGTGCGAGCGTCGATTCGTGTTTCCGACGGATCCAGGTTCGGCAACGGTTTCCCGACTACGTTTTACCTGCCCCGAATCGAACGATTGACCGACGCAAACGGGCGTTATCGATTCGAGTCGCTGCCCTGCAAGACGGAGATTTCGATCAGGGCCGACACGTTGGATCACCAACCGAACCAGTTTCGCTCGATCGACACCGTCTACCTGTTGCCCGATGAGGAGAGGAGAGAGGTCATCACGCGGTTGGGAAAGAATGAGGCTTCGGGCGACAAGAAGACGCTGGCCGAACGCTTCCAAATCACGCAACGCGATTGCCGCCTGAACAACTTTCGACAAATGGTCATCCTTGCCGATGATGAAAACGAAGTGGTCGTCGACTTCATCGAGAAATCGTTGTTGGATTACTCACAGCAAAAGAAGATCACCACGTTCATGCAGTTGCGCGTCGTCCCGAGTGACTTGGCGGATCCTGTTGACCAGAGCTTTGTCGAACGAATGAATTGGCCGGCGGTCAAGGATGGTCACGTCTTCATTTGTGCCTACGATGCCGACGAAAACGAACTCGGCCGGGCGGTGCTGAACGTAGCGGATGCCCGATCCGCATCGATCGCCGATGAGTTCATCCAGCAGCACGCGACGCCGCAGCAGGACGCACAGCAGAAATGGGACAAGGCGTTCAAGACGGCCCAGGCCAGCGACCGCCGTGTTTGGATTCGTACCGGACAACGCTATTGCGGCCCGTGTTTCAGGCTTAGTCGCTGGATCGACGACCACCGCGACGTGCTGGAAAAAGACTTTGTCTTGGTCAAGGTCGATGACGTTCGCGACCGACACGGATTCAAAGTCGCCAAACGGTTGACGCAAGGACGGCCAGTCGGAGTGCCGTTCCACAGCATGTTCGATGCCGACGGCAACCTGATCACCGACAGCTACGGACCGATCGGGAACATCGGTTCCATGTCAGGCGTCGAGGGCAAGCGACATTTCCGCACCATGCTCGACGCCGCCTGCGTGAACATCACGCCGGACGAGATCGAGAGGTTGATCGAAAGCCTGGATGACTGATGGCAGGTGGTTGGGGTAGACTCGCGTCCGTCGTAGCTTGCTTTTCTGGTAGCGGAACTCGCCAAGAGTTTCGCACGCGCCCGGCGATGCCGCATGGGGGGCCGAAAGCCTTGGCGGCTTCCGCTACGACACGACCCGCAAATTGAGCTGCGGTAGACTAGCTGGACAGTCGCCGTCCTCTCCGAGGTCGGCGCGGGGCAATGGGTCGCTTTTTCACGCACGCCGAGTTCGGAGAACACGGCGACACTTCAATCGCATCGCCAAGTACGTAACTCGCCCGATAGCGTCTTTCGAAAGTTGCGGTATTTAATTTCCGATTTAAAGAAGATAGTCCCCATCATGCCGATTCCCGTCCGCGAAACCTACCCCACCGATCGCGAGGATTTGTTCGTCCAGGTGACCGACGATGGCAGCCGGACGCTGGTCATCGCCGGCAGCGATGATGCGTTTCACAGCGGTTGCGGGGCGGCGTCCGAAACGCGTCACGTTTATTTGCACAACAGCGGTGTGCTCCAGCGGCTGCATGAACGACGTCCCACGCAGGTGCTGGAGATCGGGTTGGGGACATCGATGGCGATGTTGATGACGCTGGACGCCGCGGTCGGTTGCGACACGCCGCTGGAGTATCTGGCCGTTGAAAACGACTGGATCGCCGCGGAGACGTTGGAGCACCTGCTGCCACATGACTGGGCCTCTTGCCGCGACATCGTCGATGGCTACTTGGACTTTCGACGATCCTTGCCCGCGACGGTCCCGCCGGGAACCTACCCCTGGCGAGTGGATTCATCTCGCAGCGTCATCATCGAAGTGGGCGATGTTCGCGACTGGACGCTCGGCACTCGGCCACCGTTCGACGCGATCTATTACGATCCGTTCTGCCCCGACAGCGCGCCGCAGCTTTGGACGACGGACTGCTTGCGCGTGATGCGTGGGGCGATCGTCGACGGCGGCAGATTGACCACGTACAGTTGCAGCCGCCCGGTCCGAGACGCACTGGAGCAGGCGGGTTGGAACGTGGACCGTGTCCCCGGACCGGTGGGGGGAAAACGCGAAGTGTTGGTGGCGACACCGGTCCAGCGGCCCGCCAGCGGTTAAACTCTTGGGGGCTTTCCTTCTTCCCCGCCCCAACCCGGTTGCCCACCATGCCAAGCCATTCTTTCGCTGGATTTCGCCACATCGATGTAGCGACGCTCGCCAGAGCGTGGAAAATCCCGGGGATCCACCTTCTGGCGAAGGTAGCTACGTTTGATCGGAACTCCGTGATGTCTCTTGTCACGCTGTTGTTTTTGGGTGGATTCCCCCTTGCGGCGTCCGCCGGCGATCGCCCCAACGTCGTCCTGATCATGACCGACAACCACGGCGCGTGGACGTTGGGTTGTTACGGCAATCGCGACATCCGCACGCCCAACATCGATCGCTTGGCTTCCGAAGGCACTCTGTTCACCCGCGCGTTTGCCTCCAATCCGGTTTGTTCGCCGACCCGAGCGACGTTCTTGACCGGATTGATCCCCTCCCAACACGGCGTGCACTGCTTCCTGGGCGGCGGGCGGTTACAAGTCGGCCCGGATGCCCGCTGCACGCTCGGCGAAGTGACCTCGCTGCCCGAAGTCCTCCGCGACGCCGGCTACGCCTGCGGTTTGGTCGGCAAGTGGCACCTGGGCGATAACCTGCGCCCCCAAGAAGGCTTCGACGATTACTGGATCACGATGCCCCACGGCGGCACCAGCACGTTTTACGACGCGCAAATCATCGAAGACGGCGAGATCCGTAAGGAACCCGAGTACCTGACGGACTTCTGGACCCGACATGCCGTCCGTTTCATCGAATCGCAATCCGAAAAGGACGATCCATTCTTTCTGTTTCTGTCCTACAACGGCCCCTATTCGCTAAGCCGGTTGCTGCTTCGCGAAGGTCGCAATCGCCATGCGGAATACTATGCCGACAAAGAACTGCCTTCGTTCCCCCGCGATCCGACACATCCCTGGCAATTCAGCAACCGAGACTACCACAACAATCCCGTTTCGATTCGCCGCGTCGCAACCGAAGTCAGCGGCATCGACGATGGCGTCGGCACGGTCATGGAAACACTCAAACGGCTCGGACTGGACGAGAACACGGTTGTTGTCTTTGTCGCCGACCAGGGCTGGGTCGGAGGCCATGGCGGATTCTTTGGGATGGGCGACCACACGCGGCCCGTCACCGCCCGCGACGGCATGATGCAGATTCCGATGATCTGGCGACACCCGGGCGGAATTCGATCCGAGACCCAATCCGATCGCATGGTCACCAATTACGACTTCATGCCCACGTTGCTGAACTATCTGGATTTGGAGGACAAGATGCCTGCCAGTCCGCCGTCGCCGGGGAAAGACTTCAGCGGCGAACTGACCGGCCGGTCTGACCCGCTCGAGGCCGAGACGCCCGTCTTCTACGAGTTCGAAGGCTTGCGTTGCATCCGTACCGAACGCTGGAAGTACGTGCATCGGCACCCCAACGGCCCTCACGAACTGTACGACTTGCAATCGGATCCCGATGAATTCAATAACCTGGTCGGCGACCGTGCACATCAGCGAAAAGTCATTGAATTGAAAGGCCAGCTGGACGCGTTTTACGGTCGATATGCGGTCAAACAGTACGACATGTACAACGGCGGTGGGTCACAAACGCGATTGTTTGTCGGCATCGATGAAGAGCTCGCGCAAGTCGATCCCACGCCACCGCCGCCTCTGCAATCTGGATTCCAGCCGGTCAAATTCCGATTGCCCGACGGGTTTTCAGCGGAACTCGTCGCCGGCCCGCCCCTGGTCACGCATCCGACGATGGGGTGTCTGGATGATCGGGGCCGATTGTTTATCTGTAACAACGCGGGGGTGAATCTGAGTGCCGCAGAGCTGGAAGAGCAACTGCCCAACTCCATCCGCATGCTGGAAGACACCGACGGCGACGGGCGCTTTGATCGGTCCACCGTGTTCGCCGACCGGATGACCTATCCGATGGGCGGCGTCTGGCACGACGGCGCGTTGTATGTCGCCTCGCCGCCGAACATCTGGCGTCTGGCCGACACCGACGATGACGGGGTTGCCGATGTTCGGCAAAGCATCGTTTCAAAGTTTGGCTACACCGGCAATGCGGCCAGCATCCACGGGTGCTTCTTCGGCCCCGACGGACGTCTGTATTGGTGCGACGGATACCACGGTCACGAATTCAAAGACGGCGCAGGGAACATCACCAGCAAGCGACGAGGATCGTATCTGTTTTCCTGTCGCAGCGACGGTTCGGACGTCCGCATTCACTGCGGCGGCGGCATGGACAACCCGGTCGAAGTCGACTTTACCGACGAAGGCGAGATGATCGGCAGCGTCAACATCCTTTACAACCGGCCCCGCGTCGATGCACTGGTGCATTGGCTGTACGGCGGAGCCTATCCGCACCGCGAACGGGTGTTGGAAGAATTAAAAGTCACCGGCGACCTGCTGGGGCCGATTCACCAATTCGGGCACGTCGCCGTCTCGGGCATCACGCGTTACCGCAGCGGTGTGATCGACCACCGCTGGCGCGACGATTTCCTGGCCACGTTCTTCAATTCGGGCAAAGTCGTTCGCGTGAAGCTTGATCGCGAGGGATCGACATTCAGTGCAACCCAGCAAGAGTTTCTGGCCGGGATCAGCGACGATTTTCATCCGACCGATGTGATCGAGGATGCCGACGGCAGCTTGCTGGTCGTCGATACCGGCGGGTGGTTTTATCGGGGCTGCCCGACATCACAAATGTCCAAACCGGATGTCCTGGGTGGCATCTACCGAATCCGCCGCGACGGGATGACGACTCAAGTCGATCCCTGGGGAAAACGGATCGAGTGGGCGTCTCTGTCAGACATCGAGCTGGTCAAACATCTCAATGACACACGCCACAAGGCGCGGGAGCGGGCGATCGCCGAATGTGCACGGCGTGGCGAACCGCTGGTTCCGGCGCTCTCGCGTGCCATGAACAGCGACATTCGCGTCCGTCGAAACGCGATCTGGGCATTGACGCGGATCGTCGGCGACGGTGGTTCCAACACCGCCGCTCGCACGGCGGTTCGCACCGCGCTGTCCGATCGCGATCCGAGCATCCGATTGACCGCCTGCCGATCGATCGCCACCTATCCAGACCCCGACGCGATCGATCAGCTGATGGAAATGCTGCGCGAAGATGTCGCGCCGGTCCGCCGCGAGGCCGCCAAGGCACTCGGCCGCATCGGGCGAAGCGAGGCGATTACCGCGTTGATCGACGCGTTGGCAGACGGCCGCCAGATCGATCGGTCGCTGGAGCATGCGATCGCCTATGCCCTGATCGAAATCAATGATTTCGATGCCTTGGAGATGGGACTGCATCATCCGTCGCCCCGCGTACGTCGTGTCTGTATGGTTGTGCTCGATCAATCCGATGATGTTGTGCTCACGTCTCGATTCATCGCCGACATGCTCGATTCGGACGACATCGATCTACAGCGCACTGCCGCAGAGATGCTGTCGCGAAGAGTCCGGTCGGTGGGAATCGATCGAACACCGGAATCGGGGACAGGGCCGGTTGCAGAACTTGTCGCAAAACAACTTCGTCGTTGGGTCGCACAACCGGATCGTCTGACGCAGCGCTCGTCGATGATCGTCCAGCTTGTATCTGCGTTCGCCTGGGCAGACCCCGTGGCGGCGGAAATCGGGCAATCGCTTGACGACGCGTCTTCGCCCCAAGTCCGCGACCTGCTTTTGACGGCACTCAGCCGCAGCGACAAGCCGAGCCTACATCCGAGTTGGCAGATGCCTCTGTCGCGACTGTTGCAGTCCGACGAACGCGAGGTCGCCCGACTTGCGATCGCCGCCATCGACGCGATCGCCACCGACGCGTTTGACGAATCGTTGCGCGAGATCAGTCGCGACGAAGCTCAATCGGGGATCAAACGCGTCGCCGCGTTGGCTGCGATGGAAGACAGCAGCGCACCGTTGGACGCTGACAGTTTTTCCATCTTGCTGGATTTGATCGATGATGGTGCGCCCAGCGAAGCCAACCAGGCGGCCCAGATGCTCTCCACGTCACGACTGTCGTCACCGCAATTGCAAACGCTGGCTCCCCACCTGACGACCGCCGGTGCGACGGCGCTGCGAGATTTAATCCGGCCGTACGGTAGAACGCTGCCGAGTGATGTCGCCGAAGCCTTGTTGACCGCCTTGGAATCGGCGCGCAGTCTCGATCGGCTGCCGACGACCGAGGTCAGTGATGTGATCAAGCGATTTCCCCCGTCACTGTTGCCACGCGCCAACGCGTTGCTGGATCGATTGACGATGCTGGACGAACAGCGGATTCAAAAACTGGATCGCTTGATCCCGTTGGTCAAATCGGCCGATCCCGAGCGTGGCCGAACCGTGTTCGCATCGGAAAAAGCGAAATGTGCGACCTGCCATCGCGTCGGTGACGTCGGTGGAAACATCGGACCCGACCTGTCGACCATCGGGGCCAATCGGTCGGTGCACGACCTGATGGAATCGATCGTGTTTCCCTCGGCAAGCATCGTTCGGCAGTACGAATCCCAAACGATCCTGACCGAGCGAGGACAGGTGTATTCGGGCGTGATCACCCGCGAGGCGGCGGATTCGATTCAGCTGCAACCGCAAGCGGGCGATCCCATTGAGATCCCACGTGACAGCATCGAAGAGATTGCACCGAGCACGGTTTCGATCATGCCCCAGGGGGTCGAAACCACGCTCAGCGAACAGGAACTGGCCGACCTGGTGGCATGGTTGAAAGAATTGGGAACGCGGTAATCGATCTCTGCCGCCAGTCGTTCCACGGCTCTGCCCCTCGCCTCGGTCCGAGACAAGGGGGCCCGGGTCGGCTCCGGGGTGAAGGGCTACCCAAGATCGGTGCTGGGATGGCTGCAAGCGGTTATGCGGGATCTTCGCCCAATGGGATGGGTGAACTTGCGGACGTGGGTGTCGGGAGCGAGGTGATGCCGTGCACTGTCTGTTGGTGCACTCTCTGCTCGTCGCACCAGCGTTTCCAGACTTGACGATATGCTTTCTCCAGCTCGGTCACAAATCGCTGTTGATCGGCGATCGTTTGCCGCGTCAGTTCTCGCAGGGACTGGCGGATGCCGGCCAGTGATTCGAGATCGCCGGCAAGTGAGCGGACCAAGCAGGCGTATTGTTCGGTCGACTTGGCAATCCACTCGGGTTTGCCGAGATGGTGGACGATTCCCGCAGTACCTCGCGAGGGCCGGTTGTTCCCGTAGAACCCGATCACGGGAATTCCCATCCACAGCGCTTCCATCGTCGTCGTCCCGCCGGCCCACGGGGTGGCGTCCAGTCCGATGTCGATCTCATGATAGGTTTCTAAATACGAATCCCCACGGTACGTGCCGCGGATTTCGATTCGGCTTTCCTCAATGCCGCGTTCGACCAGTGCGCTCCTTAACTCCGCCTTCAACGGATCGTTGAATCGGGTGTTGAATGCGAGCAGTCTTGCATCCGGACACGCTTTCAAGGCAGCCGCCCACAAATCGTGGGTCGTCGACGAAATCTTGAAGGGTCGGTGCAACGACCCGAACGTGACGTAGCCCTTGTCAGCCGCCGGCAAGGGAGAAACCTCGGGTGGGTTGCTCGGTGGGGAAAAGCAAAAGGATCCGCCCGGAATCCGAATCAATTCTTCGGTGTGCAACGTCGGTTCACCGACCGGATTTTGCACATCACAGGTCAAGCAGTAATCGATCGCCTGCAACCCCGTGGTGTTCGGATAACCCAGCCAGGAAATCTGGATCGGTGCCGGCTTGTACGCCAGCGCCGGCAATCGGTTTCCCGACGTGTGTCCGGCCAGATCAACCAGAATATCGATCTGGTCGTCAGCGACTTGCCGTGCGACCTGCTGATCGGAATAGCCGAGCGTGACGCGCCAATGATCGGCGAGCGATTTCAAACGCTCTGTCACCTCATCCCCGACTCCGGACTCATAATAACAATAGACTTCAAACATCGATCGGTCGCGAAGCTGCAACAGCGGTTCGAAGAACGCCGTCACTGCGTGTTCGCGAAAGTCCCCCGATGCATATCCGATCCGCAATTTACGATCGCGATCGGGACGGTTGGTGTGGTGCTGCAGTGGCTGGACGTTTCCGTGTCGCTCACCCCAACGGATGTGTTCTTCGAACAACTGTTCCGGACTGATTTCCGGATCTCCACTCATCAGATAGAGTAGACACCCGTGTGCGCCGCTCATTCGAGGGTCTCGTTTGACGGCTTCCGCGAAACACTCGGCGGCCTCGCGACGTCGATCGGATTCGATGTACACGAACCCGAGCGAGCAGAGTGCATGCGCGTCGGTGGGATCAATTTCCAATGCGTGTCGAATTTCCGTCTCGGCGCGGCCGACATCCTTTAATGAAAGGAGAACCGTCCCCAAGTAGTGATGTGCTTTGGCGTTGCCCGGAGCCTCAATCACCAATTGTTCAAATCGCTCCGCCGCTTCGGGAAGGCGACCGAGGTTGACCAGCGTCCGCGCCAAAGTCAGCTTTGAAACAAGGTCGTCGGGACGACAATGCACCACGCGCTGGAGCAACTCCAGTGATTCCTCCCACCTGGACTGCCGCCGATAACATTCGCCGAGATTCCCCAGCACGTCCAGGTTTTCCGGATTTCGCTGAACCAAATCGTGATAGATCTGTTCCGCATCATGCAAGCGGTTTTGCCGGACCCAACAATTTGCCAGATTCATCGCGGCTTGTTCGGATTGCGGATCGATCCGGATCGCCCGTTGAAACTGCTGTTCGGCCTGTTCGAGTTGCCCGCTTTCGAGCAGGAAGACTCCGAAATTGTTGCGTGTCTCGGCGTTGTCGCCGTCCGCCTGGATCACTCGGTGAAGCATTTGATTGGCCCGCTCCGTGTCGCCGGCCGAATGATAGACGATCGCCAGATTGCTCATCAATTCGGGGTGATCGCCCATGAAGCCCCGGGCCTTTTCCAAACACTCCAACGCACTCGGATAGGCCCCGGCGGAGTAGAGTGTCATTCCCAGCAGGTGCCAGGCATCGGCGTGATCAGGAACCACGCTCAGGACTTCGCAGTACAATTGTTTGGCTTGTTCCAGGTTGCCCGCCCGTTGCAGCGCCAGCGCACTGTCGACCTTCAACGCAATCGCATGCTGGTCGTTCATGGCGGCGGGGACAGGTTGCGGTCGGCGTCTGCGTCGTTTCGGCGGTTTCGTTTTGCTACGTGACATCGTGTTCTGGTATCAAAGGTAGAGGGCGTCGAAAACGGCTTTCTCAATCGCCACGGATAACGTTGCAAACCCGTTCGATGTCGGCTTCATCAACCGCCGAACCGGTCGGAAGACAAATCACGCGATCGCCGATGGCCTCGGTGTTCGGCAATGCCAGACCCTGATTCCGAGGCATCGATCGATACGGTTCCATGCGGTGACACCCGGGATAAAAGTATCGCCGGGCACGGATTTGACGGGCATGCAGTCGTTCGATCAACTCGTCCCGACTGACGCCGAACCGCTGTTGGTCGATTTCAATGACGACGTATTGCCAATTCGTTTGCTGCAGATGGTCGTGTGTCAACAATCGCAGCCCATCGAGTCCCTCCAGGTGCGCTTGATAGAGCTGATGGTTGTGCCGGTTGCGTTCCATCAGCTGCTCCAAACAGGGCATCAGGGACAATCCCATCGCGGCACAGACCTCAGGCATCTTGGCGTTCGTGCCCAGACCCACGACGTTGTCCATGCCGGCGAATCCGAAGCTCTTCATCCGCGTCAAACGTTCGGCCAATTCGTCATTGTTCGTCGCGATCGCACCGCCTTCGAATGTGTTGAAGAACTTGGTGGCATGAAAGCTGAACACCTCGCAGTCGCCGAAATTACCGATCATGCGGTCTTGGTCCGCACAGCCAAACGCGTGGGCGGCGTCGTAGATCACGGCCAAGTCGTGTTTGCGGGCCAGGGCTTCGATCTTGCGGGTGTCGCAGGGGTTGCCCCACAGGTGGACGCCGACGATCGCGCGGGTCTGTTCGGTGATCAGCGTTTCGATGCTGTGGGGACAAATGGTGTGATCATCGCGTTTGACGTCGGCAAACACCGGGGTCAATCCGTTCCACTGGGCCGCATGCGCGGTCGCAACAAAGGTGAACGAGGGCACGATCACTTCACCGGTCAGATCGAGTGCGCGATAGGCCAGCTGCAACCCGAGCGTCGCGTTGCAGACCGCCACGCAATGCTTGACGCCCAAATAGGAACACAGTTTCGATTCCAGCTCTTTGACGACACCGCCGTCATTGGTGAACCACCGACGTTGGAAGATCCGGTCGACCAGTTGGTTGAAGTAGACTCGGTCGCCGACGTTCGGGGCCCCGACATGCAACACGTCATCTTGGGCGACGTTTCGATCAATCCGATGCAGGGGCTTGGTGGCTGACATTCGCGCTCGCGCAGGGCCGATGAATCAATCGCTGAAGAAACTGCTAATCCGCTCTGTTTCTGTCGGAAGAATGATTCCATGTCCTACAGGTGAAGCTGCGATTGGGCGGAATGCCCTTGCCCTGCGGTCTGTCGACAAAGATCCTCTGCGGGACAATCAGGCGACAAATCACGTAAGAAGAGAGCATCGGATACAGCGACAAGTCATTCGCCGAGGGTTTTCCCTTGCCGGCAGACAAGAAAGATGCTCGAACACAGATCCGGATAGATCTGACCGAGTTGATAGCAGCCTTCCAGATACTCGTCGGAGATGATGTCGGTTTGCAGCAACCGGTCCCACTGGAAATTTGCCAGCGCCTTGAAGAAAATCCCCGTTCGATAAACCACTTCAAGTCCACCGGCACGTGCGTCGCGTTCCAACGTGTCCAACGAATACGTGATCCGGTGTCCGTGCTCGCGTTCGGCATCGGTGACGGCACTGTGATGTGAAATCAGCCCCATTTTGACGGCGATCTGCCGGGACGGCGCATTCGCATTGGGGCACACCAAAAGCAACCGCCCCTCATCGGTCAGCCATTCGTCGTTGACCCGTCGTAGCACCCCGACGGGATCGTCCAGGTGTTCAAGCACGTGAGTTAGAACGACGTTGTCATACTTCGTCGGCAGCGTCACATCCTCGAACGTACCATGAATGCAATTCACCTTGCCGGCAGGCGTCTGGTTCATTGCCTCGATGGCCGCATCGGACGCTTCGACACAAGTCAGGTCGTCAAAATAGTCCAACAAGCGCTCGGTAAAGCTCCCTTGAAAACTGCCCAGCTCCAAGCAATTTCCGGGGCGAAAGAACGCCTCGAACGACCGGATCATGAAGCGGTGCATCACGTCCAGATCAAAATCGTAGGCGTATTTATGTTCGGGGGTGTCACGCAGTTCGGCGTTGTAGTCGCGGGGCTTTTCGGAGTGCGTCATGGATCGATTTCCATCCAAAGCAATGAGTGTGGAACAAGTGGGATAGGCTTCTAGCCTGTCATCCTGGCATTGACAGGCTGGCAGCCTCTCCCACTGTCATTTTCCGTCCGAACGAGAGCTGCATGCCCAGTTTGCCGCCATCGTTGGTCATTTTGATGTATCCGAGTTGGGTGTACAGCCTGATCGCCGGCGTGTTGTCGCTGGAGACCTCCAATGAAATCACTTGGACGCCGCGCCGTTTGACTTCATCGTGACAGAGAATCATCAAACGGCGGGCAATCCCCTGTGATCGGTTTTCCGCCAAGACACTAACGTTGGAAACAAACGCGCTGGCCGGTTGAGTCTGTTCGTTGACGTAGCATGCCACCAAACCTGCTAACACGTTCCCACACCACGCCTCGAAGGTCACCGATTGATCAAACAACTTTTCCGCATACGTCGGCAAATCAACCCGATCGGCGAGCGGCGGCCGAAACTGCGCCGAACAGGCGTCAAGGTGCTGCAGAATTTGAACGCTCGTTGCCCGGGCGATCGTCAACTGGAACGCTTGTCGTGCCGGAGTCGACTCCATCGCTCAATCCTCCGCGACCGCGAGCCCGAAACCACGCCGACCGAATTCGTTGCCGTTGTACAGCAAGTAGGTGTTCTGATTGTGGTGAAACGCGTGGGGATAGCACATCATTCGGCTGTCCCACGCGTCCACGTTTGCCGTGCGTTCGATCCCAACCTGCTGATCCTCGCGAACCCAATGTCGAAGGTCCTCCGAAGACGCGTAGCCGATCCGGTAGCCTCGCTCGGGATTGGTACGAAAATCGTTGGGATAGCGAAAACAGAAGTACATGTGATAACGCCCGCCCGATTCGATCACCGTCGGCAGCGCCTGGCATTCGTCATCGCCGATCGAATTGGCGATCAGTTGCTCGCCGCCGGTTTTTTCCCATTGGAACCCATCGGACGAGGTCGCGTGGGCGATCTTGTAGATCCGATCGGGTTCGGATTGGCCGGAATAGTGACGCCACGGCAGACCGTAGATGTACCACATGTGAAAGACATCGCCGATCCGCCGCACGAAACCGTCGCCGACCAAACAGGGTTCGTGCAGGGTCGCCGACAGGATCGGGCCGTTGCCATACCGCTGAAACGTGGTTCCGCCGTCGTCGCTGGTCGCCAGCCCGATGCCCGTTTCGACCGAAACGCCCACCCGTCGACTCCAACCACAAGTGTAGGCAAATACCTGGTCGCCGACGCGAAGCGGGCTGAGGGGAAAGATCCCGTGCTCGTCAAAGCAGCCTCGTTCGCCGAGCGAGATCACGGGATGATCGGCGACGCGAAGGACGTGTTGCAGGTCCCAGTCAAAATCCACGTACAAGACGTGGCTGAGGAATTTGCCGGTGTCGGCGTCACGTTGGCGCGAGGAGAAATAGATGCGTACGAAATCATCGCAAACCAAGGCTTGCGGAGACTGAGCGAACTCGGCGCAGTCGGCGGGTAGGTCGTAGTCGGTCGGATCAAAGATGCGTCCAAGTTTCCGCCATCGCGGTGCCTGTCTGGTCACAGTTGTCCCTCCAGAACTGCGACGCCGAAACCGTGCTTGCCGACGTGGTTCCCCAGATAGAACAGGTACATGTGTCCCGCGTGCTCGAACACATGAGGATAGCTGACCATCTCACTGTCCCAGCCGCTCTCTGAAACCGTGATGCCGGCGCAGTCGTCGTCACGCGTCCAATGAAACAGGTCTTCGGAAGAGGCATAGCCGATTCGATAGCCGCCACTTTTGCCGCGATAGTTTCGGCTGCGGCGATAACAGAAGAACATGTGGTACGTGCCGCCGGAGAAGATCACGTCGGGGCTGGCCTGGGCTTCGTCGGGTTCGACGCGGCTCTCCAACAGGTCTTTGCCATGCTTCTGCCAATGCAGGCCATCGTCGGAGGTCGCCATTCGAATCTTGTAAACCGGTTCGGCGCGGCCGTTGTCAACGATCCATTTTCTGCCCGCGATGTAATACAGGTACCATCGATCATTGAAGCGGCGAATTTTGGGGCCGCTGATCACAAAGGGCTCATCGGGTGTGTAGGGGATCACCGGACCGGGACCGAGTTTCGTGAAGCTGCGGCCACCGTCGTGACTTTCCGCGACACCAATCGCCGTGTTGAAAGGCACGGATTCACACCGGGTCCATCCCGCGTAGTACGCGCGATACACATCCTTGTCGCGGATCACCGATAGGGGATAGATGCCGAATTGGTCAAACATCCCCATCTGGCCCAATGGCAACACGGGCCGATCGCTGACGCGAAGAACGTTTCGCAAGTCGGAACGATCCAGATCCAGGTACGTTGAATAGCTGGTGTACTGGCCGCGTGAATCAGGCGCCGGACGACACGAAAAATAGACCCGCAAAAAGTCGTCGTGCGGTACGACGCAAGGTGCCTGAGCGAACTCATCAATCCAGGCTGCTCCGGGAACCGTTGAATCCGTCGGATCAAAGACCTTGCCGAGTTTTCTCCAACGATAGGGCTGCGTCATGGCACCGGAGTTGGATTGGCAACCAGCGCGTATCCGTTTTCCACCCATTCGCGGACCGCTTCGGTCGAATTGAACATCAGCACGTCCAGAATGGACAACCAAGCGATGAAGGGATGATTGAACTGTTGATAAGGACGGTTTTCCGATTGGATGAAACGCAAATCAATGCCCGCCTTGCTAAATTCCGCCTGATCATACAGTTCCACACCGCCAATCGCGTTGACGTAGGTTGCTGCGTTCAGGACGCGACAGATCGCCAAGACCTTGTCCTGACCACGCGCGGAGTGGTCGATCGGAACGGCGGAGGAATCGATGACGGAAGTCTGGATCCCCAAATGATCGCAAAGCAATTGAATCGAGTGCTTGAGGAATCGGAACAGGTTGGATTCCGGGTAGTCGACTGCGGTCGCGAACAGGTCCATCGCGGCGGTGAAGTTTGGCGCCTTTTGATAGGCCGCACGGACCCGGTTCAGCAGTTTGCGGCGGTCAAAGTCCGGAGAAACCTCTCGCTGGTCGATCGCGGCGTAATCGGACGCCTTGCGCAGCGGAATCGAAAATAACACGTCACTGCCGTTTTGCAGCATCCGGTTGCGGTTGATCCAGCCTCTCTTGGTGTACTGCAAGTTGTCGTACAGCACCAACGTGTCGGCGGCATGAAGCAGGTGAAAGTAGCCGATGTAGGGAAAGAAATACGGCTGCATGATGGCGATCCGCTTCTCCCCCATTGCACTGCCCCGTGATGGAAATGGTCGAAACCCGAGTGACGATTGGTGAGCCGGATGCGGCGCCACCCACGTCACCTGGGTATCGTCATCGATCGAGAAAACCTTGAATCGGCCGCAACCGGCGCCGCTCCATTGCTAGCAATCCGCGGTCACCCGCAGAGCCCCATGGTCCGCCCGCACGCTGTGTGAGCCAAAACCGAAGAGCTGGTCAAAAAATTTATTGGTCAAATAATGTCGCCATCCGCGCAGACCGAATCCTCCCATGTTGCTTTCATTGTTTGACCGGTCAATCGTTTGACCAAGTGGGCACGCGATCGCAAACAGATTTCCCTAGGCGTCTATGGACCGTTGCTAACGTTTGGATCGAGGTGCGTGATCAATCGCCGAGTGTTGGTTGTGAGTATTGCCAAAGCAGCATGCCGAGGATGAAGACCACAATGCCGAACCAGCCGAACGCGTCCAATTCGCCCCGCATCGCCGTCCCGAACGCCCATCCGAAACAGAACACCGACAGTACGCCCCACAGTAATCCCGGCGGTTGATTTTCATGCGTGGCGGTCGGCGTGCGATAGGGATTCATGGTGTGAGAGCGTGTCGGAAGACTTCGGCGATACCGGCAAACAGTATAATCCAATCCAGGTCCCCGAGTGAGGAATTGACAGGCTGGACGCCTATCCTGTGATCAGAAACGTCAATGCAGATGCAGATTCGAGAATTCCAGTGTGAAGACGAATCCGACGTCGTGTCGCTGTGGAGGCGTGCCGGGTTAACGCGTCCGTGGAACGATCCGCACAAGGACATTGCGCGGAAGCTGAGCGTCCAATCGCAGTGGTTTTTGGTCGGCGTGCTGGACGAACGGATCATCGCAACGGTGATGGCGGGATACGATGGACACCGCGGTTGGATCAATTACCTGGCCGTCGATCCGGATCATCGACACGGCGGCCGTGGGCGGGCCATCATGCAACACGCCCAGCAGGTACTGCTTGAAGCAGGGTGCCCGAAAATCAATCTGCAAATCCGCAGGGACAATACCGACGCGATTGCGTTCTATGAGAGAATTGGGTTCCGCGAGGATGATGTGGTCAGTTTTGGGAAACGGTTGATTGATGATCAAGGAAAACCACTTTTGAATACTCCGATGCTTTACAAAATTCTCACAAAAGCCGATTGGGACGATGCTCGGGCCGCCGGCGTTTTCTCCGGGTGTGGCATCGATTTGACTGACGGTTTTATCCATCTGTCCGGTCACGATCAGGTCCGGAAGACGGCGAAGCTGTACTTTGCCGGGCGAGCGGATTTGCTGTTGGTTGCTGTCGATGCAAGTAAGCTAGGTGAAACACTGCGGTGGGAGGCTTCGCGTGACGGGGCTCTGTTTCCGCACGTCTATGGTGACATCCCGATGGACGCGGTGGTGGCGGTCGATCCGTTGCCTCTGGACCAAGACGGAAGTCATCGGTTTCCCGATGGGGTTGATCGGGCGGGACAGGAGTAGGATTTCACGACCTCTGGAACGGAGGGCGATTTCAATTTCCGGATGACTTTAAGGCTGAACGTGATGTCGATGCCCTTTGCTTCCGGGCTCGATTGCCGTGTGCCGTACCGATGCTTCGGAACAATTTGATTTGACACCGAACGGGCAACGCGTACGTTGAGAGGGAAACGACGGGGCATTTTAAGCGGGGTTTGCAAATGCTTGTCTCATCTTCGGTCAGTTGTGTGACTCGGCGGTTCACTCGCCGGGCGATCGCGGTGCTGGTGCTGTTTTATGTCGCGACAGAGCTTGCTGCCGCGCAAGGCATCGCGGCGATCCAAAACCTCACCAGCACACCGTTCGTCACCGGGATCACTCCGGTCATTGGCTCGCGCGGTGGCGTCGGCGGCGTTTGGGTCGATGCGGATGGAGTCGTGGATCGTATCCGGCAGGACGATCTGGACCAGCTTCGTGAGTCCTGGTCACAAGTGGCCGACGCGATCGAGGGGGTGGGCAACGCAGAGTCGGGCTTTCGCGTCGTTTCGCTCGCCCGACTGGACCGCGCGCTGGCGCAACGCCTGGACGAGGGAAAACCGATCTCGCCCGACATGGCGTTTCTGGCCGGGCTGCGTCGCATCGAATACGTCTTTGCAGTCCCCCCCGACACGCCTGTTCCAGGTGGCGCGGTTTCCGGCGGCGACATCTTGATCGCAGGCCCCGGCGGGCCTTGGAAAGCCAATCAGGCCGGCGAGGTCGTCGGCGTCGCCGATGGTCGTGCCGTGCTTCGATTGGATGACTTGATGGATGTGTTGCGAACAGGCGCCGATGGCGTCGACCGTCAGATCAGTTGCTCGATCGAGCCGACCGACGATGGGTTGCGGCGATACGCCCGTGTCCACGCAAGGCTGCGAACCTTCAGCCCCAAAGCGGCCGGGACGCTCGAAAAAGCGATCGGACACCAGCAGGTGTTGATCGGTGGGATCGACCCCGACAGCCACTTTGCCCACGTCCTGCTGGCCGCCGACTACGCCATGAAACGTCTGGCGATGGGCCTGGACGCTGCGCCGATCGATGCCATGCCGAGTTACATGGAATTGTTGCAGCGTCAAAACCGGGACGGCCGAGTGACGTCGCCGCGTTGGTGGATGGCAACCGATTACGAACCCTTGCGCTGCACGCCGGATCGCCTGACGTGGCAGATTCGCGGACGTGCCGTCCGAACGATGACTCAGGACAGCCTGTTGACGACCGAGGGCCGCCGCACCAACCTGGATACCGAAAACCCGCTGGCACAACTATGGGCCGACAGCATGACCGAGAACTACGACGACCTGTCGATCGCGCTGCCGGTTTTTGCCGACCTGAGGAACTGTTTCGATCTGGCCGTTTTCGGAGCTCTTATGGCCAGCGAAGGATTACCGGTGCGGGCGGATTGTCGATTCGACGTGCTGACCGATGCCAGTCGGCTGACCGGCCCACGCTATCGCGTCCCAAAAACGATTCCCTCGGTCGCCTCCACACTCCGCGGACGACAAGGTTGGTTCATCAGCGTCTCCGGCGGCGTTTCGATCGATCCCTGGTCCGTGGTCAAGCGGACCGAGACCGACGAAGCGATTGCATCGATGCGTGCCAAAGCGGCCGAGGGAGACGGGCAACGCTGGTGGTGGTAGCGGGCTCTACAGTTCTTTCACCTTGATGTTCTTGAACTGGATCTTCATGTGGTGACCGCCGTGCAGTTGCAGCCCGATCGGGCCTTCGTCGTTGATCGCGACGCCGGTGTAATCCACGCAGGGCTCTCCGTTGTGAAAGGTTTGGATCCGCTTTCCGGTCAGCACAATTCGCAGATGATTCCACTGGCCGAGTTTTAATACCTCCGTCCCCTTTTCCGAGACACCGGGGTAGCTGCCCCGTTTGTCTTTGGGCGCATAGACGCACGCCGACATATCCTTTTTCAGGCTGCCGGAGATGCCCAATTGGACCTGATGTCCGTCTCCACGCAGCATGACGCCGGTGTCGTAGTACTCCGACGAGGTCTGGTAGTCGAGTTCGATTTCGTAGTCCTTGTAGTCCTTGGTGGTCCAGAGCACCGATCCCTTCTTGTTTTCGTTCTCGCAAACGATCTTGCCGTCGATGACTTCCCAATGGTCTTCGGTGTCCTTTTCGGGACGAACTTCCCAGCCGTCGAGCGACTTTCCGTCAAAGATGGCGTGCATTCCCTCGTGGGCGAGCGCCGCGGGGCTGATGCAAACCGAAACGGTCAGAAGCAGTGCGGAGAGGCAGACAAACGATCGGTGGGACATCGATGGTGATCTCATCGGTGGGAGGAAAGATTCGATTGGGCAGCCGGATGCCCGCGTGGGAATGATCTTCCGAAACGCGGTGTCGGCCTGTGGTGAGTCATGATACTAAAACCCGTCGCGGGCCGCTCGCTCACGCTTCCCGCTGGCATTCATTCGGATTTGGGTTTGGTCATGGCGACGAAGGCTAAAACGATCCCCGCTGCAACGACCAGCGAAAGCACGGTTTTGACGACGGGTGACAGCCCCAAATCCAAGGCCGCGACTCCGAATGCCGCCAGTCCGGCCAAACCCACCGCCGTCAGGGCTTCGCCGGCGATGACACCGGAGGAAAACAGGATGCCACGATGCAGCACCCGATCATGCGACTGGCGTTCTTTTCCACGGGTACACAACCACGCGATCAGACCGCCGACCAGAATCGGTGTCGCCAATCCGAAGGGCAAGTACATCCCGACGGCGATCGGCATCAGGTGGGCGCGGTGGCGGGTGTTCCGCTTGAGCACTTCGTCGATCCCCAAGATCAGCACGCCGATGCCGGCGCCCAAACCGATCAGGCCCCAAGGAAGCTCGCCTTCGCCGGCAAACCCCTTGGCCAGACTGGCGAACAGACTGGCCTGGGGGGCGGAAAGTTTCTCGCCACCGATCCCGCCCGGCGTGTTGTCGTGCAGCAAGGTCAGCACCGGAGCCATCACGAAGGCCGCAACAAACACCCCGGCGATCTGCATGGTTTGTTGCCGAAACGGTGCCGCACCGACCAGCGAACCGGTCTTCAAGTCGTTGCACACGTCGCCGCTGGTACACGCCACGCAACACACGATCGCCGCGATGCCGAGTGTCGCGACCATGCCCTGGGTGCCGGAGTAGTTGAACAGCCACAACAATCCGCCGGCCGCCAACACCGCCGTGATCGTCATCCCGGAGACGGGGCTGTTGGAGTTGCCGACCAGACCGACGATGTAGCTGGCCACCGCCGTAAAGAAGAACCCCATTGCGAGCATCACGACAGTCGACAAGGCCGATACGCCGACGTCGTCGGTAAAGCGATAGTTGATCAGTGCCAAGGTGGCGGTGCAAACCAATCCGAGCACGAGGATCAATCCCGAGGGAATATCCCGCGTGCCGTGGTCCAGCGAAATCCGACGGCCACGCAATCCATGCCACAATTCGGAGACAGCGGTGAACAACCCCTGGCGCACGGCGATCAAGGACCCGATCCCACCGACGACCATCGCGCCCACCCCGACGTACCGGATTTCGGTGCTCCAAATCGTCCAGGCACCACTGATCGGATCGTCGTAACTCGACGCGCCGCCCATCAACGGGATCCCGATCAACCATCCGATCGCACCGCCGACGAAGATCAACACGGCGACGTTCAAACGGACGATGAACCCGACGGCGACCAACATCGGTGACAGGTCGCCCCCGAAATAGAAGATCCGATCACCGGCCGACCGGGCGACTTGCAGCGTGTCGTTGACCAGCGTCAGAAACCCGGCGCAAAACTTGAACACCGCCCCCAACGCGCCGCCGATCAACAAACTGGTCGCCGCACCGCGCTGTTGGTCACCTTGCTGACCGGCTTCCAACACTGCCGCACAGGCGACGCCTTCGGGGAACGGCAGGTCGTCGTTGTCGGCGACGAACACCCGCCGCATCGGAATCATGAACAGAATGCCCAACAGGCCGCCGGTGAGTGCGACCAGCGAAACGGTCCAGAAATCAAAGGATTGCCAATGCCCGATCAGAATCATCGCCGGCATCGTGAAAATGATGCCTGCCGCCAACGACTCACCGGCCGACGCACACGTCTGGACTTGATTGGCTTCCAAAATGCTGGATCGCTTGAACAGCAACCGAAACAGCAACATCGCCATCACCGCCGCCGGGATCGAGGCCGACACGGTCATGCCGGCTTTCAGTCCGACATACACGTTGGCCGCCCCCATGACGACCGACAGGATCAATCCTAAAACAAAGACCCGCGGCGTCAATTCGGGAACGGGTGCAGCGGATGATTCGGACAAATCACTCATGATCGGATGACATCGTCGAAAAAAGGTGGGATAGGCTTCCAGCCTGTCATTCGGGCGTCACCTGGGAGATGAACGGCGCGGCACACTGCCCAAACGTAGCTACCTTCGCCAAGAAGGTGGCTGCCTCAACCATCCACGCTCTGGCGAGCGCAGCTACATTTTTTTGTCGCCGCTAGAGAGCCGCTTGCGGTGATCGTAATTCCATTTGCCGCTGTTTCGGCAACACCGACACATCGCTGTCATCTTGATAGTGTTTTCGCAAACGGTCCAATTCGCGCTTCATGTCCGTAATCTCGTCGGCGTACTCGGGGTTGTTGTACTGGTTGGTCAGCTCATCGGGATCGGTTTTCAGATCGTAGAACTCCCATTCATCGAATTGATAAAACCGAATCAGCTTGTAGCGATGATTGCGGACCCCGTATTGCCGGGGCACCATGTGCACGCTGGGGTATTCGTAGTAGTGGTAATAGATGCTGCGTCGCCAATCGTCGGGGGATTCACCTTTCAATAGCGGCACCAGCGATTCGCCTTGCATGTCCTCGGGCACCTCCGCTCCGGCCATCTCCAGAAACGTCTCGGCATAGTCCAGGTTTTGCACCAGGTGATCGTCGGTCGATCCCGGTTTGGTCACGCCGGGCCACTTGACGATCAATGGCATCTTCAAAGATTCTTCGTACATCCAACGCTTGTCGTACCAGCCATGGTCGCCGATGTAGAAGCCTTGGTCGGACGAGTAGATGACGACGGTGTTGTCGGACAGTCCCAGTTCATCGAGGGTTTCCATCAGGGTGCCGACACTTTCATCGACGCCTTTGACGCAGCGCAGGTAGTTCTTGGCATAACGTTGGTATTTCCAGCGGACCAAGCTGTCGGCCGTGAGGTCGGCCTGGTGGAACGCTTTGTCGCGTGGGCGGTAGGCGGCGTACCAAGCTTTCAATTGTTCCGGCGTCATTCGTTGCATGTTGCGCCATGCCGATTTGTCGTAGCGTCCGACGATCGCATTGCCATCGAATTCCGGCGTCAGGTCGACGAACAGGTCAAAATTCAGGTGCATGTGCCGGTCGATTTCCAATTCCTGGTGTCGCGCCGGAGCGGCGTTGTCATGCCACTTGTCGAACAAGGTGTTCGGTTCGGGCAGATCGATATCGGCGTACAGGTCCAAGTGCCGCAGCGCCGGCATCCAGTTTCGGTGCGGTGCCTTGTGCTGGACCATCAACAGGAACGGCTTGTCGTCGGTGCGTCCTTGTTTGAGCCACTCGACTGCCAGATCCGTCACGACGTCGGTGCAATGTCCTTTGATCCGTTTGCGGCCGTCCGGGGTGATCAGGTCCGGGTTGTAGTACAGACCTTGGCCGGGAAGAACTTTCCAGTCGTCGTAGCCCTGTGGTTGGCCTTTCAGGTGAGACTTTCCATAGATCGCCGTCGTGTAGCCCGCTTCTTGCAGCAGTTTGGGAAACGTTTGCTGGTTCCAATCGAACGAGTTGCCGTTGTTCATGAAACCATTCTTGTGGCTGTGTTTGCCGGTCTGGATCACGGCACGGCTGGGACCACAGATCGAATTGGTACAGAAACTGTTCCGAAACACGATGCCTTGCTTGGCCAGTTGGTCGATGTTGGGCGTCGGATCGACGCTCTTCAGCCAACCGTTGTACGCCCCGATCGCATGGGGCGCGTGGTCGTCACTGAAAATGAACAGGATATTGGGCCGATCGTCGGCGGAAACGCGGGCGGCATTCGCACCTAGTACCAATAGGCACACCGGCAGCAACAACGCGGGAGGGATTCGACAACACATGAATCGCAGCATTGAAAGGGAAAGGATCGGGCTTGGGGGAATTTTCATCGACAACGCAATGAGTCGATCGCCTACTATACACGCTGCGGGCACGCCCCGGCGGCTGGGAACGGTGTGGGGGACGAAAGCCTTGGCGGCTTCCGCTACGGGTCGAGCTCAACGGTCATGGACGACGCGAGGAGTCCTGGCAGCCGGCAAGCCAAATGGACTCGTCGCCCCGTCCACTACCGGAAAACTCAGTCGTCAAAAGTCGTTCATGAATCAAACCCACCGAATCGTTGCGACGCTGTTGATGTTTGCGTGGATGGGAACGGCGATGGCACAGGAAACCGCGACGCTGGTGGCGACGTTTCGCTACCTCGGCGATCCGCCCGCGACGCGCCGTATCACGCCCCATCTGGATCGACCGTGTTGCGGCCAAGTGCCGCTTTTGGATGAACGGTTGATCGTCGACCCAGCCAACCATGGAATCCGGAATGTCGTCCTGTACGTCTACACGGGGCGGCGCGGCACGGTGCTGCCGAAGCAAGACTCACAGCCCGAGCAGCAACTGTTGACGATCAAGCACTGCCGATTCCAGCCCCACATTTTGCTCGCCCGCAAGGGCGACACGCTGCGTGTGGAAGACAACGATCCGGTGGGGCACAACGCCAACTTTCAATTCTTTAACAACGCCCCACTGGGAATCACGCGGCCGGTCGGGGCACCGTGGCAGCGATCGTTGGAGGAATCCGAACCCGCCCCGGTTTCAATTCGTTGCAACATTCACCCTTGGATGAACGCCTGGATTCTGGTGTTGGACCATCGCTTGGCCGGCATCAGCGACGAAAACGGAAAACTGGAAATCACCGGGTTACCGGTCGGAGAGCGAATCGTTTTTCGAACGTTCCATGAGAGTGCCAGAATCCAGCAGGTTGTCGTCAATGGAAAGAACGAAACGTGGAAATCCAGCAAATTCGAACGCGTGCTCGATCCGGGGGTGAACGATCTGGGCGTGGTCGAGATTCAGGCCTCGGCATTCAAGATCGATCCGAAGTTAGGTTCGCCGCGTGCAGAAGATGGGACGGAAGATGACAGAAAAATGGGGGGCAGAAAAATGGGGAGGAGTTGACCAACCGTCGGCTCGCCACTGCTAACAGAAAATCTCGTCGTCCTCGTATTCCTGTTTGACATCCGGCACAATATTTTTCTGCCCCCCATTTTTCTGTTACTTCTACCCTGCATCTGCGCGCTCTTTGAATTCCAATTCATCCAGCTGAACGTCGGCGAAGAATGCTTGCGGCCGGTCGGCGGTCTGGGGTCGGTTTTCGTGGACCACCAGTCGAATGGCGCTGCCGTTGGCGACGTCTTCGACGGGCAGGGAACCGATGAACTTTTCTTCCAAGAAAACAAACCAATCGTCGCGTTGGCGTTCGATGTCGATGACGTGAAAGCGGTCGAGCATGGTTGGAAGTGCCTCAGACTGGAACACTACATCGACGTCCCCGAAATCGGACGTTTTTGTGCCCACTTGATAGCGATCGCCCTGCAGACGCACACAGCCTCGCCGGGAGAAGGGTTCGGCGGGATCGAAGGCAAAATCGATGTCCACGACGCTGCTTTCCGTCTGTGGCCAAACGAACAAGCTGATGCGTGGGATGGTGTTGGTGGTGTAGCGTCGTGTCAGTGCACCTTTGGGCGTGACGCAAGCGATCGCCGTGGACGCGTCGGGGGCTTGCAGTGTGTTCCAAGCCCCGACCATCGATCCACCGACGTCCCAACCACTGAGCGTGACGCCGTCAAACAGCGGCACACTTCCGACCACTCGGGTCGGGACTCGCACCGCCGGCAAGGAGCGATTGTATTGGACCACGCCGATTAAAAAGGCGGCCAGTGCAAGGATTCCGACGGCGCAGAACGAGCGAACGAATCGGGTGCGACGCGTCCTCCTGACGCGATGCAGATCGATCGTCTGCGTCACGCTGTCGCCGGAAGATGTCACGCCGCTGGCCGTGGACGTTGACGTCGCTGCGTCGGCCAAAGGCAACGCGCGTTCGACGGTCGGCTGCGCGCTGATCCATCCGCGGCGGGCGGGTTCGTTGTCCGCACTCGATGGCACCGTGGTCGGCACCGTCGCCGCCGTCGGATCGGCGTTTCCCATCAGGGCGTCGATCGCATCAATCAATTGTTGGTAACTTGCCGGACGGACCTCCGGATCGGGATCGAGCAAGTCGATCAGCAGCGACATCTGGTCCTCCGGCAACTTGATCGGCAAATCGTCGGGATGAACCAGCAGTCGCTCGGATTTTTGCTGGTACAGCGCGGCGATGCTGCGACCTTGATGTGGCGGTTTTCCGAACAACAGGTGCCAGGCGGTTGCCCCCAAGGAAAACATGTCGGTGCGAAAATCGACCTCGCGGCCACCGAACTGCTCGGGGGACATGTACGCGGGGCTTCCCATGACTTTTTCGCCCGTTGTGATTTTTAATTGCTCGGCACTTTGGTCGGCAAACATCGCCAGCCCGAAATCGGCGATCTTGACAATCTCGGTCTTCGTCGCCGAACCCTCCGGCGGTGGCAGCAGAAGCAGGTTGGCCGGTTTGATGTCACGATGGATCAAATTCTGGCCGACGGCATGCAACAGCCCCGATGCGACCTGCCGCACGATCGACCAGACAGCTTGCGGGGGCAGGAAGCCGGCTTCTCTGACGACTTGTTCGCAGGTTTTTCCCGGGACAAATTCCATCGCAAAGTAGTAGCGCCCGTCGTGCTTGCCGAAATTAAACGCCTGGACGATGTTGGGATGTCGCAATCGGGCAAGCGCCTTGGCCTCACGTTCAAATCGTGCCGCGGCGTTCGGATGGGCCACATTGCCGGCCATGATGATCTTCAACGCGACGACGCGTTCCAGATCGGTCTGCACCGCACGGTACACCGCCCCCATGCCGCCGCGGCCGACCAGATCCACGATCTGGTACCCCGGAACCGTGGCCGAGGGAAACTGCAGTGCGTGAACGATGTCGACGTCCGCCGGCGTCAGTAGACCGCGTTGGAGTGCCAACTGGGAGATGCCCGGTCCGTCCACCCCAAACTGCTGCTCCAACGATTTCGCGTCGGTTTCTTTCAGCAACTGAAGCTCGAGACAGGTTTCGATAAACCTCCGCTCTTGGTCGACGATCGGCATGTTCGGGCGCGAGTATCGGGGAGACGACTATTGATTCAACTGACCCAATTGCCGAAGCACCGAGTCGACGGTGGGGCGGTCGGCGATCGATTCGCCCACATACGCAAATCGGACGCGTCCTTCGCGATCGATGATGTAGGTCGACGGCTTGGCCAGTTCCGCGCGGATCCCCAATTGGTCGACGCTCGACAAATTGATGTCCAACAGGATCGGATAGGGAACGTCGTCGTTGGGAATCTCGCCCCCTTTAATCCGCTTGGTCAATTCGTCCAGCTTCGGCGCCTCTGCTTCGGTTTCGGTGGGGAAGATGACGACCAGCTGAGCATTGTAGGGTTCCAGTTCATCGAATCGCCGTGCCCAACGCGAGGTCTGGGACGCACAGTAGAAGCACACGCCGCCGTACCAGCCCCGGGTGATCACCAGCACCAAATAGTCCCGCGTCATCACCTCGGCCAACGCCACCTGATTGCCGTCCTTGTCGGTGAATTGCAAGTTCGAAAAGTCCTCGATCGCGATCGGTTGTGACTCAGTCACCTCCGCAAACCGGATCCCATCGTCGGGCATGCGGTTGCAGCCGGCTGGCGCAAATGCGACAACCATGGCGAGCAACCCGATCGTGAATCTGACTGTTCCGGACACCTGACACCTCTCCTTGAAAACCAGCCGTACATTGTAGGGGGCCAGCTAGTTCTGGGCTGGATTTGAGACCGGTGCAGATGGCATTCAGGCTAAAAAGGGGGATCGGGTGGCGCATTCTCACGGCCACATGGGACCAATGAGTCTTCTGTGTCCCCTCGGTCCGATCTCTAGGGGGGGAGGAGAGCGCCAGAATTAAAGAAACCCGCTAGAATCGTCCGATTCCGAGTGTCATCGCCGCAGCCACCTCCAAGATGCGGATACTTCGTTGAATCATTGAGTCCACGGTCCGTTGACGACTCCACCTGCCCACCACCGTGACTCCGTCCCCGCCTGGGCGTGGGCCAACGTGTTATCGCTCGATGCGGTCTCCGTCGGTCTGGTCTGGTTGTTCGTGTTCACCGACCAGTTTTGTCATCGATCGCCGTCAGGGTACGAGCTGGCGATCATCGGGCTTTCGATCTGGCTGGTCTACACCGCCGATCGGCTGTTCGATTCGCTGCATCTGGACACCGCGCAATCCCATACGGTTCGCCACCGGTTTCATTTCCGCCATCGGAAAACGATCTGCGTGGTCTGGATTCTGGCGTTGGCGTTGGACACCGCGGTGGTGGTTTCCTATGCAACCGAGTCCCAATTACGGTGGGGATGTGCGGCGATCGCGACGGTCCTGGCGTACGTGGTCAGTGTGCAATTTGTAAAGGATGCGGTGGGTTGGTTTCCCAAGGAATTGCGGGCCGGCATGGTCTTCGCCTTCGGCGTCAGTTTGAACGCCTGGGTCGAAGTCGCGCCCGAGGAATTGATCGCGTTGGCCGTTTCCGTGGCGATGATCGCGTTGGTGTTCACCGCCAACTGTGTGACCATCGCGGCGCTGGAATCTGACATGGATCGCGTCCAAAACTTCGACTCGTGGGTGCTGCGGTCGCCGTTCGCCGCGCGCGTCTTGCCGACCGCCTTGGGCCTTCATGCGTTGGTCGTTGCGGGGTTGGGGGTGGCCGACGTTATCCCCGGAATCCTCGCGTTCTGTTTGATCGCCAGTGATGGGTTGCTGTTGTCATTAGGGCGCACACTCAGCTCGCCAATGCGATGCGGCGGTGCGCAGGCTCGCCCCGGACCATGGGTGACGTTGGCCGATCTCGCCTTGGTCTTCCCCGTCGTGGTGTTCTCTGGCGTCGCGACCATATTGTGATGGATCGAAACGAACTCTCGGTGCGGGGCTACGATCGGTTGGCGAAGGTTTACCGTGGGCTGGAATTCTGTCTGTTCGGTAACTCACTGTTCCGGGCACGCGTCGCGCTGGTCGACCAAATCCCGGCGGTCGGCCGGGCACTGGTGCTGGGAGATGGAACCGGGCAATTGCTCCAGGAACTTTGCGTCGCTCAGCCGGACTGCCACTTCACGACCGTTGACCAGAGCCGGCAGATGTTGCGACGCCAACGCAGGCGTGTCGAACAAGTTGGGGCATCGGATCGCGTGACGTTTGTGCAAGCCGACGCGAGAACGTTTCCGGTGCCGGGCGCCGAGTATGACTTGCTGGTGGCGGCGTTCTTTTTAGATTGCTTGACCGAACGCGAGCTGACGGCTGGTTTGCCTCGATTCTTGGCCGGTCTGCGGCCGCACGGACTGTTCTACTTTGTCGACTTTGTCAGGCCGAACACCCCTTGGCGACGCCGGCAAGCTGCAGCGTACCAGTGGGCGATGCACCGCTTCTTTCGCTGGCAGACGGGATTGCCGAACCATCGCCTGGTCGACCTGGAGCGTGTGCTGGCAAACCAAAACCTAGTCACGATGCACTCCGCCGACCACCTGCATCCGATGACCACCTGCCGCGTCCTAAACGTGGGATAGGCTTCCAGCCTGTCATTCCAACGGGCAAAACGATGGGGGCAAAACGATGGAAGGCAGAATGATGGGTGGGCGTCTACTGGGGGTGTGACTCGAATCCCTTTTCGGGGACGATCAGGGTTTCTTCTTGTTGCATGATGATTACCCCTTCGACCACGCCGACAGCGATTGCTCCGAGGAGAGCGATCGCAACGAGTTTCAGGTAGTGTTTTTTCCCCGTCTTTGACTTCTTGACGGGTTTCTTGCGTTCCAGCTTTTGAGCCTTGGAGAGGTCGTACTCGTTCTTTTTTTCCGCGTGATTGAGCAAGTCACGGGCCGTCTTGCTGGCTGCGTCCGGCTCGTTTTCCGATTTGGGACGGCTGCGTCGCCCCAACCGCTCGTCGATCGCATCGCGCATCGGAGGCAACATCCACGTCATCGACAGAATCTTTGACTTGGACCTTGCGTAGCGTTCCATGTCGACCAGCAAGTCGACCAACTCGGCCGGCGCGCCTTTGACGCCCCGCAGGTCCAAAGGGATTCGGTGGTCGTGCGAGTTGATTTCGCGCACCATCTCGGCCCGCAGTAACTCCATGTCCATCGAATCGTCCTCGGGCCAATGGAGCCGGAAAACCTTTTCGCCTGAAAGCTTGTCCAGTTGTTTGTCTAGTCGCGCCATTTCCCTCTCATCAAACGCTCCGCCTGCGATGCGTTGACAGAATTCGATCCCTGTGTGGGGGAAATGGTACCGCCTTTGGAAAATACCGGACCTTCAATTCGACCGCCGCCCGAGAATCTTCAACGAAACGCAACACGCCGTTAACAATCAGTCGGCCAGACGATGAAGGTGGAATTGGTCGGGGGCCAACGACGACTCGGCGAGATCGATCAGGTGTTGATGGTGGGTGAACAAGATGACTTGCGTTCGCTCGGACAATTTCGAAAACCGCTTCATCGCGGCGACCGTGCGTTGGTCGTCCAGTTGGATCAAACAGTCGTCGATCACCACGGGGATCGCGTGACCGGCGGATAGTTGGTGTTCCAGCGACGCCAATCGCATCGCCAGGTAGAGCGCGTCGGCAGTCCCCAGACTCATCGCATCAACCGGCACCAAATTCTCCTCCTCGTCGGGCGAGGCGGCGATGCCGAACAACTTCGACCGGCCCTTGTCGTCAAACTCGGGTTTCAATCCGGCGTAGCGTCCACAAGTCAATTCTTCGAAGGCTTGGCAGGCGATTTTCAACACCGGGCTTTCGTTCTCGCTGCGGTAGTGTTCGATCGACTGCTGCAAGATCATCGATGCGATTCGCAGCTTCGCGTACTGTTGCGCCTCGCGTTGAATCGTTCCGTAAAGCAATTGCAGTTCCTGGTTCAGTTCGGCGGCCCGGTCGCCGCCGTCGATTCGGGACAGTTCCGTCTTCAGTGCGCCGACTTGCTGTTCGATCGATGACCAGCGTTCGTTGAGCGTCTGTAACGATTCTTCCGAACTCTGGATCTCCTGTTCCAATTCGACCGGGTCGTGGGATTCGACCTGCTCGACAAACTCCTTCACCGCGACGCCGCCGGCGATCAGCGCCAGTTGTTCTTCCGCACGGGCAAACGCCTGGAGGGCCAGACGCTTTTCCGCGGACTTTTGTTCCACACCGGGCAGGTCGTCGGCATCCTCCACCCCGGCTTCGCGACAGAGTTGGGCGAGTTGTCCGCTGGCAGCTTCGAGCACCTGACTGTCCTCGACCAGTCGTTTTTTGGCCGCCGTCAAGTCCGCCTTGAGTCGATCGATTTGGTTCGCAGCGTTCTTGGCGGCTTGCAAGCGTTCGTACAACGCCTGGGCAATCTCCGCGCTCGGCTGATCCGGCTTGCACTCCAGTCCGACCAGGCTGGCGATCACCGAGGACCGCTGGGCGAACGAACGGCCGTCATCGTCGATCGACCGGATCCGCCCCAGAATGATGTCGCGTTCGCGGGTCTCTTCGAAAAGTTTGGCGATCTTCTTTAACCGCATGCTGATCACGCTGGGGCCGACGTCTTGATCGGCGGCAAAGGACGCGATCGCCGTTTTCCAATCGGAATCCCATTGTTTCCGTTTCGCCACATTCGATTCGTACTTGGCTTCCGCGGCCGGAAGCGCGGTCTGAATTTCACTCCGTTTGCGGCGAATCTGGTCCAGGTTTGCGACTGCGGCGGCAAGTTCGTTTCTTAGTGCGGTGGCACGATCGTGCAGGGATTCCAGATCGGCGGGATCGTCGGAAAACCCGGGCGATTCACCGTGGCCGGCTGCGACGGGGCGTGTCGACCAGGCGTTTTGCAGCGTGTGAGCCAGACGCGAGGCGTTGCGGCTGATCCGAGACCGGGTCGACTCGAGTCGTCCGCGTTGCGTTTCCAGCGAGCGGTATTTTTCGACAAACGATTGGTGTTTGGCGATCCAGGTTCGCATCTCGCGGACCTTGCCAGCGCGGACACCGCAACGTTGCCAAAGCTGGTCCCAGCTCTGCGACGCATCGACGGCCGACGCCTCGGCGTGTTCGACCGCTACCTCGGCGGCCGTGATCTGTTGCTTGATTCGAGCGATCTCGGACGTCACCGCGGCTCGCTCGGTCACCTGTTTCTGGTGGCTGCGAATCGTGTCGACCACGTCATCGGCCGTGCGGATCGATTGCCGAACGTTGCGCGTGGACGCTTGGAACGACGCTTCATCGGTTCGTGCTTGATCCAGTTGATCGACCCACTGGTCTCGCGTTTCGCGTGATTGCACCAGTTCTTGTTCGGTCGGCAGCGGCTGATCAGCCTCCAATCGCTTCAACCGTTCGCCCGCCTCTTGCAACTGTTGCTGCAGTTTGGCGAGGGTTTTTTTCGCATCCTCGACGGCGCGGGTCCGATCGGACAGTGTTTGGTCGTGATCATCAATCTCCGCGGCGGTCGGCAGTTGTAACCTCGCCGCATCGTCCAGACTGATCTGGCCCAATCGAAGCTCGGCAACCAGTCGTTCGCATTGTGATTGCAGGTCACGACAAATCGATTGCTCTTGGTCGGCTTGGTCCAACAGTGCCCCGGGAGGTCCGATCTCGGAAAGCACCGATTCGATCATTCCCGGATCGGCGACGTCGGGGTGGCGTTCCAGTTGGTCTTCCAGTTCGGCCAGCTGTTTGCGCAGGGCCTGAAGCGATTCCAGGGAATCCCGTTCTTGCTGGCGGAGCATTTCGCAATCCCCGGCCAGCTCGCTGATCCGAACCTGTGCCGCATCGCTGACGTGCAGAGCGGCGACCAGGGAATCGACATCACCGTCGGTCGCGTCGTCGGGGAGGTCGATGTCCAGGTCACGAAGCAGTTCGCGCAGGTGGCGGTTACGGTTGTTGACCACCCGGTGCAGGTTGGCTTGATCTTTCGACGCCGCCTGTCGCGCGGCGATGCCTTGGAACAACGCCACAATTTCCGCTTCGTTTTCAATCGTCGCGGGGTCGACCGCACAGGATTGAAGTTGTGCTTCGATTGTTTCGATTTCCTGACGCAATTGGCCGACCAGACGTTGGTAGGTTTGGCGGTTGGCGGCCGCTTCACGGCGGCGTGCGGCAAAGTCCTCATCCAATGTGGGCAGCGCGGCGAGCGTTTCCAGTTCCGCCTTGTGCCGTCGCCACACGGGAACGATCGCGTGGGCTTCGCGGAACGCCTTTTGTTTGGCCAGTGACTGCGCCAGCCGTGTTCGTTGGTCCGCCAGATCACGAGATTGCTGCTCCGCCTCGGCCAACTGGCGTTTCAACGCTTGATATTCCGCCGGCGGCGACTGCAGCTCTCGGACGACCTTGCGTTTCTCATCCAATTCACTCAGCAACGCGTTGATGCGTTTTTTGCCGCGTTCGAGGAACAGTTCCTTGCTTTCGGATTCCAGCTCCGATTGAATCGCCTTCAACCGCCCGACGCCCGCACCGGCGGCGAACAAGATTTCGCCGAGTTCTCCTTTGCTGTCCAGCACCGCTTGTCCGCCGGCGACCAGTTGCTCGTGCGACAATCCGAACCGATGGTGAAAGGCGGCTTCGTCGATGCCGCCGAGCATCTGTTCCAACTCCGCCGGGTCGACCGGTGTCTTGTCGTCCTGGGCGTGCAGCTTTGTCTTGCCATTCTTTCGCCGAATCACACTCAATCGATTCCCGTCCGAACCGAGCAGCGTCGCACCGACACGCAGTTTGGCATTGGAATGCAGGAAGCTGTCGGCGGTCCGGGTCGGGATGCCGAACAGCAGCGCGCTGATCGCGCGCAAACACGTTGATTTTCCCGATTCGTTGGGGCCATACACCAGATGGAAACGACGGGGACCTGCGGACAGGTCCAACGATTCGTCACTGAACAATCCGTACGCTTTGAGATCGAGTCGTTCGATAATCATTTCGTCGCTCCGGCTTGGTTGGCGGTCGAATCATCCTGCTGAAGTCGTCCGACGACATCGGCCGCGGCGGATTCGACCAATCCCGCGACCCATTGATCATCAGCAAACGGGAACGCCGCCTGGTCGTCATCCCCCTTGAGTTCCTTGGGCAGCTTTTTGGTCAGCCCGGCGAGTTCACGCTCGACGTGCGTTGCCAGCGACGGATCGTTGCGCAGACCCTCCAGCACCGATGCCAGGCTTTCCAATGGGCCGTCGAAATCGAGCGAGACTTTTGGGTCGCTGGGCATCGCCGTTCGGATCTTGACGTCTTCCAGCCAAACCAATTCGTCGCCGGCGGCAACACTGATCGCCTGCAATTCCGCTCGAATCCAATCGGCATTCTGGTGCAGCGAAGCGTGCAACGCCGACTGGCCGACCAATCGGACGCGGGCCACCAACAGACGTCCCTCACAGGCATCGATTTGATCGGCGACCCAATGTTGGTAAGCATCCAGGATCTGATCGCGCTCCTGCATTTGGCTTACATCGATCCGGCACTCGTGCCAACGCAACACGTCCAGCGGGCGAAACTCGTATCGGCATTGGTTTCTCGAATCGACTTCGATCAACACGCATCCCTTGGCGCCTTGTTCGCCGATGTGCCGGCCCTGCAAGTTTCCGCTGAAAACGATCGGCGGTCCGCCTTCGATTCTGTGATCGCCGCGAACGTGGATGTGGCCGAGCGCCCAGTAGTCGTACTCTTTGTCGGTCAATTGTGCCGGTGTGCAGGGCGCGTAATGTGCGTGCGCGGTCGCACCTTCCAATCCCGTGTGCAGCATGCCCAGATTGAACATGCCCGCGGTGGCTTCGGGATACTTTGCCGCCAGATTGGCTTTCTCGGCACGGCTGCGAAACGATTGGCCGTGAACGGCGACGCCGATGTCTTCCAGATACCTCGATTCCGCTTTGCCGGTTTGCAGAAACAGGTCGCTGCCGTCGGGATTTTTGGGCAGCGGCAACGATGCCGTCATCAGGTTTGCGGCGTCATGGTTGCCGCGGATGACCAGCATCGGGATTCCGGCCGCGACCAATTTGGCCGCCTCTTTGACAAACGCCAAACCGGTGTTTTGGTCGGGCCAGTCGCCGTCGTACAAATCGCCAGCGATCACGACCAAATCGACGTCTTCATCGATCGCAAACGCCGTCATGTTTTCGAGCGCTCGACGTGACGCGCGACGAATTCGATGGGCCGGTGCACTGTCGTAGCGGTCCAGCTTTTTCAGCGGACTGTCCAAATGAATGTCCGCCGCGTGAAGGATCTTTCGTGTGGTCAAGGTTGCGTGGGGACTGGGGGGGGAAGGCGTGGGATAGGGTCCCGCCGCAGCTCGGTTTTCGGGTCGTGGACGAGGCGACGAGTCTCTTCGGATTGTGCTCTATGAGGACTCCTTGCGTCGTCCACTACCAGGATCCGATTCAGCGTTCAAACCAGTTCGAATCTCCGTCTTCGTACAATAACGTCTCTCCTGCGGTCGGATCGGTGTCCACGCCCAGGGCGGCGTGGATCAATGCGGCGGGCTTTTTGTCGTCACATTTGCAAGGCTGGACGACCATGTACAGGGCTTGCCGGGCGCGCGTCATCGCGACGTACAACAAGCACAGCGCCTCGGTCATTTTCCCGGCGGCGTCTCGGCCGAACGCTTTTCGCCACGAGGAATCAAGGAAGTGCCAGGCTTCACTGGTCAAGAACCTGGACAGCCCGACCGGCGGGTCGGTCAACTTGCGTGAATCGGCGACGCACAGCGGCGGCCGCCCGGTCAGACTGCCGTCGAGTTCGGGCAGAAACACGGCGTCGAATTCCAAGCCCTTGGACTGGTGCACGGTCATCACGCGGACCGCCGCCGATTGCGGCCGCTCGACGCGTTTCTCACGCACCATCCGCACGAAATCTCTCAGCCGATCGGTCGCGTTGGGTTCGTACGAAACCGCCAACTGAATCAATTGTTTCAAACGCGTCGTGTCGCGCGGGCCACAAACCGGGGCGATCACACCGGCCAGGTGTTGAATCGTTCGTGCGATCCCAACTTCGGTGACCAGCTCGCGAACAGAATCGGCCGACATGCCGTCAACGTTCCCCAGCGGCGAATGGTCGACGTGGAATTTCCAGCGGCCGTCGGCGGGATGCTCGGCCATCATCAGCGCCGACAGGATCAAATCGACCGCCGCCGAATCGACCAGCGGGTTACCGCCTTCCTGGCTGACGTCGACATTAAGTTGTTCCAACAGAAAGATCAACTTCGCGACGCCTTTGTTGGTCCGCGTCAAGACACCGATCGAACGCCCCGGCGCCGCGCGGGCCAGTTCGGCGATCCGGCGGGCGGCAAGTTCGTAACAGGCTTGGGCCTTTTCCGCGCTGTCGCGGCTATCGATCTTTTCGCACGTTTCCATGCGGACATAACCTGGCAGCGAGTCTTTGAATGCGACGTGATCCGGGAACCGCTTGGCGAACTGAACCACCGCGCGGGCTTCATACGTTGCCTTGTCGGCGTCATGACCGCCAGCGGCCGCGTCGGCGATCTTGTGTCGCGTGAGGTTTTGAAAGACTCGGTTGACCACATCCATGATCACCGGGCTGCTACGGAAACTGGTGTTCTGCTCGACCGACTCGATGCCATCGATTTCCGCGCCGACGGCATCAAAAATCTCCGCCACGCCGCCACGCCAACCGTAGATCGCTTGCTTGGTGTCACCGACACAGAAAAACGATCGCGACACCGCAGACTCCGGATCCGGGTCGGGATCGACGGTCGCATCGGCGGCACGAAACGCCAGCGGCCGGAGGACTTGCCATTGGGCCGGCGAGGTGTCTTGAAACTCGTCCAGCAGCACGTGGTCGATCGCACCGTCCATGCGTCGGCTGATCGACCGGTGATCGACCCGAGAAAACTGGTCGGCCAGCCGCACGGCGATGTCGTCAAATCCGAGCGTGCGCAGGGATTGTTTAAGTTGCGCGACTTGTCCGTCGTACAACGCCAGCACTTGTCCGGTCGCATCATTCTGGGCGGCCAACAGGGACAGGGTGTTGGAGCGGGCCGCGGCATACAACGCTCCCAAGGCGTCGTCGATCCCCTCGGGCAATTTGGATCGCCCCAGCTTGGGTTGCTCGCCGTCGCGTTTGGCTTTGGCGTAGTTCTTGATCAACGTTTCGGTCGTCAGCGAATCGAATTGTCGCGTTTCCAACAATTCCGCCATCGCATCGAACTTCGCCCGCACCGATTTCTGTGGCGGCTGTGACAATCGCAGCGCCCCGGCGGCGGCGGTCAACGCGGCATCATCGGGCGTGGTCGGGGCGTCCAATCGGGTCCAGGCATCGGGGGCCGTTTGTCGTGCTTGGGTGTAGGTGCCCGAGACGATTTGGATCAATTCGCGAACGATCGAGCGTTTGGTTTCCCCTTTGCTGAGCATCGACAGCAACGTCGCCAGTTCGCCGGGCTGGAGCATCGAAACCATCGAATCGACCGCGCGTTCACGCAACCAGGCCTCTTCGATTTCATCGGTCAAACGCCACACCGGCGGCAGTTGCAATTCGAACGGGAACGATTTGGCCAACTGGGTGAACAAGCTGTCCAGCGTGCAGATGCGGACGCGATGGATGGATGCGACCAGCCGCTGCAACAATTGCAAACACAGGCTCCGCGGCAACGTTTCCAGCCCGACCTGTCGCCGCAAATCCTCCAGCGCCGAATCGTTTGCGGGATCGGCCGCTTCGGCCAAGGTCAACAGGATCCGCTCCAGAATCTCGCCGGCCGCCTTGCGCGTGAATGTGGTGGCAAGAATCGACTCGGGCGCCGCACCTTGGAACAGGATCTGCAACAGCCGAGCGGTCAAGCGGTACGTTTTTCCGGTGCCGGCCGAGGCCCGCACCAAAACCGGCGGCAGGCTGCCGTCAAGAAACACGTCACTGGGGGAACGATCGCGGGATGCCACTTCGCTGCTCATTGGTCGCCCTCTCCTTCGCCCGCCGAGGCGGTGGCCAGCATGCGACTGGCCACCCCGGTCTGCAGGATCATCTCGTAATCGTCGTACATCACCCCTTGCTCGTTTGGTGAAAAATCACAGGCAAAGATGCGGCGGACGCATTGATGGATCAGATCCATCGCCTGCTGCATCAACGGTTCGCCGAACTCCGCCAGGTTGATCTTGGTCTCGTCGGCTTTATCGCTGACGTTAAAGTACCCCAGTTGGACCTCTTGCGGCGGCGCCTCGATGCCCAGAAACGGGACCATCATCCGGTACAGCGGCAATTGCAAATCGATCCATTCAAACTCGCCGGTGTCACGGTTCTTGCGGAGATGTTTTTTCTCGGGTTTGTGGCCGTGGGTCTTGTAATCCAGGATCGCCCACTGTCCGGTTTGCTCGTGCCGGTCGATGCGATCAAACCGTCCTCGCAGTCCCATTTTTTTTCCGTCCACGGTGATGCCCGCGCCTTTGGATTCTTCGACGCTGGCCTCGGTCGCGTGGATCCGCCAACCCTGGTCGATTCGTTTGGCTTGTTCGGCGGCGACGAAACGCAGACGCTGCTCGGCCTGTCGGACTTGAAGCCGCACCGCACTCTCGGAGTGATCGCCATAGTGGTTGGCCGCATAGTCGTGCAGATGGTGGCGTAACGATTCAAAGATCCGTTTCTCGTCCGCTTCGTCTTTCTCGTCGGACTCGCCAAAGTGTTCCACCGCAGCGTGGACCAGATCGCCGAACTGGTTGGCGGCAAGCTCGCGGGCCAAATCGTCGACCGGTTTGAGATGCAAGACGTGCCGCAGGTAGAACCGATAGGGGCATTCCAAGTAAGCCTTGAACGCCGTCACACTCATCGTTTTGACCGGGCATTCGGTGGTCTGAATCTTGGGAATCGGCAACTCCGTTGTCGCTCGGTCGTTGTCCCAGCGGTGGCTGACGTTGTCCTTGTGACGCGTTCCGCCCAACAGCGTTCGAATGCGACGGGCGACGTCCTCGGCCGGCGATGCGGCCAACAATCGGCTCGGCGGCGTGGGGGAACCATCGGCGGATCGTTTGCCGACAATCAAACGCACGTCCTGGCGGGTCGAGAGCAACAATTGCGTTGCGTAGGCGTCGCGGGCATAGCGTCGTTCGTTGTCGGCGATGCCCAGGCGTGAACGCAGCGATCCGGGCAAGAACGGATCACTGGTGACCGCCGCGGGGACATAGGGATGATTGAATCCGACCACCACCATGGCCGGCGAATCATCCAATGCCAGATCCAACCAGCCATGGATCTGGACGTCGTCGTCGCCCCGCGCCTGGCCGACACGCAAATCGGCCAACCGTGCGGCAATCATTTCCAGCGCCGATGCGGCCGAGACGGGCACGTCCAAGTGGCCGCTGAGTTTTGTGAACCGCGTCAAAAGCTCACGAGCCTTGGCCACCGCTTCGGCCGTCAGTCGGCGATCGTGAGAAATCGCATCGTCGCTCGAAAATCCGGCATAGATCGAATCGAGCCATTCCAGCAAGCACAAGCACCAATCGGCGATCGGTCGTGTGCGAACCGACGCGGCCGACGCAGGGGATGGAATCAATTCCGAAAGCCACTCCAGCACGGCCGTGCGGAGCTGGTCCGCGACGGGATAGTGCTTCATCGCGGCCGCCGGCAGCGGATCGGCCAGATTCACCGGCAGATGATTGGCCAACATTTGATCGAGCGGGATCAGGTAGTCTTGCGACGCGGCGAGCCGTGACGTCAGGACGCGGTGGACATCGCCGTGCCGGACCAGTGCCGCCAGCGAACGCCAAGTCGGCCTGGCGACCAGGGTGGCGGTCAGGGAGATCAATCGCCCCACCGCCGTCGATGCGACGGTCCAACCGAGGTGGCGGTAGCTGGACAACCCGCAACCGTCCAACTGCATTTCCGTAGCGGCGACGTGGGATTCGTCCGTCACACCGACCGCAATTTGCCCGGTCCGATGGGAAGCGGCAAATTCCGTCACCGCCTCGCTGACCGCGGTGGCTTGATCGGCGATGTCGCCGGCCGGCACCAGATGTTGATCGGTCAGCGGCAACTGCAACTTGGAAAACGCATCGGTTTTCAGGCATCCCAGGTCGTCAAACCACGACGCGTTGTCGGCTGGGGCGGCGATGTAAGCCACCAGGTCACCGTCGACCGCCTTGATCACATTGGCCACCGAGGGGTTCAAGTCGCTGGCGCCGATCAGGACGATCCGGCGGTCGGAGCGAATGGTGTTGCGTTTGATCGCGCGGCGTCGCTGCTGGTGCGGATCGCTGATGCCGGCCGTCGCCAGCTGGCCGAGGTAGATTTCATGGAGCTCTTGCAGCAATTTCCAGCGTTGTTTTTCGTCCGCGCCATCGCTGGCGGTCACCACGTCGGTGAAACTCACGTCATGGGCTGCCAGATCGGCCGTCAAACGTCGCAGCGTGCCGGCGAGTTCCAGCCACGGCCCGATCGCCTCGGTTTCCGGCAAAACGGGCAACAAGGGCCGCAGCGACGTGGCGTCCCGCTGGCGCAACACCCGCGCCCAAGCCAAGGTTTGCTCGAATTCAATCGCGATCGGATTCTCGGGTTCATACAGGGCTTCGGCCAGGTCCCCGGAGGTCAGAATCCGGGGTGCGGAGTATTGCAGCCCTTGGGATTCCGCCGCGCTGCACAGCAAGTTGCCGAACCGCAGGGCCGATTGAGCCGTCGGCAGCACACAGATCCAATCGCTGAAATCCGATACGGCGTTTTTCGTGGCGGAATCGATCATCATCCCCGCCACCATCATCTCCGCCACCTGGGGCAGCAACGGCCGATCCCAACCGACAAACTCACGCCGGCACCCCCGCGTGGGCAAAAGATCATCTGACACGGCCAAGCATCCCCCCCTTTTGAAAATCCGTTCCGGCTAGTGCTTTGTCAGCATTTTATTTTCGGGTTGCGTTTGTCGAGCGGAAAAGGGGGCAGGTACCAAAAACCAAATGGCCCGAAGGGTGCTTCGCATTTTTGGTACCTGACCCCTTTTCCGCGGCACCCCAAGTTTAAAAGTTGCCCCCGCACTAGCCCTGCTGCGTTGTTGTCGAGCATCGCTGTGACACGTTTGGTCCAATCCTATCGATTCACGGCGTTTGATGTGACCCGTGGCGGAGAGCAACGCCATGTCAGCCGTATCAATCGCGACAAACGATTCCAGCGTTACAGCCGTTGGAGCCCCGAGAATCGTTAATGTCGCGCCAACACGCATCCGATACGTAAACCAACGGACATTCAGCGCGCAATCGCTGCGTGCCGTCGGTGTGCCGAGGGGGGCACATCCTTTCGATGGACCCGATGACGGTCCATTGGGGCCGAAAACACCGGGATGACAGGAACGCGGCATGCGTGGAATCAACGCGAAATTGACAGTCCAACCCATCGACTCATCAGGTCGCATCGCAAAGCGAGCGGTTTTGTTGGCGGTGTTGGTCGCATCGAGCTCATCGGCCGGCGCGCAGCAACCGCGCGGCGCGATGATGCAATCGCGTTATTTCCAGCAACACAACACCACTCCGCAACTGGTCCGTCAAGGCGCCAAAAGCGGCTCGGGGATGTCCGTGGGCGTGGTCCAGTCCAATCCGTTCTTTGCCGCCGGCCAGCCCTCCGCCGGAAAGCCCTCCGCCGCGACCAACTCCGGCGCCCCGCTGGTCGCCGCCGACCAGGCAGGCACGACCAGTGGCCTGTCTGGAAAGAGTGATCTGTCTGACAATCCGGTCGGACGGGTACGCCAGAATCCCAATTTCCAGCCGACCGGTGTGAGCGACCAGCCGCTGATCGCACTCGGTGGCGACCATGCCCCCGCCACGCGGGTCGACGCGTTTGACCGATTCGGCCAACCGCAGACGCCAAGCCAACCGCCGCAAAAAAGCATCGCGGTGACGGCCCCGTCGACCTCGCCCGCACCCCTGGCGATCCCCAGCGGTGCCGCAGCCCCGATCAGTTCTGCCCCGATCAGTTCTGCCCCGGCCGGCACCGCCGCGTCATCCGAACCGACACGCTGGGCCAGCCGCGGCCAGGCCGTTCCCATCGGTGTCGCCGCCGAGCAATCCTCGCGCGTTATCCCGGTGACCGACGCCCGCGAACATCAGACGACGATCCGGGAAACCCAGCCGATCTTCTTTACCCTGTCCGACGACACGGCCGAAGCCGGCGATGCCTTCACCGGCCAATTTGAGGCCCCCGCCGAACCCGCCGAACCCGCCGAACCCGCGGCCCCGGTCGCGGAAGTTGACGACCAGCAGGCGTACGGCACCGCAATCGCCGACTCACCAACGTCCACCACGGCCGAAAATGACGCCCCGTCACAATCGCCTGCCGCCGCTGCGAGCCAACCCGACGCGTCACCCGTCGTCATTGACACACCGGTAAAACTCGCGCCGGCCGTCAACTTCATCGCCGAAGCGTTCGCGCCGATCGATAAAGGCAAGGCCCAGGCGTCAGGCGACGAAGTCGGGCCGGCGAGCAAGGCGGATCCAAGCAGTGATGACCAGGTCGACGCCCTGGTCGTCAGCAATCGGTCTCGCGCCCGACTGTTGAAGGTGCCTTCGCAGCAACAAGCCCAACCGGTCCTGCAAAAGGTCCAATCGGCACCGCAACCGCTGCACATCGCTGACGCGGCGGAAACCGCAGAGCCGCCCGCTCAGGAATCGGTCTCGCAGATCGCGGTCAATCGACATCCCAAAGCGGTCGCAATCGCGACGCCACCGGTCGACCTTTCGCTTTCCGATCGCGACACCGCGGTCGTGCAGTCGACGATCGACCCGATTCGTTTCAACGATGCGGCGAACACGAATCCCGCCCCGCAGAATCCGGATCGGCCGACGACGAACGCCGATGCAAACACCACCGCAGCGTCCGAGCAGGTCCCCGAGGCTGCGTTGGTCGCCAAAGCACCGGTGACAGCCCGCGAGCAACCGCAGGCCGCACCGAACACCCGATCGGCGGAACCCGTCGAGCAGGCTGCGATGCCGGCGATTTCCAGGCGTCAGCCGGTCGCCACCCGAACGGTGCTGGGGCGGACAGAGGCGGAAGGTTTGCGACGACAAGTGACAACCGATCACGTCGGATCGCACGCAATCGTGACCTCCGAGGCACCCGGCATCGAACAAATCGGCACCGATGAAGCCCCGTTGATTGCGGCACCGGTGGTCGTGAATCCGTCGCAAGCGGCCTCAGGCGGCACGGCCCAGAAGGCTCACCCGCCGGTCGCCAGGGCCAATTCCGGTATCCCCGCCCGACTCGCCTCCTCACGTTCCAACCTGCGACGCCACAGCATCGCGGCCGAACAGAAACGCATCGATGTGACTGTCCCCGATCCCCGTGCGTCCCGGCGGCACGACGGCCAAGGAGGGGCGTCCGGTGACCAACGCCAAGCGGTCGTTTTACAACTGAGGCGTGCCCAGGTGCGGTCGATGACCATCGGCGGTCGCGTGCGACGGTTCACGATCGACGACAAGGACGTGTGCCAAGCGTTCGCATCGGGGGCCAATCAAATCAAGCTGATCGGCACGGGGACGGGGCAGACCCAAATGACGATCTGGGCCGATGTGGTCGACGGACAACCGACCCGCAAACAGACCTTCCAGATCCAGGTCAGCGAGGGTGTCGACGCGGTTGGTGAAAAAGTCGCCGCCCACACCGAACTGCTGAACGATTCGATCGACAAAGCGTTTCCCAGCGCCAGCGTCGTCGTGTCGCTCCGCGGCGGAGAACTGGTCGTCGCAGGCCGCTGCGATGACGAGGAGACGGCAAAACAAATCGTTCGCATGGTGCGAAAGAGTTGTCTGGTCCCGGTCCAAGACAATTTGAAAGTTCGATGATCCAAGCGGGATGGTCTGTCGCTGCTCCGGCAACGGGGCCGACACATCAGACGCGATTCAACCTGATTGTAGAAACGTCACACTAACCACTGATTCATCGCGGAACTGTTCCGCAGCGATTTAGTCAACGAGGTTCGACATGAACATCCCTCTGATCCACTCCGTCCTCCGGCGTCACGCCGCAAGGGTTCTGGCGATCGCCGCGGCCGCCATGATCGCTGCGGGCGGCGCGACTGCCTCGGCACAAACCGGATTGGTGGGCACGCTCGGTGCCGGACAACCGACGCCCTCCGGGGCGACCGCCGGCAATCCGGCCGCCGCGGCCGCGATGTTCACTCCGGGGACCAAGATCATCTCCGCCTCGGACGTGCCCACCGCGGCCGACGTCCAGCCCGGCCGCCTGGCCCCCGGATCGGTTTCCCACGCCCTCGCCGGCGACTTCGCCTCGACCGCCGGCGGCGGCGTCGCCCAAGTCGGATACGCCTGCCAAAGCTGCATGCAACATTCCTGCAACGGTGCCTGCGGCGGCTATGGCATGTCCGGCCATGGCATGTCCGGCTACGGCGGTCAAAGCATGGCTTGTGGGGTCCCCTGTGATCCCTACTACTATGTGATCATCGAAGCGATGTACATGGAACGCAACGGCGAGGACGGGTTCAGTTTGACCCAAAACGAACGCATCGATGATTTCGGATTCGAATGGATGCCCCGCATCACGTTCGGAACGCTGCCCAATTGCGTCAACGGATACGAGTTCACCTTCACCGGACCGACCGAATGGAACCGCCACCTGCAGGTTGTCGACACCAACTCGCCGGGAAACATCGACTCCTATCTGTTCGACGGTGACGGCCCACCGACGGCTACCAATCCACACCCGCAAAACTTTGACGGCTCGTTCCTGGATCCCTTTCAAGATGCCAACCTGCAAACCCAGTTCTACAATACCGAGTATTGGAGTGCGGAGCTGAACAAGACGATCGTCGGCTGGGACGTTGCCAAAGTGCTGTTCGGCGGACGACTGATTCGCGTCGAAGAAGACTATGGGTATGCGTCGGAGAAAGACATCTTTTCGTCCTACTCCGATTTGACGGCCAGCACCGAAAACACGATGGCCGGGTTGCAGCTCGGTCTGGACTTGCTCAATCCGCTGACGCAGAACCTTTACACCGATCTGCGAGCCCGGATCGGCGTCCACTACAACTTTGCCGACTCCGAAGTCCGGCTCCGCAATCAAGGCACCACGGTGCTCAGCACCAGCCGCGACGACGATGACTTCTGCGGCGTGTTCGATGTCGGTTTGGCCCTGCGGTACCAGCTCGGCGAGATCCTGTCGATCCGCGGCGGTGGCGAGGTCTTGTACATCACCAACACCGCGTTGGTCCCCGGCCAAATCGACGCGGCGGTCACCAACGCGCTCGGCAGCCGTATTGACATGAACGACGGCTTGCTGTTCTACGGCGGAACCTTCGGTATCGAATTGCGATACTGATCCGACCGCACAACGATGCCCCCAATCGCGATTCACCCAGTAGCCGCCCGGTTCTCCTCGCGATCGAGCACACACTCGACCGCGGGGGGGATCTCGCGGCTATTTTTTCGATCTGCCGGCGACCTTTTTCTGCAACCAGTTCTGCACGCTCTGACGCTCCTCCTTGGATTCTTCCGCTTCCCCGCTGATCGCGATGTTGGCCGTCATCTTTTCCGGTTTGATCTCGCGTGCTTCCCCGCGACCGATGTCACGCAGACAGCGCGGACAGGTCCGTGGCGGCGGGTCGATCCGCAGCCCGCACGCGGGGCAGTAATACTGGATCTCTTGACGGACCGCGGCTTCAAACAAACCGCCGACGTCGCTGGCGGGAAACCACGCCGAATCGTTCTTTCGCAATCGCGTCTCGGGTTTGATCTCGCCCTTGCGGACCATCGCCAACAATTCGCTCGGACGCAACGGTCCCACTTCCGTTTGAACGTTGCCTTCCATTCGTTGTAAAAACCAAGCCGTCACGGTTCGAATCGCTCCCAAGAAAGCCCCCGGTTCGCTGGAACCCGAACCAGTTTAGCAGATACGGACCGAGGGCGACAAAAAAGGGCGCGGCCTTGCCTTTTTAAGTCATTTGGCCAGATAATGGTCGTTTGCCCGCTCGCCTTAGCTCTGACTGGTCGCCCATGCGCTGCCCATTTTGCCATCTCGATGAAGACCGCGTCCTCGACACCAGGACGGCTGAAGGCGGCTACATGATTCGTCGCAAACGGGTCTGCACCAACTGCAACCGCCGCTTCGCGACGGTCGAGAAAATCGAGCAGTTGACGTTGCGCGTCGTCAAACGCGATCAAACCCGCGAACCCCTGGATCGCGAAAAGATCCGACGCGGCATCGAACGCGCCTGCAGCAAACGGTCCGTCCCGAGCGACAAGATCGAGCAGATCGTGCAGAGCATCGAGACGGAGATCTACCAGGAATATGAGACCGAGATCCCGGCCAAGGAGGTCGGCGAGATCGTGATGGCCCATCTGTCCCGACTGGACGAAGTCGCCTACATCCGCTTTGCCAGCGTCTATCAGGAATTCCACTCCGCCGAAGACTTTATCAACGAAGTCAGCCGGCTGAGCAAACGCCCGATCCGGACCTGAGCCGATGCTGTCATGGAATGCTAGCACGTGGCGTGAGCCAGTGGCCTGCGCTGGCGATGGCGTTGAGTCACGGGCCGCTCGCTCACGCTTCCCGCTGGCATTTACTTGCGTGACCGCGACTGCATCCACCAGGCGTATTCGTTGACGGTGATGGTTCCGTCGCGGTTGGCGTCGGCATCGGCCGGGCTCATCAGCATCTTCTTCCATTCACTGGCGACCAACTTCTTGTCGTTGTTGGCGTCGTAGCGGCCGATGATGCGTTCGGCATAGCTGATCATCTTGTCGTCCGGCGTGCCGATTTCGCCGGCCGGGGCAGCGCTGCCAGAGGCGGACGACGACGAGGTGGACGCCATGGTGGCCGCGCCGGAGGGACTGGCGCCGCGCTCGACCGCTCGGATCGCTTCGTCGGCGGTGATCACGCCGTCGCGATTGAGATCCGATTGGAAGAACTCGGCGACCGTTTGGTCATCCCACTTACTGGCGAATTCCGCCATTTCCACCTGGCCATCGTTGTCGGCGTCTTTATCGGTAAAGAACCCCGGCAAGCCTTCGGGCAATCGTTTTTCGCCGGTGATGCGATAGGATTTGCGACCGCCATAAACATCCGGCGGTTCGACGTCGCCGCCGCGGTCACTGTCGCGGCGGCGATTGCGGTCGTCATTGCGGCGATCTTCGGATGATTCGCGGCGGCGGGCGTAACGGACGGCCAATTCACCGTCGGTCAATCGCCCGTCCTTGTTGCGGTCAAAATCCATCGGGTTGCCGGAAAAGCGACTGGAAAGTTCATTCTTTTGCAGCACACCGTCGCGGTTGCGGTCGTAGCGCCGAATCGTTTCGGCGGCCTGTCGGCGGTCTTCATCGGTCACCACCACATCCATCATTTCGGCGGCCGGACCAAAACCGGCCAGCATCGGCGGAGGCGCGTCGGTTCCGAATCCGGGAACCAACAACTCCGGCGTCAACGAATCGTCGTCCGAACCGCCGCGGCCGCGAGACGAATCGCCGCCGCTGCGCTGTTCTTGCATCTTTTGAAAGGACTCGGTGACACGCTTGATCGAAATCGGCTGGCCGGGCTTGATACTCGGATCGGTCGACTGCAAGCGTTGAATCAGAAACTGCGCCGGGCCTTGCTGTTCATCCGGGTCGATGGTTCCGTTGCCGTTGCGGTCCAGCCGGCTGAGAAAGCTGCTGGGGTCGAATCCGCCACGTGAACCGCCGCCGCGGCCGCCGCGATCACCGCCGCCACCGAACGGACTGCCGCCACCGGGGCCGCCACGAAAGCCGCCTCCGCCACCGGGGGGGCCGCCGCGGAATCCACCGCCGCCACGATCTCCGCCGCCACGATCTCCGCCGCCACGTTCTCCCCGGTCACCGCCACCGCGTTGGGCGGATGCGGGCGAGGGGGCCAGCAGGACGAAAACACAGCAAACCGCGAAAACTGAAGTTTTTAGAGTGTTCATGGTGATGAAACCTCGGGCGGGGACGAAGGTTTCGTCAGTCTAACTGATCCGGGCGGATTGGCCTAAAAGAATGATCGGCCGCTCGCTGACGCTTCCCGCTGGCAGGGGATGCCGACACGGGCTCAACAAGCGATCACCGCGAAAACCGCAGCAGCGCGTAATTCTTCCTGCCCTTGCGGAGCACCATCACGGTTTCGCTGGCCAGGTCGGATTCGACCAGATGCCGGTTCATGTCGGTGACGCGTTGGTTGTTGATGTACGCGCCTCCATCTTTGATCGCCCGCCGCGCTTCTCCGCCGCTTTTGGCTAGCCCGGCTTGTTGGAACGCTTCGACGACCCACAACCCTTCGCCGGACAACGCCTCGCGGGCCATCTCCTGGCTGGGGACGTCGGCGAAGATCTCGTTCAGCATCGCGTCGTCCATCGCTTCGATCTCGCCGCCGAACAGGGTTTTGCTGGCTTTGAGTGCGGAATTCAAACCATCTTCGCCATGGACGAACTGGGTCATCCACTCGGCCAGACGCTTTTGGGCGGTGTTGCGTCCCGGATCCGAAGCGGTCATTTCGGCCAGCGCGTCGTATTCTTCACGCTCGATTTCGGTCAGGTACGCGATGCACTTCATCACGTCGTCGTCGCTGACGTTGAACCAGTACTGGTAGAACGCGTAGGGGCTGGTGCGCTGGCGGTCCAGCCAGACCGCGCCGCTTTCGGTTTTGCCCATCTTGCGGCCGTCGCTGGTCGTCAACAGCGGAGCGGTCATCCCGAAGACCTGCTTGCCCAGCATGCGTCGGGCCAGATCGATGCCGGCGGTGACGTTGCCCCACTGGTCGCTGCCGCCGGCTTGGATCAGACAGCCGTGCTCGCGACACAGGTGCACAAAATCGTAGGCCTGCAGCAGCATGTAACTGAACTCGGTGTAGCTGAGTCCGGCATCGCTGCCCAACCGCGCCCGGACAGATTCCTTGCCCATCATCGTGCCGACGGGAAAGTTCTTTCCGACGTCGCGCAAGAATTCCAGGTAACTGTAGCCTTTCATCCAATCGAAGTTGTTCAACAGCAGCGCCGCGTTGTCGCCTTCGAAGGAAAGGAATTGTCGCATTTGGGCTTCGACGCCGGCGATGTTGGCTTGCAGCTGTTCGCCCGACAGTAGGTTGCGTTCTTCGCTTTTGCCGGTCGGGTCGCCGATCATCCCCGTCGCACCACCGACCAAGGCGATCGGGCGATGGCCGGCCTGTTGGAACCGCCGCAGCAACATCAACTGCATCATCGACCCGACGTGCAGACTGGTCGCGGTGGGGTCAAAACCGATGTAGATTGTTTGCGGCTGGGAATCGAGCAGCTTCTTCAGCCCCGGTTCGTCGGTGACTTGGTGGATCAAGCCGCGCCAACGCAGTTCTTCGATCAGGTCTTTTTCAGGCATGGTGGGATTCGATTTGAGTTTTCAGGATCGCCTCGGCGACGACCAAGTCATTGGGATGGGTGATTTTCAAATTGTCCGGCGAACCCTGAACCAGCGCCACGTCGACTCCGAGCCGTGAGACCAATTCGGCGTCATCGGTTGCCGGCCGGCCGCGGTGTTTGGCGTAGGCGCGTTGCAAGATGTCCGGTGCAAAGACCTGGGGCGTCTGGGCCAGCCAAAGGGTACTGCGGTCGACCGTCCGGCACGACACCCCCGCGTCGAGCGACTGTTTAACGGTCGCGGTCACGGGCGCGGCCAGGATCGCCGCGCCGGTCTGGTCGGCCTTGGCAAACACGGCGTCCAAGTCATCCTGGCGGACCAACGGGCGGGCCGCGTCGTGAATCGCGATCAAGCCGACCGAATCGTCCTGGGCGACATGGCTAAGACCCGATCGCACGCTGTCGGTTCGCTCGGCACCGCCGGGGACCCGTTCGATCGCCAATTCCCGAACCTGCGCGGCAAACTCACCTTCGAATCGCGGCCGATCCTGATCGGAGACCGGCATCACGATCCGCGCCACCCTGCGGTGCGCTCGCAATCGCCGGGCGGCGACCAACCAGATCGGATCGCCGGCCAGCACCGCGAACAGTTTGTTCTCTTCGCGACCGAACCGCCGTCCGCTGCCGGCGGCCGGCAGGATGACCGCAACGTGATTGGGAGAAATTGACATCAGGAATCCTTTACGAAAATGGACAGTCGCCGTCCTCTCCGAGGTCGGCGCGGGCTAAGCTCCGCTTTGACGCGCACGCCGAGTTCGGAGAACACGGCGACTCTCCGAACCCATCGGCTACCCGAAAACCCGGCCACACGCACTACCGCCGCGCCGCTTCGTGTCGCAGCGGTACCCAGGCTGCATCCTGACCGCTGCTGGCGACGCACTGTTGGATAAAGTACATGCCTTCGACGCCGTCATGACAATTCGTGTAGATCGAATCGCGGCGGTCAAACGGTTGCCCCGCGGCCCGTTTGACCATGTCATCGAACGCCCCGATGTAAATATTGGCGAACGCCTCCAAGAACGCTTCGGGGTGTCCGGCGGGCAATCGGCACACGCCGGCGCCCATCCGATCCAGGTACTCTGGTTCGGGCGGGGGCACCAGGATCTGGTGTGCTTTGCCGTTGCGGCGGAAGGACATTTCGTTGGGGTTTTCTTGTCGCCAAGTCAACGAGCCCTTGGTGCCGTCGATTTCGATTTCCAAACCACAATGGCGTCCGTGGCTGATCTGCGACGCGGTCACCGTTCCCAGGGCACCATTTTCGTAGCGGATCACGGCGGTGCCATAATCATCCAACCGTCGTCCGGGCACGTACGTCTTGAGGTGGCAACTGATTTGCTCGGGCAACAACCCGGTCATGAAGCGGCCCAGGTTATAGGCGTGGGTGCCGATGTCACCGAACGCCCCGGCGGCACCGCTCTTGGTCGGATCGGTTCTCCAGGCGGCCTGTTTTTGATCGTCCGTTTCGATCGAATCACGCAGCCAGCCTTGGATGTACTGGGATCGAATCGCGTTGATTTCGCCCAGCTCCCCGCCGAGCACCATCGCACGCGCCTGGCGGACGAGCGGATAGCCGGTGTAGTTGTGCGTCAGCGCGAACACGACGTCGCTGTTCTGGACCGTTTCGAGAAGCTGTTCGGCTTGGGCAAGGTCGTACGTCATCGGTTTATCACAGACGACGTTGAAGCCCGCTTTGACGGCCGCCTGGGCGACTTCGAAATGGACGTGGTTGGGGGTGGCGATGCTGATGAAATCGATCCGCTGGTCTTCGGGGAGTGCCAGTTCCGATTCGATCAATTGCTGATAGCTGGTGTACGCGCGGGCGTCGTCGATCCCGTAATCCGGGGCCGATGACTTGGCCCGCTCGGGGTTGCTCGAGAGTGCTCCGGCGGTCAAAACCGCGCGATTGTCCAAGCAGGCGGCGATCGAATGGACCCGACCGATGAACGAGCCTTGTCCGCCGCCGACGAGCGCCATGCGGAGTTTTCGATTCAGGGGTTCATTGATGCCCATAGGGATTTTGTTGACCTCGGTGATACAAACAGGGACAATTTTTCGTCGTGGGATTGAAATCTCGCTTGGCCCGCAATCGTAAAGACAGGCCCGCTGGCCTACAATTCCCCGTCTCGACTCCCCCGTCTCGACGGCCGCCAGTGACGCCCATCGGGTACGGATTCACTTTTCGATCACCGCCTGTCCCCCCATCCTTGCCGCACGGAGCAGAATTTCATGGTTGACCATCCTCCACAAGCTGATCAGCGCTCTGACCAGCGCTCGTTCCTTCGCCGCCGGTCGATCCCCTTGCTGGCCGTTGTCACGCTGGCGTCGATCGTTGTCGCGGCGTACTTTGCCGGTCAGACTCATGCCCTGCGCCAGGCCGCGATTGAGGCGGAACAGCATGACAATCCGCTGGGGGTGACGCTGCCAACCTTGGATGCCACCGCCGCGGTGTCCAGCGAAAAGTTTTCGATGGCGACCGGATTTATCAGCGACCGTGCGGAAGGGCTGTTCGTCTTGGACCACAACTCGGGGCTGCTGCAATGTTCGGTGATGTACCCGCGTCTGGGGAAGTTTCTGGGGCTGTTCGTGGTCAACGTTCACGACGCGTTGGGATCCGGCAAAGGCGCCGAGTACATGATGACAACGGGACTGGTCGATATGCCCAGCAGCAATAACAATCCCCTGGCGTCGTCGGTGGTCTATGTGTTGAACACGACCACGGGGACCTATGCGTGCTACTACATCCCCTTCAACCGCACGCTGATGAACTCGAACCAACCCCAGCAAGGCAACATGGTGCTGCTGGCGACCGGATCGGCCGACCCCGTCGTCGACCGCGACGCGCTTCGCTAGACGCCCCTCGGCTCGATAACCAAAAAGGAATTTCATTGGCTCACGGATTGAACCCGGCGCAATCGGACGCCGTCGAAACACTTTCCGGTCCCCTGCTGGTGTTGGCCGGCGCCGGGACCGGAAAGACGCGTGTGGTCACGTTCCGCATCGCCAACCTGATCCGCCACGGAACGGCTCCGGATCGGATCTTGGCGGTCACGTTTACCAACAAAGCCGCCGGCGAAATGAAGGAACGCGTCGGCGAGCTTCTCGGCTACGCCGGCAAACGCAAAAAGAAGGGCGAAAAACGCCCCGAGCCGACCATCAGCACCTTCCACGCCCACTGCGTCCGGGTGCTGCGGCGACACGCCACCGCGCTCGGCTATCCGGCAAAATTCTCGATCTACGATCGCAGTGACCAAGAGTCGCTGGCGCGCGAAATCCTCCGCCAGTTGCGGCTGCCCGGCACCGCGCTCAAGCCCGGCGACCTGCTGGGGATCATCAGCAACTGGAAAAACGAATCGATCCATCCCGACCAGGCCCCGATGGTCGCGTCGACCGACAAGGAACACTTGGCCGCGGCCGGCTACCGTCGTTACCAGGAAGGCCTCAAGACGCGCGGCGCGATGGATTTCGACGACCTGCTACTGCAAACCGAAGTCTTGTTCGACCAGCATCCGCAAATTCGTGACGCCGAGGCGGGCAAGTTCGACCACGTCCTGGTCGACGAATACCAAGACACCAACGGCAGCCAGTACCGCATCACCAAACACTTGGCCGGCAAGCACCGCAACCTGTGCGTCGTCGGTGACGATGACCAGTCGATCTATGCCTGGCGCGGGGCGGATGTGACTCACATCCTGAACTTCAAGAATGATTGGCCGGACGCAAAGATCGTCTGCCTGGAGGCGAACTATCGCAGCTGTGGCGCGATCCTGGAAATGGCCAACCGGCTGATCAAGTTCAACGCCGAACGTCACGACAAGGTGTTGCGTCCCTCGCGCCCCGACGGCGTGCGGCCGCGGATCGCCCAGCACAAGGACGAAACCAAAGAATCGCAATCGGTCGTCGGCGAGATCAAACACCTGATCGAAAACGAACACATCCAACCACGCGACATCGCAATCCTGTTTCGCACCAACGAACAACCGCGTCTGTTCGAAACCGAACTTCGCAAGGCCGACGTCCCCTACGTCATGTTGGGCAGCCAGTCGTTCTTCGATCGCCGCGAAGTCCGCGACATCGTGGCGTATCTGAAATGGATCGATCAGCCCGATGACGAAGTGTCGCTGTTGCGGATCATCAACACGCCGTCGCGGGGGATGAGCCCCAAGAGTGTCAAGACGTTGATGGAACATGCCGTGGCCGACGGCGTTTCCATTTGGCAGATCATGCAACGCCGTGACATCGTCGCCGATCTGTCCCCGGCGGCCCAACGCGGCGTCGCCGATTTGCAATCGGTGCATGCCGACGTCACCGCGCGGGCCAAAAGCGAATCGCTGGCCGCGGCGATGGACACGCTGCTGACGCGGACTTCCTACGCCGATGAAATCAACCGGCTGTATGACGAACCCGAAGACCGCCAGAACCGGATGGCATCACTCGGTGAAGTGGCCAACGCGATCGGCGCGTTCGAAGACAATCGCGAGGACGCCGACTTGACCGGTTTCCTGGCCGACATCGCCCTTTCCGGTCGCGAGATGGGCAATGAAAAGGACAAGCTGGCGATGCAAAACGCCGTTTGGCTGCTCACCCTGCATGCCGCCAAAGGCCTGGAGTTCCCGGTCGTTTACATGGTCGGGATGGAAGAGGGGTTGCTGCCGCACTCACGCAGCGTCAAATCGGGCCGCGAAGAAGACATCGCCGAAGAACGACGACTGTGTTACGTCGGGATCACCCGCGCCCAAGAGCAATTGACGCTCTCGATGGCGCTGACGCGCCGCAAGTGGGGCAAGCCCGTGCCGACGATCCCCAGTCAGTTCTTGTACGAAGTCACCGGCCAAGCGACCAACCCGAACCAATTTCGCAAGCAGCGAAGGATGGCCCGCCGCTGATGCGCGGGGGCGTTGGGTGCGATAGGACGCAGGGGACCAATCGGACCTATACGTCGCGTCTGTCCTATTGGTCCTATCGGACGTTCGACGCTTCGATAATTTGACTTCGCATCCCGGAGCGAAGAAACTATGGACCGGAATCGCGTTCGGTTCCATGCAGCCAGGGGATCACCATTGGGTTGACTGAGAACGATCTCCTGTTTTTTTCTGCGCCCAACACAGCCCATGTGGTCGTTGTCTGCACTCCTCAATTAGCGAATCAACATGCTTCACTTCCTTGCTTCTGCGCAGGCAACTTGCCGTGGGGCATCTCTATCCCAAGTGGCGTTCGGACTCGCGACGCTGTTCGTGGTCCTGATCGGTTCAACATCGCTGGTGACGGCGCAGTCCGCAGAACGCCCGAACCTGGTGCTGATCCTGGCCGATGATCTGGGCTATGGCGATGTCAGCTATCAGGGTGCGCCGGATTTAAAAACGCCCAACCTGGATCGCTTGGCCGCCGAAGGGATCACGTTTACGAGCATGCGTGCCAATTGCACCGTCTGTTCGCCGACGCGTGCGGCGATCATGACCGGCCGCTATGCCGATCGTGTCGGTGTGCCTGGTGTGATCCGGACCTCGCCGCCGGATTCGTGGGGGTACCTTTCCCCCGGCGTTGCCACGATCGCCGATCGGTTGGGCGAATCCGGTTACCACACCGCGATCGTCGGCAAATGGCATCTGGGATTAAGCTCGCCCAACACGCCGGGCGAGCGCGGCTTTGATCTGTTCCACGGCTTTCTGGGGGACATGATGGACGACTATTACCATCATCGCCGCGGCGGCATCAACTTCATGCGTCACAACGCCGATCCGATCGATCCGGAGGGACATGCGACGGAGTTGTTCACCCAATGGGCGATCGATTACGTCGACGAGCGGAGCAAGTCACCCGAGCAGCGGTTCTTTTTGTACCTGCCCTACAACGCACCGCACTTTCCCATCCAGCCGCCACAGGATTGGTTGGAACGAACGAAAGCGAGATTTCCCGACATGGATGAAAAACGGGCTCTGAACGTCGCCTTCGTTGAACACCTGGACTTTCATCTGGGGCGATTCCTGACTCACCTGGACAGCCTGGGATTTCGCGACAACACGGTCGTCGCGTTCACCAGCGACAACGGCGGATCGATTCCACACGGCCAGCGGAATCTGCCCTGGCGCGAGGGCAAACAAAGCCATTATGACGGCGGATTAAAAGTCCCCTTCATCATTCGTCCGCTGGACAAGAGCCTGGCCGGCAGCGAATCGGACTATGCTGGGTTAACGTTTGATCTGACGGCAACGTATTTGGAACTGGCCGGCGCCCCGCAGGATCCGGATACCGACGCCGTCAGCTTGATGCCGATTTTGCAAGGCAAACCGATGCCCGACCAGCCGCGGGAACTGTACTTTGTCCGCCGCGAAGGTAACAATCATTACGTCGGCGGGGCGTACCATGCACTGATCCGCGGCAAATGGAAATTGATGCAGAACGACCCGTTCTCGCCGCTGGAACTGTATGATCTAGAATCGGACCCACAAGAAAAACACAACGTGATTGGAAAGAACCCGCGAATCACGAACCAGCTGAAACGCTCGCTTCGTGCCCATATCCAGCGCGGCGGACGTGTCGCTTGGCAACCGTAAACGAGCAGACCGACGAAGATGATCCAGGCCGCACTGATTGCGTTGATTCGCGACGGGGAAACCACCATGTTTATCGACCCCTATGGGGCGGTTTGTTTCGCACGTCAGCTGGTCTGGGGCCAGGACGCGTTGCACCAATGGCTGGACGGCCGTGAACCGGTCAACGAATTCGACACCGATTGCGAAGCCGGTGCGGTGATCGATTATGACGCCCAGGCCTTGCTGTGGTTTAACGAAAACGACGAGGTTGACCAACCGCGATCGCAGCAATTGCTCGACACGTTGATCGCCGAAGCGTGGCCCGGATTCGAGATCTTGTACGCCGATTCGATGTGCGACCTGCAAATCGCCGCCGGTGATTCGATCAGCCATGCCAGTGCACAGCGGTTGCGAGTCGTCGACGATGACGTCGATCCGCTGGAATTCCGCAGCGAAACACTGGACGAGGAATCGCCGCACTGCGAAGAATTTGATCCCGATGACGAAAACGAGTGCTTTGCCTGGGTGACCATCCTGGACGACGATCAAACGGTCCAGCATCGCTTGATCGGCGAGATCACCTCGGATGTGGTTCGCAACGAAGACGACCCGCTGTCGCGATTGAAGTCACTGCCGGCCTACGACGTGCCCGCCGAACGGAACGTCTGCGAAGCCGTGCTGTTTGACGTCCCGGCGCGCCGAATCGATTTGTGGGGTCGACGCGAGATCCGGTCCGTCGCCGGCGAGATGGCCAGTTACTGGCCGGACTGGGACGTGCAATGCATCGACGCCGACGGCTACCAACATCAATGCCGCATCAGCGGTCCGGCGGGAACCCCCATGACCTCCGCCCAGGCACTCGGCCCACTGGTCCCCATCCTGCTGATGACCGAACGCATCGACCCGGCCATGATGCTCGGCGAACTGGGCAAGTCCTTCAAGGGGTTGATGGCAAAGCTGGTAGGGCTGGTTACGGTTCTGGTGTGTTTGCCGTTCGTCGTGTTCGCGTTGATCACCGGAAACTGGAAAACCGGAGGCATCACGATCGGGGTGATCGTCGCGTTGGTCGTGATCGGGTTCAAGCTGGTCGAAGCGAAATGGCGGCGTGGTTTTGCCGCCACGATGCGCGACGTCGGATCCGATTTAGCCGGCCCCGATGCCGACCAACCCTCGGTCGCCGGACCGCAAGATCCTCGCCAACGCCGAGAACAGCTCGATCGATTGCTGGCCCGAGCCGGGCTGCCCAGCATCGCGGACATTGAACCCCATTTCGAAAGTGATTTTTCCGCTGCAATTTCATGACTGTTTCCCCCCTTTCTATCATCCCACCCATGCGATCCCTCCTTTGTTTGTCCGTCGCGTTGATCCTGGCCGCTCCCCTGACCGCCGGCTACCCGCTTGTCGCCAACGAGCGCAACATGCTGTATTGGTTCGACTCCGACGGCCAGGTCACCGCTTCGGTGAAACTGAAGGGCGCACCACACGACATTCATGTGCTGGAAAACGGAAACGTTCTGACGCACCAGGGAACCGAGATCATTGAATTGGACGCGACGACCCATGACGTCGTCTGGTCCTTTGACGCGCGAAAATTGGCGACGGCCAAAAAAGTCGAATTGCATTCGATCGCGCCGCTGTCCGGCGACAAGCTGATGGTGGCGCTCAGCGGCGAAGGCAAGATCTATGAGATCGACCGCCCGGGAAACGTTCACAAACAGTTTGATCTCAAACGCGATCGTCCCCACCACCACCGCGACACGCGACTGGTCCGTCCGATCACCGCCGGCGACGATTGGACCTATTTGGTCGCTCAAGAAGGCGACGGTTACGTCCGCGAGTACAGCCGAGACGGAAAGATCCTCTGGGAGTATGACGTGCCGTTGTTCGGCAAACAGCCCAAGGGAGGCCATGGGCCGGAAGCCTTCGGCGATTCGGTGTTCAGCGCCCTGCGCTTGCCCAACGGAAACACGCTGATCGGCACCGGAAACGGGCACAGCGTTTTGGAAGTCACGCCGGAAAAACAGATCGTGTGGCAGGTCGACCAGAACGATTTAGCCGGTATCACGCTGGCGTGGGTGACGACGCTGCAGGTGCGGGACAACGGCAACATCATCGTCGGTAACTGTCACGCCGGGCCGGGCCAGCCACAGATCGTCGAAATCGATCGCAAGAAGAACGTGGTCTGGTCGTTCACCGATTTCGAGCACCTGGGAAACTCGGTTTCCAATTCGGTGGTCTTGCGATAGAAACCGGCGGATCGCCCGAGTGGGATAGGCTTCCAGCCTGTCGCTGCCGAAAAGACAGGCTGGAAGCCTATCCCACTTGGATTGACCGTTGCGCTACAGCCCGAAGCGTTCACGGGGATCGGTCAAACCATCGGCCAATCGACGCAGGGCCTCGGTTTCGATCTGCCGAACGCGTTCGCGGGTCAGCCCCAATTCGGCGCCGATTTCTTTGAGCGTTTTCGGTTCGCTGCCGTCCAGCCCGAAGCGCAGTTTCAAGACCATCGCCTCGCGTTCTTCCAGGTCACCCAACAACTCCATCGCGTGACGCAAGATGTCGTGATCGAGCATCATTTCGTCGGGCGCTTTCAGCCGTTCGTCCATCACCATCTCGCCCAGCGACCAACCCGATTCGCTTTGGTCACTCTGCGGGGTGCTGTTACTGATCCGGATCGCTTTGCGAATGATCGGCAGCTTTTTCTTGGGCAGCCCCAACACACGGGCGACTTCTTCGTTGGTCGGCGTGCGGCCCAGTTCTTCGCTCAATCGCGCGGTCGCACGTCGCCACTTGCTCAGCAATTCCACCATGTAGGCGGGAATGCGAATCGTTTTGGCACTGTTGATCAACGCCCGCTTGATCGATTGTTTGATCCAGTAGCTGGCGTAGGTGCTGAATCGGGTTCCGACGGTCGGGTCAAAACCTTCGACCGCCCGCAGCAAGCCCAGGTTGCCCTCTTCGATCAGGTCTTGCAGGCTGAGGCCTTTGCCGGTGTAGCCGCGTGAGATGTTGACGACCAGCCGCAAGTTGGCGCGGACCATGCGGTCACGGGCTTCGACGTCGCCTTGTTCGATCCGGGCGGCCAATTCCAGCTCTTCCTTGGCCGTCAACAACGCCGTCTCGTTGATTTCGCGGAGATAAGTCTCCAGCGGCGACTGAGCGGCATCGGTCCTGCGACTGGACTTGCGAATCTTTTTGACGTCGGCAAGATCCGGATCAACTGAGGGGGCGACGAATTCGGACATGAGAAGTTTTGGGTAGGTTGAATCGGTGCGGCCATTGCCGCCGCGGACGAGTTGCCGGGGGTCGCCGGAAGGGTGGACGACGGCCGGGGAGAGGTGCGTGCGCAGCTGACAGTCGGCATCAGGGGCTGCCGTAGGGTGAGCATCGGATGCCGGAGCGGCGAATCTGTAATCCCGATCCATCGGTCATGGGTTTGCAGACGCTGGCGATTGTTCGGGTCCTTCCGATTGTTCACAAAACACGGCTGGGATGACCGACCGGGGACGAAGCGGGGCAAAGGTGGCTTGTCGACCGTCATCCAATCCCGTTTACTTTGTAGCGACGCTCGCCAGAGCGTGGAACGACCGCCGTCTGGCGACGGCAGCTACGGTGAAGCCGGCATTTGTTTCTGTCCGTTGCTCTCCGAAGCAGCTTTCCCCACACCCGCCCTGCTGCTGACCCGTCATGCTGATCGACTCACACCATCACCTCTGGAAGTATTTTGCCCAGCAGTACCCTTGGATCAGCGACCAGATGTCGGTGTTACGACACGATTTCTGGACCGATGAACTGAAAACGCTGGCCGACGAAAACGGCATCGATGGCTTTGTCTCCGTCCAGGCCCGCCAGAGCTTGGAAGAGACCGAGACGCTGCTGGCGTTGGCCGAATCGGAACCGTTGATCAAAGGCGTCGTCGGCTGGGTCGATTTTGCGTCCGATCAAATCACCGCACAACTGGATCGTTTCGCCGACCAAGGCAAACTGAAAGGCTTGCGGCACGTCGTCCAGGACGAACCGGATGATCGCTTCATCTTGGGCGCGGACTTCAATCGCGGGATCCGCGAATTGGCCGGCCGTGACCTGGTTTACGATGTCCTGATCTTTGCCCGGCAATTGGAACCGTCCATCGAGTTCGTCCGCACGCACGACGACATCCCGATGGTGTTGGACCACATCGCCAAACCGACGATCAAAGACGGCCGGGTCGACGCCCAGTGGGAATCACAAATCCGCCAGATCGCAGCCTTGCCAAATCTCGCCTGCAAGTTTTCGGGTGTGGTGACCGAAGTCGTCGATTCGTGCTGGGACATCGAAACGGTCCGCCCCTACTGGGACATCGTGCTCGACGCGTTCGGCCCGTCGCGGTTGATGTACGGCAGCGATTGGCCGGTCTGTCTGTTACGCACCCACTACGATCACTGGCTGGAAACCGTCCGGTCACTGGCCGGTGAACTATCCAGCGACGAACAAGAACAATTTTTCGGCGGCACCGCCAAACGCATTTATCACTTGGAGTAACTCGATCCATGCGCGCGATTCAAATCAGCGAAGTCAAAACACTCAAGCCCATCGAAATCGATGCCCCCGCGTCTCCGGGACCGGGACAGGCGCTGGTGCGGACGCACCGGATGGGCGTCTGCGGGACGGACATCAGTTGCTACTTGGGAAAATTCCCGTTCTTTGATTTCCCACGAATCCCCGGGCACGAACTCGGTGTCGAAGTCGTCGCGGTCGGCGAGGGCGTGACGAACGTGTCCGCCGGCGACCGCTGCAGCGTCGAACCGTACATGAATTGCGGGACGTGCTACCCCTGTCGCCGCGGCGCGAGCAACTGCTGCCAAAACCTGAAAGTCATCGGCGTGATGATGGACGGCGGCCTGTGCGAATCCTTCCTGGTCCGCGCCGACAAACTGCATCCGTCCAAGAAACTTTCCTTCGACCAACTCGCACTGGTCGAAACCCTGGCGATCGGCTGTCACGCCAATGACCGAGCCAACCCACAACCGGCCGATCACGCGATGATCATCGGCATGGGCCCGATCGGATTGGCGACGCTGGAGTTTGCCAAGTTCACCGGTGCAAAGATCAGCGTGATGGACATGAACCCCGACCGCTTGGAATTCGTCCGCAAAAACTACGGCATCGAAAACACGGTGCAATTCAAAGGCGATGGCAGCGAACTGGAACGCATGAAGGAATTGACCGGCGGCGACCTTTACCAATCGATCGTCGATGCGACCGGCAACCGTCACTCGATGGGCGGCGCGTTGAACTATTTGGCCAGCACCGGATCACTGGTTTACGTCGGCATCACGACCGACGAAATCACATTCCGCCACCCGACGATGCATAAACCCGAAGCGTCGATCCTGGCCTCACGCAACGCCTTGCCCGGTGATTTCACGCGGATCATCCAATTGATCGAAGGCGGGTTGATCAACACCGATCCGTGGATCACCCACCGCACCGACATGGACAAGGTGTTGACGGATTTCGAATCCTACACCAAGCCCGAAACCGGTGTGATCAAAGCCGTGATTTCCGTCAGCGGTTGATCCGACGCCAGGGGCATGGGGGTTGGTGTGCAGGCTTAGGCTGTCCACGGTTGCCCCATTTTCTAAATTCTCTCCCTCTGGGAGAGACAGCGTTTGCGCAGCAAGCAAACGCCAGAGAGGGCCTTTCGATCAACAGGGCGTTGGCAAATTCCGCTACCATCGACGTCGCAAATAGCGCCCCGGAATCGCCTCAAGGCTAGACAGCAACGGTTGCCGAATCCTGCTTAGCAATGACAGGCTGGAAACCTATCCCACGATATCCAGCCCGGCAATCCAACGGGCCCATTCGGGTTCGTCCTTGGGGTCCAACAACGGTTCGGGAATGATCGGCAGGCGTTTGCTTTCGGGCGTTCCGGGCGTCTGGGCGCGGACGGTCAACAAGCCATCGACGTTCAATTCAAATCCGATGCTGCGGGTTCGTTTCAGTTGGTTGTTGGAATCTTTGTCGACGTTGAATTCGTAGCGTCCCAGCGAATGCCATTTGTCGCCGTGGACGCCGGAGGATTCGACGACCGACAACGTCATGGAGAAGCGGTCTTTGGCGATCGTCAGCTTGCGGTTGGTGCGGGCCGGCAATTTTGTACCGCGTGGGATGATCGGCAGAATCCGTCGCCGCCCGCGACTGTCTTCGACGACGATGCCGATCGTTTGACTGGACACACAACGCGGCGGCACCAGTAAATCGGTGCGTTGGGGCAACTCGGCGGCCAGGCAGGCCGCTGCCCCGCGGGCGATGTCGCTGTGATCGACCACGCGGACCTCCAGCTCCGGCGACAGTTTCTTGAACAACCGGTGCTGCAATTCCTCGATCCGCAGTAGCGGTCCGTGGATCACGCTGGAATCGATCTTCTTGGGATGCACTCCGGCCTGCTGGCAAACCGAATGCATGTCGCGGCGGATTGCGTGAATCAAATCGGCGCATTGTTCCAGCCACTTTTGCCGCGACACGGTGATTGCCCACGACCTGCCATCTTTGTCGACGCTGATCGTGACCTCGGGCAACATCAGCAACGTATTCATCGCGTGCTCGCACGACATCTGTAACCGCGATGCCGTGACGGTGTGTTCGGTCGGGTCAAACCCGTGGCGTCGCCGAAACGCTTCGGCGGCCAACGTGACCAGGCGATGCTGCCAGCTCAACATGCTGTTGTGCCAATGGCCGGCGGTGGCCAGTTGAGTCAATTGCATGCCGTCGCGTTGGACCAGCGCGACCTCGGTGGCTTGGCCGGACAACCCGATGAACAGCATCGTTTCAGCCGTGTTGACGTCGATCGGTTTGTTCTCGCTGACCACTGCCGCGTCGATGTCCATCAGCAACGATTGGATCGCCGCGACGCTGCGGTCGACCAGTCGAACCGATTCGAGCCCCGCCAACCGAGCCGCCTGTTTGATGCTGCGGCGATGGAATTGGTCGTAACAGGCGGGAACCACCATCGACGCCAGCTTGGGCATGGCGTGTCCCGGCCAGCCGTTGGAAACGATGCGGCGGATGGCCAGCGCCAACAACACTTCCGGCGGACAATGCCGCCCGGCGATCTCGCGGCGGACGATGTCCTTGCCGATGTACATCGGCAAACAATGGACGACTTTCCGAGGCGCCGTCAAACGCATTTGATTGGCGTCCAGGTCGAACAGCAACTTGCCGTCGTCGTTGGCGATCGCCATCCGAAACAACGGTTGGTCGTCGCCGCCGGCGGTCAAATTGTGGATCCCGACCCCTTGCACGGATTCCGCCGCGGCGGCGTAAAACATGGCCATCTCGATCGCAAAGACGGGCTGGTTGGCGATCGCTGTGGATCCCCCGGACATCGTCGAATCGTTGCCGCTGCTTTGTCGGTTGACGAACTCGGCCAACCAAGCCGGACTGTGCGATTCCTCGGCATACGCCCCCAGATCCTCCACGACCTCGTCCAGCGACGCGTAGCGTTCGCTGAGCCGTTTGGCCATCATCCGCCGCAACAGATTGCTCAGCCCCAGATCGACGTCGCTGCGCAGTTGCATCAGGTCCGGAATTTCACCGTGGCGATGCCCATAGACCTGGTCCAAGTATTCACCCTGATACGGCGGTTTGGCGGTCAATAGAAAGAACAGCACCGCGCCCAGGGAGTAAATGTCGCTACGCGGGTCGGCTTCGTCGGGCGATTCGAGTTGTTCGGGTGACATATAGGCCAGCGTTCCGATCAGCCGGCCCTTGCGTTTGTGATGCGATTCGGGGTCCTGGACGCGTCCGAGTTCGCGTCCGTCTTCGGACCACAGGACGTTGCTGATTTGAGCCAGCCCGAGATCCAAGACCTTGATCGTCCCGTCGACCGCTCGGACCAGGTTGCCGGGTTTGACATCGCGGTGCACGATTCCCGCGCGATGGGCGTGCAGCAACCCCAAGGCGGCTTGTCGAATCACCGCGGCGGCCATCCCCGGTGACAGCGGGCCGTTCTTGGCGACCAGCCGCGTCAACGTCATCCCGTCGACATATTCCATGACCAGATAATGGATGCCGTCGAATTCGCCGGCGTCAAAGGCCGTGACGATGTTCGGGTGCATGACACGCGACGCGGCGCGCACCTCGTCATAGAATCGTTCCACCGACGCTTCATCGGACATCCGATCGCCGCGTAGGATTTTCAGCGCGACCTTGCGTTGCATCCGCACGTGTTCGGCCGAAAACACCTGCCCCATGCCGCCCGAACCGATCAGCCCCGTGATGCGGTACTCGCCGATCTGTTTGGGGACCGTCTCCTCCGATGCGGCGCGTTTGGAGGCAGCCTTTTTCTTTCGAGGCGTCCTTGCTTCCGAATCGTCGTCCGGGGGAAACGCTTGGTCCGAGGCCACACTCAAATCAATCTCCGGCTCGGACAGGTCGCCGATCTCGCAGGTCGCCGGATCCGCACTGACCGCATCGCCGTAGGTCGGCACGCTTTTCAACTCCGCCGAATCGACGACGCCCCCCTCAAATTCGCTGGATGGCGAATCGGGCGTCGAGTCGTCGCTGTTGTGTAGGTCGCTGTTGTGCAGTGGATTGTTCAACGTGATGGATGCCGGGGCGCGGCAGGTGCAAATTCATCGTCCCAGGGTGTTCGAATTCGCCGCCGGGCCGATGGGGTCACCGATCCGTCACTATATCGCAAGACCGGAGGAGTTGCCGAAATCGGATCAGGCACGTTACTCTAAGCTCCGGAAGACGCAGACGGGTGGCTGTCGCCCGACACGTCGGTTTCTCCTCACTCGAACCCGGCCTTTTATCTTGCCAGCATCGGATCAACCGTCAATATCCAATCCCCCGCCCTCCGAATTGGCCTCTGACCCGCCCGGCGGCGACGGGGACGGCCGTGTGCTGAGAATCGCGACGCGCGAAAGCCCGCTGGCCCTGTGGCAGGCCCGACACGTCGCCGGGTTGCTGGCCGAGCGGACGCTGCCGCCGCAAATCGTGCCGATGGTCAGCAGCGGCGATGTCGACATGCGGCCGATCGACGGCAAACGATCCGTCGGCGTGTTCACCAAACGGATCCAACAGGCGCTGTTGGAAGACGAAGGGGACGTCGCGGTGCACTCGATGAAGGACTTGCCCACCGAGCCCCACCCCCGGCTGCGGATGGTGGCCTCGCCAGCGCGTGAAACGGTCGCCGATTGTCTGGTCTCGCCGTCGGCCACCGAACTTGAGGACCTGCCCAAAGCGGCGCGGATCGGGACCGGCAGCCGCCGCCGCGCCGCACAGTTGTTGAAGGTCCGCCCCGATCTGGAAGTGCTGGCGATCCGCGGCAACGTGCAAACGCGCTTGCAGAAAATGCAGGACGGCGAGTATGACGCGATCATTCTGGCGGCCGCGGGAATCGAGCGGCTGGAGATGCAGGACTTGCCCCGCGTCGAGTTGCCGCTGGACCTGATGCTGCCCGCCCCCGGCCAGGGCGCCTTGGCGATCGAAGTCCGCGACGACGACTCCCACGCCGTCGCGGTGGTTTCCCAACTCAATGTCCCGCGTTCGGCGGCGTGCACGTTGGCCGAGCGGACGTTGTTGTCGGATCTACACGGCGGCTGCTTGGCCCCGATCGCCGCCCTGGGAACCGTCTCGGACAGGTCCGGTGGTGAGCAGCCCTCGTCGACCCTGCACCTGACCGCGCGAGTGTTGTCGACCGATGGCAAAACGTGCTTGGAATCCCAAGCCGACACCCCGATCGATTTGACCTTCGACGGCTGGCAAAGCGCCGCGATCGAATTGGGACGCGGCGTCGCTGCGATGCTGATCGAACAGGGGGCCAAGACACTGATCGAAGCGGGACGATAAAATTGATCGGAGTGTCGCCGTGTTCTCCGAACTCGGCGCGGGGGAATAAGCGAAGCTTTGCCCGCGCCGACCTCGGAGAGGACGGCGACTATCTAGCCCAATCGAAACCTGTGCTGCGGCGGAATACCAGACTTTAGCCGTGAGAGCCTTCGGGGTTCGAGTCGGGGCGATAGAATTGGGCACAAAAGAGTCCCCCCATCACTCCTCCCCAAGGTCACCCCCGTGCCGACACATCCAAGATCAATCAACCGTGCGACGAATTCGTCCAGCCGCCGCCAGTTTATCACCGCCGCCTCCGCGGGCTGCGCCGCTGCCTGTGCCGCGAGCGTTCTGGGCCCCACGAGCGTTCTGGGCCCCGCGACGTCGACCGCCGCAGAACCGTTTCCACGCACGGGCGAGCCGCGGTTCCGACTCGGTTTGGCCGCCTATTCTCTCCGCAGCTACTTTTCGTTCATGAAGGGCAAGCGAAAGGAGCCGGCCGGCGGAGGCAAGGCGATCGACATGGTCGGATTTCTGGACTACTGCGCCGAGCAAGATTTGGAAGCCGCCGAACTGACCAGCTACTTTTTCCCGCCCGATGCCGACGACGCCTACTTCTTGGAACTCCGTCGCCAAGCGTTCCTCCGCGGCGTGACGATTTCCGGGACCGCCATCGGCAACAACTTCACCCAAGGCGCCGGTGACAAGCTGGACCGGGAAATCGAAACCGCGCTCGAGTGGATCGACAAGGCGGCGGTCTTGGGCGCGCCCCACATCCGGTTCTTCGCTGGCAAAGGCAAGGAGTTGGACGATCACCCCGAACGGATGGGTGAAGCCGTCGCGGCGATGAAACGCTGTGCCGAACGGGCCGGCCGGCGCGGCGTCTTTCTGGGCATCGAAAACCATGGCAACCTACGGCCCGACCAATTGCTGCCGATCGTCCACGCCGTCGATCATCCCTGGGTCGGCATCAACTTGGATACCGGCAACTTCTACAGCGAGGATCCTTACCGCGATTTGGAACAGTGCGTCCCCTATGCCGTGAACGTTCAAGTCAAAATGAACATGAAAAAGCCCGACGGGACGGAGTACCCGGCCGACTTGGACCGGATCGCCGGGATCTTGCGCGACAGCACCTACCAAGGCTTTGTGGTCCTGGAATACGAAGACGAGCATCCCTATGACCACATCCCCGCCGCCCTCGATCGGCTCCGCAAGGCACTTGGGACTTCGATTGTCTAAGTGACCACTGCGAACCACCCGTGAATTCGAACCTCGCGTGCGAATGCAACACAGGTGCGAATCGTTAGCACCGTTACGGGCCGAACAACCGGGCGCCGCTGCATGGTCGATGCCGCCAAAACGGGCCTTTTCCTGAAGCATTTGTGTTGCTCGGGCAGGAAACAGACTACTGTCTAGGTGTGCGAGGGACGCGAGACGAAGCTGGCACAACAACGAGATATTAAGCGTCCCCCCGTGCGAGGCGGGGTCGGTTCTTCGGAATCGGCCTCGCCTTTTTTTGTGCCGTCCACGCCGTCATCGCCAACACGGCCAACAAACTCGCCAACGCCGCGTAAACCGGTTGTCGCCACGCCCCCAGTGCTTGCACCAGCAACATCACCAGCGGCCCATCCAAGATGATCGCGACCGCCCAGCCACACCAGGCGGCCAGGGCCACCCGCGCCGACACGATGCGAACCAACGCATAGGCCACACTCGGCAAGACCAGCAGATACGCGCCACCGGGCAGCACCACAGCGAGCACCATCCCCAGCGCCGCGGTCACCCACCAGATCCAGTCGCTGACGACGTCCGCTTCGTCGACTTCGGTCCGCTGGGCAAACCGTTCCAACAGCGCGGTCACGACCAGGAACGAGGCGGCGATCGTCACCAAGCCCGCCGGCAAATCGATCGGCGTGTACTTCAACACCGAAAACGGCGTGGTCCGCAAACCGAGTTGAATCACGACGCCGACCAATAATCCCGCGGCGATCGACAGCACGATGACCAGGCCGTGCCGCGGTAACCGTCGCAGCCGTTCCAGCGAACCTCCACGCAGGCACACCACCCCCATCAACGCCACGGCCACAAACGCAATCCCTTTCTGGATGCCTTCGCCGAAGTGCACCACGGTCCAGCCATACAGATCAAAGAACACGGCGTTGCCATGCGCCGGTTCTTCGACCGAGGCGTTCAACCGGCGCGTCGTCGGACCGTCCAAGCGGTCGAGGGCTCGGTGCATCGAAAACAACTGCGCCCCCATGTGCTGCAGCGTCCGATCGCTCAGGTTCTGCGGCGTGTCTTCGGGGCGGTGATAACGATGGGCACCGCCGATGGCGGCGTAGTTGAATCCGGACAGCCCCAGTTTGCCGTGCCAGGCATTGAAATCGGTCGCATTGGGCAGCGACCGATAGATCGTGACGGCCAGTGACGACGTGATCTTGGGTCGCGCCATGTCGTCAATCACGGCCGAAACCCAGCCGCGGTTGTTGAGGTGCGTTTCAAACATCGCGATCCCGCCGCGGGTGCCGCGGGCATCGAAGTTCAACACGAACGCGGGGCGGGGAAAGGGCAACGATTCCTGGGCAACGATCGCGTAGGCGCCCAGCAGCCCGAATTCTTCTCCATCGGTGAACAGATAATGGGTGGTGCGAACCGGCCGGGACGTCGACAGATAGCCAATGTGTTCGACCAACGCGACAACGGCCGACCCCGCATCGCCGGCACCGGGACCCCAACGACAGGAATCGTGGTGTGTGGCGACCAAGATCGGTGCCAAGGAGGGATCGGATCCTTCCACGGTGACCCACAGATTCTTCAGCACCGTACCGGGCGGCAACAAATCGACGCGGCCGCCCGGATGACGATCCTGACGCTGCGGATCAAAGGGGATCTCGATCCGCCGCATTTGAACGTCATAGCCACGCAGCGTCTTTTCCAGACGTCGCAAAAAGGCTTCGCCCGATGCAGTCCCCGTCGTGTGTTTTTGCGGGGGATCGCCCAGCAGTTCAACCAGCGTCGCACGCATCCGGGCCGCCGACGGTTGGTCGGCCGGGACGTCGATCGCCAGCGGCGCCGGGCCGCGGTATTCCAGCCAGCCCAGCGTGATGGAAACGACCAACGTCAACGTCGCAACCACGATTCGTTTGCCGAACTTCGACATGTCACCCGCCAAACTCGATTCTCCGTTGTTCCGATGTCCAAACCTGATTGGAAGCTATCCTAGCGGGAAGCAACAGCCAGCGGGAAGCGTCAGCGGGAGGTCAGCGGATCTACTCCACCCCCCCGACGCCGCCCACTGGCTGACGGCCCGACGGTTGCGTGAGCCGACGGCGCTAGCCGCGGGCCTAGCGGTTCCAGCATTGCCGTTGGAGGCCTGTGGCTAGCGTCATCGGCTCACGATTGTTTCGGTTGCGATTCAATCGACAGCTCGCTGACGCCACGTGCTGGCTCCAATCACACATCGACATTCGCCTGATAACGCTGCACGATCCGGACGATCCAGAACAGCAGGATCGCGGCGAGGGCCAGGGAGATCCTGACTCGTGTTCCACCGTCGACGTTTTGCCACAGACGCAGCACGTCGGTCAACCGTGCCTGGCCTGGGTAACCGACGGCATTAAAACGGTCCGCCAGCGGTTCTGCCAAATGGATCGGAACGTCCAGGTGCGGCGCGATCTCTTCGGCCAACAATCGCACGCGCTGTTGCGAGGGCATCTCCGGAGTCGCCAACCCGCGGATTTCGTCTGCTTCGTCCGCTTCCAATAGGACCACCGTCCGTCCGAGCAATTGTGCTTCCATTCGGAATAACGAATACTTGCGTTTGGCCCCAGGACGTTTGACCTCGCGCAGATTTAGCCGCCGAATCTCTTGGAAACTGTAGCTCTGTTCGCGGTGTAGACCACGAACGGTCAACCGTTGTTTTTTCCAATCCAACTCGATTTCGCGCGGCGCGAACGCGGCGGCAAGTTTCAAGTAGGTCCAAGCGGTGGCCAACAAGATCAACGTGGCGATCCAATACAAAAGGCCACCGCCGAGTGCCATCAGGTCGGTCACCACGAAATGCCAGCGTCGTGAACCCATCATGTCGATCGGAATCAACACGATCGCTCCCAGGATCGGGATTGCAAACGGCACGACGAACAGGAAAACGATCCCGTATCCAAAGCCACTGACAAGCGAATTGATAAGGTTTTGTCTCGGATCCAGTGTCGTATTTCGGTACCGAATCATTCTGCCCGGATCCCACACGTCGAAATCGATCAGTCCAAATTCGGCGCGAACCGCCGACGAACTCGCGCGAGAGACGTGTTCCATGCGTTCCACGATTTCATCGGCGATTTCCGGCATCACGGCACCGGCGTCGTCCGTTTCCAGGATCGCGTCCCGTTGTTTCAGCCCCTCGTGCACGCGCCCAGCCTGCAGCTTCATTTCATCGAGTGCGTCTTCCCTCACCTGTTGTTGGGATCGAACCAATCCGCGAGAGATCTCCAGGACGGCCTTGTCCGGATCCGACTGGGTGACCGCGGGCGGATCGGGGAAGGCGAGAAACTGGCGGACGGATCCGGCGATCCAGGCGAGTTCACGATTGGTGAACGACTGGAAATAAGAGTGTGACATGCCATTGACGGTGATGACCGCCAACTCCTCGATCGGCAACCCCTCGCGTTCTTTCCCACTCGGGACGACACAGACGGTCAGCACCTCGCCGATCGACCATTGACGGCGTTTGGATCGTAGCAAGCCCCGCACCGTCACGGTCAATCGGTTTTGGGTCACGTCGATGGCCCCCTGCCTTGCCCACTGGCGGATCGCATGGACCAGCACGACCAAGGGAATCAGGCTCAGCACCGCCACGAAAATCCGCGGTCCGGGTTCGGGGTCGCGAAACGCAGCGGGGGAGATCATGGCAATGAACCCGCCGATCAGAACCGCAAAGCCGAACCCTTGCAGGTCGGTAAACTGAAACTGTCGCGGCAGGTTCACACGAAGTGCGTCGTCGGATTGCTGGATCGAAACCTTCGTCTTGGGCGGCTTGGAAATCGGGGACCATTCGCTGGGCGCTTTGATGTCGACGGAGTCCTCCGCGTGTGGCTGGTCGCTGGAACGCGTTGCCTGGACATCTGCTGGCCGAACCACATCGGCGATCTCGATCTCGGAGACGAATCGGGGCGGTCGATACTGGCCATGGCTGTCAAACCCGACCCAACGCAGCGGTCGGCCCAGGCTGACCGCGACCGCCCCGGCAGGCCGCAGCGCGTGGCAGAACGCTCGGTCGGGATCGCGGAAACCCGATCCACTGAGCAAACGGATCCGTCGCGCACCGACGATCGCGTCCAGCCAGACGTCCCAGGCTTCGTAGCTTCGTGAATTCTTGCCGCCGGTCCAACGGACTTCACGAAGCCCGCCCAGACGCAGTTCGTCGATCGCCGACAGCGGGATCGACTCGGTTTCGCCTTCGGTGCCAGCGGTCAACGTTTGTTTGAGCCAGTCGATGCAAACCAGGTAGGCGGGTTTACGCGACAACAGTCCGCCCTCGTGACGCTTGAGCTCCACACGCTGCCCCGGTCGCCAGTGGACGACTTCGATTTCGGACGCGTTCAGCAACGACCCCGAGTGCGACGTGCCGGCGTCGTCCTGTTCAGACGATTCCTGTTGCAGTCGCTCGAACACGTCGGCGGTGAACACTACCGGAGTGGTCCCCCAGCGATCCAGGTCGTCACTTTCGACGCGTTCACGGGTCGATTGAAACAGCTTGGGGAACTTGATCGGGACGAACGCGACCGACGCGAGGATCAAACCGAACACGGCGATCACCAGGATTTCGGTCGCGTCGATGATCAAAGCGGATCGGCCGGGATTGTCCGGTTGGTAGTAGACCTTGACCGACTTGCCGACCGGATAACCGTCGCGAATCGTCTCGGCCGCCGCCTCGGTTTCGCCGCCCATCGTTTCGCTGGCAACGGACATACCGCCGATTCCGGAATACAGATAGACGTCGTCATTGGTGTACGTGACACCATCGACGGTGAATTCATATTCCAGCTGAACGAAGTAATAATCGTTTTCCGGGACGACTTCGCTGTGGCGGATCACGCCTTGGGCCGTCGGCCACCGCAATGCGCGCAGCTGCACCACGGCCGATGCGAAACCGGAAACGGCCAGCCAGCTGCCGACAAAGACCAAGCACCACAGCAGCGGTTTGGGGGCGGAAGATTCGACCGACAGGCTCATCGCAGCGTCTCCTCAGCGATCGGGATAGCGAGGACTGCCCGCTTTCACCATAGCCGAATCGACGCGCGAGAACCAATCGGAACGCGTCACAAGCACTCCGCCGCAGCTTGGTTTTCGGGTAGCGGACGAGGCGACGAGTCCATTCGGATTGCGCACTGTGAGGACTCCTTGCGTCGTCCACGACCGTCTACCCGCGACCGCCCAGAAGGGGCCGTCGTACGAGGGGAAATGCGTTTACCGGATGATTGCGCGCAAGGTGTTGGCCACCGGTCGGCCCGGCACGCGCACCTCGGTACCGCCATAGGGCGTGTAGAAGTAGTAACGCGGTCGCGGAGCCACGACGGGTGGGAGAGGTGCAACGACGGCCGGGGCAAACACGACGGGCGCGGGGTACACGATCGGCGGAACCACGACCGGCCGAGCGACCGTGACGGGGTAGGCGGGGGCGTAAATGTCGATCCCCACGTACTGTGCGTGGGCGTTGGAGGCAATCGATGCCGACACCAACAGGGCCAAGCCGACGATCCAAGTCTTCATCCGGGTCTCTCCAATCAAGTTGTTTCTAACAGGGGGCCGATCGTTGCGTCGCAGTCCAAACGCTGGGCGCGGACGCGTCCGGTCACATTTTCCGCCGTCTGATGTTGCAGATCAAGCTGGCTTTCGTCGCTTTCAATAAGTGGTGGAGACGACCGCTGGGCCGCCCCGTTGATGCCCGTTGAATGCGTTCCGCGGCGGATGATTAACCCTTGCACAAAGATTCAGGTAAAATGAGCGTCTCAAACGATCGCGCTGATGAACTTGCAACCTGGGGATTGGCGATGAGAAATCGAGTTTGGGGGCAAGGTCGACCGGGGCGGGCACAATCGCGTCGCGACCGGTTGGCGATCGAAACGCTGGAGAAGCGTCAACTGTTGGCCGCCGCGGTGTTGGAAACGTCGCTGCTGAAGGACTTGAACCCGCAGGCACCGGCTTCGGGTGCGGAGCAGTTTGTCGCTGTCGGCGATCGCCTGTTTTTCGTCGCCGACGATGGACTGCACGGTCAAGAACTGTTCGTCATCGATGGCGACGGTCCCGGCGAATTGGTCAAAGACATCGGTCCCGGCCAACAGGACGGCGAAATCGGTCATCTGACGGCGGTCGGCGAGACGCTCTTTTTTACGGCCTACTCTGAAACCCTCGGCGAAGAACTTTGGAAAAGCGATGGGACCGAGGCCGGGACCGTGCTGGTCCGCGATATCAATCCGAACGTGGCCACGTATGAATACGACGGGGTGACCTACACCTACGGCGATTCGTCGTATCCGTCTCGGCTGACCGCCGCAGGCGACAAGTTGTTCTTCGTCGCCGACGATGGGACGCACGGGAACGAGTTGTGGATCAGCGACGGCAGCGAATCCGGCACCGTCCTGGTAGCCGATCTGGCCGCCGGCGAGGCAGGTTCCGCCCCAGATCAATTGACCTTTGCCGCGGCGATCGAGCAAGGAGCTTTGTTCTTCAGCGCCCAGACACCGAACCTGGGGCGGGAACTCTGGAAATCCGATTTGCAAGGCGTCACCACTCTGGTTGCCAACGTGTTTCCGGAAACAAACACCGACGGCACGCCCGTGTTTGTCGAGCGGACCGACGGCGACAACAAGCCGGTGATTCGCAACGCCAGCGGGAAACCGATCGTCGGTCAGCTCGATGCGGGCGACAACTGGGGCTTTTTCGAAGCCGACGGGACGCGGGTCGAACCCTCTGACTTCGGTCCGTTTTCTTCCAACCCGCAAAACCTGGTCGTCTTCGACGGCTTGCTTTTCTTCTCCGCCGATGGCGTCTCGCCGGGCTCCGGTGCCGTCGGCCGAGAACTGTGGGCGAGCGATGGCACCGCAGCCGGAACGATGGTCGTCAGCGATTTAGCCGATGGGGAACACGTTATCACGGCGACCGACGTGACGGGTGCGAGTGTCAACATCCGCCGCCCGATGAGTTCGTCACCGGGAGGGCTGGTCAGTGCGAACAATCGGCTGCTTTTTGCCGCGACGGCAGATCCGGCCAGCGGACGTGAACTGTACTCACGTGGCCCATCGGGAACCCCCGGGGCCGACACGGTCGAGTTGGTCAAAGACATTTTCCCAGGCGCCGACTCGTCGTCGCCGTCGCAGATGACGGCGGTCGGCGATCGTGTCTTTTTCACAGCGGATTCGTCCGACGGTGTCGAGCTGTGGTCCAGTGACGGCACGACCGGTTCAACGGTGCTTGTTCGAGACATCGCTCCCGGCGTCACCGATTCCGATCCGATGGATCTGACGGCGCTGGGCGAGTCATTGTTCTTTACCGCAGAGGACGGTGCGGTCGGGCGGGAGGTTTGGAAAAGTGACGGAACGACCGAGGGCACGAGAATCGTCAAAGAGATTCGTCCTGGCGGCCCGCATTCGCACAGCCTGGCACAGCAGTTGACGGCCTTTGGCAACCACATCTATTTCGGCGCGAGTGATTTCTTTCGCGGCTTTGATGTTTGGCGTACCGATGGCACTGACGCGGGAACTGAATTTGTCGGGGTGCAGACGACGGCCAGCATTTCCTCGGAACCGAAACACTTGACCCGCGTGGGATCCAAGCTGTTCTTTGTCGCCAAGTCCCCGGAGGTTGGCGAAGAACTGTGGGTGTCCGATGGCAACGCGTTCGACACCCGTGTCGTCAAGGATATCAATCCAGCGTTTGTCGGCAATGTTCCCCAAGGGGCGGCGGTCAGCGATCTGGTCGAGTTCAACGGTTTGCTGTACTTCGCGGCGTTTGATGGAGCCGAATCACGGCTTTGGAAAACCGATGGCTCCACGGAAGGCACAACTTATGCAACGCTCGGAATCGGTGGTGATCCGATTCCGGGCCCCAATGCGCCGAGCGACTTGATCAAGATCGGCGACACATTGTTCTTCACCGCCGACGAACCGGGCAGTGGACGCGAGGTCTGGGCGCTCCAGGCAGCGACGGGCCAAGCCACCTTGCTGAAAGACATCGACCCCACGGCCGATCTGTCCTCCCAACCTTTGGAACTGACTCCCTACGGCGACCGATTGTACTTCAGCGCCTACAGCCCCGAAACCGGGCGCGAGCTTTGGAGCAGCGATGGAACGCCCGAAGGCACGGTGCTGCGCGCCGATCTTTATCCCGGCAGTGCGTTTCCGTTTTCTTCCCATCCGGAGCAGCTGGTTGTTTCCGGTGACAAGCTGTTCTTTCTCGCCGAGGATCCGGACCACGGGGTGGAGTTGTGGGTGATCGACAGTGAATCAGACGATCCGCGATTGGTCGCCGACTTGGATGAAGGCACGAATAGTTCGTGGATCACATCGCTGACGCCTTTCGACGATGGCGTGGTGTTTCGCCGTGACGATAACTTCAACGGCGTCGTCGGCACCAACATCGGCAATGAACTTTGGATCAGCGACGGATCGGCCGCCGGAACACGCCCGGTCGTCGATTTGGAAACGGGGACGGATGGATCACGCTGCTTCGGCGATTATCTCGACAACGGCATCATTGAGTTTGCGGACCAAATCGTCTTCCGCGCCAATGACTTGGAACACGGCTGCGAATTGTTCATCAGCGATGGGACGGCCGCCGGGACGGACTTGTTGGAGGATCTGTTTGGAGACTCGCCGATCGTCATCGGGGAAGAAGGTCGGTCGTCAGATCCCGATGATTTTTATGTGATCGGAGACGCCCTGTATTTCCAGGCGACCGATCAGAACGGCCGCGACCTGTGGCGTTTGGACCTGGACGGGACACTGCAACGGGCGACGTTCGATTACGACTTAAATTCCCGCCCGGCGGAATTGACGATCGCCGGTTCGAACCTGTTCATGATCGGCAACGATGGCGTCCAGGGACGCGAGATCTTCCAGTTGCCGTTGGAACATCCACTGACCCCTGCGGTCATGGAGGTTTTGGCCAAGGACATCGCCTATGAAGATTGGGTCGCGGGGCAAACCGTTTCCTTCTCCGACCTGGGCTATGGCCAAGTCTCCACCGTCGAGTTCACTGTCGACACCGTGTTCGGGGATCCGGTCACGGGATTCGACGCCGTGGGATTGGTCAGCACTTCGGTCGATCCGGTTCTTGCGATCCGCGGCTCGGTCGATTTCTTGACCGATTGGTTCGACGATTTTCATCCCGACGGTGTCGGCACCGCACAATTCCTGGCAGCCTATGACACGGTCGCCGCGTGGCTGAACGCGATTTCCGCATCGCATGGCCGACCTTCGATTGTCGGACACAGTCTTGGCGGGGGACTGACGCAGCTGATGGCCGCGCGATACACGGGGGACGGAGGTGACCTGGGCCGCGTCGTCACCTTCAACGCGCCGGGGATCAACGCCGACTATGCCGTAATGTTCGATGCCCAGCGGACCGAGCAGGTGTTGCACTTCGTCACCAATGGCGACCCGGTCAGCCTGGCGGGCGATGCCTTTCTCGCCGGCGATTGGGTTCGATCGACGTTTTCCGCGGTCGATCTGTCCAAGAACCACACGCACCCGGTGCTGGTCCCGTTCACGTACACCGGCGACGCACGCACCGAGACTCGGGATCGGTTCGACGATACGCGATTCGAGTTCTTTGACGACACCGAATGGTTGAATCACCCGTTGTATTTTCACGATGATGTCAACTATTTGACTTGGTTGTCGGTGATGTACGCCGTCGCCAATGCCAGCGACACGTTGCGTCCCTACCGACACTTGCCGGCTTCGCTGCTGTTCCGCAGCACGACGGAGGCTCAGCGACAAACGATCGGTCAGGTTTGGCATGACTTTCAAACGCCCGTTTTGGCGACGATCGGGCCGACACCCTGCGATCCGGAACTGGAACCGTTCACACTTTCGGACCTGGATATCAACGTGCTGGGCGTGTTTGACGTCGAAGCGACAGACATGATGGCCAGTTGCCAGCTTTCGCCCGATCCGAGCGTCTGGCTGCAAGGCGAAGTGCGTTTGCCCGATTTCTTTAACGTCACGGCCAACTTCACCGACGAAAACCGAATCGAGCTTGCCAACGGCCGAATCGATCTGGTTGGAAGCGTGACCGCCGAAGACATCCGGATCCTGCCGGGCGTCTTGACGGTCAAACAGGCCGGGATCGGTTTCGATACGATCGCAAACACCTTGGATGCCGGGGCACGACTTGACATCAAGCCGTGGGGAATCGAATTGGGGGTCGACCTGGGATTCCTGAACAACCAATGGAATAGCATCGAAATCGTGGCGGACGGATTGGGGATTCCGGTGCCGGTGTTGCCCGCTGCATTTTTGCAACGCGTCTCCGGCAGCGTCGATCATTTTGCCCCCAGCGATCCGATGCCGATCACGTTCGGCGGCGCGATCGGGATGACGCTTGGTCCCGAAGTCAGTGTCGACTTGCCGGACTGGGCCGGCGGCCCGGTGGAAGCCAAACTGCTCGGGTTCGATGGATCGGCGTCGTTCAACAGCCGACAATTGACCGTCGGCGCGGACTTGTCAATCGTCAACGGCCTGGCGATCGTCGATGGAACGACCACCTGGGATTGGGGCGACGGCACGCTGCAAGCCAGCGGCGGATTCAATGTGCTGAACGGCACCATCCTGTCCGACGACGCAAGTTTTACAGCGGATGTCGACGAAAACAGCGGATTGAACCTCAATGCCTCCGCCAGCGCCACCTTCACCGTTCCGGAAGCGTTTCCGGTGATCGGCGGGACCGAAGCGTTTGCAGGTCAATTTTTCTTGCAATTCACCGATGATGGAGATTTCTCCAACGATTCAACGGGCGCCTATGCCAGCTTTCCGCTGCCCTTGATCGGCGATGTCGGTTTGGGGTTTCGCGTTTGGCTCAACGGCGGAATCGGGTTGATCGGTGCCCAGGAAATCGCGGAACTGATCGACGGCGGCGAAGGCGAATCGCTGGCCCAAACGACGCCGCTTTCGCATCGGGTGATGGTCGAAACGGGTACCGCATGGACGTTGTTTTCCGCTCAGTGGGACAACGCAAGCGACTCCGAAATCGTGCTGACATCTCCCTCCGGACAGACGTTGACCGAAGCCGACATCGCCGCGGCGCCTGGAATGTCGATCGTGGATGACCTGTCAAATCGGAAGCGACGTGTGGTGGTCGTATCCCAGCCCCAGTCGGGCGTTTGGTCTCTGTCGGTCGACGGCATTGGCAACACCGGTCCGGTGGAGTTCTTTGTCGGCTCCAGCAACAATGCGCCCGTCGGTGAGATCACCCAAGTTGTCGGCGGCGGATTCGGCCAAGGGGTTTCCATTTCCTACGACGCATTGGACACGGATAACGACGCGTCGATTGCGTTCTACTACGATTCCGACTCCGACGGGCTGGACGGCATCTTGATTCAATCCGGGATCGCGGAAACCGACGGAAACGGTCAGCTGACTTGGAACACCGATGGAGTTCCCGACGGTCAGTATTTCGTGTACATGACGATCGACGACGGAATCAACGCCCCCGTCTCCGTGTACTCCTCGGAATCCGTGACGGTGGCGCATCGACGGATCGATGGCCGAGTCTTCAACGACGCCAATGCAAACGCCGTCTGGGATGCCGGCGAATTGCCGGCCGCTGACGTCGCCGTCTTCGTCGACGCCAACGGCAACGGAACGCTGGACGATGACGAACCTTTTTCGATCACACGGCCGGATGGACGATACCGCCTGGCGGATCTGCCCGTGGGAAACCACACCGTCGCGATCATGACCCCACAGGGGTTCGTTCAAACCGCACCGGTCGCTGGCAAGGTGTACGAGATTGAACTGACCGACCAGGACCAGATCCAGGAGATCGACTTCGGAATCCGGATCACGCCTGGATCGATCAACGGCCTCGTTTGGCAAGACCTCAACCGCGACGGCTTTCGCGATCCGTCAGAGGAATGGCGCGCATCTGTGTCGTTGCGTTTGATCGACGAAGCGAGTGGGGTGGCGATTGCACACACTTTGACAGCGCAGGACGGAAGCTATCAGTTTTCCGGGATCATTCCTGGGGCGTATCGGTTAGAAGTCGTTCCCGAAACGGTCGACCAAATCACACTTAACGATCGCCCCGGAAGCGATGCCCACGACAGCAATTTTGATCCGGTGACCGCGCTGCGACAGATAGAACTGGAAACCGGCCAGTCTCATTCGTCGATCGACGTCGGACTGTTCAGCCGATGGAACTCCATTGACAATCCCTACGACACGGATCTGAGCGGCGATGTCACTCCCCTGGATGCCTTGGTGGTCATCAATTTCCTGGCACGCGTCCAGACTTGGCAAGCGTCCGGGGAAGCATTGCCGGCGGAAAACACCTTCCCCGACGTCAACGGCAATAGCCGCGTCTCCCCACTGGACGCACTGTTGGTCATTAACTACGTCGCGTTGCAGCAGGAGATGGAGTCAGAACCCAGCGGAACCGTCGCGGCATCCAGTCTGCAAGCCCAATTCCCGCTGATCTCAAACACGGCAAGTGATCGGGAACGCTCGGGGATGCGTCTTATGGAACCGGCGATCATCCAGGCCGAGGCCGAGACGATCTCAGCGTCGACCGCTGCATCACCGCAGAACGTCATGCGATTGGAAGACTGGCCGGCCGCTGAATCGCAGGCGGACGGTGATAGCGACGATGAACTATCACTCGACGACCTGCTCACGCAACTCGCGCTCGATCTTTCACAAGCAGCCCCTAAACCTCCGGCTGTCGAAACCTGGCACTGAGGTGGCGGCGGGAAGAACGACAAAAAGATTGGTGACAGGAAAATCATGCTGCTCCCGGCGCGGAAAGCGGCCAATCGAAACCGCGACCCGGCCATTTTTCTGCCCCACATTTTTCTGTCAGCCCGATCCCCACCGTTGCCCGGAAATCAGATTTTTCCGTCCAAGCCCATTTGATAATACTTGTGGGTGATGTTTTCTTGGTTTTCCAACAGCCAGTCGATCGACGGTTCACAGGCCATCGCTTTGTGGATGGCTTGTGCCATGGCTTTGCGGTGGATGTCGAACAGGGCTTTGTGATCCAGGTTGTCGGCGGTGGCGACGCCCGGGTTCAGCCAGACGCTGCAGATGATCCCCAGGTCGTTGCATTTTTCTTTCGGGATGTCACCGGCTCGGACGGCATCGAGCACGCCGTTGGCGATCGCCGCTTGCACCGTCCCCATCAGGATGTTGGTGTAGCGGTTGTCTTTGACGGTGACCTTGCTGACGCACAGGGTGACCGGGCGGACTTGGATGTCCGTGTTCAAGATCGCAAAGACTTTGGTGTGTCCCTTGGTTTGGTCGCCGGTCAGCGTGGCCAAGGCGGTCCCGACCGGACCGTCGAGTTCGCCGATCACGACTTCGGGTTCGGCCGCGGTAAACGGGGGGCCACCGGCAACGAGTGATTCTCCGGTGCGCAGGATGATGCGTTCTGACATGAGTCCAACAGATGTAGGGAAGGTGGAAAAGATGGCCGGCAACCAGGCCGACCGATCGCGGGCCACTAACATAGCGGACCGGTGTGGGAGAAGACACAGTGGGCCGAATTGCAAGGGGGCCGAATTGCAAGGGGGGCCGAATTGAAAGGGGGGGGGCCGTTTTGAAAGGGGCGGTGTGAAATCTTTTCACACCGATTCTGGTTGGAACGTCCCAAGTATTTCACAGCGGTGGGGCGGTTGTCTTGCCGCCGTCATGTCGCGGTGCGATTGCAAGTCGTTTCACAGAACTGGCTTGGACGCGAAACCGTGTTTGATCTACAGCGGCCACGCTGCCTGGTCCCGGAATTGCTTTCTTGACGCGATGAAATCACTGCTGAAGTCCCGACGAGCGGGGCGGCAATCCTCAGCCCGGAACAAAAATGGGAGCGTGACCATGAACAGTCAATTTTCAATCGGTTTTGTGATCGCCTTGGTGATCGGCATCGCAGTCGGCGCATTGTGGCCCAAGTACGGTCCCGCGATTAGCGACACGGCGGTCGATCATGGAAACGCCGTTCGAGGAGTCAACTTCGCTTCCGGACGCGATCTCACGCCAGGCCATGGGCGTCTGGTGGACCACGCGGGCAACGGCAACTGCGACCAGGCTTGCAACAGCAAGGCCACGGGGGGCGCCAAACGCGGTGCCTCCTCCGCTCAAATCAATCGTGGGAAACAGCATGGCAACGGCCGTGGGAATGGTATCGGCAAAGGAAATGGCAACGGCAACGGGAAAGGAAATGGGAAGGGCCGAACGGGTGGCGGACAACGCAGCGGTTTCGGTCAGCAACGAGGACACGGCGGTCAGCTATGCAGCGTCTCCGGTTGCGACCACTCGGCGAAACAGCCCCGGGGCAAGGCCCATCAAGCCGAACCGGCTTCCTGTGAACACGAGCACCAAGCCGATGAATCGATCACGACGCAGCACGGCATGGGACCGGGAATGGGGTTCGGACTTGGCCGCGGCAGGGGACGTGATCTCGGGCCGGCGGAGACTGAGGCGACCGATCACGAATCCGGAGAAAACGATTCGTAGGGACCAACGTTGCGAACGAGTGGCTGCGGCGTCATCGCATCGATGATGCGGCAGCCGGCCGGCCTGATTGCCGGCAGCGCTTGAGACGCGTGTTTTTCTCGTGACAAACAGCATCAAGAGGGTTGAGACGATGAAGACGGCCGAACAGAACCAGGTTGCAATGGCCACCGATCCCAAGCGGACGGCTGCGGTCGGGCGCCCGTTCAGCGTGCGCGGATTCGCTTCGATGTTGCTGGTCCTGTGCATGATCGTGATGTTGGCGTCAGGCATCGCGTTGTACATCGCGCCCCGAGGCCGCGTCGCCAACTCCATCTCTTGGACGGCGCTGTCGATCAGTCGTCAACAATGGGCGGCGTTGCACATCAACGCCAGCCTGCTGTTCGGCATTGCAGCTTCAACCCACATCGTGATGAACGGGTCACGTCTGGTCGGCTACATCAAGAAACGTTCCAAGCCCGCCGTGAACATGAAACGCGAACTTGCCTCTGCGATCGCGGTGACCGTGGTGATCGTTGCCGGAACGCTCCTCGAGTTGGCCCCGATCAATTTCGCACCCGCATTCAAAGACGTCGCACGGAGCGTTTGGGAGCAGCCCCAAGTCAGAACGGACGTCCGGTCTGGTCCCTCTAATTCTCGGCCATCCGGACAGTCGCACGGCGTCGCTGTGCTCGGCCCCGACCGTCCTGGTCCGGTGCGCTGAACACCGCGATGTGATCCCCCTTGCCGGCGACGGCCAGTTGGTTTGAGTGCGGGGCAAACTGTAGGTCGCGGATCGGCACGATGTCGGTCTGGACGACCAACTGCGTCTGCCAAACCCGGGTGTCCCAGAACAAGACTTCGCCGTCGAAATGGCCGCTGGCCATGACGCCGCCGTCGACGGAAAAATCAATTTCCGCCAACTGCGCTGGACTTTGCCGGCGGGTGATGACTTCAAAATCGGGCATCGACCAAACCGTGATCATGCCGTCGAGTGTTCCGGTGACCAAAGCAGAACCACCGGGGTGGAACTTCATCGTTTTCACGTTGTCCAGGTGACGCTCGCCCAATCGCTGCACCTGTCCGTTTTTCGATTCCCGCCACAACACGACCGTGTCGTCGTCATCGGCGGTGGCCAACAAGCCTGTCAACGGATCCTTTGCAGCGATCGCGATCCCCGAGTCAACGTGGAGCTCCGAATGCGCCAGGCGAAGCGTCCCTTCAGAGTCTTCCAACGGCAACCATCTCGGTTGGTCGTCGTCCAAGCCGATCAGCAACCGATCGCCATCCAACATGATTCCCCGCGTTCCACCGGGGACGTTCGGCGAATCGATTTGGTGACCGTTGGTTGCGTCCCAAAGATTGACGTCTCGTCCCCGCTGACGCGTGATCAGAATCGGATCGGGCCCGGCGAACAGGATCTGATAAATGTTTTTGGTGCCGGTCGACCACTGGCGTTGCAGTTCTCCCGTCTGGGTTTCGTAGATGCCGATGATCCCATTCGGGCTGTAGGTCGCCAGCAAGTCACCGCGGGATGAAAACGCCAATCGACGGACCACTTGGCCCAGAGGTTTCCACGATTGGTAGAGTCGTTTGGGCGTGACTGAAGCGATCAGAACACGCCCCCCGCGCAGCCCGATGGCAACGTTGCCGCCTTGCCGCGATGCGTCGACGACAAAGGGATGTCCATCGACGTTCGGCGTGGATGCGGTGGGCGTCGCCGTCGTCTGGTTCGGGGCAATGCCGAGCGGGTTGGCGCGATCGCTTCGATAGATCGTCGCGAGTTTCCCGTCACCGCCCAACAGAACGACTTGCCCGCGCCCGGAGAGCAGAATTCGCTGGCCTTGCAGCCCCGCACCGGATTGGCAAACTTCCAGATCGGGCAGAAAGATTTGGCCGCCCCAAGTCCGTAGGGACTGATTGGAGGCCAAGTCCCAGATCCCCGCGGCTTTGACTTGGCGGCACAGGCAGGCCAATCGCAGGTCATCGGAGTATCGGCCCCGGAAAACCGATTGCGCGTCGTTTGCGACGAAGGAAGCGCGTTGCCGTTCCAACGGATCGCCCGTTTGCAGATCACAAATCGTCAGCACACCGTTCTGTGACACGGTCCCGACGCGATCGCCCTGGGCGGCGATGGTCAATCCGATGATCGCGGAATCATCCAGTTGGCGTTGCCAGGTCTGACGACCGCCGGGGCGATCGAAGTGCGTCAGACGACCGGATTGGTCGCCGATCAAATAGCCCTGGTCGCCCGTCACCGCCGCGACGGCGGTCGCCCGTGCCGCGTCGTCTGACCACAGCAGTTGTGTCTGGTGGGAAGCGATGTCAAACCGAACGGCGGTGCCGTCGCGTCGGGCGAACAGTGCCGCGCGCGAATCACCGTCCAGCGCCAGCCGAACCGTCGGCGAATCGATTTGTCCCTCGATCGCCGCGAGCGGTTTGCCCGACACCGTTTCCCAGGCACGCACGCCCGATGGCCCGCTGGTAACCAGCCACGATCCGTCATCGGAAATCGCAACGTCCAACAACCCGCGGCGGTCCGCGTTCCATCCCGTCGTGACTTGGGTCGTGTAACCATACAGCAGATTCCAAACATAGCCGCGAAGACCGGGGGGACAAAACGTCTCGTCGGCCAGCTGCTCGGCGACATGGTCGGGTTCACGTCGGGCGATCAGCCCCAGACGCAACAACGCCTGGTTCATCGCGGTTCGACGTAGCCGCCGCGCGGACCGTTCCGATTCTTCCTTCGCGAAGACCAATTCCGCTTCGTTCGAACGGAGGATCTGGTTGGTTTTCCGGAGTTCTTGCGAACGGTCATTGGCAAGTTTTGCGGTGATGCCGGCGGTGACGGCCAGTGTCATCAGCAACACGATCGCAATCACCGAGACGGCAGCGACCCGGCGGTGTCGCAGACTCCACTTCCACAACGCCCGTCCCGCCCCTTGGCGTCGGGCCAGGATCGGTTTGCCATCGAGATAGTTTTTCAGATCCGTCGCGAACGCTTCCATCGCCCCGTAGCGTTCGGCCGGATCTTTCGCAAGCGCGGTCTCCAGAATCAACTCCAGGTCGCCGCGGAGGCGACGGTCGACGCGTCCGATCGGCAACGGCGGCTGCGATTTGACGATTTGAGCGGTCTCCCACATCGACTTGTTGTCGATCTCGTAGGGAAGCCGACCAGAAAGCAATTGATACAGCACCACCGCCATGCCGTAGACGTCGGTCCGGACATCGATTTGGCCCGCCTGCGCATTGAACTGTTCGGGACTCATGTAGCTGCGGGTTCCGATCCACGCCTCCGTCGTCGGTTCATGACGCGGATCGTCCACGTTGTCGCGACGGATTCGTGCCAGCCCGAAATCGATCAGCTTGGGCACGCCGTCGTCGGTGACCAACATGTTGGCGGGTTTTAAATCGCGGTGAACAATCCCTTCGTCGTGGGCCGCCGACAGCGCTTCACAAAAGTGCAGACACAGCCGGATCGTGTCCGAGGGCGACCAGTCCGATTCTTGCCGGCGAAAACGGATGTATTGCCCGATGTCCGCCCCCTCGACCCATTCCATCGTGAAGTACAGTCGCGACGCGCCCAACACATCGGCGACACCGGCGTCAAAGATCTTGGCGATGTTGGGATGTTGAAGCGTCCCGAGCAGCTCGACCTCAAGTTGAAAACGGGACTTGACCCTCGGCCGGGCTGCCAGGTCGTGCAACAGTTTCAACGCGACCTTGCGCGAAGGAAACCGCTGCTCGGCGAGATAGACGATCGAATATGGGCCGCGAGAGATTTCCGACAGAATCTTGTAAGGCCCGATCGATTCCGGTGGGGGCAGCGACGACGGATGGCCGCTTCCCGAGGACATCTCCAGCCAGTTGACGTAGTCCCGCAGTTGCTCGGCCAAACCCAAGTCGCCTTCGCACAGCTGTTCCGCCGTGACCTCCTCACCGGCGGCCGTCATGGATTCCCAGCGGTCCAGAAGCCGCTGAAGTTCGTTTGAAACCACGAACTCGGTGTCCGGCAGAGAACGAGTCGATGAGTCGTTGTTGGAAATCGACAAACTGAGTTGCCCCGCGACGACCAGAAGAGAATGGCGGTCCCCAACGCTCATTATAAACCAATCCCCGACCCGCCTGATGCAATCCTTCCGCGGAGATTCTCTGGTTCGCTGCATTTTTGATCCGTTCAAGCGCGAAACGCAAGCGAGAGAGCGACGTACGTCGGAACACGCAACGACACCACGCCGGAGTGTGTTAGCCTATAGCCCTCCAAGACGGTCCCGTAGGGTCGGGGCGTCGCAGTTTGCAGAGAGTTCGAAAGGGGAACCCGATGCCTGGCCTACATGCCCATCACCGGATCAAAACAACCATTGCCATCTGCTGTTTGCTGGCATTGAGTGCCTGTCTCGCCGCGACCTGCATGGCCCAGCCGACGCCGCTTTCGCCCGCCGAGCAGCGCGAGCAAATTACGGCGGCTAAGTTTCTGGAGGTGTTGCTTCGACGGCCCAACACCGGAACGGCTTTGGACCGCGTTTTCGGATACCACATCGGCGCCGGCGACATCGATCAGGTGATTGATGAACTGACCGCCAAGGCCCAGGACGTCAGCGATGATGACGAATCGGGACGCCACTGGATGGTCGCCGGGTTGTTGCAACTGCAACGCAGCGAGGACGCCGCTGCGATCGAAGCGCTCGCGGAAGCGGAACAGAAACTGAGCGACAATCCGTTGGCAGCCTACTACCACGGGCAAGCGTTGTTGATGGTCGGACGAACCGAGGAGGCGGCCGCGGCGATGCAGCGCGCGATCGACCTGAATCCATCGCGACAAGATCACTTAAAGATCGCCGGACAACTGGGCCGTTTGTACCAGCGCGGCGGAAAGATCGAGGATGCGATCCGGATTTGGGAACAGTTGGAAAAAAGTTTTCCGGGCGATGACGGTGTCCGCCAGCGCATCGCCCGCGTGATGATCGAGGAAGGCGACATCGAAGGAGCTTTGGTCCGTTACGAGGCGTTGGCCAAAGACGCTCGTTCGCCCAACGACCGGATCGTCTTTGCCATGCGGGCGGCCGACCTACGCGCCCAATCCGGTGACCAGCAACAAGCGATCGGCGAATTCGAGCGTCTGCTCAACAAACTGCGGCCGGGTAGCTACCTTTATGACGAAGCCCGGCGACGCATCGAGGCCACGTTCCTCTCCAGCGGCGACTATGCCGGTCTGGCCGAGTACTACGAAAACTGGGTCGATAGCCATCCCGAGGATCTGGGCGCGGTGATCCGGCTCGCCCGCACCCTTTCGATCCAAGGCCGCGGCCCCGAAGCGTTGTCCTGGTTCGAAAAAGCGATCCAGCTGGCTCCGACCGATCCGGCACCGCGGCTGGCTCTGATCAACGCCTACGTCGCCGCCGAAGACTTCGCCCAGGCGGCCAAACAATACGAATCATTGATCGAGCTGGAACCGGGCAACCCGGATCATTTTGTGCGTTGGGGGCAAGTCTTGATGGACGACCCCGCGCAACCCAAAACGGCGCGGACTCAAGCGGCCGCAAAGGTCTGGAAGCGATTGGCCGACGCCCGAAAAGACGATGCCGTCGTTCAATCCCAGTGTGCGGATCTGATGCGTGGCGCGGACTTGATCGAGGATGCGATTTCGCTGTACCAATCGGCCATCAAACTCGCACCGGACCAACCGCAATACAAAGAATACCTCGGCGAGTACCTGCACCAGCTCGATCGCCAGGACGAAGCGACCCAGGTCTGGCGTTCATTGGTCGCCGGCGATCAACGCAACCGCAAGAACCTAGTTCGATTGGCCGAAGTCTTTCATCAATTCGACCGCGCCGACGAAGCGTTGACGGTGATGGCCGAGGCCTGTGAATTGGATCCGACGATCGAAGAACGGTTGAGGTATGCCGAGTGGCTGCGTGACGCCGATCAATTTGAGGCGGCGTTGAATCAAATCGGTTTGGCATCGACCGTCACCGATAACATGGACGACCGAGAACGCGTCTTTGCCGCCGAAGTCAAGACATACCAGGCGTCGGGTAAACTGGACCAACGCATCGAAAAAGCTCGGCAAGAAGCGGTCGATGACGCGAGCGACGCCGAAGCGTTCCGTCGGCTCGCGATCCTGTACAACGCCGCGGGAAAAGTCCCCGAAGCGCTCGACGCGATCGAAACGTCGCTGGAGCAAGCCCCCGGATCGATCGATGCCTTGGAGATCGCCGCGCGAATGTATGAAGATTCCGGACGGCTTCCGTTGGCGATCGAAAAACGGCGGCGGCTGGCCGAGACGGATTCACGATTTCGAAACGGCCACCTGCAAAAACTTTCCTCATTGCATCTCCGCGTCGGCGAAACCGATCAGGCCGTCGCGGTCGGCAAGGAACTGTTGGCCGCCTCGGCCGGTTCCATCGAAGCCTATCGGTTCTATGCCGATTTGTGCGGTTCGATCGGCCGGGTCGACCAACGCTTGGACACGCTCCGACGCTGCGCAAGGCTGAACCCGCGCAGTAACGAAGCACAGCGGATGCTGGCCGGCCAACTGGCCGAGGACTTCAAAACCGACCAGGCGATCGAGCTGTACTGGAAAATGCTCGACAGCGCCGATGACCTGGACGGCCGACGCGAGATCGTCACCACGTTGACGGATCTGTATTTGAGAACCAATCGCTTGGACCAACTGATCGCACGCTTGGAAATTCGTGGGCGTGAATCGGGCGATCGCCGGTCCACCGTCGATTTGATCGCGACGGCGCATCAACAGGCCGGCGACCTCGGGCTGGCCCGCCAAGCACTCGAGGGGCTGTTGAGCGAAGACGGTCGTGACACGATGTTGCTGGAACGTCTGGTTTCCCTGGCCGAACAATCCGGCGAATACGATTCCGCCGTCGCCCTGCAACGTCAACTGACGCGATTGTCGCCCGAGCGAAAAAACGAAGCCCGACTCGCCTCACTGCTGATCGACATCGGCGAAGTGGACGAGGCCCAAACGATGTGGTTTCGGATGGCCGAATCGAACTCCGATCCGACACAATTGGCTCGCAATTTGAACCGCCTGTATGCGGCCGGCGAAGTCGACACGGCGATGAAGCTGGCCCAAAGCCTGCTGGACCGCCACGGCGACGACTGGGAAACCCGTCTGCGACTGATGGTGTTGCAGGCCGACAGTGACGACTGGGAGGCGGCGTCGAAGACCGCCGACGATTTGATCGCGATGAGCCTCGATGACACCACGCTGCCCGAAGGCGGAAAACCCTTTCAGCGAACGGTGCGCGTCAGCGGCGGCCAAACCTACACGCAACCGCCTCTGCAGATCACGCGTTTGCAACAGATGTATGAGTTCTACCGAATCGTCGATGATCGTTACGGCTATCAGTCCACAATGTCGCTGCCCAAACCGATCGACTTCGGTCACGCCAAACTGATGGCACGCTATTGCCAGCTCAAACAGATGTCGACCTCGGGCAAAAAACTCAACGAGCACTTGGCCGATCTGGAAAAGGCCGCGATGGCCGAGGATGCGTCGGCCGATCAGGTTTGGAATTGGTACGAAACCGTCTCTTTGGCGGCAACGGTCCAACAACGCTCCAGCATGAATCCCCAAAATCCCGCCGACTGGGCGCCGCTGTGGAGATTAGCGGAGTCGGACCGGGAGATCGGAATTCCGTTGTTAGTCAACGCGTTCGCCAATCGGACCAGCTATGCCGAGCGTGGCGACATCCAACTGCAAAAGTTGAGCGATGATCGACTCGCTTGGGTCAAATCGAAAGCCGAGTCGCCCGACGAATCCGTCACCGACCAGTACGGCCGCAACGCGTCCTGGCCGATGATCTATGGATCGGAACTGCGGATCGCCGGCAAGGCCGACGAAGCCGAACAATACCTGCAAGCCCAACTGGACGATGCCATTGCGAACCCTGATTCGGTCGGCCTGATGGCGGCGATCCAGCAAGCGTCGGCCCATGGCAGCGACGCACAACTCTGGCCGCTGCTGGAGCGAGCGATCGAAGGAAAAGCGGACTTGCAAGCGACGTTCGGGATGTCCCTCGGGGCTCGACTTCTGTCACTTTTCACCGCAGAGAAACGCGTCACCGACGGATTATCCGAAAGGGCTGCTGACCCCGAGTATCGCCGGCGTGTCATCGCTCTGATGGACCAGATGATCAAAGACGAAGCGGAACGACCGCTGCAGCGACGTCTGATCCGTTTGACGGGAATCGGCGGACCGCGAACGCGGGGCCGAGTCGTCGCCGGTCAATACATCCGCACCGAAATCGAGTTCCCGCCCAGTGGTCTGGGCCCGGACGACCAATTCGTCTTTGCCCAATACGGCGCCTGGGAACAATTGAAGGATCACACCGACCAGTGGATCGAATCGTTGCAGACGCCCGCGTCGGATTCGCTGCAACCGCGCGAGCGAATCGTTCGTCGACTCGCCACCGCAGCACTGTTGTACTGGGAAAAACAGACCGACCAGGCGCTCGAGCAACTCCGCCAGGCGATTCCGCTCGCGTCCAGCGAATTGCCGCAGATGGAACCCGAGCTACGGTTGATGTCCGCGGATCTGCTGTTGCGACTCGGCCGCAAACGCGAAGCCCTGGAGGCGATCGATTCGCTGGCCGTCTATGACCAAAACACGATGGCCGTCCGTGAATTTGCCGCGGCAAGGTTGGCCGCCGCGATCGGCGATCGACAACGAGCCCAAACGGCGGCGCGGCGTTTGTTCGGCGTCCGATTGAACACCGAGGCGCAGATCGAACTGGCAAAGCTGATGCGTCAGTTGGACATGCGGCAACTCGCTTCGGATCTGGTCCGACGTCTCCGCAGCCGCGGCGGCAGCAACACCGACCAATTGCAATCCCTGATGACCTATTTCGTTGCCCAAGGAGAACATGACCAGGCCGCCGAGGTCGCGATGGAACTGTTGCGACGGAGTCTCCCATCGCGGCGAACCACCAGCCGGTACACCACGACCAACCAAGTCCGACGCCGCAACGCCCTGCAAACGCTCTCGACGACCGGGCGGTTGACCTCACTGATCAAGGCCACCGAAGAAAAACTCGAAAATGCTCCCAAAAGCCAACGGATCCGTTCGGAACTGGCCGAACTGTACGTCGCCGCCGGCAAGACGGCGGATTCACAGGCGTTGCTCGGCGAAATCGAGATCAACGATGTCAGCAGTGTCCGCGCCCTGGAAGCCACCGCCGAACAACTCGTGACCGCCGGCCAGATGGACGAGGCCTGTGAAGCGTATTTAAAACTGCTGCGTCGAAAACAAGACATGTTCAGCCAGAAATTTTATGAGATCAAACGACCCTTTGACGCCACGCAGCGACTGGGCGATCTGGCGGATTTGATGATCGAAGTCGGGATCCAGAAATTCACCGACCACCGCGTCTCGGAGATTTGCGAAGACCTGATTCGCAGCGACAATGGGATCGCCAAAGCACGTGAACTCTATTCCGCGATGTTGGACGTTGCGCCGACATCGACCAATTCGATGTACTCGATGAGTAACGTCATGGGGTCGGCCAGCAAGCTTCTGACCGATCGCGAAACCGTCATTCGGACCGCCCGCTACATGATCGACGCGTCTGAAAATGGAACCGGATGGAACGCGTTGTTCAGCGGTTACTCCACCAGTGGCGACGGCCGACACAACAACGTGACCACCTACTTTGTACGCCACGTCGCCGGCGACCAGGGAAATGCAAAAGAGGTAGAAAAACTGTTGCGCGAAAAACTGGACGAGAAAGAGGATTGGCACGAAGGCAAAGTCTGGCTGGCATTGGTGTTGACGACCGACAAGCAGTACGACGAAGCCAAGCAATTGTTAGAGCCGCTGGTCAGCGAGGAACTCAGCCCCCAACCGACGCACGACCTGCTTTGGCTGGTCGGCAGCTTGATCGACACGCATCCGCCGATGCACGAATTGGCCGAACGGATCTACGAATATGCGTTGCAGAATACGACCGATCGCACGAATCGCGAGTTTAAGTATTCATTGAAAGGCCGAGTTTGCAATTTCATGGCGGACATCGGCAACAACCGCCGCGCCCGTGAGATGGCGCTCGAAGCGATCGAGCAGGCCAAAAAGAAGCCGCAGCAAGGTTTCAACAATCCGGAGTACGAAGCCTATCAGCAGATCCAATCGACGATGGCCATGATGGAGTTCATGGCCAAGATCGAGTATCCCACCGATGCACTTCGCATCGCGCGTGAATTTGACATGTCACTGTTTGCCGAAGCAGGCCGCTATCAATCGGGGCGACGGGAGCAGTTCGAAAAACAGCAGCAAGAACTCCTCGATCAAGTCCGCAAGCTGGGCGGATTGGCCACCGTCGAGTCAATGATCAACGCCAAGACCGAAGGGCCCAGCGCCGTCGATTTCGCAATCTCGCTCGGCGACCAACCCTTTACCGAGCACGCGGTTTCATCCCTGTGGGTCGAAATGCTGCAAGACGCCGCGAGCGATGCGAACAACGCCGACGCGTTGGGTGAATTCGCAGCGCAGATGAAATCGCTCGCTGAGGGACGTCCCGACGACGATTCGGCCGCGGCCGCCCATGCGATCGCCGCGGACCTCGTCGGCGACCACGGGGCGCTCAAGGACCTGGTCGAGCGTTGGATGGAGACACCCACCGAATCCTCCCAGGAGAAACAGGAGGAGCCCCAAAGCGATTCGAAGGTGATCAATCAGCGTTTGCGTGGGCGATTGACCATGGTCCTGTTGCTTCGCGCCGACCAAGGCGTTCGCGAGAGCGGAGCGAATGGCAAGCAGGTCGTGACCTCTGATTTGGATTTTGGTTCCATCACCGGCACTAACCAAGTCGAACAGACCTGCCTGATCGCCGCGCTGGGAAAACAGTCACTGGAACGATCCGACAAAGAGTCCGCGCAACGGTTGTGGCAGCGCGCGGTCGACATGGCGGCAAGCCAATGGTTGCTGATCGATCTGTCCCACGCGGCGATCGAAGCCGGGATGCCGGAACTTTCCGCCGCCGCGTTTTCCGCCGCCGTCCCCGCACCGGCTGGTCCCGTTCAGGTCGACCAGTCGACCGATCGCTCCGCCAACTCCCTGGGCGAACTGCTCCGCAGCGCTCGACCGCGACAAACTTCATCGTCTCGTGCAAACGTCAACGAACTGGACGCCGACGAAATCCGGCTGGCGCGGCGGATTCTGGAATTGGATGAAGCCTGGCGGGTGAACAAGTTGTACACGAAATTCGTGTTTGATCCGCTCGTCGCGCTGACGTTAGGAAGCCCCGGATCGCGCCCGCGGCCGTTGTGCGCCCCCGTCGAAATCAAACCAGACGATCGGATCGTCATCCATAGCGTCTTTGATCGATTGGCTCGACGGGCAAGTTGGTCAAAGCGGACCGACAAACTGCTGTCGTTGATCTCCGGCGACGATGCCCAAGCACACCTGATGGCCGGTTTGGTGCTGCTGAACGACAAACGCGGCCAAGCGGCGCTGCCACGATACGAGGCGGTCGATGCAACCACGCTCAGCGCGCTGCCGAAAGAGTTGGTGATGCAATCGCTGTTGCTGGCGTTCCAGGATCCCCATTGTCGCCACCGCGCCATGGAACTAGGGCTCGCACTGGTCGACCAAAACCGTCCCGGCGAGCGATACGCCGAAGTGAATCCCTACGACACGTTCGCACTTTATCTGGCCAAGCAGGGATTGGAGCATGGGTTAAAAGACGACTTGGTCGCAAAAGCCATCAACGACTTTCTTGAATTGACCGCCCACGACAACGATCGCTATTCCAACGCCAGCAGTCGCGTGACCCGACGGTTGGGCCAACTGGACAAGGTCGCCCAATTGTTGCTTCCCAAGGGCCGAGTCGGCGATGCGTTGACCTACCTGGGAATGCGTCAAGACGGTTTTTCGCAAGGCTTTGATCGCAGCAACGACTGGGTCGGTTCCTGGGCGTTGGAATCGATCCAAGGGATGTCCGATCGCAAAGCGGCCTATCAAATCCTGGCGGATTGGACGTTCCAGGGTGACGGTCCGCTGCAAACGATCCGGACACTGGTCCGACGTCAACGGCTGCCCGCGTGGATTCCCGAATCGGTCGGCGGCTATTATCCGCCGTTTCCTCCCGTTGCGGATGAATCGCTACCGATCGCGACCAATTTCTATTCCCTGGCCCGTTTGGCGATGCAGATCAATGTGGGCGATGACTTGTTGAAACGTTTGCGGAAAGCACAAGCCGAGGGCCGCAGCGGTGCCGACACCGCCTTGGCGATTTGTCTCTCGGCGATGAATCAGCCCGTCGATCCCGAGTTGCTTTCCAAAGTCGTCCGGCATTTGGATTCGATTGATCCGGGCGATGGACTACCGGCATCGCAAGCCCCCTTGGCCGAATTGCAACTCGCTTCGATCCTGGCGGCTGAACCCGAACATCACGAGTTCGCGAAGAAAGTGACGAAAGCCCTGATCGACCACACGCACACCCGGTCGCGCGGCTACTTGATGCCTTGGGTTGCACGCTACGAACACAACCATGGTTGGGCCGAAACCTCAGGCCTGCGCACCGGTGACGAATTGGCGCATTGGATCCCGGCAACCCATGCCAGTGCGAAAGACTTCTCGGAAGGGAAAACGGCTCCGATCTGGGTATCCGACGGTGAAGCCCAAGTTCATCATGTTTGCGGGTTCGGCAATGATTCCCTGTGGTTCCGCTACCCCTTGCAAGGCGACTTTACCATTGAAATGGAAATCCGGGACGGCGGCTGGCGCGAAGCGGAATTGCTGTTTGATGGGCTGCTGTTCGCGCCCCTGGCACACAATGGCAGCGTGTATGTCAAATCCCAGAATTCGACCGACTGGGTGCGGTTCTATTCCAAGGCGACGAAGCAAAACGAGTGGAATCGGTGTCGTGTGACGCTGGACGACCAAACGCTCCGCTTTCACGTCAACGACCAACTGGTCTACCGTGAACCACGCAAGGATCATTCCCCGTGGTTTGCCATTCATCTGGCCGGCAACAAACGGACGTCGGTGCGAAACATCAAGATCAGCGGCCAGCCCGTGATTCCACATGACGTGAACTTGATCCCCGGTGACACCTTGCGCGGTTGGTCGGGACAGTACTATGGCGTCGCGCTGCCGACCGCAATCGTGGATGCCCGCCAGCAGGACAAGGACGGAAACGCCCCCAATCGTTACCGGACCGCCCCCAAACCTCAGCGGATCGCAAACCTCGCTTGGACCGTGCACGACGGAGAGCTGCGCAGCGGCGAAATCAAGGCACAGAAATTCAACGGCCAGAACAGCATCCGTTACGAACGCCCGATCGGGGACGGTGAGTCGCTTTCGTATGAGTTCTTCTATGAACCGGCGAAAACCGAAGTCCATCCTTCCATCGGTCGAGTCGCCTACGTGATGCGTCCGAGCGGATTAAAATTGCATTGGATGAGTGCCCCGAATACGGCGTGGAAGATCCCCAAAGGCTTTGAGGTTCCGTTGCCCGGGGCTGAACCGAAGCCGTTACCGCTGAAATCGGGCCAGTGGAACCAAGTCGAATTGACGCGTCACGGATCGCGCGTCCAGATCGTGCTCAATGGTGAAACGATCTTTGACCAGCAACCGCAATCGCGACTCGGCGACATGGTGTTCGGATTCTTCCACAACCGCGAGCAGACATCGGCGCGAATCAGAAACGTCCGGCTGACCGGTCCTTGGCCGACCGAGGTTCCTCAACAACTACTGTCCTTTACCGACACAGAATCTCCATGAGTCAAACAACGGAATCGCTGGCCGAAACGCTTTCCGAGCTACTCGCGCGAAATGTCGCCGTCAATCACCAGGAAATTTGTGAACATGACGGGCTGAATGTGATCGTCGCCGAGATCAGTTATCGGTCCAGCGAACCCGATTCGCGGTCGACGCAGTGGATCCGGGAAACGGTGGCGGTGCCACAGGACACCATCGATCTGCCCCAATTCGCGATGTTTCCGCATTTCAAAGGGATCATCGGAGCGGTCTTTTCGGCGATCGGGGGCATGAACGACGTCAATTTCGACGACTCGCCAAAGTTCTCGGCCGACTACCTGCTGCATGCCTGGAACGAAAAGGCCGTCCGGGTCTTGTTCACTCCGGGAATCCGCGACTATTTCGCCCAGCATCCGGGTTGGAGTGTCCGCGGCAACCGGAACCACATGGTGATCTTCAAGCACAAGACGGTTTGCGAGAGCGACGATCAAGAATCGTTCGTCCGCGATGCCGCCGAGATTTTTCGGTTGTTCCAGTCGGGCGAGGCCGAACTGGATCGTCGTCCGGATATCGACCGAGAAACCCAGGTTCAGGACGCGATGGCGGCGGCCGAGAACATGGGAGGCATCGCGGGGCGGATCCTCCGCAAGGAACTGAACCGAATCGCGCTTTCGAGCGCTGAAGTGCAGGCATTTCTTGCCCAGCCGATCCCGCGACTGGAAATTCCAAGTGGGATGCAACGTCAGGTGATCGCAGACTTGAAAATGTTGATCGCGATGGGCGTTGTGTTTTGCATCGTCGGCGTCGTCGTTCCGGTACTGTGTTTTGTGGTGCTGCAAGGAAACGACCGCCTGCTCGCAGTGCCCTTCGCCGCAACGTTTCTGCTCGCCGGCGGACTGATGTTGTTCTTTTCCATCCGACACGGAAGCCGCAAGAACCGTTTGTTGCGACAAGGGACGCTTCATTCGGGACGGATCGATCGCGTCCAGCGAACCAATACGGAAGTCAACGGAAGACGCCGCTACGTGCTGCATTTGACGTATGACGTGAAGGGCCAAACACGAAAAACGACCGCCAACGTGTATGCAGGCATCGAGCGTGCGAAGTCACTGGCCGAACAAAACGCCCCGGTCCGCGTCCTGGTCGATCCCGATGACGAAAACCACGCCTTGTGCGTCGACGCGCTGGTGATCAGCGAGTAGACATGCCAGCGCGTAACGATGCCAGCACGACGCGTGAGCAAGTGGCCCGCCGTGAGCGGGATGTCACCATGGGCCGCTCGCTCACGCTTCCCGCTGGCATTGCTCTCGCATCGTTTTGCCCCGTATCATTCTGCCTCCCCCACCACCCCACGGAATCCCTGCACGTGCCGCTCGCTGACGCGTCCCGCTGGCATTGCTTGCGTTCTACTGTCCCAGCCGATCGAGTACATTCTTGGTGATCTGGATCACCGCCCGGTCGCCACCAGGCAGCCCGTGCGCCCAATCGGTCGTCCCGGCGGTGACCACCGTTCCGCCTTTTTCGGACGTGTAGACGCCCAACACGGCCGCCCCGACGCGGTCGGTGGGAAAGCGGTCGTACCAGTAACTGTCACCGGGCGCCCAACGAGCCTCACAGGTTCCCAAGATTTGAAACGTCTCCGGAGTGCCATCGGCGTGCGTGGGGACGGGCAGACCGTCGACCCACTTCATCTCGCAACCGTCACACTCGTATCCGACGATGCTGTCGTTTCCACCGAACTCGTCACCTCGTTTTAAACCCGTTCCACGAAACAACCAATGATCGGGACGATGAACGGTAAACGCCCCGGATCCGTCCATGAACTGGCCATGGCTTCGATGGTAACCGCCCCACAGGAATCCGACGCCGGTCAGTTCGTTTTCCGGACGTCCGACCAAGTGATGGCTCCACGCAGTGCTCAGCAAACGGTGATCGCCCGTCCGGTACAGCGGATCCATGTTCGGGGTTTGTTTCCAGGACGTCAGCGTTCGGCCATTATTTCCGCTCCGCACCTGCCAACAACAGGTGTTCCCGCTGAAGAACGCGACGTTGCCGCCGTCGCCGATGAATTGTTCCAAGGAATCGCGCATCGGCGACGACCAGTATTCGTCATGTCCGACGCTGAGAACCAAGCGATAGTCCTTCAGGATCTCGGGGTGAAACTCCAAGTCGCTGTTGACGGCATAGTCGATTGCGTACCCGCTGGATTCTGCCCATCGCACAAACGGCAATTCCCAATTTCTGAATTGGGAATTGATCGGGCGATCAAATGAAACCTGATGTCCCTGCAGACCGTCGCGGTCGTGGTAGCTGTACAGGCTGTGGCCGCCCCAGTTGGTGTAGGCGTTGTAGGTGTTGGTTGACAGTTGCAACAGGATGGTCGACTTCGGTTGCGAATCACCGGATCGAACGACGAAAAACGCGGATCCTTTTGCCGGGTTGTCTCCACCGCTGCTGATCGCGACCTCGTAATAGCCGCTCTTCCATGCGTCGGGGACCGTGAACGTCCAGGCTGCCGGCCAGCCACATCCATCCGACGACGCACGATCGGGAATCGGGTGTGCGGTGCAGGCGATCCCGATCTCACGATGAACCCGTTCCGCCTGGGCGCCGACGCGCGAGATCGTCAGTTCCACGTTCGGCTCGCTGGACGACAGATGAAACGCGATCGTGTCCCCGCCGACGTAGCTGAGTTGATCGGTGTACCCGAACACGTAGGAAGCGGCGGGAGGCATCTGGTCCGCGTGGCCTTGATCGCCCACACCGATTACCATTATCGCCAGTACAATCAGTCGCAATGTCATCTTGACCCTCTGTTTAAACCGTCATGAATAAAGCTTGTGCAGACCAGTGTACTGCGGTTTGACAACCACAGTTGAGGCACATGACTCCGACTGCTGAATCATCGCCGCGTTCGACAGAACAGCCCCACCGATGGCAAAGTGTTCCCACCGATGTCCCCACCCATCATTCTGCCCCGTATCATTCTGCCTCTTCCCCATCGCACGGATTCCCGCACGGGCCGCTCGCTGACGCTTCCCGCTGGCAGTCGTCTCGGATCGTTTTGCCCCCATCGTTTTGCCCCACCAACATGCACAAAATCCTCTTTCTCGCCCTTCTGCTTCCCGCCGCTCCGCTGGCAATCGCTGCTGACCCACCGTCCACGCCGATCACCCACGTCGTGTTTGGATCCTGCATCAAACAAGACCAGCCGGCGCCGATTTTCGCCGCGATGGCGGCTGAGAAAGCAGACTTGATTCTGTTTACCGGCGACAACATTTACGCAGACACCGATGATATGGACGTCATGCGTGCCAAGTATCAAACGCTGTCGCAATTGCCCGGGTTTTCGTCACTGATCGAATCGGCCGCCGTCCTGGCGACCTGGGACGATCACGATTTCGGTGTCAACGATGGCGGTGCGGCGTATCCCAAACGCGCCGAGTCGCAGAAACAGTTCCTCGACTTTTGGGGCGTTCCTGATGACTCGCCTCGTCGTGATCGGGAAGGCGTTTACCACGCGGCAACCTTCGGACCGAAAGGGCAGCGATTGCAAGTCATCTCGCTGGACACGCGTTACTTTCGTTCGCCGCTGAAAACCGGCCAGCGCCGCGTCGGCGGTCCTTATTACCCGGACGACGACGCCGACAAGACGATGCTCGGCCAGGCACAGTGGCGATGGCTTGGCGAACAGCTTCGCAAACCCGCGGATATCCGCTTGATCGTCTCCAGTATCCAATTCATCGCCCAGGATGCCGGCCAAGAATGTTGGGCGAATTTGCCGGCCGAGCGAACGCGCATGTTAAACCTGATCCGCGAGACCAAGGCCAACGGTGTCGTCTTCATCAGCGGCGATCGCCACTGGTCGGAGGTTTCGTTGATGGAACAGGACATGCTTTATCCGATCCACGACATCACCTGTAGCAGTCTAAATCAGCTGCACAAGCGGGGAACGCCCACGGAGAATCGACATCGGATTAGCGAGTCGACCTACCACCGCGAGAACTACGGCCGGTTGATGATTGGTTGGGAATCGGACGATCCGAAGTTGTCGTTTCAAATCTGCGACATCAATGGAAAACCTGTCATCGAACTGCCGTTGCAACTGTCGGGGCTGTCCAAATAGATCGCTCATTGCCCGCTGCCAGTTTTCCTGCCTCCGAAATCATACTGCCTTTCTTCACTGCCATTGTTCGCGGTCACGCTGATGGGAATCGGGAGAGGGAAGGCAGAATGATGGGGGCAAAACGATGGGGGGCAAAACGATGGTGGGCAGAATGATGGTGGGCAGAATGATGATGGGCAGAATGATGGTGGGCAGAATGATGGTGGGCAGAATGATAGATCAGCCGCCCGGGGCCGTTGCATCATCATTCTGCCCCGTATCATTCTGCCATCCCTCTTTTCATCCTCACTGAGGTGGTCGCGAATTTCCGACGTGTTTTGTTGAACACTCGCCTAGCCGTCGGATCTGACATACAATGGAAGCCGGATCCGCCAGACGCAACCACGTCGGTCCGTCTGCGGCCTCTCCCCGCCACCCCCACCCGCCACCCCCATCTGCGTCAGAGCCGACTGAGATTTTGACGCATTGGTCCCGCCTGCCCCGCCAAGAAAGAGATGCCTCACGTGTATTCTCGTCGTTCGGCCAGTGAATCGTCGAAAGTCGTTGCTGGTCTTCGAAGCCCGTTGCCACGCCGCGTCGTCTTGTCGGCGGTCGCGTTGCTTGCCGCGTCGTGTGTCGCGGCCGCCGCGTCGCCGACCCATGCGAATGAACCTGAGTCGGCAGAGCAGGAGAAGTTTTTTGAAAACTCCGTGCGTCCGTTGTTGGTCCAACACTGCGTCGAGTGCCACGGCCCGGATGACCAGTCGGGCGAATTGCGTTTGGATCGACAGGTCCATTTCAAACGCGGTGGGGGCAGCGGCCCGGTCGTCGTTGCCGGGGATCCTGGCGCGAGTCGGCTGATCCGGGCGGTCGGCTATCAAGACAACGGCTTGCAAATGCCTCCGGACAACAAGCTGCCCAACGAAGCAATCGAAATTCTGTCGCGATGGGTGCGCGAGGGAGCCTATTGGCCGGCCGAAACGACGCCGTCGCCCGAGCCATCGGCCGCCATGACGCCCGCCGAGCAAATCGAAGCACAGCGTCAATCGCATTGGTCCTACCAACCGATCACGCCCAAGGAACCGCCGTCGATCGACGACTTGGCAACGCGAGTCTCTGCGGACCAACTCGAATCCTGGGGCGGCAGCACCATGACTCGGATCGACCGTTTCGTGCTCGCACGGCTTGCCGAAGCCGACCTGCCGCCCAACCCACCGGCGGATCGTCGCAGCCTGATCCATCGCGCCTACGACACGCTGCTGGGTTTGCCGCCGACCTACAAACAAGTGCAAGCCTTTGTGCAAGACGACGCTCCCGACGCCTTCGCCAAACTGGTCGATCGGCTGTTGGAAAACCCGCACTACGGCGAACGCTGGGCACGGCATTGGCTGGACATCGCACGCTACGGCGACACCAAGGGTTATCTGCCGGGAAACCAAGAAACACGTTACCCCTATGCGTTCACGTATCGCGATTATGTCATCGATGCGTTCAACGAAGACAAGCCGTTTGACCAGTTCATCGTCGAACAGCTTGCCGCCGACCAGCTGGATCTGGACGGCGAAGACAGAACGGCGCTTGCTGCCATGGGCTTCTTGACCGTCGGCAGACGCTTTATGAATCGTCGGCACGACATCATTGATGACCAGATCGATGTCGTCACACGTGGATTTTTGGGCATGAGTGTCGCCTGTGCCCGCTGCCACGACCACAAATATGACGCCATCCCGACGGCCGACTACTATTCGCTGTACGGCGTGTTCGCCAGTTCGGAAGAACCCGGCACACTGCCGCTGCTCGGCGAACCGAAGCCGTCGCCAGAGTACGAGGCTTTTCTGAAGGCCAGGGCGGACAAGCAAAAAGAAGTCGACGATTGGGTCGAAGAACGTCGCCAGGCAATCCAGCACGAGCTGCGTTCCCGTGTCGCCGACTATCTGGTCTACATCGCCAAGTCGCTGCCACAGTACCGCAAAGGCAAAGTGCCGCCTCAAGGGAAACGCGGTGCGTTGCGATTACCCGCCGCGCGTCGTTGGCAACAGTACCTGGTCACGCCCAACGAATCACCGCACGCCGTCTGGGACCTGCTCCGCCAACTGGCCGCTCTGCCGCCGGAAGAGTTTGCCGAAACGTCGGGGGCGATCTTCGACCAGGCGGCAGACAAAATACCGTCCGATTCGGTCCCCCAGCGTTTGCTCGATGCGCTAAAACAGTCGCAACCGCAATCGTTGCCCGATGCGGCGCAGGTCGTCGGCGACGTTTTGGAAGCGGTTCACGCACAGTGGGTTGAAGCCCGCAAAGCCGATGAAACGCTGCAACGATTGCCGGATGCCGACGATGAAACGCTGCGAATGGTGCTGTGTGCCGCCGACGCACCGACTTCCTTGGACACCGCCCAAGCGGTCGCGCATTTGGACCAATCCGAACGCGGCAGACACAACCAACTGATCAACGGTGTCAACGGAGTCAGCGTCACGCATCCAGGCGCGCCCCCGCGTGGGATGGTGATGGTGGACAAGGCCAAAGCGGTCGAGCCGGTGATCTTTCGGCGTGGTGTTCCGGAAAACCGCGGCGACCGCGTTCCTCGGCGGTTCTTGCAAGTCTTGTCGCACGTCGACGGCGGACAACCCTTTCAAAACGGTAGCGGACGGTTGGAACTGGCCCGGGCCATCGCCGACGTCGACAATCCCCTGACACCACGCGTGATCGTCAATCGGATTTGGCAACACCAGTTCGGCGACGGCTTGGTGCGAACGGCCAGCGACTTCGGTGTCCGCGGTGAACCGCCGACGCATCCGGAGTTGTTGGACCATCTGGCCGCCGAGTTTGTCGCCGATGGCTGGTCCGTCAAACGACTGCAACGCCGAATCATGTTGTCGGCGACGTGGCAACAGTCCAGCCAAACACGCCCCGACGCGATGGAACAAGACCCCGAAAATCGTTTGCTGTGGCACATGCCGCGACGCAGGATGGACTTTGAACCGTTCCGCGATCGCTTGTTGTTCGCCTCGGGACGTTTGGACCAATCGGTCGGCGGACGGTCGGTCATGATCCACAAGGATGCAACGCGTCGCGGCCTGTACGCGTACATCGACCGCGAAGACCTGCCAGGCTTGTTGGCCAGTTTTGACCTTCCCAGTCCCGATGCCAGTCAAGCCAAACGGGCCAAGACCACCGTTCCCCAACAAGCCCTGTTCTTAATGAATTCCGGCTTTGTGATTGAACAAGCCAAGGCGCTGGCGGCGCGAAGTCGATCCGAGGCGGACGACGACGCGCGGCGGCGGATCCGGCGGTTGTACCGTTTCGCCTTGGCACGCGACCCGGAAGACGCTGAAATCGAAGCGGCGCTCGATTTTGTCCTCCAGGATCCCGACAGCCAGGATCCCGACAGCCAGGATCCCGACAGCCAGGATCCCGACAGCCAGGATCCCGACAGCCAGGATCCCGACAACACCCTGGATCCTTGGGGACAGCTCTCCCAAGTGCTGCTTTTGAGTAACGAATTTGCCTTTGTCGACTAGATCATCCCGCCGCGTTTGAGCGAACAGCCCACCATGTCGAATCCTCTTTCAGCTCTCAACCGATGCCCCACCACCCGTCGTGAATTCCTGCGTCGCAGCGGGATCGGACTGGGCACGCTCGGGTTGGCCGGTGTGATGGCCGATGACAGCTCACGCTCGCTGCTGGCCGCAGGTGCGACCAACCCGATGTCGCCCAAGACGCCGCATTTTGCCCCCAAGGCCAATGCGGTGATTCACTTGTTCCTCAACGGCGGGCCGTCCCAGGTCGACACGTTCGACCCCAAACCGGCGCTGGATCAATACCACGGTAAATCGATCCCGCTGGATCTGCGCACCGAACGCGAAACCGGCGCGGCCTATCGGTCGCCGTTCAAGTTCAAAAAGTACGGCCAAAGCGGTATCGAAGTCAGCGAGTTGTTTTCCCACGTCGGTGAAATGATCGATGACGTCTGCGTCATCCGTTCCATGCACGCCGATGTCCCCAATCACGAACCGTCGCTGATGCTGATGAACTGCGGTAACGGCCAACTGGTCCGCCCCTCGGTCGGGTCCTGGGTGACGTACGGACTGGGCAGCGAAAACCAGAATCTACCCGGATTCATCGCGATGTGCCCCAACGGATACCCGATCAAGGGAGCCGAAAATTGGCAGGCCGGATTTCTGCCCGGTGCCTATCAAGGGACCTACATCGACAGCAAACACAAAGAAATCGAAAAGCTGATCGCCAACATCCGCAACGCCGCCGGTTTGCCCCGGGACCAACAACGGCGTCAATTGGATCTGTTGCAAACGTTAAATCGCCGGCACCAGGAAGCGCGCCAGCAGGACGCGGAACTGGAATCGCGGGTCCAGAGTTTCGAACTCGCCTATCGCATGCAAATCGAGGCGACCGACGCGTTCGATATCAGCCGCGAACCACAATCGATTCGCGACATGTACGGCGATTCGGTCCAAGCCCGACAGATCTTGATCGCCCGACGATTGGTCGAACGCGGAGTGCGTTACATCCAGCTTTGGCACGGAGCCGGCCAACCGTGGGACAGCCACGACAAAATCGAAGACAACCATCGCCGACTTGCCGGCCAGTGTTCGCAAGCCATCGGCGCGTTGTTGAAAGATTTGAAACAGCGTTCGCTGCTGGAAGACACGCTGGTGATCTGGGGCGGCGAATTCGGACGCACGCCCACGGTCGAACTGCCCAAGCCCGGGGCCAATGCCGGAACCAACAGCGGTCGCGACCACAACCATTACGGTTTCACGATGTGGATGGCCGGCGGCGGCGTGAAGGGGGGCCATGTGCACGGGGCGACCGATGAATTCGGTTTCCAGGCCGTGGAGAATCGCGTGCATGTACATGACTTGCACGCCACGATCATGCACTTGCTGGGGTTCGACCACGAACGGCTGACCTACCGTTACGCCGGCCGCGATTTCCGATTGACCGACGTCCACGGCAACGTCGTCCACGACATCATCGCGTAAAACGACGTGGGACAGGTTCCCGGCCTGCCGGATCGAAATCCAGGCTCGCCGGAGCCGCATGGGGGACCGGCGATGTCGAAGACGGATCGTGCAGCGCGATCTGGTTTACAATGCCGGTGATGCGTCCATGTCGGCCGCGTCGACACGCGTGGCGTCGGCTACCGGCGGACTGCGACACGTTCTCCTTCCTTCAATACAGCCACAACGATGTTGCGTTTATTTTCCTACAGCCTCTTTCTGTTGGCGACGATCGGTTTGTGCACCTTGTCGACGGCCGAAAGTCCGGGTGAGCGAAAGCTGCAAGAACTGGTCCACCGCGATGCCGTCGTGATCCCGCTCTGGCCCGAGAACCATGTTGCCAATCAACTCACTCGCGACGTTCCTGCGGAAGCGGTCGCAGATTCCAAAAGCGGCAAACCCGCGATCAGCAACGTCTCGGTGCCGAGCGTGATCCTGGTGCCTCCACCCGATGGCGTCCCAGCGACCGGCACGACGCTCGTGTTCGCCCCCGGTGGTGGCTACGGCCGTCTCTCGCTGCCCAACGCGGTCGACATTTGCAACTGGGCCGGTACCGTCGGTGCCCACTGCGCCGTGCTGAAGTATCGCGTGCCACGTGCGGCCGACGACCCGGGGCATCGGATTCCACTCGCCGACGCCCAGCGTGCCGTGCGACTGCTGCGTGCTGACGCAAGCGAACTCGGACTCGATGCGGACAAGATCATCATGGTCGGATCATCCGCGGGCGGTCATCTCGCCTTCAATCTGGCCAACAATCACGGCGCGCAAACGTACTCGCCGCTCGATACCGCCGATCGGCAAAGTGCGCGCCCCGACGCGGTGCTGCTGTTGTACCCGGCCTACCTGACCCAGCCGACCACTTCGTTGAATGCGGATCCGCATTTGCACCTCGATCAGTTGAGCCCCGAGCGAACGCCGCCGGTGTTCATGACCGTCACCCGCCCCGACAAGTTCACTTGGGGCGCGGTCAACACGATGCTGCGACTGAGACAATCCAAGGTGCCGGCCGAGCTGCATGTCTATCCCGAAGGCGGACACGGCGGCTGTTTTGACAAGTATCCGTTGATGGAATTCGTCCGTCCGGCGGCCCGGTTTTTGAATGGCCAGGGGCTGTTTACCGAATCGATGCAGCAGGAAAGTAACGCGCTGCTGGATCGCTTGGAATCGACGTTTCTGGACGCCGTCGCGGTTCAACCGAAGGCGGGGGAATCCGACACGGTGAAACAGTCGCTCGAGTCAGACCACTCGGGTTGGACCGCCGGCGATCAAAAACTCGCCGCACTGCGGCAATCGCCCCCGGACGTGATCTCGCTGTGGCCCGGGGATGGCAAATGCGCTGACGATCCGGCGAACGACTTGGAAGAACAACTTCCGCAACGGCCGGACGGTTTGGTCCGCATCACGAACGTTTCCCGGCCGACCCTGCACGTGTGGCGGCCCGAACAACCCGACGGCCGCGCCGTCATCATCTTTCCCGGTGGCGCCTACAACGCCTTGGCGGCACAACATGAAGGCACGGACATCGCGCGCTGGTTAAACAGCCTGGGCATCACCGCCTTCGTCACCAAATACCGTGTCCCACGCCGCGACGGTTTGGACAAGCACGCCGTTGCACTCCAGGACGCTCAACGGGCGATCCGGCTGGTGCGGAGCCGCGCCACCGACTTCGACATCGATCCGAACCAAATCGGTGTGCTGGGGTTTTCCGCCGGCGGCAATCTGGCAATGTTGACCGTCCATCAGTCGGATTTCCAAAGTTACCCGCCCGGCGATGCGATGGACAAGGTCGACGTCGCCCCCAACTTTGCGATCTTGATCTATCCCGCCTACCTGACTGCCGACGGAACGACCGATGGCTTGGACCCGCTGGTCAAAGCACTCCCGTCCCGCAGCGACTACCCACCGGTTTACCTGGCCGTCGCAGCGGATGATCGCTTCGCCCCCGACTCGCTGCACTACCTGCTGCACCTGCACCAGGCCAACGTGCCCGGGGAATTGCACGTCTACGCCAGCGGCGGCCACGGCAAGGGGCTACGTGAAATCGGAGGCCCGTTTGCCCAGTGGACGCGATCCTGTGCCCGCTGGCTGGACGATCTAAAACGGGGAACGACGCAGGTGATCGTGGCGGACGCTCAATGAAATGGGGGGACTGACGAAGTCCGGTCTGTTGGAATCCGATGGCCCCGGTCGCAGCAGAACCATGGGCGTCAAGCACTCATTCGTGCTCGACGTTCAGCGGGAGAACTGGATCCACGGCTCGATAGGCCTGGATCACGGCCGCTTCGCCGGCGGGCCCCTTGCCGGCGTTCTTGTGCTCCATCCCCACGATGCCCGTGTAGCCACGCTGGTGTAGATGGGCAAACACGTTGCGATAGTTGATCTCGCCCGTGCCCGGCTCGCGGCGTCCCGGATTGTCACCGCATTGAAAATAAGCGATCTCGTCCCAGCATCGATCGATGTTCGGGATCAAATTGCCTTCGGTGATCTGTTGGTGATAGATATCAAACAGAATCTTGCACGAGGGCCGCGCGACGGCTTTGCAAATCAAATAGGCTTGTGGTGAACCGTGCAGCAACACGCCGGGATGATTGGTTTTGCGATTGAGCGGTTCAAGCACCATCACCAAGCCGTGCGGTTCGACCACGTCACAGCATCGTTTCAATAACTCGATGCAGTTAGCCATTTGATACTCATGCGGCAATTTCGGATCGACCAACCCCGGAACGACGGTCAAGTGGGTCGCGTTGACGCGGCGGGCCACGTCGACGATTCCACGCATGGTTTTCACAATCTCTTCGCGAACCTCCTGATCGTCACCGGCAAAATTGACAGATTTCCAAACGCCCTTGAGCGCCGAGATCACGCCCATCTGGATCCCCAGCCGCTGCATCTCCTGGGCGATCGCGGCTTGCTGGTCGGGCGACCGATCCTTCATCGGATTGTCCTCCCAGGCGCGGAACCCTTGGTCGGCGGCGAAGCGAAGCTGGTCCAGCAGATCCTCACCCGCCGAGTGGGCGAACATTCCGAAATGCGGGGCGTAGTTCAATGTGAACGGCCGCGACGGGTCGGCGGCCGATGTGTTGCCACCGGCCAGCGTTGACGCGAGCACGGTGGCCGCCGTGGCGACGGAGAATTGACGTCGATCCATCACAGCACCTTCGTTTCGCCGGGTTTGGCAATCGCATACGAACCGTCGTCGAGCGGACGGATCGGCGCGGGGGCGTCCCAGGATTCGGCGTCGGTCGTCAACACCGTTTCGCTGGCCATCGCGTCGTCCCAAGCGACCGTTTTGCCGCTGTAGGTCGCCAGCCGGCCCAGGATCGCCGTCATCGTGCTGCTGGCGCTATAGTCGACCTCGTGATGTGCTGTGTCCTCCACCACCGCCTTCATCAACGCGTTCCATTCGACTTGGTAGGGACTTTGGTAATCCTTGCCACGCCGGCGCGGTGATTCCCAAATCGTTGTCTCGCCGCTGGTCAGCGAACAGCGCGTCGTGCTCAATTCCGCAACGCCCTCGGTGCCGACAATCTGCTCGGCAACCAATTTGGTACAGCCCGGGATTTGGCGGCAGTAACTGTGCAGAATGGTTCCGTCGGCGTACTCATAGTTGACCGCGTGATGATCAAAAATGTTCCCGTACTTTTTGTCCGTGCGAACCTGACGCCCTCCCATCCCTTCGGCCCGGACCGGGTGATCCCCGAACGCCCAATTGCAGACGTCCAGGTTGTGGATGTGTTGTTCACAGATATGGTCGCCGCTCAACCAGTCAAAGAAGTACCAGTTGCGGACCTGGTACTGCAATTCGGTCATGTCTTCGCGAGGCATCGCGGTCTTGGCGGGAAAGCCGGTGTTCCAAAAACAACGCATCGAAACGATACGTCCGATTTCACCGCCATGGATCCGCTTCATCGCCTCCAGGTAAATGTCTTGATGGTGCCGCTGCAGCCCGACACCGACTTTCAAGTTTGCTTGCCGAGCCTTTTCGCCCGAAGCCAGGATCCGCCGGACGCCGTGGGCATCACTGGCCAACGGCTTTTCCATGAACACGTGTTTGCCCGCGTTGACGGCGGCTTCGAAATGCAGCGGGCGGTAACCGGGCGGTCCGGTCAAGATCACCAAATCGACGTCGGAATCGAGGACCTTTCGATAGGCGTCCAATCCGACGTATTGGCGTTCGGGCGGCACATCGATCGCATTGCCGAATCCGCTGCCTTGTTCGATCTTCGATTTGCCGGCTTTGCCACGCATCAGCGAACTGTGGCTGATCCGCAAGCGATCCGGGAACGCATCGGCCATGGCCCACAGCACGGCATCGCGGCCGGTCGACAGCGAGTGCGCCGCCGCTCCGGTTCCGCGTCCGCCACAACCGATCAACCCGATCTTGATGCGGTCCGATCCCGCGGCGTAGGCCCGCGAGGCGAGCGCCGATGGCACAACACCGGCTGCCAGCGTCGATGTGATCGCCTTCCGCCGATTCACACCCGCGGGAGAAGACTGTGTGCGGGGTTCATCGTTCATTGCCCAAGCCGCCTTTGCTGTGGATGAAGTGTCGTGGTCGTTGTCGATCGGCTAGTATATCCAATGGAATCTGCTCCCGCTGGTTCTCTCCCACTCGTTCTCAATCGCTCGGTTGCCCCTTCGCTCGAAACGAAACGATGGACAAGCCCTACACTCCGATCAGCTGCGGCTTCTACGACCAGCTCGAAATCCTGGCGATGCGCAAGTCGTCGACAATGATCCGCTACCGAGACGCCGAAGAACACGAACAACAAGTCACCGCGGTGGTGGTCGATGTTTATTCCAAAGACAAACAGGAATGGTTGAAGCTCGATGACGGGACGATCATTCGCCTGGATCGGCTGATCAGCGTCGATGGAAAGCCGCTGTCGGATCAATGCGAGCCCTAGGTTGGGTCGCACCACTTTGGCGTAGCTACGTTCGACCGGCGATGTACTCCGACACGCACCGATTCCATTCCGGTCAACCGAATTCCAAAACCGCTTTGACACATCCGTCTTTTCCGCCGGCGAACGTTTGATAGGCTTCTTCGGCATCGTCAACGCCGAACCGATGGGTGACGCACCAGGAAAAATCCATTGGCTCGCTGGACAACATTTCCGGCAAGACATCCATGTAGCTCCGCGCGGGACAGCGGCCGGTGCGGTAGGTCAGGTTTTTGTCGTAGGCGTCGGCCGGTGTGAACGCAAAGTTTGGTGTGCAATGACATCCGATCACCGACAGACGGCCGCCGGGCCGAATCAACCGATAGGCCAACGCTTGCGCCTCAGGCAATCCGACAAACTCCATCACCCCGTCGGCACCGCGGCCCTCGGTCGCCGATCGAACCGCCGACAACACCTCCTCGGAATCGCTGAACACGGTCGCACCGAGCCGCTGGGCAATCTGTAACCGCGACGTGTTGGGGTCGACCGCATAGATGTTTCGTGCCCCCATCCGACGCGCCGAGGCGATCGCCAACAACCCGACCGTCCCGCACCCGACCACGGCAAACACGTCCTCGCCGATCGACGACGGTTCGATCGCCATCGAGGCGCCGAAATAGCCGGTGCTCATGTTATCGCCCAGCAACAACGCCGCGACGGAATCGATCCCGTCGGGGATTTTCATCAACGTTCCATCGGCCAGTGGCACGCGAACCCGTTCCGATTGCCCGCCGTGCAACCCGACGCCGTTTTGACGCCAACCGAACAATTGGCCGCGGGGGCATCGCGATGACAGTCCACGTTGACAATAGAAACAGGTCCCACAGTTGGTCGTGAACGGGCTGCAGACGCGATCACCGATCGCCACGCTGCGGACCTGATCACCGACCTCCAGCACCCGTCCGACAAATTCGTGCCCCATCACCGTGCCGGGATCCAAGCCGGATTCGCGGCCGAAATAGGGATGCAGGTCGCTACCACACAAGCCGGCCAGTTCGACTTGGACCACTGCATCGGTGGCGGACTGCAACGCCGCATCGGCGATCTCTTGCACGGCAACCTGTCGGACACTTTGAAAACAAACGGCACGCATGGATGGGATGACGGGGAAGCAAAGAAGCGAGGGCGTGTTAAGCTGAGATCCCCGATCCGCCGGCGCGATTCGGGACAACCGCGATCGACCGACTTCGCCGCCGAGTTCGCAAGATTGCAGCGATGCCGAGCAGCACGAGCAACATCCAAGACGAGGGTTCGGGCACTGCGGAGGGGCGAAAGGCGAGACCGACATTGAAGGCATCAAAGCCCAGGTTTCCGACAACTTCGCCGGCGCCCGTCGAAGTATTCAGCCGGACCAGTGTATCGTCATTGGTGTTGATTCCATACAGACGATTTTCGCCGGTGTGAAACGCCAACGCGGCGACACTATCCAGTCCGGTTGCCCCGATCTCCGTGGCTGCTCCGGTGGTTTTGTCGACGGCGAAAAGCCGATCCTGGGAACCGTCGGTCATCAAAATCCGTTGCGTTTGCGGGTCATACCCCATACCGTGGCCACGCATATCCACACCAAAGCTGCCGACCGTCGTCGCCGCACCAGTCAGAACGTCCAATGTGAACAGCGAATCGCTGGCACCACTTCCACCATAGAGCACTTGCGAGTCGGAATCGAAGGTCAATCCGGTGATCGCCTGAAATCCGGTGTCGCCGACCAGGTTGGCTTGCCCGGTCGTCACGTCCACCCGATAAAGCTGACTGTTCAAATCGCTGGTACTGGTCATATACAGTTGGTCGTTGACGGTGTCGTAGGCCAACCCCAGCAGACTGGCCGTGACGCCCAAATTCCCGACTTGGGTCGCATTTCCACTTGTCGGGGCGACCGTATACAGGCTGGACGTATTCCCGTCGACCAAAAAAAGCACGGGGTCGGCACAGGCCTGAACGCCAGAAAGTAGCAGCAACACAATGATGCCGCACAGGCGTCGCAAACGAATTCGATTCATCATGACGTGGATCTCAGCTTCCCCGACTCATCCCCAGGCGGAGCCTTGGTACGAAGCAGGTTATTTCAACTACCGCATGCCCCCCAACAACGGAGGGCCACTCTAACCGGTCGCCATGCCGGTCGCAACAAACCATGCCGGTCGCAACAAACGCCGCGACCGCGGGGCGGATACAATGCAGGTGCCCAGACGCAGGGCGGCTACAACACAGGAAGCTGCGCCGGCGTTTTGGGGCGAAGAGCCGCTTCCGAGACTCTCGGGGAACCCAACATGAATCGTTCCAGTTCGGTCATCTACCACCTCGGCGACGATCGGGAAATGCTCCGCGCGTCGGCCCGGGCTCGCGAATCCTTTCGACACTTTTTTCATTGCCTCAGCGCGGATTTCAACCGGATCGTCCCGGCCTGCGAGTTGGCTTGTGTGAAGACGCCGTTTTGCGACGATTTCTCCGACCCCGACTATGATTTGGAACACATGTGGGTCGATCAAGTCGAATTCGACGGCGTGAACCTCAGCGGAGTGTTGATCAATTCGCCCAACAAGCTGCGCTCGGTCAACGCGGGTGACGACGTGGAATTTCCGCTCCGCCGGCTGGACGATTGGCTGTGCGTGATCGACGACGTGGTCTACGGCGGGTTCACCATCCAGGTCATCCGTTCGCGGATGGACGCTGAAGAACGAGAGCGACACGACGAGGCCTGGGAGTTGAATTTTCCTGAACCCGAGACGGTCCACGTCCCACCGACCTGCGAGACGTTCGAGGAGATGATCGCAAGTGCTCTGGCCGACCAGATCGCGACCGCTCCATCGACCGTGGACGAAGTCTTTGACGGCGGTCGTACACTGCTGCACATGGCGTCGCTATTCGGCCGCGAAAAATCGGTCGGCGTGCTGTTGCAAAACCAAGCCGACGTCGATGCCATCTGTGACCGAGGCTGGACGGCGTATGATTATGCCCAGTCGCTCGGTTGGACCGAGGTGATGAAAATGCTTGGACGAGCCGGGAAATGAATCAAGCGGCGGAACCCATTGATCGGAGCCGCGGGGGCAAGGACACGTTGACGGAGCTGCGATGTTGAACGGACAATCTGACGGACCGCGATTCGTTACTGACAGACCACGCTCGATCGCCCGCGCGACGGCGACCGTATTACGGAGCGATCTGGCAGCTAACTCAGATTCTCTCCCTCAGGGAAAGTCGGCGTTTGCGCAGCAAGTAAACGCCAGAGAGGGCGCGCGGCTTGCGAAAACCTTGGCGACTTCCGCTACGGACAGATTCGCCACCTGTACAATCGACGCCCTCCGTTCGACCTTGCGTCTGACCATCGTCGCGGTGATGTTGCTCGGATGTGCCCGGCAACCGCCTCCAGCCTCCGTCCCGCAAACGCTGCACATCGGCGTGTTGCCGGACGAATCACGTGGCATGCTGGAGAAACGTTACCTGCCGTTGGTCGCCTACCTGGAACGCAGCACCGGTGTCGCTTGCAAATTGGTGTTGCACGATTCTTACGAGCAACTGCAGACCGCGTTCGAAAATGGAGGCGTCGATCTCGCCTGGTTGGGCGGATACACGTTTGTGAAACTGGATCGGTCCCACCAGGCGTTCCCCTTGGTCTCACGTGATCGCGACATGCGTTTCACCAGTTACTACCTGACCCGGGCCGACGAGCCGGCGACACAACTGGCGGAGTTTCGTGGTAAGCGGTTCGCGTTCGGATCACGACTTAGCACATCCGGTCATTTGATGCCGCGGTACTTCATGCTCCAGTCGGGGATCCAGCCCGAAAGATTTTTCCGGTCCGTGGTCTACAGCGGCGCCCACGATGCGACCGCGATGGCGGTGCGCGACTCCGAGGTCGATTTGGGGGTCGCCAACGGACCGATCATCGAATCAATGTTCGCGTCGGGACGCGTCAGCAAAAACGAAATCCGCATCTTGGAAGAAACGCCGCCATACGTGGATTACGTTTGGGCCTGCCAATCCGACCTTCCGGCGGATCTCCGCACGCAGCTCCGTGACGCGTTTTTGGACTTGTCCGAGGCGGATCCACAGCATGCCGACATCCTCGATTCTCTGTTGGCCGGTTACTTCATTCCGGTCCACCGGAATGATTTCGATGCACTGCAAACGATCGTCGACCGAATCGATGCGGAAGGAACGCGCTGATGAAACAGCTTCGATCCGCCCTGCAATCCACCTCGCGATCGATCTTTGCCTACGTCGTTCTCGTGATTGTGGTCACGATGCTCGTCAGTTGGACCATCGCCGGCACCTTGATTCATCGACGAAGTTCCGTCAATCAACTCAGCCGAAACTCCGCCGATTACCACTCCGCGACACGTCTCGCCATCTCAAAAATCGAAACCGAACTGAGCCTGATTCGGCAAAACCGCTATCAAGCCCTGGTCCAGTCATCGGATCCGCAGGTCGCCGAGCAAACACTTCGTGACACGATTCGATCCACCTACATCATCGATCGTCACCTGGACAAAATCGAGACGATCCAACAGCGGTTCGGCGAACCCGAATTTGAAGCCACCACGCGGCGTCTGGGCGCAGCGATTCGGTCGCTGCATCAAGCGAGTGAAGGGCGGCAAGCGTCCGCCGCCTTTCCATCCCCAGCCTTGGAATTGATCGGAATCCGCTGCCTCCAACTCGATCGGCTGCACGCCAACGCCTTTCGTGACGACGCGATCAAGATGCAACGGTTCGCCGAATCGGGCACCTTCCAGGGGCTGATCTTCAGCCTGATCGGACTGGGGTTCGCCGCGATCGTGACGCTGTTGGTGTTCGCCAAACGCACCCTCACCCGCCGCGACCAGCTGGAACGCCAAATGGCACGACGGGTCACTCAAGCCGAATTGCTGTATCTGGCCGTGACGATGTCCCAGGACACCAAGTCCTATCGCGATGCGCTTCAAAAGTGCGTCGGGATCATCTGCCGCATGACCGATTGGGCGGTGGGCCATGTTTACTTTCCCTCACAATCCGAAGCGGTGCAATTGGTCTCCGCGGACATCTGGTACCTGACCGACCCGCAGCGGTTCGATTCGTTTCGTCGCTCGAGCGAGGATACGTTTCTCGTGACCGGCGAATGCCTTCCAGGGCGGATTTGGAAGACCGGCCAGCCGGCTTGGATCGAAGACATTCAGCAGGACTGGGGATTCGTCCGCAAGTCGCTTTGCGAATCCCACGGCATGAAAAGCGCGTTCGGGTTCCCGTTGGTGATCGAGGGCAAGACGATCGCGGTGCTGGAATTTTTCAGCCAACGCACCATGCCGACCGATGATGCGATGTTATTGATGGCCCGCAGCGTCGGGGAACAGGTCGGACGCGTATTGGAACGGATCCAGGCCGAGGAATTAGAACGTCGGCATCATGAACGGGTCCAGGCGGAGCTGAATGAGGCGAAAAAGGAATTGGTCGTCAAGACCCGATTGGCAGCCATCGGTCAGGTCTCTGCCCAGGTCGCACACGAAATTCGCAATCCCTTGGGGGCGATCAGCAACGCGATTTATTATTTAAAACGCAGCCCCCAAATTGACCAAGAAAAAAAGACGCAGTATCTGGAGTTGATGAACCATGAAATCGGGACGTGCAATCAGTTTATCAACGAATTGTTGGATATCACCCGGCGCAGAAAACTGGACCGACGACCGACGCGGCTCGGCGACCTGATCGAGCGTGTCGTTTCCAGACACCAGATGCCACCAAACATTGATCTTCGGGTACATTGTATTCCTGATCCGTTTGAGTGTTGCGTCGACGGCGACCAGTTCGTCCAGGTGCTACAAAACTTATTGAATAATTCGATGGATGCACTACAAGGGGCCGGCGGACGCATCGGAATCACCGCCCGACGCGTTGATGACCAGGACGTCATCACCGTGTACGATTCCGGTCCCGGCATTCCGGCCGAAGATCGCGCGTCGGTGTTCGACGTGCTGTTCACCACTAAGTCCTCCGGAACCGGTTTGGGGCTCGCGATTTGCAAACAAATCGTCGTCCAGCACGGCGGATCGATCCGAGTTGTGGACAACGGCGATGGCACGGAGTTTCAGATCCGATTGCCGACGACGGCGTCACCCGTCAACTCCACCGCGACCGAGGGCCCGTGAGCCGACGATGAACTTGATCCCCAAACGACGCGTTTTGATCGCCGATGACGAACCAGGGATGCGCACGACGCTGGCCGATATTTTGGCCGATAGCGGCTATGACGTTCGCACCGCCCAAGACGGACAGGACGCGATCACGAAATGCCAGAACGAGGACTACGATGTCGTGTTGATGGACGTCCGCATGCCCGTCGTCGACGGTATCAGCGCCTTTCGAGAGATCCGACGATCGTCGCAGCATGTCCGCGTGATCCTGATGAGCGCCTATGGCGAAGACGAGATGAAACATGCCGCGCTGCAAGACGGCGCGATCGCGTTTTTGGACAAACCGCTGAACTTGGACACCGTCATTCAATTGGTCGCCGATTCCACCGAACTGGCCGTGATGGCCATCACCGCCGACCAAACACTGCTGCAAACCCTGCCGCAATGCCTGCATTCGTCCGGTCAGAAATTGACGGTGGTGCACAATCGTGACGAAGCGGTCACGCTGCTGCGGCAAGTCAGCTTCGATGTCGCGTTGATTGACGTCGAGCTTGGCACCAACGACGGACTGGCCTGTTATCTCGCGCTCCGTGAAATCTCGCCGACGATCACCGCGGTGATGATCAGCCGATCCGATCAACCTGTCCGCCGAATCGCCGAAGAAGCCGTCCGCCGAACCGCATACACCATCGTTCCCAAACCGATCGAACCGGAGCGTCTGGCCGAAGTGATGCAGACGCTGCGCGCCCAACGCGTCTCCGGCGCGATCCGCAAACCCCATCTGGGCGAACCTCACGACTCGTGATAGCTCCAGGACACTCCCGTGAATGACACGGCTGCCGCACGATTAAAGTTGCTGGTCGTCGATGACGAACCCAGCCAACTGCTGACACTCCGCGATCTCTTCGAACACGAAGGGTTTCAGGTGACGACCTGCAAGTCCTTTGACGAAGCACTCGCGCGATGCAGCGATCAAGTGTTCGCCGCCGCCATTCTGGACTTGCAACTGCACGGACACGACGGAATCGACCTGTTTCGCCAACTCCAGCAACTGCAGCCGGCGATGCGGGTGATCATTCACACCGGCTATGGATCGTTCCATTCGGCCAAGGACGCCGTCAATCTGGGCGCATTTGCGTACGTCGAAAAAGCGCTCGATCCCGCCGAACTGATCCTCTGGGTCCACCGCGCCGCCAAAGACCTGCTGTCCGAAGCGCTCTCCCACAGCGAACAACAATTCCGCGATCTTCTGGATGACGTCAAAGCGATCGTTTGGGAATCCGAACTGCCCACGCACCGGTTCATCTTCGTCAGCCAGCAGGCGGAGGCGATTCTGGGGTTCCCGGTCGCGCGCTGGATCGAGGACCCGACGTTTTGGGACCAGCGAATTGTCGACGAAGATCGATCGCGATACGAGGAGTTTCGTACCGCGTGCGCCAACGGCAGCGGAGATCGTGACCTGGAACTACGCGTCACCGCGGCCGACGGAGCGATCGTTTGGCTGCACCTGGTCGCCCACTTGGTCGCCGATTCCGATGGCAATCCGCAAATGCTGCGGGGGGCGATGTTCGATGTCACCCACCAAAAGGTGTCCGAACAACAGCTGCGCGACATGGAAATACAACTCGAACACGTCTCGCGGCTGTCCACCCTGGGCGAAATGGTCGCCGGGATCGCCCACGAGATCAATCAACCGCTGGCCGCGATCGCCAATTTTGCCGTCGCCGCCAAAGTCGCGATCGCAAACGATGACTGTGAACACAGCGTGCCGATCGAATCGTGGCTGGAAACGATTTGTGATCAAACCGAAAACTGCGGACAGATCATTCGCGGACTGCGCAGTTTTGTCAAACGCGGGCACGGTGATTATCAATGGATCGACCTGAACCAGATCGTCCAAGACTCGGTCAATTTGATCGAATGCAATCTGCACAACCACTTCGCCGACCTGACCTGCAACCTTTGCGAATCGCCGCAAATGGTTTTCGGCAATGCGGTCCAGCTTCGTCAGGTCATCGTGAATCTGTTGCAAAACGCCTGCGACGCAACCCGCGAACGCGAATCGGCGACCGTTTCGATCAATGTCACCCTCGGCGACGATTACGCGCGGGTGGCGGTTCGCGACAACGGAGCGGGAATCAGCGAACAGCAGCAAGCGAAAATCTTCGACGCCTTCTTCACGACCAAGGAGGAAGGGATCGGGATGGGGCTGGCGATCAGCAAGTCGATCGTGGAAGCCCATGGCGGAAAACTCTCGTTCGATTCGTCGCCCGACGGCTCCACGTTCTACGTCACGCTGCCGCTTTCCAAAGACCGCCCGCGAGTGGACGTTTCCAGGGAGAAAGTGTCGCGATGAATTCGAGGCGACCTTCCGGATCGGTCCGCTACGAAAATCACGGGCGGGTGGTGATCGTCACCGGCGGGGGCAGCGGGATCGGCCGCGCCATCTGTGACGCCTTCGCCCTGTCGGGGGCCGCGGTGATCTGTGCCGACGTCAACGACGCCTCGGCGGCCGATCTGCCCGACGGCATCGATTTTGTCCACTGCGATGTCTCCAGCGAAGCGGACTGCCGATCCGTCGCCGCCCACGCCGTCAAATGCCACGGCGGAATCGATGTGCTGGTCAACAATGCCGCGATTCAGCCCAAGTCGTCGTACGCGCCGATTCACCAGTTGGACAGTGACACCTGGAGAGAGATGTTGGCGGTCAATCTTTCCGGATACCACCGGATGGCCAAGCACGTGCTGCCGGTCATGCTGGGCCAAGCATCTGGCGTGATCGTCAATCTGGCCAGCGGCCAAGCCCACCGGACGGCGCGTGAAGTCGGTGCCTATGGTCCGATCAAATCCGCCAACGTGATGCAGGCGCGACAATGGGGCGTCGAGTATGCTCGCGAAGGAATTCGCGTCGTTTCCGTCTCGCCGGGGGCCATCGACACGCCCCTGGTCCGGGCCACACTGCAAGAACAAGGCGGCGCTGAAGCACTGGCCAACCGGCACCCCCTGGGGCGAATCGGTCAAAGCAGTGAAGTCGCCGCCGCCGTCCTCTGGCTGTCCAGCAACGATGCCTCCTTCGTCACCGCAACGGATCTGGAAGTCGATGGAGGGCTGGGCAGCTTCGGCGCGTTTGCCGATCCCTACAGCCAAGATTGACTCTATACTACAGCCAAGACACCTTCCCTTTTTTTGCCTCCGGCCTGACACCATGAAAATTCGCCTGCTCACTCGTTCCTCCCTCGCCCTCCTCTGCCTCTGCCTGACGCCCCTCCAAAACCGTGTCTGCGGCGACGAACCCGCCGCGGCGAAGGACGTCGGAAAGTCCGAGTGGATCCAGCTGTTCAACGGAAAAAACCTCGACGGTTGGACGCCCAAAATTCGTCACCACGCGGTCGGCGAAAACTATGGCAACACGTTCCGAGTCGAAGACGGCCTGTTGAAAGTCCGCTACGACGAATCGGCCTACCCCAGCTTTGACGAACGGTTCGGGCACCTGTTTTACAACAAGCCGTTCTCCCACTACCGCTTGCGCGTCGTCTATCGATTCGTCGGCGACCAGGTCAAAGGCGGACCGGGCTGGGCGACGCGAAACAGCGGCCTGATGCTGCACGGTGAAGACCCCAAGATGATGACCATCGACCAGGATTTCCCCACCTCGATCGAAGTCCAGCTGTTGGGCGGCAACGGCAAAGACGAACGCACGACATTGAACCTGTGCACCCCCGGCACCAACGTCGTCATGAACGGCAAACTGTTCTTGCCCCACTGCACCTCGTCCAGCTCCGAAACCTATCACGGCGAGCAATGGGTGACCGCCGAAGTCGAAGTCCGCGGCTCGGAACTCGTCCGCCACATCATCGACGGCGAAACCGTGCTCGAGTACACCCAGCCGCAATTGGACGACCGCGACGAACACGCCGCCATGCTGGCCGACAAGCAAGGCGGAAACCTGCTCGACCAAGGCACGATCTCCCTGCAATCGGAAAGCCACCCCTGCGACTTCCGCTCGGTCGAACTGATGATCCTGGACGAATAAGGTGCTCGCTGCTGAATTCGCCAAGAGTTTCCTCCCGTCACAGTTCTAGTGTTCCACCGCAGCTTGATTTGCGGGTAGTGGACGAGGCGACGAGTCCATTCGGCTAGCGATCTGCAAGGACTCCTCGCGTCGTCCACTACGCGATACCCGAAGATGAAGGCGAGACGGAATACAAGCCCGAAGCGCAAGCGAGAGAGCAACACACCAAAAAACCACTTGCTGGCGCTACGCTCTCATTCGAAATTTGTCTCCCATCGTCTTGCCCCCATCCTCCAGCCCCCATCATTCTGCCCCGAATCATTCTGCCATTCCTCCCCTCCCACTAAATCCGCACCGAATCAAAGAACGTTTCCATCTCCGCTTCAAACGCTTCCTGTTTCGCCTTCTCCTCATCACTCGGTTCCGGCGGCCGTCCCTCCTCCAACTCCGCTTCGGACCATTCCACCTTCGGCATGCCGCAGCCGAGCAAGATGACTTGGTCGCCGACCAAGTAGTACTCCACGGTCATGTCGGTCAGCGTCATGCCGCCACTGCTGCTGCCCTTAATGCCGGCGTGGCCACTGCGCTCGACGCGTTCTCCGCCATAGACATCTGACATGATCATCCGTCCGGCGCGATACGACAATTGCATGTCGCTGGGATTCAGATACTCGTAGGTATCAACGGCGACCAGGAAGGTGGCGCCCGTCGCCGCGCTCTCAAACACCTGGGCCTCGATCGATGTCGGTGGCTTTTCCACAGCATTGCCTTCGGGGACGACAAACGAAACCCGACTGACCGCTCCGCCTTGAAAACCCGCCGGGACTTCGACCGCATCGGCAGACGAGGCCGATTGACGTGAGCGTTTGGATTTGACCGCCATCACCGTCAACCCGATCACCAAGCCCAGGACAACAACGGCCGCCCCCGATCCGGCACCGATCCACAACAGTTTCTTGTTGATCGGCTTTTTCGTTCCCGCACCCCTACCTTTTGCGGCTGGATCGGCCGACGGCAGTGCGGCCGCAGTCGTCGCGAGGGGGCCTGCGGCGGCCGGAAACGACGTTTCGGATGCGGCGGGAAGTGCGGCGGCGGGAAAACCACCGGCTGGCGCTGTGCCGGCTGCGGGGCTGCCGCCCGGCAGGTCCAGATTGCCGAAATCAAATCCACCTGCCGCCGGGGCTGCCGCCAGTGGATCGGCGGCGAACGGGTCGGCTTCCGGTGAGGCGGTTGCTGCGGTCGCGTTGTCAAAGCCGCCGGTGGGCAGGTTTTCGAACGGGTTTTCATCGGCAAACGGAGACTCTGCGGGAGTGGCCGCGGGGACCTGCTGCGGCACCGGCTTGCGTTTCTTTTGCTTTGCCCCTGCCGAAGAAGTCCTTGCCGAAGAAGTCCTTGCCGAAGCCGGCGCGGGCGAAGACGCCTTGGTTGCCGGCTTTGCTGCGGCTGGCTTTTGAGCGTCGCGTTTCTTGGCCGCAGGTTTCGTAGCGGCCGGCGATTTTGCCGGCGCGGCCGCTTCTTTCCCGGGGACCTTCAGCACCGTTTGGCACTTGGGGCATTTGACTTTGACCGCAACCGCCTGCTGCTGCAACTTCATCAGCGTCGCGCACTTGGGGCACTTAATCGTTAGCATGTTGTTTCTCAAGTCGGTCCAGTTGGTCTTGGGCGTACTGCTGAGCCTCCTCCAGTTTTTTAGGGTCGATCAGGTTTTGCACACGGACTTCGCAAAACCATTCCGACCCGTTGTTTTTGACTTTGACCGTGATGTCGTAGGGGGCGTCGGGGCAAAAGGCGTAGCCGAGATGAGTGTCATCGTTGGCCAGCGCGTGGCGGAACCCGCGCAGGATCGCGTCGTCGGCGACGTTGTGCCACGGGTTAGACGATTCGTCGGCCAGTGCGGTTTCCAGCGCCATGCACAAGTCGACTTCATCGAAGGTGTCCGTCGGCGGTTTGATTTGCAGCTGGGCGCTCTTTTTCAGAAAGTTAGCCAGCCGCCACTCGGCCTTGAACGGTTTGCCGTCCCAGACGTGATCGATGTCGTAGATCGCGCCGTGGTTGGCATGTTCCTCGAACAGCAACTCGTTGGCCTCGCGAAACGACAGCATGCCGTCCAGCGGCGGCGCCTCCGGCAGGCACCCGGTGGTGCCAAGCAGCCCCGCGATCACCGTCGCGGCGACCAGCGAGCATTTCACCGCCCCCGGTCTCCTCCTGACGGGCCGCCTTGGGCAAGAGCTTGATGTGCCAGTCCAAAAACTCCGCCGGTGGTGGATTTGCATTGCGTCACCCGATTCCGAATCATTCACAACAGGAAGTGAAGCCGCCAAGGGGAGATGATACCCCATCCAGACACCGCCGTGTTCAAAATGCCACCCCTACCCTCCTGCCCCCACCCACGCCCTCTCTTCCGGGGCATTGGCGGCGACCGAATCTAAAATGGCTCACTTATGCCCCCCCCTAAATTTGAGGGGCAAAAAGGGCTGGAGATGAGGGGCCAGCGATCTGCAACTGGTTCAGTGGACGGCCCTCACCCTCAGCTTGGGCTGGCGAAAATCAATGGAACTTGCAGCGTTGATAGGTTCGAGAACCTTCAACGATTCGGCTGGATCCCTCGATTGCAAATTGCAAACTGTTCATTGCAAAATTCAAATTTGCCGGGAATCGTCGCTCAGATCATTTTGCAATTTGCACTGTTCAATTTGCAATTTTCAATCGTTGCCGGTTCACCAGGTTTCGACGCCACGTCCTTTTCATCAGGCCACCCCCAGTCCATTCCCGACGATCGGACGCCGGTGAAACCGCCCAACCTGCGACTTGTCGAACGACCCAGGCCAGGGGTGAAGTCAGCGCTCGAAAGATGAGAGGACCGCTCCAAAACCGGCGCCGTCAGAAAATCGGGCTGAAGAAACGCCGCAGAGTGACCGAAAAGAAGCATCTGGCCGAGTCGAACGCGGCCGCGGCGCCAAATTCCGCTGCGGCGGGGCGAACCTGTCACGGCCCGGAAAAGTCTCAGCGGAGCCGGCCTTGCAAAACATTTTCGGTCCGCTAAACTTCCCCGTCTCACCACCGCACCCCTAGCTCAACTGGATAGAGCATCGGTCTACGGAACCGAAGGTTAGAGGTTCGAATCCTCTGGGGTGTATTAACTTAAAGCCTTTCAAGCAAAGCTTTTAGCTTCAAAAGCTCCTCAGCATCAAACTGAGGAGTTTTTTTATGTCCCCCCATTAGTCCCCCCACTAATGCATCCGTAGTTGCATCAGGGGCGAGTTTCTCTCGCACTTCGTTGGCCGCGGCTTGTGCAGATCGCGTCGCTCCGTAGTGCTTCTCCGTCGTCGCGAAATCGGCGTGACGCATGACGACCTTAAGCGTCTCTGCAGAGACGCCGGCATTGATCAGACGCTGCGCACAGCCTCGCCTGATGTCGTGAGCACTCGCGAACTTGGTTCGCGTGCCCGTTCGCTCGTCCTCGTTGCGGACGATGATTTCGGCCTCCGCCCCGATCTTTGCAATGACCCGACCGACATGCTCCTTCGTCAGCCGTTCGCTCCGCGGAGGTCGTGCAGTGCCCGTGCGGCGAGCCGCCCGAGCTCTCAATTCCATCTCGTGAGATTCGGGAATGGATCCCGTATCGATTTTGAACTCTCGGCTCCGCCGAATGCCTTGCTTCTTCAGCCATTTCCGCACCGTCGTCTCGGACACTCCGCAAACCTCGGCAATCGACAGATTGCTGTACTGCTTAACAAGGGCGACCAAATCATCCGGTGAGGGTTGGAACCACTTGCAGCCAGGTTTCACCGTCGACGTGATCGCCTGCGGATTGACAATCCAGCCGGTGCGTTTGGCCTTCGGTACTTCCAACAAAAAGGCTTCCAATTCCGGCAGCATTGGGATCTCCTGAAGCTTGCCGTTTTTCTGGGAGGAGGGGACAGTGATCGTTGGGTGGACGCCGCTACGGCTCGGCCACACAGGCCGAATGTGGCGTTCGTCTTCCCAATGAAAATCCATCAAATCACCCACCCGAAACCCGCTGTACCACAGCACTCGCAAGGCAAAGTGCCACGACGGGGCTTCGTTCTTGCCGACCACTCGCGATGTCGCTTCAATCATGCGATCAAACTCTTCGCCCGTGATCGGGCGACCCTTCATCACATCATCGACGCTCAGCGAATCGAGATCAGGCACTTTGACGATCCAATCGCGTTTGGCGCAAAACCGCACAAACGCCATCACGGCACCCATCGAGCTGTTGACCGTGTTCGGTGACCGATGGTCGTACCGAGACTCGTCACCTTCGAGCAAACGCTCTTGAAGGTACTCCAGCATGTCGAGTGTCATGACGTCTTGGACCATCACTTCGCCTTCGATCCCGTGATCAGCCATGTATCCCAGAAAGATCCGTTCGGCGACACTGAGCCGCGAGGCAGAGTGCTCGAACGATTTTTTGCGTATCCGCAGTAGTTTGTACGAGCGGTACTTCTGATAGCACTCCTCCCAGGTCGGACCGCGATCGGATTCGGTTCGATGGGACTGGGGAAAAGAGGCTTGCAATGGAGCCGGCTTGATGTCGACTTCGTGCTCTGCAGTGATGGCACCGCCCGATGCGACGTAGCTCCCATCGAGCAACCGCTGTTGGCATTCCCGCAAGATCCGCCGTGCTTCGCGTCGATCACGAGTGCCGCAGTTTTTGCGGACACGTGTCCCACGGATCGGGCAATAGAACTTGAGGACAAAGCCGTTGCGGTCGGTCTTTTTGAGCGGCCGGTCCGGATAGAGTTGAATGTTGCCAATTTCGGGCCTTCTCGGCATGGCAATCTCCTTTGAGGTTTCAGTTTTGGTGTTGGTTGCATTCGCGTTTCCTCTCTGCGTTCCGGACGAGGTGTTCGATCAGGGCACGCCCCGTCACCCACCGTGAGTGACCGATATTCGTGTAGGGCAGCCCTTCATCGAGCAGTTTATCCCAGAACTTCTGTGAGATTCCAAGTCTTTGCAGCACCATTTGCTTGCTGTACGCCTCATCCAACCGGATCAAGCCCGTATCAATCTGCGGCATCGCTCGCCTCGCACCGTGGAAAAAGAGAAATCGGACAACCGCCAGAGCCGATCGAGATTTCGAATTCGGCCCAAGCACACCGAATTGATTTCAAGCAGAAAAGAGCGAGGCAATCGCCGCTAAAGAGCGATCAAAGCAAGGTCAAAAGCAGACCGGATTCGATTGCCCAAATTGGTTCAAAGAACATCGACCATGCTCGATTCGCAGCGAGTTTTGGCTCAGCTGCCAAAGAGTTGGCTTCGACAAGGCCTGGATAACGGTTTGATTGATCCCATGAAAAACCAGGCAATTGAAAAGAGACAAAAGAGGTTTATTGAAGGTTGTTTGGCGACTGTTGCTAAAGAGCATCAGCAAAAACTCAGTCGATTGCCAAGCCGCCGGTCGCTTAGCTCTATTTGGTGCGATGTGAATAATTACTTCCTGCTGTGCGGCATCACGAGAATTGGGTTGCTGATGTGTTGAACCTGGACACTTGGTCCCTACT
>NZ_JACEHH010000220.1 GCF_014154935.1 Stieleria mannarensis
CCGCGACTTGACGTTTTCGAAGTGGAGAGTCGTTCGCGCGGCCCCGCTGAACCCAACCGTTCGTCGATAAGGAGTGATTGATTGTCGCGACCGAAGACAATCCTGTTTACACGCGGACGCTGGGACCGCATCTTTGCGACTGCGACGCTGGTCGCCTCCGGTGTTGCATTTTTCAGTATCTATCTGATTGGTGGATTGCGTTTTCTCGTTGTGCCAGTTGTTTTCGTTGGTATATGGCTCTATTTCCGACGATCAACGCCAGAATCTGGCACGCGCATTGATACGATTGAGGGGAATCCAGCGACGATCCGCCTGTTGGTTTGGCTGGGGCTGATTTTGGTGTGGACCTTTTGTTTCTTCTTGTTCGACACCCTCGTCCTTGGTAACTCGTTTCATGGTCCTCTGTATTGGTATCATTGGGTATTCTTGGTTGCTACCGTAGCGGCCATGACCATTGGCTGCGGGTTGATCGGTCCCATCTCAGCACATCAGAAACCCGCGGCAGATAACGACGAA
>NZ_JACEHH010000221.1 GCF_014154935.1 Stieleria mannarensis
TTGTCGAGATCTGTCATCAACGAGATATAATCCTGGCCTTTGCCGAAGCTCTTTTCATCGATCCCGACGTGGTGGATGTCTTCGAGATCGCGACGTGCCAATCCACGATCGACGGCTCGCTCAATGATCGAATGCATCGCTTCCCAGCTCAAACCGAGCAACTCTGCCGCCCGCTTGACATTCGCAGCAGCTTGCAGCACTTTGATTGCCACTGCTTCGAACATCCAAGTGAAGCGAGAGTGCTTGCCGGCCCAGGGGACCGCGATGGTTTTAACGCCACACTCGGCACACTTGCTGCGTGGAACAGCGGCCCGAATTTCCGTCTTGAATTGCATCGTATCGAGATGTCGCCAAGTTCGCTCGGGAGCTGTGTCATGCCGAGCACACTGCTTGTTGCATTCCGGGCAACAGACAGAGCCACCGACGAAATCGAGGCGAATGACCACTTGGTTACCGGCCAGATCAAGATCGACGTCTTTCACAGACCAGGACGAATCGAGAC
>NZ_JACEHH010000222.1 GCF_014154935.1 Stieleria mannarensis
TTGGGCAACCGAAAACGGCGTTACGCTCGGGCAAACCGAGGTCGACTCAAAGTCCAACGAAATCACGGCAATTCCCGAATTGCTCGAATTGATCGACATCCGCAATACGATCGTGACGCTCGACGCTATGGGTTGTCAAAAGTCGATCGCCGAAAAGATTATCGACGAAGGTGGCGACTATGTTTTCGCCGTCAAGGACAATCACCCGAAGCTCTGCGCCGCCATCGCTGACCATTTTGAAATGGCTCACAACGAAGGGCTCACAACTCATGGCGTGCGATCGACCACGACCAAGGGAAAGCAGGCTGGGCGTGACGAAGAACGCTTTTACGCGACCGGCCCGATTCCTGAGTCACTGCGTGCCCTGACCGATCAATGGAAAGGGGCCAAAAGCATTTGCCAAGCGAATACGTGCACGAGTCGTGGCGACAAACAAACAAGTGATATCCGCTACTACATTTCAAGCCGA
>NZ_JACEHH010000223.1 GCF_014154935.1 Stieleria mannarensis
AACCAGTAAGGATTTGACTTCGCGAGCTTGCGAGCCGAAGTTCAAGTCCTCTGTTCAAGAAGCCCGTCAGCGCCAGAGCGGCCGTCTAAATCTCTCTTGGATTTTGCTTCGATTGACTGGGCTCGTTCGAGGTGCATCTGCCAGGTGCGGTGCGCTGTAGCGGTCGCCACGCTGGTCTCGATGCGGTGATCAAGCGTCCGCGGATCTCCGTTTTGCCTGTCCGTGTCTCCTTCGGCCTCCTGTCTGAGTGGTTTCGAGCGACTTCGGCGCAGATCTTCCCCGTTCGCCTCCCCGATGACGTTCGATTTTTCGTGTTAGTCCTCCATTGCACGTTCAATGGGCTCTCCCTTGAAACACCGCCGGCGGGGGCCCGCGAGGAAGTGGCATCGGATCGAAGCTGACTGTCACCACGCGCAGCTCTCCTCCACAGCGGGCACAA
>NZ_JACEHH010000224.1 GCF_014154935.1 Stieleria mannarensis
GGCGACTCGAACCGTTTCCTTCACCGTCAATGACGGCGACGTGGACTCCAACACGCAGACCCGCGACATCTCGATCACCGCGACCAACGATGATCCCACCGGCACCGGACTGCCCACCGACATCGCGGTCACCGAAGATGTCAGTAGCAATGTCGACCTGTCGGCGACCAACCTGAGTGACATCGACGCGAACGGCGGTAACTTGACCGTTACGTTGTCGACGGCGACCGGCGGGGATCTTTCGGCCAGTTCCGGCGGCGGGGTCACCGTGGGCGGATCTGGCAGCGGCACATTGACCCTGACCGGAACACTTGCCGACTTGAACACGTTCCTGGACACGCCGGCGAACGTCCAATACCTACACGGCACGCCACACACCTTCGGCAACGACGCCGACACCATTCAAGTCGTCGTCAACGACGGCGGCAACACCG
>NZ_JACEHH010000225.1 GCF_014154935.1 Stieleria mannarensis
CTGTCCTCAGCTGTTCCCCCCTGACTGCAACGCAGGCAGCCCCTCACCCGCCCAAGCGAAAAAGTGTAGAACCGCTGTCCCCAGCTGTTCCCCCTAACCGCCACGCGGACACCCACACACCTCCCCTCCGCCACCCATCTGAGAAGGGAACACCCGTCCTGCAATCAGCATCCCAGCGACTCAAACCAACCCCAACCGATCCGAGGGGCTGGTCACGGCCAGGCCGGGACGGTTCATGACGTGGGTATAGATCATCGTCGTTTTCACATCCTTATGTCCGAGCAATTCCTGCACGGTACGAATGTCCGCCCCGTCTTCGAGCATGTGGGTGGCAAAACTGTGGCGAAGTGTATGGGGAACGGCCTTCTTGAGGATTTCGGTTCGGCGAAGCGCCCGCTTGAAACGCGTAGGGAAGGTGTCTTCGTGA
>NZ_JACEHH010000226.1 GCF_014154935.1 Stieleria mannarensis
ATAGAGCGCCTTGAGTTTATCTTTGCGTCGGTTGATGAACAGGAACAGGCTTCCATCATTGGGAGCCTTGCCGAGCTCCCCTCGAATGATACCGGCCAAACCGGAGAACCCTTTTCTCATATCGGTCGGTTCACTGTAGAGATAAATGCCGCTGGTGGTCGGGAGCGCGATCATCGGACTTCCTCTGCGGCACGCGTGGCGAGCCGATCGACGACCAGTCGGACGTTCTCGTAGTCGTCGGCATCGAGTTCCAACTGAGTGCCACAGGGGAAGCGAACCCTGACCTTTCGGTTGGACGTTCTAGGATCGCTGACCTCGACGGCGAGGAACTCTCCTTGTGCGCTGGCCTGGGATCCAATCTTGCGTCGCCAATGGTAAAACGATGCGGTCGAGAAG
>NZ_JACEHH010000227.1 GCF_014154935.1 Stieleria mannarensis
GTAGAGCGCCTTGAGTTTGTCTTTGCGTCGGTTGATGAACAGGAACAGGCTCCCGTCATTGGGAGCCTTGCCGAGCTCCCCTCGAATGATGCCGGCCAAACCGGAGAACCCTTTTCTCATATCGGTCGGTTCACTGTAGAGATAAATGCCGCTGGTGGTCGGGAGCGCGATCATCGGACTTCCTCTGCGGCGCGCGTGGCGAGCCGATCGACGACCAGTCGGACGTTCTCGTAGTCGTCGGCATCGAGTTCCAACTGAGTGCCGCAAGGAAAGCGAACCCTAACGTTTCGGTTGGACGCACTGGGATCGCTGACTTCGACGGCGAGGAACCCTCCTTGTGCGCTGGCCTGGGATCGAATCTTGCGTCGCCAATGGTAGAACGATGCGGTCGAGAAA
>NZ_JACEHH010000228.1 GCF_014154935.1 Stieleria mannarensis
GCTGAACACCGAACTCGCCAAGAAGCCAAAGTCGTGTCTGGAATACATCGTCGTCCACGAGATGATCCACATCATCGAACCCACCCACAACAAACGATTCCGCAGCCTGATGGACGTGCACCTACCCAATTGGCTGCATCTAAGGCAGGTGCTGAATGACTTGCCCGTACGACACGAAGAGTGGGAATACTGAATCATGATTTTTTGAAAAGCAATAAAACAATCGCGCCCCGGGGCTTAAATCTTTGAGCCTAAACCGCAGAAGGGTTTTTGAGGTCCAATGAATTCTGAGAACGACGATAACGAGGAACTGTTCGCGCCATCAAACCGCACGTTGGTCGAGGACCAAACGTTCCGACAGGACGTGGATGGCAGGGATTTT
>NZ_JACEHH010000229.1 GCF_014154935.1 Stieleria mannarensis
GATGTTTGGTAGCCCGTGTCTTCGACAAATTCCCGGAACTGTCGATTCGTCACCTCGGAAACACCTACATGAAGAGTGCCAGACAGCTCGACCATTGCCGAAGGTTTTTCGCTGCGACGAGCGAAAAGATCGTCGTCAGAAGCTCCCATGCGATAAGGCTGCAGCGGCACAGGAACGAAGTCCTCAGCGTAGACTAGGGTTGTCGCGTCAAGAGTCAGACACGCCAAGATAAAAACGGTGAAACGCATACGTAGAATCGACAATTGGACGAACGGTGGCGATCACGCGGCGGCGACGGTTGATTGACCACTTCATACAACTTGACTCCGCCGCTCGTCGTGCATCGCGT
>NZ_JACEHH010000023.1 GCF_014154935.1 Stieleria mannarensis
TTGGGAGTTGGGAGTTGGGAGTTGGGAGTTGGGAGTTGGGAGTTGGGCGGGTGGGGAGAGAGGAGCGATGGGACCTATGCGACCGATTGGTCGGCGTGTGCCCCCGACCACTCCCTGGTCTCATTTGTCCCCTACGTCGCATTGGTCCTATTTCCCCCAGCATCCCACCGCGGGGCTTCGCCCCGGCGCCTGATTGGTGGGTGGCACCGACTCCGGAGGAGTCCGGTTCAATATTGGTGGGTGGCACCAATTGCGGTCGTTCTGGCACCGTCGAGGCGAACGTGTAGGGAGTCTAACCAACCCTGTCATGCACTCCACTGATCTGTCCAACATCTGCGCGATTGGTCTTATCCGCCGGATCTGATCGACATCGGGCGCAGCGTTTCTTTGTGGACGAATTGCTTGAATCTGACGAATTTTGTTGACTTCGTACGCAGATTCTGGCAGGCTTGGTTCTTTCGGGGGATTGGTTTCGTTTCTTTTCGCGCTTTTTTTAGTTTTTGGAGTGTTTTGATGCGTCCTTCTTTTCGAGCCCGCCGAGGGTTCACACTTGTCGAGTTGTTGGTGGTCATCGCGATCATTGGCATTCTGGTCGGATTGTTGCTGCCTGCAGTTCAGGCGGCGCGCGAAGCTGCGCGACGGATGAGTTGCAGTAACAATTTCAAGCAACTCGGGCTTGCGATTCACAACTATCATTCCGCCTTCAAGAACCTGCCTCGTCAAGCGACCGGCACTTGGAATGATGGTGACGCCAACGCTTGGGCCCCTCGCAGGACCAACAACAGCGGTGGCCTAAGCGCTTTGGTCGGTATGCTGCCCTACATGGAGCAGCAGGGGCTCTGGGATCAGATCTCAAACCCCCTTGATTTCGATGGGGACGGCGTCATTGATTACCCGGCGATGGGGCCGACGGGGCGGCAGCATGCAGTGAGCCGAGATTACACTCCCTGGAGAACTGAAATCCCGACGTATCGGTGCCCCAGTGATCCTGGTGTCGGCCTGCCTGCATCGGGACGCACCAACTATGCCGTCTGCATTGGTGATGCCTATGCCGGTCAACCGGTGTACACGTGGCCGATTCGTTGGAACAGCAACGGCGGAAGCCCGTACGATGTGGTGACGGGCCGATCCCGGAATCAAAACCGTTGGGATCGAGGCGTCTTTCAGAACCGCAAGTTCAGCAAGTTTCGCGATATCTTGGACGGGCTCTCCAACACGATCATGATGGGCGAAATTTTGAGCGATTTGGGGGATAGCGATATTCGGACGCGAATCAATCGAACACAAAACGATGTCGCTCCCTCGATTTGTCGGCAACTGGGCCACATCGATCCCGATCGCCCTCGATTCTGGTGTAATGGAGGCTCCTGTCCCGTGCCGGCCCGAACGGTCGCCGGAACGACGTTCCAAGGAGCCAACTCGAACTTGAATCGCGGGATGCAGTGGACCATTGCGTACCCGGTCTGTACGGCGTTCCAAACCAATCTCCCACCGAACTCCGAGGCTTGCGTGCGACGATGGGGTATGTCAGGCGGCGGGCTTTCGGCAAGTAGTCGACACCAGGGTGGCGCGCATATCCTGATGGGCGATGGTGCGGTGATCTTCATGACGGACTCGGTCGAGGCTGGCGACCCGAATGCCTCTGCGCAAGTGGATGCAGGGGTTCCAAGCCCATTCGGGCTCTGGGGTGCACTGGGCACCCGTGCCAACAGTGAGGTCATCGAAGAACAGTTGAACCAGTAACGGTCGCGATCGCCAACGGGCGACCGGAGGGGTGGGGCTCCCATTCGTCTTGTTGCTCGTAGGCAACGAGTTTAGTTTGGCTCGGTCGAATCCTCGGTTTCGGTCGAGGCAGGCTTAGGGGCATGGTTGGTGATGTGGAACACCACATCAACGACCGACAGTTTTTTCTCTTTTACATTTCTCAATGGGCTTAATCAGTGAATAATAATTACTTGGCGTTTTGGCACCGAGTTGCATGCATCGTCTTTGTCGGATTGATCGCGATTCCTTTGGCTGGCTGCGGTGGGGGCGACAACACCGTGGTGGAACCCGCCTCCGAAGAAGAACTGCTGAAGAGCGAGGCGGAGTTGTCCGGTGTCACCGAAGAAGAGTATGAGCAGGGCATGAACGAAATTTAATCGTGGCCGTTGATTCCTCGATTTCTATTTCAGCGATATGGCTGTTGGCACTCGTGGTCGCAGCCTGTGTGGGTTTGGGCGGATGTGATTCGAAGCCGACAGGCAGAGGATCATCCGCGCCAATCCCGGTGTCGAGCGGGCCGAGAGAACAACCCGCAAACTCAGCAGATGGCCCCCCCGTCGCCGCGGCGAACAAGACCGCTGAGAACAAAGACGTTGCAAACAAAAACGCGGCGAACAGTGTTTCATGGGAACAAATCCGCGGCGAACTGCAGGCCGGTCAACTCGCATCTGCGAAACGGTTAATCCGTCGACGTCTGGTCGAACGGCCCGATGATCCCGTTGCCACCACATGGCTCGCGAAGATCGAATACGAAGCCGGAAACCGCGCCCAGGCCATTGATCTTTTGCGAGAGATTGGAATTGATACTCCCGAGTATGGAATTCCGGCATCGGGGCTTCTCGCGACATGGTTGATTGAGACGGGCGAATTCGGCCAAGCGTTGACTCGCTTGCGAGCGATCCTTTCGCGAATGCCGAATGAAGCTTTGGTTCATCGTCAACTCCATCAGGTCCTCAATCTAATGGGCCGACGCCAGGAAGCTGCCCAACACGTTCGCGAACTCTGTGCACTTGGAGACGTCACGCAGAACGAACTTGCATCGCTGCTCTCGTTGCGACTGCCCTTTGATACGCGTCAAGAGGATGCGCTCACGGCAATCGGCGCGCAAGAAAACGAAGTGCAATGGCCTAGCGATCTGGCTCAAGCTCGCGAATTGCTCAAGCGTGGTGAATCGGCTGCAGCGCTCGCCCTGATGCGTGACCGCGTCATCGAAATGAACCGGGGTGGAGACACCGCCCGCGATCCGTGGATGATCTCGCTGTTCGGTCGGACCGCTGTGGAATTGAACGACAATGAAGCGATTTCTCTCTGGCTTGCGTCCCTCACACCAGAAGTGACTCAATCCGCCGATCACTGGTGTGCTCTCGGGCTCTTGGCGGGCCGTCCTGACATCGGCGCAATCGAAGACGCGATTGAATTCTGCGAGGCAGCTCTTGCATTGGACCCAACGGACTGGTCCACCGCCGGCTACCTTGGCAGTCTTGAAACGCAAATCGGCGACCACACGGATGCCGAAACGTACCGCAACAGCGCATTGTTGATTCAAAGCTCACTTCTTGCGTCAAACCGCTTGGCAGCCGCAGATGAAAACCAGGAGCGGTCTGTCGCGATCCAGGGCTTGATCGACTCTTTACGAAAACTTGATCGTGATTTGGAGGCAGCACTGTGGGGATTGGTTCACGCGAGCCATTTCCGCACCGATACGAGTGACCCGGTCGATCAAGAGACGTTGGCTGCAGACGTCCGCCGATTACAACAAAACGATCAAACAGAACGAAGCCAACAGACCTCACCGCTCGACGATGAAAGTCACTTGTTGGCGATGGCAGACTCGTTCCTCAACACTGTCAAAGAAGCTGTCTTTAAGGGAGTCGAACCGGAACCGCGGGCGGTCAAAAGTGTCGCGTCTGAGACGATTGACGACGAAGGGAATGTTTCGATCCGATGGAAAACATCGCCTGACAACTGGGGACTTGCGTTTCGGTATTCCAACGCGAAACCGATCAAGCAGCGTGACTTTCAACTTTATGAACAGTTTGGTGCCGGAGTTGCTGCGATTGATTTCGACCGGGATGGACAGGTTGATCTCTATTTCCCGCAGGCATCAGGCAGTCCGAACCAGAACAACGGGACAAGTCCGAACGAGCTTTATCGTCAACTTGATCAGCGTTTTGAAAGTGTCACTCAACATGCTGGTTGCGATGACCGACGCTACGCGATGGGCATTTCGGTCGGTGATCTCAATCAAGATGGATGGGACGATCTTCTGGTTTGCAACTTCGGGGTCAATGTCTTGTTCATCAATCAAGGTGACGGGACGTTCATGAGACGGACGCCCGACGCTTCGCTCCCCTCTTACTGGACGTCCTCTGCCGCGGTCGCGGATTTGAACAACGATTCATTGCCCGATTTCTTCGAGGCCAACTATGTAGACGACCCGGCCCTGTTCGAAATTCCACCGCGAGACCAGGATGGCAGGTATTCGGTCTTCAAAGGTCCAGAGTCTTATCAGAACGCAGTCGATCGCGTTTTTGTCGGGGATCCCGAGGGGGGATTTCAAGCATTCGAACTCAATGCGGCCGATGGTGCCTCGCCTGCCCTGGGGGTCGTCGCGGGTGACTTTGACGAAGACGCCCGGGTGGATGTTTACGTGGCCAACGATATGCAAGCGAACCACTACTGGACTTACGTAGACGGCGTGTTCCGCGAGTCGGCGATGATACGCGGCTGCGCCTTCGGCCGGCAGGGAAGCGCCGGTGCTTCGATGGGGATCGCAACGGGAGACTTCGACGGCAACGGAAAGATTGATTTTCACGTGACCAATTTTCTGAACGAACCGGTCCATCATTTCCTTCAGACCGATTCGAATGCGTTTCTCGATGGCGTGCCCAGCGCGGGCCTTTTCGCACCGACAATGCCCGTCCTCGGATTTGGGACGATTGCCAGCGATATCGACAATGATTGCGACGATGACCTGATCGTCCTTAATGGACATATCGAAGACTTGCAATTCAAAGGCGCTGACTTCAAGATGCTTCCACAGTGTTTTGTCAACTCAAACGGCAACTTTCGCTTGTTGCCCGGTCGTGACCTGGGGGAATTCTTCAATCGAAAGACTTTGGGACGCGGTCTTTCCGCTCTCGACTGGAATGCCGACGGTCGAGTCGACTTTGTTGCCAATCACCTTGATCGTGCCGCAGTCCTCGTGGAAAACGCGAGCAAAACCGACAACTCTTGGGTACAGTTTCTTCTTGTGGGAACATCATGTGAACGCTCCGCCGTTGGGGCGTCCGTCACGGTGCAAGCCGGCGATCGGACTTTGAAAACTTGGCATGTCAGTGGGGCTGGCTATAGCAGCCACGACGAATCGATTCTCCACGTCGGGCTCGGACGGCATCAGGGTGTGGTCGGATTGTTGGTCCACTGGCCCGATGGATCGAGGCAGTCATTCAGCGAGGTACCCGCTCGCCATCGACACTTGATCGTCCAAGGCCAAGAGAGGGTATGGACGTATGAAGCCGATTAGTCTGATCCTTTTGGGATGCTCTGTGTTGGGAGCCACGGTTGGTTGCGGTCGAGGGCGAGTCGAGACTCCCGAGCAGGCACCGGTGTGGCAGAGCGTTACGGGTTTGACGGAAGTCCACTCCGCGCCGCCGGATCACACTGACACTGCGCCCGTTAAGACTGCTGGCAGGGTCCTCCCACGCGGCTTCAGCGGAAGCCATGCTTGTGCGGAGTGCCATGCCGAAAGGGCGCGTTCCTATCTTGAAACAGCTCATGCGCGCTCGGGACGTTTTATTGAAGCCACGAAAGTCACTCAAGGGCGGACTTGGGATGACGTTTCTGGCAGGCGGCGCCTCCAAGCAAAGGTCAGCGAGGGTCGGATGGTGCATCAGGTCAGGAGAACAGCAGCCGATGACTCTCCGATCTCGAACCAAATTGCGGAGATTGCCTATGAGTTTGGTTCTGGAACCCACGCACATACCTACGCCTTTCGCGATGGCGTTTTCTGGTGCGAGTCTCCGTTAAGTTGGTACGCCGAAGGTGTCGGTTGGGATCTGTCGCCCGGATTCGACACCCGTCAACAGCCTGAATTCGACCGCGCGATCACCAATCGATGTGTTTTCTGCCACGTCGGCGCGATTGAGCAATGGAATCACAGCCCGAACCATTTTGAGATACGGCAGGCAGCGATTGGTTGCGAGCGCTGCCACGGCGGCGGCTATGAGCATATTCAATTCCACTCGTCCGAGGAGACCGAACGTGGTGAAGCGGTTGATCCAATCGTGAATCCGGCCAAGCTTTCATTTTCAGCCGCCGAGGCCGTGTGCACGCAGTGCCATCTGCAGGGCGATCAATTGATCGTCGCCAACCAAACGGACGTTTGGGACTTTGTGCCGGGGCAGGCGATCGAACAAAACCGGACGGATTTCCGCTTGAGCGGCGGCAGCGAGAATCGAATTGTCGGACACACCGAACAACTCCGACAGAGTCAATGCTACACGCAAAGCAAGCAACTCACCTGCGTGACGTGTCATGATCCGCACGGCGAAGAGGCGTCGGCTAAAGGCGACATTTATCGGAAGGTCTGTGCGGACTGTCATAGCGATGATGCCTGTGGTTTGGAGCAAGACATCCGAATGACAACGCACGGAAACGACTGTGTCGCTTGCCACATGCCCAAGCAAGCCACCGATGTCGTTCACGCCGCTCTTCACCAGCACCGAATTGGAATTTACGCGCAAAGTTATCCGCCGGGTGTCGCCTCCGATCGTTCGCTTTCGGAAATGGAGAGTCGGCCACAGCAACGAGCTTTGGGCCGGCAAACGCAAAATCTCTATCCCTTGCTTCCCCCAGAAGACTTGGTAGAGCAACCAATCGGGACAAAGCAATTGCATCGACGCCAAGCCCTCGCAGTTTATAGTGCGATCTTTAATGGGGCCTCCGGGCCAGATTGGCAACAGGATCTCGATTGGGCACGAAGTCGCCTTTTCGATAGGGTTCAGGATCGCCCCCTTGATCGATCGGTGTGGACTGCGCTCGCGCGTGAATACTTGGACCACGATCGCGTTGATCAGGCAGAGCGCCTGGTCGATGCTCTGGCAGCCGACGCCTCGATCGTCGATCGGCCCGGCATCCAGGCGCTTGCCATCTTGGCGGAGATAAGATTGCGGCAACGAAACAGTGTTCTTGCCAAGCCGCTCTTTAAAAGGTTGACCACCTTGAGACGTGTTGCGGGTGATCACTATCTGCACGGGCTATGCTGCGTGAACACCGGGGATTCAACGGAAGCGATTCGCTCATTCCATGAGGCCTTGCGAATCGACCCGGTACTGGTTGCGGCGCATCAGCAACTGGCCGTTATTTACGCCTCGATGGGGGAGTTAGAGCTAGCGAAGTCACACAGGCAGGCTGTCCAGTATGCTCGAGAATCATCGAACACGCGTCCGTAATTGACATGGCATCTGTTGCTAGCCCAGCTTACCCAGTTTAGACACTCAAAGAGTTCTTTTGGTCGTCTTGTTTTGAACTCGCTGGAGGTGATTTTGACCTGAATTGTGTTCCCACCGGCGTCCGCGACGTCCCATGGGGCCTATTTCCTCTTTTTGTATCCACCGCGGGACTTCGCTGCGGGGTCGGTGACCGCCCGATCCAACAAATGAGTTTATCGATTGGGTAAGGATTAACGATTGTGCTGAATGTGGACGATAAACAGATCATGGAAGCATTGTGGTAGTGCATTCGTTCACCCGTTCGATGACGTTGAGTCTGGATGATGTCGTTTTATTCGCGTTTGCGATCCCCGTGGACCGCTCTCACCCTCAGCTGCATGCTCGTCACCAGCGGCGTCACCGTCGAAACGACGGCAGCCGCCGACGGTCGCGCAGCTCCGCCCCGTAACGTTTCGGCGGAATCGGAGGATTCCCGGCGGATGACGTGGCGTCCGGTCTCGCCGCAGCAAGCGGTGGCCAAGCAGACCCGCAGGCGAAACCCCAGCCAACAAACGGTCGCACCGGTGTCGCACGAGACGATCGTTATCGAACCACCGGCCACCGACTTTGTTTCGGCCGGGGGCTCGACTTGCGGCGGCCACTGTGTCGGTGCCAGCTGTGATAGCATCGGCGGTGACGGCTTGTGCCAGAAACCGCGTCGTCGGCCTTTGTTTTCCGTGCACAGCGAGTACCTACTGTGGTCGCTCGATGCGATCGATTTGCCAGCATTGGTGACGACCAGCCCTGCAGGGACATCGCCGGAAAACACGGGGCGGCTGGATCAGGCGGGCACGTCGATTCTGTTTGGCGGCGATGGCGTCGGCGATGAAATGCGGTCGGGAGCGCGGGTCACGCTGTCTTGGGGCGTCAACGATTGCGGCGACGGGTTTGAACTGGTCGGCATGGGCGTTTTTGAGGACACCGAAACGTTTCGAGATAGCCGTGCGTTGTTGGCTCGTCCTGTGTTCGACACCGGATCGGGCAGCGAAAGTGCGATGTTGGTCGCGCACCCGGATTTTTTGTCCGGCAGCCTTTCGGTCCGCGTGGATAGCGAACTGTTCGCTTTTGATGTCATGCGTCGTCAGCGACTGTGCACCTCGGCCTGCGATCAATTGGACCTGTTGATCGGATACCGTCACGGCGGACTGGATGAATCCTTGCGCGTCGATCAGTCCGGGACCTTCACCGCCGCCCAGGGACAAATCGTCGCCGGGACGACCCAGTCCCTGTTCGATGACTTTCGAGCAGAGAACCGATTCAACGGTGCCCAGATCGGTTTGCATTATCGGCGCCGATGCCGCAGCGCGTCGACGTTCAACGTGATGGCAAAGCTGGGGATGGGTGTCAACGAGGCCGACGCGCGAATCGCTGGCGAAACCATCAACACGGTGCCCGGCGGCGGGTCGAGCAGTTTTACGGGCGGGTTACTGGCTCAGTCGACGAACATCGGCAGCTACGACGAATCCGAATTCAGCGTGATTCCGGAGTTGGGGGTGATGTTCACGACGCGATTGGACAACTACATCGACCTTTCGGTCGGCTACAACGTGTTGATCTGGTCCAACGCGCTGCGAGTCGGCGATCTGATCGATCGAAACGTCTCGCAGTTTCCTCCGGAGGTTGCTTCGGGAACCCTCAACCCGTCGTTCGAATTTGAAACCGACACCTTCATCGCCCACGGGCTGACGTTCGGTGCGGTGGTTTCGTTTTAGAGACGTCGGGCAAGGCCAGCGGTCCTAGGACGACTGCACGGTGATGGTCAGCTCTTGCTCGACCGTCAATCCGTAGCGATCTTGTGCCTGGACACGGATGCTGTAGGTGCTTTGGGTAGCAAAATCGGCCGTCACGGCGGTCGTTAATTGATCACCATCGATCGTGAACGAGGCGTTGTCGGTATCACCGGTGCCGGCGACCAAGCTAAAGCTGTGAAGCTCGTTTGCATTGGCGTCCGTCGCGGTCAAGGTGCCGACGACGGTTCCGGACGGATCACCATCGTTGACGGTGGAACTGCTGAGCGCGACCGCCGTGGGGGCGACGTTTTCTTCGCTGACGTCGATGCTGAAGACCTGTTCGGTGAACAGCCCTTGAGAGTCTTCGGCACGCACTCGCACCGAGTACAGCGACTGGATCGCATCGTCGACCGCTTCGGTGATCACGAGTTGGTTGTTCTCGATTTTAAAGTCGGCGTTGTCGGTGTCACCGTCGCCTGCGACAAGTGACAATGTCAATGTGTCGCCGCTGTCGGGATCGTCGGCGAACAGGTCACCGATCACCGTGTCGGCCGGCTGTTGATCGGCGACCGCGGAATGGCTCAGGCTCAGGTTTTCGGGCGCCTCGTTGACATCTGAAACGTTGATGGTGAAGGCTTGCTCGAAGGATTCGCCGAAATTGTCCGTCGTGCGGACTCGAACGCTATAGGTCGACTGGGTTTCAAAGTCCAGATCGGTCGCCGTTTGAAGCTCGCCAGCGACGATCACAAAGGCGGCGTTGTCGGTGTCGCCGGTCCCGGCAACGAGTTCATACGTGTGGCTGTCACTGGCGTTGGCGTCGGTCGTCGTCAATGTCCCGACCGCGCTTCCCACGGCGGCGTCTTCGTCGACCGCACTTTGCGACAACGCGACCGCGGTGGGCGCGACGTTGGATTCGGTGACGTTGATCGTAAAGGTTGCTTCAGTGTTCAATCCACCGGCGTCTTGAACGCGGACGCGGATCGAGTAGCTGCTTTTGGTCGACTGGTCGGCCGAAAACGCGGTCAGCAGCTGGTCACCGCTGATCGTAAACTCGGCGTTGTCGTCGTCTCCGGTTCCGCTGACCAACGTGTACGTCAACGTGTCCGATGCGTCGGGATCGTCGTTGCCCAGCACACCGACCACGGTGCCCGAAACTTCGCCGTCGGCGACATGGGACGAACTGAGCGTCAGTGTCGACGGGGCTTCGTTGACATCGGTGACGTCGATCGTAAAGGTTTCTTCAACGAACAGCCCGCTCGAATCGGTGCTGCGGATGCGGATTGCGTACGACGATTGGGTTTCGAAATCAGCGACGTCGACGATCTGCAATTCGTCTCCGCTGATCGTGAATGAGGCGTTGTCGGTGTCACCGCTGCCGCTGACCAGGGTGTAAGTATGCGTGTCGGATGCGTTGGCATCGGTGCTGGAGAGCGTTCCGATGGCGGTGTTGGCGGCCGAGTTCTCCGCGACGGTGTTCGCCGACAGGGCGATGGCCGACGGAGCACTGTCGGGTTCGGCGACGGTAATCGTCAAGATCTGTTGGAAGGTCAGCCCGCCGGCGTCTTCGGCTTGGACGCGAACGGAATACGAACTCTTCTGGAAGAAGTCGGCGTCAAAGGCGGTGACCAGGTCGGATCCTGAAATCGTGAACGATGCGTTGTCGCTGTCACCATCGCCGGCGACCAGCGTGTAGGTGACCGTGTCGCCGCTGTCGGGGTCCGTGGAGCTGAGGGTTCCGACGGTGGTCCCGCTGGGATCTCCGTCGTCGATTTGGTCGGAATCAATGGTCAGCGAATCGGGCGCTTCGTTGACGTCGGTCACGGTAATTTGAAAGACGTCTTCGACGAACAGCCCGAACGGGTCGGTGCTGCGAACGCGGACGCTGTAGCTGGACTTGGTTTCAAAATCCAGGGCGCTGTTGAGCGTCAAGGTGTCGCCGTTGATGGCGAAGGAGGCGTTGTCGGTGTCGCCCGTGCCGGAGACCAGTGTGTAGGTGAAGACGTCCGAAGAATTGGCGTCGGTGGTGGTGAAGGTGCCGATCACATCGTCGATCGATGCGTCTTCGGCGACGGTGGCGTTGCTGAGTGCGACGGCGGTCGGTGCGACGTTTTCGTTGGTGACGTCGATCGTGAACGAGGTTTCGGTCGACAGGCCCCCGGCGTCGGTGACTCTGACCCGAATCGAGTAGCTCGATTGCGTGCTCTGGTCAGCCGCGAATGCCGTTTGCAGTTGGTCGCCGGAAATCGTGAACGATGCGTTGTCGGTATCGCCGCTGCCGGACACCAGGGTGTAGGTCAGCGTGTCACCGGCGTCGGGATCATCGCTGGAGAGTGTGCCCACGGTGGTGCCGCTGGGTTGGCCGTCGGCAACACTGGAATGACCGAGCGAAACCGTGGTGGCGGCTTCATTGACGTTGGTCACGGAAATCGTCAGCACTTGTTCGACCGACAGGCCCGAGGAATCGGTGCTGCGGACACGAATCGAGTAGGAATCTTGTGATTCGAAATCGAACGATTCGGCGGTGAGGAGTTGACCAGCGGAGATCGTGAAGGAGGCATTGTCATCGTCTCCTTCACCGGACACCAACGTGTAGGTGTGGGTGTCGCTGGGGTTGGAGTCAGTCGATTGCAGGTCGCCGACGACGGTTCCCGACGCGCTGTTCTCGGCAACCGTGTCGTTGCTGAGCGTGACTTCCGAGGGCGCCGAATCGCCTTGGGTGATCGTGAAGGTTTGCTCGAACGTTTCGCCGCCGGAGTCCGTCGAGCGTACGCGGACGCTGTAGCTGGACTGGGAGCTGAAATCGAGCGTCGTGGCGGTTTGCAGTTGGTCGCCGGAAATGGCGAAGGACGCGTTGTCATCGTCCCCGGTGCCGCTGACCAGGGTGTAGGTGAACGTGTCGCCCGCATCGACGTCGGTGCTGGAAAGCGTGCCGACGGTTGTTCCGGCCGTGGCGCCCGCTCCGACGGTGGCGTTGCTCAGTGCCAGTGCGGTCGGTGCTTCGTTCACGTCGGCGACGGTGATCGTGAAGGTCTGGTCGACGGACAATCCGCCCGCGTCGGTGCTGCGAACGATCACGCTGTAGCTGGACTTGGTTTCAAAGTCCAACGCCGCCCCGACCAGCAGCGAATCGCCGGAAATCGTGAACGCCGTGCTGGTGGTGCTGCCGTCGATCGAAACGATGCTGTAGGTGTGCGTGTCACCGCTGTCCGCATCGGTGGTGCTGAACGTTCCGACGGCCGAACCGACCGACGCGTCTTCGTCGACGGTGGTGTCGGTGATGGCCAGTGCCGTCGGAGCCGTGTTGGTGTGGGAGACCGTCAAGGTCAGCACGCGCTCGATCGACCGCCCGGTCGAGTCGGTGGATCGAACCCGGATCGTGACCGAATCCTGGACCGACGCGTCAAAGGTTTGAGCGGTGACCAGGGCGTTGCCGTTGATCGTGAAGGCGGCGTTGTCGGTATCGCCGGTGCCGCTGACCAATGCGTAGGTGTGGGTGTCACCTGAATCGGGATCCGACGTGGTGAAGGTTCCCACCGTCGTGCCGACCGCAACACTGTCGTTGATCGTGTCGGTCGACAAACTGATTCCGGTCGGTGCTTGGGCGTCGGGCAGGGCGGGGATGTTGGGTGTCGAAAGTCCAACGACTTGCCGCAGCACATCGCTGGCGTCCAACGGGCTGACCCCGTCGACGCCGGTGACGTCGCCCAACACGGTCGGATCGATGGTCGGGAACAGCAATGTCGACGCGGTCGAGCTGGTCGGGTTGGTAAACACGAACCCGGAATCCAGGTCGACACCGACCCGCGCGATCAGCCGAGCGTCTTCGGCATCGTAGCGTCGGTTCTGGTTCACGTCGCCCGGGAACGCGACGACGTGCAACGCGTCGTCGGTGGTGGCGTCCATCGCGCCTGCGTTGACTTCGATCGACGTCATGCGAATCGCTTGGCTGGTGCCATAGTCCGCGTCCTCGGGGACCGTCGCGATGATGTCCACGATGTCTGCCGCACCGGCGTCCAGGGGCGCGATGCTGAAGAATGAAATCGTGGCGACGCCGGGGACCGTCAAATTGACGTCGACTTGGCTGCCTGTCGGTGCGTCGCTACCGAGCTGGACGCCGCTGATGTCCAACAGGTCCGAATCGTACTCGATCGTCAACGTCACCGAAGTGACGCCATCGGCGTCACTCAACTGGATCGGCAAACCGTCGGGTAATTCGACGCCGCTTCCGCCGGCGGGCACCTGGACCGTTTGGGTGGGACCGCGGACGAAGTCCGGCAAGCTGACGATCAGGTCGCCGCCGCCGCTGATGGTGAAGGTGTCGACGTAGTTCCCACCGGCGACCGAATCGTCGTCACCGTCCAACAGTTCGCCGTCGGCCAGGTCTTTGAATCCGTCCGATGCACTGCGCAACGTCACGGTGTAGGTGTCGGCGGCAAGCGGTCCGCCGGTGGCGAGGAAGGTCACCGAGGTGCCGTCGATGATCAATGAACCGTCGACGTCACCGGATGTCGCACCGGTCAGTGTGACGTCCGCTGCCCCGGCCAATCCGTTCTCGGCGTCGTACAGGTTGATGACCGAGGAATCGATTTCCTCGCTCAATTCAGCCACAAATCCGCTCGCGGTCGGGGTGAACGACGCGATCGTCGCCGCCAACACTCGCCGTGATTCGAGTGTTTCCAATCGAACGCGCCGTCCGGAACGTTTAGCCCCGGATCGTTTGGAAAAACGCTTTCGGGGTTCCCCGGCGGATGAACGACGTGACGACAGGAGCGAAAATAATCCCTTGCTGATGTGGCGCATATCGACGTGAGACCTTACGAGGGGGAAAGCCGGTACAGAAGTGGGGGCAGGCAATCCGTTGCAAAAGATCAGTCGCCGTCGAAAATCCGGTTCGCGGCACCAGGGGACAGGGCAGGATCGACGATTTTTAACGATCTGCCTGTGCCTGTCTGGCGGAATCGTCGGTCATGATGTCACACATCGAAGCGTCTTTTTTAAACTTTTCTGGTCGATCCGGAGATGCCGAATGGGCTGCCAAGTCGGCTCGGTCGCTCGTTCAATTCGACATCGCGCGTGGTTTTTCGAGAAAGTTCGTGACACCGGCACCCCGAAATCCTTCCCTAGAGACACGCGGGGACGTGCCGAGTGCGTCCCGCCCCACGTCAATGCGACTCCGACCGATTCCGCGCCCAGCACCATGAAGTTAACTCCACGCACCAAACGACGCCGTCCCGCTTTTGAAACGCTTTCGGCCCGTCGTTTGTTGGCCGCCGTTGAAATTGCCGATGATTTGACCGCCGCGCCGGCCGCCGTGGTTTCAGTGCCGGTGGACATCGACGATGCCGTCGGAGTTCGTGGTGCCGAGATCCGGCTCAGCTATGACACCGACGTGTTGGACTTGGAACAAGCGGACGTTTCCGTCGGATCGGTGTGGGACGGCAGCAGCGACGCACAATTGACCGTCAACGTCGATGATGCGTCCGGAACGGCGATTGTCTTTGTCGCCGCCTCGTCCGACCTGGCCAGCGGGGCGGGAAGCCTGGTGGAATTGAACTTCACCGTCGACAGCGACGCGACGCTCGGCAGCACGACCACGTTGGACCTGACATCCGTTGTGCTGAACGAAGGTCAAATTGACGTCACGCCGACCCCGGTGGCCGGAGCCGATTCGACCGACGGGACGTTGACGATCATTCAAACGGGTTCCGATACGATTTCCGGGGCCGTGTTCGCCGACGCCAACGACAACGACAGTCTCGATTCGGGGGAAGCGATTCCTGGTGTCACGATCACGTTGACCGACACGGCGACCGGGACACAGCAACAAACCGTGACGGCGGCCGATGGAACTTACCAGTTCAGCGATCTGGCGGCTGGAACCTACACCATCACCCAGCAACAACCGGTCGCGTACTTGGATGGCGGGCAAAATGAAGTGACGGCGACGCTGTCGGCCGGCGAAGCCTTGGAAGGTCAGGATTTCGTTGAAATCGGTTTGCATCCGGCGTACCTGTACAACCGTCTGTTCACGACCCTCGTCTTGCCGGTCGGCTCGGATGCCTGGACCAGTCAGATCGAACGGATCAACACCGATGCGGAAACCGGCAGTGAACCGACCGCACCGACGCCAACCGCCGCGGCGACCATGATGGCATCGATTGCCGGTGAAACGTCGTCCGCCGCCGCGGTTTCTGAATCCGCGTCGTTGACAACCGCGTCGGACGGGGAAGGCGAACAGGTTCAAGCGTTCACCGAAACGATCGTTGCCAGCTCCGCCCACGCCGCCGCACTCGATCTGTCGTCGTCTGGATCGAAAGAGCGGGACGAAGATCTGGTCGATCAGGTCCATGCGACAACGCCGTTGTGGTAGCGGCCACCGACGGCGACAGCGGATCGGCTTGTCCAATCATCCAATTCGATCGCAAACTCGCCCATCAGGGATCAGTTGGTCTTGCCCGCCTTGAGCATCCACAGGTAAACGTCGCTTCGTCGTGAACGCAACGTGGCCGGGCGCGATGCTCCTCTCCTTCTGGTGGTGGTCCAAGGATGGTACTTCAGAAACGTCGGCTTGCCGCCGAGCGATTGGAATGTAGACGGCTGTTGGCGAGCGTCTCGGTGGCGCAATCGTGGAACGAATCCGCGCGAGAGCTCAGCTTGCCATTTCATGTCGAACGCGCAAACGAGCTTCGCGCGGCTGAAATCGAGATCCGTTATGATCCCGCCGTGGTCCGGACCGACGACCTGAACATCCAGCCCGGCCCGATTTGGAACGGCGATGTCGCCATGGCCGTCAACATCGATCACGACGCGGGAACGATCACGGCGTTCCTGTTTTCGGCCGATCCGGTTCAGACCGATGCGGGGGAAGTCATCAACGTCGGGTTCCGCGAAAAGGCTTGCGTGAGTGATTATCGCGCGGCACCGATCCACATCGCCCAGGTGCGAGTCAATGAGAACGTCACGCAATTGTCGGTCGCACCGCCGGTCGCTGCGGAGAACCTTGACGATGGTCCGCGGGGCGAAAGCCATGCACGGGTGAGCGGTGCCAATCAATCCGGTGCCCCGCCGATGGGGCCGCTGCGTCCGAGTGATGTCGACGCCTTGATGGGCGAGTCGTTCAACGGTTTTTGATGACTTGCGACCGTTGCAATTCACCGCTCAACAGGGCGCTTCCGGAAACGACGGACACCGACGAACGGATAGACGTTGGTAGCCGGCTCGCCCAACGAAGTTTTCGTTTTGAACGCAACTTTTCGATCGATTCCCCTGATTCACTTCGGCTGACCAGCGTGGCCGATCGGTCGGAGTCTTGTTTCGAATCAAGCCCCGGAGCATCGGCAAGTCGAAAGTTACGATAGTGTCCCATGTTGGGGGCCAGTTGGATCGGGACACTGGACGACAGTGTCGTCGGCCCGGTCGTCGGCAGCGCGGTGCTGTAGACACGAATCATCCCACCGTCGTTATTCTGGGAGGCAGGTGTCGACGCGAGGTGTTTCCCTGGCAGAGAATTTTCTGGCAGCGAATTCTGCGGCAGCGTCGGGCCGGTTTCGATTGGAGGCGTGGTCGATGCCGTCACCGAACTTTGCCCCAAGTTCGAAACGCGAAGTGGCGTGGGCTGATGCGCCGGCGATTGGGGAGCGTCGCTCCAGGCGGAATCGCCGCTCATTAAATGGAATTCCAAGCCGGCGGTCTCAAATTGCCCCGCCAGGTCCAAAGTGTCATTGGAGGGCAAGGGGTGGGAGTCGACCGAGATCATTCCGCCTTCGCGATCGGTGCGTGATTGGTCGTCGGGCGCCCCGTCAGCTTCTGGCCGATCGGCCGGCTGCGGCAGACCGGCTTTGCGCCGGGGGTGAGCCGACGTGTAACCCACATCGGCCGCCAACGTGTCGATCGATTCATCCAGCGACACCCGCTCCGCCGCAGCCGATTTCGGGCTGGCCGCCAGGGGGCGGATCGCTTCAGCCGTTCGCCGCATCGCGTTTTCAGCCATCGACTCGGCATGCTGGGGTGGGGCGACGACTGCCGGAAACCAACCGTCGTACACATTGGAATCGTGTAAAACGGAAGCGTCCTCGGGGCCAATTGCCAACCCGATGTCGCCGGCCAACAGCGTGCGACATTCCAAGCGTTCGACGTTCAACGGCGGCCTGCGCGAGGCGCGGTTGCGGCGGCGTGATGAACGGTTGGCGTGGTGGTTGGTCATGGAGGGGCGCGTCTTGCCGTCAATCGGTTTCATGAATCATGTAGAAGATTAGTTCGTCAGGTCTCATCAAGTTGCGGCTTTTGGATCAATTCCGCAAACTCGGGCCGATTCAGCAAGTCGGACGCGTGTTGATTGCCCGCCAGAGTCGCCATTTTGAGGGTTTCTTTGGCGTAGTCGATACAAACGGACGCTTGGGGCTGTGATGGGGCGTTCGGGGGACCGGATTGTCGGATCTGCAAGGCGGTCGTCAGCAACTCTTCGGCGACGCCCGTCAGACGGTTGCCATCGTCGGACCACAACTCGCGTCGCCGCAGTGCGAACTGGACCGCTTGGTCAAAGTCGTCGCTCTCGCGTAGCAGTCGGGCGCAGTTGTAAAAATGCTTGCTCAGGTAGTCGCGATAACGCGGCACTTCCGGAGCTGCCAGCAGAGCCTGTTGTTGATGCTTGACGGCCAGTCGATAGGACTCCAACGCGTGGGCACGGCGGCCGAGTTTTTCCAACACAAAGGCGTGGTTGTTGTAGATCCCGCCGAGTGTGCTTTGCAGTTCCGCGTCATCGGCAAACGCTTCGGTCAGGGCGATTTGGTAACCAAGTGCTTGATCGAATGCGCGTTTGGCCGAGTCAAATTGATCTTGCGCGGCCAACGCCATTCCTAAGTTGTTCTGTGTCACCGCCAGATCACGTTGATACGTCAATTCGCCCGGCCAGCGGTCGACCAGTTGTTGTTGAAAATCGGACGCTTGACGATACGATTCGATCGCGGCGTCGGAATCTCCGCAGGCCGATTGGGCCGCGCCCAGGCTGTTCAACGTCAACGCCACACGCGCCGCGGCGTTCGGACCGGCGTGGGCGTCGTCAAGCTCTCGCATCTGGTATTGGAGTGCTTGTTGGGCATAGGTGACGGCTTGTCCCGGATCGCGTTCGGCCAACAGTCCGCTGAGGTTTTGGTAGGTCGACGCGAGTTGTTTCGCCAAGGGGACGTTGGGGGAACCGGATTCGGCCGGAGATGCGGTTTGCGCGATTTCCAGGCTGCGGTGGAACATCGCTTCGGCTTGATCCGGGCGATCCGTCTTGCTCAACAGCAACGCAAAGTTGCCCACGGCCATCGCCCAACCGGCGCGGGCGTCGACGTCCGATGGATCGACTTCTGCCAGCGCCCGCCATCGCCTGATCGCCGATTCGTAATGTTGTTGGGCGGCTTGATATTGGCCGGCGCGGTCCAACGCGAGTGCCAAGTTGTTTTCGCTGCTGGCCAAACGGTTTTGCAGTGTTCCATTCGGCTGGCCGGCGTCGGCCAACTGTTGGAACAACCGCATCGATGCTTCCAACGACGCGATGGCTTCGGCCGGAGATCCAATTTCATTTTGCAACGTCCCGATCTTGCCGTAGGTGATCGCCAGGTCTTCGGTCAGCGTTTCGTCGTCATCGGCCTGGTCGGCGAACGCTTGGTAGTAGGCCAGCGTTTCACGCAACAATTGCTGTCTGACGGAACTGGCCGCAGGGATGTCGGCCAGCAGTTCGGCCATCTGTGCGCCCAGTCGATCGACGGTTCCGCGGGCCAGACGGTCGCTGCGTGTGGCGAGAATTGCGTTGGCATCGGATTCTTGTTTTGCCGCGGCGATCATTGCGATGCTGATCGACATCCCCAACAGCGTGAACAATCCGAACGCGAAGGTCATGGCAACGGCGTTTCGATGGGCATGGGCCCAATGCGCCAAACGGTCGACCAGCGTGGGCGGGCGAGCGACGGTGGGTCGGCCATCGAGAACGCGTTGCAAATCCTCGGCGAATTGCAACGCGGTTTCATAGCGATGGTCACGTGATTTTGACATCGCCTTGGCGATCACGGTTTCCAAATCTTGGGGGATCTCCGGACGCAGTGACCGCAACGGCGCGGGCGAGCGTTCTTCGATTTGTCGCAGCACGGCCGGAGTGTCATTGCCGTCGTAGGCCGGCCGCAGGCACAGCATTTCATACAGCGTCGCGCCCAAGGAATAGACATCGGTGCGGCCGTCGACGATCGCCGATTCGCCCCGCGCCTGTTCGGGGCTCATGTACTTCATCGTGCCGACGATGTCGCCCGTTTGGGTCATGCTGGCGTCGGTCTGGCAGCGTGCCAGTCCGAAGTCGGTGACCCAGATCTTGTCGTCCGTGTCCAGAATTAAATTGGACGGTTTGACGTCACGGTGCACGACGCCGAACTCGTGGGCGGCGTGAAGCGCGCCGGCGACGTCGATCGCTCGTCGCAGTGTGACAGGGATGTCGGGCATCTCGTCACGGTCTGCTTGATCGGCAATCACCGCATCCAACGACCGCCCTTCGATGAACTGCATCGCATAGTAATGGACACCGCGCTCGACGCCGACGGTGTACACCGGAACGATATTGGGGTGATTCAGCTGCGCCGCCGCATGGGCTTCGTTTTTAAATCGGACGATCTGACGGGCATCCAAGACCGCCGCAAACGGCAACAATTTGATGGCGACGATGCGTTCGAGCGACAACTGTCGGGCGCGATAAACGACGCCCATGCCGCCGCGGCCGACTTCGTTGAGTAAACGGAAATCACCCAGTCGTTTTTCATCGTCCGCCTCGGCATCGTTTTCGCCATGCGGGGCAAACCCCGCCGCGATTTGGTGCAAATCTTCCAGCCCGTTGATGTAGCACCGCAGCGGTTCGATCAGCTCCGGATCATCGACCGCCAGATCCTCCGCTGCCGGCGGCGCGCCTTTTTCCAATGCCGATAAATAGCGATCCAACAGCAACGTCATCCGATCCTTTTGGGCGTCGGACAAGTGTCGCGTCGCCAACGGCTCGACACTCAAGTCGGAAATGGAGGAATAGTCCAACACGTCGCTGAGGCGCTAGGCTCGAGGTTGATCGTAGGTCTGTTTGAACTTGTCCATCGCCCGCAGCCATAGCATGCGGACGGTGCCGGGCCGGCGATCCAATCGGTCGGCGATCTCGTTGAACGACAGTCCCTGCAGATTCCTCAGCACGATCACGTCGCGGTACTCCGGCCGCAGCTTGGCCAGTTGATCGGCAAGTTCGACCGCACGCTCGCGCCGCCGTGCCGGTTCGCTGGGCGATGGGCCGCGATCGGCCAACACGTTGGCCAGCTGGCAAGCACTTTGGTCCAGCGACTGTCCGACCTGTTCGATCGACACCTCACGACGCAGATCCCGTTTCTGGGCGTTCAGATGCATGTCGATTGCGTCACGCAAACAGTTCACCAGGATCTGTCGCAGCCAACACAGCAACTCGGGTTCGCTGGAGCCTCGAAAGGATCGGAAATCACGGTGGGCGGCCAGCATCGTGTCTTGGACCAAATCCGACGGACTCATCCGTCGCCGCAGTCGCCGGTCAAGCTGGGTCGTCGCCAGGATGGTCAGGTAATTGCGATACAGTTGCAGCAGTTGCCCCAACGCCTGGTGGTTGTCGTTGCCGCCACTCAGGTGGTCTTCGTCCGCGTCGACGGCCGTGCCGCGGAGAGCTTGGCGGGCCCTGCCGAGCAATTGCGGAACGTCGAGTTGGATGTCGGCTTCGGGTTCGATGGAGATGTTCGGCATGGATCTGTTTGGCAATGGTGCTCGGCGACGAAACTCCGCCGGCCGGGAACGGGCCGATCTGTTCAAGGCCTTCGGTTCAAGGCCTTCGATTCAACTCCCTTGCGCATCGGGCCCTTTTCCGTACGGATCGGTCAATGACACACGAAAAACTCTGGTACTCTAGCGATCCTGCGCCGGAAACCCACTCTATGCAGAAGATAGAACGTGTTTTGACGACATTGGCAGCTGGACAGTTCCGTCGGGTGCGATGGAAACCGATCCGGCGACGGGAGTTCCGGTTGATGCGGCCGAGTCGAGCCGGCTGGACAATTCCGTCGGTGGGCCGGTCAAATGGGGCGTACATTCCGGGCGACGGACGCAGGTCCCGTTTTCGGCAGCCCGGTGGGATTCGGCTGACCAACAACACGTCGTTATTACGGAGAATCGAGCGATGAGCAAAACGGAACAGAGTCGCCAAAAGAAGCTGGCAAAGAAGCGGAAGAAGGAAATCGCCAAGCGGAAACAGTTGGCGGCGGAAAAAAATGCGATGAAGTCGATCGTCGGCCAGATTTCCGCGGCCCAGCGGGCGCCGATCATGGGCTGCTACGTCGCCAATGGGTTGCTCGACAACGAACGCTCCGACGAGATCGGTGGCGTCTTGGTCGGCCGCCCCCTGCCGGATGGGAGAGTGGTGTTCGTATGTTTCCTGGTCGACAAAGCTTGTTTGGGGGTCAAGGACGCGTTCGCCCGTTTGGTGACGCCCCAGCAGTTCTCCGAGCAAGTCAGGGGGTTCTCATCGCGCGACCCGATGACCAAGTGCGAACCGTCGCTCGCGAAAAAGTTGGTCAGCGAGTCAGTTCGCTGGGCGGGACAATTCGGTCTGACACCGATGGGCGACTATCAACGCGTCAGCCGGATTTGGCAGGACGTGGATGAAACCGCGTGCGAGCAGGAATTCCGGTTCGGCCGCGACGGTGTCCCGTGTTATATCCAAGGCCCCAACGACAGCCCCGAGTTTGTTCATCGCGTGATGAACACGATCGGCCAGCATCTCGGCGACGGCCAGGTGCCGTTCCTGATGACCGATGATGACGTTGAAGCCATGGAGGACTGGGACGACGAGGACGAGGACGACCCCGGCGAAGAAACCCGCAACTTGCGACTGGACCAACCCGAGTGATGCAGACTGGCGTCAGCTGAGAAATCCCGGCCGGCCATTCTTCGTCGTGCGATCGTGAAGCGATTGGGGGACGCCAATCACGCCGCCCACGACGCTCAAAAACGCGTCCGGCGGTTCGTCACGCCTTGGTCGCAAAAGCGGCCTGACGGTGGCATGATCCGGTTGAAGGGGCCGGTTTGTTTGCGACCCGCCTTTCGGCCGGCTATGCTTAGCCCTCTCGTAGGGCTCGTGGCGTGCGACTTTTCGACTGATTAATCATGATGAAACGATGGATCCGCCGGTTTCAACAACTCGAAGAACGACGACTGCTCGCGGTAGACGCTGGTTGGGCTCCGTTGGATCAAGTTGCCACGCACGTGCAGCTGGACGCGACGCTCGGCCAGATCGGCGGAAACTTGGTCCCGACGCAGGACCAGATGTTCGATCAGCTATTCGAGGTACCCCGCCAACACGGAGACTTTTCGCTGGGAGAGGCGGCGCGAAGCACACGCGTCGCTGATGTCAATGGCGATGGTCTTTCCGATGTCGTCAGCCTGTCGTACACCACATTGATGACTCAGCTGCAACAACCGGACGGTTCGCTCGGACCCAGGATGTACAGCCAGCTCGGCGATTTCTCACCGTTTGATTCGTGCGTCAATGAGGACTTTTCCCTTGCCGATACCAACGGCGATTCAGCATCGGAAGCGGTTTTTTCATGTTTGGACGAAGTCCTGGTGATGGAATTTGATGCGCAGAGCGGGTTTGACCGTGTGCTCTACGAATCGGAAGAACTTCGGTTCAGCGCAGACATGGCTGCATCTTCAGACCTGAACGGAGACGGGATTGCCGATTTTGTTTTCGTGTCACACCAGAGGCATCGCGAAACCCGTGTCTTGTTGGGAACCGGGACCGGCACGTTGGTACCGCAGCAAACGATGCAAACCAACGATCTGTTCGTGCGCCACTTTTTCTTGGGGGATGTCGATGACGACTCCAAGGACGACCTCCTTTTCATCTTGGACGATACCGATCAGGTGTTGGTTCAGCGCGGAGTCGGAGACGGTACGTTTGGTGATCTTGAGCCGCTGGTCGGTATCGACAGCAACAGGGGGTATCACTCGATTGCCGCGGCCGACATCAATGGCGACGGGACGACCGACCTGATCACGTCGGACTACCACAGGCAGATCAACGTTTGGTACCAGGAGTCGTTCGGGTATCGGCTCGAGACGATTGCGATGCCGGACTATGTCCTCGACCTCGAGGTGTCAGAGGCAGCGACCGATGGTGGGCCGCTGGTGTACGTCATGTTGCAAAACACATCCGACTTTCCCACCAGGAGAATCGACCTGCTTCAAATCGTTGACGAATCCTCTGTGAATCGATTGGACACGATCAACGTGCCGGACGGCTCCGGTCTGCGACTGGCCGATCTCAATCATGATTCGATCGACGACGTCGTGATCCAGCACGCGACGGTCGCCAGCGTTGTGCATGTCGATGATTCCTTTCATTTCTCGCAGATTCGCGAGGTGACGTTGTTTGACAGTCCGTCACCGATCTCGCAAATCGCCGCAGACTTTGACGGAGATGGGGTCGAGGATGTCGTGTACTTTCATCGGCGCGCCGACCATTTTTCGCTGATCAAGGGGGCGCGCGGTCTGGAAGACAGCAGCCAGATCGCGGTGACGCGACACGACTTGCCAGGTAGCCTCGCAATCGGCAAGGCGTTCGCAACGGACTTCAACAGTGACGGTTTCGTCGATCTGATCGGTGTGCCCGAGGACGGGGCGGCAACCGTCGTGCGGATGGCGGGACGCGGCGACGGGACGTTCGCTCCGCCCGAGCCTCTGCTTCTGGACTCCGCTGGGACACTTGACGGTATCGTGATCGATGACATCACAGGCGACGGCAACGTCGACTTGGGGGCAATCACCGAACTGGCGGGCGATACCCGGTGGCAGATTTGGCGTGGAGACGGTACGGGCAACTTTATCCGTGAGTCGAATCAGAGCGTTATCTCGTCGCGAACGTTGTTTGCATCCGAGCGATTGCATGATGGCCGACTGCTGATGAGCGTCCATGCCGACGGTGCGGTGCGAAGCACTCGAATCGAAGCGGATGGATCGATCGCGACGTCCGAGATCTTATTCACCGTCGATTCGCCCGAAGAAATCCGCCGATTTCTCGCTGTCAATCTGAACGGGGATGAATCGGCCGACGTGGTTGTCAGTCGCGGTGTCTTCAATTCACCGCAAGAAGTTTATGTGAGCGACGCTGTGGGGGGATACGATCTCGTCGAATTGGATCTTGAAGGCTATGCCGTAAGGCTTAGTGCGGATGATTCAAGCGGGGATGGAATTGACGAGGTCTTGGTTGAAGGTGACCGCAGCACGCTTTTGGTTTACGCATTGGACGGCACGGTTGTCATCGATCCAGTGCAGAGGGATGGACGTTGGCGGAGGACATCGGCTGCCGTCCGCAGCGATCTGAATGGTGATGGGCGACAGGATTTGATCTATTTGGAATCGGGAATCGGTGTGTTTTGGGGCCGTTCACGCGATGATGGAAGTTCGCTCGCGTTGTCCCCTTGGCTGGTTCGTGATCGTGTGAATTACTTCGATGTTGATGTGCGCGGCGTTGACGGCGTCGATCTGTTCGTCAGTGCCTGGATCGACTTCAATCAAGACGGCACCTGGTCCGACGGGGAGCAGGTTGTACATGGTGCATCTGTCGGTGAGTTCGATCGGCAACTCTTTGAGTTTGATGTTCCGCAGGATGCGGTCTTGGGGAAGACCTGGGCACGAATCCGATTGAGTGACTCCGCCGATGTCGGCGTCGATGGAACCGCGTTGGACGGTGAGGTCGAAGATTATCCGGTCGAGATTGTCGATTTCGGATTGATGGATTTCGGCGATGCACCCGCTGATTTCCAAAGCGACCTCCTTTCCAGCTATCCGACACGACTGGTCGACAATGGTGCCCGGCACATCACAGGCGGACCGCGAATGTCCAATTTGGTGGATCCAGAGGAAGATGCGACGCCCGACTGGATTGCAGGTTCCGAAGAACGCAGCGATGGAAATGCCGTCCGCACAAGTTTTGCTGCCGGTGGGGCGAGTGTTCTGGAGGTGCCGATTCGGGGTGAAAGCGGTTTTGTTAACGCGTGGTTGGATTTCAACCGTGATGGTGACTGGGACGATCCGGGTGAGCAGATCGTGCGTGGGCATTGGCTGGAACTTCGTTCTTGGGAGAGTGTTGCCGAGCACTCGATTCCGGTCGTGATTCCCGAAACGGTGGGTGGACAAATCACGTTCCTGCGTACGCGTGTCAGTACGGAGCGGGAGCTGGGCCCGGTGGGTGTGGCGCCCGATGGGGAGGTCATCGATACGGCGGTGTTTGTCACCGAGTCGCCGTCGCCTTCGACGCCCAAGCTTGTCATCGGAACTGCTGGTCACGCTCTTTCCACGGACAACCCGCAGTCATCAACCCGTTTTGCGGTCCACCTCAGCAGCCAGCCGGATTCCGATCACACGGTTCATGTCAGTCATTCCTTTCAAGACACTTTGTCGGTGTCCCATCAGACGCTTGTGTTCGATAGCGAAAACTGGAGCGATCCCCAATTCGTGACCGTGCACCAGATTGCAAGTGCCGACCAGGCGGGGGGAGCTGAGCTATCACTCGTTGCGGTCGACGAAGGCGGCCAAATCGTTGATTCAGAAAACATTGAAGTTTATCGGGCTGCGATTCAAGGAAGTCGGACTTCTCAATCACAGCTGACGCTTGCGGCGGGTGAAACGCTCGTTGCCGGTCCGCGATGGGCCACGGGAACATTGGTTTGGGTCGATGACGGATGGAATCGCCAAATCGTCCGCGGGGCGGATCGAGTCATCGTGGGTGGAGAGTCGCTTTGGCAAAACCCGATCGATCGCTATGACGTCGATCGATCCGCATCGGTTTCACCGCTGGACGCACTGAACGTGATCAATGAAATCGCGCGTCGGGGTGATCATGAGTTGCCTCTTGGGACGCCGAGCGAGATTCAGCAGACCAGCCCGGTCTATTTCGACGTCTCGGGTGACTCGATGTTGAGCCCGATCGACGCGTTGATGGTCATCAACCATTTGGGACGACAAGTTGTTGGCGGAGAAGCCGAGTCGGTTCGTCACCGCGACGGCTTTTCTGGTTCCGACGCCGGTGGGTTGATGGATTGGTTAGAAATCGAAACGCGAAAACGCGACCGATCGGAGCAAGTGATTGACCTCGCGATTGCGGGGCTGTTTTAGGAGCTCGCTTGGATTCGATTCAATTCCGCATCAAGTGACGCCGTCCGGCTTAGGTTCGCCGAGCGAACGATTCAACAAAGGACGCACGAGTTTGCGGATTTCAAGCGGTAGCTGAAACAGCGGCCGCTCGGTAGGCGGATCGGCTTTCATCACTTCTGTTGCAGCGTCAAGACAACGAAGCGGAAGCTCCAAGTCTTCACAGCCCTCGCCGACTTGCTGCCACGTCGAATTCCAGCGGTCAATCTGAGTTTCGGAAAAGCCGCCTTCGTCAAGGTATTGGATCGACTTGGTGATGCCCTGTCCAAGTTTTTCAGCAACACCGTATTTGACAAACAGCGATGCGATCTCCGCGATGTAGTCTGGCCACTGGACCGGCCCGCGTCGCAGCACCATCCGTAACAGATCGTGCGGCGTCCCCCCGTATTCACTCGATTGCGCATCACCTTCTTCAAATGCCCTCAACAGCGCTTTTCCGACTTCGTCTTGACTACAAAGTTCGACCATCGGTTCGACCACTGCAAAAAGAGCCCCGGTGCGTCGTTCGGGTGATACTCCCGGCATCCCCAACACGGCATCAAAATCAGCAGTGCTTTCTTTGAACTGCTCCTGATGCCAATAGGTGGCACCTCGGCTGACCAGTGCCCGAGCTTTCTGGTCCACAGGGGCATTCGCCATCTCGATGACCGCCGAGTAATCCGCCAAACTCCGCTTGACATCACCCTTCTGGCTGTACGCTACACCTCGGTTGTAGAGTGCCCTGGCATTCTGGTCCGCCGGGGCACTCTCGATCTCAATTACAGCCGTGTAGTCCGCCAACTCCCGCTCGAAGTCGCCCTGCTGGCCGTACGCTATACCGCGGTAGACTAGTGCCCTGGCTTTCAGGTTCACAGGGGCATCTGTCATCTCGATGACCGCCGAATAGTCCGCCAGTGCCCGATCGACGTCGCCCTGCTGGCCGTACGTAACACCTCGGTTGACGTGTGCTTGGGCTTTCCCGCCCATCGGCACGTCGGCCATTTCGATGACCGCCGAGAAGTCCGCCAGTGCCCGCTCGAAGTCACCCTGCCGGCCGTACGCAACGCCTCGTTTGATGAGTGCCTCGGCTTTCTGCTCCACCGTTGTGTCTGCCATCTCGATGATGATCGTCGAAGAACTGATCGAGCTATTCAAATCGCCTTCCATGAATTCAATCTCATCAGACAACAGACCAGCTCTCACTGCGTCTGCGAATTGCAGCTCGCTCGCTAGTTCCTTGGCGGATGACAATGCGCCGCTCTTGATGTTGTCTCGAATCGTTGAAACAAGCTTTCCAGCAATCGTTGAAGAAAACGTATCTTCTGACTCCAAGGCGACTGCACAGTACTCGCTGACTCGGTCAGCGTTTGTCCCGGTCAATTCTGACTGTAGTGCCGTTGCCGGAAACCATGCGCGTAGGAACCGGGCCACCATCCTGAGCGGGCGGCCGCGCCGATTCTTGACTTCCAGGCACAGACGCATCAGCGGCTCCGCCATGTCATAGTAGGATTCCTTGCCCTGTTTCTCTGACCGTACGTAACCCTTGGCCTTCAGGTTGCCGAGTTGTTTGGAACACGTGCGTTCCTCGATGAACGTTTCGCCCGCAATTCGCTTGACGGTTAGCGCGCCCTCGGCATCACACAAGCACTGGATCAGCTGTCGTTGCTGGTCGGGTAACGATCTGATGCGCTCCTGAAAGTAGGGCGTCATCTCTTCGGCCAAATCCTCAAACGCCGCAACAAGGTCTGCTAAGGAATCCTTGGTGAGAAACTCAGCAAGCAGCACGTACATTCGATGGTTGCCGCCAGAGAGATAATGCAGCGCACGAATGCGGTACCGTCCCTCGGGAGAGTTCAAATAGCTGGTAAGTTCCCGCTTCGAGTGCTCGATGCTGACACGGCCAACCAACTCACTGGCATCTTCGACAGAAAGCGGGGCCATATGCTGAATGTCAAAGAACCCAAAGAAGGCCTCTTTTCGGTCAGACACACCCGCGAATAGCTGCTGGGCTGTCGCAAGAGTGGCGATTTTTCGTGTCTCCTGCAGAAACGCTCGCCACTTCTTTTGCCCGGAGTCGCCCAGACTGCGGAATGTCTGATCCATGTTCTCCGTGACGAGCAGCAACTTGCGATCGCCAAGTCGCGAGATCACCGACCGCAGGACTGCCAGGGCCGCGTCATCCTGTGACAGGCCTCGGACAGGCGTTTTGAAGTCAGACGTGAACTCGTCGGGATACTCCTGGGCCAACTGGCTTGCAATACCGAAGGCTAGATGCACGAGTCCTGTGAAAGAATCGTCTTCACCGAGCCATGCAACTCGCATCACATCCGCCAGTTCTTCTTTTCCTTGAAGACCCCAAATCGCCAGAGTGACAAGGTGCGTCTTTCCGCTGCCACGCGGGCCCACGAGCAGGATGTGGTGCTTGTCGCCGGACGTCATGCTGCGGGACAAGCGATCGACAATTCGTTCAAGAAGCTTTTCCCGCTGAACAAAGATCCTCTTGAGGACTTCAGGGTCGGTGTTGCTTGGTGTGTAGGCAGAGATATTGTGGCGTGCGTTCATCCTTCCAGCCCCTGCGCCATCATCCACCAACGTTGAATCAGCGGGAATCGAAATGAGTACCGCTTCTTGGTGTCACTCATCAGGTAGTGGTCCAAGGCCAAGGAGTTCAGCAATACCACCGTACGGTTTCGATCCGTGATTTCGAATTTGGCTTTGACGACGGACCAGATTTCATTGATCGACTGCGGCTCAGTCTGGATAGCTAGGTGATCCAGAATTTCCCTGGCGATCTCTTCATCTCGAATCGTCACTCCCGACGTGTCGGTGACCATGCCGCCGTAGTAGGTGCCAAGTCGTTTACGAAAATGCTCCATTTCCCATGGGGCATGGTCACTCGTGCTCCATTTGGTGCCACCCACGATCTGGATTGCTAGCAGTCGCGCTGTCGTCTTGGCACGAAATTGATGGGTGGCACCAATTGAGAAGGGGGGCTAGCGGCGGCGTTTGCGGCGGAGGCTGGTGAGCATCAGGCCGCAGCAGGCGATGGCCAGGCCGGTCGGTTCGGGCACGGTGCTGTTGACCATCGCGTTTTGAACCTGGTAGCCCGGGTCGCCGCTGACGTAATTGGACAACGTGTCGCCGAAGACCCAGTTCACGCCGTAGGCTTCGATTGCAGGCCGGTTGCCCAGCACCATGGGAGCACCGGTGCCGATTTCCGGCCATGGTGATACGCCTGTCGGTGCCAGAATCGTGTAGTTTGAAAAATCACTGAAGGTGTAGGTTCCGCTCGCATTGGGAAGAATGAATGAACTGTGCGCTTCGTAGATCTTGGCCGTCTTATCCGCCAGGTCCGCAAACGTCAGGTCATAGCCGTTGTTGAACAGCGGTTGAAAGGCGGCATTGGAGGGCTCGTTGGCGACGACCGCGAAGTTGGTTCCGTCGGTGATCCAGAAGTTCAAGTACGGCCCGACCGCGGGACCGCTTCCGGCGGTAAACCGGTTGACGTTATCGAGACGCTCGATCGACAGGCGGCCGATGTCGCCCAGCTTGGTGCCATCAATGTCTGACGAACCGAGCGCCGCTTTCTGACCACTTTGGGTGATCACAATCTCGGTCCCGCCGCCGGGAAGCGAATTGATCGCCGGCGCGGACCCGCCGCCTTCGCGAATCACAAACGGGGTAAAGCCGGCGGACACGATTTGGCTGCCGCCGAGTGTCACAACTGCGGCCAGTGCACAAAGAAAGCCTTTCATCCAAAAACGCATGGACAATCCTTAAGAGGGGAAGGAAGGAGGGAGTGGGTAGACCGTTAGGTCTGATTGGGACAGCAAAACTATTTCGAGGGGGAGGCTCATTCAACCAGATCGCACCGGTCATTCTGTACAGAAACCGCAAAAGCGTTCTTCTGGCGATCGCCGCTGGTCCGATCGGGGACGCTCGATCGGAGTGACAGTTTCTGCCGATCGATGGGGGACGCTGAGACGGGTGTCATGCACCCCCAAAACAGCCTTGTCCCAAACTCTGACTTTGTCCCACGTTCTGGCTGCTTCGACGGGCGCGCGCCTTCGTGTCGTCGGTCGGTGTCATGATGAAACACCGTGAAACACAGGCGTGCGCTTTCGAGGCGGGATTGACGCGTGTTAAGCTATCGCGCCGTGCAGCTGCATTTTCGTTTCCGCTGAAATGATTTCCGTTGGCATTTCGAGGGGCATTCTTGTGATCGTTAACAAGTCAAAATTAGACCGAGACCACGTCTCTGACCGGAGACAATCCGAGGGGGCAGCAAAGGCACCCAGAGATCGCGTCGACGATCCCGTTGCCGATCTTCAAGACCTGGTGTTGTTTCTGCGTCGCGATGCGGCAGACGATCCGATGCACTACTTGATCCGCAGCAACACGTTATGTGACGGCGAATGAATTCGGTGCTCCCGTCGATTGAGCGAACACCACTGGCAATTTGCACGCAACGCAGCCGACTTTCCCCGTCGGCTGCGTTTTTTGATGAAATCGGCGAAAGATCACAAAATTTTCGATTGCTCCGCCCCAAGAATCGCGTTCGCGTGCCGAACAGAAGGGCGAAAACCGAGCCGACCCAATGAAGGCTCCTTCTCGAACGCCAATTTTTGGGGATTAAAGTCCATGTTGAAGAAAGCCATCGTCGCCGGCGGTGCCGTCGCACTTTTGTCAAGTTTGGCCGTCGGTGTTCCGCTGGCCAGTTACACCCGATGCGGCGTCAGTTGGCTCCGCGATTCTGCCAGCGATGCCGTCCCCCTGGAGTGGGAGCTGAAGCGGGCCCGCCAAATGATCAGCGATCTGAAGCCCGAGATCACGGACAATGCCAAGCGGATCGCCCGCGAAAAGATCGAAGTCGCCCGGCTGGAAAAACAGTTGAATGAAACCGAGTCGCGTCTGGCGTCGGCCCAAAGCGATATCCAACGCTTGACCACCGACCTGGAAGGCGGCGACAAGTACTTCACCTACGCCGGCCGCACCTACACTTCGGTGCAAGTCAAAGACGATTTGAAGAACCGCTTCAAACGATTCAAGACGCGCCGCGCGACCGCAGACAAACTGAACCAAATGTTGACCGCTCGGCAATCGACGTTGACCGCCGCCCAGCACCGTATGGAGGAAATGTTGAGTGCGAAGCGACAACTGGAAGTCGAAGTCGAAAATCTGCAAGCACGCTTGGGAGCACTGCGGGTCGCTCAAACGGCCAGCGAACTGAGTCTGGATGACAGCCACCTGTCCCAAACCCGTCGCTTGCTCGATGAGATCGAAACGCGGATCGACGTCGAGGAAGAAACGATGAGCGTCGATGCGGAGTACTTTGGTGAAATCAACTTGGAGGATTCCGGCGACGAAGATCTGTTGGACGACATCGCTAGCTACTTTGATGCCGAACGCGAACAGCCCAAGGCACTTGTCGCGATTCAATTGGACTGAGCTTTCAACGTCCGCGACCGGTGAACCTTTTCCTGCCCCAAAGTCCTTGCAGCCCTCTGTTCTGATGAACCAAGTGATCCGCCCGATGACCGATCTTGAGCCGACGTCCGCATGGCGTCTGTGGATCGATCGTTGTGGCGGATTCACGTTGCTGACCGGTGACCGGCTGACCGTCGGAGGCGCCCGTCTGGAGGGAACCACGGACGTCCAGGTCCGATCGGATTGGCGACGCTGTGAAGGGACGCTGGTTCGCAGGAACGGCGACTACTTTTGGAATGCAGCAGACGGCGCGGATGCAGGGCGGCAGGCGCCGGGTGGGCAGCCTTCGGCCGGGACGCTGTTGCGTTCCGGCAGTGTATTTCCGATCCCCGGATCGGCAACGCTGCGATTGCATCAACCGTCGCCGCTGTCACGTTCGGCGGTCCTTTCGCTCGATCCGCCGCATCGATTTGACCAACATGTCGATCACGTCTTGTTGGTGGACCAGACGGTGTTGATCGGGCCCAACCCGGGCGACCACATCTGCTGCTCCTCGGTCGACACCGCGGCGGTCCTGGTGTTTCGCGACGGCCGGTGGCGGGCGAAGTTGAAACCCGGCGCGGCAGTCGACGTGGCACGTCCAGCGACACCCTCGCCGTTGGTCGACCTTGTCCCGGGCCAGCGGATTTCGCTGGGAGATCTCGACATGATGTTGGAAGAAGCATGAACACTCTCGTCCCCGATCACCGCACCCTCGCTGGCCGAGACATGAATGAACAACCGATTGACGTGTCCGACGATGCCGCCGCCCCGATCAGCGGGGATCCGGACGCATCACCCAACGGCAGTAAGGTGAGCCGCATGAAGTGCCAGGGACGAAAAAACGGATTCGGGTTTGCCGCAAAGTTCTTCCGGTCCTGCAAATCGAATTCGCCCGGCAAAACGCGGGAATCGGTCCAAGGGCGGCCCCAAAATCCGGATGACGGAGCCGGGAATGGGGATAGAATGCAATCTGCGTTCAGCGAAACCTCTCTCGGATCGCCGCCTGAAAACCGACCGATGTCCTTCACCTTTGCCCCCGGCTCGCAACCGCTGCCCCCGTACACGATACGGCGTGGGGTCGGTGTGGGCGGATTCGGCGAAGTCTACTTTGCCGTCAGCCAGGCGGGCAAGGAAGTCGCGCTCAAGCGGATTCAACGCAACCTGGAGATCGAACTCCGCGGCGTGTCGCAGTGTTTGAACCTGAAACACCCCAACCTGGTTTCGTTGTACGACATTTGCCGTGACACCGACGGTGGATCCTGGGTGGTGATGGAATACGTTGCGGGGGCGAACCTGCGTGACGTGTTGGATCGCAACCCGGACGGATTGCCGGAGGCTGAGGCGCGGCGTTGGTTCGCGGGGATCGCCGCGGGCGTGGCACACTTGCACAGCGCGGGGTTGGTCCATCGCGATCTGAAACCCGGCAACATCTTCGACGATCTGGGCATTGTGAAGGTCGGCGACTACGGGCTCAGCAAATACATCTCGTCCTCCCAGCGGGGCGGCCACACCGAAAGCGTCGGGACGTTCCACTACATGGCCCCGGAGATCGGACGCGGCAAGTACGGACGCGAAATCGACGTCTATGCGATGGGCGTCATGCTGTACGAACTGTTGACCGGACGGGTACCGTTTGACGGGGAGAGTTGTCACGAGATCATCGTCAAGCATCTGACCGCCCTGCCGGATTTGAGCGGCGTCGCGTCGCCGTATCGCGAAACCATCCTCGCAGCCTTGAACAAAGATCCGGCCAAACGACCGGCGACGATTGCCGAACTGGTTGCGCCGTTGGGCCTGTCGGTCGCCGACGCCGTTGCGATTCCGACGTTGGTGAGTGAAACGTCCGGTGAACCGGCAAGTCCGACGACGCACTCGGAATCACATCCGCCAAATCCGCGCGTGTCGTCGCAGACCGTACCCGCGTCTGACGAACCGGTCATCGGTCTGGCGTATCCCGAAGCTTCACCGGCCCCGATCGCCGCCGATGAACCGCTGCTGCGCGCGGTTCGCACGTCAGCGCACGATCTGCGTCGCTGGTGGAAGTCACTGGAGCAATCGCCGCGATCGCGATTTTGGATCGGCGCCTTTCTGGCGTTCGTGTTGTTCATCAACACGCACTGGTTGTTGCCGGCGCTGTCGATTTTGGGTGCGTTCTATGTTCCCTACTACATCATTCGGCAGATGGTGCTGCATTCGAGCGAACAGCCCAGTTATGCCAAGGCCCACCGCATCGCGTCCCAATCCGGTTCGCCCGCACGTCCGCGGACACGCCAGGAATGGCGAAGCGAAGTTCGTCACTTGTTGCGTGCCAAGCACAATCTGGTCCGACTGGCGGAACTCAATACGTCCTGGATCGCGTCGTCGTTGACGGTGTTGACCATGGCGGTTGCCGCCGGCGTGATCGGACTTCGCAGCGGCGATGTCAGCGCGGTGGACGTGGCGCCGTATTTCTGGATGGGCTTGGTCGTGCTGGTCGGTGCCCAGGGAATCTTGGGGCTGGGCAAACTTTGGGAACGCGATGAAGGCGAAGGCTTGCCTCGGCGCTTGGTGCTCGCGGGCATCGGTGCCGGCGTCGGTCTGTTCGCCTATGCGCTCAACGAGTTCTTTCTGTTGCCGTTGTTGCCCGGCGGCAGCGAACTCTTGGGCGACGAACTTCCGCAGGCGCTCTACCGCGAAGATTCGACGATCCGTGCGGCGGGCATGATGGCCCACTTCGCGCTGCTCTTTGGCGGCATCCGTTGGTGGAAGTCCGTCGATCCGCTGCGACGCACTCGATTGAGCTTGTGGAGCGTGGCGGTCGTGTGCGTGGCGGCTTGGGGCGTCCATCAGTTGATTCCCGTGCCGCAACCGATGGGGCTGTTGGTCGCCGGCGGACTGGCCATGGCCACGCAAATGTCGGCCCCGTGGATCAACCCACGGATGTTTGCCGCCAACCCCTGGCCCAAACGCAACCGTCCCACACCACGCCATCTTCGGGAGGCCAACGCATGAGAACGCTTTTTCCCGCCGCTTCGGCTTGCTTTGTCGTCGCGTTTGTCGCGTCCATCGGTTTGGCGGAATCGTCCATCGAATCCGCCCCCGAGCGTGGTGACGAACCGAAACGCGCCGAATTGTCGGTGGCGCCGATGGATCATGTCACCTACCCGGACGACCGCCCGGCTTGGATCGAAACCGAACCCGATTTGCAATCGCCGGTCCATCGCTGGGTGGTGACGACCAGCGGATCAGAGACCATGGAGTTGTGTGAGGCCGAATTGGAGGTGCTCAAACCCGCCGCGGTCGCGTTGTACATCAAGGAAACGACCGGTTGGGTTTGCGACGATGCGATGTTGGACCCGCAGTGGATCGAAGACGAACTGGTCGAGCGGCGGTACGTCGGCACACTGCAAATGGGCGATCGAACGTTGCATGAAATCGCGGTCGAGCTGACGTTTGATGCCGAGGACCGAAAACGAATCCGACGCGCGATGAATAATTCGGTGGTCGGCGAGCGGATGCGGGCCACGGCGGGGTTGCTTGCGCTCGGATTGATCGGATTGTGTCTCTCCGGAGGCGTGCTGGGGGTGTTCAGTCGTCGCTATGGGGCGTGAGGGGGCGGCTTGCAGGGTCAGGGCGAGCGAATCATGCGTTTTTACTTGCCGGGGCACCGGCGGTGGGATGGCTGATCGGGTTCATCGGTCTACAATCTCGGGGAAGCGTTCCCTTTGGTGATCCCCCCATGGCAGGCCGCAGAAACGATGATCATGACAGATGAAATTGCCCCCGTGTACAACGCCGCAACGATCGGCGCGGACAGTATCCTACTCGTCGATGACACGCTGATCCTGCGTGACCGGCTGGCGATGGCGTTGCGGCAACGCGGTTTTCGCGTGCAAACCGCCGGCAGCTATGACGAAGCGATCGAGGTCTACCATCATTCGCCGACCGAGTTGGCGGTGTTGGATTTGAGAATGCCAGGCCGCTCGGGATTGGATCTGCTTCGCAAATTGCTGCAGATGAACCCCGACGTTCGGGTCATCATGCTGTCCGGTTTCGGCAGTATTCCCGCATCCATCGACGCGGTTCGTGCCGGCGCGGTCAATTTTCTTAGCAAACCCGCCGACGCGGACGATATTTTGGCGGCGTTTGCCCGCGGCGATGAACCTTCGGTGCCGACCGGGGAAGTCAGTTTTCCAGCTCCGTCGCTGGCCCGAAACGAGTGGGAACACATCCATCGGGTGCTGTCGGATTGCGGGGGCAATATCAGCGAGGCGGCGCGTCGATTGGGAATTCACCGACGGTCGTTGCAACGCAAGCTGCGTAAACGTGCCCCGGAAGACCCGGCCAGCCCGGAAGTGGTCGAAGACGACGAGTTGGATTGAGTGCGGAGAGCGTCGCGGGGCGACATTCGGGTAGACGGTAGTGGACGACGCGAGGAGTCCTGGCAGCTGGCAATCCGAATGGACCCGTCGCCTCGTCCACTACCGGAAAATCAAGCCGCGGCGGAGTATTGGCCTATTTCGGCAGCGTGACGTTGTTGAATTGGGCGTCTTGCATGACCGTTTGGAACTCGAAGGTTTTGAGGTTCAGAAGCATCCTCGGGGAATGCATTTGAACCCCTTTACGACCGTCGGGCCAAGTTTGCCGGATGAAGGCGCTTTGCCCTTGGGTTCCTTGGACGTTCAGCCACGACTTCTTTGATTCGAAGGACACACGGGTCGCGGTGCCTTCGATCAACCCGCGTGCTTCGGTGTTGGTGCGAACCACAACGCCACCTTCGGCGGTCATTTCCCAAGGCGTCGGCATGCCGGGGATGCTGCGGAGGTCGGCCGGGGTGCCGGGGGCGACGCCGAATTTCAGCTGTTGGCAATCCATCGTCATTTCGCCGACCGCAAGACGTTCCATTTGTGCGACGTCGACGACCTCGTCCCATGACGAGAGCTTTTTGACTCCGGTGCGAACGCCACCGGAGAACGCCAACGTCTCGTGTTTCAGGTCGCCGCGCATCGCTTCGCGGAACGTCAGGTGAACACCCTGCAGCACCATGCCGCCGAGATGATCGGTTTGAGCCGCCTTGGGCGAGAGCATCGAGTTCTTTTCGTTCATCATCATCCAGCCGCGGTACCACCCCGGTCCACTGCCGACCAGTTGGCCGCCTTCACCCGGCGAGAAATCCAACCGGCCTGCGGTGATGACGTGGATGGATTGGGTGGTCAGATCGGCCGTCCGCTGTTCGGCTCGCACGACCACGTCTTGTTGTTCGGTCTGGACCAGGCTGACGGTGGCAAGTGCTGCCGCCCCCAGTGACGATTGGTCATTGAACGCGATCGGATTGGCCAGGGAGAGTTGCATTTCCCCGCCAACCATTCGCGTCAGCCAGGGATCGCCGCCGTTGATGAATTCCGAGTCGATTTGAACGCCGCCGGTCAGCAGCGCGGCTTGCCCATCGAATTGCATGTTCCCGCCCCAGCGGCACAGCGGCGAGGAAGTCCAATTGATCGAGGAAACCGATGCACCGGCAGTGGGCTGAGCGGCATCGTCTGGTGAGCGTTCTTTTTTGCGCGACAATAATTCGACCGGGACCTTCATTTCGCCCGCCCCGGTGACTTGCACGACGTTCTCGTTGGGCCACACCTTGATCATCGGGCCGACGAAGTAACCGCTGCCCATTTGCAATCGTGCCGGGGAATCGGGACCGCTGCCCAATTGCAAGTAATCCTGGCCGGACGCCTGTGCGACGGCATTGCGTTGCAACCGCATCGTCTGGCCGGCCATCTGGACCGGAAGCGTCGCGGAGCCCGCATTCATCTGGTGCTCAATCAGCACGTCGCCGATCACACTGACGTCTTTGGGTTGAATGCCTGCCGGCGTGACCAGCAATTCGGCGCTGACGTGGTCGCCCGAAAGTGAGGGACGCGGGCGAGCGACGGGGGCGCGTAGCTGGCGAGCGGCGACCGGTTGATTGACAAAGCTGGCCAGTTCACCGGGGGACGTTGCGGCAGGGCTGGCTCCGGGGCCACCGGGCGCGGGCAAGATCGCGCCACTGGACTTCGCCGCCGGTGCGCGTTTGCCAAAATCAGCCGACGGCTCAAAAAACAGACTCAATCGATTCATCGAAGCGAGCAGGTCGTTCGAATCGATGGTGACTGATTCGAACGCATGAAAACTTTCCGGCAGCAACGTCATCGTCCGCTTGAGTGGCTGACGCGGTTGTGCGATCGGTCTTGGCAACGCCGGGTTGCCGCCTTCGTCGTCGCTGTGTTCGACATAATGCGGTTTCAGGGTGCCTTCGACCGACCCGGCGCGGGCGATGCCACCGTCGGACAGGCGGGCTTGAATGTCGCCATCGATTTGAAAGCGCAGTTTGCTTTGCTCGCGCATTTCCTTGACCGCCGTGACGGTCGCCTGGCCGATCGGTTGCAGTTTGAAGTTGTCGTTCCAGCTGACGTCTCGCAACATGATTCCCGGATCGTCGATCGAGACACGCCCGTGCCCCTGGACGTCGATGACTCCGATCGTTTCCGGAGTGTCGGGGTTGAACTGGTAGGCCAACCGGGCAAGCGTGGCTTGGAGGTTGCCGCGACGAATCGTCACGTCGTGAGCTCGGTCGGGTTCGGGGGCGGCATCGGCGATCAGCAGACCGCCGACGGAATCGAAATCGATTTCATCGGCGGTCAGATCAAAGTCGTAAGACGTCAACCGGATCCGGGCCGGACGTCCGGTCGCATGCACGCGGTCGACCCAATCCAGCGGTCCGCGACGAACGACCGATTGATTAGCCGGGTCGCGCAAGATCAGATCCAAGGTGTCGCAGTTGAACGAGTCGATGGTTTGTCCTCGGACGATTCGCACCATCGTGACCGAGTCCCGCAACGACAATCGGTCCAGGGCAAAGTCATAGACCAGTCCGTTGTTGCATTTGATCGAGACCTCACCGTTCTCGTCGGCCGCTCCTTTCGTCCCGATCCTTCGCGGCCGGCCGGAAGCATTGACGGAAGCATCGGCAGGGCCGTTCAGCGGGATCCGCAATTCTTCCAGGTAGACCAAATCCATCCGGTCCAGCAGCGTGGAGGCTGTTTCCGCCTTGGTGGCCGAAGTCGCCGAGGCGGCCAGGTAGATCGTCAAGTCGCTGCCCCGCAATTGGGCGCCGGCGACTTGCATCGTGATCCGTTCGGTCGTCCAGACCTTTTGATTGTCGATCCGGACGTTGCGTGTTTTGACTGCCAACGCGTCGGCGGGGTCACTGGTCCCACGTCGTTCGATTTCGACGTCTCCGATCATGCGGCCCATTTTGATCGGCGGTGCACTGCCACCCATCATGTCCAACGATTGGGCGAATTGGATCTCCGCACCTTCTTTCGCGGTCAAGACGATCGGGGTCGCGGCGGCGTCGTCACTCAAGCCACGCCCGACCACGATCGTCAACGGTTCCAGTTTCCATTGGTCCTCGGAAATCTGACGCCAGTTTTCGAACAACAACGCCCCGTTGCTGGTCAGCAAGCGTTTGCAATCGCCCAGTTGCCAGGCGTCCTCGGGAAACACGTCGGCCAGGTCTTCCTTCAAGTCGACGCGTTGTGTCGGCGGGCGGGGTTCGACGCGTGCGACATCGGGGACGGTCAACAAACGGATCGCCGCGATACGATACGCCGAAGCGCACAGCACCAGCACCGCCAGGGCGATGAAGTAGTTTCGCACGTTGCGGCTGACCATCCCCATGTTCACGCCTCCGTCGCCGACCACAATTGCTTGGCTCGCAACAACCGCTCGATCGCCTCGCGCACCGCACCGTGTCCGCCGGGGGCGCGAAGGATCCAGTGCGCCGCGTCTTGCACGTCGGTTGCCGCGTCGGCCGGGGCGACCGCCAGTCCGACACGTGTCATGACGGCCAGATCGGGCAGATCGTCACCGATGTAACACACCGACGATAGTTCGCAGCCCCAGGTCGGCAGGATTTGCATCGCGCGCTGCAATTTGTCGCCGCTGCCCTGGCTGACGTGACTGATGCCCAGTTCTACCGCGCGGCGCTCGACCATCGGGCTGTTGCGGGCCGTGATGATTCCGAACGGAAACCCGGCCCGCATCCAAAGTTTGATCCCCAAACCGTCGCGGACATGAAACTGTTTCGTTTCCGCACCGGCCGAGTCATAGATGATGCGCCCATCGGTCATCACTCCGTCCACGTCCGACAGGATGCAGCGGATCGGCAGGGCGAGTGAAACATCGCTGTCAGAAGAATCTGGCATTCGAACTGGGATGGCCGGAGGGGAGGTTAACCGCGAAAAGGAATCGTCGATGGCAGCGACAGCGTTTCGCTCTCGGGCGTGATCTCGCCCAGTGCGATCAAGTCGGTGATGTCCAGCATCCCAACCGGTCGACGCTCCGAATCGACGACGGGCAACTCGCTGATCCGAAGCTCGCTGAGCAGGGCGATCGCGTCGCTAAGCAACGTTTGTGGAGCGACACAGTGCGGATCCAGCGTCATTTTCGAGGCGATCGGCCCGTCCAAGGCTTCTTCGCAGCGGGATTCCAAAAGTCGGGCCAGATCGCTGTCAGTAAAAATCCCCGTCAGTTGGCCGTCGTCGTTGGTCAGCATCACAGCACCACTGCGGCGTCCGGAAATCGAACAGGAAACCATGCACTGGCGAATGGTGACCGATTGTTCGGCGACGCGGCAGCAATCGAGCGGTCGCATCAGTTGGCCGACGTTGGCAAGTTTTCGGCCGAGTGCGCCGCCGGGATGGAATTTGGCGAAATCGCGTGCGGTGAAGTCGCGCAATTGACTCGCCAGCAACGCCACCGCGTCACCGACCGCCATCATCACCGTGGTGCTACTGGTCGGCGCCAGCCCATGTGGACACGCTTCGGCATGACGCCCGTAAACGACGCTGCACGTCGATGCGGACGCCAGCGGGTTATCGTCATCGGCGGTGAATGAAATCAGCCCCGCCCCCTGTCGACGCAACTGGGACGCGATTTGCGTGACTTCTTCGCTGCGGCCGGAATTGGAAAACGCCCAGACCAAGTCATCGTGTTTGACGCGGCCGAAGTCGCCGTGGACGGCTTCGGTGGGGTGCAGAAAGTGGGCCGGTGTTCCGGTGCTGGCGAGCGTCGCGACGAGTTTTTTGCCGACCAAGCCCGCTTTGCCGACTCCCGTCACCACGACATTTCCGCTGCAGGCAGCCGTCAATTCCGCGGCCCGGACCGCCGACGGCCCGATCGTTTCGGCCGTCCGCGCGAGCGCGGCGGCTTCTCTGGAGATGGTTTCACGGATCGTCCGCAGCCGCTCCAGGGGTGTTTCGGGGGCTGTTGAACGTCCGACACCCGGCTGATCGGGCGTGCGATCTGGCGGCAGCGGCAATGCAGCAGACACGGGGGGATCCTTCCAAAGAGCGTGATTGAGCCGGTTTTCCCTACCGGACGCGCAGCCTGAACGTCCATCATCGGCTCGCCCAGCGGCATTCGTAGATCCTAGCCAAGATCGACGAATCAGTGAAAGGTCAGAGTTCCGCTAGCAATTCCTCGATCGTCTCACGCATCTGCTGTTCCCCCGGCGTGCCTTTCCAGTTCATCTCGCCCTGCCACCAACGCCGCAGAAAGCCCCGTTTGTCGATCAAATAGACGGTCGGCCACATCGTGTTGGACCATTGTTTCCAATTGGTCGACGCGGCATCCATCAGCACCGGGTATTCGATCTGTTCGGTCTTGATGGCGGCGGCAACCCGTTCGGCCGAGCGTTCGGCGGGTGTTTCCGGGGTTTGAATCCCGATCACCACCAATCCGTCGTCGGCGTAATCGGTGTGCCAGCCGTTGTAGTGCGGCAGGTTGCGTCGACAGTTGATGCACTGGAAGGCGTAGAAGTGAACTGCGACGACTTTGCCTTTTAAATCCGCCAATTGAATCGGCGATCCTTGCAACCAGGTCGCTCCATCGCCCGTCAATTCGGGTGCGGCAGGATAAATGCGTTTGACGGCGGCGAAATTGAAGGACGGCCCGGTCAGCGCGCTGAGGGTTCGTTTTTGCTGGTTGCTCAACGCATCGACGACCGCCTTTTTCTCGCCCGCTTTGGCCGCATTGATTTTTTTAGCGGCTTCGGCGTCGGTCAATTGCTGGTTCTGGAGCTGTTTCTGGATGTCGGCGACCGTGTCGTCCGTTTCTGTGAACACCTGGTACAGCGCGTCGCGTTCTTCCGTTGACAATCCCAATGCCGCGGCCGTCTTGTCACGCACGATCATCCGCGTCCCGAGGGCTTGATTTTGCAGCTGATCCAGTCGATCGAGTTGTTTTGTATTCAGGACTTCGGACAAGGCGTCGCCAAGCTGGGCGGTTAATCGGTCGATCGTCTCGATCCGCTCATCGGTCGCAAGGATGCGGGCACGAAACCATGGCCCATCGATCGGTTCCAGGGCGGCGAAGACCTGGCGGATCTGATCCTCCGACAGGCCCAAGTCTTGATGAACCGCATCGTCGCGAATCATCTGCAACAGCACCGGTTGCGTCTCCGGCGGCGTGGTCTGGGCCGAGGCGGCGCAAGGAAGAACGCTGAGGAACGCGACAACAGCGACAGCTTTGACGGAGATCGAGAAGGACGTGGACATGGGCGGAACGACGTGGGCTCGTAAAAAGGTAAAGATGAGAATCCGCTTTTTGCTGACGATGCCCATCCGAGAGTCCTGTCCGCCACGTTTAGAGCGTAGCGGAAGCCGCCAAGGCGTTCGCAAGGTGGGCCGTAAGAGCCGAACTTCTCGACGAGTCCCGCTACGACGCCATCATCGTCTTTGCTTTCTCGATCGATTTTTCCATGTCGTCAAACATCTTTCCGGCGGCTTCGTTGAACACACGACCGATCAACACGTCGGTCAACGTTCCGCGGTGTTCCGGATGCTCTTTCATGAACCGACCGATGCTGAATTCTTTGGTGTAGAAGGCGTGCACGAGCTTCCGCACCCACATCGCGCCTTCCTTGAAGTCCTCCGCCCACTCGGCGAGCTTGTCGCCGGACAGGTTGTTCTCACGAATGCCCTGGACAACGGAATCGCCGGCTTTGACGCCCATTTCCAACGCAAAGTAGACACCGGAGGAGTACACCGGGTCGATGAACCCAAAAGCATCGCCGATCAGCACCCAGCCTTCGCCGGCGTGTTGCTTGGTCATGTACGAAAACTCTTTGGCCGTCTTCAGACCTCCCAGTCGCGTCGCGTTTTCCAGACGCGATTTCAACCCGGGGCAGCGATCGAGTTCCTCCGCGTAGACTTGCTCCGGGGTTCCGCGGCCTTTCAGCAAATAGTCGTTGTCGGCGACACAGCCGATGCTGGTGATGCCGCGTGAAAGTGGAATGAACCAGAACCACGATTGTTGGGATTCGGTTTGCAGGATGATCGTCGCGCCCGCGTTGTCGCCGTCTCCGCGAACGGCATCACGGTAGTAGCCCCAGATGGCCGCCTTCTTCAGGTCCGGGTTGACCTCTTTGAGTCCCAGCTTGTTGGCGATCAAGGATTGTTGTCCGCTCGCATCGATGACGACCTTGCTGTCGATCTCTCTGGATTGGCCGTGGCGGTCTTTGACAACCACGCCGATCGCTTTCCCCTCGCCGTCAAAACGCACGTCGGTCACGCGGGTTTCGTCGTAGCAGTCGGCGCCCAACTCCGCCGCTCGGTCAAACAGCATCTTGTCGAATTCGCTGCGTTCCACCTGCCACGTGTCGCTGCAATCGCGGTCGTCGTGCTGGCGAAAAAAGAACGGTGCCGATTCGGTGCCGCGGTGGGTGACGAATTGCACACTCTTCTTCACCTGCCAACCGGCACCACGGACGCGATCGTTCAGCCCCAAACGCTGCAACGGCCAAAAGGTTTCCGGCATCAGCGACTCGCCGATATGAAACCGCGGCACCCGCTCGCGTTCGATCAACAGCGTTTCAAGACCGGCTTCGGCCGTGATCGAAGCCGCCGATCCACCGGCCGGTCCTGCACCAATGACAACACAATCGTAGGCAGACTTCATCGTCAGTTCAGTTCGTTCGTCTTTGAAAGAAAGGAGGGAAGGTCAACACACAGCCGGCGGTAACGGAGCCTGTGCCTTGGACCACCAAGTGAAATGACCGTGCTCTGATGGCATCCGTCGGCAAAACCGCACTCTCGGACCCGAGGTAACCTGTCGCTGGCATTCTAGCAGCTCGGACAGTGCAGGTCGTGACGGGGACCCACGGACATCGTTCCCCGAACCGTTCAATGTCGGCCCCTCTGCCAGCCCCGATTTCCCCGACCCATCTTTCGCGACAAACGGTCCAGACCGTCTGGAAGCTTGCGAGGTTGGGACAAATTGTCGCTGGCATGACACCCCTTCGTGTCCATCTCCGTCCTACGTTTGGAAACGCGTTCCCCCCCCCGAATCCTTTCTGTCATTGGGCCAGTACCGTGAATCCTCGCCACTGCCTTTCCATCGCTGCTTGTTGCGTCGCCCTGCTCGTGATGATTCCCGGTTGTGCCAAACCCACCGAAGGCTACGTGCACGTGGACAACGGTTCGGAGCAGTTGATCGTGGTGTTTGTCGATGACAAACAGCAGGCCAGGATCGGACCGGGGCGGTGCCGGCGACTGAAACTGCCGTTGGGCCAACGGCACTTCATCGTCAAATGCGGCGATGAGGTGATTTACGAAGAAACTCACACCTTGGATGCCGGCAAAAACTCATTTCGCTCCCCCACGTACGTCCTCAACCCCGACCGCAGCAACCGCTACTGCGATGTGGAAGTGGTTTACCATGACGATGCATTCGGGGGACAAGATCTGGCCGACCTGATCACGATGATCTCCAACCCCAATCCGTCGGGCAGTACCGACCAAGATGCAGCGCCGGAGGAAACATCATCCGGCGGCGAGGGCGAAGAGGAATCAAAAGCCGACGCAGAAACCGAACAACAGCGGCGCAGAAAGAATCGTGCACTCGTTCGCCAGTACCGACGGGTCAGCAAGCAACTCGTGGCCAAGGGCGACGAAGCATTCTTCGAAATCCATCACTCCGGCGACCTGTTCAAACCGTTGCCGACGGTCGTCTACAGTCGACAAAGCGGCGATCAAAAACGAACCACGCTGGCGCGAATCCCCAAGGTGCTTCACGACTACATCGCCGAAGCCGCCCGCGTGAAACAGCCGACGGCGGAACAACTGGAGCGATTGAAGGTCGCCCATGAAGTGGCGATTTCCTACGTGCCCTTCCGTTGACCGGTGACGCGGCCCCACGGGCGATCCGGGTTTCGTTACGATCTTGAAAAACGAGACCCGATCCTGACGCAGGGAATCCGCGAGATCCGGCCATGGGGCAACAACAGAAACGCAAAGAAAAACTCCGTCAACTGTTCGAAACACTCGCACCGATCAGTGCGTTTTCAAAACAGCAGGCGCGCGAACGCTGTGCGGATCTGACGCCCCAATTTGTCACCTCGGCACTCAAAGACCTTGTCCGCGAAGGCATCCTGGACCGCTATGAGTCCTCCGACCAGGAGACCTTTGCCTGGCGAAACGCCCAGGTCCGCGTCGATCCGTCGCACTGGATCGATCGCCAAGTCAGCGGCAACCAGGTCACCGCCCAACCGGAGCAGGAACGACCGCGGGAACGATTGCTGGCCGCCGGTGCAGAAACACTTAGCGACGCCGACCTGCTGGCGATTTTGATCCGGGTCGGCGTCAAGGGCGAATCGGCGATCGAAGCGGGGCGACGTCTTTCAAAAACCTTCTCGGAGAAGCTTTCCGATTTGCGACGCAGCGGTAAAGACGAGCTGCGGAACATCAGCCCCGCGATCACGGTCACCAGTTACGCCGCGATCATGGCAGGGGTCGAATTGGGCCGCCGGGTCGCCCGTCATGAGCAATTGCACCGCCGCGCCCACGCACCGATCACCAGCACCAGTGCCGCGGTCGAGTTCTGTGACGATGCCTTCAGCGGGTTGGCGATCAGCGGCGTCCAGGAGGAGTTCCATATCGTCACCCTGAGCACCAAACACCTGCCGATTAACACTCACTTGATCACGCGAGGCACATTGGACGCCAGTTTGGTGCATCCCCGTGAAGTGTTTCGGCCGGCCATCCGAGACTCCGCGTCGGCCGTCATCCTGGTGCACAACCATCCGTCTGGGGATGCGACACCGAGTCGCGAAGACCATCAGGTGACCGACCGGATGACCGAAGTCGGCAAGTTGCTGGGGATCACCGTGTTGGACCACATCGTCGTGGCGTCTGAAGGTTCGGTTAGCATTCGAGAATTGGGGTGAGCCCCACTCGGACAACGGGGCAAGAACGACTATTCTGACCGCCGCAATTGCCCCCTGTGTTCCGAGTACTCCGTCAACGTTGCGGAGACGGAAATGGAGGCCCCTTTCCTTCATCAAATCTTCACACAGATGCGTCCTTGCCAAGCTGGTTTTGATTCGCGTTTCTTCGTCGCTTTCCGATGGTCGATCTGGTTGCCGGTAACGATTGTTTTGTTCTCCGGTCTGGCCTCGGCCGAGGAACCCGGGCCGGTCGGTCCGGCGAAACGGGACGTGGCGAGAGTCCAGCCGACGGACGCGAAACACAGCGACCCGATGTGCGAGTTGCAGACCCGGTCGTCCGAGGGCAGGGTTCCTGTGTATGGTCACTGGGGTGTGGACGCGTCGAAGTACAGCAGTTGGACCGATCATAGCAACCGCTTGGTACCTGTTTACACGTTCGGGGTGACGCTTTCGGACTTGCGCGAGCGTGGCAGCGTGTATGCCGACGCCGATCGATTGAACACCTTAGATCCCACCTCGGATGATAGCTCGGTGAATCCGACCGCGATGTACTATGACCAAGTCGACGTCTACCAGTTGCAACAAGCTGCCATCGACGCCGGTTACAGCAACATCATCTTGATCCTCTTTGACGGCATGGATTGGCAGACGTCGCGTGCCGCTGCGATCTACAAGACCGGACGCATCGCTTACGAATCCGGACGCGGAACGGGGTTGGCGTTTCAAGACGACCGCCGCACTCAAACGGACTTCGGATTGCTCGGGACGAGCGCGGCGGCAGAAAGTGCGACCACGGATGTCGACGCACAACGGGTGATCAGCGTCAGCGAAAAAATGCACTTCGGATACGACGCCCGGCTCGGCGGTCGAACGCCTTGGAATGAACACAATGGCAGCGGCTACTTGATCGGAGCTGACCTTTCGCGGCCCCACACCGTGACGGACTCCGCCGCGTCAGCGACCACCCTTTGCAGCGGCATCAAAACGTACAACGGCGCAATCAATGTGGCGCTCGACGGATCGCAAGTCGTTCCCATCGCTCGACAACTGCAACGGGACCAAGACTTCATGGTCGGCGTCGTGACCAGTGTTCCGGTCAGCCACGCGACGTCCGCGGCCGCCTATGCGAACAACGTCTCGCGAAAAGATTATCAAGACCTGTCCCGTGATCTGATCGGTTTGCCTTCCGCAGCCCACCGCAGCGAGCCGTTGCCCGGTGTCGATGTTTTGTTGGGCGGCGGTTGGGGAGAACACCGGGACCAAGACGAAAAGCAGGGGATGAATTTCTTGCAAGGCAACCCGTACTTGCATGAAGACGATATCCGCGTCGCCGATCTGCGCAACGGTGGCCGGTACCGCGTGGTGCAGCGAACGCCGGGCAAGCCGGGGCGCAAGTTATTGCGGCAAGCCGCCCAGGCGGCCGCCGACAACCAGGAACGTCTGCTCGGATTCTTTGGCACCACGGGAGGTCACCTGCCGTATGCGACCGCCGACGGAGGTTATGATCCGACGACCGACGTCAACGGTGCCGAGCAATACACCGAATCCGACGTGATGGAGAACCCCACGCTTGCCGACATGACCGAAGCCGCCCTGTTGGTTTTGGAGCAATCGATCGACGGGTTTTGGTTGATGATCGAAGCCGGCGATGTGGATTGGGCCAATCACGCCAACAATCTGGACAACAGCATCGGCGCAGTGCTGAGCGGTGAAGCGGCGTTCGTCAAAGTCATGGACTGGGTCGACGAGAACAACGCCTGGGACCACACCGCCGTGATCGTCACCGCCGATCACGGACATTACTTGGTGATCGACCGCCCCGAAATCATCGCCGCCGCCGGCCGCGGCGAGCGCCAGTGAGGGCGCGATGACCAGCCCTCCACAGCGTAGCGGAAGCCGCCAAGGCTTTCGGAACGGAGACGGTAGCGGAAGCCGCCAAGGCTTTCGGAAGGGAGACGGTAGCGGAAGCCGCCAAGGCTTTCGGAAGGGAGACGGTAGCGGAAGCCGCCAAGGCTTTCGGCGTCCCGTGCTCCTCGCCGTGGAGCGAAACTCTTGGCGAGTTCCGCTACGTCGTTATAGACGCCTATCACGTGCCGGTCCAAACCCCCTGCAAGGCCCTCCCCCGGCAAACCTGCTAGACTGTTGCGTCGATAAACATTGATCGACGCAATTGTGAACGGTGAACCGTGGTGGACGTTGAATTCCGGTGCCCCAAGTGTGCCAAACGCTACAAGACCAGCGAAGCACACTCGGGAAAAAAGACCAAGTGCAGTGGCTGTGGCGAGACGATCGAAGTCCCCTACCCGCCGCTGGAAATCCCGGACGAAGTGACCGACGGAGGAAGTACGGTTTACCGTCATGAGGCGAGGTCGCGGGAGTTCGAATTGGCGATCGGTGATGGTGAGAACATCGAACGCGTCGAGGCCCACATCGCCAAACATATCGGCGAAGTGGAAAGTGTTTGGCACGAATTGATTTCGGACCTGGTGCACATCGACGTGCACTGGGTGAAACCGTCGCCCGAGCGGCCGTTCCACACGCTGGTCACGACCGGAATGAGTGATCGGCCGATGTCGCCTCCCGAAGGCGCCGAAGAATTGGCCTATGCCGAGCTGATGATCTGCTTGCCGCCGGACTGGAAACTCGACGAACAATCGCTCAGCGACACGGCGAACTATTGGCCGATCCAGTGGCTGAAGTACCTGGCCCGATTCCCGCACGAGTACGAAACCTGGCTGTTTGACGGGCATACGATCCCCAACGGCGACCCGGCCGACCCGCTGGACGAAAGCACGGGCTTCATCGGTTGGCTGTTGACATTTCCGGCGACGACCGATGAAGACTTCATTCGGCTGAAAGTATCCGAGGAAAAATCGATCTACTTTCTCGCCGCCATCCCGTTGTACCAAAACGAAATGGATTTCAAATTAAAGTACGGGACCGAAAACCTGCTGAAACGTTTCGACAAAGCCGGTTACAACGAAGTCCTGGACCCGAATCGCAAAGACGTCACGAAGAAGCGATTCTGGTTGTTCTGACTCGAGACCTCCACCACGAACACGATGCTCACACGACGACAATTACTGGCCAGCTGCGGCACCGGACTGGGATCCCTGGCGCTTTCGGATCTGCTCGCCCGCGAAGCCGCGCCCACCGAATTGCATTTTCCCGCCAAGGCCAAACATGTCATCCACTTGTTCATGAACGGGGGCCCCAGCCAGGTCGACACGTTCGACTACAAACCCGAACTGAACCGCTATGCCGGCAAAACCGCGCCGACGGGAACGTTAAAAACGGAACGGCCTACCGGCAATGTCCTGGGCACGCCGTTTAAGTTCAAACCGTACGGGGAAGCGGGGATTCACGTCAGCGAACTGTTCGCTAAAACGGCCGAGCACATCGACGACATCTGTCTGATCCACTCGATGCGGGCCGACGTCCCCAACCATGAACCGTCGTTGATGCTGATGAACACCGGGGAATCGCGGTTGGTGCGTCCCAGCGTCGGATCCTGGTTGACGTACGGGTTGGGCAGCGAAAACAACAACCTGCCGGCGTTCGTGACCATGTGTCCCGGCGGCTATCCGATCAAAGAATCACAGAACTGGCAAAACGCTTTCCTGCCCGGCAAGTATCAAGCGACCTATGTCGACACCAGCCACCGCCAGGTCGATCGATTGCTCGAGAACATCCGCAGCGAGTTGGTCGCGCCGACGGACCAACGCCAACAACTGGATTTGTTGGCAAACCTGAATCGGCAACATGCCGCCGCGCGACAGCACGATGAACGGTTACAGTCGCGTATCGAGTCGTTTGAATTGGCGTATCGGATGCAAAGTGAAGCGGCCGATGCATTCGACACCACACGTGAACCCCAGTCGGTCCGCGACGCCTACGGCGAAGGGGACTTTGCCCGGCAAACGCTGATCGCGCGGCGTCTGGTCGAACGCGGCGTCCGCTACGTCCAGCTTTATACCGGCGCGGGACAACCCTGGGACAATCATGACGATTTGGAAAAGGGCCATCGGCGGCTGGCCGGACAAGTCGACCAACCGATCGCGGCGCTGTTGGCGGATTTAAAACGCACCGGATTGCTCGATGAAACCATCGTGATCTGGGGCGGCGAATTCGGCCGAACACCGGTGGTCGAGATGCCGCGCAAGGGCACCAACCAGGGCAAGATGAACGGCCGCGACCACAACCATTATGGATTCACCGTGTGGATGGCCGGCGGCGGGGTCAAAGGAGGGCACGTCGTCGGGGCGACCGACGAAATCGGTTTCCAAGCGGTCGAAAACCGCGTGCACGTCCACGACCTGCACGCCACGCTATTGCGATTGATGGGGCTGGACCACAAACGCCTGACCTACCGCTACGCCGGACGCGACTTCCGCCTGACCGACGTCCACGGACGCATCGTGGACGAAGTGTTGGCGTAGCGGTTAATTCTCCTACCTCCAAAATCTTCTTACCTCTCTCCATCCAGCCACCCAGCCATGGTGTCTTGCCTCTTCGGCGGCAACGGGTTGGCAGAATGAGACGGGGCAGAATGATGGGGGCGGTTTGACAGGCTGGAAGTCTGTCTCACAGGGGACTACGGCAGGACTTCGACGGTGATCGGGTGTGAGGTCAGGCCGCCGTCGATGTTGGCGGTCAGGAAGAACGAGCGTTTCCCGGGGACGGCTGTCTTGTCGGCCGTCACAAAGAACTCGCGATCCGACTGTCCCGCCAGAATCAACAATCCGTTCAAGCCGATGTTGTCGACGTAAACGCCTTGGCTGGCGTTCCGCCCCGATTGTTCTTTGCCGAACGAAACTTCGTTTTTGAAACCCTCGCGCCGCTGGATCAAAACGCGCGCCGAGACGGTTTCGCCGCGAGGCACTTGAAGGGTCCAGTTTTCATGGGCGGCGATCTCGGCGCCGACGGGTTTGATGACCGAGACGACTTGTGCGGGGGCAGAATCGAACTTCAGTTTCCCCACCGATCCGGCCCGCCGCTCGACACGTTTTCCGGCGACCGTCGCCCAGGCCGTCAGCGTCGGTTCGATCTCGCCGTCCCAGCCCTGCTCGTGCGGGTCGGCCCAAATCATTCCGGTTGCGAATTTTTGGCCCGCTTCGATCGTCAACGGAAAGTTGCTGACCAAACGCTCGGGCAAACCGTCGATTTCAAACGTCACCGGGCCGTCGTAGCCATCGACCCGATCGACTTGCACTTGGAACTCACGGCCGCTGGCCGGATGGAACGGTTTGGAAACGGTTTTTGTCGACGGCTGAAAACCGGGTTGTGCCGGTCGAATCGCAAGCCTGTACCCGTAGCCGTCGCCCCCTTCGCCACGTGTGTCGGCGATGCGCACCGTGTACAGGCCGTCTTGGGGCGCGGTGAACAGCAACCGGCTGTTCTTTCCCGCTAAACGTTGCGGATCGTCATCATTTTCGTACGTCACGTCAAACACCGGCAACCCGTTGGCCAGCGGTTCGGCGCCCGGTGGCAGAGGGCGCACGATGTAGGCCGGTTCGCCGAGCGCGTGTGTCGTCCCGCTGGTTCCAAAATAGGTCCATCGTTTTCCGGCACCCGGATAGACGTTGAAACCCGAGTCGGGGCCGCGGGGATGCATCTGCAATCGCGTCACTTCGCCGGCCGCGTACAGGTATTCACCCAGATTCATTTCTTCCCAATTGAACACGCGAAAGTCGCTGATCTGGTTGCTGTCCTTGCCACGGAAGGTGAAGTAGGAATCGCGGACGGCCTGCAACCGGACCCTCAGCACCGGTTGGTCGCTGGCATCAAGCACGGTGACGATCGGATCGATGCGGCTGGCCGACGCGGCATCGGCGTCGATCGCCCAGACCTCGCCCTTACCGGCCCGCCAGCGAAACAGGTCGGCCTGGCCGGCTTGCGAGATCGTTCCATTGATCGTGACATGGCGATCGACGTCCAGGATCTGGCCGTCAGGACTCTCGGACGCAGTGACAGCAACACCGGTCTGACGGATCGCATCGCGCAGCTCGGATTCGTCGAGTGCGGCAGGTTCCCCCAAGTCCATCAGCACGCGTTGCAACTCGGTACCAGATCGTTTCGTCTGGATCGAATCCACCGGCGGCAGTTCTCGGGAGACGACCAGACCGTTCATCAAAGCGATCTTGGCCAACCGGCCGTCCGGCGTGATGAACAGGTCCGTGCCGGTTTCTCCCAGTGCCTTGAGCGACGCGACAGGTTGCCAATCGGCCGTGCGAATCAGTTTGACGTTTCCCGATTCGGAGATGGCGACGAGTGAGCGGTCGTCCGGGGCGATGGCAAAGTTGACGATTCCCGTCTCGTCGACAAACCGGGTCGCTACCAGAGGATTGATGCGTGGACGGGTGGTCGCCCGCAACCGCCATGCACGCAACCGATTGTCGGCACTGACGGCGACGATGAATTTGCCGTCGTGCGTGATCGCGACGGCAAACACCTCGCCTTCGGGTTGGCTGAGCGTGTCCAGCCGGATGCCGTTTTCGACGTTCCATACTTTCACGGTTTCGTCGGCGCAGGCACTGACCAAGACGCTGCCGTCGGGTGAAAACGCCAGATCGAAGATGGCGCCGTTGTGACCGGTCAATCGGCGGACCACCTCGCCTGTCGCGACATCCCACAACACGATCGATCGGTCGTAGCCGGCGGTCGCCAACAGCGACTCATCGGGCGAAAAGGCCGCCGCGTACAGCGTGTCTTTGTGTCCGACGAATTCCCGAATCAATTTGCCCGAGTCGGTGTCATAGATCGCCGCACGGCCGTAGGCGCCGGTCAGCCCCGATGCGACCAACAGGCGCCTGGCGTCGGAAGCGAAGGCGAGTGAATTAATTTTGCCCAGCTGTTCATCACGGATCTCCGTCGTGACGATTTCACCCTTCCGCACTTCAATGCGACCAAACATCGCCCGTGCGGTCGATCGGCCGTCGTTGGAAACAGCGATGGCCGTGATCGGTGCGGCGACCGAGGGGGACGGTTCGATCGATGGGGTGCGAAGCGTGCGTCGGATCGGCAGGTCGCCTTTGGGGCCGGCCGCGCCCTGTTCGATCCAACGGGACAGCACGTCGAATTCGCCTTCGTCGGGCCCCTCGGCGTCGTCGGGCGGCATCACCGGTTCCAGTTTGCCCGTGATCATCAACAACAACCGACTGCTGGCAGGAACCCCCGGCGTGACGGCCAATCCGGAATCACCGCCCTTGGCCAAGCCGGCATAGGAATCCATCACCAATCCGCCTTGAGGATCATCGACGCTATGGCATCCGACGCAGTACGTTTCCAAAATCGGATAAACGTCTCGGGCAAAATCAACGCGTTCAGGATCGACGCGTTCGGCGGCAATCCCGGCGGTGTGGCAGGAGACGATCCAGGCGATCAGCCCGATGGAAAGCAGACGCAAACCCATTTGATATTCTGGCCATTGGAGGTGACTTGGGAATCAACCGGCCATTGTAACCATGTCGGACTGGAAAAGTGGGACAGGCTTTCAGGCCACCAAAGCGTCAAAGCCCGCACGGAGCCGTTGATAGACCGGACCGGCGGATCGCAGCGGGGATCCGTCGATCGAGTGGGCGAACCAGAGTCCGCAACTGGTGCCGGTCAACAGCACCTCGTCCGCGGTACGCAACTCGTCGGGGTAAATGCGTCGCTCTCGCCAGGGAACGCCTGACGCGTCGCACAACTCACGCACGACCTGTCGTGAAATGCCCTGTAAGACTTGATCGTCGGGGGGCGAAACCACCTGGCCGGCGTGGACGATCAACACGTTGGCGATGCTCGTTTCGGTGATCGAACCGTCGCTGTCCAACAGGACGCCGAGCGCGTCGGGGTGCTGCCGCGCGGCCTCTCGATCGGCCAGGTAGTAGTGCAGTCGACAGCGGACTTTGAGGTTTCGTGACCAGCACTCCGCGGCGGGCTGCTGGACCGAGGTGACGACCAGCGGGCTGCCCGATCGGATTCGACGCTTCATCAACGCCGAATCGATCGGGTACAGATCGATCACCAGAGTCGGCGAACCGGCGATGCCGGGGGAAGCGAACCAGACGACGCCGAACTCATTGTGAGTCTGCAGCCAAGCATCGTTTCGCCGAATCACTGCGTCGATCTGCTCGGCGAGTGCTTGGCGGGCCGGCAGCCCTGTGATTGCCAGGGCTGCGGTGGTGTGTTGCCAGCGATCGAGGTGTCGGTCGAACTGGAACAGCCGCCCGTTGTAGGCACGGACGCGTTCGACGGCGGTCACCGCCTGGGTGATCGCCGGATCTCGTATGGAGAGACAGGCCTCGTCGCCGGAAACCCATTGGCCGTTGTGATAGGCCAGACGCACGGCACGGGGCGGCTGGGGATGATCGGGATCAGAAGCTGATGGATCGGATTCCATTGATCAGCCTCGCCATATCGATTCCGGCATTGCATCCGCCCTGGTAATAGTCGATCTCCGAGTGACGCAGTTTGACGATCGACGCACAGTCACGCGATCGGACGGGCAATCGCGTTCCATCCACACGCGAGGCAAAGGTCGTCGGTCCGCTGTACCCGAGCGCCGTGTCGCGACGAATCTTTTCGAGCAGCCAATAGCGTTTCAGCACCACATCGCGGCGGTTGTACAGCAGCACCAGCTGATCCATGTTCTTGGTCGCACAGCCATGGTAGCCGTTGCCGCCCAGCCATTTCGATTCGATCGCGGGGGCGACCAACCCGACGCGCACGTTCGCGCCGACTACTGGAGGGTCGGGTAAGGTTCGCCCGGACAATTTTCCTCCGGCCAACGCGTGGAGTGCTCCGGTCGCGACCCGGGCTCCAAAGCTGTACCCGATCATCGCCATCGGAATCGCTGTCTGGACGTGCTGACGCAAGAACGAAGCCAGGTATAGACCTTGCGCGTCACAGCGATCCGCCTTGAGCCGAAAATCCTTGACGCCGATCGTCTCTTTCTCGCTGGGCCAACTGTAGATGATCCAGTCGATCGGGCCGCGGGCGCCTCGCATCCGAATCCGGTTGCGAATCATCGTCGACCGCGAGACGACGTCCGCCACCGGCATTCGATTGCCATGGACATAAAACACGACAGGCCGATCGGGCGAAAGAGAGGCCAGATAATCATTGTGAGTGATTTCGCAGGGTGTACCCGAATCGAGACGCCAGATCCGGAACGGGATGTCGACCAGCGGGGCGCAACAGGCATTGGCCGTCAAGTGGCGCGTCGAGACCAGAAAGACACGGTCGCAATCACAGACACACACATTGCTGTCGGCGATGAAGTCGGCCGCGGCGGCACAGTCGTGATCGCAAGTCGACACGAGCGTCGGCTCGTCATCGGTCGACGGGGCATCAACCGCGTGGGCTGCGACTTCGGCTGCGACTTCGGTAGGGGCGTCGGCTCGACAGGCAGACACATCGACGCACAGGGCCGTCGACGCGAGGCAGACGAGCAACACGCACATTCGGATCGGCGGGAACATCCGCATCATCGGGCTTAAGGGTGGGATCAAAGGCGGGTGGGTGAGACCTAGCGTCTGACCAGACGCAACAAATTGTTGCAGAAAAAAAACGATGTTGCGTTTGCACATCATTCAGAGCGTCCTAGTTTTGTGTGGTTCTCGATCCGAGGCCGACGAATACGCTCCCTGTGCCAATCGCGGAAACTCCAATGAACAACCGTTTTATTCTAGTCGTAATGACTGCCGCTGTCGTAACGACGACTTCCGGCTGCACCCCGTTCCGAAACTTCTTTTTCGGCCGCGGAGCAGAGTGCGGCTTGTGCAACCGATTGTCCACGCCGCTTCGTCGGCAAGCCCCGCCCGCGGCCGCTCAGCCGACCTGCAATCAACCGCTGGCGGCGCAGCCACGCTACGTGCCGCAGCCGAGCGTTTATGGCTGTAACCCGAATCCCTGTGCCACCGGCTACGTCCCGGCGGGCCAGACGATGCGGGCCTACCCGGCCGATCCCTACTGCTGTGGGACCGGATACGCCGCCGGTGGAATCGTTGACGGGCAAGGTTACGTGCAACCCTATAGCGGCGTCTGGCAACCCGCCCCTACCGACGCCCAAGGCTATCGGACGAATTACATGGGTTACCCCGATGTCGGCTATCGGGTGGACGAAGACGGCAACCGGATCGTTTACGAAGATCCGCTTCCGCCCGGAGCACGAGCGGTCAACTGACACCAGCGACCATCGCACGAAACGCAAGCGGGTGAGACGGGCACGGGGATGCTCACACGTTTGCGTTTCGTGCATTTTATTGTTCAGACTACGCTAGTAGTTCACCGCAGCATGATTTTCGAGTCGTGGAAGAGGCGACGAGTCCATTCGGATTGCCCGCTGCGAGGACTGCTCGCGTCGTCCACTACCGATTACCCGGAAACACTGGCAACGTAATGCGAACTGACGAATCGATTCTGCGACGACAATGGATGAAGAAGTCGTTGGTCTTGAGCGCCGCCGCGATCGGCTCGGTTGAGCTTGGTGCAACACCGCGGGCATGCGCTCAGTCGCTCAGCTACCAGGACCAACCGATGACGCATTGGCGGATCGGACTGGTGCTGACCACCCCGGTGACCTGCACGAATGTGTTGGCGACGTTTCCGATCCCCACCGATTGGCCCGAACAAACCGTTACGGTTCGCAAACAGAACATCACTCCCCACGTCTCACGCTGGGAGATCCGTGAACTCGGTGGCGGGACGAAACAGGTCGTGCTGCAGATGCCTCGGGTCACCGCCGGATCGACGGCCGAGTTCACGATCGAAGTCGATATCCAGCGGTCGCGGATTCTGCCCCCAGACGACACGTCGACCCTGGTGATCCCCAAACGACTGTCGCGTGACCTAAGGCTCTACACCGGAAACAGTCCCTTCATCGACGCCTCGCACCGATCCATCCGCGAAGCGGCCCAACAGGTCGAGCAGATGGATGCCGACAGCGATTGGCAACGTGTCGAACTCGCCTATGACTACGTTCGCGACAAGGTGCAGTACGTCGAAGGCGATCTGAAAAACGCCTCGGTGGCCTTGAAAGAGGGCAAGGGTGACTGCGAGGAAATGACCAGTTTGTTCGTCGCGATCTGCCGCAATCTAAAAATTCCCGCGCGGGTCGTCTGGATCCCCGATCACTGCTACCCCGAGTTCTATCTGGAAGACGCCGACGGCATCGGACACTGGTATCCCTGTCAGGCCGCCGGAACCCGCCAGTTCGGCCGCATGGACGAAACCCGCCCGGTGTTGCAAAAAGGCGACCGTTTTAAAGTCCCCGAAAAGAAGACGCCGGTGCGTTACGTCTCGGAATTCTTTCGCTGTGATCGCAAAGGCCGCGGAACCCCCAATCCGACCTTCATCCGCGAACGCCTGGACGCCTGACGCTAAAGGGGACGGGGGTTGAAAAACCGAATGAACCCCCGTCCCAAATGGCACGGGCTTAGTGAGCCGACGGCGCTAGCCGCGGGCCTTGATACGCCTTTAACACGGCGGTAAGGCACGAGGCTAGCGCCTACGGCTCAGCGTATTGGCTTAAGCCGGTGTCATTCGGACGGGAGTTTTTAAATGATTGGGAATGTGAGTTTCACTCGGCACTCGGGTCGATGTTTTGGTCGGCAGCCGGGGCGATGTCGTCGGAATCAACCCCCGTCCCCTTTGTTGCGGGGAAGACGAACTTGCTGACGGGGGCTCCGTCGACCTTGTGGTGGCGGAGGGTCAATCGCGGTTGTTTTTCGTCGCCGGTGTAGTGCAATTCGCCGGACAGGAATCCGCCGGCGACGCGCAGGAATCGGTGCTGCGGACGCTCGTCGCCCGGTTTCCAGCCCAATTGATGTTTCTCGCTTCCCGGGCCACAACCAAACTCCCAGAGATCGGCTTCGGAATCAAAGGAGGCGTATTGCCAATGGCGGTCGCCGCACAGCACGATCACGTTGTCGATCGTCGCCAGTTTGGCGCGAATCTGGTCTCCTTCGTGCGCAAAGATCTCGTTGGCGTGATTGTCTTTCTTGTTCGCGCGGTCGGGGCCGACGACCGGCGTCGGGCTGCAGATCACTTTGAATTTTGCCGTCGATTCCTCCAGGGTCTTGAACAACCAGGCTTTCTGCTCTTCCCCCAAAATCGTCTTTTCCGGTCCGTCGGGCATCGAGTTGGGACTGCGGTAATCGCGTCCCTCCAAGAACCAGACCTCCAGATCGCGGCCCCAGCGGATGTTGGTGTAGCGAGGATTCAACGAGGGGAATTGTTCCTCGTTGAACAGCCGAACGCCCTGCTCGAAACTGACCGAGCCATAGGTTTGACCGGCCCAGCAATCGTTCTTGAGCGTGTCATGGTCGTCTTTCAAGAAGTAGCTAGTCGTCCGGCTGTAAAAGTCTCGGTTGCTGGGCAGGGCAAAGATCCGGCCCCATTTAAAACGCATCAATTCGATGGTCATCGCCCAAGGGTCGGGTTTGTCGTAGTATTCGATGTCGCCGGCGTGGACAATGAAATCGGGCTGCATCTCGGTCATCACCGGATAGATCTTGTGGCCTTTCATGCCGTCGTCGCGGCGGATGAAGTCATGGCAGGTCGTGATGCAAAACTTCACGTCCTTTCGGGCGTTTTCCTTGGGTGCGGTTCGAAACGCCCCGCGGACGACCGCTGTGGTTTCGTCGCCGTCGAGTGATTGGGCTTCGATGATGGCCGCATACTGGGTGTCCGGTTTCAAATCTTCGATCTTCCACTGAGCAGTAAAGTCACTCTCGGCGTCCGTCGTGATCCAATCGGTGGTCTTGGTTGCATAGCGTTGTTTGCCGGGGAAGTACATCAGCCGAACCCGACCGGGCGCTCCGGGACACGCTCCCAACATTTGCGACAACGTTGCGTCTTCGGGAAGTTGCGCACCGAGCAGCTTTTCGGGATCGGTCTCTTGGGACAGCTTCGAAGCCTTTTTGGTCGACAGCGAAACGAATTCCAATCCATCAGCGACGAACTCGGGGCGAGCGGTCGTGCGGGTCCAGATCACGATGGAATCCTGGTCCGCCCAACTGTTCCGCATCGCATTACCGAGGAACGGCCCTGATTCGACCGGCGGTTCGGTGTCAGCCGCATCGACGGCCAGCGTGGTAAACTGAAATTTGCGATACGACGCTTTGCCGCCGTGATCGGTCAGCATGACGCGATCACCGGGCTTGGGACTGCCGAAGTCTTTCGCGCCATAGAACTTGCTTAGCGCGATCGTCTTGTCCCAACTGGGGCCGGCCGTTGTTGCCGAGGCGACGAGATCACCGTTCAAGTAGTGTTCCAAGCGATTCCCTTTGGCGACCACGCGCGCCTGATTCCACTGGCCGATCGGATGCAGCGTTTTTTCACTCGCTGGTGCGACCAAATCATAGATCGACGCCGTGCTGCCCTTGGCCACGTTGGTTGGAGCGTCGTCGATGATCTGGTACTCAATTCCCAGATAGTTGTTGCTGAACAACGCTTTGCCAAACTTGCGAACGCGGTACTTCAATCCCGTGTTTGTTTTCTCTTGAATCTTCCATTCCCATGAAAGTTCAAAGTTTGGCGGAAGCGGTTGGCTGAGCAAGCTGCCGTTGCCACCACGTGGGTTGACCAACCGGACCTCTCCGTCGGCAAACTCCCAACTGTCGGCGACCGGTTTTCCGTCGACCGTTTCCCAGAAGTCGGCGCTGGAAAAATCAATCGCATCGCCGTTGGGGGCACCGCCGACGGGGTTGTCTTTCACGGCCAAGGCGATGGGACTGGTCAGCAGTACCAGGGTCGGTGCGAGGATCAGTGCCGGCAAACAGCATCGAATCAAACGAATCATGGAGGATCGAGTGTGGTCGGGGTGGGGAGTGCGTGTAACACGAGCCAACAGGCGGGGCTATACTGTAAACCATTCCCACCTCCTGCGTGTTCAACGCACCTTCCTAATTTTCCCTCCCCATTTGGCAGCCCAGATGTCCCATACTTTGCGTGTCCTTGTCGCTCTGGTCGCACTTGCGGTGATTCCCCTCTCAAGTCTTCGGGCGCAGGACTCAACCACCGAATCCAAGATGCGCCGCGCCGGCACCGCGGTCGAAGTCTACAAGTCCACCGAGGACGCCGACGGGAAACCGGTTTCGTTGAACCTGTACGTGTTCCGTCCTGAAGACCACAAGCCGAGTGATCGTCGTTCGGCCATCGTGTTTTTCTTTGGCGGCGGCTGGAAAAGCGGCACGCCGAACCAGTTTGTCGAACATTGCAAGCACCTGGCTTCGCGCGGCATGGTCGCGATGACGGCGGACTACCGCGTGTTGGATCGCCAGGGGACCAAGGCGGTCCAATGTGTCGCCGACGGAAAATCGGCAGTCCGCTGGATCCGCGAGCACGCCGATCGACTGGGCGTCGATCCCAATCGCATCGTCGCCGGTGGAGGATCCGCCGGCGGCCACGTGGCGGCATGCACCGGAGTGGTCGAGGGTTACGATGAATCCGGCGACGACCACTCGGTCAGCAGTCGGCCCGACGCGCTGGCGTTGTTCAATCCAGCCGTCGTGTTGGCCGGGATCGACGATCGGCCGCCGCTGGACCCGGAAAAGGTCGCTGGCCTTCCCGAGCGGATGGGCACCGATCCCAAGGCACTCTCGCCGATCCATCACGTCGGCCCGGAAACGCCGCCGACGATCATCTTCCATGGGAAAGCCGACTCCACGGTCCCCTACTGGACAGTTGAAGCGTTTTGTCAGGCGATCGAAAAGGCCGGCGGCGACTGCGAATTGGTCGGATTCGACAGGCAAGGACACGGATTCTTCAACTATGGTCGCGGTGACAATTCCAGTTACCAATCAACGATCCGCCACCTGGATCGATTCCTCGTTTCACAGGGGTTCTTGCAGCCCGCATCGTTGGCCGATTCGACACCGCTTTCGACGATTGATTTGAGTGATGACACCGACCGCCAAGTGATCGTTGATCGCGAAAAGGGACAATACCTTGGGCATCCGACGACGTGCTTGTTGGAAGACGGCAAAACGATGCTGTGCGTGTATCCGAAAGGGCACGGCCGCGGCGGCATCGTTTACAAACGCAGCGACGACGGCGGACGGACATGGAGCGATCGTTTGCCCACGCCCGACAATTGGTCGACGTCCCGCGAAGTGCCCACGCTGCACCGCGTGATCGGTCCCGACGGCACCAAACGCATCATCATGTGGTCGGGGCTCTATCCGGCTCGCCTGGCGGTTTCGGAAAATGACGGCTTGGATTGGAGCCCGCTGAAACCCGTCGGCGATTGGGGCGGGATCGTCGTGATGGGCTTCGTCGAAGCGTTGCGAACTGGTCCCGGCCACTACCTGGCGATGTTCCACGACGACGGGCGGTTCTTCAACCAGAACGGAAAACGGACCGGTGTGTTCACGCTGTATCAAACGCGTTCGACCGATGGCGGTTTGACTTGGTCGGACCCGGAATCGGTGTATCAGTCGAGCGACGTTCATCTGTGCGAACCCGGTTGCATCCGGTCGCCCGACGGGAAACGGCTGGCGGTGCTGTTGCGAGAAAACGCGCGGCGAAAGAACTCCCACATCATCTTTTCCGATGACGAAGGTGAGTCGTGGTCGACGCCGCGGGAATTGCCACTCGCGTTGACCGGCGATCGCCACACCGGAAAGTACACCGCGGACGGTCGGTTGTTCATCAGTTATCGTTGCCAGTCACCCACACAAGATCGAAAGCATCGCCCGTTCGAAGGCGATTGGGTCGGTTGGGTCGGCACCTGGGAGGATCTGGTGGGCGGCCGTGACGGGCAATACTTTGTGCGGCTGGGCGACAACACGAAGGGCGCCGACACGGCGTATCCCGGAGTCGAAGTGCTGCCCGACGACACGATCGTCACGACCACCTACGGTCATTGGACCCAGGGCGAACAGCCCTACATCCTGAGCGTGCGGTTAAAGCTGAGTGAATTGGACGCGCTGGACCGTTCTCAGCGGTAACGTTTGCGGAGAGGAGTTCGAGGTAAGACCGGCTTCAAAGATCGGGCTGAATCGGCCCACGGATTCCCGGCTGAATGACATCCGTGGGTGCGCTCTGCCATCCGTGGGTTTCTTTTTTGCGATGTCACTCAGCGTTTCTCAACGAAGCTGCCCATCATTCTGCCCCGAATCAGTCTGCCAATTCGCTCCCCGCATCAATCCACGACGTTATTCGTTCCCTCAAGTTCGTTGAGGGCGCGGTTGGTCACGCGGACGCGGTACTTGCCGTCGGAATTGAAGCCTTTTTGATACTGCAATCCCTGCCGCATCTGCTCGATCACCGGCAGCGCCTGTTCATCGATTTCATCGAGCACGATGGCCGCTTGCAGCCGTTCCCACTGGGCACCGGTGGTCAGCTCATGGATCAAGACCGGCAGTGCAGCCTTGGGCAATTCCATCCGGCACAACGCGCGGGCCGCAGCGGTGCGGACGGCCGAGGAATCATCGCCCAGTCGTGCCCTCATCGAATCCGCGGCGGCCCGTTTTGCGACCGTGCCCAGATTGCCGATCCCCGTCGCCGCCCAGTATCGAATGGCACTGTCGTCGTCTTCGGCGGCATCGACCAACTTGTTCAATGCCGACGGACCGCTGGAAGCGGCGACCGCGATCGCGCCGAGCCGTTGGTTGTATCGATCCGCATCGACCTGTCGCAGAACGGCGTACTCGCTTCCCAACGTTTCAGCGCGCTCGGCAAGAATCGCTTCGGGGATCAATCCCAAGTCACCCGTGTCGGCGATCCACTGGGTTTGCGCATCACGCATCCGTTTCAACGCATCGGCGTAGGCCGGGTCGTCGGCCAAGTTGTTGATTTCGTGCGGATCGGCATCGCAATCGTAGAGTTCTTCGACCGGCTTGGTGGGCGAGAAATAGTATTCGGCCGCTGGCGGAAGTTGACCCGCGTCATGTAACCGTCTCAGCTCACGCATCGTGGCGCCTTTTTCGCAGGTGTTGATGTATTGGTAATAGCTTTTCAGCGGTTCAAAGTTGCGCAGGTAGCGGAAACGTTTGTCACGAACCATACGGATGATGTCGTAGCGTTCGTCCATGCGGTCGCGTGCGCCGTAAACGTATTGCCTGGGCGCCGGCAAATCGCTTCCCAGAAACGGTTGTCCTTGAACAGACGAGGGCTGGTCGAGACCGGCGAGGTTCAAGACGGTTGGTCCGAAGTCGATCGAGCTGACCAGGTCGTCGCAAACGGTCCCCGGGGTGCCCTGGTCATCGACACGATACGCTGGGGGAATGCGGACGATCAATGGAATGTGTGTACCCGATTCGTACAGCCAGCGTTTGGCTCGTGGTAATCCGACGCCGTGATCGGACCAGAACATGATGATCGTGTTTTCGTACAGGCCGTCGTCCTTCAGCTGCTGAATCAATCCGCCGGCCCAGTGATCCATGGCGGTGATCAGCTCGTAGTTGCGTTTCCAATCCTCGCGGGTGATCGGCGTGTCGCAGTAGTAGGGCGGCAGTTGCAATTTTGTGGGATCCTGACGTTGGTCGGCGGTCAACACCTCGGTCACGTCCTGGTACTTGCTTTTTCGTGCGATGCCGGATTCATGGCAGCCGGTGAAGTTGAACACGGCGAAGAAGGGCGTGTCGTCATTGCCGCGGTCACGCCAATGCGCCTTGCCGGAGGAGACATCCCACGTGTCAGCGGGCGTTTTGAATTGATAGTCCTGTTTCGAATTGTTGGTGCAGAAGTACCCGGCGTCACGCAGGTATTTGGGAAACGGATGGATCCCCTCGGGCAACGTCGCGGTGCAACGCATGTGATGCGTCCCAAGTGTCGTTTGGTACATCCCGGTGATGATCCCGCTGCGACACGGCGCACAGACTCCGGCGGTCGTGAACGCATGGCTGTAGCGGACGCCTTCCTCGGCAAGTTGGTCCAGGTTGGGCGTGATCGCGTGCTCGTCGCCATAGCAGCCGAGGTGTGGGCTGATGTCTTCACACGACAGCCACAGGATGTTCGACCGGGGCGGTGCGGCGGACGCCAGGGTTGCGAGGCAAAGGAGGGAGAAGCAAACGGCGAGGGGGCGAGTCATTTGAAAACGTTTTGTCAGTGAGGAATCAATGAGAGGGTTCGCACGGGCGTCCGGCGTATCAACCGGGCGCGTTACAACGTAGCTACGCTCGCCAGAGCGTGGAAAACACGGGTATCCACCTTCTGGCGAAGGTAGCTACGTCGGGCCGGCCGAGCGTCCGTGCTCGGGTGAGACGCTGGCTGTTACGATCCGCCAAAAAGTCGAACAACTAAAAATTAACCGGTTCGCCGCCGGCCCGCGTCAGCAGTTTCTTGAAGACTTCGGGATCGATGGAGTTGGCGATGAATCGGACCGCACCGTCGCCCATCAGCACGTGAAAGCCACCGGGGCGGTTGTCGCCGGTGTTCGTGAGCGGATCGGATGGGTCGATCTGCAGGTCCGCGGGTTTGGTCCACGGCACCGCCGCTTGGGCACTGCTTTCGATCGCCAAGATGGTGTTGGAGGTGCCGTCGGTGATGTCACGGATCCTGGTTTTCCCCGAATCTTCAAACATCATGCCTTCGCCCTGGGGCACCTGGAACACGGTGTGTCCGGGAGGCACGATCGCGCTGGGGTCGGCATAGGTGCGAGGCATTTGCTCGATCAGTTGGCGGTTGTGGGGACTGTCCCAGGGTTCGTCCAAATGGAATTGCTCGTAGAGCTGTTGTTGTTCGATGAAGGGCAGGACCGCGACCCGCCAGCTGAGCAGCGGTGTGCCGTCGTCGGCTCGGATCGCACGGTCGGGAAACGTCTTGTAGGTCGCGTGGTAGTTGTGTAGAGCCAACCCGATTTGTTTCAATTCGTTGCTGGCTTGCATACGACGCGCCGCTTCACGAGCGGCTTGGACGGCTGGCAGCAGCAACCCGACCAGGATTCCGGTCGTGCCGACGTTCCCCGAGAGCCTGACAGTCACGATTTTGCCGCTTCTCTCGGGACGCATCATGGCTGCGATCTCGGTGCCCAGCCGTTCGATGTACTTGGCCATCGCCTGGTTGACCGGATCTTGGCCTTTGACGTTCTTCATCATCTCGCCGGTCGCCATCATGCGGCCGAAATCGATCGCTTGGTTCAAGGCGTCTTCCAGTTTGGCTGCGGAGTCTTCATCGCGGCCGATCGCGGAAAGCATCAGCGAGCCGGACATGGGGGCGTAGTCGATGTTGACATACAGTGCGTCGGAGTACTCGGCGAATTCCGTCAATTCACGCAGCGGCGGAGGCATTTGACCGGCGTTTTGTCGCAGCAGTCCCGTCACCATCGGACGGATCTGTTGCATGCCGGCCAGCAAGGTCACGCCGTCTCGCCGTGTGATTCGCGACGCCAAACTGGCGACCTGACCCGTGCCACCTTCGCCGGCGGCCAACATCTTGGTCAGGTAGCCGCCGCTGCCGACCAAAATCGTCCGTGGTCCGGCTTGATGCAGACGCACGATCGGCGGTCGGCGACTCTCATAGACTTTCAGCCCCTCGACTTCCTTGGGTTCGAACTCGCTTAGGATCATCGGGTTAAGTTGGTCGATCGCGAAGTCGACGCTCAATTCAATCGCCGCGCCCGCCTGCGGCCCCATCGGGCCGGGCATGCCGACGACGATTTTGATGTCGTCGATGTTCAGCGGGTCGACGCCGACGTATTGCAATCCCGCCGCCTGGGCGACTTCGATCGGCGCCAGTTTCCAGTCGGGCGAGGTCAATATTTGTCGCGGTGAAAGGTAAACCGCCGCGACGGCGTCGTCGGGCACGTACTCGGTGGAAAGTTTTTCAGCGGTTTGTGCCAGCGCCGGTTGCGGCGTGAGTAAAGCGACAGCGCACAGCCAAGCGGCCGTGGTGGAACTCAGAATCTTGCGGGAAATCATGGAGGTCTCCGGGCGTGGGGATTGGGGCAAGGCCAATTCTAACGCATTCCTCAGAGACCATCCGGCCAGTGGGGATAGGCTTCCAGCCTGTCGGCGCGGCATTGACAGGCTGGAAGCCTCTCCCACGGCCTGCGTCGTCGATCTACTTCGACGGTGGTTGGCTGGTCAGGCCGACCAAGGCCTCGGTGGCGCGGCCTTTTTGATCGCCACGCAAAATCAAATAGCGATCCCGACCGCCTTCGACGGGCTCGAAGGTCGTCAGCCCATCCTTGTCAACGGTCACGCGACCGGGTGGCGAAACATCAAAGTAGGCTCGGTCCGGACGGACGGCGTGCAACACCGAGGTTAAATCCCACGTCGGACGATCGTGGGGCGGCGGGTTGTACAGCACATAGGCCTCGGCGATCGGGTGGTGATCGACGTAGCCAAAGTCCTTTTCAATACTCTCGTGCGGATAACGCAGGTTCAATCCGATCTCATATCCGCTCCAAAGGATCGGGGCCGACCAATGCTCGGCCAGGTATCGAGCACTCTCCAGATCCTTGACCACGTTGTATTCGCGGTGGTCGTGCAGTTCGCCCTTGTTGTTGGGGATCTTGGTGAAGGCGCCGGCCATGGCTGAGAGCAGACGCACCTTTTGCTTGACAAGTTCCACGCCCGACAACTTGCTGTGTTTGTCCGGTCCGCTACGCAACAGATTGGCCAGATTGGTCGAAAACCCGACCTGCGCGATCACGACGCTGTGGTCCTCGGCCGCGGCCAAGGTTTGACGCAGGACGTCCACCGCCGACGGTGGCTCGGTGTCCGGTCGGAGATCGTGCGGGTAACGCAGTTGACCGTCGTCGCGTTGTTCGGCCAACACGTTGAACCGACCCTTTTCCGGCGTCACTCCACTGTCACAGACGCCGATCGGAATCTCGCCACGGCCGTAAAACGTGTTCAGCGCGTCGGTGAAGGCCGCGGCCAGCGGGTTGTCTTTGGTGATCGTCACGGCCAGCAATTCACACTCGCCACGGGACTGCAGCGAATGGATCACGCCCATCGCCATCACGTCGTCGCAATCGTTTCCGATGTCGGTGTCAAAGATCAGTTGGACGGGACGACGGGGGGGCGTGGCGGGATCGGCGGCAGCGACGTGCGAGACCGCGAGTAACGTAGAGGTAAGGGAGACGGCCAGACAGAGTCGGGGGAAGGGGATCGGCAGGGAGCTCATCGGTGGCATCATTTGGCGGGGGGGAAAACACAGCGGCTAAAAACGCAGCTGCACAAACGATTGTGCCAAATTGTAGTCGGGGCCGACGCGGTTTCGCCAGGGCTTGGTAGCGGAACCGGCCCGGAGTTTCGTAAGTTGAAGGCCACCGTGTCCCTCGAACCGTTCTTTTGGCTTCCCAATCAGCAAACGATATGACCCAGCAAAGCTATGCGATTCTTGGATCCGGAGCCGTCGGCGGCCTGTACGGCGCGATGCTCGCCCGGGCCGGACACGATGTCCATTTCTTGTTGCGCTCGGATTATGAACATGTCCGCGACCAGGGGTGGAAAATCGAAAGTCACTGGGGAGATTTCGATCTGACGCAGGTCAACGCCCACGGCTCGGTTGACACCATGCCCGCTTGCGACGTCACGCTGATCGGTCTGAAAACCGTCAACAACGATTCCTTGCCGTCACTGCTGGCCAAGCCGACCGGTGCCGGCGGAGTGGCTTTGGTGTTGCAGAACGGACTGGGGGTGGAAAAAGATGTCGCCCAGATGATCGGCCCGGAGCGAGTTTTTGGCGGTTGCTGTTTCTTGTGCAGCAACAAGGTCGGCCCCGGGCACATCCGCCACATCGATTACGGGCGGATCGTTTTTGGTCCTTACCAAAACAGTCCCGCGACGTTGGCCAAAGCGGACCAGATCTGTGCCGAGATGACGGCGGCGGGGATCGAAGTCCAAACGTCGGACGATTTGAACATGGTGCGTTGGCGGAAATTGATGTGGAACATCCCCTTTAACGGGCTGTCCGTCGCGCTCGACGCATCGACGGACAAATTGATCGGCAACGAATCATCGGTCGACCTGATCCGGGACATCATCACCGAAGTGCATCGCGCCGCCGGTGCCTGTGGTGCATCGATCGACGCCGCCTGGATCGAAAAGACGATCGACCATACGCGGACGATGAAGCCCTATGACAGCAGCATGCGTCTGGATTACTTGGCCGGGCGACCGATGGAATTGCAGCGGATTTTGAAGACGCCGATCGATACGGCCAAGGCAGCCGGAGTGGCGATGCCCAAGACCGAGATGCTGTACCAGATGTTGGAGTTCATGGAAGCGGCGCGCCAGGCGGGAGGTGCGTAGCCCAGCCCTCCCAGCCGAGGCCGTGCGGTTCTTAACCGCTCTGATAGCAGGCTCTTACGTTCTTCACTCTCTAGCAGGACGGTTTTTCTTTGAGGTGGTACAGGGCCGCCAGAGTAATCCGCAAATACCCTTTAAAATCAACGACCTACAAACCGCACGCCCTTGGCTGAGCAGGTCGGCGTCGTCACGGCGGGTTCTATCAACATTGACGGATTGGCGATCGGATACACTACTGCGCTCGTCTCATCACCCACCGCTGCGCAACGTGCCCACGCGCTGCTGACAATCCGCGCGGAGAGTCACCCCCAATGAAGTTTCGCCTCTCGACGATTCTGCTAGTCGTTCTTTCCACCGCTGCGATGTGTGGTTGGTGGGTGGACCGGCGGCGGCTGCAAGACGATGCCACGCGAGCCAACTCCGAAGCGGCCCGTTTGGCGATTGAACTTTACCGAGTCCATTTGAAGCAGTGTTATCAACAGGACTACGGTTCAATCTTTCCAGCAGGTGCGCGAGCGATTCAATTGAAAACCGGCGATGTCCTGGATGTCACGGTGGCGGACGGCAGGCAAGATCTGCTCGATCGGCTCGGCGAGGGAGAGACGAACTTTCGCGTCAGGGATCAGACGGGAAAGGTCTTGGAGATCGGGGATCTGCTGCCGGTGTTCCCGATGTGCTCGGGGAAACGTCGCACAGCTCAGGTCGTCAACGGTCCGTGAGGGAGCCCTTGGTTATTGGAGATGGGGGCAATTTTCATTGACATTCGTAGCGAACGCAGATTGTAGCGGCGCATAAAAAACGCACGGCCTTCCCCCCGAAAGGCCGTGCGTTGGCGGCTTCCTCACCAATGCGTGCGATGTCACGGTGCCCGTGGCGACGTCGTTCGTCTTTCAGCATTTCGCTACATCACCGGCTCCGGCGAAGTGCGAGACGAACGGTCGTTCCACGAGGGACATTCATCACGATGACGCGAGGAAGCGTCGTTTCGATAGCACCTGGGCTCGTTCTCCAAAGTTGAAGTCGGTCGCATTTTCATCGATCCCGAGTGCGAGATCGGTGAAGACATCGTCGACGACCGTCGCGGTCGCTCCGTTGCCGACGGTGTTCTGGCCGGTCACGAAGTCTTCCGGTTGAATCTCTTCGACCTGGTAGGTTCCTGCACCGAGTTGGGTGAATTCATAATCGCCGTTGGCGTCGGTCAGTACGGTGCGTTCGTCGATCGCGTTTCCGGAGCTATCGGTGCCGGTCAGCCGGATCGTCACGCCTTGGATCCCGGTTTCGTCGGCGTCGCGGACGCCATCGTTATCGCGATCAAAGTAGACCGAGCCACTGATCGAGCGAATCATCGGGTCGACGGCCGTGGTCGCTTGATCGGTATTATTGGTATCGTCCGATTCATCGGTTGTTGTTGACACAACTACGACGTTTTGCAGGTTTCCACTTGCGTCGGCGTCGACCGTGGCGTTGATCGTAAAGCTGAACGACGCACCGGGGGCCAAATCGCCGGCGTCGACGGTGACGACACCGCCCGTGGCCGACAGAGTGTTGTTGTTTTGATCGGTCCCGCTGACGAACGTGACTCCCGAAGGAAGCGTGTCGGTGGCGACCGAATCAAAGGCGGTGGAGACGCCGTCGTTGGTCACGGTGACGGTGTAGACCAGCGTTTCGCCGGCTTGCGCGATGTCATCATCGACCGTCTTTTCAACCGTCAGATCGGCCTGCGGCGTGCCGGTGATGGTTGCCGACGCGGTGTTGTTGGTCGTGTCGGTTTCGCCGCTATCGGCGGTGACGGTTGCGGTGTTGGTCACCGTGCCGCTGGTGTCCACGCCGACGGTGAAGACCAAGGTGGCGGCCAGCGTTTCGTTTTCGTCCAGCGAGATCGCGGGGAACGTCACCGTGTTGCCCGACAGGGTCGCCGATTGTCCGTCCAAGGTTCCGCTGACGAAGGTCAGCCCGGTCGGCACGTCATCGGTCAAGACGACGTTGGTGGCCGTGCTGGGACCGGAATTGGTCAACTCGATCGTGTAGGTGACGTTTTCGCCCGGATCCGGAGTCGTGTCCCCGGCGGTCTTGGTCAGCGTCACGTCGAATTGCGGCGTGATTGCGGTCGTGGCGGTGTCGCTGTTGTTGGTCGTGTCGGACTCGCCACCCGCGACGCTGATGCTGCCGGTGTTGTCGATCGATCCGGTGGCGTCTTCGTTGACCGACGCGGTGACGGTGAACGTACGCGTTTCCCCGACGGGAATCGGGTCGTGTACGACCGTCACGGTCTGTTGTGCGGTGTCGAATCCGGACGAGGTGGCGTCCGGGGCGTCGATCGTCAACCCGGTCAACCCGGCCGGCAGCGTGTCGGTGAACGTGACTTGACCGGAATCACTGACGCTGTCGGTGTCGTGGGAGATCGTGAAGGTGTAGGTCAGCGTGTCTTGGCCGGGGACGGCCGTTGCCAAATCAACGCTCTTGCTGATCACCAAGTCGGTGTCGACCGTGATCGCCACATCCACGTCATCGCTGTCGTTGGCCCCATCGGTATCGACATCGGTGGTGGTGATGTCAGCTTGATTATTGAGCGTTCCGGTGGCCGAGCTGGCAATGTCGACGACGAAGGTGAACGTTTCGGTTTGCCCGCTGGTCAGGGTGCCGACCGTGAACGTCAGATCTTGGCCGTTCTGGGCGATCGTCACGCCGGAGGTTCCGGCATCGAAACTGTCAAACGTCAGACGTGAATCCAGCGTGTCGGTGACTTCCACGCCGCGGGCTTCGCCGGGGCCGTTGTTGGTCACTTCGACGGTGTAGGTCAGTTGTCCGCCGGCAACCGCGGTGCCGGTGGTCGTTTTGGTGACGCCGACATCGACGTTGCGAACCACGGGGGTCGTTTCGCTCGCGCTGTTGTTGCTGGTGTCCGAATCGGTGTCAGGGGTCCCGGTGACCGTGGCGGTGTTGCTGAGCGTGTCGCCGGCGTCGGCGGCGACCAGCACCACGACGTCGATGACGGCCGATGCGGATGCGGCCAGGTCATCGATGCTGATCGACAAATTGCCGCTGTCGGCCGGGTTTTCGGTCACCGTGCCGCTGCCGGTGGTGAACGTGGCGCTGACGAACGACAGATCACTCGGCAAGCTGTCGGTGGCGACGATGCCGGTCGCGGTGTCCGGCCCGTTGTTGGTCACCGTGATCGTGTACGTGAATTGTTCTCCGGCGACGACCGAACCGGTCGTATTGTCGCTTTTCGTGATTGCCAAATCGGTGCTCTCGATCGGCACGTCGGCGTCATCGGAGTTGTTGGTGTCGTCGGTTTCGACCTGATCGCCGGAGATCGTGGCGGTGTTGGTCAAATCCGCGGTCTGGCCGTTGTCGATGTCCACGGCGATCCGGATGGTGTCGCTGGCACCGGCGGCAAGCGCGCCGATCGCGACACTGAGGTCTTGGCCATTGATCGTCGGCGTGTAGGTCCCGAAGTTGGAATTCGCCTGATCGATCGTCATCCCGGCGGGAATCACGTCGGCGATCACGACATTGGTGGCATCCAGCGGACCGTTGTTTTGGAACGCGATGTCAAAGAACGCTTCGCCACCGCTTTGCAGCGTCGATGCGGCCGAGTCGAGCGTCTTGGTGATCTCCAGATCGAAGGTCGGGACGACACCAATGTCCAGGGACAGATTGGTGCTGGAATCGGTATCACCGTCGTCGGTGGGTTCGGCGCCGGCGACCAAGGTGATTTCGCCGGTGACGATTCCCACGCCCGCGACGAGGGTTCCGTTGTCGTCGTCACTGACGTCGTCGTCCGGATCCGCGGCGGGGTCATTTCCGGTACTGGAGACGTGGCCGAACAAGGATTGCCCCGCTCCCAACTCGGATTCGGGAATCACGACCAAGTAGTTACCCGCGGAGAGCTGGGCAAAGGAATAGTCACCGTTGCCGTCGGTCGTCGTGGTTGCAACCGCGGTTTGCGTGCTCGGATCGATTGCGCCACCGCCACCGGGTTCGGCGTACAGTTCGACGGTGACTCCGGAGACCCCCGTTTCGCCGCCGTCAAGTTGACCGTTGTTTGTGTCCGTCCCACCGCCGAAATCAGAGAAGACGTTCCCGCCCAATGTCAACAATTGCGTGTTTTGCAAATTGGTCGTGACCGGGGCCGGTCCACGTGATTCGACCACCGAAAAGAAGATGTCGTTGTCGGCGTTGGTGATGGCCGCTTGAGCGCGAATCGCGATGACGCTGTTGAAGTCGGCCGGCGCGGTGACTCCTGCGAGAGAGCTTGTTCCCCATCCGGCATCGGTGAATTCGACAAAGATTGATTGCAGCGTCGCATTCTGCTGAACTGGAATCGTGATTTCCGACGCTTCGGTTGCCGAGGTGATGACGGTCACGGTCATCGTCTCTGCCTGGTTGGCCCCGCGACCGACGAGTTCGATCCCGGTGTTGGTCGGCACGGCCCCGCCGGCGGTCCCACCTGCCAGGGATGAGGTCGGCGAGAATCCGGGCGGGACGGTCAATCCGAAGGCTCCGTCGTTCCCGTCATACTCGACCGTGACTTCGCTGGTCGCCCCGCCACCGGTGCTTAGACTCATCAATTGGTTGGCGGTATCGACTTGGAACGTCGTGTTGCCGGCAGCACCGGTATGGGTCAGCCTGGCGTCTCGAAATTGACCCAAGGCATTCCCCGCCGAGACAGATTGATCGACCGTCTGTGTTGCAACGGCGGTCGCGATTTGCGCACCGCTGGTGAAGTCATCGATCGTCACGATGGTTTCGCCATCGGCGTCATCGGCGGTGATCTGGACCAGTTGAGCCGACGGTTCGTCGACGTCACCGGGTGCGGCGCCCTGAACCACGAAGTAGGTGTCTACCGAAAGGTCGTCGAAGCGATATTGCCCCGGTACGGGGTCCGCATTGGTGTCGGTCGTGACGGTGTCGACCAACACGTCGGTTCCGGCATCGTACGTGTTGTTCGCGTTGGTGTCGCGATAGAGTTCAACCGTCACCCCTTCCAAACGTGGGTCATCCCCGGTCAGACCGTCGCCGGTCAGGTCCGTGAAAGCGACGCCAGAGATTGCACCGATATCGGCGGCCAGCAATTCGCGTTTGACCAATGACTCGTGACGCAACACGCGACGACGTTTGTCGTTGTGCTTCGCTTCCGTGTTTGAACGACGCTTGCGACCAGCCAGTCGCTGAATCATTCGTTGCCAGACCATGGGAACCTTCCTGTTATCGGGTGATCCGAACGCCGACGCTCACGATGCCGGGATCGTGGGTGATGGACCGCCTGAGTCGTCGACGGCGTTCAATTGTTCGGGGAGAGATCAGTCTCAATCGCTGCTATCGACCCGATGCGGAAAAGAATTCACCGGTCTGCAGGTTGTAACGATTACCACCGGTACTCCTACCACCTGTATTCCAGGCCGTAGGTCAATCCGTGTGCCCAGTAGTCGGTCGTGTCAAAGGCGAACTGGGGACGCGGGTCGCTGTTGCCCGCGATCGCCGGCGGCAACTGATTGGTGTCGATCATGGTCGCAATGTGATCTCCGGGACGGACCACGTTGGACCAGTAGATGCCGGTGTAGCCGAAGGTCGCTTTCAAGTGATCGGTCAACTGGTAACCCAGCGTCAGATTGACTTCGGGCAACACCGAGAACTCGTCTTGCTGGTGCGTTCCACTGTTGGACGCCAGTGCCAACAGGCCTGCGTCGTAGGTTTCGGTGGTTTGGTTGTTCGGATCGTTGCGGTCGACGATCGTGGTCTGCCCCGCAATGCGAACGGTTTGACGGGTGTTCCCGATGGCCAAACGGACAAGACTTTCGCAGGTCCAATAACCGCGGGTCAGGCGGTGGTTCCAGGCCAAGTCGATGCCGTTGAATTGGTTCTCGGTATCAAATTGATCCATGATGTCGAAGTCGCCGATGTTGAACGTGCCGTTGTTGGTCAAGTCTTCGCTGATGCCGACGCCTTCATCGAGTTGCATGAATCGGTACCCGACACGGAATTCCGACCGCGTGCAGTAGTGGCCGGCACAGCCACAGAACAACCACTGTCGGCAACCTTCGTCGCAACAGGTCATGCGTCGCAGGTAGACGCTGCCGCCGGTCAATTCGCTGTAGGCGGTCACGGCGACGGTCCCGGTCAATTGAATGTCAGCACCGTTATTGAGTGCCACCAACTCGGCGTCTTCGCGGCCGGTCAGCGTGTTGAAGAAGGGGCGTGCCAGAATCGGATCTCCGGTGCTGGTGGCCGAAAAAGTCTCGCTTTCACGGTCCAGTTCCAGGTAGTCCGCACCGACACCCCAGGTGTGGCAGCGGTCGAGCCAGAATCCGAATCGCAGTCTCCAACCGGTGCGTGAATCGTCAAACAGGGCTCGTCCGGGGCCGCCAAAGAGCGTCGTCGTATTGCTGCGGGTCAGCACTCCGGCATCGGCTTGATCGGTGCCCGAGGGGGATTGGGTCACCAAGGCCGGCAGTTCCATGCCGTCGGACCACATCCCCAGCCCTTCAAAGGAAACCCAGCCGTCCTGGGGAAGACTCAGCGTCAGCGCAGGTCGCCAGGCGCGTCCGCTGGGAAGTTCGCCGCACAGGCTGCAGCCGCAACCCGGTTGGCATGCCCCCATGGAATCGCAACCGACTCCGTCGCAGCCGCATGCCGGTCCCATCGCATCGCAAGAACCGTCGACGATCGCCGATTCGTAAATGATTTCACCTTCCATCGGCGGAGGCGTGGGAATGTAGTGTCCCGCCTGACGCACTTCGGAGGGCCGTTTGGCGGCGGCATCCGAGGGGCGATTGGATCGTTGGCTGGGCCGAACCGCTTGGGCGTGACGGCTGTTCTTGGGTTGGACCGAGGTGGTCCGGGAAGATCGCTGGACCGCCGGCTTCGCCGCAGACGGAGTTCGCGTGGGCGTCCAACTCGCTCGAGCTGCCTGGACGTGCTCGCGGTGATCAGCATCGTCGCCACGCTGGCTCGATGCCGTCTGGGCGCCGAGTGGGCTGAGCGTAAGCGCCGTCAGCAAAACGGCGGTGAGCGGACGGGGGATTTGGAAGTTTGGCACGGTCGTCACCACTTGAGACTCTGGGGGGGTAAAACCCGGCTACGGCAAACTCCGCGACGCTCGCGGAGGACTGCCGTGATGGCAATGGGAGGCCAGTCGTAGCCATGGTTTTCGGAGTGCCGCCGCGTTTGACGCTGCGGGCACGACTCGTCAGATGCGGTATCGACGACGCCCCAAACGAACCTGAAGACAAAACCGGAAAAATCGGAAAATTCGTCAAGGTCGGCGTAATCGTTACAGGTTGACAGCCGGCGGTGGCGCATTGGTCCCATCAGTCGCATTGGTCCTATTGGAAGCTGGGCGCAGCGGGGAAATAGGACCTAGGGGACGAATGGGCCCTATCTGACCGATTGAACCTGAAACCTGAAACCCTGCCCCACTCCAGGAACCCTTGACCTGAACGGCTTCGGATTGGTACTCGACAGACTGCGAACGGGCGCTCCGTCCGTTCGACGCGGATTCTTCAGTCAATCGCCAGAGTTTTTCAAAGATCCTTGTGACAGCCCGATCGGTCGATTTCGTTCCTTTCTCGCCACGCTCCAGGCAAACCAAAACAGCCTGGAGTGCTAGCAATGGAGCTGCGCGCCCTTGGTCGCATTGGCTGGCCGTGTGTTGCTTGCTGTTGCTGACACAAGGCTGTCGGGGCCGCGCGCACGAGGATCTGTATCGCGCCAAGATGGCCAACGAGATCCGGATTCTGGAGGACCAGTTGTATGACGCCGATTACCAGAATCGAGTGCTCCGCGACGAATTAGAACGATCGCGGATGCGAGATGCCGCCGACGATTCGGTCGTACCGCCACGGACACGCAGCGAACGCCGGCCCACAAGTCCGTCCACCCCCAGTCCGCCGGACGAGTACGAACTGCTGGAACTGGATCCGCCCGCTGCGGCTGATCCACCGGCTGTCTCACCGCCGGTGCAGCCTGAACCGGCGGCAGAACCGGCGGCGGGATTGCCGCTGCCGCCTGCAAACGAAGACAAACCAGCGGACCTCGCGCCGGAACCTGAACCGACGCCCGATCCACCCACACCCCAATCGCCGCAGCCGTTGGTGGATCCTCCCAATGAGGGCCTGGGGATGCCGCGAGAAGCGATCGAGACACCGCCGCCGGCGGAATCCGAGGGGCCGTTCTCGGAGCTACCGCCGCCGGCAGAGTTGATTCCGCCCGGCGAGGGCGAGCTGATGGACGATCAAATCATCCCCGGCCCGCCGCTGCCTCCGGATGAAGATCCCGAGTCGCCGCCGGGGAAAGTGACACCGCCGAGCGATGCAAAGAAGATGGGGTTCGAGCCCTCGGAGCCGGCGCCGTTGGCGATCCCGGATCGATTGGAGCTGCACGATGGGCTTTCCGGCGGCCACCAATTCGACAAAGACGCCGAAGTCGACGGTCTGTTATTGATCGTGACGGTGGTGGACCAGGAGGGCCGAACACTGTCGCTGGAGAACTTTGACGTCGACGCCGATTTGACGGTGGTGGTGTTGGACCCCGAGGACGATTCGGACGACGCTTCGATCGGGCGCTGGGATTTTGACCCCGTCCAGGTTCGCGACATGGTCCGCAGCACCCCGATTGACGGGATTCATGTCCCGATCGAGTGGCAGGACCGGATTCCCGACGGCCAAGACGTGATTGTCCACGTCCGCATGGCCGCTGCGGAGGAGGAAATGCGCTGTCAGGGCCGGGTGCGGCTGGAACAATCCGTCGCGTCTGCAAATTGGTTGCCGCGAGGTTGAGCAGCTGTCGTAGTGGAAAACGCGCGATGCCGCTATGCTAGCGGGATGAATGCACAACAAATGGAAACCCTCGATCCTGCAAAAGCCAGTTTCGACGACTTGGACTTGTCTCCGGTGATGCGACGAGCGCTCGCCAAAGCCGGATTTGAAAAACCTTCACCGATTCAAGCAGAATTGATCCCGCTGGCCCTACAGGGGCTGGACGTGATCGGTCAGGCCCGCACCGGGACCGGGAAAACGGCTGCTTTTTCGATCCCGATTCTTGAACAGCTCGATTCGCTGGAAGATTGTCGCGACCCGCAAGCGATTGTGGTCGTGCCGACGCGCGAGCTGGCCGACCAGGTCGGACGCGAGGCCCAGCGTTTGGCTGCGGGCGTCCCCACCGAGATCGCGGTCCTGGCCGGCGGCAAAAATATTCGCACCCAATTGCGACAGCTGGAAAACGGTGCCCAGATCGTGGTCGGAACTCCGGGTCGGTTGCACGACCACTTGCAACGACGTTCGCTGCGGACCAAAGACGTCTGGTGTGTCGTGCTAGATGAAGCCGACCGGATGTTGGACATCGGGTTCCGTCCGCAGATCGAACGGATTTTGCGCAAGTGTCCGCGAGACCGGCAAACGCTGCTGCTATCGGCGACCTTGCCCCCGACCGTTCAGCGGTTGGCGGAGTCCTACATGGAGGCCCCGATCGTGATCGATTGCTGCAAGAATGAGATGTCGGTCGAAACGATCGAGCAGCACTATTTCACGATCCCGCAAGATCGCAAACAGGAGCTGTTGGTGGCGCTGTTGGAACGCGAGAAGCCGGAGCAGGCGATCATCTTTTGCCGCACGAAACGCGGCACCGATCGACTTTATCGGGCGCTCAGCAAGGACCATCCGTCGTGTGCGGCGATGCACGGCGACATGCAACAACGCGAACGCGACCGAGTGCTGCAGCGATTGCGCGATCGGAACTTGGAGATCCTGGTCGCCACCGATGTCGTCGGACGCGGCATCGACATCAGCACAATCTCGCACATCATCAACTACGACGTCCCCGAGGACAGCGACGACTACGTGCACCGTGTCGGCCGGACCGGACGAATGGGCCGCGACGGCGTGGCATTCACGTTCATCGTTCCCGGCCAAGGCGATTTTTTGACCAGCATCGAACAGCGGATCAACAAACTGCTGATCCGGGATTCGATCCCCGGGTTCGAAGCCCCGGAGAAGCCGGCCGAACCGGAAAAGAAGGAAGCCGACCCGATGCGAAAGCGGCTCAACCCGATGCACCGAAAAGTCAAACGACGCCGGTAGTATTTGTCCCAGAACCCGGCAAGGGTCGAACGTGGTAGCGGAATTCGCCAAGAATTTCGGCTTTTCCCGTGTGGACTGCTGCGAGTCGAAAGCCTTGGCGGCTTCCGCTATGGGTTTAGGGACAAAGCCAAGTATTCGCACGCAATTCAGTTTGCGATTCTGACAATGCGTTCCGAGTGTCGCCGTGTTCTCCGAACTCGGCGTGCGTGAAAAAGCGAAGCTTTGCCCCCATCCAAACGCCAGAGAGGGCCTGCGTTTGAAGCGTCGCCTCCGCCCCCCGAAAACGAAAGTCTTGGTGACTTCCGCTACGATCGAATCCGTCACTAAGGCAATCGATGTTCTGATGGGGACCGCGACTGCCCCCCCCATTTGAAAACAAAGCAGCGGTCGATCAACGGGCATACAGGCTGGCGACGAGCAACTGATCGGCCCCGGCGTCGAACAGACGTCGGGCGTCGGCGGAACCGCGAATCCCTCCGCCGGTGATGTAGCTTGTGTTCGGCAATTGATGTCGGACCCGACTGCATAACTCGAGCGTGCGCTGGACCGACGTGCTGCCGACGCTGGCCAGATCCAATCCGATAACGGTGGCGATGTCTGCCCGGCGGCAGGTGTCAAACCACGCGTCTTCCGATGTGTTTTCGGACAGCCAACGCCCGTCTTTGTAATCCAGACTGACCGCGACTTGATCGTGCGGCAGGTGGGTCAGCAGATCGCTCACCAGCGACACGTCGGTTGCGCACTCGGTTGCTAAAATGACGATGGCGTTGGCGTGATCGCTTACGAGTGACTCGATCCACGACCAACGTTGCGGTGGCATGGCGTTACGGAAACCTAAATCGAGAAAGAGTGACCCGCGGTCGGAGCAACGCTCGACGATCGAACGAATTTGTTGCTGTTGCCAATCGCCAAATCGGATGCCATTGAGATCCGCCACGTAAAGCGAGTCGATGCCGACGCTGTGGTAGCCGTCGATCAGACGTTGCACGTGTCCGTCGATGCGATGTGCCGCGAGTCCGGGTGCGTTGAATGTCCCCACGGGCAGGTAGTGGTCACGGTCGCCGCCGACACCGTGGACGGCGAGCCCGTCTTGTAGATCGATCACACCGATGAACCGTGACGTGAAGGCGTCAGGTGGGATAGGCTTGCAGCCTGTCATTTCGCGTCGACAGGCTGGAAGCCTATCCCACGGGGAGGCATCACGCGTCGGGCAGCGAGAACAGTGATTCGACTTTGACGATCGCGTAATCGTCGGGGAAGGTGTGAATGGCTTGGACCAGCATGGATCGCTGGCGGGTTTCGATGTTGACGTAGCTGAGGGCGCCCAGCGACATCCGCCCGCTGGCGTCGAAGGTGTGCAACAAGCCTTCGGTCGGCTGTTTGGAGAGCTGTTGCTGGACCATGAAAAACATGTCCGGCGCGACCGGTTCGAGCTGGAAATGGGTCCGGTAGGCCACTCCCAGGTGGAAATCAGCCTTCTCGGTCCGGCTGCCCTTGAGCGATTGGCTGATCAGGCAGCGTTTGGACGGCAGTGGCTGGTGGGCACTGGTCGCGACTTCGCACACCGTCACTGGCGTTTTGCCGGTGGTGTTCCAGGTGATCACGTGACCGCAATTGGTGATATTGATCTGAGCGTGATAGGCACTACGCTCGATACGACGTGTGCGATGGACCCGATACAGTTCGGGGTGCAGCGACCGACTGAAGACGTGAAAAGCAAGTTCGGCGACTTTGGGGCGAACCGAGAGCACTGGCGGAATTCCGGGATCGACGAATGATAAGGCGCCCGAATCGATTGCAAAAACGGGACCGAGATCCGATTCTTGGCGAGCGTTCGATTCGAACGGCGATGGACAACAGATTACGATAACGCGCGACCGAGGGCCGCAAACCGCCGAGCGTTTCGTCTCTTTTCCGATTCGAAGTGACGCGTCAGGCTCTCGGCAAATCGCCTGATGCACGTCATTATAGATGCTCGCGTGAACGAGACAGAAGAGCGTTTACCGCCCAAAATGAAAGATTTGGATTTTGTCCGATCGCGTTCAGATTCCCATTGACAGACCGCTCCGTTGTTACCTGGCTTTTTCATGGTCATCGTCATCGATAACTACGATTCCTTCACCTACAACCTCGTGCAGCGGCTCGGCGAAATCGACCAGACGACGCAGTTGCGTGTGTTTCGAAATGACGAGATTTCGATCGGCGAAATGGAATCGCTCTCCCCGGATCGGATCCTGGTTTCGCCGGGCCCCTGCACGCCGAACGAAGCCGGCGTCAGTGTCGAGTGCATCCAACATTTCGCGGGCAAGGTTCCCATGCTGGGCGTCTGCCTGGGCCATCAGTCGATCGGTCAAGCCTTCGGAGCATCGATCATTCGCGCCCCACAGTTGATGCACGGCAAGACGGACGAGATCTTTCACGACGGCAGAGGGCTGTTCGAAGGGCTGGCCAATCCGTTCGTCGCGACCCGTTACCATAGTCTGGTGATCGACCCGGAAACCATGCCTGACTGTTTAGAAGTCGCCGCCTGGACCGACACCGGAGGCCAACGACAAATCATGGGCGTGCGACACAAAGCGTTTCAACTGGAAGGGTGGCAGTTTCACCCGGAAAGTTTTCTCACCCAACCGGGCATCGAAATGTTGACGCGTTTCTTGCGGTGGTGAAGGAGCGAACGATCAGCCGATGGGCGCTAGCCCCGGTTTTGTGGCGGCGAGAACCGCGACTGGCGCCGCGGAACTGATTTAATCAACAGGCCATGACGCGTCCCGCTGGAAACCGCTGAGGATCGTGATCAGGTTTTTGAACCATCTCCACCCAACCAAACTGTGACAGGCGAGCAAGTGATTTGCCCTATCGTAGAATCAATCGCGGCCAAGTGAACTTTTAACCCGGACGTTCGATGTCCCAGCCTCCGCATGAACGCTCACCACTGAATCATCGGGTGGCGTTATGCGGTGTTGCCATCGTTGCTTGCCTGATGCTGGTCACACCGATCACGGGGCAGACGGTCGATCGCGATTCCAATCGGCAGGGGAAAGACGAAGGCACCGAAATCCGTCTGGATGAATTGCCCAAGCCGCCGACGGAAATCGCCAAGTTGATTCGCGATGGAGCCGTCCGGTTGATCACCGGCGGACAACCGACCAGCGATCCAAGTTCGTTGCCCGCCGGCCGGCGGTTGGCCGGTGAAACCCGATTCACCTTTCGCTATCGATACGACAGCCGCGCGCGGTGGCAGATCGAAACACGATCGGGGCGGGCGGCACTGGGGCAAACGACGGTGCTGGTTCGTGTCCGCTTCCGATCGATCAAACTGATCGCATCACACGATGTCTGGTTGCTCAGCCCGCCAGAGTCGGATCGGTTTTGGGACGACCGAGTGGTTCGGCACGAGTTCGATCACGTGCAAATCTCTTCGGATCCGCGGATCGAAAAACACTTTCTTGATGCGGCAAAAGAAATGGAACAGATGCGCGTGCCGCTGGCCTCGGTCGTCGGCCCCGGCGGCCGTGTTGATAACGCAAAGGTCCAATCGTTGATCGAAGCCGGGATGAAGCAAGCGCTTGATGACACCACCGATCTGGTCCGCATCCGCTATCGCGAACTCGATCGGGTGACCGAGCACGGCATGCTGCCGCTGCCAGCGCCCTAGCTGGACAGTCGCCGTCCTCTCCGAGGTCGGCGCGGGGCAACGCGTCGCAGTTTCGCGCACGCCGAGTTCGGAGAACACGGCGACTGTGCGAACGCATCGTCAAGAACGCAAAACGAGTCGCGGTAGACGATTAGCGGAAATCGGGCGGCGCCGGTTCGCCGGGGACGATGCCCGCGTTTAACATTTTCTCTTCCTGGAACTTCCTCAATCGCTCTTGGAATTCCTGTTCCGTTTCCTCGTCCGACTTTCGCTCCGGCAAGACCGGTTCGGGCAGCGGATCGCCGTCGGACCCGCGGGATTTCACACCGCCCAGCGGCGCGACCCGCTCGCGGGATTCCATCTCATCTTTGGCCGAATCACGCGGCGTCACGTCGGCGGTGCGGGCGCCGCCGGGATCATACAAACTGCCCACGCGGCCGGAGTTGCGTTGGGTGCGTTCCCAGATTCCGCCGTAGGCCGAATAGGCTTGGTCTTCGCGGTCGCAACACAATCGACACCCGGTGCTGGTGGTCACGACGCAGCAGAGCAGCGCAAGGCCCAGCAGCGTCCGTGAAACACGCCTCGTTCGATTCTCTCGTCTGCGGTCAGCTCTCATCGCGTTGCTCTCGTTCACCACTTCTCAGCGGGATAGAGGTCCGCCCTCACAAGCAGGGCGCATAAAAAACGGCGTCCGCGGATGCGAACACCATTTGTATCGGTTGCGCCGACCTGAGGCTTTAGGAAAGATTTAACGGTTAGTGTCGGATCGCGTAGACGACGTCGCCGATGTTCTTGCTCATCATCGCCAGAGCCGATTCGATTCGCGGGGCCGTGCCGAGTCGGTCGCCGACTCCGGGTAACGCCATCACGCAAAACAGAACCAAGACGAATCCGCCGTAGGCCGCACCGCTATCGATCCCGGAATCGTGCCCGATGATGCGACTGCCCTTGGAAAAGGGCAACCGAAACGCCCACCGCTCTTTGGGTTCGTATTCGTGGATGGTGCCGACTTGCAATCGAGCCTCGCCTTGGACGGTTTCGACGAAGGTTTCGGCGATGACCTGCATCCGGCGATCATCGTAGCGCAGGTCGTAGCTTTTTCCCGACTTGATCTTCTTGGCCACTTTCGTGCTCAGCCCCAGCGTGAAACCGCCACCGGATGTTTCACGTACGAAGACCTTTTGAAACTTGCGGCCGACCAGTAGCTTGGCGGTACTGTCGCCGACGACTTTGCATCGATACGTTTTCGCTTGCCCTTCGGTAGGCAGGGTTCGGTAGGAATGCGATGACATTGTTCTGACAACCGTTTTGAAGGGGTCTGCCGGAATCGGACTGAGAACCAGTCCCGGTGTGGATAAGCATCCGCGCTCCAATCGCGCGAACACTGAACGCTAGTTTGCAAAGTTCACCCACTGAGGAAGTTTGACGCCCTGGCCGAGGGTTTTTCTTCAATAAGCTGTTCCGGTTAGGAGGGTTTCAACGGCTGTGACAGTCCGACGGGATGGCGCGGTCCTGTTGAGTCGAATCGAAGGGGCAGGCCGGTCGCTGTCGACCGTTGCCGTTCGGTTTCATTTGTGTCACGGACAGATAGGGCGATGCTGGCCAAATCCATCTTTCAGGCGCCATCCATCGTGCAGGCGCGGTCACTCTGCTGGCTGCTGATCCTGTCGCTCTCTCCCGCGGTCGCCCAGCAGCCGCACCCCCACCCCTGGTCGACACCGACCGATCGTGCGTCGTGGGAAATCTCCGCGGGGCCGTCTGCCGCCCACCCTTGGAATCCGGACGCTTTCTACCAGTTGCAGCGGATTGCAGCCGCCCCCAAGGACGCGAATCCCCAACGCCATGCCCAGGCTCCGCGGTCGGTCGCCCAGCTGCGGCGATCGTTGCACGACGCCGTTCGCAACGCCAGCACCTCGCTCGGGGAAAGCGACGATGACCTGCTCGGTGGAGATGACCTGCTCGGTGGAGATTTGGTTCCTGGTTCTCAAGGGCATGCATCCGCTGATGATCCGTTGGCCGGATTGGGGCCGGTCCAGCCCGGCGACGCCGCGCCGCAACGCGATCCCCATGCCGACCTGTGGACCGAAGACTGTTATCCCTCGGCGGAATCGTGCCGCGCCTGTCATCCGACCCAATACGAACAGTGGCGGGCCAGCGGGCATGCCTACGCCAGCGTCTCGCCGATGTTCAATCGATTCGAACAAGCGATGACCGAGCTGACCGAAGGCACGGTGGGCAGCTTTTGCAATCGCTGTCACTCCCCGGTTCAAACCCAGCTCAAGATTCCTCGTTCGGTCAGCGTGCTTGACGCACCGCCGGTGGTCCGCGAAGGCGTCACCTGTATCGCATGCCACCGTATCAACGAACATTACTGGCGCAGCAACGGAGACCGGCGAATCGTCCCCGGCAACATTCACGCGCCGGTCTATGGCGGCCGCGGCGGAGCGGGGCTGCGAGAGGCAGTGGCCAATGCGGAATCGCTGAAATTAAAACTGTCCCCCGACGACAAAGGTCCCGGACAAGCAATCCACCTGCAGGGGCGGTTCTTCAAACCGCTGACCAATAGCGACGTCTGTGTCTCCTGTCACCAGGTCGCTGTGCATCCGGGGATTTGGTTGGAAGTCGTCCACGCCCAATATCGAAGCGGGCCGGCCGCCAAACGTGGCGTGTCTTGCCAAGACTGTCACATGGGCGCCGTACCGGGCAAACCGAATGGCTACCAAACCGACTTTGTCGCGCACATCGGTGACAAACCCTTCGGTGAAAAACGCAAACAGTCCAACCACATGTTCTGGGGACCGGGTTACTCGATCGCCCATCCCGGGATCTTTCCACACCACCCCAAGGCGAAACAATACACGCCGCGCGAGTGGTTGGCGTTTGATTATCGAGCCGGTTGGGGGACCGATGCGTTTGAAAACAACGTGACCGATGCGATGACGTTCCCCGCACCCTGGGACACCAGCGATGATCGCCGCGACGGCCGCAAGATCATCGACGACAACCTTGCCAGGCTGGCCGAGAAGCGCGCCGGTTCGATCGCGACCATGGAAGGCGGACTGAAGGTCGAAGGCCCCCACTTCCATCACGAACCGACCGCCGGGCGACGCCTGAAATTCAGTTACACCGTTCGCAATGTCAGCGAGGGCCACAACCTGCCGACCGGATCACTGGGCGCCCAACCGCAATTGTGGTTGAACGTCGCGTTGATCGATCCCGACGGTTGCCGAGTCTGGGAGAGCGGCTACCTGGATCGTCACGGCGATCTGGCCGACATGCATTCGGTCGATGTCGCGACGCACCAAGTGGCACGCGACAAAGACCTGTTCAATCTGCAAACCAAGTTCTTGATCAACAACGTGCGTGGGACGGATCGCGAGGCGGCGCTTCCGTTGAACTTTTCGCTCGATCAACTCGTGTTCTTGCGCCCCGGTGCCGTACCCGTGTCGGTGCTCAATCACCCACCGCTGATCCGTATGGAAGCCCATTCGATCCCGCCACTCGATTCGCGCACGGCACATTATTCGATTCCCGCCGGCGTGATGACCAAAAAAGGGGCGTATCGATTGAGCGTGCGGATGCGGAACCGGACCGAACCGATCTATTTCATGCGTCAGATCAACAGCACTCCGGACATGATTCAGCGAATGCTGGAAAACACGCTGGACCTGCATCCATCCAGTCATACGTTTTGGGTGCGCTGATGACGATGAATCGAACCTGTTTGATCGGATTGGCATTGCTGTCGTTGGCGACGCTCGGTGCCGATCGTCCGCGCCGTTTGCCGGCGGTTGACAAAACGTCCGGGACCGAAGCGTCGACGGAAACCACCGCGATGGTGACGCAGGACTTTGATCGCGCACTGCAGCGTTCCCTTGCCCAGCTGCAACACGCCTCGGTCGCTGATCCACCGGCACCGCCGTCGATGGTGTCCCATGGTTTCGAAAGCATCGGATCGATATCGCCGATGCGAAACGAATCGCGGCCCGTCACGTCACATCGATTGGACGATTTCACGCTCGCACTGGAACACTACCTCCAACCGCAAGCCGAGCGTTCACTTGCGGGGCTGCCGACAACCGAGGCCGTGCTTCCGGAGTTTCCGCTCGAGTTGTTCGACCACGAGTTGGTGCCGGCAGACCCGGTCGCAGAGCACAAGACAGTCGCCGAACACAAGACGTTCGCCGAACGACTGGGGGGACCGCCGCAGATGACCCCCGCTCCGATCGTCCTGCACGACCACCGCATGGATTTTTCACCGATGCCGGTCGATCCCGCCGCCTGTTACCACGACGGCGGCCGCGAGGCCTGGGTCTACGATGCCAAACAAGACGTGCCGACCCAACATCCGTGGGTCGAATGGGGGCGCGTTTGGTACGGCGACGGCATCACGCCGCGAGGACGGGATCTGTTCGGGCCGATGAATCTGGTCCGGCCAAAGTTCTACGTCTACGGTGACTTTCGCACGGGCATCCAGTCCGGGCGCAACGCCGGTGGGCGGGCCGACAACTGGGCCAACCGGCTGAACCTGGACATGGATCTTCAGATCACCGACACCGAACGCTTTCACGCTTTCGTCGGTCCGCTGGATAAACAAAATCGGTTCACGCGTTGGGAATTGGTCGACGGCGAATTGCAGTATCGCAATGAAATGAACCTGACCCCGGCGACCGCGTTCTTCGAAGGCGACCTCGGCGTCATGTTTGGGGCATTGGGCAATCAGTCCTCGCCATTCGAGTTGCCGGTGTCGGCAGGGCTGATGCCGCTGCTGTTTCAAAACGGCATCTGGATGGAAGACGCCGTCAGTGGGGTCGCGTTTGCCATCCCCGCCAAACACAGTCGCTTGCTCAATTGGGCCAACTTTGACGTCAGCTTCTTCGCCGTCTTTGACCAGCTCAACAGCCCGGCGTTTGCCGATGCCAGCGACGCGCAGGCGTTTGGGACGGCATGGTTTATCGAAGCCTATGGCGGATACATCGAAACCGGCTACGCGTATTTGAATCACCGCAACGACGATACACTGAGCTACCACAACGCGACCGTCAGTTTTACGCGGCGGTATTTCGATCGGATTAGCAACAGCGTGCGAGTGATCATCAATGCGGGACAGGATCGCGCCGCGGCGGACCGGACCGCCGACGGCGGATTGCTGTTGGTCGAAAACAGTTGGATCACGGCTGCGCCGTTGACCGTGGTGCCCTACGCCAACTTTTTCTACGGCTGGGACCGGCCGCAATCGGTCGCCCGCGCCGGAATCTCTGGCGGGATTCTGCGTAATACCGGGATCAATTTCGACACCGACGGGCTAAACGGTTTTGCAACCCTGGACACCTCCGCGGCCGACACCGCCGGGGGCTCGGTCGGCGTCGATTTGATCGGCGACGATCTGGACCGGCAGTTGTTATTGGAGTTGACTTACCTGACCACCCACGGCGATCGGGCGATCGCCCGCGGAGACCAGTACGCGATCGGGGCCCGTTATCAATTTCCGATCTCCAACGCCACACTGCTGCGGTTTGACGTCATGCACGGTTGGCGCGACGGCGAAGACGACGTGTACGGCACACGGATGGAGTACCGCTGGAAGTTTTAGTGCTTCGTTCCAATTGGATTTTAGGATTGCCGAGCGAAAAGAGGTCAGGTACGAAAACCCCGATGGCCCGAACCGTGCTTCGCATTGTCGGCACCTGACTAGTTGCGGGCTACGCTACCGGTCGTCGTGGCGATTCCCATGCTGCCGGTGAACGTCTGGGTGAATCGAATACCCGATCATCTTGACTGACCCATCGCAGAAAAGCATATTGCAACCGGATGAATGCACGCTTCCAAACCGCCTCTCAAGGGGTTCTAAAGTCTTTGAATCAGGACTTGGAGGTTCAGTCACCCATCTCGTTGTGTCGAGGTCGGCACCGGTGTAGGGCGCCTGGTCGTGCCCTCTGTCTTGTCCCGAATCATATCCCAGGTGTGATACTCGTTTCTCTCCAACCAAATATGTAGCCGTCAGACCGTCAATCACGCCGCGAAATGCTGTGCTTCCCCTCTGCCAACTTACTCCCGTAACTCGTAGTGGATCGATCCACGCGTAGGAAGTGACGGCCGATAGTGACGGCGGACCGCTTCCAGAGTCGCTGATCCAGTCTCCTTCATTAATTGCATAATCGGTGCGCGCGACCGTTTGTGGTTGTTGCGCCACCATTCGGTAGCGAACTTCGGAGGTCTGGGGCTGAAGAGCTGATCCGGGGCGAGAAGGGCAACGGATGCTCGAAGTTAAAGTCTGGGCGAGCTGCAACAAGCTCTTTCCGCTCGTTGTGATGCCTTCTGCGCCCCTCGTGATTTCGAACACCGAAGACTCTCCTAGTTGGGGGAGGAGCTGTTAGATCCAGCCACCCGGTTGGGGCTTTCCTACTCCTCGGTCGGCTGGCTGTAGAGGAAGCCGTCGTCTTGGACGGTCAGTCGACGTCGCCATGCATACAACGACGCGGTGGAGATTTCGTGGAAATCACAGAAATCCGGGATCGAGCACTCGGCATCGTCGTACATCCGGATCAGTCATTGCCACCACCGATCAACGCGACGTCCGCACGATCCTCCGCAAGCACGAGTGGCATTTTACCGGAACAATTTCAACTTGATCGGTGCACCGGCGTCGGCGGCAGCATCGGCTTCGGTTGCGGGTTCGTCTTCGGCGTCTTTCCTGGCACGCGCCGCGGCGACCAGTTGTTCCAGGGCGGCCATTTCGGTGCGGGACTGGTGAGCCGATTGGGCGCGATCGTTAGTGATCACGACGACCGTGTCGCGTGCTCGCGAGGACTCGATCGCCCACTCGATCGCCTTTTGCTGATCGGCAACCAAGCGAACCGCAGCGCACTTTTTCACACCATCGAGCAGTTGGTGCGAACGCTGCAAGAACGATCCGCTTTGCTCCGGGCGACTGGTGACGACGCAATGGTGTGCAAAGCGTTCGATGCAATGTCCAGAGCTGGCCAGCATTTCGGCATCGTCTCCTTCACCGATCGCCAACACGCACCAGACGCGTCCGCCAGCCCCGACCGCTTTGGCCGTCCGCAACGCCGCCTTGACACGGTCGACCGTGCCGCCGGTTTCCAGGACCACCGTTGCGTGTCCGAAATCGACCAGTCGCTGGCCACGCCCCGGAATCGATCGAAGCGTCGACAAGTGTTTGGCGATCTCATGGGGCGAATGCCCGAGCAATGATCCGAGTGCGGATGCGGCGGCGATGTTGGACGCCATCGATATTCCGCACAGCGGGGTTTCCATCATCGCACTGGTGTCGCCGGCGGTCAGCATCAGCGTCGCCATGCCGCCGGATTGGTCGATCATGATCGCGCCAAATTCGCTCTCGGCCGTCGTGCCGTAAAAGATCGCTTGGCAACGGGCTTGTTCCAGCACGCGAACCGTTTTGGCGTCTTCACTCGGTGCGATCACGATCCCACTGGGCGTCAATTGTTCCAGCAAGCACTGCAAGCCACACGGTCCGAAGTCGTCCGACAACTCTCGCTTGCCGGTCACCATCAACACGTCAAACTGCATCGCGTCGTAATGTCCGTCGCGGGCCGCCGTTTCATCGATCTCGATGATGGCGATTCGGCTTAGACAGTCGCCTGACTCGGCAATCCAATCGATCAACGGAGCCCCATGCAGAACTGCTTGCGCGGGCGTCTCGTTGACCACGCCATCGCTGGATCCGAGGTCGCACTGGTATGCGGTTCGAATTCCCAACGCCTTGGTCAGCGTTGCGGCCAACAAACACGTGGATGTCTTGCCGCTGTTGCCCAATACGCCGACGGTCAGCAACTGGCGATCGGGATGGCGGTGTCGGGCTGATGCAATTCGCGCGAGCGCATGATCCACGCTGCCGACGATGCATTGGGGAATCGGGCACGGCAACAATTGTTCGGTCAGGATTCCGCCGGCACCCCGTGCCAGTGCGTCCGAAATCAATTCATTCGGATCGCCCTCGCCGACGCGATAGATCACCACGTCGCCCGGTGAACACTCGCGGACGTCTTCGGCGAGCGACGAAAGACTCACATCTTTGCATCCAAAGAATCTGGCTTCGGGGAACAACTCGGCCAGCGAGATCGAAACCGGCTGGTCAACTTCGTCCGCAAAGGTATCGATGGAGACCGAGGTCATCGGCGGCACATCGGCGGTCGACAACTTCGGCAACGACGCCAGTTCTTTGTTGACCGAATCTTCGCCAAGAAGGGTGCGAAAAGAAACGCTTTGTCGAACGTCAAATGCGTGTCGCATCAGATGGCCTCCATGCACATCGTGGGTTTCAGCTCTCGCGGACTCTCAAGCGATCCTTTCGCTCGGCAGTGACATCCGCGATGCACACAGATTGTTCTGGTATTCCAAAACCGGTCAATACGAGTTTTTGACGCGGCTACATCAAACCCGCATCACGCAGCATCAGTTGCAAATCTTCCCAGGCCGCTTTTTTCGCGGCCGGATTGCGCAGCAAGTACGACGGGTGATAAGTCACTAACACTTTGCTATCAAAGTAAGAATGGAATTTTCCTCGCAACCGTCCGACGGACAGTTTGGTTTGCAGCAGCGCTTGAGCACTGACCAGGCCTAAGCAAACGATGTATTCAGGCCTCAGGATTTGGAACTGGGCTTGGAAGTATTCGCGACAGTTCTCGATCTCGGTGGGCTCGGGGTTGCGATTGTTCGGTGGGCGACACTTGACGGTGTTCATGATGTAGACGTCTTCGCGCGCGAACTTGCAGGCCTGGATCATCTTGGTCAGCAGCTGGCCGGCTTTGCCGACGAAGGGCCGGCCCGACAGGTCTTCCTCGCGACCGGGGCCTTCGCCGAAGAAGACGATCCGGGGCGTCACGTTGCCTTCGCCGAAGACCGTTTTGGTGCGGCACTTGGAAAGGATTTCGCAGCGTGTGCAGGCGGCGACGGTTTCGGCAAACGCGGCCAGCTGGACGGCGCGGGCGTCGGCGGCCAGCGGCGGTCCGGCGTAGGGTTCGCTTGCTGCGGCCGTATCGCTTTGCAAGGCGAAGGCGAAGGCGGGGGCGGCGGTCGGTGGACTGGGGGCTGCCGCCGGTGGAGTTGCAATAGCGGGTGTTGCGGTCGGTGAGGCTACGTCAGCCGGGGCAGACGCAGGCGGGGAGGCTTGCGACGGGGCAGTGTTTTCGACCTGCGGTGGGGGCGCGACTTCATCGGCGACGTGGAATTGGGTCGCCAGGGCCTGTGCGGACTGGGCATCGGCCGTCGGCAGCCACTGGACGCCGATCCGCTGGAGATGTTCGGCCAGTCCGGCGGCTTGGGCGAGCGTTGTGGCGGGGTCGGGCCCTTCGATCGTTGGTTTTTCTTGCTCCATGGCACCATAGATAACACACGGCCTACTTGTTTTGCACCACGGCGTTTAACATACCACGCCGGTTTCCCCTTCCGTTGACGCTTTCTTTTGTCCCTCAGACTGTTCCATGCCCGTCCCCCAAGTTGCGATTGTTGGCCGCCCGAATGTCGGCAAAAGCAGTCTTTTTAATTGGCTTGCCCGCCGCCGTTTAGCGATCGTCGACGATTATGAAGGCGTCACCCGCGACCGGATGACGACCTTGATCGAGTCGGAGGGGCAATTTTTTGAGCTGACCGACACCGGGGGGTTGGGCATCGAAGACCCCGATGATTTGACGGCGGACGTACGTCGTCAGATCGAATTGGCGATCAATTCGGCCGACGTGATTTTGTTGGTCGTCGACGTCCAGACCGGTTTGATGCCGCTGGACGAATTGGTCGTCGAGCGGTTGCGTGGGGTGGAACGCCCGGTGATTTTGGTCGCCAACAAATCCGACCAGCGGCACCACGACGTGCACGCCGAGGAATTCCACCGTCTGGGACGCGGCCATTTGGTCACCGTCAGCACCACCCAGAATCGCAACCGCGAAGAGCTGCTGGAATTGATCCGCGATCGGTTGCCGCCGTCGGACGAATCGATCAATGTGCCGACGATGAAATTGACGATCGTCGGGCGCCGCAACGTCGGCAAGAGCACGTTCGTCAACACGTTGGCCGAAACCGATCGCATGATCGTCAGCGAAGTTGCCGGAACGACGCGCGACAGCGTGGACGTCCACTTTGAAGTCGACGGCCAGACCTTTATCGCCATCGATACGCCGGGGTTGAGAAAACGCAAGAGCCAACGCACGGATTTGGAATTCTACGGAATGCACCGCGCCCAGCGGAGCATCCGTCGCGCCGACGTCGTGCTGATGTTTTTTGACGCGGCCGAAACGGTCAGCAAGGTCGACAAGCAATTGATCGGCTACGTGATCGACAACTACAAACCGTGCATCTTTGTGATCAACAAGTGGGATCTGTTGCACGACACGATGCCGACCGAACGTTGGGTCAGGTACCTGCGCCGCCAGTTCCCCACGCTTTCGTATGCGCCGATCGCATTCATCACCGGACAGACCGGCAAGAACGTCAAAGCGCTGCTGAACCACTCCAGCATGTTGTACAAACAAGCCCGCGAGCGCGTCTCGACCGGACAACTGAACCGCTTGCTGCGGAGTGCGATTGAAGCCCACCAGCCGCCGCTGTATCAGAACCGTCGGCCCAAGATCTATTACGCCACGCAGGTTGCCACCGAACCGCCGACGATCGTGGTGATGTGCAACGAACCGAAGGCGTTTTCCAACGACTACAAACGCTACTTGATGAATGTGATGCGCGATCACCTGAAGTTCGGCGAAGTCCCGATCAAGATGTACCTGCAGAAGCGCGCACGCAACGACGAAGAAGACGCGATCAATCGCTAGGAAGTGGGATCGGTTTCCAGCCTGTCCATCCATCCCGGAAACGTCGCGCACACGATGAAACTGAACGCCGCACCGATTCGATGGATCCTGTTCGCCGTGACAGGCAGCGTCTTGGCCGCCCTCTCGGGGCGACTGTCCATGCACACGGTTAACGACACGCCCAGCTATGTGGATTATCCGCTGGGCTCGCTGACCGATGCATTGCTTTCGATTCGCACGCCCGGCTATCCGATCTTTTTGGCGATTGTCTCTGCCACGGTCGGCCTGGCTTGGGTGCCGCTGCTGCAGGTGCTTTTGCACGCCACCGCGTCATGGTCTTTTGCCGAAGCCCTGCGTCGCCGCGGCATGCCCTTGCGACCCGCGATCGCCGCGGGCGGTTGCATCCTGATCGGATGCACGGCGGCCGACCACATCAGCACGATCAGCACCGACGCGCCGGCGGCGTCGCTGGGGGTGATCACGGCGGCGCTGTTGATCAGCGCGTGTCGGACCCGATCCGCGATTCAGGCGATTGCCTGCGCGGTGGTCGCGATCCTCGCCATCTTCGTGCGACCGGCCTATCTGTTTCTGATTCCCTGGATCGCGGTGGCCGGATGGTTGTTGGCCGGTCGTGGTGCGGCGATCGCGACTGCCCCCGATGCAAACGACGCGTCGGAATCGACCGTCGCTCCGTCGCGTTTACTCGGGGTGAAGATCGCCTGCGCGGTCGCGATCGTCGTCGTGGGCTGGATGTTCGTTCGCAAATTGGTGGTGTCGGATTTCGCCATCGCCCCGTTCGGACATCAAAACCTTTCTGCCGTCCTGGTCCAAACGGTTCCGGCGGAGACGTTGCAGGATCTGCCGGGCGAGTCCGCGGAACTGGGGCGACGCGTGGCCGAGGAACTGGACCGCCAGGGATTTCAAATGCCGAGTCAGTCTGGCGGATCGTTACCCACGCTGACGATCGAACAGCAGTGGGGGCAGGTCAACTACGGAGTCGTTTGGCCGCTGGCGCGTCAAATCGATTCCGAGCAAAATGCGTCGGATCCACTTGCAGCGGAGATTCGAATCCATCGGCAAATCGGCGCGCTCAATCGAGCGATCCTGTCGCAGTCGCCGGCCGGCTACGTGCGTTGGTTGTTGTTGGCGGTGCGTCGGAGTGTTTGGGGCACAGCGGCGAACCTCGCGATGCATCCGGTTTTTTTGCCGATGATCTTGCTGGGATTGTTTTGGCTGCTGATCAAAGTCGTCCGGCAACCGGCGATCGGGCCGATCGAGTTCCCAGCAGGCTGGAATGCGTTTGCCATCGTCGCGATCACCTATGCGGTCTTCAACATCGGGTTTGTGATATTGACCAGCCCTCCGCTGGGACGATTCGCCGACGCCGGTGCGATCCTGTTGCCGGGGCTGATCGCCAGCGTGTTGGCTCGTGATTCCTAACTGGACCGTCAGTCGGCGTCCGCGATTGGCGGAGGCCAGTCGCGCGGTCGATTGTGGGCCGCTCGCTCACGCTTCCCGCTGGCATGGAATGCGATGATGTCACAGACCCGCGTTGACGCGGCAGAATTCCATGCACAGGGTTGCCGCGTTGAGCAGCATGTGGACCACGATGGCGGGGACGAGTCGGCCGGTGCGTTGGTACAGGAAACCCAGGCCGACCGACAGAAAGAACAGCGGGACGGGCGCGGCGCCTTGGCCCAGGTGCATCGCGGCGAACAACACGCTGGTGGCATAGACCGGCCAGGCCGAGGTCGGGTGCCAGGCCGTTGGAGGAGGCGAATTCGGCGAAAGCGCGGATACCGGCAGGTCGGCGATCCGCTGCAGTCCACCTTGCAGCAGCAAACGAAACTGAACCTCTTCGACGATCGGCGTCACCACCGCAGCCGACAACAGCAGCGCCAGGAACGTCTGCAACCCCGTCTGTTCGGCCATCAAATCTGTCACCGTGTGTTCATACGGCACCAGATTGGAGACCACGAAGTTGATCAGCAGAACCGGAGTCAGGATCCAAACGGTCGCGAAAAGCCCTCGTCGAACGTCGTTCCAGTTGGGGATCAGGCTCAATTCCGCGAGGGTCAGACTTTGAGTCAGCCGCAGGAAGATCAACGTCAGCCCCAGCGCGGCGAGGTTGGCGGTGAAGTGGACTTGAACTTGGGTCACCAATTTTTCGGCAGTAACCGGTTTTTCCTCGGCAGCGGTTTGCTCCTCGGCAGCGGGTTTCTCCTCGATCACCGGGGCTTCGTCTTGCGGTGGAGCTTGATCGACGACCGCCGCGTTACCGACCGCGTCGTCAACCGGCACGTCGGTCGCCAGCGTTTGATGCAATAGCGACCCGACCAAGATCATCGTGCCGAACATCAGTAGAAAATCGAACACGCTCCAGCGGGGGAAGTGTTGCGGCAGCGGCGTGATCAGATGTTCGGACGCGTCGCCGCACAGGTTCCGTTTCCGCCACCCGGCAAACCAGCCGATCCACAGCAGGCTGCCGGCCGCGACGACGGCCAGCACGGTCAGCGAGATGGCGAAGAAGCCGGCTTGGAAAAGGGTTTCACGCTGCATCAGGCGTTCATTCCGGATCGTCGGGTTCGTCCTGCATCAGCCGGGCGGCGGCCACGGTGTAGTCGTATCCCGAATACACCGTCAACAGAATGGACGACCAAACCAGCCCCAGGGTCGTGAAGGTCAACCAAGCAGGCGACGTTTCGTATTGCAGGTAGATCAGCGAGGAGACGACGGCGGCACACTGCAGGACCATCTTCCATTTTCCCAACCAACTGGCCGAGAAATCTTTGCCGCTGCCCTCGACCATCCCCCGCAAGCTGGTCACCAACAGCTCGCGTCCGACGACCAGCGTCGCCATCCACGAGGCGATGGGTGATCTGGCAACCCCGACCAAGGCGATGAACGAGCCACAGATGATGATCTTGTCCACGAACGGGTCAAAAATCCGGCCGAATTTTGTGACCTGACCGTATTTGCGGGCCCAGTAACCGTCCATCCAATCGGTCGAGGCGGCGACCAGAAACACAATGGTTGCGGCCAGGAAATAGTTCAACGGAATCAGCGCCATCACGGCGATCGCCATCGCAAACCGAATGCTCGTCAACGCATTGGGGACGTTGTAGATCGACCGTTTCCCGGTGGTGCGGACCGATTCGGAAGCCGAATCAGGAGCGGGGGTTTGCGGTGTCGACGGCAAGGGCACTTTCTGGGGCGTTTGGTTCGGGATCGTCGGAGCTGCACGACGTCGTTCGTCACAGGGGATCTCTGACATGATGATCGTCTGCGGCCGGTGAGGAAAGGGGCACGGCGGGTTTTGGGGCGATGACGATCCAGAGCCCCCGCCGCCGGCAATGCTTCGCAGGTGTTTCCCCCCCCTTACCCTCCCTGCCGAGGTCGTGCGGTTCTTGGAAAATACGCTCCTGGCAGGAGAGTCGAGCGCAGCGCGGGGAGGTCGAACGGTGAATCGCCGGACAAGCTTTCGTTCGCCGGTTGCGTCGATTCTTGGGGGAACCCTCCCCGCTCCGAGCGTAAACTCCTCCGCGACCCTCCCAGCGGGAGGGTGAAGTCGTAAACTCCTGTTGTTTCAGAGGTTAAAAACCACACGAACTCTGCTGTGCACCAGCCGTCTTGGCGCTGCGGCCATCAACACTTCAATTACGCCCATGAGTACCCGAGAAATAGAGCAAGCGATTCCCCACCGCCCGCCGATGCGGTTGATTGACGAAATCTGCGAGCGGGACGAGACCTCGATCGTTTGCCAAAAAACGTTTTCGCAGGACGAATTCTTCGTCCAAGGCCACTTTCCCGACCAGCCGATCGTCCCGGGAGTGATCCAGTGCGAATGTTGTCTGCAGGCCGGCGCGGTGTTGCTGCATCAGCGGATGGAACAAACCCCGGGCAGCGTTCCCGTCGCGACCCGCATGGACAACGTGAAATTCAAACGCATGGTCCGCCCGGGTGACACCGTCCAGATTCACGTCACGTTGAACGATCAGCTCAGCAATGCGTTCTACCTGACCGGCAAAATGATGCTCCGCGGAAAACTCGCGATGCGGCTGGATTTCGCGGTCAGTATCACCCAAACCGATCCGTCGGCAGGGAGCACAGAGTCGGCAGGGAGCACAGAGTCGGCAGGGAGCACAGAGTCGGCAGGGAGCACAGAGCAGAAACAATGAGTGAAAGCGAGACGCCGCCGGCGGTGATGGATTTCTTGCAGATGTCCGGAAAGACCTACTTGGTCCTGGGCGTGGCGAACAAGAAAAGCGTGGCCTATGCGATCGCCCGCATCATCGAGCAGTCCGGCGGAAAGGTGATCTATGCCGTCCGCAGCCAGGCTCGGCGGGAAAGCACGGCCAAATTGTTGCGGGACCGGGACGTGCGGGTTTGCGACGTCGAGCATCAAGACCAGATCGACGCCTTGGCGAACCAGTTGGCCGAGGACGGTGTCGAGTTGGCGGGAATGGTGCATTCGATCGCGTTTGCCGATTACCCCGATGGCATTCGGCCGTTTCACGAAACGACGCGTCAACAATTCCTGCAGTCCGTGGACATCTCCGCCTACTCGCTGATCAACCTGTCCAACGCGCTCAAGGACCGGTTCAGTGCCGACGCGTCGGTGGTCACGATCGGCATCAGCACCACACGGATGGCCAGCGAAAGCTATGGGTTCATGGCCCCGATCAAGGCGGCGTTGGAATCCTCGCTCGCCTTTCTGACCAAGTCGTTCAGCCGGTTCAGTCGCGTTCGCTTCAACGCCGTGGCCGCCGGGTTGCTGAAAACGAGCGCCTCGGCGGGCATCCCCGGCTATGTCGATTCGTACCTGTACGCCGAACAAGTCATCCCTCGCAAACAGGCGGTCAAGACGGAAGAGGTTGCCCAGACGGCCGCCTTCCTGCTGTCGCCACGCAGCAGCGGGATCACGGCCCAATCGGTGGTTGTCGACGCTGGAATGTCGATCAACTATTTTGACGCCTCCGTCGTCGCTGCCGTGACCGATTCCCAACTCGGCTGATTCTCTCCCCGTTCCCTCTACCGCACCCTGTGCCTTCCATCGACATGTCCCGACAGATCTATATCAACGGTCAGTTCCATGCCCCCGAAGACGCCAAAATCAGCGTCTACGATCACGGTCTGCTCTACGGCGATGGCGTCTTCGAAGGCATGCGCAGCTACGGCGGAAAAGTGTTTCGCCTGAAGGAGCACCTGGATCGGCTGGACGAATCGGCCCGTGCGATCAATCTACAGCTGCCGGTCTCGCTGGAGCAACTCGCCGCCGACACCAACGAAACCGTCTCCCGCAACGGAATCGTGGACGGCTACATCCGCTTGTTGGTCACCCGTGGCGCCGGCCCGTTGGGCTTGGACCCCTTCAAGTGTTCCGACCCACAAGTCATCATCATCGCCGACAGCATCACCTTGTATCCTGAATCGTTTTACGAAAACGGGCTGGACTTGGTCACCGCGTCGACCATTCGCAACCACCCGGCGGCGCTCAGCCCGCGGATCAAGTCGCTGAACTATCTGAACAACATCCTGGCCAAGATGGAGGGGCTGAAAGCCGGCTGCATCGAAGCACTGATGCTGAATCACAAGGGCGAAGTGGCCGAGTGCACGGGCGACAATCTGTTCGTGATTAAAAACGGGCGGCTGAACACCCCTCCGATCGAAGCGGGGATTTTGGAAGGCGTCACCCGCAACGCCGTCTTGGAACTGGCCCGCGAAGCAGGGATCGAAACGACCGAACTGGCGATGACCCGTCACGACATCTACGTCGCCGACGAGTGCTTCCTGACCGGCAGTGCCGCCGAAGTCATTCCCGCGGTGACCTTGGACGGGCGAAAAATCGGCGACGGCAAGGTCGGCCCGATCACCCAGCAGCTGAACAAGGCGTTCCGCGAACTGGTGCGAAAATAGACGCGTTCTGCCCGTTCCCCCTCATTCGTCCGGCTGTAATCAATTCGAACACGTCAGCGGCCGATGACTATTTGTGCAGCAGCAGATGACTCGGAGTGCGTGGGGCAGGCCGGGTCGGAACACTGCCAGCAAAAAGTCGAGCGACCTGGGTTTTCTCGAAGTACCGGCCGGAAACGGCAGGTGCGTTGGGGCAGAAAACCTGGGTCGTCTCGCATGCGCCGAGTGTGCCGAAACGGCGATTCCGCTCGAAACCCCACCAAAAAACGCCTCCCCGATTTGACTTTTCGGTCGATTTGAGCGTTAATTAGGGCAATCAGTTGAACAACACTGATGCCCCACCCACCTTTGCCCCTATCTTGGGCATGCCTCCATCGTCGAGGCATCGAATTTTCCCCGGAGACACTGCATGAAACGGTTCGCGATCCTATTTGGTTGTCTCGCTCTTTTGGCCAGCCCGGCGTTGGCGACGAGCGAATTCAGCAAACAATGGAAGAATAAATACCTCAGTGGCGATGACGTCGACGCGGATTTCGTCAAGAAAGCGCGCAAGCAAGGTTGCTACATTTGCCACGTCAACAAAGAAGACAAGAAAAAGGTTCGCAACGAGTACGGCAAGGCGATCCACGAATTCCTGAAGGCGGAAGATTTCCCCAAGGACTGGGTCAAAGAGAATCCGGAAGAAGCTCAAAAGTTGATCTATGCCGGGTTTGAAAAAGCCGGTGAAAAGAAGAGCAAAGACGGAAAGACCTTCGCCGCCAAAATCAAGAATGGCGAAATCCCCGCGACCGACTCCGGCAAAGAGTAGTCGTCGATTCGGACGATCGCTGGAAAAACACACGAACGCTTGCAGCACCCGCGGTGCCGCAGGCGTTTTTTTTGCCCCCGTTGAACGTAGCTACCTTCGCCAGAAGGTGGATCCCCGGCGTCTTCTGCGCTCACACCGAGCGTCGCTACGTCAGGGTGACGCCCCAAAACGAAACACCTCCTTGGGCCTCTCCCGGCCTTCTTTCCCCACAAAATCGAGTCTCTGAAAATGCGCGTTTTCGTCTGTTCAATTGCCGTTGCCTTGGGATGCATCCTCGGTTCCCCCCTCGCCACCGCCGACTCCCCCAAATCGGAAGACGGGTTCATCAAAATCTTTGACGGCAAGACGATGGAAGGTTGGAAGCTGGCCCAGGAAAACACCGACGCCTGGCACGTCGAGGACGGAAAGCTGGTCTGCGATGGGGAGCGTTGCCATGCGTTTTACGTCGGGCCGCTGGCGCCGATGAAAGACTTTCACTTCAAAGCCGAAGTGATGACGACGCCCGGCAGCAACGCCGGGATCTACTTTCACACCAAGTACCAACCGACCGGCTGGCCCAAGTATGGCTATGAATGCCAGGTCAACGTGTCACACAAAGACCCCAAGAAGACCAGCAGCTTGTACGCCGTCGAAAACGTCTCGGCCGACGACCTGGCGGCCGCCGGTATCAAGGACAACCAATGGTACACCCAAGAGATCATCGTCACCGGTCGCCGGATTCAATTGATCGTCAACGGCAAGACGATGGTCGATTACACCGAACCGGAAAACAAACCGGCGTTCGACAAGAACTTTGAACGACGATTGGACGAAGGCACGATCGCGCTGCAAGCCCACGATCCCAAAAGCGTGTGCTACTTCCGCAACCTCCGCGTCAAACCGCTGTAGCGAAAGTCGCCAAGACTTTCGTTTACGGGGGCGGAAACGAATTTTCGAGGACGCGGCCCCTCTCTGGCGTTTGCTTGCTGCGCAAACGCCGTCTCTCCCAGAGAGAGAGAATCTAGTCGGGCGCCCAGAGAAGCAGTCATCCAATCGACCTCCCTGGGGTGCCACGCGTCACATCCGCAAGCCACAGATCATCGGTGGCTCGATCAGGGAAAGGCGCGTGCCGCCGTACAGGCGATGGTCCCATTGGCCGGGCGGCAGTTTGGACTCGTCGTAGTGCTTGTCCGTTTCAGCGATGATCAGACTGCCCGGCGGGCAGTGGTCCAGCGCCGACCGGATCAGCCCGTGCAGCGGTTCGGCGGCGCTGTCCCACATCGCGTACGGGGGGCACAGGAAAACGATTCGCGGCGTGTCCTCCGGCGCCGCGTCCGCAGCGGCCGGTCCCAACAAGCTGCTGCCCAGCCGGAACGCGTCACCGTACAGCAGCTTGATTTTCGAGGTCACGCCCAGCGTTTCGGCGGTCGATTCTAAAAACGCGTGTGCCCGTCGATTCTTTTCGATCGCGATCGCCGACGACGCGCCCCGGCTGAGCGCTTCAAACGCAACCGCGCCGGTCCCAGCGAACAAATCGACCACGTTTGTCCCTTTGATCCGCGGCCCGATGATATTGAACAAGCTTTCTCGCACGCTGTCCTTCATCGGCCGTGTGAATTCGGCACCGTGGTAAACCACCGTCCGGCCGCGCATCGATCCGCCGATGATCCGCAGCTTTTGCGGACGCCGTTTTTGCGTTTTTTTGGGAGCGGCGGGGGGATCGTTCGATTCGATCGATCCGGATCGCGGTCGACGCGGCTTGCGGGAGCGGTTCATATCGGAAAGTATACGCGGGCAGCGGTTTTTCGCGATCCCCGACCGGACATGCGATCCGAGGGGCGTCGATTCTCTCCCTTTGAGAGAGACGGCGTTTGCGCAGCAAGCAAACGCCAGAGAGGGCCCGCTTCATCGAAAACCGAAACGGCGGTCGATGCGTAGTGCTGCTGAACCTGGCTCTCCAGCCGCCGGATCCCCCACCCGCAGACACTGACAGACGCAATGATCGCCCGCAGTCCATTCAAAGCCCGTTTTCTCGTCTGCCTTGTCGCGGCATTGTCATGCGGCCCGGCCCGGGGAGTATTCAGCCAGGAAGCTACCGGCCAAACGTCAGCCGCGGGCCAAACGTCAGCCGCGGGGCAAACGGACGCCTCCGAGGACCACCAGGGGCACAACCACGGCGCTGCGGGCGGCGCTGCTGCGGCCGAATCGGCGACGGCCCCGATCGATTCGGCGGCCGAGACCGCGGCGATGATCAAGGAGTTCAAGGAGAAGGCGCCCCCGGAGTTGATCGAAGAGGGCTTAGCCGCGGCGGAGGAATTCGACGCCGCTGCGGATGAATTCAAAGCCAAGGTGTTGCAGATGCGGCAGCACTACATCTTGTTTGTCAACGGTTTCAACGAGGATCGCCAGCGGTATCGGACGCTGCGAAATGAAAGCCGCGAACAGATGAACCAGTTGTATCGAAAGGCGCTTGATGTGATCGAGTTCTTTCCGCATCCGGTGGCGATGCGATACGTCGTGACGATTTTGGAGCAGCGTTTCAAGCACGACGTGTACAACGCCGAAACGCTGGAAGGTGCGGCAAAGCTGCTCGATTACGGGGTTCGTCTGCGGTACGTCGCATTGGCCGCCGCCCGCGCCGGGATGTGCGCCGGTGACTTCCCGCTAGCAGAAAGCCTCTATCAGAACCTTCAGGAGGACGAGATCGAAGACCAGGACAAGGCGATGATGATTCAATTCGACGCCATCCAAAAGCAATTCGAAACCGAACAGGAACTGTTGCGGAACGACCCCGAGAAACTTCCGCAGGTGCGTTTGAAAACCACGCGCGGTGAAATCATCGCCGACCTGTACATTGACCAAGCTCCGTCCACGGTCGCGCACTTCATCGAGTTGGTCGAAAGCGGTTTTTATGACGGATTGGATTTCTTTCAGGTCGTCGAGGGACTGTTGGCGTTGACCGGCGACCCGCTCGGCGATGGCAGTTCGCGGCCGGACCGTTATCTGGCCGATGAACACGGTCGCGACGTCGTGCGAATGCCCTTGGCCGGGTCCCTGGTGATGGCAAAGTTGCCCGGCGCCGACAAAGATTTTATTCCCAACACCGCCGGCACCCAGTTTGCCATCTTGTTCATGCCGCTGCCATCGATCAGCGAGCAACAGACCGTGTTCGGCCGCATCGTCAAGGGGCTGGATGTCCTGGGGGCGTTGCGGCGGGTGGACCCGCACAAGGAAAAGAAGAAGGGCGAGGTCGTGCTGCCGCCGGACCGAATCCTGGAGGCGGAAATCCTCAACCGCCCCGAAACGCTGCCCGAAGTGATCTACGCCGACCCCGCGGTGGCGCTGCCGTAAGTCCCAAACGCACCCCACATGCCAGCGGGAAGCGTCAGCGAGCGGCCGACGCTATCGCTAAACTACCCTCTTCAGGTTTGCTCCCAACTCCCAACTCCTAACTCCCCACGCCGATGTCTCAACCGCTCGAACCAACGTCGCGCACCACCACCTACGACGGACAAGCTCCGGCGCTGATCGACCGCGTCGTCAACTTGATGGACCCCGACGGCGACGTCCTTTTGAACGTGACGCGCGATCAGGCTTGTGAGGCCGTGCGCAGCGGTGACGCCGAAGCCGTCCGGCGGATCCGCGGGCAGTTCGCGATTTGCCAACAACAGGGCAAGACGATCCGCATGGCGCGGTCGATCGGCCGACCGATGCGTTACTTCTTGGCCAAACGCGCCGAAGGACCGGCGCTGATCATCGCCGAACGGATGAGTCAGATCATCGAGCAATTGAAGATCGAAGGGTTGGCCGATCAGTTCCATCCCTCCTACACCCGCATGGTGCCGGCCCACTACCTGCTGGAACTCCAATTGGTCGGTTGCCCCGATCCGAACCCCGAACTGACACGCTACTTCGCCCCCGAACGCAATCGGTTGCCGGCCGATGTCGACGCCATCGGCGCAACCTACATCGAACGCTTGGCCGAAGTGATCGACCAGTACCTGATCACGATTCCCGACGACCAGCCGATCGGGGTGATGTTCAGCGGCGGAATCGACAGCGGTTCGATTCTGGTGCTGGTCGATTATTTGCTCCGCCGACGTGGCCATTCATCGTCCCGGATCAAAGCGTTCGCGCTCTCCTTGGAAGGTCGCAGCGAAGATGTCGATCAAGCACGGCAGTTTCTCAAAACGATCAACCTGGAGATGTTGCTCGAACCGATCGACGTGGCCCTGGCCGACGTGCGTTGGCAGGACGCCGTCGCATCGATCGAAGATTACAAACCGCTGGATGTTCAATCGGCGACGATGGGGTACGCGTTGCTTCGCGAGATCCGCCGACGCTATCCCGATTGGAAGTACTTGATCGACGGTGACGGCGGAGACGAAAACCTGAAAGATTACCCGATCGAAGACAACCCGGAACTGACCATCCGCAGCGTGCTGGGCAACCGCATGCTGTATCAAGAAGGCTGGGGCGTCGACGCGGTCAAACACTCGCTCGTTTACAGCGGCGGGCAGAGTCGCGGGCACAGTCGCACCAGTGCACCGGCGGCCGAATTCGGTTTCAAAGGCTTCAGCCCCTATGCCGTGCCGGACGTGATCGAAATCGCCGAAGCGGTGCCGTTTGTCGCGCTGACGGATTGGGATCACGAAAAACTGTACGCACTCAAAGGAGACATCGTCGCCGCGGGCATTCGCCAGGTGACCGGTGTCGAGATGCCGGTCTACAAAAAGCGACGCTTTCAGCACGGCGCCGCCGACCCGAAAACGTTCGAGCGGCTGTTCCCCAAGAACGAACATACCTACCGCGACGAATTCGCCCGCATGATCCGGTCGAAGACGCCCGAAGCGTTGCGGTAGATTGGTCATGTGCTACTGAACAGCATGCTGGAACAATCAGCGTGCAATAGGACCTACAGGACAGAGATGACCTATGCGTCCTATCTGTCCTATAGGTCCTATCACGCACACGACCGCCCGCACAGCAATTCAGCTGGATGGGGCCACTCTGCTCAAGAAATACCGTGATTCGTCGGTCGAACGTCGCTACCTTCGCCAGAACGTGGATCCCCGGGGTTTTCCACGCTCTGGCGAGCGTAGCTACGCCAAAGTAGCGCTGTCCAGCTAGCTACATCAGTCGCTCGACCAACGCCAGCGCTTCTTCGGTCGTCGTGATCTGACCGTCCAGCTGGGCGTCGCGAGCCGCTTGCAACCAGGATCGAAATTGGGGGCCGGGTTGATAGCCGGCCGCCCGCAACGCATCGCCGGTGAGCAGCGGTTCGGGATCGAGCTGTTCCCGCGGCCAGGACCGCGCCTTGCGGGCCAGGTCGACGCCGGCTTGGGGCAATTGTTCGGCGCAGGTGATCGCCGCAGCGACTTGCAGCACACAATCGGCGTCGCGATCGACCAGCGTCGGCTGGACTTGCGACCACGTTCGCTGGTGGGCGTCGGCGATGATCGGCCAGCGCCGCGTTGCCGCGGTGATGCGACGCGTTTCCTCGCCAGAAAGCCGCCATCGTTGCGTGATCTGGCCGATCAGCGAGTCCAGCGGCGGAGCGGCGGGGCTTTCGCTGATCAGGTACAGAATCAACGCCATCGAGGAGTCGAATGCCAGCGCGTCGCGATGCCCCAGATGGTTCACCAGTGAAGCCGGATCGACGAAGCGGATTTCCGGCAGAATCAATCGGTCCAGTCCCGATTCGATCAACAGTTCCAGACCGCGCGGCGCGTGCATCGAAACCACAATGCGTCGCATCTCCGCACCGATCCGTTCGGCACTGACGACGGCGATCTCCGGCGCCCGCGCGACGATTTCTGTTTTGGTGGCCGGGTCCAGTTCAAACCCCAGGGTGGTCGCGAATCGGACCGCCCGCAGCATCCTCAGTTTGTCCTCTTCGAAACGTTGGTCGGCGGCGCCGATGGTCTGCAACCGTCGCGCGGCCAGATCGACTTGTCCGCCGACGTAATCGATCACCTTTTCTTCGGCGGGATCGAAGAACAATCCGTTGATCGTAAAATCGCGGCGCAAGGCGTCGTGTTTGGCATCGCCGTAATGGACCTTGTCCGGGCGGCGACCGTCACTGTACTCGCCGTCGCTGCGAAACGTCGCGACCTCGGTCGGGTGGACGTGATCGTGGATTTTCGTCGACGCTTTGCGGCGTTTTTCCGGCAACACGCCGATCACTCCGAACGACGCACCGAAGGCCAGCGTGTTGCGCCGGCCAAAGATCTCGCGGACCCGGTCGGGGGTGGCATCGGTCGCCACGTCAAAGTCCTTGGGCTCGCGACCGAGCAGCGCATCGCGGACGCATCCGCCGGCAAAATACGCGACATGGCCCCGCTCGCGCAATCGCCCACAAATCCGGATCGCCTCGGCAAACGACGCACGTGTTTCGCGCGAGTGGTCGCTGGAAGAATCAAAAAGGGGGCCGATTTTCGTCAAGGTTTCTTGTTGGATCGAGTGATGTTTGGGGCAGCGGGGCGGATCACGATTGTCGATCCGCCCGCATTCGGTTACAAGCTGGGCTATGAATTCTCCCCCGATCAAGCCGAGAACACGCCGCAAACGAGGCGTCGTCGCCGTCGTCTTCCGCGATGCAAAACTGCTGATCATCCGTCGCTCATTGACGGTGACCGCACCGGGAAAGCTCTGTCTGCCAGGGGGAGCGATCGAAAAAGGAGAAACCGAGCAGCAAGCCCTGGTTCGCGAAATGCAGGAAGAGCTTTCCATCGACGTGACTCCGGCCGCCCTCTGCTACCGCAGCGTGACGGCCTGGGGCACCAATCTGGCCTGGTGGCACGCCCATTTGGAGTATGCCCATCACCCGGTCGCCAACCCCGACGAAGTCGCCGAGGTGTTCTGGATGAGCCGCGAGGAGGTTCGCAACGCACCCGACGTGCTCCCCAGCCTGCCGCCGTTTCTGGTCGCGTGGGAACGGGGCGAAATCGAGCTGGATTGCGAGTGGGGCTGAGGGGGATTCAGGGTGTCACGCTCGGTTTTTGGGGGACGATGGCCCCTTCCGGGCCGTCGTTCGCTGGGCTCTCTGCACGACGACCTGGAAAGGACGTCGTGCATCCAATCGCTACAACCACAGGCAATCGATCGATCCGGCGACCAACAACAACACGCTGATCGCCACATTGGCGTGGAAGAATGCCTCGTTGACTCGGTTCAAGTCATTCGGCCGGACCAGCGTGTGCTGTCGTACCACCAACCCCGCGATGCACACCCACGCGATCCAGTACAGCCAGCTGAATCCGACGTCCGGGGCCAAGCCGGGCAAGAGTGCTAAAACGATCAGCATCACCCCATGGGATGCCGCGGCGATCCGAAACGCACCGGCCACGCCGAATCGGCTGGGAACGCTGTGCAGCCCCGCGGCGGCATCGAACGCTTGATCTTGGCAGGCGTAAATGATGTCGAAACCGGTCACCCAGGCGGCAACCGAAGCGGCCAGCAACAACGGCGCGACGAGATCGCTGAGCGGATCCAACGACGCCGGCCCACGGATCGCAACCCAGGCACACAGCGGTGACAGACTGAGTGCGATGCCCAACCATAAGTGCGCTGCGCTGGTGAATCGCTTGGCCAGCGAGTAACCCAGCAAGAACAGTAGCACCGGCACCGAAGCTGCCAACGGAATCCAGTTGGGCAAAAACAAGGCCGTCGACGCGACGAACGCGACGCCGCAGCCCACGGTGAACCACAACACGGACTGACGAGACAGGATTCCGGCGGGGATGTGCCGCCCCTTGGTGCGCGGGTTTTCGGCGTCGATCTTGTGGTCGACCAAGCGGTTGAACGCCATCGCCGCACTCCGCGCCGCAACCATGCAGATCAGAATCCCGACCAAGTCCCTGATTCGAAGGTCGACCGCCTGGCCGCTCGGCAGTGGTGTCGCGATCGCCATCACGGTCGCCAGTGCCGCAAACGGCAGCGCGAACAAGGTGTGGCTGAATCGAATCAGTCCCAGCCAGTCGGCCAATCGCCCGCCGCTGCGGGGGGGGGGGCTTGAATTCATGATCCGTCCTTCCACCGCTGGATCAATCGGTTGTCCAGTTCCAGCTGGTCCAAGATCCTGCTGACGACAAAGTCGACCAGCGAGTCCAGCGAATCGACATCGTGGTACCAACCGGGCATCGCCGGCAAGATCACGCCGCCGGCCATTGCGATCTTGTGCATGTTTTCCAGTTGCAAGGCACTGACCGGCGTTTCGCGGGGCACGACGACCAGTTTGCGGTGTTCTTTCAAGTGAACCTCCGCCGCCCGCTGAATCAGGTTGCTTGCCGCCGCACGGGCGATCCCGCTGAGCGTGCTGCCGCTGCAGGGACAAACCACCATCGCGCTGGTGCGGAAAGAACCGCTGGCGATCGGCGTCATGTAGTCGTCGTGCTGGTGATAATGGAACCGGCCGGCCAAAACGCTTTCCCAATCGGTTTGCTGGACCAAGGTGCGGTGCCGGTCGGTCGACCAGACGGGGATGTAAGAAACCAGCTGAGTGAGATTCAAGCTGCGCAGATTGATCGCCAGTCCCGTTTCCTGCGTGATCACCGCCGCGCCGCTGGGGCTGATCGTTACGTGGACGTCGATCTGGGCAGCGGCGAGCGACTGGAGCAACCGAATGGCATACATCGCGCCGCTGGCGCCGGTGATCCCGACCACGACCGGATGCCTGGTCGTTTCTGATGATTGAGGTTCCGACGTTTGGGGCGAGCTCATTGGGATGCTCCGCTGGCTTCGTCGGCGAGCGGTTTGGTGCCTTCGTAGATCGTGCACACGCCGAAGGTCAGCGGGGTAAATTTAACGTCGCTTAAGCCCGCCGCCAGCATGCGATCGGCCAGCGCTTGGCCGTCGGGGAACCGGCTGACCGAATCGGGCAGGTACGAATAGGCCGACTTGTTGTTTCGTGCGAACCACTGTCCGACTTTGGGCAAGATGTGCCTGAAGTAGAAGTTGTAGGTTTGTCGCAGTCCCATCATGGTCGGCTTAGAGAACTCCAGCACCATGACTTGCCCGCCCGGGCGACACACCCGCGTCATCTCTTGCAGTCCCCGGTCGGTGTCGGCGACGTTCCGCAATCCGAACGCGACGGTGACGCACTGGAACTGGTCGGAGGGAAAGGGCAGTTGTTGCGAGTCGGCTTCGAGAAACTCGATCGATTCAGACCGCGTTCCGGCGACGCGTTTACGCCGTGCGATTTCCAGCATCGCGTAACAGAAATCGCTGCCCACGACCGCCACGTCTTTGGGGGCCGCGTCGGCGATCGCGATCGCCAGGTCCCCCGTCCCGGTGCACACATCCAATGCGGGGACGCCCGGGGCAAGACGCAATCGTTTGACCGCTTGATTTCGCCAATACTTGTCGATGTTCAACGACAATAGATGGTTCATCAGGTCGTAGCGGGGCGCGATCTGGCGAAACATCTCCCGCACCCGGGCGTTGCTCTTGTCCAATTCGCCCGCTGCCGACTCGGGCGGCGGGACGCTGCGCGTCGGTTCGTGTTCGGTCACGTTGGCGGTCATTGCAGATTGGGTGGTTGGGGAACACTTCGCAGGTCAGCGTAGCTACCTTCGCCAGAAGGTGGATCTCCGGTGTTTTCCACGCTCTGGCGAGCGTAGCTACGTCAAACACAGCACTGTCCCGCTAGGTTCTGGCATGCGGATCGCGATTTGGGAAGGACAGCGCAATCAACCGCGAAACGTAGACCGAGAAAAACAGCGGATTCCTGGAAAATCTTGCCGCCGCTGAATCGATGCACCAGACTGCCGGCGGCGGCTGACTTTTGGTAATGTTTCTCTCATGCGGACGCTGTTTTTTGATATCGATGGGACGTTGTTGGTGACGCAGAGTGCCGGAAGCGGCGCGCTGGTGCAAGCGATGCGCGCCGAATTTGAGGCGACGGAGGCTTCCGCCGATGGGATTCGCTTCGGCGGACGCACCGATCGCGACCTGGTTTGCGAGTTTCTGGTCGCTGCCGGCATCGACCCGACTCCGGAAAACCAGGGGCGGCTAAGGCGGCGATACGCGGTGACGCTCCGCGAAGTCCTGCGGACCGTCCAGGGGAACGTCTTGCCGGGCGTCACCGAATTGTTGCCCGCCTTGTCGGCCACGTCCCATGTCTCCTTGGCCGTGATGACCGGCAACTTCCCCGAAACGGCGCGGATGAAGTTGGAAACGTTCCGTTTGATCGACTATTTCCCTTGGGTGGTCGGCGGTGACCTGGACGCGATCCGCTGCGACATGGCTCGGCGAGCGGCCGATCAATTGGCACGGCGGAGGGGCGAGGCGGCTCGCGATGACGTGATCGTCATTGGTGACACCCCCAACGACGTCCGCTGTGCCCATTCGATCGGCGCCAAATGTCTGGCGGTCTGCACCGGCACGGCCAGCCGCGACGAATTGGAATCCGCCGGCGCCGACCGCATCGTCAACGACCTGACCGACCAGGCCGCAATGGAGTTTCTGGTGGGGTAGGGCTGTGTCCCGCGGTTGCCGGCTCGCAATGGCAAGGTTCGTGCGGGCAAAACGATGGGGGCAAAATAATGAAAACGGAGATGCCGGCGCCCGCCCGCCCAACTTCATGCCTTGATTGTTTGTTTGGCATCCTTCAATTCATCGATTGTTTTGCCCCCATTGTTTTGCCCCTCCTCTTCACCGCTGACTTATTCGTCTAACGTTGAATTCACCCTGCCTCTCGCTACTTTCGGTGCCACCGGTTTCCCTTTAAAACTCTGGTTTGACCGGCATTCCCACCTCCCTCCGCCAGCTCAACTGCAGCGAGTATGACGACACCTGACACTGACGGCACTCAATTTCCTGCCACCGACGCCCTGGTCGGGGTGATCATGGGCAGCAAGAACGATTGGGAAACGATGCGACCGGCTTGCGAGATTCTTGAGCAGCTGGGCATCGCGCATGAACGGACGGTCGTCAGCGCCCACCGCACGCCGGCGCGGATGTTCGCCTATGCCCAATCGGCACGTCAGCGGGGATTGAAGGTGATCATCGCCGGGGCGGGTGGCGCGGCCCACCTGCCGGGCATGGTGGCGTCGGAGACTTCGCTGCCGGTGATCGGTGTGCCCGTGCAAAGCCGGGCGCTGCAGGGACTCGATTCGCTGTTGTCGATCGTGCAGATGCCCGGTGGAATCCCGGTCGCGACGATGTCCATCGGCGCCAGTGGGGCGAAGAACGCGGGCTTGATGGCCGCCCGGATTTTGGCGACCAGCGACGATGATGTCCGGGCCGCGTTGGAAGCGTTCATCGAGAACCAGACGCAACAAGTCCTCGCCGCGACCGAGTTGGAGTAACCCGCGTGTCAGAACTAGATTCGATAGCATCGGTGGTGATGCCTGGATCGACCATCGGCATGGTCGGCGGCGGCCAATTGGGGCGGATGTTTGCCATCGCCGCGATGCAAATGGGATACGACGTAGTCGTTTTCTGCGGTTCCGACGATGAACCGGCCGCACAGGTCGCCACGCGGGCTGTGGTGGGCGATTTGTTGGACCACGACGTCGTCTCGCAGTTCGCTCGGCAGTGCCAAGTGATCACGTTGGAGTTTGAGAACATTCCGGCCGAGACGATTCGCTGGTGCGGGGAATTCGCGCCGACCTATCCGTCGCACCAGGTGCTGGCGACGGCTCAGGATCGGTTGGTCGAAAAGACAACGTTTCGCGACGCCGGGCTTGCCGTAACACCCTTTGCCGCGGTCGATTCGGCAGCCGCGGTCGGTGAATTTGCCCAGCAGCATGGCTGGCCGGTGATCGTCAAAACGGCGCGCAGCGGTTACGACGGCAAGGGGCAACACCGCTTGGCCGGGCCGGAGGATGCGGCCGCGGTGCCGTGGGATTCCGCCGACGCCTGGATCGCCGAACAATGCATCGACTTTGATCGAGAAGCGTCGGTGGTCGTGGCGCGTTCCAGCGTCGGTCAGGTGCGATGTTTTCCGCCGTTTGAAAACGATCACCGCAACCACATCCTGGACGTCTCGGTGTGCCCGTCGAACCTGTCGGCCTCGCAGCGTGAGCTGGCAACGACGATTGCCACGCGTGCGGCGAAAGTTTTGGAGCTTGTCGGCGTGTTGTGCGTGGAGTTCTTCGTCGTCGGCGAGGACACACTCCTGATCAATGAAGTCGCGCCGCGGCCGCACAACAGCGGTCACTTGACGATCGAAGCGTGTCACACCAGCCAGTTCGAGCAACACGTCCGCGCCGTTTGCGGATTGCCGCTCGGATCGCCGGAACTGCGCGTCGGCGGTGCGGCGATGGCGAATCTGTTAGGTGATCTGTGGGGGGACCAGGGCGAGCGTCCCGATTGGGATCAAGCCGTGGCGGTGCCCACCGTTTCGCTGCACCTGTATGGCAAGTCGGATGCGAAGGTCGGCCGCAAGATGGGGCACCTGACGGCGACGGGCGACTCGGTCCAGGATGCCAAAGCGGCGGTGATGCAGGCGCGGCAGAGGCTTGAGGGCTAGCCGGGTAACGCTAGGTCGACGTAGCTACGCTCGCCAGAGCGTGGAAATCGCCAGGGATCCACCTTCTGGCGAAGGTAGCTACGGATATTCCTCTCGTTCCCAGGCTCCGCCAATGAACAAGTGGTGCCGATTCGACAGGCTGGAAGCCTGCCCCACCAACGCGGCCTCAGCGGTTCTGGACGCTGAAGGCGAGTCGTTGTAGTTCGCTGGCCAGGTCGACGTTCACCACGGCGGTCGATCCGGGGAGGCGCAGGGTGGTGGGGGCGAAATTCAGGATGCCGCTGATCCCGGCAGCGACCAGATCCGCCGCGACGGTGGGGGCTTGATCGGCCGGAACGGCCAGGATGGCCAAGTCCGGTGAGAGTTCAGCCAGTTTGCCGGCCATGGTCGCCGCGTTCCAAATCGAAACGCCGCCGATCTGTCGATCGATCTTCGCCGGATCCAGATCAAAGGCGGCGACCAGACGGAACCCCAAACGCTCGAAACCGCGGTAGCGGAGCAAGGCATCGCCCAGGGAACCGACCCCGACCAAGACGACTTGCCACTGCAACCCGCTGCCGAGCACCGTGCCGATTTGTTCGGCCAGCTTGTCGATCGGGTAACCGACGCCGCGGCGGCCGATCGGGCCCAAGCTACTCAGATCGCGACGGACGACAGCGGGGGAAACATCGACCAGGGCGCCGAGTTGTTTGCTGTTGATGTGGGTCTCGCCCTGGTCGGCCAAACGATGCAGCTCACGAAAGTAAAGACTCAACCGCCCCACGGCGGGGCGAGGCAGTTTGTTGACGCCGCTGTTGGGGTCCGAGGTCGTTTCGGGATTCGGATCAGAGGGCATGTTCGGATTGTAACGCCACGCGCGAGCGTGGTGGCCACCGCAGGTGACAGAAAAATCAAACCACTCCCCACTCCCCACTCCCCACTCCCCACTCCCAACTCCCTCCCCGATCCCTACATCTGTTACGGATTGCAATGGCGGCACTCTCGGACAGCCCAGGCGTCTTATTTTGCCTTGATCGACCTGTTTACTTGGTCGGAGCACTTTGCGCAGACGATGAATTGACGGCATAAGGACCCAATTCGTTGGCACGCAGAGTTTGTGTGTCCGCACCATCTTCCTCCCACCGTTAGTGCGGGTAGATGGGGACCGAGGTCAAGTCAGGCGTCGATCGGCACCTTCGGGTGCAGCGGCCGGCGTCTGATACGTCTCAAAACGGGGGGTCTTTCGTCGCAGTGCACGTGCACGCAAAAAGTGCAGGAGGGTGTGAGCAATGGGTCTCGCATCATCCAGTGCGTCCCTTTGCAACCCAAAGTGTTTCCTGGAGAAAGAAGAGATGAAAAGGCTGTGGTTATTGCCCGCCTTGGCGATCATCGCGATCGTCTCGGGGGCTCAATCCGCACGCGGCGCCTATTGTGGCGCCATCAGCTATCAAGGCTGTAGCAATTGCGGAGAGTCAGTGGTCAGCGGCGGCACCGTCGTTGATGGCGCGGCGGCTGAACCAGTCGCGGACGGAGCGGCATCGGCAAACGCCGATGGCAGCTACACCGTCATGCGTAACGTCACCGAGACCGTATACGAGCAAGTCCAAGAGACTCGCTATCGTACGCGGAACGAAGTGTACTACGAGGACGTCGAAGTCCAAGCGACCCGCGTGGTTCCTTACACGGAACAGCGTGAAGTCCAGTACACCGTGATGGTGCCGACGTATGAAACGAAAACGCGTACGATCAACTACACCGTCAACAAGCCGGTGTACGAGACGCACGAAAAGGTCATCAACTACACGGTCAAAAAGCCGGTGTACGAGACCAAAACCCGTACGATCAACTACACCGTGATGAAGCCGGTGTACGAGACGCACGAAAAGGTCATCAACTACACGGTCAAAAAGCCGGTGTGGGAGACCAAGACACGCACGATCAACTACACCGTCAACAAGCCGGTGTACGAAACGCGTGAAAAGACCATCAACTACACCGTGATGGTTCCCGTGCACGAAACCAAAACGCGCACGATCAACTACACGGTTTACAACACCGTGCGTGAAGACAAAGTTCGCACCGAGAACTACACCGTCATGGTTCCCGAACAGTACACCAAGACCATCCTGGTCAAAGGTGGACACTGGGAAACGCAAACGGAAACCGTTCCCGGTCCGATGATGCGTCGCACGGTTCGCGAGCCCGGCACCTGGGTTTGGGACGCGGCAACCTGCCGCTGCGTGTACTGCCCCGGCAAGTGCCGCGTGGAGTGCGTCCAAGGCTGCCCCAAGACGATCTGCAAGAAAGTCTGGGTTCCGACCTGCGAAGAAAAGGAAATCACCTGCACGCGGTACAAGAAAGAGTGCCGTACGCGTGAGATCCCGTACACGGTTTGCCGACGCGTCCCTGAGTGCAAGACCAAGACTTGCACCTACACCGTCTGCAAGATGGTCCCCGAGTGCCGCACCAAGACCTGCAAATACACCGTTTGCAAGATGGTCCCCGAGTGCCGCACCAAGACCTGCGAGTACAAGGTTTGCAGCTACGTCTGCGAACAACGCAGCAAGGTTTGCAAGTACACCACTTGCAAGATGGTTCCCGAGTGCCGCACCAAGACCTGCAACTACACCGTTTGCAGCTACGTCTGCGAGCCCCGTACGAAGGTTTGCAAGTACACCACTTGCAAGATGGTTCCCGAGTGCCGCACGAAGACCTGCACCTACAAGGTCTGCAAGATGGTTCCCGAGTGCCGCACCAAGACGATCTGCGTCAACAAGTGCCGCACCGAGTGCTACACCAAGACCTGCAAGGTCAAGAAGTGCCGTCAGGTCTGCGAGCCTTACACGGTCACCAAGTGCGTTCCGCGTACGGTCTGCAAGCAAGTCCCCGTGACGGTTTGCTGCCCGGCTCCGGTTTGCTGCGGTGCTGCTGACGCTTGCGGATGCTGCGAGCCGGCTTGCTGCAACAAGTCTCGTGGCGGACTGCTGAAGAAGCTGTTCGGCGGACACAAAGGGTGCTGCAACAGCGGTTGCGACGTCGCTCCCAGCTGCGGATGCGACGCCGAGCCGACTTGTGGTTGCGAAGCCGCTCCTTCCTGCGGCTGCTAATTGAATCGGCCGAGCGGGTTTCCGCCGAGTCTTCGGGCTCGGTGGGGCCTCTCAGCCACTCAAAACTGCACGCGACAAGCCAGGCGGGGTGAGCCCCTCGGATCGAGACGGCTCGCCCCGTTTTTTCGCTTGTCTGCCAGCGCCGGCCGCCTCGCGGTTTCCGGCGCGACGCACGCAAAAACCGCCCAGGTGTGGCTGACCACGCCGCGGGCGTGTTTTTTTGTCTGAAAGCGACAGATGCGATATACTGCGTGGAAGCGATGGAGCCGCGAAACTCTTTCCTTTCTACTTGTCGAGTCGAATGCTGTGTCGCAGAGTCTTTTTTCGAGTGACTCCTCGTCCGCTCGCACACTGCAACCGATCGATATGTCGTCCGTCCCCCCGGCACCACCGCCACCCCCGTCCAGCGGCGATCCACGCGATCGCAGCCCCTGGGCATCGGACGACGCCAACCCCTTGCCGCCATCTGAATCGAAATCTCCATCGCCGCCCGAGCCGCCGTCGGAGCTGTTGATCGATTCGGACCAAGAAACGCTGGGAGGCGATCAGGCCGCAGCCGAGCCCACCGGCGCCCGGTCCGCTACGGCCGGCCCACCGGCCAGCCACGCCAAACCGGGGGGACGGGATAACCGTATTTCGGACCGCCCGGCCAAGTCGATTCCGCCGCCGCCACCGCCGCCGCGTGCAACCTTGCCGCCCACGCGACCGATCGCCGAAGTGTCCGTGCCGCGAAGCGGGATCGGATCGGCCGTCACACGCTGGCGCGGAAGTCTGCCCGAAATCACGCCCGTCGCCGCTGATGCCGACGATTCCAATTCATCGATCGCGGCGGCCGACCAGGAGGATCCGACCGCCGAAGTCACCCGGTCGGCGCCCTCGTGGCTGCTCAGCTTGGTGATTCATTTGATCGTGCTGCTGGTGCTGGCCCTGATCACTTCCCCACCGGGCAACGGGTTCACCCATCTGGTGCTCGATTTCGGAATCAGCAACGACGCCGTCGAGGACGCGTTGGATTTAGACCTTTCCACGCCGCTGACCGAGGACCTGATCGAAGCCCCCGAGGACGCGCTCGACGACACGCTGGTGGAGTCGGAGATCCCGGAGATCTTCGAAATGGTCCAGCCGGCCGAAATGGAAGCCATCGAGCCCGTACTGCTGGGTGCCGAGCCGATCGAGATCTCGAAACCGATGTTCAGTGGCCGGACCGGGGCGATGCGGAAAGCCTTGATGGCGATGTACGGCGGGACCGAGGAAACGGCCAACGCCGTCAAACTGGGGCTCGCATGGCTGAAACGTCAACAAAATCGCAGCGGGTACTGGAGCATGGTGCGGCCGTACAGCAACGGCGCCGTGTCAGAAAACCGGACGGCCGCGACCGCGATGGCCTTGCTGGCGTTTGCCGGTGACGGGAACACCCACCTGGAAGGCCCCTACCGCGTCGAGGTCGAAAAGGGGGTCAAGTACCTGGTCTCGCAGCAGGACCGCGGCGGGTTCATGGCCGGTTCGGCGCGTGGGAATGAACGAACCTATGCCCAAGCCCAAGCGACGATCGCCTTGTGCGAATTGTACGGCATGACGAAGGATTCTTGGTTGCGAGCCTACGCCCAGCGCGCCGTCGATTATGCGCTCAAAGCCCAGGCGTCCGATGGCGGCTGGCGCTACCGGCCCAACGAGCCCGGTGATACCTCCGTGACCGGTTGGTACGTGATGGCGCTGCAAAGTGCCCGCGGTGCCGGACTGGAGGTCGATCAGGGACAGATGAATCGAATCAGCAACTACCTTGATGCGGCCAGCGTCTACTACGGTTCCGGCTATGCCTATCAACCCGGTCGCTCCGACGCCACGCCGACGATGACCGCCGAGGGTTTGTTGTGCCGCCAGTATCTCGGTTGGGAACGCAACCACGGCCCGCTCCAAGACGGATTGAAATTGTTGCGTGCCGATGCCCCCTTCGATATCAACCGGCAAAACGTTTATTACTGGTACTACGCCACCCAGGTCTTTCACCACGTCGGCGGTCCGCTGTGGACTGAGTGGAATGATCAGATGAAAGTCAAATTGCCGGCACTGCAAATCAAGGACGGCAGCGAACGCGGCAGTTGGGCGCCCCAGGGAGATCGCTGGAGTATCGGCGGCCGGCTCTACACGACCTGCTTGTCGATCTATTGCCTGGAAGTTTATTACCGCCACCTGCCGCTGTACGACCAACAGTAGGGATTGTTGCCGGCTTATGCCTTGAAGAGCGGGAATCGCCAGGTGGTTCCAATGGCACGGGGTTGTAGCTACCTTCGCCAGAAGGTGATCCCCGCCGTTCTCCACGCTCTGGCGAGCGTAGCTACGAATAATGATGCGACTCCGCCAATACCGCTGCTACCCCCACACCCGCAGGCCCCAATCGGCCAGCGTGACCGCGGCGATCGCGATCAAGGCGATGGTGTAGCGCCGGATCGTTCGGTCGGCCGGCATTTGTCCCCTCCGTACGATTTGCAGCAGCGTGCCCAGACTGCACATCGCGTAGATCGCCAACAACAAACCGCCCGCATTGGCGGCCGCCGCGGCGCGAAACTCTCCCTTGACCGCGTGTGCCCACGACGTTGTCATCCCACAACTGGGACAGCGGATTCCGAACAGCACGCGAATGCTGCACGGGGGCAGCCCGAGTTGATGATGCGTGCCCAATCCGGCCGAATCGGGCTGCAGCGACCAGGCGGTCGTCAGCAATCCGACCACCCCGACTGCGGCGATCGCGGCAGCGATCCGCAGCAATCCGGCGCGTCTCCCCGTCGTGGTGCGATCGGGCTGCGTTCGCGGTTGCAAGGTTTCCACGCGATCGATTGTGTGGCAATTTTCGAGGGAAGAGAACGAAAGGGGGCGATGGCCGAAACGCGTCTCGGGGGCCGTTGGGCCCGTGCGAACCAATCCGCCGGCTGTTATTCTGGCGATTCGTCAAACCCCTCCGCAACCTCAGCAGAAACTGTGCCCGTGAAGTACGCCATTTGTAACGAGACCTTCGGCGACATGCCACTTGATCAAGCGCTTCAAATCGCTCACCAGGCGGGATACACCGGCTGGGAAGTGGCCCCGTTCATGCTCACCGACGACGTGACGCAATTCACCGCCGACCAGCGCGCCCGCTATCGCGACGCCGTGGCCGCCGCGGGGCTGGAAATCATCGGGTTGCATTGGTTGTTGGCCAAAACGGAAGGCTTTCATCTGACGACGTTGGACGAAACGGTCCGCCGGAAAACGAGCGACTATTTCTGCGAACTGGCCCGACTGTGCCGCGATCTGGGGGGCGATGTGATGGTCTTGGGGTCACCCCAGCAACGGAATTTCCCGCCCTCTCAGACCGAAGAACAGGCGATGGAGGCCGCGGCGGATTGTTTGCGCGGCGTCGTATCGACGCTGAACGAATGCGGCGTCCGAATTGCGATCGAGCCGTTGGGGCGAGGCGAAGGCAACTTTCTCAACACCGCCGCGGCCGGTCGCGATCTGATGAATCGGATCGACAGCCCACAGGTGGGGCTGCACCTGGACGTCAAAGCGATGAGCGACGAACCGACTCCGGTCCCCCAGATCATTCGCGACAACGCCGACGTGATGATGCACTTTCATGCCAACGATCCCAACCTGCTGGGACCGGGCATGGGAGACGTCGACTTTCGACCGATCTTTGAAGCCGTCAACGAAGTCGGATACGACGGTTGGACCAGCGTCGAGGTCTTTGATTACTCGTTGGGGGCCGAAGCGATCGCGCGACAGAGTATGGCCAATATGATCGCCGCCCAGCCGTGATGCGCACCCGACTTGCTCCGTCACCGACCGGGGCGCAGCATCTGGGCAATGCACGCACCCACTTGATCGCCTACTGGGCGGCGCGTCAAAGCGGCGGAGAGTTGGTCTTTCGAATTGACGACCTTGATTCGCCCCGGGTCAAGACCTGGGCGATCGAGCAGGCGATCGAGGACATTCGCTGGTTGGGGATCGATTGGGACGGCCCGCCGACGCTGCAAACCGAGCACCGGCCCCGCTATCGGGAAACGCTCACGACGATCACCGGCGGGCGAAACCTCGCCTATCCCTGTGTCTGTTCGCGGAAGGACATTGCCGAGGCGTTGTCGGCTCCGCATGAGAATCGTTTTCGTGGCGAGGGGCCGGTCTATCCGGGAACCTGTGCGGGCTATCAAGACGGGGACCCGATCCCGCCGCAGGTGCATTGTTGGCGGCTGCGTGTCAGCGACGAAACGTTGGCGTTTGACGATGCGGTCCTCGGCCGGCAGCGTTGTAATCCTGCCAGAGAGCTGGGGGATTTCCCGATCACGACCAAAGACGATCAGGTCTCGTATCAATTGGCCGTCGTGGTGGACGACGTGTCTCAGAACGTGGACTGGGTCATTCGTGGCAACGACTTGGTCGCCAGCACGTTTCGCCAACTGGAACTTTACCGCCATCTGGGTTGTCCGCCGCCGCACTATGCCCATGTGCCATTGGTCCGGGGCGCTGACGGGCGACGACTGGCCAAGCGTCACGGGGATACTCGGTTGAGTCACTATCGCGAGCGTGGGGTGGCTGCCGAAGCGATCGTCGGTTGGGCGGCCCATTCGTTGGGGCTATCCGACACGGCGGAACCTCAAAAAGCCGCGGACCTGATCGACCACTTCGACTGGTCTCGTTTGCCCAAGCAAGACACGGTGGTCGACCCCGAGCGATTGTTCGGATTGTGAGCATCGTCGCGTCCACGGTCTGATTGACGGCTACCCAATCGCTTGCGTTTAGCCAAACACAGACGGTTCTCTCGATGCGTCAGGGCAAACGCGATTGCGAGTCCGCGCCACGGCATCCCGCCGCAAAATCGATTGACCGACGCGGCGAAATCGCATCGGCTCGGTCGATGATGGAGCGACAGCGAGGTGTGCCGAGCCGATTGCGACCAAGCCGCCCGCGTTTTCCCGACTGAAAGAGATCTGAGCAGGACGCGACGAAAAAGGATAAAGGAGTTAGGACAGTGAAAACTCATTTGATGCGACACTTCGCACTCATACTCGGGTTCAGTCTTGGCGGCATTGCTGCCATCGACTGCGCCGCATTCGATTCGGGCTATGCCGCCAACGGCACCTATCAACCGCCTGCTCGATGGAACAACTTTCGGCATCCCGCAGCGCTGATTCAACCCGCACCGCCAGCCCAAGCGGCGATGCCCTTCGGCGCGACGGTGCAATCGGCCGCGGCACAAAACACGATCGAGGCGTTGCCGGTCCCCGAAGGCAACCGAGTTTATCCGCCGGTTCCGACCATGCCGCCGGCACCGACCATGCCACAACAGCCCGTGATGCCGCAACAGCCCGCGGTGCCGCCGGCACCCGGTGTGGCTCCGCAAGCTCACTATCAACCGTACCAACACGCGGCGCCGACGGTCGCCCCGGTGCACGCCCATGGGCCGGTCGCATCGCATGGTCCGTCTTGTGACGCACCGTCGTGCACCAGTCCCTACGCTGCTGCTGCGGCGGCGCCCTGGCAAGGTGGCTCCTGTGGAACCTGTGCCACAGCACCCGCTCAAGGTCCACGTCCGATCTCTCCCTGGTTCGGCGGCTCCAGCCTGATGTTCTGGAATATCGCCGGCAGCGATGACACGCCGCTGGTGACCGACGACAGCAGCATGGTCTTGATGCGAAATCGTGACTTGGAACCGGATGACGACACCAGCTTTGACGTGCACGCGGGCCGTTACTTTGGCTGCGGTCAGTACGCCGTCGATGTCGGATATATGCTGTGGGATCCGGAATGTCTGTGCCGACAAGTGCCCGACAGCGGTGCTGGGTTGCGGCTGATCAATCCTGCGCTGCAGACGGCGTCGATCAATCGCGGTGCCGGTGCGACGACCGTCTACGACGACTACGACATGAACGCCGCGAGTATCCAGGTGATCCGCGACTTGAGGATCCAAAGTCTGGAAGTCAACCTGGTCGGTTTCGGACTGATGGGCGCGCGACGATTAGGCTCCTGCAGTCCTGCGGCGCCTTGGGGAAGTTGCGGTCTGTTCGGCTGCAACGGCAAAGCGTGTGGCGGTGCGATCGGGCCGCTCGCACGAGCCGCCGGCGGACGTCTGCGAATTCTAAACTCCCACGGGTTTCGTTGGTTCCAGCTGGAAGACGAGCTGGAAATCGGCGGCGATGTCGACGGCATGACCGGTTACGGGGCGAACGATTTGTACTACAAGTCGATCGTCGAGAACAACTTGTTCGGGTACCAGTTCGGATCCCGATTGAGCTATTGCATGGGCAGCCGCGCGATGCTGAATTTGGGTGGTAAGATCGGCATCTACGGAAACGACGCCGAATTCTTTCACAGCATCACGACCACGATGGCCACCGCCTACACCAACTCGCAGGGTGCCGGAGCCGGAGACCTTTACACGCGGCAATCCGACGTCTCGCTGGCCGGACTGGGGGAATTGGACCTCGGTTTGGGCTACCGAATCAGCAGCTGCTGGAGCGTCAACGGTGGCTATCGCGTGTTGGCGGCTTGCGGCGTGGCGACGGCCGTGGGCCAAATGCCGACCGAATACACCTCCGCCACTTCGGCCGGGGCGGTGCGTGCCGACGACAGCCTGATCCTGCACGGCGCCTACATCGGGTTCGACTACAACTGGTAGGGTGAGCGGTGTTTGAAATTCACCCTCCCTGGAAGGGAGGGGCGAGCGTAGCGAGGGGAGGGTTTTCTCGTGGTGTTTGAGTGCACTCGAGCGACGGCGAACCCTCCCCGCCTTGTTCCCAGAAGGCAATGGTGTCTACACAAGTTACCAGGGCTCCCTTCTCCCCCCGGCTTTGCGGGGGAGAAGGGCCGGGGATGAGGGGGCTCGTGACCCGAACAATGCTAACGGAGTGGGGCCGCACGCCGTTCGGGTGTAACGTTATTTCGGACGTGACAACCGCAACGGACCCACCTTCTGGCGAAGGTAGCTACCAGGGGGAACTGGCTACGACTTCTGCCCGGCATAGCGCAAACTTCGGCGGACGAGCCCTTTGACCTCGTCCAGGTCTGCCGTCAAAGCGACTTCCATGTTGGTTTGCCATTCCGGTCGCAAGCGTTGGTCGAACACCGACATGCCACGGGTGAGCAACCCTTGCGTTTCGACTTTTCCGGCCATCTCGGTCCAATCGAACAGTTCCGGTTCGACGACGGCGGCGATTGTCGCCGCGTCGATCAGCGGCACCAGCTCGCGTCCAAGCCGCTGGTGGGCGGTGCGGAAGGCAAACGGCAGGATCTGGTGCAGCAACTGGCCGGCCCGCGTCTGTTTGGACGGCAGTTGTTCAAGCAGGTCGACGCCGAATTCCACCGCGCCGGTCACATCCAGCGGCAGCAGACTCTTGGTGGTCGGCGAGGCAAAGACTTCGCTGGCCGCGGCGGGGTCGAAAAACAGATTGAACTCGGCCACGCTGCTGGCGTTGCCGGCAACGTTCACCGCGCCGCCACTGATCACGACCTTGTCCAGCAGGTTGACCGCCGCCGGATCGCGCCGGTACAGGCGAGCCAGGTTGGTCAGCGGTCCCAAGCACACCAGCGTGATTTCGCCGGGATGCTGCCGCGCCAATTCGGCGATCACTTTTTCGCTGGTCGGCAGGTGTTGGCGTTGGGTTTGGCCGATGTTCAGTTCCCCCAGGCCGCAGGGGCCGTTGAGGAACAGATCGTCGATCGCGGAGGCGGTTTCTGGGGAGACGGCCTTGCCGATCCGCGGGTAACGCGGGGGATCCAGCATGGAGACGATCGCGCAGGCGTTGGACGTCGCCTGTTCGGCGGTAACTGTTCCGGCGGTCGCCGTGACGGCCAAAACGTTCAAACGGGGGTCAAACAGCGATGCCGTCAGGGCGACGGCATCGTCGATTCCGGGGTCGGTGTCGATGATGATTTTTCGTGTCATGGGAAAAGTGTAGGTTGACGGGCGTTTCGAAACGAGCCCGATCCGCTAAAGTGCTGGGCGTTCCCCTAAACCGACGCGGATGACGCCCAACTCGGCTCACCAGACACCCTGAATTACCGATGACGACCTTCGAAGACGCGATCCGCCAGGCCCATCGCAACCAGGATCTTCCCGCCGATCAAACGGCAGTCCTGATCGACCAGATGCTCAGCGGAGAAGCCGACCAGGAGCAGATCGGCCAATTGTTGCTGGCGCTCCGCGACAAAGGCGAAGCGGTTTCGGAAATCGTCGGGGCGGCGACCGCCATGCGCCGCCACATGACCCGCATTGCCCACCGCCACGATTGCTTGCTGGACACCTGTGGCACCGGCGGCAGCCGCAGCGGATCGTTCAACATCAGCACCGCCGTCGCGATCGTGACCGCCGCCTGCGGGGTGCCCGTGGCCAAACACGGTAACCGCAAGGCGACCAGCGTGACCGGATCGGCCGATGTGCTGGAAGAATTGGGGGTCGGAATCGAGTCGGACGCCGATCAGGTCGCTCGACGGTTGGACGAAATCGGTCTGTGCTTCTGTTTTGCTGTCAAATTGCACCCCGCGATGCGACATGTCGTCGGAATCCGACGAAAACTGGGGGTCAAAACCCTGTTCAATCTGCTCGGCCCGCTCTGCAACCCGGCCGGCGCGACGCACCAATTGCTGGGCACCAGCAACGTCGATGCCCAGGGGAAAATTGCCGCCGCGATCGCCCAACTGGGCACCCAGCGGTCGTTCGTCATTCACGCCGCCGATGGCCAGGACGAGGTTTCCTTGGATCGTTACACCGACGCGGTCGAAGTGGCGGGCAATCAGGTCACCGGGCGATTCCGTTGGACGCCCGAAGATTTCGGATTGCCGCCGACCGATGTCACCGCCCTGGCCGCCAGCGGACCCGCCGAAAGCGCCGCGATCATTCGCCGCATCTTGGACGGGGCGAGCGGACCGGCCCGCGACACGGTTGTGGCCGGCGTCGCGGCCGCGCTGCTGCTGACCGACAAGGTTGCCTCGCTGGCCGAGGGCGTCTCTCAAGCCGCCGAGGTGATTGACAGCGGGGCGGCAAAGGCCAAATTGGAGCAACTGGCGCGGGCGTAGCTACGCTCGCCAGAGCGTGGAACCCATCCCGTTAACGTTTTCCGGAACTTGCGGTTCCATCCACGTTTCAAAACCACCCACTCGATTCCCAGCCCGACACCATGCCTGCTAACGACGTCGCCGCACGATTCCGCGAAATTCGAGACAAAGTTGAATCCGAGCAGCGGCTTTCCCTGGATGACGGGATCTTTTTGTACGATCCCGCGGTGCCGCTGCAAGAGATCGGCGAGCTGGCCAATTTGGTCCGCGAACGAAAAAACGGCAACGTCGGCTACTACAACATCAACACCCACCTGAATCCGACCAACGTCTGCGTCTATCGCTGCCGGTTCTGTGCGTTTCGAAGCGACCTGCGCGATCCCAAGGGCTACGCGATGAGCGACGATCAGATCGTTCAACGGGGCCGTGAAGCGACCGAAAACGGTTGCACCGAAATGCACATCGTCGGCGGGTTGCATCACAAGATGCCCTACCAGTGGTACCGCGGCATCATCGAATTGTTGAAGGAAACGTATCCGCAAATTCACCTCAAAGCCTGGACCGCCGTCGAAATCAATTGGTTCGAATTCCAGACCAAGAAATCGAAACAATGGGTGCTCCAGGACATGCGCGACGCCGGATTGGGCAGCATGCCCGGCGGCGGGGCGGAGATTTTTCACCCGGAGGTCCGCGACCAATTGTGCGAGCACAAAGCCAACACGCACGAATGGTTGCAGATTCACCAAACGGCCCACGAGATCGGGCTGCGGACGAATTGCACGATGCTGTACGGGCACGTCGAACAAGCCTATCACCGCATCGACCACCTGATCCGATTGCGCGAGCTGCAAGATCGCACCGGCGGGTTCCAAGTTTTCATTCCGCTGGCGTTTCACCCCGAAAACACCAAGCTGGACAACATCAAAAAGCCCTCGGCACTGATGGACCTTCGGACGATGGCGATCAGCCGGCTGATGCTCGACAACGTCAGGCACATCAAGGCCTACTGGATCATGCTGGGCATCGAAACGGCCCAGACCGCACTGGCCTACGGTGCCGATGACATCGACGGCACGGTTCGCCACGAATTGATCTATCACGACGCCGGGGCGACCACGCCGGAGTGTTTGAGCGTCGATCACATCAAGCAACTGATCAGCGAAGCCGGGCGCGATCCGGTCGAACGTGACACGGTCTACAACCACGTCCACCGCGAGCCCCACGACTTCACCAAGTGGACCTCCGGCGCCCCGGTCGGCGTGTAGTGAGTGTCGGTGGGATAGGCTTCCCGCCTGTCGAATCCCGGGAATGACAGGCTGGAAGCCTATCCCACACCCTGGCCGCCGGCGAGTTAGAATTTGAGGGATCCCGATTTTCCCCTCTCTAAACCCGCCGGACTGATGCGTCAAAACTCTTGGATGCACCGCCTGCTCCTTTGGAGCGTTTGCGTCGCCGTTTTCACTGCGACCGAAATACCCGCCCGCGCCGATTTGGCCGACGATGCACTCGCGGCCGCAAAGAAGGCAACTTCATTTTTGGTCGATCAGGTCAGCACCGAAGGCGGCTATTTGTGGAGTTATTCGGCGGACTTGCAGGCGCGGGAAGGCGAGGGGGTCGTCAAGACAAAAACCATCTGGGTCCAGCCGCCCGGAACGCCGTCGGTCGGTGAAGCGTTCGTCAAACTTTATGAAGCGACCGGCGACGAGCAATTCCTTGACGCCGCCAGGGCGGCCGCGGAATCACTGCGTCGCGGTCAAATGCGTTCCGGCGGCTGGCAGGCGATGGTGGAGTTTGAACCGGAACGGCGTCGCCGCTGGGCGTACCGAGTTGATCCCGCCCGATCGAAGGCGAAAGACCAATCCAGCCTGGACGACGACAAGACGCAATCGGCGCTGCGGTTCCTGATCCAGCTGGACCGTGTATTGGATTTCAAGGACGATTCGATTCATGAGATGACGCTCTATGCATTGGACGGACTGATCCAGCGCGGTCAGTTTTCCGGCGGCGGATTCCCCCAGGTCTGGACCGACCGACGTGGCCCAGCGGCCGACACACCGGACGACAACGCGAGCTACCCCGAGTCGTGGCCGCGAACCTATCCCGGGCACAACGAGTACTGGCATCGCTACACGTTGAACGATCACCTGGCCCGCGACGTCATGAAGGTGCTGTTCCTGGCCGACGAGGTTTACGGCGACGCACGTTATTGCGATGCGGCGGTGAAATTGGCCGACTCGTTGCTGGCCGCCCAGATGCCCGATCCACAGCCCGCCTGGGCCCAACAATACAACGCGAAGATGCAACCAATTTGGGCGCGCAAGTTCGAACCGCCCGCGATCACGTCCAGTGAATCGTTTAGCGTGATCGAAACACTGATGATGGTGTATCGACACATCGGTGATCCGAAGTACCTCGATCCGATCCCCAAAGCACTCGATTACCTGGAACGCTGCCAATTGCCCGATGGCCGCGTCGCCCGGTTCTACGAACTGAAAACGAATCGGCCGCTGTACTTCACACGCGACTATCAATTGACCTACGACGACGGCGACATGCCGACACATTACGGATTTCAGCTGCAAAGCAAGGTGCCGCAGTTGCGCAAGCAGTACCAGCGCCATGAACGATTGACGCCGCGGCAACTTGCCGAATCCGAAAAGCAGCGTCGCCCCAGCCCGCGTGTGGTGAAGACGATCATCGACCGACAAGACGAACGCGGTGCTTGGTTGAGCGACGAGAGGCTGCGGTTCAACAAGCTTCCCGGTCCAACGGTGCAGATGAGCGTCGCCGTGGAGCACTTGACCACGTTGGCGGAGTATCTGGCCGATCAAAAACGCTGACCGCATCCAGTTTCGACGTAGCTACGCTCGCCAGAGCGTGGAAAACGTTGGGGACCACCTTCTGGCGAAGGTAGCTACGTTTCAACGGCCAATCACAACGTTTGTCTGCCAAATCAACATTGCTCTGCGAAACACCCGCGGAGTGTCCCTGTGTCACTGGTGGAAAAAACTGCTAGCGTAAGAATTCCACGGTCGCGGGGTATATCGCGATAAATGGTTCATGGACGGGCGGAAACGTCCCGTGACTTCCACACTCAGGTATCAAATTCATGGCAAAACACGTTCTTTTCTTAGCCAGCCTTGCCGTTTCCGGATCGATCTTGACCGGTCCGGGCGGTGTGTTTGCGGACGACTGGTCGGGTTGGCTCGGTGTAAACCGAGACGGCGTGTACCGCGAAACCGGCGTCGTTGATGAGATCCCCGCCTCGGGTTTGCCGATCAAATGGCGGACGCCGATTGCCGGTGGGTACGCCGGCCCCGCGGTCGCCGACGGCAAGGTGTTTGTGTTTGATTACCAACGCAGCGGCGGCGACGTGGTGAATGATCCCGGCAGCCGCGCCAAGTTGACCGGTAAAGAGCGACTGTTGGCCCTGGATGCCAACACCGGTGTGAAGATTTGGGAATATTCTTATGATCGTCCCTATGAAATCAGCTACCCCGCCGGTCCGCGGGCGACCCCGACGGTCGATCAAGACAAGGTCTACCTGCTCGGGGCCGAAGGCGATTTGACGTGCCTGTCGGTGGACGATGGCTCGCTCGTCTGGACGCGGAATCTGCCCCAAGATTTTGGCGCCGAAGTGCCGATCTGGGGCTTTTCGGGGCATCCCTTGGTCGACGGCGATCTGCTGTACACGATGGTCGGCGGCGATGGTCAAGGCGTGGTCGCGTTTGACAAAGCGACCGGAGAGGTACGTTGGAAGTCGCTCGACGCCAGAGCAGGCTACTGTGCCCCGCGGATCATCGAAGCCGGCGGAGTGCGCCAGTTGATCGTGTTCCACCCCGAAGCGGTCCAAGGTCTGGATCCGGCCAGTGGCAAACCGTTCTGGAATGTGCCGATCACGCCCTCCTACGACATGTCGATCGCGGTGCCGATGGTCGACGGCGATTTGATGTACGCCAGCGGGATCCATGCCGAAGCCGTCATGATTCGGCTGGGAACCGACTCGCCGAGCGGCAAAGAATTCTGGCGTGGCGGACCGAAGAACGCGGTCCACAGCAGCAACGCGCCGCCGATGTTCGTCGACGGCGTGGTCTATGGAACCGACTGTGTCAAAGGCAACTTGATCGCGGTCGATGCCAGTAACGGCGACCGGCTTTGGGAAACCTTCCAACCGACCGTCCCCGGCGAAAAACGATTCGCCAAACACGGGACCGCGTTTCTGACCCGATTGGGAGAAACCGATCGGTACCTGGTGATGAGCGAAACGGGCGACTTGATCATCGCCGAGTTGACCGCCAAGGGATACGAGGAAAAAGGTCGAATGCACGTCGTCGAGCCGACCAACGAAGCGTTCGGCCGGCCCGTGGTGTGGACCCATCCCGCCTATGCCGGCAAGACCGCCTTCGTCCGCAACGACAAAGAAATCGTCGCGGTCGATCTGAGTCGCTAGTGTGGCGGGAGCCACACCGGCAGTGCGTTCCAAGGCGGGGACCGTGAAACTTCTTACTGAGCGACTTGTTTTTCAGTAAAGTGATGTAGTCTGATCTTGGGGGGGGCGCTATCGCGACCCCAAGCTTTGTTGTGACACGCCGCTGGCGTGCAACCGCGACGCGGTTGCGTTGGAATTGCTTTACGCAACGCAACGTGAGATTCACCCGCAATAATTTTCACGTCCCGAGCCTTGGAACGAGGTAGGCAGTGCGATCGCCCTTCCGAGCCGTTGCGCGATGCTTTTCCGTGCGGCAGCGGTCAACTCAAGTCGATGCTGCCCGTGCTGTCGCTGAACGATTCCGTTTGAACTCCTAAGTGGTGCAGCATCGACACGAACAGGTTCGATAGCGGAAGATCGTTGTTGGTGGCTTTCTTCTGCCAGGGTTCGGTGCCGCCGTCCCAGGCACCGCCCTGGGGATTCGCCCCGGCTTTGTTGATGTAGCGGCCGTGCTGCAGTCCCAAGTTCGCCCCGCCGGCCAAGATCAACGGGTAATTGCGTGACAGGTGAAACGCGCTGGAGGCCGAACCGAACAGCAACAGTGTGTTGTCCAGCATCGTGCCTTTGCCGGCCGGTTCGGGCGTTTGCTTCAACTTGGTCAGGAATCGGGCGTACTCTTCGTTGAGGAACTGACAGTACAGCCCAAAGTTTTTCCAGCCGTCGGGCTTTTTGGTTTCGTGCGACAGTTGGTGCGAAAGATTGAATCCGATCGCCCGGGCCAGATGATCGCTGCGGCCGACGCCGTTCTCGCGCCCGATCTGGTAGGTTGCCACGCGTGTCGAATCCGTTTTGAATGCCAGATAAATCAACTCGAACATCGTCTGCAGATACTGACGCGGTTCCTCCGTCGTCAGTTCCAGGTTCAAATGGTCGGCGTCGACCTGGGGCAACGGGGCCTTCAACCACTTCTTGGCTTTCTCCACTCGGCGTTCGGCTTCGCGAACCGATTCCAGGTACTCGTCCAAACTCTTTTGATCGAGTTTGGAGAGCGACTTTCTCAATCGTCTGGCATCGGCAAGCAAATCGTCGAGCGCGCTTTGGCTGAGCGCCAATCGTTTGGCGGCGTCTTCGTTGCTTTTGACGAACAGCATGTCGAAGACGCGTTTGGGACGATGCTCGGCGGGGATCGGTTTGCCGTTATGGTCAAAGGACATCGTGTGCGTGCCCCGCGCGGTTCCGGTCCCACCATCGGTCGACATGACCAACGAAGCGAACCGTGTTTCGTGCCCGACGTGGTTGGCGTACTGTTGATCCAACGAGATGGTGTTGTGATAGTCCATGTCGCCGCCGCCGGTCGGGGCACCGGTCAGGAATTGATCGGCATTGTTGTGCCCGTGGACGACGCGGCCGGCGGGGTGCGAAAACCCGGACAGGACGGTCAGGTCCTGGCGCAACGGTTCCAGCGGCGTCATGCACTTGGTGAATTGAAACTCGGAGCCGGCTCCGTGGGGAAACCAGGACCAATCGCTATAGGCAGGGTCCTCGGGCAGCGGCATCGGAACGCCGTCGGGAAAGTAAAAACAACCGAGTCGTTTCGGGGGCGTGGCAATCTCCGCTCCGCCCGCCGCCGAGGATCGAAAGGTTTCAAACAGGGGCAATGCCAGCGCCAAGCCCGCGCCGCGCAGGAATCGACGACGGTCAAGCGAGTTTAGATTCAGCGACATGGCGGTTCTCTCCTGAGTGGGCGCGGCAGACGACGTGCCGCGTGGGCAATGATTGGGTGGGGGGCTATTTGGTTCGAAACAATTCACTGGTGGCGATCAACCGAATCATCGTCGCCAACCCGTCTCCTTGGCGACGCACCTGGGCGGTGATTTCATCCACACCAGCTCGATCGGCGAACGTCAGCGACCGGCCGAGACCGTAGGTGGTCAGCTTATGAACCAGTGATCGCACGAATTGATCCTGACGCTGCTCCAAAAGGAATCGCTTTAAACCGTCCATGCCGTCAAGCTCCTGCTCATTGAACAACGTGCTCGTTGCATCGACCGGTTTGCCGCCGATGCTGTCGCGCCACCGGCCCAGGGCGTCGTAGTTCTCAAACGCGATGCCCCACGGATCGATCTTTGCGTGGCAGGACATGCATGCGGCGTGATTGCGATGGTCTTCGATTTGTTCCTTCAGCGTCATCTTGGCGATCTCCGGATCGGCCAGATCGATCTCCGGAACGGCGGGCGGAGGTGGCGGCGGCGGATCGTTCAGCAAACATTCCAGCAACCAAACGCCTCGTTTGAGCGGATGCGAATCTTCACCTGCGGAATTCATCGCCAGCAATCCCGCTTGCGTCAACAGACCACCACGCCGACCGGCGGGATTCAAATCAACGCGGCGGAAGTGGTTTCCTTTGACATCGCTCAGCCCGTAGTGAACCGCCAGTCGCTCATCGGCCATCGTGTAGTCGGCGTGCAGAAAGTCAATCACGCTGGCGTCGTTCCGAACCATTTCATGGAACAACTCGATCGGTTCCCGCTGCATCGATTCCTTCAAGGGTTCCACCGCACGCGGGACGTTCAGGAAATCGAGCAACTGCATGTCCAGCCACCCGTGCACAAAGTGCTGGGACAGTCGCTTCGCGCGGTCGTCGGCCAGCATCCTCGTGATCTCGTGTTGCAGTACCTCCGATTCCAGCAGCGTGTCGTCGGCGGCGAGCCGATGCAGCCGTTCGTCGGGAATGCTGCACCACAGGAACATCGACAATCGTGTCGCCAGTTCCGGGCCGGTTAGCGGGGCGCGTCCTTCGACGTCATCGTCGCCGTCTTGGACGATGTACAGGAAACGCGGGGACGCCAAAACCGTTGCCAGCACTTCGACCATGGCCTCTTCGAAACTGTCGCACTGTGGCCGCATCGTCGCGAACAATTCGAGCTTGCGATCGATCTCGTTTTGCGCGATCGCCGGCCCCCAGACGCGTTCGATGAACCCGGTCAGCACCTCGCGGGCATAGACGGTTTCATCATCGCGATGGGGGCTGTCAAAGAAGATCCGCGTGTGCGATTTCGGAGGCCATTGCGGGTAAACGGGAGCCGTCACTTCGACATAGTCGATCCGGATGGGGCCTTGTGAAACCGAACTGTTGACAAAGGCGATGTATTCTGACGGATTGGGCATCGCCCCCAACGGGGAAGTCTTTCGCACCGAGTTGCGCGGATAGATCTCACCCAGCGGCACGTCCCACTGATAGAATTTTGGCGCGTCGGGCGGCGCCGTGATCGGGGTGTCCGCCCGACCGACCGGCAGCAGCGCGCGGCCTTCGTTGCTCGCCTGCCAGCCGAACAGCAATTTCAAGCTCGGCGGGCTGGCCTCGTCTGCATTTTCGCAAGCCGCCCGGACGCGGACACGCAACGTGCCTTCGTCCGGCACCCGGTTTCCAAGTTCGATCCGGAAGCGGTTGTTTCGCCCACGCGGCAGGATGGCGATCTGATCCGCCGACTCGGGGATCGGTGGGGGTGACGCAGCCGGCTTGTGCGCGTAGGTCGCCTTGCGGTACTGCCAGCTGACGCGAACAGTCCGGCCGTTGGAGAGGTCTTTGAAGTACGGAACGTTGTGCCGCTGGCGGAATCCCTGTTCCAGCTTTTGCAACTGTTGTTGTTGAGCTTCCGGATCGTCCGCGTTCTCCGCCTTGGCCTTGTCAATCTGTTGCTGCTGTTTCGCCCAATCGATTCGTCCGGCTTCGTTCATGGTCACGCCCCAATGCAGCATTGGGGGCCGCTCGCCACGAACGGTCGCTCGCAGCAATGCCTGACGCGCCAACCGTCGGTACGATTCAAACTGAGAGACCGACATGTGCAGCAGCTCGGAACTGTTTTGAAACCCTTCTTCGGAGTGCGCTTCCGGCGGCAGGTCCTTGGCAAAGTCATAGGGCAGACCAAGCAGGTCTTGCAGCGCGTGATTGAATTCGTAACGGGTCATCCGCCGAAAGGAATGGTGTTCTCCCGAGGCCCGACGCACGATCGATGCGACTTGAATCTCGTTGGACAGCCACTGGACAACCTTGGCTCGATCGGCGTCGGACAATTCGCCTTCCCCAGGCGGCGGCATCTCGTTGTTACTGACCACCGCCTGGACTTCCAACCACCAGTCCATGTCGTTGCCGTTGATCAGGTCAGGGTTGAGCGTGTCGATCCGAACATTCCCTTCTTGGGTGTCGGCGCCGTGACAATCGGCACACGCTTGGGCCAGGATCGGCCCGATGGTTCGGGCGAATTCGTCCAGATTCGGCTTGGCGTCGGTGGCCACCGGTGTGGGGTGTCGGCCGAGCAGCTTCGAACGCTGCAGCCCGATCGCGCGGGCTTGTTGGAACGACCGGGGGGCCTCGGTGGCGGTTTCGAGCGAATCTGCTGCCTGACCCGAGAGTGTCAGCGTGGCCAGCAGGAGAATGGAGAGCCATGCGGCCGAGTGGAATCGCAGCAGAATACAAGTCATGGCACGTCACGATCCGCCAATGGGGGCGGACTAATCAAAGGCGGGGGCCGGCACTGTGGTGGGGCACGGCGGTGAGGTGGGACGGTCGATTATATCGGATGACCGGAGAATTGCACGCGCAATCACCGGCGGGCCAGCAATGGAAGGGGATCAGGTTTCACGCGGGAGCCGGTACTCGATAGGACCAAGAGGACAGATGGGACCCAGACGTTATTGGTCCCATTGCGCCGTCGCGACTGCAAAGGACGGTGCCAGACGCATGACAGACAACCCGGCCGAACACCATACCCCCGATGCACGAAAAAACCCCGCTCGGGGATCCGAGCGGGGTGGGATGATTGTCGATCGTTTGCTGTGCCTACCACATGTACTCGGCACCGACGGTGAAACCTTGCAGGTCCAGTCCGTCGTAGATGAACGGTCGATCCAGTGTGCTGGTGTTGAGAATGTTGCGAGAGGTTTCCGCATCCAGGCCTCCGAAGATGATGTCGTCGACGGTCATCACGTAATAGGATGCTCGCAGGGACAGCGAGTGGCTGAATCGGTAGACGGCTTGCAGTTCGAAATCCAACATGTACGTCGAGTCCTGGTCGCCGTCATCCAGCGTCGCTCCACCGGGAGTTGCTCCGAAGCCGAGCGAGTTGGCCGTGATGGCGGTCTTGCGGTCGATGTCGTTTTGCAACCAAGCCGCCTTGGAGGCGAAGCCGATCGACAGTCCCGGGCAGGTGTTCCACCAGAAGTCGAAACCGGCTTGGGGACCGAACAGGTTGTTCTTGACGCTGGAGGTCGAATCATAGAACCGCAGGCCGTTGTTGCTGCCGGTGTTGGTGTTGTCGCCCAGGGTGGAATATTGCAACGAGTCGTCGTAGCGGATGTAGCGAAGTCCGACCAACCACGAGCTTTGGAAGCGGCAGTAGGGGAACATCGTTCGTCGGCGGTAATTGAATTCGGCCGAGTGGAACTCGCTACGTGCGACCAGGCTTTGCGACAGCGAGCGGTCGGTGTCGTCGAAGCCGGCTTCGTTGATTCCCGGCGTCGCGTTGTCGTCCGGCGGGTTGGTGCCGAAGTCGCTGATGAAGGAGTACAGGTTCGGCGTGGATGAGGTCGCCGATCCCGTTCCGCTCCATTCGTTGCCGCCCAGGTAGCTCAGTTCCAAGTTGCCGCCGACACCGAAAATCATCGCGGCTGAAACCCGGACACCCGCTTCCAGATCGTCGGCACCGACATCATCGAGCGTCAACACTGGCGTTCCGTCGACGCCCAAGGTGGTGATCACGCCGGGCACCGAACCGCCAATGTTGCGGTCCAAGATCAAGGCTTCGACGCTCAGGTCGTACCAGCGTTGATTGCAGATGCTCGCCTCTTCATAAGGCCGCAAGAAATCAACCGCAGCGGCGAGCACCGAGCCCGCATAGCCGAACGGCAACTCTTTGCACGCCGTGCAACCGGCACCGCGACAGAACAGGCACGCCGAACCGCCGTTGCGGAGCTTGCCCAGAACGCCGCCGCCGCCCAAGAAGCTGTTGCACGAACAACCGCCTCCGCCGCCACAGGTCCCACAGACCATCCGGTCCATGCAGGCTTGCATCGGCATCGTGTCGCAACTGCCCGTGTCGCATCCATACCCGTTGTAGCCGACCGGCATCACCGGAGAGCCACTCATGCCCATCATGCCGGGCGCGCCGATCGGCGGCATGCCGGCCGGCGTGACAAAGCCGCTGGCGGCCAAGTCATAGTTGGCAAGCGAGACGCCCGCCGAGGGATAGCCCTGTGCTGAAGCCTCGCCCGAGAGCAGGCCGCCGGCGAAGATCGCCGCGGCAACCGCCAAGCTGGTCCCCACCAGCGCCGAACCGGCACGGCGAAGACCGAGGAGAGGTTTGGCAGCGGGCAGACGGGAATCTCCCGCTTCGCTGTTCGTGTTTGTCAAACGGTTGACCATGTTTCGAATCATTCGGTGCATCGCAAACGTCTCCGCGGTCGCAGCCGCCTCGCTGTTGGGGCTCGTTCGCCCGAGCCATGCGTGCACACCTGTGTCACGCTGGGATCCCGAGCCGCAATATGGAGAGAGGAAATGACCGCGCGCTCATGCATCGCATTGACGCGTTGCCGCATCGGTTTGCGGCGATCAACCAGTTTCCCCCCTGGTAATTCAATGTCGAAACGAATCATCGTCGGCTCGCCATGGTGCGTTCTGTCGGCAGGTTTCCGACAGCGATCGGCACAGCGGATGCCTCCAAAAAATCGCTTCAGGCGGACTTATCGGCACAAACCACCCCGATGGTTTGGTTAATTCCGGTAGAACCACTAAGGAAATCTGTAGCAGTCAAGACGGATAATCGCAAAGTCACGCTTTTTTTGACTTCCGTCGGGGGTACACGGCGCTTCGGGGTTTGATCGCCGGCCCGCTTCGGTTGACAATGGCGCGGTGTTTGTCCCCCTGACGGTTTGCCCCAACCGTTCCATGCGAGCACCACGCAGGAAACTGCGACGCAAGCCAGCGCCCCTCCACGCCCGCCATCGCTCGGATCCCAAGCACGGTCATGTCACCACCTTCGCCCGACGCACCGAAACGCAACGGACCCGCTGGCGGTTCGTCGTCGTCGCGGCGAAAGCGAAATCGAAAGGCCAAACGCCGCGGTGACCAGACGGACGGACCGGCGAGCGGCCAACCAAGCAATGTCCCCGACAGGCCACAAACCGACAGGCCACAAACCGACAGGCCACAAACCGATCTCGCCCGGCCATCGGATTCGACCGCCATCGAAACGGTCGCATCACTGGTGCGACGACTCGGCACGCCCCCGCCCGATCTCGCCTCGCGACTGGGCGAACGTTTCAACGCAACATGCCGCCGATTGCTGGCCGACGGTGGCTCGATCGCCGCAATCGATCTGGAATCCTGGGCGATCGATCGACAGGGCGATCTTGTGTACTTGGGAGAAATTCTGCCGGACGGTCAAGGAATCGTCAGCGTCGACGAACTGGCCGTCCAATTCCAGCATCGGCTCGGCGTCCCGCGTCCAGCGATCACCCACCACAGCCGCCAGCTCCGCGTCGACCAGGCAGAGGCTCGATTCGCACTGCGTTTCCGGCGGCACGCTGACGATGATCAATACACGCCGACGCTCTCCGGTGACCAACGGGACCGGCGCGAAAAACTGATCGAACAATTCACCGAGTCGCTGGTGCGCCGTTTCGGCAAAGACGCGATCCTGCCTGCCGATCCGCCCGAACAAAAGATCCGTCCCAGCAAACCGCAGCCGATCACGCGGGATCGGAGGTTCAATTGGAACCTGACGCTGGGGCTGGCAACCGCCGTCACCGCCGTGGCAATGATTGTGGGCGGAATTCAAATCGCGAAGTCGCGGAAACACCAGGCGGAACTGGGACGCCGTGAAGCCTCCATCGGCGAAACGAAATCGATCGCTGGTGCGGGGAGTTCGTCAAGCGCCAATGCATCCGCTCGAACTCTAAACACGGCCCCAAGGCCCGTGACCGAAATGCAGTCCGATGGCTTTTCGCCGCCGCCAGACGTTGCCCCAGACGAAGCGGATCGCGGTGAGCCAGACACGACACCCCAACTTCGCGAACGACAACTTGCCGGCGGCGATCGCGACGACGCGCCCTCGCTCGAGTCTGCCGCCGATGGGATCGTCGACGACCGCACCCGGCGCGGTGGATTTGACGTCATGGACGATCTGGACGCACTGCTGGCGAACAATTCGCCGTCGGAATCCACCCAGCCGGCGACTGCGTCGCCCGATGAAATCGATCTTGCGAAAACGATGCAGATCGCCAGCCCGCTGCGATCTTCCGGCAGTTCCCCGGCAGCCCCCACTCCACGCTCAAGTCCGCCCGGCTTGGCCGCTGGGAATGGCTTGACCGCAGGGGATGCGAATGATGATCAATCGCTGGAAGCCGTACTCAGTGGAGAGGCGTCGGATCAAGACGTTGCCGAATCCCCCCAGCAAACGCGTCCGTCGCAGGACCGATTTGTCGAATTGTCATCGGCCAACGACACCGCCGCGGAAACCGTGATCGATCAGACGGGAGCCGCGATCGAACGACTGGAATTTCCCCGCCCGATCCCGATCGTGTTGTCCACCCCCGGCGATGACGGGACGGTCGAGTTGATCAATCAGGAGAGCGGAAATCGGATCGCACACCTGACCCGGTCCGGTCCAACAACCGTGCTTCGGTGGTCCGAGTCGGCGTCCAAGGACCGCTTGGCCCAAAAATTATTGCACGGTCGCCTGGTCCTTGCCGGCGGTGAAGTCGTCTATCTGCGACCCTCAATCGAAACCGACGCCTATCCAATCTCGATGGACCCCCGCCAGTTGCGGCCCAGCTGGAAACTCGGCGGCCCGCTGTTACCCGACGTCGCGCGGCTGGAAATCGACCTGCAAGTTCCCGACTCGATCGACTTGGCTTGGCACACGCCGCTGGATCTTGATCGGGCTCGTCACGGGACCGCGATCGCGATCCTGACGCCCACCGATGGGGAAACGGTTGCATTTGCTGTCAAGGTGGACGTGGATTGCTCGCGAAAACTCACCTGCCGCCTGCAGTACGGCGCTCGATTGGACTCCGCGCTGCCCTGGTCACCCCTCAGCCAAACGAGGTTTGTGATAGAGAAGACGCGGTTGAGCCGCAATCGCAGCAGCCTGCTGCTGCAACGGGATCTGTTCAAGCAAAGCTACGACTCGGCCAGCGCCATGGAACGCAAGATGATGCGGGGGCGGGGAGAGCGGATCGATGCCGACCTTGACCGCCTGGATGCAATGCTGGACCGCATGAGCATGCTCGGTGAGTTGGCGATCCGAGTCCACGAGAGCGTTAAATTGGATCTGCACGCGTTTGTGCAATGGCCCGATGCGTCTCAAACCCTGCTGAGGACGACGTCAACGGCCGAGTAGCCCGATGGGATTCCCTCAGATCTCGATGGCGGAATCGCGCCGCAGCGGCACTCTTTTCGACAATCTTTCGATGCCCGGTTAATCTCTGCCGGTTATTCATCCGATACCGGTTGTGACGGGAATCGAGTTGACTCGATCGCCCTGGTACGTGACGATTCACACAAGGCATGGAAGCCATGAGCCGCAAATCGACATCTGGACACATCACACGAGTTACCGCGATCGCTCTGCTCGCAGGCACCTGCCTGGCCGGTACGACCGGTTGCCAGGTGGGCATCAACGGGCAGACGTTGCCGAGCCCCTGGTATCTGCAAGACGACGTGCAGTACTTCCCCAGTGGTCCCGAGTTCAAACTGTCTCGTGAAGCCGCCGCACTGAAAGCCGCTCGCGCTCAAGAGAAAAGCGACCGCAACTAGCCGGTGGACGCCCACTGCCGGTGTAAAATCGCGTCTGCGGAATTCGCCCAGCGTTTCGCGCCCCTGCTGCCCCGCCCGAAACCCTTGGCGAGTTCCGCAGTCGGCCAGCTTCGCCGCCCAAAACCCTCCCTAGCGAGGTCGTGCGGTATTTCAAATTAACTCTGCCTGACAGGGAGGGTCGAGCGTAGCGAGGGGAGGGGCGAACCGTGGTGTTTGAGTACACTCGAGCCACAGCGAACTCTCCCCGCGTCGTCGCTCAATCTTCGGCACCCTGCCAGCGGGAGGGTTGATTCGCTGCAGCAATGAATCAACCGCTTCATCGCATGCCGTCCGGCCGAAGCGGACGCGCTGTCGCCCCTAGGCGAGTTTCCCGATGGCTTCGGCGACCAGTGCGGGATCATCTTTTTCCCGCAGATGCTCGATCTGCTCGGCCGACAGCCCGGCCTTTTCGAGGTGACTGCACAGGCGTTTCCAGACGGTTTCGCGCTTCTTGCCTTGGCTCAGGTACAGTTCGGTGACCGCTTCTTGGGCTTTTTGAATCCCGATCGAATCCCGGTTTTGGTAGTAATTCTTGATAATTCGTTCTTGATAGGGCGAACGGTGAGCACTCATATTCGGTTTCCGGTCTCAGAAATGTGTGGTCGATTGTCGTCGGTGCGGTAAGACGGTTATCGGCGCGGCCAATTGGCCCCTATAGTAGGCGTCTCCGAGGAAGCTTTCTACGGCTAAATCGGCGTCGAAAAACCCGTCCAATCGGTTCACCGTCCCAATCGGGCGGGCGGTCAACCGGGGGGGCTGGCGAGCGACAGGCGTCGCCCGCCCAGTGAATGGTCCAATGCCCAAAGGAATCAAAAAGTATGTTGGCTTGTCGAGGTGTCCGCGGTGCGACAACGGTGCCGTCGGATGATCGTGACGAAATCCTGCTGGCAACGCGACAGTTGTTGGCGCTGATGATCCGCCAGAACGGGATCGACACGGCGGACCTGGCCAGCGCCTACTTCACGGTGACCAAGGATTTGACGGCCGAATTTCCGGCACTGGCCGCGCGACAGCTCGGCTGGCTGGAGGTCCCGCTGTTGTGCGGCTACGAAATCACCGTCGAAAAATCGTTGCCCCGCTGCATCCGTGTCTTGTTGCACTGGAATACGGAGAAATCACAGAAGGAAATCCAGCACTTTTATTTGCACGACGCGGTGAAATTGCGACCGGATTTGTCAGAGCTTCCGCCCGTTGATTTTGACGAGCTGGAACAATGGATTCAGTCCCAGCTGTCTTCCGCCCCCTGATTGTCCCACGAGTCTGAGAGCCTTGGCCAAGAAATCAAACCTCCGATTTCAGCCCGCGGTCGACTTGAGCGTGATTCACGCGTCGTTTGTCGTCGCAACCGGCGGGGTCTGCAGCGACCAGCGGACCGAGTCTGCATTGCTGGGGCCGACCAGCGAAATCAACACGCGGCTGGTTTCGGCACTGACCGATGTCCGGGCGTTCTGGTCGGCGCTGTTTGCGTCAGTGGCCGCCGGACGCAGTGCCCGCCAGGCGTGCCCCGCCGCCCTCGCGTCGGCCGGTTGCAGTGAACTGCAAATCGACCAGACCGCCGCCGCACTGGGCAGCCAACTGGATCAATGCCGCATCGTGTATCAGCAGCGGTTTCCCAAACTGAAAGAACAGCTCGGTCTCCGCGCCGGACCGTTGAAAGACCGTTGGCAAACCTACGGACCCGGGTTGTTGATCGAAACGGCGCGGCTGATCTGGGGATCGACGCCACCGGAAAAGTGGTGGCCCGACGATGTCGATTGCTTGTTGGTCCAACCGGTGCGTGGCGGCGACGGCGGATTCGATTCCGGTCAATGCCGGGTCTGGATCGAAGCCATGTTGACCGACGCCGATCCGTCCGTCGGCGAAATCTTTCGGCTGGCGTTCTGGGTCACGCAAGTCGCCGTCGGACGTCACCTGGCCGCCACGCTCGGGCACGTCGAAGCGACCAGCCATCCCGAAGATTTCGGCTCCGGGACGCACCGGCGAACCTCCCTGCCGTGGGATCTCGGATGCGTCCCGGTCGTGTTGACCGCCGGCGCGAATTTGGAACTGTTTCGCGCCGATCCGCTGCCCATCGAAACCGCCGTGGCCCTCTGGCGGCTCGGCGACGAATCGGTCGGCGCGGTCGTCGCCAACTGGTGGGACCAATGGAAAGACGCCGGAGCGGCGATGCCGGTCGCGCTCAAAGCCCTCGACCGCATGCTCGCCCCGCTTCGCAAGCGGCCGGAGACGGCAGGCATGCGTGATGAGGATGACGCAAGCGACAACCGATCCGTCCGCTAGCGCTTCGTCGCAGCTCAGTTTTCGGGTGCGAGCCGTAGCGGAAGCCGCCAAGGCTTTCGGGCTACCCTGTGCGACGTCGCGACGCCAGCGCGAAACTCTTGGCGAGTTCCGCTACCCGAAAACCAAACGGTCGCGGAATACTAGTTGCTACCGCTGTCGTCGCCGATCTTGACCTTGATCGACCCCAGCATCTTCGTCATCTGCTTTTCCTTCTTGCTCACGAACAGGATGTTGTCGAGCACGATCGCGCGCTTTTCGGTGGTCGGGTGCAGGATCAATCGCCCGGCGCCGAGCAACATGTATTCAAAGACGTCGTTGATCTCCTTGTCGACCCGCAGATTCGGGGCGGGGTAGCGTTTCAAATCGCTGAGCAGTCCGTGGTGGTGCAACAATTCGTTGTTGGACAGTTCCCAGTAATTGAACTTGGTGCTGACAAACACCGCGGCGTACATCAACACCATCCCGATCGTCGTGCACATAAAAAAGGTCGTGTTGGCGACCGGCCGGATCCCCTTGATCCAGTGACCGACGGCGGGCAACAGATCGGGCCGCGAAAGGAACAACAGCCACAATCCCATCGCGACCGTCGTCACGACGAACACCAGCGTCAACGACGTGGCGCGGGGAAAGTCAAACACGATCACAAACAGGTTGGCCATCATCACGCACAGGAACAGCCCCGTCATCACCACCGGTGTCGTGTTGTTCGGATCGGCGATCGAATGTCCGCCCAGCCACAACACCAACGTCGCGATGATCGCGACGATCAACGTCGGGTACATGAAAATGAACTTGGGATACGGCACCAGCAAGATGCGTTTCTTGCCGCTTGACCCGTGGGAATGCGCGTGGGCGTGGGAGTGCGACGGGTCACCTTGGGATGCGTCGTCGTCATGCTGCTCTTCTTCGGTCATCGTGTCGCCTTTGTTCAATTCTCGTTGCTGTGTCGATTCAACCCACAGGTCCGGGCCTCTTCGGCCTGTCAATTAAACCGCTGTTTCAAACTCATTCCGATCGTGCCAGCCCCGAAAGCCTGATCCAGGGATCACGCATGCGGGATTGCATCAACAGCCCATACGGGCCCCGGGCACCAACAGCGCCGCCTTGGGGCGCGCGACACGCCGGCAAACACTTCTGCGATCCCGTTGCGGGGCTGAATCTAGCACGTCCCCAGCCTTCGCTTAATACCCGCTTCGCGCAACCGCGACAGAAGCTGATAATTCGTCCTGAAATCGTTTCGAAACGGCTCCGCAGGAAGTCCTACGCCGGTGCCGCTATCATTTGACAGGCACGAGTGGAGTTAATTTTTGATGAGTGATCTGATGCAGCGCACCCTGGTTCTACTGAAACCCGACGCGGTCCAACGGCGTTTGATGGGACAACTGATCGCGCGGTTCGAAGCGAAAGGCTTGAACATCGTTGCAATGAAGATGCTGAACGTGACCCCGGAAATGGCGAAAAAGCACTACGCCGAACACGTCGACAAGCCCTTCTATCCCAGCCTGGAGTCGTTCATCACGTCGGCCCCGATCGTCGCGATGGCGATCGACGGGTTGGACGTGATCAAAGTCGTCCGTGACATGCTGGGCGCCACCAGCGGCCTGAATGCCGCCGCCGGGACCATTCGCGGCGATTTCAGCAGCAGCCGCCAGATGAACCTGGTTCACGCCAGCGACGGTGCCGAAGCGGCCAAGCGAGAATTGAAGATCTACTTCGATGACAGCGAATTCTGCCGCTACGAGCCGGTTCTGACCCCGTTCATGCGGGCCGCCGACGAATAGGAAAGAGTCGCTGAAGGGAGGTCTTGGACATCGCGGTAAGACTTCAAGTCAGCGAACAAGTGAAGTCACCCTCCCTCTGGGAGGGTCGCGGAGGAGTACGCGACGACGCGGGGAGGGTTCGTTGCGGCTCGGAAGCACTCAGCCACCACCAATCGACCCTCCCCTCGCTACGCTCGACCCTCCCTTCCAGGGAGGGTTTCTTCTTAACTTGATGCGTGTGCCCCTCGCTCGGGAGGGGTTTCGTGGTTCTGAAGCCTGCGGCGTGACATCGTCGATCCGCGCCGGCGTTACAGCCCGTTTCGGACGACGCCGACGGCGACACCGACGACTTTGGCGTCCTCGACATACAGCGGAGACATTTCGGCGTTGGCCGGTTGCAGCCGAATGCGGCCGTTCTCGGGGAACCAGAACTTCAGCGTCGAGTCACCGCTGGGGAGTTCTGCGACCACCATCTGGCCGGGTTCGGCCGTTTCCTGTTTTTGGATGACGACAAAGTCCCCGTCCTGGATGTGGGCTTCGATCATCGAGTCCCCGGACACTTGCAGGATGAAGCGGTCGTTCTGGCAGAACATGCCGCTGAAATCCATCGTGTCGCTCTGCTCGAACGCCAATGCCGTCGTCCCCGCCGCGACCATCCCGGCCATCGGCAAACTGTGCTGCTGACGGTCGATCTTTTCAGTCAGCTCGATCGCACGTGACTTGTTGGGACTGCGGTGAATCAGACCCTTGCGCTCCAACGCACGCAAGTGGCACATCACCCCGTTGGGGCTCTTGATGCCAAATGCCTCGCCAATCTCGCGAACGGTCGGTCCGTAGCCCCGGTTGAGAATTAACTCTCGAATCAACTCGTATACCCGCCGTTGGCGGTCGGTGAGTTGCTTGGTCCCCATTAGTCTTCTCAATTTACGGTGTGATGCCGTCGGCGTGACGACATGGTGAGTATATCCGGTCCACCCGATCGAGTCTATCGAACCGCACTCGCCGCTCGATGCTGCCCCAGTGGATCTGGACGGAAACTTGAAAGGAAAATCGGACGACTGCCTAAATGATTAGGAGCACATCTGTCCAATACTGTAATGCTAATCGTCAGCGTCTCGGATTGCCCGACGCTCGGATCACACCGGCGCAGGAATTTCCTGGCCCACTGCCAATTGTAAACGCTCCCCGACAGATGGCCCATTTTCGCCTCCGATTGTCACGAGGGTTTCGTAAACAACGTTCAGGAAAGGGGTTGCGTCGGTTGCCAGGACGTCGAAAACAGCCGCCCCGGAAGCGTTCGACACTTTTTCCACGCACCGGAAAACCCTGACAAGGTGGCCAGGTTTGACGGCCGGCGTTCACCGCCAGGGGCATGCGACCGGGAATTATTGCCCCAGCTGAATGATCCTCCGCGTCGAAAAAAAAAGCCTTCGCAAGTTGCTAGCAATCGGTTTGACTTGCGTGCTAGCAAACATAGAATCTCGCCCACTTGATGAACGCGACGTGAAGAAATCGCGCCCCAGAGCACCGCGACCTCGGTACGAACCGTAGGCCGCACCACCGGGGGGACCGAACGCTTCACCCGCGAACATCGAGACCCTGTCGATCCGGGAGGCTGAAATGCCACCCAGCGGAGCTAGGTTGGCTGCTTTTCTTGCCAACGCTTTGGCTGCTTTTCCGGATCGATCGGCACCCGACAATCCCCACCGATCAGACCGACACCGCACTTTGATGCGTGGCCGCATGTCAGTGTCATCTGATCGGATCCCGACCGATCCCGCGAACATCCATGATGGAGGACTGCGCTCCCGGTATGTCCACACCGCACGGCTGCACCGATGACTCGGACGTCATCGCGACATTCAAGGAGGCTTTGAAGCAACGTGTGGGACAGGAGCGTTTCCAGATTTGGTTCTCGGGCGTCCGCTTCGCACTCGAAGCGGCCGAATCGGCTGCCGGTTCCCCGGAATCGCCGACGGTGCCGCGTTCGATCGTGGCGATCGCCGCCGGCCAGTTCGCGGCCGACCGTTTGAGCAACCATTACCTGTCCGCGATGCGTGGCGCCGCCGCGTCAGCCTGTGGCACGTCGACCGCCATCCGAATCCATGTGGAGGACCGTCCGACGCGTCAGGCCGAGTTGCCCTTCACCGAGGAAGGCACTGCCACCGAAGACACCGCGGTCGGCGTCGGCCCGAGCCCCGCCGTCAATCAAACGGGCTCCGGCGAACCTGCCCGGCGAATTGCCCCGCGGGCTGCTGAGCGTCCCCGTCCTTCGGCGGCCAAGCGATCCGGTCGTCGCGATCACCGCGGGGCCCAGTCGTTGCAGTCGATTCTGCGTGACGGAACCGACTCGCGAAAACCCGCCCGACCGAAACCCGGTTCCGCCACCTCGTCCCAGGGCACATCGTCTCAGAGCACATCGTCTCAGAGCACATCGTCTCAGAGCACATCGGCGCTGGCGATCGACGTCGCCCACAACCAACCCGCCCGCCAGCCCGCGGCGGAACACCGCGCGGGCAAGCCTTCGACGCCCGATTCGGCCGGCAATGGCCCGCCCCAGCGAAGCGAATGCAACTGGGAAAACTTCGTCGGCGGCCAGTGCAACGAGCTGGCACGTACGGCGTGCAAGATGGCGATCGAGAACCCCGGCACCGCGTCACCCTTGGTGCTGTGGGGGCCGCCGGGATCCGGCAAAACGCACTTGTTAAACGCCGTGGCGGGAAAGCTCCGCAGCCTGCATCGGATGCGACGGGTCGTTTCCCTGTCGGCCGAAGATTTCACGAACGATTTCATCAAAGCACTCAACGGAAATTGCTTGCCCGCGTTCCGATCACGCTTTCGCGACGCCGACGCCCTGCTGATCGACGACATCCAGTTCTTCGTGGAGAAAAAGGCGACGATCCGCGAGCTGCATCACACGATCGAAATGCTGGCCGAAGTCGGCAAGCCGCTGGTGTTCGCCGGGACCAAAGCCCCCAACGAGATCAACGGATTGGGCGGCGAGCTGTCCGGACGTTTGGCTTCCGGATTGGTCTGCCAAGTCGAAGCGTTGGACGCCCAGACACGGCAGCAACTGCTGGCCCGCTATGCCGAAGACCGCTGTCTGATCCCCTGGCCGCAGCAGACCCTACAGGAGATCGCCTCGGTCGCCGGCGGCGACGGGCGACTGCTCAGCGGGATCGTCAATCTGGTCGCCCTGCTGCAACGGATGTACGGCCAGATGCCGACGATGGACCAGATCCGCCAGCACGGTGCCCATCTGCTCCGTTCCTCCGGTGTCCCGATCACGCTCTCCTCCATCGAACGCGCCGTCGAAAAGGTGTTCCAGCTGGACACCAAATCGCTGCAGTCCGGTTCACAAACCAAGTCGATCACCGAGCCGCGAATGCTGGCGATGTACTTGGCCCGCGAGATGACCAGCAGCGCGTTTTCGGAGATCGGCGGGCACTTCGGGGGACGCAGTCACAGCACCGCGATCCTGGCCAGTCAACGCGTCCGCCAATGGCTCGACGCCGGACGCAGCGTCGGCAGAGGCCATGCCGCCCTGTCGGCCGACGAAGCGATCCGACGCATCGAATCGATGCTGAAGTCGGGTTAGGATTCAGGTTTTGGGTTTCGGGTTTCGGGTTTCGGGTTTGGGGTTTGCACACGCCGGCCCGGAATTTTCTCATTCCCAAGGTTCCTCCATCTTTCGTTGGACAACTCCCCTACTCCCTACTCCCTACTCCCCACTCCCCACTCCCTACTCCCCACTCCCCACTCCCCACTCCCCACTCCCCACTCCCCACTCCCAACTCCCAACTCCCAACTCCCAACTTGAAACACAGTTTCTGTCGTTTCGCCGGACCCTTGTCGTGACGATCACTCGGCGTATGCTAACGGACGCTTCTTCAAAACCTTCCAGGGATCGGAATCTTCATGGCTGACCAAAACGAACGTCCGTGGGACAAAAAAAAGAAGAAACCGCTGTCCGCCGCCGAAATCCTGCAGCGCCAGCCCCCGTACGATTTGGAAGCGGAGATGGGGGTGCTGGGCAGCATTCTGTTGTTGCCCGAAGTCTGTGACGACACCGCGTCGCTGAAGGCCGATGACTTCTACGACGACGCCAATCGGATCCTGTACACGCACTTGCGCGAGATGTACGACAACGGCGAAAAGATCGACGTCATGTTGCTCGTCTCGCGGCTTAAAACCTCCGACGAATTCGAAAAGATCGGCGGCGCAGCCTACCTGGCCAAGCTTTCCAACGCGGTTCCCAACGCCGCCCACGCAGTCTATTACGCGGGCATCGTTTCCGAGAAAGCGGTCTATCGCAACTTGATCAACGCCAGCACCGAGATTCTGCGCGACGCCTACGACCAGTCCAGTGACGCGCGGGAGTTGTGTGCCCAGGCGGAACAGAAAGTGTTCTCGATCATGGACGGTCGATCGTCCAACTCGTTGCACTCGATGAACGATGTCTTGCATGCGGCGATGGACCGGATGGAAGCCCGCTTGCGCGGCGAAGTCACCGACGGGACGGTAGAGACGGGGCTTGCCGACTACGACACCATGACCGGCGGGCTGCACAACGGCGAATTGATCATCCTGGCCGCCCGGCCTTCGATGGGCAAAACCGCGCTGGCGATGAACATCGCCGAACACGCGGCGATCGAAATGCAGCAACCCGTGCTGTTCATCAGCTTGGAAATGTCGGGCATCGAATTGGCCGACCGGATGCTGTGTTCGCTGGCCCGCGTCAACGGACACCGACTGCGAAACGGAACGATCAGCGCCGACGATCAAACCCGTTTGATCAACAAGGCCAATGAGATCAGCACCGCGCCGTTCTTCGTCGATGATTCACCCAGCCGGACGGTCAGCGAAATCGCCGCGGCGGCCCGACGCATCAAGCGACGCCACGGCAACCTAGGGTTGATCGTGATCGACTACCTGCAGCTGATCGAACCGGACAACTCGCGCGACCCGCGACAGGAGCAGGTCGCCAAGATCGCGCGGCGGTTGAAAGGGATGGCGCGTGAACTCGAAACGCCGATGTTGTGTTTGTCCCAGTTGAATCGCCAGGCCGAAGACAGCAAGGATCACCGCCCCAAGCTGAGCCACCTCCGTGAATCCGGGGCCATCGAGCAGGATGCTGACGTCGTGATGTTTGTCCACCGCGAAGAGTATTACCACCGCGGTGAAGAACGCGCCCAATACGCCGGCCAAGCCGAAATCATCATCGCCAAACAGCGGAACGGTCCGGTCGGCGACGTGCAATTGACCTGGGAATCCGACTTCACCCGGTTCAGCAACCGCGCCCCCGAACACCACGATGAATTCAGCGACTACGCCGAATTCACGGCGCCCGGCGGTTTCTGATCCGACGCTCTGTGCCTGGTGTTCGTCGTAGGATCAACCATTTGGTCTGATGAAAAGTACCTGGCGTCTGAAACGGGTGGGCTGGCAACGATTGCAAATTGCAAAATGAACAGTGCAAATTGCGAAATGATTTGAGTGACGAGTCTCGGCAAATTTGAATTTCGGATTCTTCCGGAAAGAACCCTAGAAATTTGCCTGCCCCTTGATCGTGCGCTGGGCGATCTCCCAGGCTTCGGTCAGGTGCTCGGCGTATTGGTCGGGCGACAACAGCGAGGTGTCGTCGTCCGCCACGGCCAGTTCGATCATCCAGCCGGCACCATAGGGATCCGCGTTGATCAACGACGGGTCCGCCAGGACGTGTTCGTTAATCGCTGAAAGCGTTCCCGTGACCGGCGCATACAGATCACTTTCCGCCTTCTTGCTCTCGATCGCACCGATCATCTGTCGCTGCTGGACCGACTCGGGCACGTCGATTTCCCAGTCCAGGAAGTAGACGTCTTGCAGCAAACGGACGGCGTAGGCGGTCAGCCCGAAGCGCCAAGTCGCCGGCGCCGCGGGTTCGGCGGCCGAGACACATTTGGCCCACATGTGGTTTTTGGCGTAGCGGCGGTCCAGCGGAAACGTGGCGTCAAATTCCCCCATCGCAAAGGTGAAGGAATCGGTGCTACGTGTATCGGACATTCTGGTGTTCCGGTTCAAAGAAGACTGGCAACATGGCATCGACCCGCAGCAATCCGTAGCGGGTCAATTCGATTCGGTCTCCGTTGACCGTCGCCCAGCCGTCTTCGACATACTTGTCCCACTCCGATTGCCAGCGTTCCAGGATATTCACGTCGAACTTGTTCTTGAAGTAATCGAGTTCCAAATAGCCCAGCTTCAGCATCAACACCATTTCACGGATCAGCCGTTGATGGTCGGTCGGCACGTAGCCACGTCCCAGCGGCAGTGATCCCGATTCGATCGTCGACAGGTATTTTTCCAGCTCGGCGACGTTCTGGTAATGCACGCCGCTGGCATGTCCGAAACTGGCGATTCCGGTGGCCAGCAGATCAGCGCCTTTGAACAGGTTGTCGCGATAGGAGAAGTTCACTTTCGAGGGATCTTTGACCACCGTGTAGGCGCTGCTGATGCTGTAGCCGGCGTCAAGGAATTCGTTAAAGGCGTAATCCACCCAGGCCCGCTTGGTGGCCCAATCGGCGACGGGGCTTTCGGTGTGGTTTTCCAGGATCCCCTTGCTGATCACCGTGTTGAACGGCAACTCCATTTGATAGATCGTCACGCTTTCGGGTGACATGTCGATCGCCTGGCGAATGTTGTCTTTCCAGTTGTCCCAGGTTTCGCCGACCATCCCCGAGATCAGGTCGATGTTGACGTTGGGGAAGTCCGCTTCGGCGATCCATTCCCAAGCCCGAAAGACTTGTTTGGACAGGTGGGCGCGGCCGTTTTCTTCCAGCAGCGTGTCCGAAAAATTCTCCACCCCCAAGCTCAACCGCGTCACGCCCAGTTCTTCACGCAGCGTTTTGACCTTGGTTTCGCTCAGCGTCCCCGGTTCGCATTCAAACGTGACCTCTTCGGCACCGTCCCAGGTGATGTGTTTGCGCAGACGTTCGGCCAGTTTGGTCAGCTGTTTGGGGGACAAAAAGCTGGGGGTTCCGCCGCCGAAGTAGACGAAACGGAACGGCCGATCCTTCATGATCGCCGTTTCGCTGACCATCGAGATCTCGTTGCACAGGGCGTCGACATACCGCTGGACTTCCGGCGCGGTGACATCGGTAAAGACCTTGAAGTAACAGAATTTGCAGCGTTTTCGGCAAAACGGGATGTGCAGGTACAGCCCCAGCGGCGTGGTCTCTTTGGGCGGGCTATGCAGTGCCGAAACCACCGCGTCCAAGGCATCTTTGTTCCATTGGCTGTACGGCGGGTAGTTCGAAATAAAATAGCTGCCGACTTCGGTTTTCGAATCGCTTGCGGCGGACGACATGGGCTGGCTTGGGCGAGAGCGTGGGATGAAGTGAACGGCGTTTATTGTAACCGGTCGTCACCCCCGGAGTCATCGGTGGTCTCGTTGGCGGATCACCTGGATCGTTCGCTCGATGTCATCCGGCAGGGGGGCTTCAAAGGTCATCGATTCGCCGCTTTGGGGATGGCACAGCGTCAACCGTCGCGCATGAAGCGCCTGGCGGTCCAACACTTGCCGGCTGCCATCGATCGAGCCCTGGCCCCGCAACCATGATTCGGTGGCCACGGCGTGTCCGGCGTACAGTCGGTCGCACAAGATGGGGCAGCCCAGATGGGCCAAGTGAACCCGGATCTGGTGGGTCCGTCCCGTCTTGGGGCGAACACGGACCAGACTGTAACGCCCGATCCGCTCGATCACCTCGTAAAACGTGCTGGCCGGTTTCGTGGTCGGATGGTTCTCGCGAATCGCCATCTTGTCGCGCTGGTACGGGTGGCGACCGATCGGAGCATCAACGACGTCTCGGTCGCGATCGAGTCGGCCGACGGTGATCGCAAAGTACTCCTTTTCGACTTCACGATCGTGCCATTGCTGGGCCAGTGCCATATGAACCGCATTGGTTTTCGCAACGACGATCACGCCGCTGGTGTCGCGATCGAGTCGGTGGACGATGCCCGGTCGCGTCGGGCCGCCGACATCCGACAGACTTTGAAAACGGTGTGCCAGCGCGCTCGTCAGCGTTCCTTGCCAGTTGCCGCGGGCGGGGTGAACCACCATCCCCGGCGGCTTGTTGACGACGACAAAGCCGTCGTCTTCATACAGCAGGTCCAGCGGAATGTTCTCCGGGATGACTTCATCGGAAAACGCTTCGGGCAGACGGAATCGAATCGATTGGCCGGCCTTGATCCGAAAACTCGGACGCACCGTTCGTCCATCGACCTCCGCACCGTCTTCCTGGACCGCTTGGCGAATCTGGCTGCGGCTGTAACCGTCGCAGGCGCTGGTGAGAAACAGATCAATGCGCTGGCCAGCCGCGGCGTCCGAGACAACGAAGTCGCGGTACACCGGTTCGGCTGCGTCGTCTTGCGGCGTGGAGTCAGAGATGGCAACGTCGTTGTCGGAAGGGGACATGTCGGAAGGGGACACGGTGTTCACGGTTGGTGACTGGACAGCTTCGTTAGGCACTCAGCAGTGAGCGTAGGATTTCACGCCTCGTTAAGGGGCACAGTCTGGGAACGGGGGCGTAGACGCTCCGCCGGGCCGCACAAAACCTTTCAATTCGTACGAGTTTTTCGACGTAGCAAGTAGAGGGGTAGGAAGATTTTGGAGGTAAGAAAATTGGCTCAATCGAATGGATGGTGCAGCTCACCACTTTCTTACCCCAAAAATCTTCTTACCCGACTTCTGCAGGCGGCTAAGAAACGATTCGGCAAAGATATTGTGATGGCACGCCCCACGATTTTGCGCAGCTCATGCTTCGCCGCTGGTTGTGCCTGGTACGTGTGGCGGGTGTCACACTTGCAGTGCGTTCCAAGGCGAAGCCTTCAAACGCCGCCGTGAGGGTGAAAAGCGTGAGCGCGTGACGCCGCGACCGGGGCTGGACTACTCGGCAGCGTCTTCGCTTGCTTCCTCAGCCGTCTCTTCGCTGGCCGTTTCCGGCTCCGCGGATTCCGGCGTTTCCGCTGCCGCAGTCTCCGGTTCGGTGGTTTCCGGTTCGGTGGTTTCCGGTTCGGTGGTTTCCGGTTCGGTGGTTTCCGGTTCCGATGTCTCGGGCAGTTCCAGGCCGCCTTCGATCGGGGCGGCGGGTTCTTCGCTCGCCTTCATGTCGTCGCCCAGGTTCAGATCGGGCAGATCCAAGTCGGGCAGATCGGGCAGAGTCGACGCACCGGGCAGCTCCGGCGGCAGCGAGGGGTCGGCCGGTGAGAAGTCTTGATCGGAGAACCAGGCCAAGAACTCGACCGTGTCCGGGTTGGACAATCGATCAATGCGTTCTTGAGCGACGGCGACCATTTGCTCCGATTCGTTGGCATCCACGGCCCGCTTGTAGGCCTCGATCGCCGCATCGATTTCGCCCAGCGATTCGGCGGCCATGCCCAAACCGAAGTTGGCTCGCGAGAGCAACAATTTGTCGTCCGATGCCGCGCGGGCGTCGCTGAATTGATCTTTCGCCTGGGACAGCAGCGTTTCGGCTTCGTCGCGGTCTTGGTACAGCGAATTGATGCCCTGGGCCAAGCTGTCGTTGCCCTGGAACAACAGCGACCATGCCGCCGCGACGGTGTCGGGGTACTGCGACGCGACTTCGGGGTTTTCCATCAGCAATTGCAACGTCGCGTCGCTGCGTTTCGCGACTTCGCCGCTGGAGTACAGCCCGGCACCGATCAGCCCCACCACGATGACCACCAACACGGTCAGGATCAGTTTGGAATACGGCTCGATCTTCTTGTAAAAGCCGGCCAAATTCTCGGCGACGATATTCTGTTCCAGTTGGGCCTGGCGATCTTTCATGAGTGGTCTTGTCCGCGTTGTCTAAGCGAGACGAGCCGATAGCGTTGGAGAAAACGAGTGGAAAGCGAATTGGCTGGGCCAGCAACAATGTCGCACAAGTGTCAATCGCGGAGTATAGGAGCGACAAAAAGTTATCGTCAATAGAAGGCCCAGGCTGCCGCAAGTCCCCCAGCTCGCCGAAGCTACCGCTCCGATTCGTCCGCGGCGTGCTCCTGCAGCTCTTCCAGCGAGGCGAATTCCAGCGCCGAGACATGGGTGGCGCGGAGCACGACCTGGGGCGCCTGGCCGGCGTCGTAGGCTTCTTTCCAGCGTGCCGCACACAAACACCAGCGGTCGCCCGGTTGCAGCCCATCGAACCGGTACAACGGGTTGGGCGTGCTCAGGTCATTGCCACGCGATTTGCTGAACTCCAGGAACTCGGCGGTCATCACGGCACAGATCACGTGCAGCCCGGCGTCCGAGGCGCCGGTGTTGCAGCACCCGTCACGGTAAAACCCGGTCAAGGGATCCGTGCTGCAGGTTTCCAAGTCGGTTCCGAGAACGTTTTTTGCCATTGGGGGGGAGAGGGTTCAAGGAGAGTCGGGGCAGAGGGTCGTGCATCGCGGATGCCCCTGATTGTAACGCTTCGTCGGCCGTCCCGTGGTCGGTGGCGGGCGATTTCAGCGTCATGGCCTGGGCGTCGTACTTCGCTATGATGATTGCGTTTTTCCCGATTTCTGTTCACGACATTGACCCCGCCATGGATGATCCCGACAGCGCTGCTGGCAACCGTGACGCCTTGCTCCGCGATTTAACAGCCCCGCAATGCGATGCCGTCCAGCATGTCGATGGCCCGATGTTGATTCTGGCGGGCCCGGGCAGTGGAAAAACGCGGGTCGTCACCCACCGCATCGCGTACCTGTTGTCCCAGGACATCCCGGATTGGCAGATCGCCGCGCTGACGTTCACCAACAAGGCGGCCGATGAAATGCGGTTGCGGCTGGAAAAGCTCGCGCCCGGGCAAAACGTCTGGATGGGCACCTTCCACCGCTTCTGTGCACAATTGCTGCGCCGTTACGCGTCGATGGTGGGGCTGCAAGAGAATTATTCGATCTACGACACCTCGGATTCCAAGCAGGCGATGAAGCGTGCGATCGAAGCAGCCGGCGTTTCGACGACGCATGCATCGCCGGATCAAATCGCCGGCTTGATCAGCAAGGCCAAGAACAAATTGGTCACACCGGAGGTCATGCAGGGGCAGATGCTCTCGCCGAAAGAGACCGTCGCCGCGAAAGTCTATCCGGTCTACCAGCGTCAACTGCTGACCGCCAACGCGGTCGACTTTGATGACCTGTTGCTGCACGTGGCGAACCTGCTGCGGCACAATCCCGAACTGCGTGGGGAGCTGGACCAGCGGTTCCGCTACATCCTGGTCGACGAATACCAGGACACCAACCTGGCGCAATACGCGATCGTGCGGGCGCTTTCGATCGATCATCCCAATTTGTCCGTCACCGGCGATCCGGACCAATCGATCTACGGTTGGCGGGGCGCGGACCTGAACAACATCCTGGATTTCGAAAAGGACTACCCCGCGGTCAAAACGGTCCGGCTGGAACAAAACTATCGCAGCACACCCAACGTGTTACGCGTCGCCGACCAATTGATCCGTCACAACCGCCGCCGCAAACAAAAGGACCTTTTCACCGACAACGACGAAGGTGAACCGGTGATCTTGCGGTGGTACGAAAACGGGTATGAGGAAGCCGATTCGATCGCCGACGAAATCGTCGCCGCGATCGCGTCGGACGTCGCACGGCCGAACGATTTCGCAATCTTCTGCCGGATGAATTCGCTCACCCGCTCGCTTGAACACGCCCTCCGCGGACGCGGCGTTCCCTACCAAATCGTCAACGGGGTCGAGTTTTATCAACGCAAGGAGATCAAGGACGTCTTGGCCTATCTGCATCTGGTCAACAACCCCGGACACGACGTCGCGCTTGCGCGCGTGATCAACACGCCGACGCGCGGGATCGGCGCCAAGACGGTCCAGCGGCTGCAAGAATTTGCCGACCGGCACAACCTCCCGATGTTGGAAGCCGCTCGCCGTGCCGATGAAATCGAGTCGCTGGCCAAACGCAGCGTGACGATGGTCAAGAAGTTTGTCGCGATCTATGATCGAATCGCCGCCCGCGCGACCGCGCCGCTGGAGGAGTTGATGCGGTTTGTGGTTCAGGAGTCGCAGTACGACAAGTACCTGGAAAAAACAGCCGACGAATCCGACGATTCCAGCCCGCTGGGAAACGTCGACGAATTGATCAGTGCCGCCGTCGACTTTGACCGCCGGCACCCCGACGACGGTTCGCTGGAAGCGTTCTTGGAACAAGTTGCCTTGGTCAGCGACACCGACGCCTTTGAAGAAAACGACCAACGGGTCACGTTGATGACGCTGCACGCGTCCAAGGGGTTGGAGTTTCCGCGGGTGTTCATCGTCGGTGTCGAAGACGATCTGCTGCCACACAAACGATCCAAGGAAGACGACGCGCAGTTCGAAGAGGAACGGCGGTTGTTGTTCGTCGGCATCACGCGCGCCAAAGAATGGTTGCAACTGAGTTGTTGTAAGCGGCGGATGATTCGCGGCGACACCCGGCCGGTGATCCCCAGCCCGTTCTTGAACGAGTTGCCGTTGGAGGAGATGAAACGTATCGAGTCGGCCGTGGAACGAAACTTTTTCGATTCCCACATCGATCAAAGCGGCAGCGGCGATTGGGATTTGCCCGCGATTCAAATCGGTGACGACGCCCATGCCGACGTGTCGTTCGATTTCGGTGCTAACCAAGATGTCAATCAAGACATCAATCAAGACATCAACCAAGACGATGGTTTTGAAGCGGCCGATGGACCGTCACGGCAAACCAAGGAATCGACGGCCACATTTCATGCCGTCGCCGATGAACCCGCGGCCGTGAAGTCCACTTCCGGCTCGATCCCGGACATCGGGAAATTAAAAACGGCGGCCGACATGATGTCCGGCAATCGGCCCCCGCTGTCCGCGTTTCGCGAAGGCACGACGGTGCGGCACTTCGACTACGGCGAAGGCACGATCCTGGCCGTCAGCGGCCTCGGCCCCAAACGCATGGCAAGGGTCCGATTCGCCGACGGAGAGCACAATTTCCGACTCGCATTCGCCAAGCTGGAAGTCGTCGGGTAAACACACCGCTCAGGACGATGGTCCTACCGGGCCGTCGTTCGTGGGGCCGTCGCTCGTGGGGCTCAGCGTGAGGACCTCGAAAGGACGTCGTACACCCCTCCACCGACCACCTCTTACCCAATCGGCCAGAACATTTGGATTGGTCGCGTTTCGCCTCTGTCGCGTTTCGCCTCTGTCCTAAGCTGGAAGGTCCCTGAAGGCTGCGTACCAACGGTTTGGACGCCATCCCTGTGACTGCCTGCCGGAGAACCGCCGTCGATTCACGCCGGGCCTAGCCCGAGCAGACAAACTGTCGGTTGGTGGATTACCGAGCGTCCCGCTCCCGGCTTGGTCGCTTAGCTGGACAACGCCACTTTGCTCAAGAAACACCGTGAATTGCCGGTCGAACGTAGCTACCTTCGCCAGAATACGGATCCCCGGGGTTTTCCGCGCTCGCATCGAGCGAAGCGACGCCAAAGTGGCGCTGTCCAGCTCGTTTACCGCGTGGTCATCGGATTGCGGCGCAAGGTGGCAAGGTCCTGTCGTCCGTCCGGCCGTCCGCCGCTGCATCTGCGGGAATCAACCCCCGTCCCCTTTCGACACCCTTTGGGGCGTTCGAGGTCCGTTGATGGATCGGCGTCAATCCAGCCTTGTTCGGCGAGCCAACCGAGCCAGTGCGCGACCGCAGAAAGATACGATGCTTGCGTGCAGAACTTGAGTGGCTTGCCGGTGCGTTCATTGCGATAGTGATAGAGCCAACGTCGATAGGCCGCCAGTGACTCGGGTGTAATCTCAGTCACCGCC
>NZ_JACEHH010000230.1 GCF_014154935.1 Stieleria mannarensis
GACTTGGGACATGGATTCGCATCCTTGGGTTGTGATCGACGCGCACCGGTAGCCGGGCGTGCTCGATCCGAGTGAATGCGGTCGAGTGAACGTCACTCGGCCGAAGAAGGCGACATCACGGGCGTGGCGATGCAGCTATGACAAGGCTTTCAATGAGGGGGCCTTGCGAGGTTTTGGCGTCAGGTTTGACGCCAGAGCGGTTAGGTCGTTGCGGGGCAACGACTTGCGTGAATCAGAAGCGGCTTGAAGGTCGACGGAAGCCTGCCGGAAGTGCCCCATCAGCTTGGCCGTTTGACCCGGAAGCTCTTGCTCTTAGGCCGGAAGGTTCTGGTTGTAGGTGCACA
>NZ_JACEHH010000231.1 GCF_014154935.1 Stieleria mannarensis
CGTGCACCTACAACCAAAACCTTCCGACCTAAGAGCAAGAGCTTCCGGGCCAAACGGCCAAGCTGATGGGTCACTTCCGGCAGGGTTCCGTCGACCTTCAAGCCGCTTCTGATTCACGCAAGTCGTTGCCCCGCAACGACCTAACCGCTCTGGCGTCAAGCCTGACGCCAAAACCTCGCAAGGCCCCCTCATTGAAAGCCTTGGCATAGCTGCATCGCCACGCCCGTGATGTCGTCTTCTTCGGCCGAGTGACGTTCACTCGACCGCTTTCACTCCGATCGAGCACGCCCGGCTACCGGTGCGCGTCGATCACAACCCAAGGATGCGAATCCATGTCCCAAGTT
>NZ_JACEHH010000232.1 GCF_014154935.1 Stieleria mannarensis
ATTTCGATCGACCGCCATGTCCGTCAAGAACTCCTCGACGTCCACCGGACCGATCTCGCCCAAGCCCCATTGAGTGCTCGCGTCGGTGTCCTTGACGGATTCCCAGAGCCCACGATACGAAAAGAAATCGCAGAGTTTTCCGATGTACGCCTTTTCGGTGTTCCATGCCAATGCGAAACGCTGCCGACACCAAGAAAGATTGCCAACATATGACGCCAAATCAACGCCCAGTCCGGCTTATCCCCCCGTCACTTCCCAGCTCCCAGCTCCCAACTCCCAGCTCCCAACTCCCAACTCCCAACTCCCAACTCCCAACTCCCAACTCCCAACTCCCGCTGCCCTCC
>NZ_JACEHH010000233.1 GCF_014154935.1 Stieleria mannarensis
ACGCTCACCCTGGACAAGTGGCTGCGGCGACGCGTCCGAGCGTGCTACTGGAGCAATTGGCGCTTACCCTGCACCCGATTGAAGAAGTTGCAAGCTCTTGGCGTGTCATACGAAGAAGCCTACCCTCCGGCCCACTCGGGCAAGGGTCCTTGGCGTCTCTCGACGACGTCTGGCGTTCACCAAGCTCTTTCGAACGCCTGGCTGCAGTCTCAAGGCTTATTCACGCTTGAAGAAAGATGGAGCGAGCTTGCTCCGAAACGGCGAACCGCCTAGTGCGGACCCGCATGCTAGGTGGTGTGGGAGGGAACCCGGAGCAATCCGGGTCCCTATCCCGAT
>NZ_JACEHH010000234.1 GCF_014154935.1 Stieleria mannarensis
ATCGGGATAGGGACCCGGATTGCTCCGGGTTCCCTCCCACACCACCTAGCATGCGGGTCCGCACTAGGCGGTTCGCCGTTTCGGAGCAAGCGCGCTCCATCTTTCTTCAAGCGTGAATAAGCCTTGAGACTGCAGCCAGGCGTTCGTCATGGCTCGCTGAACGCCAGACGTCATCGAGAGACGCCAAGGACCCTTGCCCGAGTGGGCCGGAGGGTAGGCTTCATCGTAGGAGACTCCAAGAGCTTGCAACTTCTGCAATCGGGTGCGTGGTAAGCGCCAATTGCTCCAGTAGCACGCTCGGACACGTCGCCGAAGCCACTTGTCCAGGGTGAGCGT
>NZ_JACEHH010000235.1 GCF_014154935.1 Stieleria mannarensis
GGTGGGCGTGACGGTGTACGAGACCGAACGGTCGGTGACCGAGACGATCCGTTTGTCACTGATCGCCACTCGATGGATGTACTTCTGGATGACCTTCAATCCAACGCCGGCTTCAAGCAAGTGCGTGGCGTAGGAATGGCGCAATGTGTGGATCGTGATTTTTTTGCCGAAGTTGAGCTTCTTGGCGATCTGCTTCATTGCTCCCTGGACGGTGGTTTCCGACATCGGACGCTCGGCCTTGCTTTTTCCGTGGATGTCGAAGCAGTACCCGGGCGAAACGGCGGGAAAGATCCAGCTGTCGTGATGATGTGTCAACCAA
>NZ_JACEHH010000236.1 GCF_014154935.1 Stieleria mannarensis
GATCGGGCGGCGGAACGGACCAAACGATCGGCACGGTCAACGTCGACATCACCGCGGTCAACGATGAGCAAGTGCTGGCGACCAACACCGGCGACACGGTGACCGAGGGCTCCACCGGCAACACGGTGACGACCGCGATGCTGGAAACCACCGATGTCGACAACACCGATTCACAACTCGTCTACACCGTCGACGCGGTCCCGATCAACGGCACGCTGTACCGCAACGGCACAGCCCTGAACGTCAGCGACACGTTTACCCAAGCCGACATCGACGCCGGATTGATCAGCTACGACCACGACGGCAGC
>NZ_JACEHH010000237.1 GCF_014154935.1 Stieleria mannarensis
GCGGATGGTGCGCGCGTCCGGCAACGACAACAGCCCGAGCCATCGCCGCTGATGGCCAATGTACCCGATCGGAATCGCCAAGGGAAATTCGGTATCCCAATCTGCGGCCGGCGTTTCGGGCGTCGGGTCGCCTTGGATCGTACTCGTACTCAGCATCGCGGTACTCGTACTCCTACTCGATCGACAGGCGTCGGTTTGCCTTCGTCGGCAGAGCCGACCGCGCATCAATCAAACCGTGACATCAAATGCGAATCCCAGGGAACGGAGGTCTGATGAATTCAGTTGGGCGCACTTCGAGCGCACC
>NZ_JACEHH010000238.1 GCF_014154935.1 Stieleria mannarensis
AGCCGCCTGAATGTCGCGCCGAACACGACCGCCATCTCAATGCTCAGAGCAAGTTTTTTCCAGTGAGAAAACTTGCTCTTTTTTGTTGCCCGGCGGTGATTTGCTCTTGCGCGATTGGGGGATTCGCTTAGCCTGAATGCATGAATGAATTGGAGCAACTGAAGCGACAAATCGACGAACTGCGGGCGAAGAATCAATCGCTCACAAAAAGCGTCGACTCTCTTGCGGCCGCCAACGAGTCGCTCGTTGAAGATGCCAAGTCGCTCGCTGCATCTAATGAAGAGCTCGCCAAAACCAACAGTC
>NZ_JACEHH010000239.1 GCF_014154935.1 Stieleria mannarensis
TTCGCGCGGTCGGCCACGACGACAGCTTGAGCCATCTTCGCTGGCTGCCAACGTACTCGATTCAGAATGGGCGAGGGAAACCCTACTTCCCTGACACCCGTCTTTCCGTTGGACCGTCACGATGAAGCCCGGAGGGCTGACGCCACCGGCAGACACTCTACCGACCCTCCGGGCCTAAGACACATCGCCCGGCCAGCCGGTCCGTTGGATTCAGCAATCACTTTGCGGTCGTCATCTCCGGCGTCGGTTTGTCTTGGATCGTACTCGTACTCGTACTCAGCAACGCGGTACTCGTGCTCGTA
>NZ_JACEHH010000024.1 GCF_014154935.1 Stieleria mannarensis
TTCTGTCTCATCATACCGCGATGACCGCGTCAAGTATTTCGTTGCCAGAAATTCGCAGGAAGAAACAACGCGATCCCTCATCGGGCAAATCAAATTCGTAAATTAACTCGAGTGAGTCTTCCGTGTATTCACCGATTGTAACAGCGATGCGGTTACTAAGGTGAGCTTCAACTTCTGTGATACTGGTAAGTGCAGGATGTAGGTCAAGTAATGTTCGTGCGATAGAGGGCCACAGTTGATCGTAGTTGCTCAACAATGCGTCGAAAACGGCCTTCTGGCGGTCGGTCGGGGATTCTCCGTCAATCCAAAGATGAGATGCAAAGTTTACGTTTGGCGAATGCGGAGTTGGAGCAATACGAGAGCAGTCGTAAGCATCCAATCCATTGAATGTACATGCGCCAAGAATTGGGTCGGGGTCAACCGGGATGCACTGGATTTGTGGAACCGGCTGGAATCCAGTGAGCATCCGGTAGAACCAAACTTTCAATCGCAGGGAAATGGGAATGCTCATACGACAGAACAACTAATTATTGGTGGTCCGACTGGGGTAAAAACCGATATTCCCCGGTCGGACCGCGGAATATCTCCCGCCACCCGATGGTAGGGCATGGCGGTGGTGCGGTCAAGATTGGGGCAGTGGTTCGGGACGGGCGGATTACCGCGTTTGGGCCTCGGCGGCGGATGAGGCCATGCATTGGAGGGAAAGAGGGTCAAAAAACGAGGTGGTCAAAAAATGAGAGCGGAGGGGGAGTGATTTTTTGACCACTCCATTTTTTGACCCCCATTACCTCGTCCGCTCCGACACCGCCGACACTCCGCCGGATTGACCTTGCGCTGGAGCCGCGTTTCTTCGTACTCTCGCCCAAAGCGCTTTTTCGCGAAATGGATTTCTGTGCGGCAGGCACAAGGATGTGACCGTGGTGAGAGACGACTATTTGCTGGATGATCTCGAGCGATCGCAGCTCGACGCCACTCGGCGGCGACGTGCCAATCGCTCCCGACGCTATTATCGAATGCTCTTGCTAGCACTCGGATTTCTCGCCCTGCTCGCGCTCGCCGCGCCCAGTCTGGTCAGCCACACCGGGATCGCGCGCTCCATGCTGGCGTCCAACGCCGCGACGTACGGCTGGACCGCATCGGCCGATTCGATCGATGTCGGTTGGATCACCCCGCTATCCATCCGAGGATTGAAGCTGACCGGCCAATCGGGTGAAACGGTCGTGCAGATCGATCGCGCCGACACCGCGTTGACGGTGATGCAACTACTGAATCTTGACCCCGCATCGATCGGCGAAGTTTCGCTTCGCGGCGTCGCGCTGGCCTGCAGCGTCGCCGATGGCCGGTCGTCGATCGAGTCGGACTTGGCAACTCTGCTGGAGCCGAGCGATCAACCGCAGGCATTGGTCCGTGCGTCGATCCAAATCCAAGACTTCGGTGCCACTGCGACCGATTCGATCACCGGCGACGCTTGGTCGCTGAACCAATCGAATGTGAACGTCAGTCTTGATGGAAACCGGATCACCGCGGAGGTCGCCGGGGTGGTCAATGAACCGGGCGGCAGCGGTGGTGCGATCCAAAGTCAGTTTGTCTGGCAAGACGGCTCGGAGGACTTGTGGAGTCTTTCGTTCGATACCGAGTCGTTTCCGCTGTCGGTCGCCAATCTCGTCGCGCGACGATTCTCCGGTGCGGTCGACGGTTTGCCACAACAATTCTCCGGCGACACAACCGGTCGATTGAAACTGGTCGGTGCCCCCGACGGGGCCGTCAAAGCCAGTTTGGGCGACGTGCGGATCCGCAACCTGAAAACACTCTTCGCGTCGACGGGCGATGCGTCCGGGCAAGCGGGTACCGCGCAAAAACAATGGAACAATGAACTGGCGACACTCGACGGCGACGTCGCACTCTCGGGCGGTTGGTTGCTCGGCCAAGGCTTGGAGCTGACCACCGACTTCGCATCGGCGACACTCGACGGTTCCTTTCCGACCACGATCTCCCTGGTCGGCTCGGACGACAATCCACTCAGCTGGCTGCAAGCCCTGAACGGTAAAGCGCGCGTCGACGTCGATTTGGCGTCACTGGATCAAGCGCTGCCGGGGCTGATCCCGCTGCGCAGCAACGTCACGTTGGTGTCCGGCCGGGCAAGCGGCATCATCGACAATAGTGCCGCGTCATCCGGACCCGGCCATGTAGCGACGCGGCGCAGCAACCTGTCACTGTCGAGCAATTCGTTGCGCGCCCGCGCCGACGGGCGGATCGTGGTGATCGAACCGATCGAATTGTCGGCCACGGTCACTGACGACAAGGGGGCGCTTCGTGCGGAGCGATTCGACGTCAAGAGTTCGTTCGCCAACGCGTCGGGATCGGGAACACTGCAAGACGGAACGGCGGAATTGCGAATCGATTTCGGTCGGCTGTACACGATGCTTCGCCCGGTCATCGATCTGTCGGACCTTTCACTCGGCGGGACCGCCGACGCCCAGGTGCGATGGACCGTCAATCGCACTCCCGATGGACGATCCGACCAGTGGGATCTGATCGGCAACGGCGAAGCGAACAACTTGTTGGTCACCCTGCCCAGCGGCCACCGTTTCAAACGCACGATCGTGCAAGGCGACGTGGCGGCCAAAGGGCAATGGAACGGCCGAACGTTGGAGCAGTTGACCAGCGCCGACGTCGGGATCCGCAGCGGCGGTGTTTCCTTGCGTGCCGCATTGCTGTCGCCGGTTTCGCGGCCCGACGCCGATTCGATCTACCCGGTTCGACTGGAAACCGATGGACGGCTGGAGAATCTCAGCGAATCGTTGCGGCCCTGGCTGCCCGATCCTCTTCGCAGCGCCGAGGGCCGATTGACGGGATCGGCGATCGCCAAGGTCAGCCGTTCGGGCGGCTCGCTTTCCAAAGCCGAATTCGTCGTCAGCCAGCCACGCGTCAATTACGACAGCCACTGGTACGTGCAGCAGAGTGTGACGGTCAATTTCAACGGCGTGCTCGACTGGCCGAGCGGCAATTTTGCCTCACAAGAACTGACCGTTCGCGGCGAAGCGTTGTCGTTGGCGGTGCGCGGAGAAGCGAGCCGCGAGAAAACGAACTTGGACATCGCTTGGAACGCAGACTTGAAACGGTTGCAAGAAAGCGTCGGATCGACGATCGCACGCGCGGCATCGACCAACGTCGTCCGCCCGATCAGTTACCGGCCGGTCCAGGACAACGCGTACACGATCAGCGGACTGTCCAGCGGAAAACTGAATCTGAGCGGCGATCCGGTCCAGTGGAACATCGACGCATCGGCCTCGGCGACCAACGTTTCCATTTATTCGCCGTCGGACCAGCGCAACTACCCGCCGGGAACGCCCGCGGGGGCTTACGGCCCGAACCCGCGACCGACGTTCGGCCAGGGTTTCGGAAACACGCAACCGACCCCGACGGGAGATCTGTTGTGGCAGGAACCGCGGCTGAAAGTTGACGGTCGGATGCAATACAACGCCGAAACGGGAATCGTCGCGTTGCCGGAACTGCAGATCGCCAGCGACGGCTTTGCCGGCACGTTGACCGGCGAAGTGACGACGAAAGGAGAGGCGTCTTCGGTGCGGCTGTCCGGTCCCTCGCGTTGGAAGATGGACGTCGTGGCCGCACGGCTGGCCAATTTGCTGGGAACGCCGATTCAGGCCAGTGGCATTCACGAAGCGCCGATCGAATTGCTGTGGTCGACGTCGGCTGCCCAAGACGCGTCGCTGCGGATCAAGGGAGAACTCGGTTGGGACCAATGCGAAGTGGCTGACATCCGCATCGGGGCAACAAAGCTGCCGTTCCAGATGACCGATCAAGCGCTCCAGATCAACCGCACCACGTTCCCGATCCTCTCGCTCGGCACGACCAACTCCGGTGCGACTAATCCCGCCGCGACCACCGAAGCGGGCCAAGTCGAATTGGCCGCTCACGTCGATTACACGGCCAGCCCGATGACCGTTCGACTGGGACCGGGGGCCAAAATCAAATCGCTGCAGATCACACCGTCGACCGCCGCGGGATGGTTGAAGTACCTGGCCCCGTTGGCGGCCAACGCGACCAGCATCGACGGGGCGATCGCCGCCGAGTTTGACGAAGCGGTTTTGAATGTCGACGATCCCTACGCAAGTGTTATTCGCGGGCGGATGGACATCCAAACGATGCGGTTGGCCTCGGGGCCGTTGGCGAATCAGTTGATCCAAGGCGTGGAGCAGATCAAGTCACTGGCACGACTGACCGGTGGGCAAGCCGAACCGGCGAGTGCGAAGACGTTGATCGAGATGCCGCCCCAAAGTGTCGAGTTCAGTTTTGAAAACGGAGTCGCCACCCACCAGCGAATGTATTTCAAAATCGATCGCGCGAATTTGATGACCAGCGGACGTGTCGCCACCGACAGCAGCATCAATCTGGTCGCCCAAGTCCCCCTGGACGCCCGTTGGCTGGGCAGCGATCTAAAAGGCTTGGCCGGACAGACGCTGACGTTCCCCATCACCGGAACACTCGATCGCCCCAAACTGGACGACACCGCGGTCCGCGCCGTGATGACCGAACTGGGCAGCAAAGCCGGCGCCGAAGTGATTCAAAACCGGCTCGACGGCCTGATTCAAAAACAACTCGGTTCGGGGATGGAGCAGCTTAATTCGGGGCTTGAGAAGATCCTTGGGTTTTGACGCGGCGCGTGGAGACAAAACCCTCCCTGGAAGAGGGCTGGCGAAAATCAATGCAACTTGGAACGTTGCGTAGGTTCGGGGACTTTCAACGATTCTGCTGGATCCCTTGATTGCAAATTGCAAACTGATCATTGCAAAATTCAAATTTGCCGGGAATCGTCGCTCAAATCATTTCGCAATTTGCATTGTTCATTTTGCAGTTTTCAATCGTTGCCGGTTCACCAGTTTTCGACGCCACGTACTTTTCATCAGGCCACCCTGGCAGGGAGGGTGTCGCCTCTCAACTTGACGCCGATGGGGTCGGGCGTCGCGTGAAGGGGGCGGCGAACGCTAGGTGGCAAAGAAAACCCACCGATGGCAGAGCGTAACCACGGATTGCCGGCTGGTGTTTGTCGCGATGCGACGGGAGCGTGGGTTTGCTGGGGACCACCTTCTGGCGAAGGTAGCTACGTTGGCCAGCGAGTGTTGGCATTTTCTTGTCTGATGTCACGCGTGGCCGAAAGTCTTGGCGACTTCCGCTACGGCCATTTTTCTGTCCTTCTCCACCCACCACCTGCCACAATCTCCCCTCGTCCCTAAACTACAGGCATGTCACAACAACAATGGATCGATGCCTGGGAATCACTGACCTTTGACAACCGCTTCACGCGGCAGCTGCCGGCTGATCCGGATCAAACCAATCAGATCCGCCAAGTGCGCGGGGCGTGTTACTCTCGTGTGCTGCCCAAACCGGTCGCGGCGCCGCAGCTGATCGCCCACTCGCGTGAAGTCGCCGAGCAGTTGGGGGTGACGGAGGAGTTACTACAGTCCCAGCAGTTCGCCGACGTGATGGGGGGCAACGCGGTTCATCCGGGGATGGACCCGTTTGCGATGTGCTATGGCGGGCATCAATTCGGAAACTGGGCCGGCCAGCTTGGCGATGGCCGCGCGATCAACCTGGGCGAAGTCATCGATGTGCATGGGCGTCATCAGACGTTGCAGCTGAAAGGGGCCGGTCCGACGCCCTACTCGCGTTTCGCCGACGGGCTGGCGGTGTTGCGCAGCAGCGTTCGCGAGTTTCTGTGCAGCGAAGCGATGCACCACCTGGGCGTGCCGACGACTCGGGCGCTCAGTCTGGTCCTGACCGGTGACGCGGTGACCCGCGACATGTTTTACGACGGCAACCCGAAGCAGGAACCCGGCGCGATCGTGTGTCGCGTCGCGCCGTCGTTCGTCCGCCTGGGGAATTTTCAAATCTTCGCCAGCCGCGACGATGTCGACACGCTGCGGCGTCTGGCCGATTTTACGATCCGCCAGGACTTTCCCCACTTGGGCGAGCCTTCGCCGGAGGTTTATGCGGAGTTCTTCGCCGAGGTCTGTCAGCGGACGGCGGAGTTGATGGTGCACTGGATGCGAGTCGGTTTCGTGCACGGCGTGATGAACACCGACAACCTGTCGATCCTGGGGCTGACGATCGACTACGGCCCCTATGGTTGGTTGGAAGACTACGATCCGGGCTGGACACCGAACACAACCGATGCCCAAGGGCGACGTTACCGCTATGGCCACCAACCGCAGGTGGCTCAGTGGAATCTGGCGCAGTTTGCCGGGTCGTTGTTGCCGCTGGTCAATCAAGACGTCGACGTGCTGCAAAAGGGATTGCATCTGTACGTCGAAACCTTTGACGACGGTTGGAATTCGATGATGGCCGCCAAGCTCGGGCTGGACAAGTTTCGCGGTGAAGCGGACCAGCGGTTGTTTGCAGCGCTGTTGGATGTGTTGCAGTTGGCCGAGACCGACATGACGCTGTTCTATCGACGGTTGGCTGATGTGCCGAGTGAGAGCGATCCCGATGCGGTGTGCGAGCGGCTGGCTGACGCCTACTACCGGCCTGAGCAGATTGACGACGAAGTCCGCACGGCGACGGCCGACTGGTTTGCGGGCTACCAAAGTCGGCTCGCGGATGCCGGCGTGTCGGATGAAAAACGTCGCCGGCGGATGAACCGCGTCAATCCGCTCTACGTACTGCGCAACTACTTGGCTCAATTGGCGATCGATCGCAGCGAGCAGGGTGACCAAGGGGGGATCACAGAGTTGTTGGAGGTGCTTCGAAACCCCTACGACGAACAGCCCGGACGCGAAGCCTATGCCGAGAAGCGTCCCGAGTGGGCGCGGCATCGCGCGGGGTGTTCGATGTTGTCGTGTAGCTCCTAGCCGCTTGCGGAAATCGGGTGAGAAGATTTCGGAGGTAAGAAAACGGTGAAATGCACCATCGATTCGATGCAGCCAATCTTCCTACCTCCAAAATTTTCCTGCCTCTCTATTTGTCGCGTCGAAGGGGACAGGAGAGGGATGGCAGAATGATACGGGGCAGAATGATGGAATGCCCGTAGGGGGACGCGAGGCGGCTGATCTCACCGGAGCGCTGGCCGAAAGCCTTGGCGGCTTCCGCTACGGGCTGGTTGGTCGAAAGCCTTGGCGGCTTCCGCTACGGGATGGTTGGTCGAAAGCCTTGGCGGCTTCCGCTACGGGCTGGTTGGCCGAAAGCCTTGGCGGCTTCCGCTACGGGCTGGTTGGCCGAAAGCCTTGGCGGCTTCCGCTACGGGATGGTCGGTCGAAAGCCTTGGCGGCTTCCGCTACGGGATGGTTGGCCGAAAGCCTTGGCGGCTTCCGCTACGGGATGGTTGGCCGAAAGCCTTGGCGGCTTCCGCTACGGGATGGTTGGCCGAAAGCCTTGGCGGCTTCCGCTACGGGATGGTTGGTCGAAAGCCTTGGCGGCTTCCGCTACGGATTGGCGTGGTCGTTCATCGGAGCCATTGCGCCGATTGCTCTCCACTCGCTCTCGCACTCAACCCGCCAAACCCGCTAAACTGCCTCGGCCAGCTTCGTTCGTTTGTCCTTAACCCAGAAGAGACACGCTCGTGCCCCCGGAAGTTCGCCGTGGATTCGTGATCGTTGCGGGCCTGCTCGCTGTCGCCGCAGTGATCTGGGCCGCGCGAATGGACCATATCCCCCCGGCCGACTTTGCGTTTCAAAACGGCACCGACCCGAGCACGCTGGATCCACACCGGGCCACCGGGCAACCGGAAGGCCGCGTCATTTTCGAGCTGTTCGAGGGCTTGTTGAGGATGCTGCCCGAGGGGGAGCCTGATCCGGAAACGGGCCTGCAGCCCTTGACGCCCCAGCCGGCGATGGCGGAGCGGTATGAGATCTCCGAGGACGGCAAGACCTTCACGTTTCATCTGCGTGAAGGCATCCGTTGGACCGATGGGACACCGATCACCGCTCATGATTTTGCCTGGTCCTGGCTGCGGATGCTGCATCCGGCGACGGCGTGCGAGTACGCTTACTTGATCAACGAAGTCCGTTTGGCGACCGAGTACAACGGTTCGGTCGTCAACATCGGCGACAAAGTGGAAGTCGAACTGTGGGACCGCCCCGGCGAGACACCGACCAGCGAAGCCAACGTCCAGCACTTTCCCCGCGGGACGATGAAGTACGGAACGCTGCGGGGGATCATCAAGCCCGACGCCCCGGAGCCGGCCGAGAACTCGACGGACGATCAACGCGAACAGGCGCAGCTGGATTGGGAGGAACGTTGGATCTATGAGATCGAGGTTGCCGATCCGAATGCGGAGGGCGATGGGCAGGCGACGCTCGAGCGGTTTGCGATGTCAGCAGAGGTGGCTGCGAGCGACGAAACAGTGCAGCGGATGCACGGCGTGCTGGTCGATTTCAAACACTTCGGCGGTGCCCAAGCGATCGACGACCGAACCTTCGTCGTCCACCTGAACAACTCCGTGCCCTACTTTCTGAATCTGGTCGCCTGGTACCCGCTGTTTCCGGTCAACCAAAACTGCGTCGAAACACACGGCACCCCGCTGTGGACCAAGGCGGAGAACATCGTGACCAATGGTCCGTACAAATTGAAATTCCGCCGCTTGCGTGACCGCATCCGGGCGGAAAAGTTCATGGATTACTGGCGTGCCGATGAAGTCTCCTTTGAAACGATCGACTTCGTGTCGCTGGAAAGCCAGAACACGGCGATGAACATGTACGAGACGGGACAACTGCAATGGGTCTGGGATCTGCCCGCCTCCGTCCTGGAAGAGTTGAAGGATCGCGACGACTTCCACAGCGCTCCCAAATTGTCGATCTATTTCTACAAACTGAACAACGACGTCCCTCCGTTGGATGACATCCGCGTGCGCCAGGCGATCAGCATGGCGATCGATCGACGTCAAATCGTTGAACAGGTGACCAAGGCGGGTGAGCAACCGGCGTTCACAGTCGTGCCACCGGGCATCGCCGGATACAAAGGCCCCGAGGGACTGAAGGGAAGCGTCGAACAGGCCCGGGCATTGCTGGCCGAAGCGGGTTTCCCGGGCGGACGCGGCTTTCCCAAGATGTCGCTGATGTACAACACCAGCGAACGACACCGGCCGATCGCCGAAGTGATCCAGCAACAGCTTCAAAATAACCTGAACATCAAACTGGAACTGAAGAACATGGAATGGGGCAGTTTCGTCGAGACGGTCCAGCAGGAAAAGTACGAGATCGCTCGCTACGGTTGGGTCGGCGATTATCCCGACCCCAACACGTTTTTGGACCTGTGGGTGACCGGCAATCCGCAGAGCAATACCAACTGGAGCAATCCGGAATACGATCGTTTGATCAAGGCGGCCAGCAGCGAATTGAACCCGCAGCGGCGGATGGAATTGTTGCGGCAAGCCGAATCGATCTTGGCGACGGAGTTGCCGATCATTCCGATCTTCTTTTACACGTCCGCCGAGATGGCCAAGACGAACATTGTGGGGTTTGCACCGTCCGCCCAGGACCTGCACCCGCTGTCGATCTTGCGTTACCGATCTGACGACGCGGCGCCGGCGCACTCCCAGGACTGACATTCGACATGCGCAATCTGATTGGCTACCTGCTCAAGCGAGCGGCATGGATGATCCTGACGCTGTGGGCCGTGTACACGGTTTCGTTCATCTTGATGCGCAGCGTGCCGGGCAACCCGTTCAGCGGCGAGCGGAGTCTGCCGCCGGCGATCGAACGACAACTCAAAGCGCGTTACAACCTGGACGCGCCGCCGCTGCAACAGTATTGGGATTATTTGGTGGGCATCGTCACCCGGTTCGACCTGGGATGGTGCATGGGGCTGGAGGATTACAGCGTCAACCAGGTCTTGGCCGAGGGGTTTCCGGTGTCGGCGACATTGGCGATTTTTGCGCTGGTGTTCGCGATTCTTTTGGGCGTCACCGCCGGCGTGATCTCGGCGGTCTATCGCCGTACCAAAGCGGACGTCATCTTGATGTTCGCCGCGGTCTTGGGGATTGCGATTCCGAATTTCGTGTTGGCCAGTCTGGCGATCTTGCTGTTCGTGTTCATGATCCAGATCTTTCCGGCCGGCGGCTGGGGAACGCTGAAGCAGATCGCCCTGCCGGCGTTCTGTCTGGGGCTGCCGGTGGCGGCCTACATCGCCCGGCTCAGTCGCACCGGGATGTTAGAGATGCTGACGAAGGATCACGTGCGGACCGCGATCGCCAAGGGTTTACCGCACCGAACGGTCATCCTGCGACACGTGTTGCCGGGCGCTTTATTGCCGGTGGTGTCGTATCTCGGCCCAGCGGTCGCTCGCGTTCTGACCGGTTCGTTGGTGCTGGAAAAAATCTTCGCCCTGCCCGGCATGGGCAGCCACTTCATCAACGCCGCGACGCAACGTGATTACACGCTCGCGATGGGCATGGTTTTGACCTACACCGTCATCCTGTTTGTGATGAACACCCTGGTGGACCTCGCCTACGCCATCATCGATCCGAGGGTCAAGTTGCAGTGAAGTCTGAAGCGGATCGCGAAACTCTGGAACGCATCCTGGCCGAAGCACGCGAGGTCCACGGCGTCTCGTTGTGGCAAGATGCCTGGAAACGTCTGCGTCGCAACCGCACGGCGATGATCTCATTGTGGTGCCTGCTGACGCTCTCGGTGCTGGCGTTTCTGACGCCGCTGTTGCCGCTGCAAAGTCCGATCGACAAGGATTTGGACAACCGGCGTTTCCTGCCGCCGAATCTCAGTTCGGTCGTGATGGGCAGCCGCCCGGGGTTGAAGTTTGCCGGTGGAACGTTGACCGGCGAACTGGCGGAGTTCAACGAATCGATCGAATCGCTGCGGGCACAGTTCGCTTCGGACGGTCCGGATCAGCAACGTCAGATCGAGGTCACGATCGCCGACCGCATCGAGGTCGAACATCCCTTCAATCAAATGTGGAACAACCTCGGTCCGGTGGCTTGGTGGATGTGCGAGATGCGGGTGGCGATTTTCGGCGACTACGCGATCCCCAGCTTGTTCGGCACCGACAAACTGGGGCGCGACCTGCTGGCCCGCGTCTTTTGGGGCGCCCGTGTGTCATTGATCGTGGGGATCGTCGCGACGCTGGTCAGTTTGATCATCGGCGTCAGCTATGGCGCGATCGCGGGTTACTTTGGCGGAAATGTCGACGCGGCGATGATGCGGCTGGTCGACATGCTGTACTCCATCCCGTTCATCTTTGTCGTGATCTTTCTGGTCACGTTTCTGGGCGAAGACTCGGTCAAGAAGAAACTGGATTCGGTGGGCATCGACCAGATCACGATCTTTTACATTGTGATCGGTGCGATTTATTGGTTGACGATGTCGCGGGTGGTTCGCGGTCAAGTGATGTCGCTGCGTCATGAACAGTTCGTCGAAGCGGCTCGGACGGTCGGTGCGTCGTCGTGGCGGATCGTGTTTCGGCATCTGGTGCCAAACGTGTTGGGCGTCGTGATCGTCTATCTGACGTTGACCATCCCCAGCGTGATGTTGTTCGAAGCGTTCTTGTCGTTTTTAGGGCTGGGCGTTTCGCCGCCGGACGTTTCGTGGGGATTGTTGCTGAACGACGGCGTCGAAGCGTTGTCGATCGTCAAGGTGTTTTGGTGGGTCGTTGTGTTTCCCGGCGGTGCTTTGGCGGCGACCTTGTTTGCATTGAATTTTCTTGGCGACGGCATCCGTGATGCGCTCGACCCGAGGATGAAGAACCGAGATTGACGCCATGAGTGAATCCCAGCCGCTATTGAAAGTCGACAACTTGCAGGTCAGTTTCAAGACCGACGACGCCCAGGTCCGCGCCGTGCGCGGCGTCTCGTTCGACGTCTATCCGGGCGAAACGGTAGGGCTGGTCGGCGAGAGCGGCAGCGGAAAGAGTGTGACCAATTTGGCCTTGATGGGCCTGGTCCCCAAACCACCGGGCCGAATCGACGGCGGCACGGTCCTTTATCAGGGAAAGGACTTGCTGACGCTGAGCGATCAGCAAATGCAATCGATCCGGGGCCGGCGGATCGCGATGATTTTTCAAGACCCAATGACGGCACTCAACCCGCTGATGACGGTCGGGCAACAATTGACCGAAATGACGCGGTTGCATTTGGGACTGAGCCGCAAAGAGGCCAATCGCCAGGCGGCCGAGATGTTGGATCTGGTCGGGATCAGCGGCGCGGAAAAGCGGTTGCGTGATTACCCGCATCAGTTCAGCGGCGGGATGCGGCAACGCGTGATGATCGCGATGGCGTTGTCGTGCGAACCCGACCTGTTGATCGCCGACGAACCGACGACGGCGCTGGACGTGACGATCCAGGCTCAGATCCTGGACCTGCTGCGTGACTTGCAACAGCGTCGCGGCACCAGCATCATCATGATCACCCATGACTTGGGCGTCGTCGCAGAGATCTGTCACCGGGTGCTGGTGATGTATGCCGGACGCGTCGTCGAAAAAGCCGACGCCGATGCGTTGTTCGCCGATCCGAAGCATCCCTACACGCAGGGCTTGTTGCGCTCGCTGCCCCGGTTCGATCAAACCGCCGAGACACTGGAAGCGATCCCCGGTCAACCGCCCGATCTGGGCCATTTGCCCGACGGCTGTTCATTCCGGCCGCGTTGCCCCGTCGCGATCGACGCGTGCAAGACGCAGGATCCGGCACTCGTGAATTTAGATGGCCGTCGTAAAGCCGCTTGTCTGGTCGCGCAGCAGGAGGCGGTCGATGTCTGAAATAAATCCAACACCATCGACACCGTTATTGTCGGTCCAGGACCTACGGGTTCATTTCCCGTTCAGCCGCGGTTCGTTTCTCAGTCCACAACGGGGCGTGATTCGTGCCGTCGATGGATTGTCGTTTGACATCGCCAAGGGCGAGACGTTGGCGCTGGTCGGTGAATCGGGATGTGGCAAATCGACCACCGCTCGGGCGATCATCAATCTGGTGCATCCGACCAGCGGATCGGTTCGGTTGGAAGGTGTCGATATCACGCGGCTGGGCGACCGAGAGATGATGCCATACCGTCGCGTCGTGCAAATGGTCTTCCAAGACCCGTTCGCGTCGCTGAATCCACGGATGACCGTCGGCAGCATCATCGGTGAACCGTTGGCCGTGCATGGGCTGGCGTCGGGGAAAGATCGCAAATTGGAAGTGTTGCGGCTGATGGATCTGGTGGGGCTGAATCCAAGATTCCTGAATCGTTACCCGCACGAATTCAGCGGCGGCCAACGCCAGCGGATCGGGATCGCCAGGGCGTTGGCTGTGGAGCCGAAGTTGATTCTGTGCGATGAACCGGTCAGTGCCTTGGACGTTTCCATCCAGGCTCAAATCATCAATCTGCTGATGGATCTGCAGCAACGTTTGGGGCTGTCGTATCTGTTCATCGCGCATGATTTGAGTGTGGTCCGGCACATCGCCACGCGCGTCGGTGTGATGTACCTGGGACGGCTGGTCGAATTGGGCGAGGCGGAATCGGTGTATGCCAATCCGACGCACCCGTACACCGAGGCGCTTTTGTCGGCAGTGCCGATTCCCGATCCGTCCAAGGCTGAATCGCGGCAGCGGATTCGCTTGGAAGGCGAGGTCCCGACGCCGGATCGCGAGCACGTGGGGTGTTCGTTCGCCGATCGCTGTCCCCTGGTCGTCGACAAATGTCGATTCGAGCGGCCGCCACATGAACAGGTTGGATCTGCGACCGAAGTGCACACGGTGGCCTGCTGGGAACGCGGGTAGGTGGTGGGAGTCGGTTGGAAGCCGGGGGGCAGAAAAATTAGGGGCAGAAAAATGGAGGGGGGGGAAACGTGGACAAGAAAATGGGTGACAAGAAAATGTCGGGTCAACCTGAAACCTAAAACTTGAAACGCTGGCACGTCTCGCTCGGTCCGGTCATACTACCGGGCTCGAAAAAAACTCCCTTTCCTACGCGAGACCCATCATGCTTCGCTCTTTCTTGTTTGGCACCTTTTGTTTGTTCGTTTCTGCTTGTGTTGCCGAGTTGCCCGCGGAGAGTGCGCCGCCGGAGCCGGACGGCATGACCGTGCTGTTTGACGGAGAGAACTTGGAGGGTTGGGACGGTGACCCGAGGTTGTGGAGCGTTCGTGAGGGCGTGATCCACGGCGAAACGACCAAGGAGGTCTCCACCAAGGGCAACACATTCCTGATTTGGAAAGATGAAGTCGCCGATTTCGAGCTTCGATTGTCCTTCCGCTGCACGGCGACGAACAACTCGGGGATTCAATACCGATCGCAACGCGTGACCTCGGGTCGTGGAGCGTCCAACCAGTGGGTGCTGCGTGGTTATCAGCACGAGATCCGCAACGAAGAAGATTTTCCCAACGTGCCGGGTTTCATTTACGACGAAAAGGGATCGCGGGGACGCATCTGTATGGTCGGCGAGAAAGCGGTTTGGAACGAAGACGGTAAGCAGGTCCAAGGCGAGCCGCTGATCACGAAAGACGAGTTCAAGGAGTTGATGAAGGTTGACGATTGGAATGACGTCGTGATCATCGCCAAGGGCAACCACATCCGCCACTACCTGAACGGTCGCCTGGTATTGGACTTCACCGACAACCATCCGGAGAAGTCGTTCTCCAAGGGCATGATCGGGTTGCAATTGCACGCAGGTGCACCGATGTGGGCGGAGTTCAAGAACATCCGCCTGAAGAATCTGTAACGGAAGCCGCCAAGGCTTTTGACCTTCTCAACCTCCCTCGTTGCAAGGCTCTGGGACGTGGAACTTATTACTGAGCGACTTGTTTTTCAGTAAAGTGATGTAGCTCAACAACACAGAGGGCATTCGCCTATTTCGATGCAGAGCGTGGCCCTCGGCTTCCACCGCAGAGCGGTGCCACAACACAGCCCGGGGTCGCGAAGCGCACCCCGGGGCCGGGAAGAAATAAGAATCGGAACCCCATCGGGGTTCAACGAACGACGCAATGTGAACGGACCGCGAAACGCTCGCGCGTCTTGGGCGGCGCGTGTTGTTCAACCCCGTTGGGGTTGCCGGGCATGGTGCGTCTGATCTTGGGGTGCGCTATCGCGACCCCAAGCTTTGTTGTGACACGCCGCTGGCGTGCAACCGCGACGCGGTTGTGTTGGAATTGCTTCACGCAACGCAACGCGAAATTCACCGGCAATCGATTTCGCGTCCCCCGCCTTGGAACGCGCTGCACGTGTGGCTCCCGTCAGACGCGCACTCAGTTCGGCCAGAGGCGGAACTGGGCTGCGAAAAATCTGGATTCTGCGGTGGTTCAGAGTTCACGCGAAATGATTCCGCGATGGATGGTCGACTCCCAGCAGCCATCGTGCGACGAAACAGGAGTGACATCAGCCGGTTCGCGTTAGCGCGAGCGGGCATCGCTTAGCGGTATTGGGCTAAGGATAGACGCCAGAGTTTGCCATCTCTCTATTTGTGAAGGTTGTGTTAGCGTCGCGTTGCGTTTTCGTGCATTTTCCGTTCCGCGGCCCCCAATGTGCCGCGTCATGTGAAGCCGTTGCGGTGTAAATGCGAAGGAACGATGAAGGTTAAAGCAAATGGAGTGGTTTGCGATTGCAGCAGAACGGTGGCTCGTTTGAATACGCGTGTCAAAGCGACCGGGTTCGCGGAAAGCGACTTGGGTGTTTGAGGACGCGGAACGAGATTCATCGACTTCTCATCTTCAGCCCATCAAGGTTTCGCCGGGATCTGGTTCACTGCGTTCTGTCCACGGGCGATCGATTTCGGTGCTGCAAACCGGTCGGTTCGGCTGCGGGGCGGAAGCTCTGAAAAGGAGCGTTTTATTCCGGTGGCGTCACCGGGGCTCCCGTACCGCACATGGGCGTGGCGTTCACGCCGTGTATTTGGAGTTTTAAGAAAAAAAGAGAAGCCGGCCAGCAGGTCAGGATCAGACGTGGTCACCGCAAACGATTCCGCGTCGCACCCTGTGAGACCGCCAGCCGACTGCTCCGGTTGTTTCCCCATTTTGGGCGGGGTTTTTTACCTTGTCCACAGAAATCCAAACAAGGAATTCGAAATGTCGCGTATGCGAAAATCAGGTTTCACCCTGATCGAACTGTTGGTGGTGATCGCCATCATCTCCCTGCTGGCCGCGTTGGCGTTGCCGGCACTGACCAAGGCTCGCGAAGCCGCCCGCCGCACGCAGTGCTCGAGCAACCTGCGTCAGTTCGGGATCGGAATGTACACGTTCTCCGATCGTGACCCCCTGGGCCGTCTGTGCACCGGTGCTTCGGACTTCGAGCGTGACGGTGACATGGACACCTACGGCTGGGTCGCCGACTTGGTCAACACGGGAGCGGCGATTCCCGGTGACATGTTGTGCCCCAGCAACCCCGCCAAGGCTCCTGAAAAACTGAACGACCTGCTGGGTGTTTCCACGTCCGGAAACCTGGCCGGTATCGCACCTTCGGCTGGTAACGACTGGAGCCGTATGCGAGCGGGAGCAGGCGAGCATCTGTACGCCGCCGATGGGACCGCCAACTACGATGGGACGGGCAATCTGACCACCCCGGTCACCGTCGGTTCGATCACGTACAACACCACCCGAGAGTATGTAGGTGCCACGTACGTCGACCAAGGCTACATGACCAACTACGCTGCGGGATACTTCCTGGTGCGTGTTTCTCCGATCATGGAATACGTCAGCGGTTCGATCGTCTCTTCGTCGGGCGGCAAGTTCAAAGAGCGTCAAGACACCAGCGGACCGTTGTTGGCTGCCGTGCTTGATCGCAGCCGCATCGCGACCAGCAGCATTCCGCTGCTCGGTGACGCCGGTCCCGGAGACGTCGACGAAGCGATTCTTCGTCAAGATGTTCCGAACACCAAAGAAGAACTTCCCCGTGGGATGCTGTTGGCCGAAGCCTTCAATGATGGCCCCGCTTATCTGGCGACCGACAACAACCGTTTGATCTTGCTCAACGCCGGAGTTTCGATGGTCGAGCAAATCAACTGCGAACGCGGTGCTCCGTCGACCATCAACTGCGAACTGCCCATCGGTGCTGACAACGCGTCGCCGTCGGGTTACTACCTGCAAGATACCCGTGACTGGTTCGCCATTCACAGCGGCGGATGCAACATCCTGATGGGTGATGGGTCGGTTCAGCTGTTCTACGATGACAACGGCGACGGTTACCTGAACCCCGGTTTCCCGATCGATGAAACCCAAACCGATTTCTCGGGTGTCGGCTACTCCAGCGCGGATGTCGAACTGCAACCGGCCGAAATGTTCAACGGCCTGTTCATCGACGAAAGCTCCTTCAAGGGCCAGTTCGAAGAAAGCTGATCCCAGTTTGAGTTCGTAGGTTTTGCTCCGGCAAAACCGGACCGAAATGGGGACCCCCATGGCATTTGATGCGATGGGGGTCTCCTCTGTTAAACCACATCGCCATCCAACCACGTGCGAATGAACCAGTTCACCAAACGGCTACTTCTTTTCGGCGCAAGCGTCATCGGGTTCGCGTCGGTCACCTTTGCTCTCAGCCAAGCGGTCAGTTACAAACCGTGGGGCGTGCCCGATAGCCGTCGGGATGATTATGACCGCCGCCTTGCCGAGTTGGATCATCAGGCCGAATTGAGCGACATGTACGCCAACAGGGCTCGGCCGATCGTGAGCGCCCAACCATCGCGGTGCGACTTCGGTTGGGTTCGCCCGGGGGAAGACCTGCGGCACGTCTTTCAGATCGAAAACGTTGGCGATGACGTGCTGCGTCTGGGCGTGCGAGCGACCAGCTCCGATCGCGTGACGGCTGAATTGAATGTTGAGACTCTGGCGCCGGGCGAATCGGCTGGGTGCACCGTGACGATGACCGCGGCAATGGAGCCGATCACGAGGCCCGCTCGTGAAACGGTGACGCTGACCACCAATGACCCGCTTCATCGCACCGTGACACTTTCGGTTGAAAGCCGACAGCGCAGCGAATTGGTGCTCCCATCAAAAATCGCGTTCGATAGCCATGACCTCGGTCGCGCTTCAACCGCCGAATGCGTGATCTACAGCCAGTTGGGCCAGGACCTAAAGGTTCTCGGCGTCGCGTGTGACTCGTTTGATGTGGAATGGGGCGCCCAATCCGAGGATCCGGCGAGCGCCGAACTCGAAGGCAAATCCGCCACCGTCGCCAAACGTCTATCCATCGAGATTGAATCCAAAGATTATGGCCAATACGCCGGCGTGTTCGAGCTGTCGGTCCAGCTGGACGGAGTCGTCAAGCAATACCCGATCGATTTCGTCGGTCGGGTTCGTCCGCCGATCGGGTTCTATGGGCCGATCGTGGATCGGCGTACCGGAATTGATTTTGGGACGGTTGATAGCAGCACGCAACATGACCTGTATGTGGTCGTGCGGTCACGGGCAGACCGATCGCGAAAAATCGCGGTCCTGGATATCGAGCCGAAGGAGTTGCAGGCGGAGCTTGAACCGCTGGAGACCGAGGGCAGCTATCGGCTTCGAGTGTCGATCCCCAAGGACTGTCCCTACCGACGTTTTAATTTGGCACAACAGCACGGCTACGTTCAGATCGGTGACCCCGAGATGAAGTCATATTCCAACTGGTTGCCGATCTATGGGGTCGTGGGGCGATTCGACGGCAAGTGAATCGTTTCGATCGCTGACGTGGGTCGGCCGAATGGCTGTGAGTTTCAGTATTGTTTTTTTTGATAACGCGACATGTCCAGTTCTCCATCGACCGGTGAAATCACTTCGTCCGCCGCAATGCCGGCGCAAACTGGGAAGATCACCTGTGGTGCTTGCAAGGAAACGAATCCGGTGGGCGGCCAGTTTTGTGCCGGCTGCGGTCATGCCTTGTATGAACCTTGCTTCCAATGCACCAAGCCCGTGACGCTCCAGCAGTCGTTTTGCGGTCAATGCGGATGCGACCTTGTAGCCGCAATCTCGGAGCGAAAAGGCAGGCTGGAAGGGAAAATCGCTGACGCGATCCAGGCTGCAAAGGAACGCGACTTCGAAAGGTCCAAGGGGCTGCTGGCGATCGTCACTCGGGAGAAAGATTATCGATTCAAGGACGTGATCGCTAACGCAATGACGGCCCAACAAAAGATCGATCGCATTGCAGAGCAGGAGTGCGGGTCCGCTTCGGATCGCATCGCAGCGGCGCAAGCGGCCTATGAGGTCGGCGACTCGGCGCGCGTGGTCGAACTGCTCGGATCCCTGTCGCCGAATCTGTTGACGCCGGAGGCAAAAAGTCAGCTGGAACGATCGACGGTCCTGCTGGAGCAATTGAAGGAAGCAGAAGGTTCTCTACAAGAGGCTTTCCAAAAGCGTGACTGGGCAACCGCCGGAGTGGTTCTGGACCGATTGCTGGACCTCCAGCCGGATGATGCGTCGGTCGCCAGCTTGGCGCAGAAAGTGGGGAAGAAACTGATCGCAAAAGCAGAAACACTTTGCCAAGCACACAAATACACGTCCGCGGCGAACCTGTTGGAGTGCGTCCCTGCCAATTCACGCGGTCAGGAATATTCCGCTCTTAGTGAGTCGGTTGGGCGGATCACCTGGCTTTCCGACCAGATCAAAGGCGAGCCGTTTGCGACACCGACGCTGGGGCGAATTGCACAGCAATGGCTCGCAGAATCCGAGGGTGATCCCCGCGCACGCAAGGTGCTTGATCGAATCAGCCGTCGGATCAAAGGTCCCAAGGCCAGTTCCCGCGATGTGTTTGCGTGTCTGGATGGATCAACCCAAAGTTGGGCCGGTGGGCCGGTGGGGGTGTTGGCATCTCCCACAAGCATCGATGTTGGCGCTGATGCTACCTTTCGAGCGTCTCCGGGCCAATTCAATGTCGCACTCGGTCTGGCACTCCAGGGGCTTGGTCGGGGGCGTGTCAACGAGGACTTCACTCCCAAGAAAGGTTTGCTGAAGCGTTTGGGCCGAAAAAAGGTGGAGCGATGTTGGGGGCTGGATCTCGGCGCGTCGGGGATCAAAGCCGTTTGCCTGGAAGCCGATGGTGAGGGGCTTCCCAAGCTGGCGGAATGTCACAAATTGTCTTACGAGAGCCCGCTGACACGGAACATCGACGATTCCAAGCTGGACGAACAGGTTCGCACAACGCTGGAAGCATTTTTGCAAGAGCATGAGGTCGAAGGGACGCCCGTCTGGGTCAGTTTTCCGGCACGTGAGTTGGTTTCGCGGTTTGTTAAATTACCTCCGGTCGCGGACAAACAGGTCAAGACGTTGTTCGAAAAGGAAGTCGAGTCTCGGATCCCGCTGCCGCTGGACGAGGTCGCCTGTGTCAGCTGGATCGGCCCGCTTCCGGAAGATGAGTTGACCGCCATCGGGCGTCCCGCGTTTGTCTCAGCGGCAAAAAAACAGTTCGTTGATCGATACCTGGAGAACCTCGGCCGTGCCGGATTGATCGTCAGCGGTCTGCAAGCGACGCCGATCGCGCTATTGAATTTTGCAGCGTTCGAGTTTGCCAATCTGATTGACCTGGATCAGAACGATGGCGGCGACTTGGAACTGAAACTGCCGTCGGTCGCCTTGTTTGATTGTGGCGCCGAAATGACCACCGTGCTCGTGATCAGCGGCGCTTCGAACTGGTTTTGGTCGTTCGAATGCGGCGGAAACGAATTCACCCGCCTGATCAGTCGAGCGACGAAAGCGACACATGCAGAGGCTGAAAAACTGAAACGCAATCCGGCGGCACTTTCACGTCCAGAAATTCAGTTCGAAATGGTGGAACAACGCATCGAAGAGATGCATGGTAGGCTCCGAAAGATCACGACCGACACCCTCGTCGATCACGAGGAAATCGACATCAAACAGTCTTGGTGCAGCGGCGGCGGAGTCTTCACCCATGGCTGGATCAAGAGAATTCTATGCGACCGCAAATCCCAATGAAGATGAAACCCAAACCCGCCGACCGTTTCCATTCGATCGTCACACGCCTCTTGATCGCGACCGCGTGCTGTATGCCAGGATGTGGCGAAAGCCAACAAGACCTGTTCATGAAACACGCCCAACGGGATCGCGGAGGCGCAACGCAGGACGAGGCGAAAACGCCGACGGCGAGGCCCGACGCCCCATCCACCCCGGCGCCCCGACAGGTCGCGGCAAAGCCAAGTCCGAGGGTCGTCGAAACCAGTGTTTCTGTCTCGCCAGCGGCGAAAACTGACAAGGTACCCCCAGTGGACGCCGGTGAACCGCCGGAAAGCAAAAGCTTGGAAGAAATCGTCGGTATCCAACCGATTTCCCAGCGAAAACCGGAAACAGAATTAACGGTGGCCCAGCGTCGAAGGCGTGCCTTCGACAACTTGCAAAAGATCAACGCGGCGCTGCTCGCCTATCTGGACGAAACGCGTCACTACCCACGCAGCTATCACCAGAATGCGGGCGGGGTCCCGACGTTGTCATGGCGGGTCGAGTTGCTTCCGTATCTCGGTTACGAAGAGCTTTACAAGCGTTTTGATTTTGACCGCGCCTGGAATATGCCGCCCAACAAAGATCTGTTGCAGTTCATCCCCGATGAATACGTTTCGCCGGAACGCTTCGACGATAAAACCAATTTTGTTTTGCCGACCAGCGCGCCGTTTATTTTCGGAGACAACCGCAGTACCAGCCAATCCATGGTCGAAGATGGTCCCGAAAACACCATCATGCTGCTGGAGATCAACGACGCGCACGCGGTCCATTGGACAGAACCCAAAGATTTCCAGCCCAAGTCGATGATGCAGATGTCGCCTTATTTGGGCAAGTTGCGGGTCGACGGCACGTTCGCGTTGTGGGCGAACGGGTTTCCGGTCCTATTGGAAAAGAATCTGTCCGACCAACAGTTATTCCAGGCGATGACCTACGACAAGAGCGATGCCCTGTTGGCCAGGGATATCCACCGGGCGATCACCGTGGAAGAGGTCGATGTCGATCCGGAATTGTCTGATTCCTTGCCCGAGCAAGACATGCAGGCACAGACGAATGAAAATGAACCTGTGCCGGCTGCGGTTGAAATGGAGATGCCGACGCTGATCGAAGACGTGGACATCGCCCGGGAGCCCGTTCCTTCGGCGGTCCAAATCAGTAAGGCTCAGGAAAAGCTTCGGCGTATCTATCGTGACCAGCTGACCGAGGCGACGAAACCGGACGACAAGGGAAAGCTCGCCGCCGAATTGATCGAGACCGCAGCGGGACTGGAGGCTGATCCCGCCGGGGCATTCGTCTTGCAGCGTGCAGCGTTGCGTCTGGCGATCGAGGCTGCCGAAGGAGACACGTTGATCGACGCCATCGATCAGCGGGTCGCACGATTCGAGGTCGATTCGTTCCGCGAAAACCTCAAGTGGATTCAGGAATTCGGAGCGGCCACGGCCAGCCGCGATGCGAGCTTCGTCAACGGCGACGCGATTTTGCGCCGCGCCATCCCGGTGATCTACGCGGGGATTCACGAGAATGAGTACATGTTGGCGAGCTCGGTTGCACGAATCGCCAACCGTTTCGCCGGTGGGGCGCGTGACAGCGTTGTTTCCCGTTTGTTGACACGGCTCAGGACCCAACTGGGCGCCGCCCAACGCGAGTACGAAAAATCGATGGATGATTTGCAACAGTATCGCATCGATCCCAGCAATACGGCCGCCGGAGCTTCCTTCGGGACGTTCTTGTGCTTTATCAAGGGGGACTGGAAGACCGGTTTGGAGATGGTGGCCGAAGGACAGGGTGATTTGGCAGAGGTTGCCAAGCTGGACCTCCGCGGAGCCGCCCGGGCGATCGATCAGGTTGCCATCGGTGACGCGTGGTGGGAACTCAGCCAACGCGGTTCGGGAGCCTATCGCCAGGGGGCACAAGACCGCGCGGTGCTCTGGTACACCCAAGCGATGGAGCGTTTGCCCGAGTCGCTCGATCGGATCCACGTCAAAAACCGACTTCAAGAAGCCGACCAGACCGATGGACGTAGCCCCCTCGCGCTGTGTGTCCAATTGTCTCAGGAGATCGGAGTCGACCTCAGCAGCAGCTTGACATCGATCGCGGCCAAAGGGGGACGTGTGGCACGGCGAGATGACGACGACGATTGAAACGGTCGCTTATTCAGTGGCGTCGTCTCGATCGAGTTTCGTAACCACCGCCAGATTTTGAACCGCTACCGGATGGTTGGGTTGTAACTGAAGAGTCCGTCGGTAAAACCGGATGGCGTTTTCATAGTCACCTAGCCTGGCATACGCATTGCCGAGATTCGCGTTGGCGTCGGGATTCTCGGGCCATAGCTTCAAGGAAATCTTCAGGTGCCTCTGGGCCTCCGCAGGATTCCGCGAAGCAAGCAGCCCGCCCAAGTTGTTATGGGCTTCCGCGTATTCAGGATCCACCGTGATCGCCTTTCGATAGCATGCTTCGGCCTGCGACACGTTTGTCGTGCGAAGCAAATTGCCGAGATTGAGGTACGCCTGGGCGAATTGCGGGTCGATCTCGATCACTTTCGCGAATTCTTCCATCGCTTCCTGACGCCGACCGAGCTTCGCCTTGCAGAGTGCCAAATTGTTGCGGGTCGTTGCGGATTTCAGACCCGCGTCGATCGCCGCCTGGGCATGGGAAAACGCTTTCGGATAGCTGCCCTCGGACAGATAGATCGCTGACAGATTCGAGTGCGCCAAATGGTTGTCTGGATCGATCTGCAACATTCGGGTGAACAGCCGGTTGGAATCTTGCCAATGGCGTGCCTGGAGAAGTGACAGGGTGCTGAACGTGGCAATGGAAAGGGCCGCAAACGCGATCAAAGTTCTGCTTGAGATGGAGCGTTTGTCGATCGCGAGCATGATCACGGCGCCGATCAACAGAAACAGCCCGACGTTCGGGACGTAGGTGTAGCGGTCGGCCATCCATTGGATTCCGATGGGGACGATTCCCGAGGTGGGAAACATCGTTCCGAGGAACCAGAACCAGCCGACGAAAAGAATCGGAATGCGACGCCGATTCCGCCAGCAGTAGATCGAAATCCCGGTCAGGATTGCGGCGGAAAAGATTGCGAACCCGACCGGCATCCCGTCGCGGGGCGGTAACACGCCGACCGTCAGGCCGATCGGCATCAGCAGGTGCCAAAGGTAGATCAGGTACGCACAGGGAATCTGCAGCAGTCGCTCCCCGAGTGGCACCGCGTCCAATGACGCGACCGCGCCGGTGCTTTGCTGGGCGGACAAGGCGACGAAAGAGAATACCAGGCTCAACAACAACAGCGGTGCCTTCTCCAGTGCACTTCGCAGCAACGAAATCGGTTCACGGTTGGATTCGACGTTTCTGTTCAACAACAACGCGTCGAGCCGATCGGGGGACAGGTTTTCGCCAGATTCGCCAGATTCGCCGAATCGGATACGGCACAGCGGCCAGATGTCCAGCAGCATCATTGCGAAAGGGAACGTCAGCAGCGAAGGTTTGGACATCAGCCCCGCCGCCATGCACAGAAACACCGTGCCCATCCGGTGCGGAGTTGGCCGCCGTGCGTAATGAGCATAGGCCAGCATCCCGAGCATCCAAAACAGGGTGCTCAGGGTGCCCTTGCGTTCGGCGACCCAGGCCACCGATTCGACGTTCAGCGGGTGGACGCAGAACAGCACCGCGACGGTCGCTGCCAACGTGTCTCGCAGCCCCATGACTTTCAACGCGACAAACAAGACCACCACCGACAGCGTGTGCAGGATCACATTGGTCAGGTGGAATCCAAGCGGGCCGTTGCCGTACAGTTGTGAGTCCAGCTGGAACGACCACCAGACCAGCGGGTGCCAGTTGCCCATCCGCGTCGTGGTCAATGCCCAGGTCGCATCGGCCGCGTTGATCCCGTTTTGGACATTCGGGTTGCGGCTGACGTATTCGGCGTCGTCAAGCGCGACGAATTGGAAGCCGGTCGTCTGCAGGTAGACGGCCAGCGACAGCGCGATCAGGCAAGCGGGGATGGTGTAGCGGTTCAAGGTTGGGGTGCGGGGCAAGAAGGCTCGCAGTAGCGGAAGTCGCGAAGACTTTCGGCGATTTGCGGATGGGGAACGAAACTCTTGGCGAGTTCCGCTACCGGGGAAACGAGCTGAAGCGGCAATATGAGCAAGTCGCCTCGGTTTCCTAAAAAACCAATCGCCCACCAACGGTCAAGCCACACCGCGGCGATTCATCAAACCTTCATGTTCCGACAGGCCAGCTAGCTGGACAGCGCCACTTTGACGTAGCTACGCTCGCCAGAGCGTGGGAAATCCCGGGGATCCACCTTCTGGCGAAGGTAGCTACGATTGACCGGCGATTCACATTGTTTCTTGTGCAAAGTGGCGTTGGCCGGCTTAGTAGCTGTTCGAATCCAGTTGCACCTTGCCTCGGAAGATCCAGTAGATCGTGATCGTGTAGCTGGCCACGCAGGGCATGCCGATCATTGCGATCCACAGCATCGTGATCAGGGTTTGATGGCTGCTGCGGGCGTTTTCCAGCGTCACGCTGTAGGCCGGATCGATCGTCGAAAGCACAAAGTTGGGGAAGATCGCGACGCTGAACAACGACGCTAGCGCGGCGATGACCATCGACGACGTGAAGAACGCGTAGCCGGGTTTGCCCAGGTGCATCGCGCGGGGAATGTTCAACACCGCCAATGCGTTCAGCACCGGAACGATCCACAACCAAGGGTGCCGCGAAAGCGTCTCGGTCGCGTGCGGGACATGGATCCAGGTGGCCAGTGTGACCGCGGCGTACAGGAATGCAAAACAATAGAACAGCGGCAGAATCCGGCTCCGCACCCGTTGTTGCAATTCACCTTCAGTCTTGAGGAACAAATAGATCGCCCCGTGCAGCGCGAACAGGGACACGGTCAGCGCCCCGACCAGCAGCGGGTACCAATACAGCTGATCCAGCAATCCGCCCTGGTACTGGAACATCGGACCGACCTGCATGCCGCCCATCACGTTGCCACCGGCGATCCCCAACAGCGCCGCCGCGGTGATCGACGACAGAAAGAATCCGGCGTCCCAGAACCGCCGCCATGCCGGCGAGTGCACTTTCGAGCGAAATTCCAAACTGACCGCGCGTCCGATCAAGCAGGTCAGCAACAGATGAAACGCGGCGTAGAAACTGCTGAAGACTGTCGCATATGCGTTCGGAAACGCGGCGAACAACGCGCCGCCGAAGGTCACCAGCCAGACTTCATTGCCGTCCCACAGCGGCCCGATCGAGTTCATCACCAACCGTCGTTCCCGATCGGTTTTGGCGATGAACGGATGCAGGATGCCGACGCCCAGGTCGAACCCGTCCAAGATCGCGTAACCGGTCAGCAAGACGCCTAACAGAAAGAACCAAACCAAGGTGATCGTGTCATAACTCATCAGCCCGCTTCATCCTCCATCAGCCCGCCGCCACGCCCGGTGCCGCCGTGGGCGATCCGCTCGGACATTCTTGATGCGGCCCGGTCTCGTTTGCGTTTGGCTAGTTCGTCCATGGTTTCCGGGCCGTGTTGAATCTTGCCATTGAGGACAAAGATCCAGACGGCGAATAACAGCGAGTAGATGACGGCGAACAAAACGATCGAGCTGAGCACCTGCTCGGCGGTGACCGATTCGCTGAGCCCGTCCTTGGTTCTCAGACCCATCATCTCCACGCCGTCTTGGACCGAGGGGTGAACGATCCAGGGTTGCCGTCCGACTTCGGCGGTGATCCAGCCGGCCTGGTTGGCCGTCATCGCCGCCAGCGGCATCAGCACGATCGCCCACATCAGCCAGCGATGGTTCTGGTAGGTTTTCCGGTACCACAACCAACATGCCAGACCCGCCGCAACGATCATCATCGTGCCCAGGCCGACCATCAGGTGGAACATTTGAAACGGCAACCAAACCGGCGGGCGATCCGATTCGGGAATTTGATCCATCCCCGGAACCGGTTTGCCGGGATCGTTGTAGACCATCAAGCTGAGCAGCCACGGGACACGGATGCCGAAATGCACCGTTTCGTTTTCGGCATCCGGCCATCCGAACAAATACAATCCCGTCGGCTGGTCGGTGGTTTCAAAATGCGCCTCCATCGCCGCCAGCTTGGCCGGTTGGGTTTCGACCAATTTCTGCGCCGAGTCGTGTCCGGTCAGCGCGGCAAGCAACGTGAACACCAGCGCGCTGGGCAGGGCGATCGACAGACAACGCCGCGCGACGTCTTCATGCCGCTGTTTCAACAAATAGAACGAGCAAACCGACGCGACGAAGAAGGCGCCCAACACCAAGGCTCCGATCACCGTGTGCGTCAAGCGGTCCACCGACGACGGGTTAAAGACCATCGCCCAAAAATCGGTGACTTCGGCTCTCGGGACGCTCTCCCCTTGGATCTCTTGCCACACGATGTGGTAGCCCGCCGGCGTCTGCTGCCAACTGTTGGCGATCACGATCCAGACGGCGCTGAATACCGACCCCAAAAACACCATCAACGTGCTGAATAGATGCATCTTGGGACCGACACGATCCCAGCCGAACACCAGGATGGCCAGGAACCCACTTTCCAGAAAGAACGCAAAGATGCCTTCGGCGGCCAGCGCGGATCCGAAGACGTCGCCGACGAACCGTGAATAGGCCGCCCAATTCGTCCCGAACTCGAACTCCATCACGATCCCGGTCGCGACGCCCATCGCAAAGTTCACGGCGAACACGCGAGTCCAGAACCGCGCCGCCGATTCCCACGCCGGGTGGCCGGTACGGACGTAGGCCAATTCACACAGAAACAGCTGCAGCCCCAGCCCGATCGAAAGCGGCGGGAACAGGTAGTGGAACATGATCGTTCCGGCAAACTGCAGCCGACTGAGTAGTTCGACGTCCATCATGGTGAAGACTGTGGCGCGTGAAGGATTACGACGCTTGAATGATAGACGTCTGCAACCCCCACGGGCAGCCGGTCAATTGTCGCACGTCCTCAGTCGCCGTCCTCTTGCGAGGTCGGTTGTCTAAGTGACGGTGTTGATCGTAGCGGAAGTCGCCAAGACTTTCGCAAGCCGTGAGCCCTCTCTGGCGTTTGCTTGCTGCGCAAACGTCGGCTCTCCCCGAGGGAGAGGATTTAGATGAGACGCAAAACTTGCAGGAATACAATTGACGTCCCCCGAGGTCGGCGCGGGGAAAAAGCTTCGCTTTTGGGGGCGCCGAGTTCGGAGAACACGGCGACATTCGACACCAATTACTTCAGCGAACGATAACGTTCGATCAGCGTGTTGGTGCTGCTGTCGTGATCCAGCGGGGCGTCGGCGGACTCGAGTTCGGGGACGATCTTTTTGGCCAGCACTTTGCCCAGCTCGACGCCCCATTGATCGAACGGGTTGACCTGCCAGATCACGCCTTGGGTGAACACGCTGTGTTCATACAGGGCGACCAGTTTGCCCAGCACAGTGGGCGTCAGTTTTTCGATCAACAGCGTGTTGGATGGGCGATTGCCTTCGAACACTCGGTGCGGGGCAAGTTCCTCCGACGTGCCTTCGGCCAAAACCTCTTCCCGTGTCTTGCCCATCGCCAACGCCTCGCCTTGGGCGAACACGTTCGCGGTCAATTTGTCGTGATGGTCGCCAAGCGGATTGAGCGACTTGGCAAAGGCGATGAAGTCACACGGGATCAAGTGTGTGCCTTGGTGGATCAACTGATAGAACGAGTGTTGGCCATTCGTCCCCGGTTCGCCCCAATAGATCGGGCTGGTGTCGTAATCGACTCGATCGCCGGCAAGCGTGACCGACTTGCCGTTGCTTTCCATCGTCAGCTGTTGCAGGTATGCCGGGAAACGTTTCAGGTATTGATCGTAGGGCAGGACCGCGGTGGTTTGGGCACCGAAGAAATCGGTGTACCAGACGGTTAGCAAGCCCAGGATCACCGGCAGGTTTTCTTCCAGCGGCGCGGTGCGGTAGTGTTGGTCCATCTCGTGAAAGCCCGCGAGCATCTCGCGGAATTGGTCCGGCCCGATCGCCAGCATCGTGGAAAGCCCGATCGCCGAGTCCATCGAGTATCGGCCGCCGACCCAGTCCCAAAACCCGAACATGTTGTCGGTGTCGATCCCAAAGGCGGCAACTTGTTCGGCGTTGGTCGAGAGCGCAACGAAGTGTTTGGCGACGGCCGATTCGTCGCCGCCGAGTTGTTCCAGCAACCAACCCCGCGCGGTGTGCGCGTTGGTCATCGTCTCTTGGGTGGTGAAGGTTTTCGATGCGATGATGAACAACGTTTCGGCGGCATCCAGGTCGCGCGTCGCTTCGGCAAAGTCGGTGCCGTCGACGTTGGAAACGAACCGCAGCGTCAGATCACGATTGGTGTAGTGGCGCAGCGCCTCGTAGGCCATCACCGGCCCGAGGTCCGACCCGCCGATCCCGATGTTGACGATGTTGCGGATCCGTTTGCCAGTGTGCCCGGTCCATTTGCCGCTGGTGACCGAATCGCAAAACGCGGCCATCTTGTCCAAGACCGCGTGGACGTCGGGGACCACGTTTTTTCCTTCAAACTCGATCGTCGCGTCGCGTGGCGCTCGCAGCGCGGTGTGCAACACCGCGCGGTCTTCGGTCACGTTGATCTTTTCACCTCTCATCATCGCTTCGATCCGCTCGCGCAAACCCGACGCCTTGGCGAGTTCGATCAACAGCGAAACGGTTTCACCGTCGATGCGATTCTTGGAATAATCCAAGTACAACCCGACCGCTTCGAGCGAAAAGGTTTTGCCCCGCTGCGGATCGGCCGCAAACAGCTCCCGCAAATGCTTCGACTTGATCTGCTCGTAGTGGGCGTTCAAGTTTTTCCAAGCGGCCTGGTTGGTCAGACTATCAGTCATGGTGATGGTGGATCGAATCGAGGGGTCGGGTGTGAAGACGCCGGAAGCGGCAGTTTAGCGGTTGGGGGGTAATGTTCCAGGTTGGTGGTTTTCAGTTTCAGGTTTCAGGTTTTCCGCAAATTTGTGTTGTCGGATGCATTGCGGGTAAAATGGCAATCTCCCCACCTTTCCTCTGCCCCCGCAAGATTGCATTGTGATTGCGACCCCTTTTCCCGTTCAGATCCTTGCGCTGGCCGCGACGGTTGTTTGGATGCCCTTGGGTGTGACCGTGGCGGGCGAGCGACCGTTGTCGTTCAACCGCGATGTGCGACCGATCTTGAGCGACAAGTGTTTTTTCTGTCACGGCCCCGACGACACGCATCGGGCGGCCGATCTGCGCCTGGACCGATCCGAGGCGGCATATGAAGTCGCCATCGAGCCGGGCGACGCCGACGAGAGTGAATTGATCGCCCGGATTTTGGATCCCGATCCCGATGTCCAAATGCCTCCCCCGGATACCGGTAAACGCGTCACCGAAGCCGAACTGGCGGTTTTGCGACGCTGGATCGACGCGGGGGCTCCCTACGAAGCCTATTGGGCGTATGTCAAACCGGATCGGGTCGCGGTGCCGGAGGCCGCGTTTAATGACCCACGCAGTCGGCCGGACGCAGTGGATGCGGACGCCGGGGTGATCGATCGGCTGGTGCGAGCCGAATTGTCACGCAGCCCGCTACCGCCGGCACCGCGTGCCTCGCGGAGAGATCAGCTGCGTCGACTCCACTATGACTTGACCGGGCTTCCGCCCAGCTACGATCAGATCGCGGACTTCATCGCCGACCAACGGCCCGACGCTTACGGGCGCCGCGTCGATGCGTTGCTCGCGTCACCACAATTCGGCGAACGCTTTGCCCAGTATTGGTTGGACCTGGTCCGCTTTGCCGACACGGTCGGCTATCACGGCGACCAGGTTCACAACATCGCACCGTACCGCGACTACGTGATCGATGCGATCAACGACAACATGCCACTGGATCGATTCAGCCGCGAACAGCTGGCCGGGGACTTGCTGCAGAATCCAACGATCGAACAACAGATCGCCAGCGGATACAACCGACTGTTGCAAACGACGCACGAGGGCGGGCTGCAACCGAAAGAGTATTTGGCGATCTACGCGGCCGATCGCGTGCGAAACGTTTCCGCGGTCTGGATGGCCGCGACGATGGGATGCGCGCAGTGCCATGACCACAAGTACGACCCCTACACGGCCAAGGACTTTTATTCGCTGGCCGCTTTCTTTGCCGATGTGGATGAAGAAAAACACTTCACCAACGGCACCAACGCGCTGCCGACGCGACGGGAACCGGAGATCGATGTGCTGGGGCGAACCGATCGCTTGCGGTTGGCCGATTTGGACGCCGAAATCCGAGCCGTCCGGTCGGCCCCGGATTCCGATCCCGAGCGGTTGAAGTCGTTGGAAAAGGAACGCGATGCAATTTTGGCTCGCAAGCAGCGGACGATGATCACCAAAGCGGTTGAGCCGCGGATCGTGCGTTTTTTGCCGCGGGGAAATTGGCTGGACGATAGCGGCGATGTGATGCAACCGGCCGTTCCGGAGTTCCTGGGCGATATCGCTGCGTTTGCCGGTTTGCCCGAAGGCCAGCGGGCGACGCGGTTGGACTTGGCGAATTGGTTGTTCGATGTCGACCGCGGCATCGGCGGGCTGACCGCACGGGTGTTTGCCAATCGATTGTGGTACCTGTACAGCGGCCGCGGGATCAGTCCCACGTTGGGCGATTTCGGCGGCCAGGGCCGACCGCCGACGAATCCGGATCTGCTGGATCATCTGGCCGGTGTGCTGATCCAAACCGGCTGGGACCTGAAGGCCACCGTGCGGCAGATCGTGACCAGCGAAACGTATCGCCAGAGGGTCGTGATGAACGACGCCCGGCGGACGCAGGATCCCTACAACGACCTGGCGGCTTCCCAGTCCGGGCATCGGCTGCCGGCAGAAACGGTGCGTGATGCCGTGCTGGAGATGTCCGGGCTGTTGGACCATCAGGTCGGCGGGCGAAGCGTTCGGCCCTACCAACCCGAAGGCTACTATCGGCACTTGAATTTCCCCCGACGAATCTACTCCCACGACCGCGGGCGAATGCTTTGGCGACGCGGCGTGTACACCCATTGGCAGCGTCAATTCCTACACCCGACGCTGAAGGCACTCGATGCACCGAGCCGCGAGGAATGCACCGCCGTACGGCCACGCAGCAACACGCCGCTGGAGGCGCTCGCGCTGTTGAACGATCCGACCTTTGTGATTGCCGCGAAAGCCTTTGCCGCACGGGTGCTGCGCGAGAGCAAGACGGAGGAGTCGTCGTCCGCAGCGATCGAAACCAGAATCGACACGGCGATGCGACTCGCGATCGGCCGCGATGCCAGTGACCTGGAACGTGAAACGCTGGCGCGTTTGCTGGAGAGTGAAATCGGACGTTTCGAAAACGATCCCGCGGCGCGCGAGGCGTTCCTGGCAACACCGAACGACGTTGCAATTGCGTGGCCAGCCGAAGCGTCCGATGCCGAACGTGCAGCCTGGTCCAGCGTCGCGCGAGCCGTCCTGAATTTGCATGAAACCCTGTACCGGCCGTGACGCTTTTTCCCAATTCGATTCTGGGGTAGCGGAACTCGCCAAGAGTTTCGCACGCGTCCAGCGAATCGCTCGCCAAGAGTTTCGCACGCGTCGTGCGAATCGCCGAAAGTCTTGGCGACTTCCGCTACGGCACATCCCCACCCCACTGGCCCTCTCCGATGACAAACGAACTGAAACGAAGAACGTTCCTGGCCAAAAGTGGCCTGTCCCTGGGCGCGGCGTCCTTTGCGAACTTGCTGGCGCGTGAGTCGGCGGCCAAAACGTCGCCGGGTTTGCCGCCGGGTGTGGGCGGGTTGCCGCACTTCCCGCCGCGGATCAAACGCGTGATCTTCTTGTGCATGGCCGGCGGCCCGTCGCATCTGGAGACGTTCGACGAAAAACCGGAACTGGCGCGGCTGCACGATTCCCCGATGCCCGCTTCGTTCACCGACGGACAACCGATCGCGCAGTTGGCCGGAAAGCAATTGAAGGTCCAGGGGCCGATGACCACGTTTCGGCGCTGTGGCGATAGCGGGCAAACGATCAGCGACTTTTTGCCCTACCATCAACAGATGGCCGACGATCTGTGCATCGTGAAATCGATGGTCACCGAGCAGATCAACCACGACCCCGCGCACACGTTCATGAACACCGGTACGGCGATCAGCGGGCGGCCGTCGATGGGATCCTGGGTCACCTATGGGCTGGGCAGCGAGTGCGACGACTTGCCGGGGTTCGTCGTCATGACCAGCATCGGCGGTCGCAACCCGCAACCGATCGCATCGCGGCAATGGGCATCGGGTTTTCTGCCCAGCCGGTACCAGGGCGTGGAATTCAACAGCACCGGAGTTCCCGTTCACTACGTCGATCCACCGCCGGGAGTCGGCCGGGTTGGCCAGCGATCGGTCGTCGATGCGATCGCCGCGATCAACCAAAACCGATTTGCCGGCCACCCGGACCCGGAGATCCAAACACGACTTTCGACCTACGAGATCGCTTTCCAGATGCAATCCTCGGTGCCGGATTTGGTCGACATGTCTGACGAGCCGCAGCACATTCTGGACATGTACGGCGCCAAACCGGGAGACGGATCCTTCGCCAGCAACTGTCTGCTGGCGCGGCGGCTGGCCGAACGCGGCGTGCGGTTCATCCAGCTGTACCACCGCGGCTGGGATCACCACGGCGATCTGGAGCGTTACATGAACATCTGCTGCAAATTGACCGATCAGCCGACCTGGGCGTTGATCCAGGATTTGAAGCAGCGGGGGATGCTGGACGAAACGCTGGTGATCTGGGGCGGGGAGTTTGGTCGAACACCGATGTACCAGGGCAAGGGAGGGCCTGGACGGGACCACCATATCAAGGGGTTTTCGATGTGGATGGCTGGCGGGGGTGTCAAACCGGGGGTCAGCTACGGGGCGACCGACGAACTGGGCTACCACGCGACCGAAAATGTTGTCCACGTGCGAGACCTGCACGCGACGATGCTACATTTACTGGGGATCCACCATGCCCGGTTCAGTTTTCCCTTTCAGGGTTTGGACATGAAGCTAACGGGGGTGGAAAAGGCGCGGGTGGTGAAGGAGGTGCTGGCCTGATTTTTTTAGCCCTATACGCCTCCGATTCCGGTCGATACACTCTGGGGCCCGAATTCGCATAACCCCTTGAATTTTGACGAAGTTAGACCAAGACATGTACGCCATTATTGTTGACGGTGGACGTCAGTACAAAGTTGAGCCCGGAATGGAAGTCGACCTGGACTACCGGGAAACGCCCGCTGGTGAGAGTTTGACGTTTGAAAAAGTGCTTGCGGTTCAAGGCGAATCGGGATTGAAGCTCGGCTCCCCGACCGTCGACGGCGCGAGCGTGACCGCGTCGGTGATGGGCCCCAAGCAAGGCAAGAAGATTTACGTCCAAAAATTCCGTCGGCGCAAGCACAGCAAGAGCCGCATCGGGCACCGCCAGCTGTTCACGCGGGTCAAGATCACGGACATCGCGGGCGTCTGATGCCTTTCAACCGGCTCTCCGATTACGAGCTGGGGGACATTCTGGGCGTGGGAACCGTCGGCACGATCTACCGTGCGACGGAAAAGGAGACTGGGCAAAGCGTTGCGCTGAAAAAGCTGCACCCCAAAGTCAGCCAGAACACCCTGATCCGGGCGCGCTTCAAACGCGAGATGATGATTCTCGAGAAGCTGCGGCACCCCAGCATCGTCCAATATTTTGGCGGAGGCCGTGTCGACGAGGACCAAGGCCTGTTCTATGCCATGGAAGTGGTCTCTGGCGGTACGGTCGCCGACCTGCTCGAGTTTGGCGGCCCGCTGCCGTGGACGGTGGTGGTTGAGATCACCCGCCAGATCTGCAGTGCATTGCAGTGCGCCCACAACATTGGAATCGTCCATCGCGATCTGAAGCCCAGCAATCTGTTCCTGACCCCCGAAGGAGAGGTCAAGCTGGGGGATTTCGGGATCGCGCGTGATCTGACCGCCGGCGATCTGACTTCGGCCGGCATCACCGTCGGGACCCACGCCTACATGGCGCCCGAGCAGATCCGGGGTGAGCAGTCCGTTTCGGGGAAAGCCGACCTGTACGCGCTCGGTTGCTGCATGTTCGAGATGCTGACCGGACGCAAGGTCTTTTTGAGCGACGATTACGCCAAGCTGTTTGACCAGCATCTCAAAAGCAAACCGCCCTCGGTGCGTGACTTTGTCGATTGTCCCGAAGCGATCGACAAGGTGATTGAGCAATTGCTGGCCAAGTCGCCCGATGACCGGCCTTTCAACGCCCGTCGCGTTCAGGCGATGATGATGGAGGCGGCCCGGAGCTACAATTCGGGGGAAAAAGCAGGCGATCCCGACAACCCCGTCTTTGAAGCCGGCCGAAACGAACTTGTCCGCCGAATTCGAGCGCGGCTCGACCCGATGGAAAACACGGTCAGCGGGCCACGATTGGCCATTGCCGTTGCCGTCCTGGCGGCCATCATCATCGGGCTGATCGTCGTTTCGATGCAATCGGGTTAGCGAGGGGAGGTCGAACGGTGAATCGTCGGACAAACTTTCGTTCTCTGGTCACACCGAATCGCGGCTCAACCCTCCCCGCGTCGTCGCGCACTCCTCCGTGACCCTCCCAGAGGGAGGGTGGCTTCAGTCGCTCGACAGCTTCGTGGCTAGGCTTGGTGCAAATGGGGTGGGGCGCAGCGAGGGATGTCGGGTTGGCATCAACGGGCCGTGAGCGAGTATCCGCCTACCCCACGTCGTCACCGACGGCCATGGCCGCATACGTCGTCGACTCCCCGCCGGCGGGGTCCAGCGCCGCTTCGGCATACGATTCGTCGGTTTCCCAGATCCTGACTTGGCAGGCATGGGCCCCGGTCCCTTCCAAGACCTTCGGGCACATTTCCTCCAGCAAGTACTTGGCCATGTTCTCTGCCGTCGGGTTGTACGGCATCACAAAGAACCGACAGGGCTTGACCAGTTCGAGGGCCTGAAGAGCGTTGGCGTCGTCTTGATGGATCAAGAAGCTGTGGTCCCAATGCTCGTCAATCCAGCCTTTGACGCGCTTTTTCAGCACGGAAAAGTCCAGGATGCGGCCGACGTCGTCTTGGGTGTCACCCTGGACGAAGAAGTCGGCGACGTAGTTGTGGCCGTGAAAGTGCTCGCATTTCCCGCCATGGCCGAACAACCGGTGTCCGGCGCAAAACTTGATGCGGCGCATGATGGTCAAAGCCATGGGGATCTCGCGAAGGGAAAACTTGGGGGGGCACGCGGTCAGAATCGTTAGAAACTAACGCAACAGGGGAGTCTTACAAGGCGTCAACCATTCTATTCTCGCACGACCATCAACAACATTTGATTGCCGCGTCGGATCGTCACTCGGCAAGGTTGTTTTTGCCGCTTGTACTCGTCCAGGATCACCTCCAACTGGCGGGCCGACGAAAGTGGAAGCCCTCCGGCGGTTTGGATCACATCACCGACTTCCAGTCCGTCGCGCTCGGCAATGCTGCCGTCCTTGATGCCGGTGATGATCAGCCCGTCCTCCAGGTTTCGGTAGCCGTACTTTCTGGCGGTTGCCTCGGTGACCGGCACCAGTTCGGCCCCCATCACTTCGCCCGATCCGAACTGAGCCATCACCTCTTCGGTGCGTTCCTTTAGGTCGACACGGACCTGCAGGGCTTTTCCGCCGCGGTTCAGGTCCAGCAACATTTGCGCTCCCGGCGGTCGGCTGGCGACATAGTTTCGCATTTGTGCGTGTGTCTTCATCGGCCGCCCGTCGATCGCGAGGACGACGTCCCCGGGCTGGATGCCTGCCTGGTCGGCCGGCATGCCTTCGAGCACCGATTCGATCAGCACCCCCCGCGTCGTTTTCAGATCATAACCTTCGATCGTTTTCTCATTGACCGGTCCCAAGCTGGCGCCCAGGAACCCGCGTCGGACCGTGCCGTTTTCAATGATCGAATTAAGGACTGGGGCGGCCAGAGAGACCGGGATGGCGAATCCGATGCCCGCGCTCGATCCGCTGCGGGACATGATGGCGGTGTTGATCCCGACCAGTTCGCCGCGCAGGTTCACCAGCGGACCGCCGGAGTTGCCGGGGTTGATCGCCGCGTCGGTTTGCAGAAAGTCCTCGAACCCTGCGCCGTCGCCGATGATCCCGCGGATTCGGTTCTTGCCGCTGATGATGCCGGCGGTGACGGTTTGATCCAGACCGAAGGGGCTGCCGATCGCGACGACCCAGTCGCCGACTTGGATCGCATCGGAGTTGCCCAGTTGGGCGGGCTTGAGATCATTGCGGTCGACTTTGACGACGGCCAGGTCGGTTTGCGGGTCGGTCCCGATGATGCGGCCGGGGGCTTTTTTGCCGTCGGAGAATTCCACCTCCAGCTCATCGGCACCTTCGACGACGTGGTTGTTGGTCAGGATGTACCCGTCGCTGCGGACGATTACGCCGCTGCCCATGCCGCTTTCTTCGCGCCGTTGCGGCTGACCTTCGGGGATGTTGAAGAATTGCTCAAAGCCCGGCGGCAGTCGTTGCCCGCGAATGATTTGTGTCGCTTTGGTGTTGATGCTGACCACGCTGGGACGCATCAGGTTGGCGACGTTGCGAAACGCGGTCGACAGGTCTTGGGCGGCCCCAAGGTTCTGGGCCGGCAGCGGCGTGGCTTGGCCGAACTGCCCCGCGGCGGGGACGGCTTGCCCCACAGCTGCGTCTTGAGCACCGGGATCGTTTCGCATGAATCCGGGCATGGTCATCACCGCCCCGGTGACGAGCGACCCCAAGATCATTGCGCCGAGGGCACCACTGATAGGTTTCCAAGTGTTGGGCATCGTTTTGGACTCCCTTGTTGATTGTAGAAACTTCCGCCTTGGTGACATTTTTACACGCCCAGCCGATCCGATCGCCGGCCGCCGTGAGTCGCCATTGTTTGTCAACATTGTTTGTCAACGGCGTTTGCCAACGGCCAGCACGTGTGATTGCGTCTGCAACCGCATCGCGGGCTGACAGCTTGGCAGGGGAGAGCGTGTCGGTAGCAAACGTTAGGCCAATCGCGATTCACGGAGGGGATTCCGGCGATATCCGCTTTTTTGGGCGGGTTAATTTCCGTTTACCGCTGCGTCTGGTCCGATATATTTGTTACGTTATTGACTATTGCTGTTTTGGGAGAGGGGCCGCCGGCAGCAAGCCGAGTGTCCCTGCGGGAGACTGATTCCGACTCCATTTGATTGGCAACGATTTACTAGCCGACGCGCCCCTTTGTCCGGGCGGTTCGGCTGACCATGGAACGGGTGGCTTGTATGCGTGATACTTTGACGGTGATTTTGGCCGGTGGTCGGGGCTCGAGGTTGGAACCCCTGACACGAGACCGGGCCAAGCCCGCCGTGCCATTTGGTGGTCTGTACCGGATCATCGATTTCGTGCTCAGCAATTGCCTGAACAGTGACATGCGACGGCTGTTGTTGCTGACGCAGTACAAGGCGCAGTCGCTGGACCGTCACATCAATCTGGCTTGGCGAACGTACTTCTGTCGTGAACTGGGCGAGTTCATCGATGTCGTCCCGCCGCAGCAACGGATCGCCGGCAATTGGTACTCGGGTACCGCCGACGCGGTGTATCAGAACATCTATGCGATCGAGCGTGAGCAACCCGAACACATCGTTGTGCTGGCCGGCGACCACATCTACAAGATGAACTATGGGCCGATGGTCGATCACCATCGCAAGCTGGATGCCGACATCACGATCGGGGCACTGCGTGTGCCGGTCGATGAGGCGCGGCAATTCGGCGTGATGCAAACCGACCTGGACGGCCGCGTGATCGGGTTCCAGGAAAAACCGGAGCATCCGACCCCGACGCCGGAGGACCCTGAGTATTGCTTGGCGTCGATGGGAATTTATGTGTTCAACGCTCGATTTTTGTACGAGCAGCTGTGTGCCGACGCGACGCGGATGGATAGCGACCACGATTTCGGCAAGAACATCATCCCTGGGGCGATCGATTCGCACCTGGTGTGCGCGTTCCCGTTCTTGGATGAAAACCGCAAGTCCGACGCCTACTGGCGTGACGTCGGCACGATCGACGCCTATTACGAAGCGACGATGGATCTGATCAGCATCGATCCCCAATTGAACCTGTATGACAAGCATTGGCCGGTGCGTGCGTTCCAGCCGATGTTGCCGCCGCCCAAGTTTGTCTTCGGCAGCGAAGGTATCTCGACCCGTCGCGGTTCGGCGATGGATTCGCTGGTCTGTCAGGGCGCGATCATCAGCGGCGGCAGCGTCGCCCGCAGCGTGATCGGGCCCGGCGTGCGGATCAACAGCTACTCGTCGGTCGAGGACAGCATCTTATTCGATGACGTCAACGTCGGCCGCCGCAGTCGACTGCGCCGCGTGATCGTCGACAAAGGGGTTTCGATTCCACCGGAAACCGAGATCGGATTCGACCGCGTCGCCGACGAGCAACGCGGGTTCAAGGTGACCGACAGCGGATTGGTGGTGATCAGCCGGGGTGAATTGATCCAGCCGCACCACGCGGCCGAGGCCGCCGCGGCGGGCCACTGAGAGGATCGCCCCGTTTGGGGGCAGTGGCGAAAGGCAAAAAAACGGATCGATCCAGCCGATTCGGCAGGGCGTGGTCAGCGTTTGGTTGTACGACGTCCTTTTTTAGGTCGTCGCGCGGAGTCCGAAGGACGACAGCCTGGAAGGGGCTGTCGTCCTCATAAGACCGATCCTCCTGCGTTGGGCGGTTCCGAAGGGCTGCCAACCGGGCAAAACGCGGGGGGCGCTGGCAAACCTCCGTTGTGACAATCCGGCCGGTCAGCGATGATGTGCGGCAAAGCGAACGATTCCTTTCACGCAACCATGGCGAAGCATCGTGCCCTACACCCCGCCCAGCGAAGCGTCTGATTCGAACACGTCATCGAACAATTCCACGGGCTGGCAGACGACGCCGTACCCGATCACCACGATGCCGCCGGGGATCCCCTACATCGTCGGCAATGAAGCGGCCGAACGGTTCAGTTTCTACGGCATGAAGGCGATTCTGACCGTCTTCATGACGCAGTATCTGCTCGGCAGCGGCGGCAACGTCGACCCGATGAACGACAACGACGCCAAGTTCTGGGTCCATATCTTCGTCATGGCCGCCTATTTCACGCCGCTGTTGGGGGCATTCGTCGCCGACTGGTTGTTCGGCAAGTACAAAACCATCCTCTACCTGTCGGTGCTGTACTGTTTCGGCCACTTGGCTCTGGCGCTGAACGAGACTCGGATCGGGCTGGCCGTCGGGCTCAGCTTGATTGCGTTGGGCACCGGGGCGATCAAGCCCTGTGTGTCGGCCCACGTCGGTGACCAGTTCGGCACCAAGAATTCACACCTGCTGAGCAAGGTCTTTGGCTGGTTCTATGTCGCGATCAATCTGGGGGCGTTCGCATCGACGCTGCTGACGCCCTGGTTGTTGGACCGCTACGGGTCACAGGTCGCCTTCGGCGTGCCGGGCATTTTGATGGCCGTTGCGACGCTGTTGTTCTGGATGGGGCGAAACCGATTCGTTCACATTCCGGCCCGCGGCCCCCAGGTGTTCCGCGATGCGTTCACCGGCGAAGGCGGCCGGGCGCTGTTGCGATTGGCGCCGATCTACATCCTGGTTGCGGTGTTTTGGAGTCTGTTCGACCAGACGGCCAGCGCCTGGGTTTTGCAAGCCGAGCACATGGATCGGAACGTCATGGGCGTCGAACTGCTTTCGAGTCAAATCCAGGCGGCCAACCCGTTCCTGATTCTGATCCTGGTGCCGCTGTTCAGCTACGCGGTCTACCCGGCAATCAGCAAAGTCTTTCCGCTGACACCTCTTCGCAAGATCACGATCGGAATGTTCGTCACCGTTTTCGCGTTCTCGCTGAGTGCCCTGATCGAGACGTCGATTCAAAACGGAGGGACGCCGAACATTTCCTGGCAAGTGCTGGCCTATATCTTGTTGACGGCGGCCGAAGTGATGGTGTCCATCACGTGCCTGGAATTCAGTTACACCCAAGCGCCCAACAGCATGAAGAGCATCGTGATGAGCTTCTACATGCTGTCGGTGTCGTTGGGCAACTTCATCACCGCCGGCGTGAATGCGGTCATCAGCAATGCCGATGGGACCTCCAAGTTACCCGGCGCGTCCTACTATTGGTTCTTTACCGGGTTGATGCTGGTCGCCGCAGTGATCTTCATCGGCGTCGCACTGACCTACCGCGGCAAACAGTACATTCAAGAGTCCGAAGTCGAAGCCGAATCGGAAGCAGAAGGAACCGCGTAGGATCCGCCGTTAGCCCACCGACTACAGGGATCGTCCAGTTTCGGGCTGAAGCGAAACGCGACAAATCCAAATGACCTAACCGATTGGGGTAAGAGGTGGTCGGCGGAGGGGTGTACGACGTCCTTTCGAGGTCGTCGCGCTGAGCCCTACGGGCGACAGCCCGGAAGGGCTGTCGTATGCCGAAAGATGAACGCTCCAGCGCTGGACCGTCCCTACCCGCGCCCCATCATTCTGCCCCGCATCATTCTGCCCCGCATCATTCTGCCGTCCCTCTCCTGACTACCGCCGACGGCACGAGGGCACTGCAGCGGAGTGGAGCGGCAGGTGCCGCGTGGCCCGCGAAAGCCTTGGCGGCTTCCGCTACGGTTTTCAAACAGGGCACGCCTTACTGATCGAAATCGATTTCGATGTTGTTTTCGCTGGCGGCTGTTCGCAGCTTGGCTAGCGCCCGGGCTTCGAGTTGGCGGACGCGTTCTTTGGTCACGCCCATCTCCTCGCCGACCTCTTTCAACGTCAACGGTTCGCTGCCGCGTTCGAGACCGAATCGGGCCGAGATAATCTTCTGCTCGCGTTCATCCAAACGATTCAGAATCCGCGACAGTTCGCGTTTCCGGGTCCGTTGTGCCGATTCTTCCACGTACGGATCGACCCGGTCATCTTGTCGCGCCAAGAACAGTTCTTCGGTAGTCGTTCGGAACCGATCTCGGTGTTTGAATTCGTTGGGGATGGTGCGGGCAAAGTTCTTCATGATCGCCCAGGAGGCGTACGTGCTGAACTTGTTGCCCCGCGAGTAGTCGAATTTTTCGACAGCACGGATCAGCGACATGTTCCCGTCGCTGACCAGTGAGAAGAAATCGTCGGTACCGGCAAGGTGGCGTTTGGCGATCGAGACGACCAGCCGCAAGTTGGCTTGGACGATTCGATTCTTGACTTTGACCGCCTGCTCGTACAATGCTTCGATCTCGTTCATCACGGCCGACTTGCCGGCCGCTTCGGTCCCGATCGTTTCTCGCAAGCGACTGGCCTTGTGTTTCAGGTAGTTCATCTTGCGGAACAGGTGGTATTCCTGTTCACGGGTCAGCAGCGGCACGTCGTACAACGATGCCAGGTAGCTGGGCAGATCGCTGGGCACGCGGACTTTCCGTGGGGCGCTGGCCGGTTCGGGTTCAACCCCCAGGTACTCCGCTTCGCGCGACGTGACCTCAAAGTCTTCGTTGTAGATGTAATCCAGCGGCAGTTCCATGATCCGTTGGCGTCTCATTTCGACCAGGATCCGTTGGATGCTGTTTCGCGTTCGCTTGAACCGTCGGCACAATTGCGGAACCGAAACACCGCCCAGGTACTGATTGAAGATCGACCGTTTGTCGTCGTCCGAAAGGACGCCGCGGTGGTTGGGGAAGATCGCGATCGACTTGTTGTCGGCGTCGAAATTCTTGAGCGTGTAGCGGATCGTTTCGGCGCTGCGGCCCATCTGCTCGGACAGCAATCGCGTCACATCGGCCAGCGCCGCACCGCCTTCGACCAACTGTCGGGCGCGTTCGATGATCTCGCTCTTTTCGTCCTCGGTCAGCTGGCTGAACCGTTCGCCACGCTGGATCTTGGCCTTGTTGCGGGCGACGAACTGTTCCACGCTGCTGTTGAGGAATCCGACGCGTTTGCGGCCACCGAACAACAATCGACGGCTGACCAGACCGGCTTCGCGCCAGCGGCTGATCGTTTTGGTCGACACGTTGAACTGTCGGCTCAAATCTTGAACCGTGTGCACCTGTTCAGCGATCTCTTCGACCGACAGATCGGCCAATTCGCTCAGGTCTTCGATCAACAGTCGTAAATCATGGGCCAGATCGGCCGATGCGATATTGTGTCGTCCCGGACGGTCCGAGCGATAATTGGTGATTCGGAAGCACAGAAAGTCGTAAGCGTATTCGCGGCCTTCTTCGATTTCGCTGAGCAGTGTTTCTGCAGCGGCAGCCTGCTCAATCAATTTGGTTTTTTGATTGAAGCGAAGTTGATCTCGAAGGTCCTTGATCTTGGTATCGCGGTAATTGTCGTGCATCAGTGTGGTCTCCCAGCGCTATTGGCGTAGACTGGCCAAACGTCCTTGCAATCCCGGCGGATCGCCCAGTCCAATTGCCTCGGTTGCCCGGGGGCACCTGTCTCCTCCAGGTGATTTTGGTCGCTCGGCCTGGGATGAATGTCGCGATTCGCACGACACCTTTGGTCCGGCCAAACGGTCGGACGCCCAGAACAAGTTCCCTGCCGACTCCATGTCGACCGAAATGACAGTCGCAAGGCAACAGCCGTTAAAAACGGTGCCGCCCCTCAATGCGGATGCCTGTAGGACGAGAGCCTCCGCCGCTCGGTTCACTCGGCTCGAATGAGTTTCTAAGAATCAACTCGTTACTTGGGGCAAAAACCCGTCGTTTGGAGAGATTTTTTTTACAATTCGAGCTCGGTGAGCCTGGCAGCGGTTGCCTGCGTCCAGGACACCTTGTAGGAAATTTGGGGCCAATTCTGCAGGAATTTGTCACTTTTTTTCCTGGTTTCGCCCCTAAGTCGTTCGCATTGAATGACTTATAGATTTTGCGGCGTTTTCGGCGAACCAACGCTTTTCACGGCGCTGCCTGCATTGCGTGTAAAAATTTCAGTCAGACTGCACAAAAGGCAGTCTCGCATTGCGACATGTCGTCTAACAACCGACTTTGCGGAACAAGACGACTACACGCCTCGGGGGCCCGAGAACTGACCCCCGAATCGTCTCGGCTGCCCCAATTCGGCTGAACCGGCCCCGCGCGGACGGTCGATCAATAGCGACACCAGCGGTTTCCAGCACGCGATCCCGGCATGCGCTTCTCCCGCATCGGCGTTCCTCAACTCACGCCGTGGGGAACGCATCGCGTCCCCGGTCAGCCCCCCGAAATGGATTTTCAGATGCCCATCAATGACGCCACGGCCAGTCGTCGTGCCTTCCTCGCCAGCTCACTCGCGGTTGCATCGGCGTCGATTGCGTCTCCCGCGCGAGCGGCGATCGTGTCGGCTGAGTCGGCCAGTGTGGTCGCGGCCGCCCACGACCTGATGCGTGTCCGGATCGAAATCGACGTCAAAGGCAACGTCCGGGTTTCGGACAACGCGCTCGCGTCCCAGCAGACGCGGCAGACGTTCCCGATCAAATCCGACGCCGTGCTGGATTACGAAGAGCGGTATTTGAAACCGACCGATGCCGCCGAATCGTCGGAGATTGTTGCAGCGGAGCGGTACTATCACTCCGCGACCAACCAGAGCGTTTTGAACAAGACGTCCACCGACCAGGATCTGCGAGAGTCGATGCGGCACGCGATCGTCCGTCGCGAATCCCTGCCCGAATCGATTTATTCCCCGGACAGCTTTTTCACCCACGGCGAGCTTTCGCTGTTGAAATCGCCGGTCTCCAGCGTCTCGGTCAACCGGTTTTTGCCGGGCGAAAGCGTGATCCAAGGCGACCGCTATGAGATCGATTCCGAAGCCCTGTGTTCGGTGTTGAATCTGACGTCGGTCGACAGCGGGCGTGTGGAAAGCGAGGTGGCGGAGATCTCGGCCGACGCCGTGCGTTTCAAATTGGAAGGCGACATCGAAGGCTCCGTCGACGGTGTCGGCACACGGCTCCGGCTGATCGGGAAAATGACCTTCGACCGCCGCGAGAAAACCTGCACGTGGCTGGCGCTGGCGATTCACGAGACCCGTGAAATCGGCCGCGCCGTGCCAGGGTTTGATGTCTCGGCCACCATCCGGATGGTCCGCCGTCCGTTGCCCCAAGTGGTGGCCCTGCCGGCCCAACCCGCCGTGATCGACTTCGACCAACCGATCCCCCAAGAACGCCTGTATGTCGAACTGCAAAGTCGCCAGCTGGGGGTCGGGACAATGATGGACCGAAAATGGCGGATGATCAGCGACGCGCCCGGTTCGGCGGTGATGCGAATGATCGACAACAATACCAGCATCGCCCAGTGCAACTTGCGGCCGCTGGTCCAGTTGCCCGAAGGCAAGCAGTGGACGTTGGAGGCGTTTGAGGCGGCCGTCCGCCAGACACTCGGCGACAAACTGACTCGGCTGATCGAGGGGGACCAGCGGGTCAGCGCCCAAGGATTACGCGTTTTGCGGGTCGTCGCCGACGGAGAAACCCAAGGTGTGCCGATCCGATGGATTATGATGCACTTCTCCGATGACGACGGAAACCGAGTTCAAGCGACGTTTACAATGTCGGGCGACAAGGTGGAATCCTTTGCCGGCAACGATGCCCAATTGGCCGACTCGCTGCGATTCCTGGAGAAAGCGGAAATCCACGACGGGAAACCGGTTGAGGAAAAATCGCTCGCCGGGGAGGTCGCCGCCCCTTCGGAGGTCGCCGCCCCTTCGGAGGTCGCTGCCCGATCGGCGCCGGGCGATGCCGAAACCACCAGTTCCAGTGATTTGAGGTAGGCAAGTCACTTGCCGCCAAAGTCCACCCGCAATCGAGATTCTCTCTGACCGAGTTCCTAACATGACCCTTGCTGAAAATCAGATGACGCCCGCGCGAAGGATTCCGCGGAGTGCCGCAGTGCTGTTGGGACTGATGTTGGTCTGCCTGGTGTCGGTGCGCTGCCGGCAAGCCGTCGCCCAAGACGCCGGCGAAGTGAAGGATCCCTCGACCCAGCAACAAACCCAGTTCGCCCCCGGCGTGGTCAACGTCATCCCGGGCGATGCCAGCCCCGAGGAGACCTTTGACGGGCCGCTGACGCTGAAGACGTTTCTGAGTGCCCATCCCGAATTGGAATGGAAAGCACCGACGTTCGAAAACGGCGCCCCGCACTTCGATCCCCGCTCGCGAACGCTGGTCGAAATGGCCAAGCAGGTCGTCTTGCGACGCGAGATCTATTGCTTGGAGTTCTCCTTCAAACCGCTGCGTCAAATGTACGTCGACGTCCCGGTCGGAGGCGGCAAGCTGCAACGCAAACTGGTTTGGTACATGGTCTATCGCGTGCGGTATCGCGGCGGCGACCTGCGTCCGGCGGCCGATGAAGTGGGCGGATCCAAACTTTACCAACGCCTCGAAGAAATCTCCTACCAGTCGCGGCGGTTCTTCCCGCTGGTGACGTTGAAAGACCACGTCAGCGGCCAAGAATACTTGGACCGCATCATCCCCAGTGCCAAGAACGTGATCGCCGCCCGCGAGCAGATCACCGCGCCGCTGTACAACAGCGTCGAAATCACCCGCCAACGCATCCCGCTGTCGACCGACGAGAGTGCTCCCGGCGTGTGGGGCGTGTTGACCTGGATGGATGTCAATCCGAACGTCGACTACCTGTCGTTGTATGTCTCCGGATTGACCAACGCCTTCCAACAGGACGGCGAAGGCGAACAGGCACCGTATCGTCGCAAAGCACTGCAACTGAACTTCTTCCGCCCCGGTGATGCGATGAATCAAACCGAAGACCTAATCCGCTTCGGAATGCCATCGTTCGACGATCCCGAAGAACAAGCCTATGTCCTGGACAAGTACGGCATGACAGACCCGCTGAATTACCGCTGGGTCTTTCGTTCGGTGAAATAGTGTCGAACCGTTGTCCTCAACTGTTCCGCTGACCGCCCTGCGGGCAGCCAGCTTGTCCTCTCAGCCAGACGGCTGAGGGGAACAATTGGGGACAATGGTTCTACAATCAGTCGTTATTCGCTCGTTGATGCAACCGATCCCGCAGCTTGGCAAGCGTGTCGGCGTATTGGTCATCCCCGACCAGGTTGCGCGTCTCACCGGGGTCATTTTCCATGTCGTACAGTTCCTCGCTGGCGTCACGATAACGCATCAGGTGCCAGCGCGGCGTGCGAATCGATGTTCCATTTTGAAACGAAAACGCTGCTGATTTCACGCTCGCCGATGCATCGGCAAGCACCGGGGTCAGGCTTGAGCCTTCGGCCGCGGGCGGGGCGGGGACTCCGACCAGGTCGCAGATCGTCGGATACAAATCCACCAGCTCGGCGATCGAATCGGTCTGTCCCGATGGCATTCCGGGGGCACGGATCACCAACGGCACCCGGATCACTTCCTCGTGCAAGTTGCTCTTCTGCCAGAATCCGTGCTCCCCGAGGTGGTAACCATGATCGCTGGTAAAGATCACCGCGGTCTGATCGCGATGCGGTGAATCGTCCAGGGCGTCCAGGATGCGTCCGACTTGACGATCCATGAACGTGACGCTGGCGTAATAGGCGGCCCACATCCGTTTTTGGTTGTCGGGATACTTACCGATCGAGTTTTTCAGATTGTTGGTCTTGGCGATCCCGAGCTTGGGGATGTCGTTGGTGTCGTCCTGCCAATTGGCCGGCATGTTGATTCGATCGATCGTGTAAGGCTGGAAGTACTCGCTGGGGGCGACCATCGGGTAATGCGGCCGCACCAACCCGACGGCCAGGAAGAACGGTCGCTCACGCGGTTGCTCAAGCAACTCGATCGCCTTGCTGGCGGATTTGTAATCCGGTTGTTCACGTCCGTCGCCATCGCCCTTGACCGAAACGAACATGCGATGGGGCATACGAGTCGATTGACGGTTTTCCAGATCACGCGTCACGATGTTCAAGTTCAAACACGCATACTCGCCCGGCGTATGGGCCTCGGGGCCGGGGGAATTGAACCGCGCCGACCAACACTCCGGATGATCCTGGCCATCGGTCCCGGCGATGATGTCACCGGGGACGCGCATGTGAAAGATCTTTCCGACGCGCGTGCTGGTCAGCCCGTGGCGCTGCAGGTGCTGGCCGAGCGACACGTTCTGCTTGTCCTGATAACGGCCGAACATGAACGAAATCCGCGACGGCAAACACCACGTGCCCTGGCAATACGCTCGCCGAAAGACCATCCCCTGCCGGGCCAGACGATCCAGGTGCGGCGTCGAACAGACTTGGTCGCCATAGCACCCCAGCACACTCGCTTTCAAGTCGTCGGCGACGATCAGCACCACATTTTTGATCTCGCCGGGTGACTTGGCCGTGGCGAAGTCGACCATCAAGGAGATCAAGACAAAGCAGACGAGGGTCAGTCGTGGAATCATGGTCGCGGGGGGCAGCGGCGTGTCGTGGGATGAATCGACGGGCCGTCATTGTAACCGCCACCGGGGTCACGCGTTTCTGGTCGCGCCCGTTCGGTCTGGCTGCGATCGCCAAGGCATACGCACCAATCCAAGACGTGAAGCCATCGATCAAGTAAGCCACCCTCCCTGCCAGAGGTCGAGCGGTTTTTGACCTCTGATTTAACTGGCGTTTACGACTTCACCCTCCCTCTGCGAAGGTCGTGACGTTTTCGGACGCTTCAGCGTGCCGGCAGTTGGATGCCGCCGGTCGTTCCACTGGTCGGACCGCCGGGCAAGGTCAACGGCGCGGTGGCCAATGACGTTAGAATTTTGATGCCGTCGCTTTCACCGGGCGTGACCAGCAACCGTTCCAATTCAACGATATCCAACGGCGGTGCAAAGATATAACCTTGAGCAAGGTCACACCCCCAGCGTTGCAGCAAGTTGACTTGTTCGGCGGATTCGACGCCCTGGCAGACGATGTTTGCCATCAGGTGGTGCGCGAGCTGGACGATGGCTTGGGTGATGATCGCGTGCCCGTGGTCGCTGGTGATCGACGCGGTGAACGTGCGATCGATTTTCACGGTTTCGATCGGGTAGTCGTGGAAGCACGTCAACGACGAGTTGCCCTTGCCGAAATCGTCGATGTGAATCCCGACACCGCTCTGGTGCAGGTCCAGCATCGTTTGCAGCGAGCGTTCGTTGTGTCGCGAGTCGCCGTTTTCGGACATTTCCAATTTCAGCGACCACTTGAATCGCGTGCGATCGATGATCGCCTGTAATCGATCAATGAAAAACGGGTCGGCGAGTTGTCGTCGCGAGATATTGACGCCCAGGTAAACCTGGGGGCGCTGGTCGTCGCAGAACGACGCCATCATCGCGCTGAATTCACGCATCGATCGTTCCAACACCCATTCGCCGAAATGGTTGATCAAGCCGATTTCTTCGGCGAAGGGCACAAATTCACTCGGCGGCACGTAGGCCCCATCGGCGCCTCGCCAGCGGGACAAGACTTCGACGCCTTGGATCTGGCAGGTCTTCAAATTCACGATCGGTTGGTAACGCAATTCGAAGCGTTCTTCTCGCAGGGCGACACGAAGCTGAGCTTCCAGTTCGTGTCGGGCGACGACGGCATCGTGCATGGTTTGGTCAAACACCGCGATCTGCCCCTTGCCCGAATTCTTGGCCTGGTACATCGCGGTGTCGGCGTTGCGGAGCGCCTCGTGGCCGTCGGTCAACGAGTCATCGATGAACGCCACACCGACGCTGGTGCCGACGGTGACCAGTCGATCGCCCAATTCAAAGGGTTCGCAGATTCGCTGCACGATCCGTCGGGCGACCAGCAACGCGTCGTCGCGATGGGCCAAGCGTTCCAACAGCACGACAAATTCATCGCCGCCCAGACGGATGGTTTCATCGCCGGCGCCGTCGTCATGGGTTTCGACCGAATCGCTGCACCGCGACGCGGTGTCATGATCGCGGACGCATTCCTGAAGCCGCGCGGCAACCTGGTTCAACAGATCGTCTCCGGCCTCGTGCCCCAGGCTGTCGTTGATGATTTTAAAGTTGTCCAGATCCAGGAACAGCAAAGCATCGTAGGACCGTCGGCGCGGGCCTTGGTTGGCCAACACTTGTTCCAATTTTTCGATCAAGAAGGGTCGGTTGGGAAGCGCCGTCAAGGCGTCGCGATGCGCCATGTCGCGCAGTTCCGACTCCGCCTTGCGACGGCGATTGACTTCGTTTTTCAGCAGTTCCAGTTTTTCCTCCTGGCGGATCGACAAACGGTACTTTTCGCTCAGCGCCAACGCCAGCTGTCGCGCCTCGTCGTGTTCGAACGGTTTGCGGAGCAACAGCAACCGGTCGCTGTAACCGAGGGTGCGGACGATGTCGTCCCAGGTATGATCGCTGTACGCGGTGCAGATCACGACCTGCAAATCGGCATCGATCCGCCACAGTCGACGGATGGTCGCCAAACCGTCCATTCCTTTGGGCATTCGCATGTCGACAAACGCGACCGAAAACCGTTCATCGGCATCGATCGATTTTTGAACCTCATAGACCCCTTCCTCACCGCTGTAGGCATGGGTGAGCGCAAACACGGGGGCGCTGGAGGATTTCGATTCGGGTTGTTCGGCGTCATCCAACAAAAAACGCGCTTCGAAATCATCCAACTCGTGCTCGCTGCGTTGAGCGCCACGGAAGATTCGGTCAAAGGTCTCGTGAATCTGTGATTGGTCATCAATGATCAGAACGCGGCGTTCCGTTTCGAAATCTGTCATCTATTCTCTCCGTGATTCCCCGTCATTTCTGGCTGTCGGGAGATCGGTTGGCGCTGTTGACCAGATCTGGATCGTGGTTGGAAGGGTCGGCGTCGCGTTGCGACGACGGTTTGTTGACCGGTACTTCGATGATGAAGGTCGCGCCCCGGTCCGGCCCGTCACTTTCGGCATGAATCGAGCCGCCGATTCGCTTCATCGCGATCGCGCAAAAGTGCAACCCCAAACCGCTTCCGGATTGTCGCGTCGTGAAGTGTGCGTCGAAGACTCGCCCGAGGGTGGCTTCATCCATCCCACATCCGTTGTCACGAAACCGAATCTGTACATTCGACTGGTTGCGGACCAGATCGATCGTGAGGGTCGGTTGCCGATTCTTGATGTGTTGGGTGGCGTTTCCCGCATTGGTGATGATGTTGATCAGGATTTGCAGCAGCAACGAGCGATCGGTCCAGATCCGGGCGTCGATGTCGCAGGTAAAGTCGACCAGGACGTTGTCTTTTTCCAGCCGTGCCTGGCTGCACCGGACGGCTTCGGTGATCACATGATTGGCGTCCAGGTGCACCCATCTGATCGGCTGGTTGGCATGACGGCGCTGGTCGCGAATCACTTGATGGATGTGCTGGATGTTGTCGTTGAGCGTTTGCAGCAGGGCGGCCAAGTCGTCTTTGTCGTCCTCCAGCGTCGCGCTCAAACGATGCAGATAATCGGGCGTCGCTCTTTGTAACGCTTGGTCGACGTCCTCTCCGCGGAGACGATCGGCGAGTTTTTCCAGCGGTTCGATACGCAACCGTTCCACCCGACGGGTCGCAGTTTCGATCAGACTGTTGACGTTGGTCAGAACGTTCCCGACGTTGTGGATCACCGTGTCGGCAACCAGGCTCATCCCGGCCGCGTGCGAGGCATCCGAAAGGCGACGCTGGGCGTCTCCCAAACGCGTTCGCATGCGATCAAACGACTGCGCCAGTTGACCGATCTCGTCGCGGCCGGCGACACGCAGCACCGGGGCGCTGGATTCTTCGGATATCAATCCGGTCCGCGCGATCTGCTCGGTGTGCTCGCGGATCCGTTCGATGCGTCCGATCACGATCCGTTGCAGCAGCAACAACAGCAACAGCAACGAAGCACATGCCCCACACAGCGATAGATACCGCGCAAACGCGGTGGTTCGATTGCTCCGACTGGTCACCTCACGCGGCAAGCGGACCTCCAACGCCGCGAGCGGGCGGCCCGATGGACTTAGCAACGGCCAATTGACACACAACAGCGACTTGTCGGTCGGTTCAATCTGAATCGATTGCTGCAATGATGCGCCCTCGGCGAGCGGGAGAACCGAAAATAACACGCTGGTCCGCTGTTGCAGGTCCGTCATCACCGCGTCGCCGAAACGCCGACCAACGACATAATACAGTTCTGTACCCCTTCGACCCGTTCGGCCGAGCGTGGCGTGATGAACCGGAAAGGCGGCGAACAAATACAATTGGTCGTCACTGCCGCGAGTCATCCCGCGTACCGCGGGCATGTCTTGGGGATCAACCACCGTGTTGCGGCCAGCCGCGATCCGCTGCACGATGCCCGGGAATCGGATTTGTGTCAGGTCGGGCCGTGACGATGTCGTCTCGGGCGTGCCTTCGTCGCCGTCGTCGCCTTCGTCCGCGTCAGATGCGGCCGTTGAAAGCCACGTCCAGTCACCGCCCCGATCGACGATCGCAGCCCACTCGACGCGTTTCCCCTGGCCGAGCAGTCCAGGGGGCAGTTCAGGGGGCAGTTCGGCGGCAAGCTGTTTCGTCGAGCCGCGTGCCGGGGTTCGGCGGAGATGGTTTTCGATGCGGATCGCATCTTGGGACGCCGTTTCGGACAGAAATTCAACTTCGGTGTTGATCGCCGACAGGACACGGTTGGTGTCCTTGAGCGCGGCGACGCGTTCCAGGTTCGCGAATTCCGGCGCGATGACCTTTTGTCGGACGATTTCATCGATGCCGACGACCACGCCCAACATCAGCGCGAGTGCCAGGACCAACTTGCTACGCAGCGATTGGGAATGTTCGCGTTCGCATAGAATCGTCGTTGAAGGTTCGGCTCCGGCATTTGATCCCGGCGAATCATTCTGCAGATCGCTGGCCACATCGCCGGAAGCATCCAACGGCTTCCCCGCTGAGAGTCCCTCGGCGGTGGAGGCATGGTGTGGAGAAGGCGATTGCGGCGACATGCGGTTTGTTCCTAGGGACCGAAGACTTAGCCAACCCTAGGTTTCGCGTTATCAAACTGGCCGCACCCTCGATGACGAACCAGACCGGAGCGGAATCGTGAAGGCCGGTTTTGTGGATTGGACCGGTTAGCAGTCCTGCCGGCGGCCCGCTTTCACCGGTTGCCGCCGGCGTCCAGGGATTCGAAGTAGCGTCGTGCCGCATGATGAAGATCCAGGCCCTGCCATTCGGCGGCGCGTTCCCTGGGGATCAGGTCGGGAAATAACCGTGGCGGCTGGTACAGCAATTCCAACGTCGTCTGGACCAAGGCCGAAGGGGCGTCGCGTCGGGTGACCAGGAACGCGGTTGTGCCGACCGTCGCCAAGCCCTCATCGGGGATGTCGGCGTTCCGGTAATGCGATGGATCGATCGTGATCGTCCGCAAGGTCGGGTGCTGCATCGAAATGGTGATGCCCTGGGGGATGGGCACCAGTCGCCATTGTTTTTGCAACAAACCCGATACGAGACTGCTGCCGCGGCCGATGCAAATCAGGGCGATGTCCGGTGCGTCAGGTGTTTGCAACCGTTCCCACGCGACGACTTCGCGCGGGGTGTCATCGGCGGCAAGGTTCAGCGAATCGAGGATCATGTCGGCGGTGCGGCGGGATCCGCTGCCGCGGGGGCCGACGGCGATTTTGCGTCCGGCGAGCATCTGAATGTTCAGTGGTCGGTCGTGCTGCAACAGATCGGGCGCGCGGACCAGCAGATGCGCGGCTTCATAAATCAGCGGGGCGATCACACACAGGTCGTCACCACTAATCGCCGACGCCTGCATCGGTGCGAGTTGGACTTGGCGATCGAGCAAGCGATTGCGATTGTCCAACGAACCATCGGTCGCGATCACCTGGACCGCCACCCCGGCAGACTGATGCAAGCGATCGGCGATCGCCTGGGAGATGCCGGTGTAGACGCCTTGTTTCAGCCCACCGGCCAGCACCACCTGTTGCGGCATCGCTTCGATGTGTCGGCTCCACAGCATCGCGCCGATGACAAAGAAGAAAGGCGACAGGGCCAACAGCAGCAGCATGGCGGCTTGGAATCGTCGGTGTCCCGGCGAGGTCCGCACGACCTTTCGCCCGATCAACGCGCCCACCAGGGGGACGCCGCAGACCCAGTGCCAGAGTTTCAACACCCGCCCGCGGGGACGGGCCAGAATCGGGCGTCCTTCCATGAACGCGTCCAGGTCCTCGGCGAGATCGCCGGCGGTCCGATAACGCTTGCGAGGTTCTTTCTCCAGACACTTGGCGACGATCGTTTCCAAATCGGTCGGCACGTTACTGCGAAAGGCACGCATCGTCGGCGGCGGTTCGTGAACGACCTGCATCAAGGTTTCCACCACCGAGTCGCCGACCAAAGGCGGACGCCCGGTGACGCAGGCGAACAGGATCGCGCCGAGCGAATACACGTCACTTTGCCGCGTGGCCCGATCGCTGTGCCCGCCGGCCTGTTCGGGCGCCATGTAGTTGGGCGTGCCCACGGCCGCGCCGCTGCCGGTCACGCTGCTGTCGCTGCCCAGATTCTTTGCCAGACCGAAGTCGGTGATGTGGACCCGGTCCTTTTGATCGATCAAGATGTTGGCGGGTTTGATGTCGCGGTGCAGCAGGTCGTTTTGGTGGGCGTGATCGAGCGCCCGCGCCACGTCACGCACATAGCGGGCTGCCGTATCGATCGGCAGTTCGCCGTCGTTGATTTTGCGTTGCAGATCGGTTCCTTCGATCAATGCCATCGAAAAGAAATGGTGCCCGGCTTCGTGACCGAATTGGTAAACCGGGACGATGCCGGGGTGGTGCAGGCGGGCCGCCGCTTGGGCTTCGGTGTAGAACCGACGCACATCGTTTTCACAGGCCAGCATGCCGCCGCGAATCATCTTGACGGCGACGGTTCGGTTGAGCATCCGTTGGTTCGCGCGGTACACGACGCCCATCCCCCCGCGTCCGATCACCTCCAGCAATTCGTAATCGCCGAGGGTGTAGGGCAACGTCGGTCCGGGGTCGCCCTTGGCCCGATGCGCCTCGGGCAAGGTCGCCGCCGGGTCCTCGCCCGAATCGTCGGGACCGACCACCAGCACGTCGACGGTGTCTGCCGCGGCGCCGCCCTGGACCACGTCCGCCGAATCCGCGGCGGCTGCCCCGGTGAATCGGTTGATGGCGTCGGCCGCGTCCATCAAGCTGCGCAACTCCTCGGCCATCTCGGGGAACTGCGCCAGGAATTCGTCCCGCGAACCGACCGACCCTTCATCGCACGAACGCAGGTAGGCTGCGAACGCTTCGTCGATCGGGTCGTCGGCTTCGGACGGAACGGGCATCGAGGGGATCGGTGAAAGGAGGAAGAGGTTGTTTGCACCGGCCAGAGTCAAGGGCCACATCCCCGCGGTCCGGGGGCGCGGCGGCCGGCAGATTTGCACCGGCGCGCTTGCGGCCTCGTGCTCCGGCCCTACATGTAGGGGTTGTTTTTGGGATCAATGATGGTCCGCAATTTTTGCAGACCTCGTTTTAGCAAGCCCGCGACGGCCGTGTCGGATTTTCCCATCCGGTCGACGATTTTTGCCAACGGCAATCCTTCCATGTAACGCAACCGAATCGCTTCGGCCTGCGTTTCGGGCAATTGGTGCAATGCTTCGAGCAACGCGATCGCGGTTTCCTCTTTGATCACCACGCCGGAAGGGCTGGTGGTGCTGCCGGGCAATTGGGCGATCCAGGGAGCTCCGCCGGAATCATTCCCCGGCTTGGCGTCCGCGTTGACTTCGCGCCGGATGCTCCGCTTTTGGGTCATCACGTGACGCGTCACGGCGGTGGCCACGTTGTTTTTCAACATGCCGCGCAACCATGCGGCAAACTCGCCGGGTGAATCGCCGCGAAAGGAATGCAGGTCGCGTTTTGCTTCCAAAAAAGTGACCTGCACGATGTCGACCGGATCGACGCGGCGACGGAGCTGTTCGGACAGGTTGCGGTGAGCCAACATCAACAGGTAACCGCGGTACTGTTCCAGCAATTGACCGAGCGCCGCATTGTCGCCCTGTTTGGACGCGACCACTAATTCGGTCGTCGACATATCTCCATCAGTTGCGGTCATCGATCGAATTCTGGACAATGTTGGGGCTCGGCGGACTGGACACAGTTTATCTGAAGAACGCTGTCTCCAAACCCAGCGGATCGTGTCGGTCGCCGATTTTTTGTCGCTATTCCCCCGTTCCCCGTCAAACTTCGGCAGACTTCAACGATGTCCATGTGTCCCTCGGATCAAAGGCCGCTTCACCTCTCGGTACGGAAGCTGTCCCGCGTTCTTCTTCTCCTTTCAGCCGCCTTGGTCGTCGGCTGCGGCGGCGGGGATTCGAGCGACGCCCCCGCGCCCCAGCCGGCCGGCGGCGGCACCGCCGACTCGACGGCGGACGAAAACGCCGGCCAATCTGCTGCCCCATCCGCGTCCGCTGCCCCGTCAGCGGACTCCACCCCGGACGCGCCCGCCGCCGGCGGCCTGCAGCTGCCCGATCAGGTGGTCCCGGGCGCGGACCAGACAGAGCCGGGGGGGCCGGCCCGGCCGGGGGCCGGAGGCATTGAAATGCCAGACCTGGACGCCTTGCCGCCGGCGGAGGATTCGGCATCCGGCGCCGCTGAAAACCGAAACGGCGTGCAGTTGCAATTCGCCAGCTGGCAAGAGATCGAATCGCACGCCAAATCGACCGGCAAAATCACCGTCGTCGATCTCTGGTCGACCGTCTGCGAGCCTTGCGTCAAAGAATTCCCCGGCCTGGTCCGGCTCAGCCAATCCATGCCCGAGGACGTTTCCTGCATCGGCGTGGCGGTCGACTACGACGGGCGAAAATCGCGTCCGCCGGAATACTATCAGGAAAAGGTCACCGCGTTCCTGAATGCCATGGGGGCGGGGTTTGAAAACTATCTGTGCAACACGCCCAGCGACGACGTGTTCGCAGCCGTCGACATCCCGTCGATCCCCGCGGTGCTGATTTTTGACGCCAGCGGAAAACTGGTCAAACAATTCGTCGACGCCGGTGACACGGTCGGGTTCTCTTACGAATCGGACATCATCCCGTTTGTCGAAAAGCTGGCCGGCTAGACGACCATCGGATGATCACCCAGGTGATCAAGACGCACGCGACGTGGGCGGCCAGCAAGACGATCGTCAACCAGGACTCCGACGCTCCGCTCAATCCCGCCCGGACCGCACCGGCGTTCAACAGATAGCCCAGCACCGGAACGGACACGACCACGGCTGCCATGCGGACCGCGATGACGTGAATTCTGCGCGATAAACAGGCAAACAGCGCGATCAACGCCGACAGGCCGAGGGTCAATCCGACGGCCGCCATCATCAGGTTCTCGTTGATGTCGATCGCGTCGGGCGACCACCAACCACTCCGCTGACCATAACGGATCAGGGCGAACCCGATCGCCGACATCGTCGTCAGCGCGATCAGAGAACGGATCGGAAACTGCAATGGCGGTTCCATCGCCCCGGGCGCGTTGGTGACCGCCGCCATGCAATACCTGACTCTCTCTCGCATCACTTCGGCACCGGCCACACACACGATCGTTTGAACCGCGATCGCGATACCCCACCACGTCGCCGCCGGCTCTCCGAACCCCCAGTGGACGATCTTTGCCAGCCCGTACCAACACCCCAATGCCCCGCACAACGGCATGGCGATCCGAACGGGAAGGGTGGGTGCCAATAGCGTCGCCGTCAACGCAAGCAGCGAACCTTGACCGAGCACGACGCCCAACGCGATCACTCGCCAGGTGGTTTGGTCGAGGTATTGCCACTGGAAGACCAGTGCCCAATAGGCAACCGCATGGATCAACACGACACTGCAAAGCACGATTGATTGCAGTTGTGGTTTGCGTGGCGTTGATTCGGTCATCGTCGTCGCGTGTCGTCCATCATTCGGATCAGCTCCGATTCCTCTTGCTCGACCGCGGATCCCCACTGTGGCAACTGTTTCAATTGGGCTTTCGCCTGACGCGCCGCGATCGCCTCGGGGTACCGATCGATGATCGACTGCAGCTGCATTCGTTTCTGTTTGATCCCCGCGTAACGATGATCGTTTGACACCTGTAACAACATCCGCCGCGCGTTCAGTTCTCGGCTGACGCGTTCTTTCCGCCACTGATCCAGACGAGGGTCATCTTCGAAGCCTAATTCAAGCTGTTTGTTGATGGAATCTTTAAGTTCTCGATCGTGACGCAGCGATGCGTCGCGGGCCGCAGCCAACTGATTCATCGTCAAATCACGCAATGTTTGATAGGTCAACGAGCGGACGGTGGGATCATATTCTCCCGAACTGGTCGTGCGCAACATCCGGATCGCGGCCACCAGGTCGCCGCGTTGGAGCAACTGATCGCTCTGTTGCACGATCTGATCACGAATTCGGTTGCATAGAGCTTGGCAGACTTCGACGGCTTTGGATTGCGGGTGCAATCGCTTGATCAACCGAAGCCTGGTAAACGCCTTCGACGGTTCGTCGTGATTCAACGTTGCCAGATGATCGGCAACACGGTCCAAGACGCTTGTCGTGGCGCGGGATCCGCCCCAGCGGATGATGGCGTCGCAAGTGGTTTCGACTTCCCCGGTGTTCGCCAACTCGTGCAAACGACGTGACAGTTCTCCGGCGACCTTGTCTTGCAAGGGCGCGATCGCGATGCGGCGGGGGTCGCTGCGGACCAATGCCTCCAGCAGATCTCTCAAATCGCGTAGGGGCGGAACGGGGGCGGTCGCCGCAGGTTCGCCGATCTTGCTATAGGCGTCTTCGAATTCGTCGACCAACAGATCCGCGTAGGTCTGCTTTGCTTTTGCAGACACCTGGATCGATCCGAATTGATGGCTCAGTTGGCCTTGTCGCCGCATCCTCGACTTGCTTTTCGGCTCGGCCATCATGGCCCTTGCATCGGCCAGCAGTTCTCGCTGGGTTTTCCCGGACGAGTTGACGAAGCGATATTCGCCACCGGTCATGTCGGCCAAGTCCTTCATGTTCTTGCAACTGCGCGGATCTTCAAACGCGATCGCATGGATCGGGATTGCGGTGCCCGATGCCCTGGCGATTGAAAATGCGTCTCCACCGGCTTTCAGCAGTGAACCGCGATCGCCAGGATGGGTGTCCGTGAATTCTCCATCGGACAACATGAACACCGCACTGGGATTCATCCGGAGCGCGGTCCGCAGGGACGAATTCGGATTGGTCCCGCCGCCGGTGCCGATCGTCGCAAGCCAGTCTTCCAGTCTTTCCTTGTTCTCGGCGGTTGCCTGCATCATGTCCATCGACCGCACGCCGTTGAACATCGGCGTGCTGGAACTGCTGAACAGCAACACGAAGAACCGCTGGTCTTCTCGCAATTCGCGAATCGACCGAGTCAATTCATCGATCGCACGTCGGTATCGCACCCCGTTCATGCTGCCGGAACGATCGACGATGTAAACAAAATCTTGTCCGACCGCTTCGATGCCAAAAAACGAACCACGGGCCCCACCGCTGACGTTGCCGGAGGATTTGCCGGGTGTGGTTTTCATCCCGGCCAGTTTGATCACCGGTGGGGCGACGTCCAATGAAACCTCCACCGGTTCGACGACGTCCGGTTCCGGCTGGACCTCCGCCAACAGCGACGAGTCCTCCGACGCGACCTCGTCGACCAACATCATCGGGATCGGAATCTCCGGCGGTTCCTCGCTCAGCGTCATCACCAGGGTTTGCGTCGTGTAGCCGCTGAAATCCGCCGGGGCGATCAGAAAGGCGATCAACAGCACGATCGCCGCGTGGACGATGATCGAACCGAACCACGCCGATTTCTCGCGACTTTCATGCTCACGCCCACGGGGCGAGATTTGCAGCGGAATCGGAAACGGTCGCACACGATCGGGATCGTCGGCCTGTGAACGACCATCGGCGACCGGCGGCGGGCCACAGTAGATGACCGAATCGGCGGCCGAACGGCAAGGTGCGGGGATTTGCGGAGGATAATCGATCGGCAGCGAATCCCCAGCGTTTCCGCCCGGGCCAGTTTCTTCACCGAGACCGGGCCGCTCACCGAGACCGGGCCGCTCACCGAGAATGGGCCGCTCACCGAGGTCAAGTCCGTCGGTCAGCCAGCGTTTCCGTGCAGGAGCCATGTCGCGTGCCTCGATCCGGTCCCCAGAACAAACAGGTCACTCGGCAAACGAACTGATAAGATAAAAACGATAACACGACTCGCCCGCCTCGGCCCCCTAGCGTGGCGGATCAAAATGTCTTTGTCAAATTCCCGGCCCCGCCGGGCGATCGGTCCCGACCCCGCGATGCTGAACATCTATCTCGTTGGCCTGCGATCCCATGCTTCGGGAGACTGCTGCTGGGGACAAAAATCTTTCCCAAAAATGGTCCGCCGTGCTGACAGATTTGATTCCGTCGCGTGAGTAGGACTCTGTGAAGACGCCCAAGCTCGTCCTGAAGGCTCGCGTCGATCACCCACTCCCACCTGCTTTCCCGAATGTCCCTTCCCGACACACGACCGAGCTTGTTGATGCGGATCCGCGATCCCCGCGATCGCCAGGCCTGGAACGAGTTTTCGGCCTTGTATCGCCCGGTCGTGTGTCGAATGGCACGGCATCGGGGAATGCAGCCGGCCGACGCCGAAGATTTGGCTCAGCAAGTTTTGCTGGCAATCTCGCGAGCGATCGAAGGGTTTGACTTCGACCACGGCGAAGCGAAATTCCGCACTTGGCTGAAAACGATCGCCCGACGCGCGATCATCAACGCACTAACCCGCGGCGCACCGGACCGAGCGGTCGGTGGCAGCGACGTGATCGACTTGCTGAACCAACAGCCGGCCGATGACCCGCAAACACAAACGTTGATGATCCAATACCGGCGCGAGATCTTTCGGGTCGCCGCATCACAGATCCGCGACGAATTCCACCCCCAAACCTGGCAAGCGTTTTACAGCAGCGTGGTGCTCGGCCAAGACGTTCGGCAGGTCGCCGAGACGCTCGGGCGTTCCTGTGGCAGTGTCTACACGGCGCGCAGTCGCGTGATGAAACGGTTGAAAGACAAAGTCCAAGAACTCGATCTCCGGGGGGACCGCGACGAGCGATGAAGACTGAACGCACTTCCTGTCGCGTTGACCAGATCGAAGCGTTTTTGGCCGGAAACCTTCCCGACGCCGAACTGGATCAACTGGAACAACACCTCGAAACATGCACCCGCTGCGATGACGAGCTGACCCGCCGGACGGCCGATGATTCGTTCTGGGACGATGCCCGAGCCTTCCTTGACGGCGCCGGTGAGCTTCCGCGTGGTCGTGATACCGACGACGCAGCGTTGCCCACTCCAGCCGATGCAGACCATGGCGATCCGTCCCGCGACCGCCACGACGCGCTCGGCGGCTCCATTGGATTCTTGGATCCCACCGACGATCCGAACATGCTGGGACGCTTCGGCGGCTATGAAATCTCCGGCATCATCGGCCAGGGCGGGATGGGCGTGGTGATGAAGGGACGCGATGTCTCCTTGGATCGTTTCGTCGCCATCAAGGTGCTCAGTCCGGCCTATGCCGGGAATTCTGCGTCGCGAAAGCGGTTTGCCCGCGAAGCGCAAGCCGCCGCCGCGGTGCTGCACGACAACGTGATCGCCATCTATGGGGTCGATCAATGGAACGACATGCCGTATCTGGTGATGCCGTACATCAAAGGCGAGTCGCTGCAGCAACGCATCGATCGCACCGCGCCGATGTCGATCGAGGACATTTTGGGGATTTCGCTGCAGATCGCCCGCGGCTTGGCGGCGGCCCATGACCAGGGACTGGTCCATCGGGACATCAAACCGGCCAACATCTTGATGCCGGCGAGTGTTTCGCGAGTGATCATCACCGACTTCGGATTGGCACGGACCGCCGATGACGCCAGTTTGACCCGCAGCGGTGTGTTGGCCGGCACGCCCCAGTACATGTCGCCCGAACAGGCCAAGGGGGAACCGGTCGACGGCCGCACCGACTTGTTCAGTCTGGGCAGCGTGATGTACGCGATGGCATGCGGTCGTCCGCCCTTCCGCGCCGAAACACCCTACGGCGTGCTCCGCAAAATCACCGACCAGGCACATCGGCCGTTGTCGCAGCTGCGTGAAGATCTGCCCCGTTGGATGGGCGAGACGATCGACCGGCTGCTGCACAAGGATCCGTCGCAACGATTTGACGACGCCCATGCATTGGCCGACTATCTGGAGGACTGCCTGGCCCATCTCCGCCAACCGACGACGACGCTGCTGCCTCCGCTGGAGCCGACAAAAAAACGTCGCCGCGGCGTATTTGTCACCATGCTGCTGGTCGCGTTTGCCCTGGCCGGCGGATGGTTTGCCGTCGATCGATTCACCAAGCAGCACACTCCAAGCAACCCGGCCGGTGATCACGATGCGGGAACGCCGTCAGCATCACCGCAACCGCCGGGGAGCAATCCGCACCTGCCCGACGCCGACCCAACCAACCTGCAGTGGCAGTACGACACGACGCCGCTGGACGAACTGGAAACCGAACTCGATCTCTTGCTTCAGCAATCCTCTGACGACCCGTTTGCCGAACCACCATCCATCTCGGAGTGAACCATGAAACCCAGAAACCGACCCTCGATTGCGCTGCTTCTGATCAGCATCCTCGTCACTCCACTGGGCATCGCGTCCACCGCGATTGCCGAACGACTGCCGCCCGAAAAACTCGCATCGTCTCAACTGCACGTCATCGGCATCTATTCGCCGGAGGATCACAGCACCGATGACCGCGTGTTCGTCACCGTGCAACCGACGGGACAACCGATCGTTTTGGTCTTGACCGGCTATTTCGGCGCGCAGTGGAACCTGGACATCTCACCCCAGGCCGACGTTCGTCAGGTCATCGTCGCGGGTTATTTCGAACACAGTGTGGTTGGCGTCCCAGAGACCGTCCCGACGGAGATGATCACCTATTTCCCCGCGGCGGACAAAACCCGCAAAGATTACTTCTGGGCTTACGCGTGGCATACCCAAAATGGCCGCGAGCTACGGGCGCGGCTGAAAGAACTGACCGGGCTGGACATCACCACCTTTCAAGGCAAGTACGACGGCAAGCGGTTTGTCGTGGACGGAAAGAACGGCAGGGTCGCTGATTTTCTGGACAAGACCGAAAACGAGCCAGTGGCCCGGCCGCCGAAAAACACCAACCGACTCGAAGACCGACTGCGGGAACACGGGATGGCCGCAAAGCAAGAACTGTCGCAGTTGTCCAGTCATTTCGGATACGACCATCCGGCTCTCAAGCAACTCCAGGAAAACGTGGAACTGATCGACAACCAACTCAGACGCATGGGGGCCGCTCCGCTGGCGGCAGCGCCGGACCAAACGACGGCCCCGGAGACGACCACTCTGTCGACGGAATCTGACGAACGCAGCGTGATCGAAGCATTGGTTCGGCAATCATTCCAATTGCAGATGCAACTGCAACTGGCCCGTGTGGAAAAAGCCGAAGCCGATCTGCAACGCATCAAGCACCAATTGAAACAACGTCAAGCTGCGGCCGAACAGATCATCGCCGCTCGCGTGGAAGCCTTGGCGAAAAAAGATGCGACCGCTCCGGATCACGAATCACAAGTCTCGGCGTCGGTTCACGTCAGCGAAGGTTGGCAGGCGTGGCGAACGCACAAGACCGGCGACGCCTTGAAAAGCTTCCTGAAGGCCTTGGCGATGGAACCGGAAAACGAAGTGGCATTGAACGGGTTGGGTTGGACCTACGTGCATCTGGGCGAGTACGAAAAAGCGATTGCACAATTCGAGAAGATCGACAGCGACTCGCCGGTTCAGGGCGCCGCGCTCAACGGGATCGGCCAAAGCCTGCTGGCGATGGGAAAGTTGGACGAAGCAGAAACGATCTTGCTCGACGCGACCGAGAAAACGATCGCCAAAGAAGGTGAAGCGAGCGCCGCCCGGATGGGGCTGGCCGCTTGGTACGGGTTGGTCCGCGTCTATCTGCAACAGCAGGACTACGATCAAGCCAAACAGTGGAGCAAACGTTACCTCAAGCACAAACCCGATGACAACATCATGAAGGAGATGTTCGAGCAAGCTGAAGCGGAAACGGGCACGACGTCAGCTGAAGAATGAGCCGGGAAGAATCCATTCACGTATTCCTCGCCGGGAGCCTCAAACCGCGTGGGCTTATTTGATTCCCGCCTGAACTCCATCCCGAACGCACGACGTCAGGAAGTAAACGGCTCGCCAGGGAGGGCGAACAGCGTCCGCGTTCGACCGACACGCCCTGCGGGATTCCCCTCAAAGCGCCATCGATCCGTTGCCACTCGACCGGCGGCGACCAACAGATAGTGATGGCGTCGAGTAATTAAGTGGGGGACAGCAGGATGAATTCACGGCCGGTTCTATTGATGACATTTGTCGCACTGTTCGCGATGGCGGCGATCGGCTTCGTTCAGCTGACCGATTATTCCAGTCGTCCGGGAAAGTCAGGGCAGGCGCCCCTGCGCGTGACCGACGTGCGGCTGAGCGACACCTCCTTGGCGGACGCATTTCCTGCGCCGGGCGTGCCGACCCTGCTGGTTTTCTACCACCCCAAATGCCCCTGCACCGTGGCGACCGTTCGGGTGTTGGAACGGTTGCAGCCGCGGTTTCGGCCGAAGCTTCGCATCACCGCCGTCGCTTATTGCCCCGGCGACCAGCAGGACACGTGGATCGAGTCCCGAACGACAACGGCGCTTTCTAAACTGGCCAGCTCGCAGGTCGTGGTGGATCGCGGCGGCAAACTTTGCAAACGGTTCGGCGTCTTTGTTTCCGGCCAGGTGCTGCTTTATGACGGCGAGGGTCGGCTGTCGTTCAGCGGCGGAATCACTCCCTATCGCGGACACGAGGGCGACAGTCCGTCATCCTTGGACCTGTTGAAACGAATCAACACGTCGCACGACGACTGTGGCTCGTGGCCCGTCTTTGGATGTTCGATGCTTTCGGATTCGGAGCGGCAGCGGTGACCGACAGTGCCCGGACGATCGAAAGCACCGACACGCTGTTTCGCAAGCGTTACAAGAAGGAATGTTTGCGGGTCAATAAATTCATCCAGTGGTTGATGGTCGCCCAGTGGTTGACGGGAATCGCGTTCGCCGCGCTGTATTCCCCGTTGACCTGGATCGGAAACGAATTCGAACCGCACGTTCACCTGCGGGCATCCGTTTTTATCGGCGGAGCCCTGTCCGGATTCGCGATCCTGTGGCTGCGAACCTACCCCACCGCCGCCCATACACGGCACGTGGTCGCGATCACACAAATGCTGTGGTCGGCGCTGTTGATCCATTTATCCGGCGGCCGAATCGAAACGCACTTCCACGTGTTTGCCTCACTGGCAATCCTCAGCATCTATCGTGACTGGACGATCTTGATCACGGCGACCGCCGTCATCGCGGTCGACCACTTTGTCCGCGGCGTGTTCTATCCGCTTTCGGCGTTCGGCATCGTGACCGAGAGCCCCTATCGCTGGATCGAACACGCCTTGTGGGTGCTGTTTGAAGTCGCGTTTTTGGCCCCCGGATGCCGACGATTACGCAATGAATTCCGTGAACTTTGCGCGCGGCAAACGGAGATTGTCGAAGCGAAACGGTCGGTGGACATCAAGGTGGAAGAACGCACCAAGGATCTGGTCAAAGCCAATTTGTTGCTGGCGATCAAGACCGCCGAAGCGGAAAAAATGGCCTTGGTCGCCAAATACACCGACAACGCGGTGGCGATCTCCGACGGCGATGCCAACGTCGAATGGGTCAACGAAGGCTTCACCCGCATCACCGGATTTGAACCCGACGAGATCATCGGTGCCCCGGAGTTCGGGTTTCAATTCGGCGAAATGACGTGCCCGCAAACGCTGGCCGACATGCGGGGTGCCATCGACGACAAACAGGCCTTCAACGCAGAATTCATCAGTTACCGCAAGGACGGAACGCCGTATTGGATGGCGATCGAACTGCGTCCGATTCCCGGCAACGACGGAACCACCGAGCGATTCATCAGCATCCAAAGCGATATCACCGATCGCGTCGAAGCGGAGCGGCAAAACCGGTTGCTGCAACAAGAAATCGTCGACGCCTCGCGCCAAGCCGGCATGGCCGAAGTCGCCACGGGCGTCTTGCACAACGTCGGCAACATCCTCAACAGCGTCAATGTTTCCGCCTCGGTCATCCGAAAACAATTTGAAAACAGCGCCCTGGAAAATTTGGAAAAGGCGACCGACCTGATTTCCGAATACGAATCTTCACTGGCCGAGTTCATCGAGCACGACGACCGCGGCAAAAACCTTCCCAAGTATCTGGTGCTGGTCGCCCAGTCGCTACGCAACGAACGCGTGTCGGTCGGCCGCGAGATCGGCGACCTGACCAAAAACATCGAACACATCAAAGAAATCATCGCCGTCCAGCAGACCATGGCCAAAACGTCGGGGCTGCAACAAGAACTCCATGCCAGCGAAATCATTCGCGACGTCCTGACGGCAAACAAAGAATCGTTGACCAATCACGCCATCGAGGTCATCGAAGAGGTCGAAACGCCCGAACCGACGTTGATTTCCGATAAGCACCGGATCTTGCAAATCCTGATCAATCTGGTCTGCAATGCCAAAGATGCACTGCTGGAGGCGGACGTGCCCCGGCCGAGGATCCTGCTGCGAACCTGGACACAGCGGGAAGATGTCTATTTCGAAGTCACCGACAATGGCATCGGGATTCGCACCGATGACATCAACAAAATCTTCCAGCACGGCTTCACGACGAAAGCCCACGGCCACGGATTCGGGCTGCACAGCAGCGCCAACGCGGCCACCGAGATCGGCGGACGGCTTTCGGCAACCAGCGAGGGCATCGGAAAGGGGGCCCGGTTTGTCTTGCGGGTGCCGGTCGACGGGCGTGACAGCGCCGAGAAACATGACCGGGACGCCCCCAGCGCTTCCGACAGAGATTTGTCGCCTTTCGATTCGGGAGAATACGCATGAGTGGCCCCGAAGCGACGGTCGAGCATCTGCTGGTGATCGACGACAGCGAAACGATTCACAACGATTTCCGCAAGATCTTTGCCACGCCCGCTCCACAGGACGAATTGTTGGCCTTGGACGCGGCCTTGTTCGGCGAGACGCCGCCGCCCCGCAAACCGGCGCCGACCTATCAGCTGAGTTGCGCCAGCGGCGGACTGGAGGGGCTTCAACTGGTTCATCAGGCCAAACAACGCGGCATCACCTTCGGAGCGGCCTTCGTCGACATGCGAATGCCGCCGGGATGGGACGGCGTGCAAACCATCGAACGGCTTTGGCAAGTCGATCCGGATCTGCAAGTCGTCGTTTGCACCGCGTATTCGGATCAAAGCTGGACCGAAATCGCCGAGAGAATCGGACGCACCGACAAACTGCTGGTACTGAAGAAACCGTTTGATGACATCGAAGCGATTCAACTGGCGACGTCGCTGTGCGAAAAACGTCGTCTGCTCCGCGGTCACCGGCAAAACCTCGATGACCTCAAACAGGTCGTCGCCTCACAGAAATCAAAACTCGATTCGGCCCATCACGACGCAGAGGTGCTGATCGCTTCCATTCCCAGCATTCTGATCTGCTTGGACCGGAATGGATGTGTGACTTGCTGGAATCCCCGCGCCGAAAGCACGTTCGACATCCCTGCCGATGACGCGATCGGCAAAGCGATGACCGAATTGCCGATCGCATGGACCGGCGGGACTCGGCTACAGGACTTCCACAGCGGCCAGATGTCGAAAGCCCCCGAGCAGGGTGAGATCCAATTTGTGGACCGCCACGGCCGCAAACGCACGCTCGACGTCCGCATCAGCCCGCTCAGCCAGACGGCCTCCGGCGCGACGTTGTGGGTCGCAACCGATGTCACTCGACAACGATTCATCCAGGATCAACTCGATCAGTCGCGGCGTTTAGAATCCGTCGGGCAACTCGCCGCCGGGGTGGCCCACGAAATCAACACACCGATGCAGTACATCGGAGACAACGTTCGCTACGTCGCCAAAACAATGGATCGATTGTCGCGGTTGCTCGAATTGCTGCCGGCATTGGCCGACGAAACCGTCTCCGACGCCCAATGGATCCAGTTGCGTCACTCCATCGATCAAGCGGGCGACGCCCAGAAAATCCGTTCGTCGCTGGAGCAGATTCCGGACGCCTTGGCGGACTCGATTCAAGGCGTCCAGGCGGTTACGAAAATCGTTGCCGCGATGAAGGAGTTCTCCCACCCCGGAACGGGCAAGACCACCAAACTGTGCCTCAATCACGTGCTGCGGTCGACCATCACCGTTGCCCGGAATGAATGGAAATACGTCGCCGACCTGGAAACAGACCTGGAAGACAACTTGCCGGCGATCGACGGGTTGCCCAGCGAATTGAACCAAGCATTTCTGAACATCATCGTCAACGCATCTCACGCGATCGGCGACCGCATCGACCGACGAGAAATCGCCAAGGGAAAGATTTCGATCGCGACCCGCAGCTTGGATGACAGCGTCGAAGTGACGATCGCCGACAACGGTGGAGGCATCCCGGATGAGGCCCGCAAACGCGTCTTCGAGCCGTTCTTTACGACCAAGGCGGTCGGCAAGGGCACCGGCCAGGGGCTGGCGGTCGCCCATTCGGTCATCGTCCAAAAACACCGGGGCAAACTCTGGTTCGACGTTCAAGAAGGCACCGGGACGACCTTCACGATCCAGATCCCCCGCGTGTCGCTCGTGGCCCAGACGCCTCCTTGGCTCAGTGAAGTAACGTTACCGGCGACGTTTTCCGAATCGATCGGAGTGCGTCCATGAAGATCCTGCTGGTTGACGACGAAGAACGCGTGCTGCGTGGCGTGTCGCGGTGGATCGAAGGTGAAATCGGCCAGTGGCAGGTCGTCACGGCGGCCTCCGCCGCCGAAGCGCTGCGATTGCTGGAGTCGGGAGACTTTGATGTCGTTGTCAGCGAGATGCAGATGCCAGGGATGGACGGAGCGGAATTGTTGAGCCGGGTCGAACAACGTCACCCCGACGTGTTCCGCATCGTCCTGTCCGGTCAAGCAAACCGCAACACCGCGCTGACCGCCGTTCAGCCGATGCATCAATACCTGTCCAAGCCCTGTGATTTGAATGTCTTGGTCGACGCCATCAAGCGGGCCGAAACGTTTCAAGCGACCATCACGTCGGCGGCGGTCTTGGACGCGATCGGCCAAGCGAACCGATTGTCGTCGGTCCCGGAAGTCGTCAGCGAGATCAACCAGGTCCTGGCGGGCGAAAGCTGGAACGCACAATCGATCGCGAACATCGTCACGCGTGACCCGATCCTCAGCGCCCGAACCTTGCAGGTCGCAAACTCGGCCATCTTCGCATTGCCCTACCCGGTGCTGGATGTCAATCACGCGGTGTCTCTGGTCGGAGCCGATGTGATCCTGGGGCTGGCACTGTCACAAGCAGTCATGCTGCGCAGTGTCGACGAAATCGCCATCCGGTCTTCCCACGCGTTGTTCAATCATTCATTCCAGGTCGCGGTGTTGGCCAGAGAATTTACCCGCCACCTTCACCCCAGCGATGACACCTATGGGGCGGTGTTCAGCGGCGCGTTGTTGCATGACATCGGAAAACTGATCCTGATGGACACCTTTCCCGACCAGTATTCCAAACTGCAAAGGGCCTCTGTCGCGGAGAACCGCCCGCTGTGGGAATTGGAACTTGACAGGTTCGGAGCGACGCATCAGGGCGTCGGTGCCTACCTGCTCGCGCTGTGGGGGATACCGGCCGCGATCGTCGAAATCGTCGCAGCGCACCACAGTTTTGACGTCTGCTCACGCCGCAGCCTGGACTGCCAAGTCGTTTACGCCGCGAATTGGCTTTATCACGGCGGTGATGAAGACATCATCGATCGCGGCCTGAAATCCGCCAATGACAGGGCCCAAGCGACCGCGTTGGCAAAGCAGTTATTGAAATGGAAACACGACGCTCAAATCATGGCAGTTCAAGAGTAATCGATGAGTAACCAACGAATCCTGTTCGTCGACGACGATGCGAATCTGTTGGGCGGGATCAAACGCCAACAGGGCGACGAATTCGACCTGACGACCGCGCTCGGCGGCGAAGAAGCCTTGCAGTTGATCGACCGACACGGACCGTTCGCCGTTGTCGTCTCCGACATGCGGATGCCCGTCATGAACGGCATCGAACTGCTCAAACGCATCCGGAAACTCTGCCCCGACACCGTGCGGATCATGTTCACCGGATTCGCCGAACTCGATTCGACGATCGAAGCGATCAATGAAGGACACCTTTTCCGCTTCCTGGCCAAGCCTTGTACCGGAAAAGACCTGGCGGCATCACTTCACGACGCGCTGCGGCAGCACGCGTTGATCGAGGCAGAGCGTGAGTTGGTCGAAGGAACCTTGCACGGCAGCGTCAAAGTGCTCAGCGAAGTGCTGGGTTTGGTCAGCCCGTTGGCTTTCGGGCAATCGACACGTGTCCGCGCGATCGTTGACGGCATCTTGAAACGCGTTCCGATTCCAAATCAGTGGCAATTGGAAATCGCCGCGATGCTTTCCTCGCTCGGTTGTGTCACCCTGCCAACGGAGGTGCTTGAGAAAAAACTGGACGGCGGAAGCATCGCCGTGGAGGAAGAACGGCAGTTTGCCAAGCATCCCAAGCTCGCCGCAGACCTGCTCAAGGCGATCCCTCGGATGGAACAGGTTTCCCGGATCATCCAACTGCAAAACGTCGACATCGACGTCGCCTCGGTCGACGGCATCCCGGTCCCGATCGAATCTCGCGTGTTGAAACTGGCCATCGACTTCGACTTCAAAGAACGGTTCTGCGATAGCCCGCTGCATGCGCTGAACGAACTGAAAGAAAACCGAGCGGCCTATGATCCGACGTTCTTCGCCGCACTGGAAGACTTTGTCAAACGAGAACGAAATTTTCATCACGTCAAATTGAACTTCCACGAAGTCGTCCAAGGCATGGTGCTGGCCGAAGACATTCGCTGTCAAACGGGCACGTTACTGATGAGCAAGGGCCAACGCTTGACCGGTTCGGCCATCCGCCTGTTGGAAAATTTTTACAAGAACAAAAGTCTGAGCGGACCGCTGAAAGTGATCGTCCGCAGTGATGCCGGCGATGTCGAGCACGAGTTTCGGCCCCTCGGCGGCCCTTCCGCGGAAATCCCGCCGACACCGGAAATCCCGCTGCCACCGATCGAGATTCCACTTTCGGACCTCTGATCGATCGGGGGATCGTTGAGGCGAGAGTACGATGTCCTTTTTAGGTCGCCGCGGGACGCGCCAGCGGACGACGCCCCGGAAGGGCGGTCGTACTTTGGAGAGGCGAGGCACCACCGCCTGTGGCCGCGAGATTCGACACGCGGTCGGTCGGCTGATGCGGTACAATGTGAGTCCCGCCCCAGCCCTCCCCCCCACACTACGGTGCAGCCGTCGTGCCTACCCCCAGCGTCCATCGAGCATTCGTCTTGGCAAACGCCGTCATGGCCTTGATCTGTTGCGGCAGCGGAATCGTTCCCGCCGCCGAGCAAGACGCCGAATCGATCGAATTTTTCGAACGCAAGATCCGTCCGGTCCTTGTATCACGCTGTTACGAGTGTCACTCGGCCGATGCCGACGTAATCCAGGGGGGCCTGCGCGTCGACGATGCCCAAGCGATGTTGCGGGGCGGCGACTCGGGGGCGGCGGTTTCGCCCGGCCGACCGGCCACCAGCTTGTTGTTGACCGCGTTGCGCTACGATGGCATGGAAATGCCACCGGATGAACCGCTGCCGAAACACGTGATCCGCGATTTCGAAACCTGGATCCGTTCCGGCGCCGCCATGCCGGACCTGGCTGCCGAAAGTGATTCACGCCATGAACCCGTTACGGAACCGGGATTCGATTGGGACCAGGCGAAACAGTTTTGGGCCTTTCGCCCACCGACGCTGCATCAGCCCCACGAGATCGAAGGCCACGACACCGACCGATCGTCATGGGCGGCGACGAAGACCGATCGATTCGTCCTTGCGCGGCTTTCCCAACACGGACTGTCTCCCAACCCGGCGGCGTCCAAGTCGACGTGGTTGCGACGCGTCAGTTTTGATCTGGCCGGATTGCCGCCGACGATCGACGATGTCGACGCCTTTCTGGCCGACGACTCCCCCGACGCCAAGCTCCGCGTGGTCGACCGATTGTTGGCGTCGCCCCGACATGCCGAACGCTGGGCGCGTGTTTGGCTGGATGTCGCGCGGTTTGCCGAAGACCAGGCGCACATCGTCGGCAACAACGACTCGCTGACTTACCCGAACGCGTATCTGTATCGTGACTGGGTGATTGGGGCCTTTGCCGCCGACATGCCCTACGACGAATTCGTCCGGGACCAACTGGCGGCCGACCTGCGACACCCCGCCGACCCCGACCAACATGTCGCGCTCGGTTTTATCGGACTGGGTCCCAAGTATTACCGCCGCGGCGATCCGGAAGTGATGGCCGATGAATGGGAGGACCGCATCGACACCGTTTCGCGTGGGTTGCTGGGATTGACCGTCGCTTGCGCCCGCTGCCATGACCACAAATTCGATCCCGTGCCGACTGCGGACTACTACGCGATCGCCGGCGTTTTCGCCAGTACCGAGATGTTCAATCGGCCGCTGGATGATTCGGTCGAAACCAAGGCGGGCCAAGCGAAGAAACCGCAAGACGCCATGCACATCGTTCGCGAAGGCAAACCACGCGATCTGAAGGTGATGATCCGCGGCGATGCCAAACGGCTGGGCGAATCGGTCCCGCGAGGTTTCTTGACCGTGCTGGAATCGACGGACGATGAAGCCAGACAGGACGATGGGTTTCAAAACGGCAGCGGCCGAGCGGCGTTGGCCGATGCGATCGCGGATCCCACGAATCCGCTGACGGCCCGCGTGATCGTCAATCGTGTTTGGCGCCAGTTGATGGGAACGCCTCTCGTAGCAACCCCCAGCAACTTTGGTGCGCTCGGCGCCCCGCCGTCCCACCCGCTGCTGTTGGATGACTTGGCGGTTCGGTTCATGAACGCGGGATGGTCGTTGAAGTGGTTGCAGCGAGAAATCGTCTTGTCATCCGCCTACGGGCAAAGCAGCGAGATCGATCCGGCAAAATCCGAGCTCGATCCGGACAACCGCTGGCGTTGGCGGATGCCTCGGCGGCGCCTGAGTTTGGAAGGTTATCGGGATGCCATTCTGGCGGCTTCCGGACGACTTGATGCGACCGTGGGTGGCCCTTCGATCGATCCGCAAGACACATCAACGGGGCGGCGGACGGTTTACAGCCAGGTCAGCCGATTGGATCTGAACCCGATGTTGGCTCGGTTTGATTTTCCGGACCCGAATGCGCACAGCCCCGGCCGGCACGAAACGACGACTCCGCTACAAAAACTGTTTTTGCTCAACAGCCCGTTCCTGATTCACCATGCGGCGAGGCTCGCCGACCGCATCCGAAGCGGGGATCCGACCGATCGCGGGCGGATCGAGTTTGCCTACCGACTGCTTTATGGCCGACCACCCGGCGACGAAGAACTCGGCCTGGCGGAAACCTTTGTCGCCGACGGCAGTGACGAGCGTTGGAACGGGCTCGCACAAACGCTGTTGATTAGCAACGAAATGTTTATGTTGGATTGACCATGCACGATACTTTTTCCCGCCGTCGTCTGTTCCTCCGCAGCGGAGCCGGTTTCGGGTCCGTGGGACTGATGTCGGCGCTGGCATCCGACCGAGTGTTCTCGGGCGATCCTTCGGTCGGCGACGGCTTGCATCACGCCGCACGCGCCAAGCGTGTGATTTTTTTGTTTATGAATGGCGCGCCGTCTCACGTCGACACGTTTGACCCCAAACCGATGCTGGCCAAACACGCCGGTGAATCCCCCAACGACCATTCGATCGACAAAAAGAATCGCGCCGGCGGGTACATGCCATCGCCGTTCAAGTTCGCCGCCCACGGTGAAAGCGGCGTCGTGATGAGTGAGCTGTTCCCCAAGTTGGCCGACCATGCGGACGACTTGTGCGTCGTGCGTTCGATGCACACCGACGTGCCCAACCATGAACCGGGGTTGTTGTTGATGCAATCCGGTCACCAACAACCGACGCGGCCCAGCATGGGGTCGTGGTTGTCGTATGGCTTGGGCAGTGTAAACGCCAACCTGCCTTCGTTCATCGCGCTCTCACCCGGATTGCCCGTCGTCGGCCCGCAACTCTGGTCCAACGCGTTTCTGCCCGGACAGCACCAAGGCGTTGAGATTGACACGAATCATTCCGACGTGGAAAAATTGATTCACAACATCCGCCACCCGCACTTGTCACGATCCGACCAACGCCGGCAACTGGACTTGTTGCAACAACTGAACCAGATTCACCGGCAGCAACGCCCCGGCGAAGCATCCTTGGAAACGCACATTCGGTCGATGGAGATGGCGTTCCAGATGCAACGGGAAGCGTCCGAAGCGTTTGATTTAGAGCGTGAGAGCCAGCCGACGCGGCGGGCATACGGAGATTCCGAATTCGGCCGGAGCTGTTTGTTGGGTCGGCGGTTGCTCGAACGCGGCGTCCGAGTCGTCCAAGTCTTTTACGTGAAAAAGAACAGCAAACAGCCTTGGGATACCCACCGGAACAACAACTCCGGTCACGAAAAATTATGTGCCGACGCCGATCAAGTCACCGCGGCACTGTTGTCGGACTTGAAAAGCCGTGGGATGTTGGACGACACGCTGGTGATCTGGGGCGGTGAGTTCGGACGGACTCCCTATGCCCAAGTCGACAAGGACAAGGATCCCAAGAAAGCGGGCCGCGACCATCACCACACGGGTTTCTCGATGTGGCTGGCCGGAGGCGGCGTTCGCGGCGGATTGATGCACGGAGCGACGGACGATTTTGGGATGCACGCGGTCGAACAACGCGTCCATGTCCACGACCTGCACGCCACCGTCATGCACCTGATGGGCATCGACCACACCCGACTGACCTACCGCTATTCCGGACGCGACTTCCGCCTGACCGATGTTCACGGTCGCGTCGTCGACGACTGGTTCGCGTAAACTATCCCACTGACCCAACCACAGCAGCACATGACCACCACCGCCGGCCTGCCCGATCGGATCACGGACGAATCGCAATTGGAGGCGTTGTTGGTGACGCCGTCGGCGGAGCTCGTTGAATTTGCCGCGTCGCTTTCCGGTCCGATCGTTGTCCTGGGGGCCGGCGGCAAGATGGGGCCGACGCTGGCCGCCCGTGCGCAAGCCGCGATCGATCAAGCCGGGGCCGATGCCCATGTCGTCGCGGTCAGTCGATTCTCCGACCCGGCCGCCCGCGAGTGGCTCAGCAGGCGTGGAGTCCAAACGGTTGCCGCGGATTTGCTGTGCCAAGATTCGCTGTCGCAATTGCCCGACTCAAACACAATCGTGTATTTGGTCGGTTCGAAATTCGGAACCCGGCAAAACCCGTCGCACACCTGGGCCGTCAACACGATCGCGCCGGCGTTTGCGATGCAACGCTATCCCACCGCCACCTTCGTCGCATTGTCCACCGGAAACGTCTACGCGTTCTCGCCGGTCGACCGGGGCGGTTCACTGGAATCCGATCCGCTCGCCCCGGTCGGCGAATACGCCTACGCGGCGGTCGGACGCGAACGCATCTTCGATCACTTCTCGCGACTGGCCGACACTCCGGTTGCCATGATTCGTTTGAACTACGCGACCGATCTGCGCTACGGCGTGCTGACCGACTTGGCGGCCAAAGTCGCGCGCGGAGAAACGATCGACCTGACGCAAGGCTATTTCAACTGCATCTGGCAAGGCGACGCGAACGATCTGATCCTCCGCGCGTTACCACTGGCCGAGTCGCCTCCCCGACCGATCAACCTGACCAGCGTTGAAACCTTTTCGGTTCGTGAGGTCGCCACACGGATCGCTGAACTGATGAATTGCAGCGTTCGATTCAGCGGCCAAGAATCCGAGACGGCGCTGCTGAGCAATGCCTCGCGGTGCACCGAACTGCTCGGCGCCCCGGCGACACCGATGGACCAGGTGATCCGCTGGACGGCGGATTGGGTCCAGCAGGGCGGACGGTTGTTGGGCAAACCGACTCACTTTGAGGTTCGTGATGGTGCCTTCTGACGGAATCAATCCCGACGCGCCGATGCCTCCGTCCTGGGTGACCGAGGCGATTCGCAGCGGAATCGTGATTCCCGCGCATCCGCTGGCACTCGATCCCGACGGGAACTTTGACCGGCGCAGCCAACGCGCGCTGACACGCTACTACCACGCCGCCGGCGCCGGTGGTTTGGCGGTCGGCGTCCACACCACGCAGTTCCAGATTCGCGAGCCCCAGCACAATCTGCTGCACCCCGTGCTCAGTCTGGCCGCCGAAACGGCCCGCGAATTGGACGCGGCCGGCGACCGGCAAACGGTCTTGATCGCAGGGATCTGCGGCCCGACCGACCAGGCTGTCGCAGAAGCGGAACTGGCCCGCGATCTCGGCTATCACATCGGATTGTTATCGCTGGCGGCGCTGTCCGATGCGAGCGACGATCAACTGATTCGGCACTGCCAGGCGGTCGCGGGGCGGATTCCGATCTTCGGGTTTTACTTGCAGCCCGCCGTCGGTGGGCGAGTCCTGTCGCTGGATTTTTGGAGACGGTTGGCGGGGATCCCCAACCTGATCGGCATCAAGATCTCGCCATTCGATCGATACAAAACACTGGACGTCGTTCGCGCGGTTGCTGAGGCACGTCGCGGGAACGATGTCGCACTGTACACCGGCAACGATGACACCATCGTCATCGATCTGTTGACCGACTATGAAATCCACATGAACGGTTACGCGAAACGGTTGCAGATCGTCGGCGGTTTGCTGGGGCACTGGGCCTGCTGGACTCAAAAGGCCGTCGAATTGCTGCAGACCTGTAAAAGCGCTCGTCAGTCGGATCAGATGCAACGCGGATTGTTGACGTTGGCGGCCCAGGTGACCGATTGCAACGCCGCGTTGTTCGATGCCGCGGGCGGGTTTGCCGGTTGCATCGCGGGCATCCAAGACGTGCTGTTTCGTCAGGGATTGCTATCCAGCCCCCGATGTTTGGATCCCGACGAACGACTCTCACCGGGCCAACGCGAAGAGATCGATCGGGTTTACAACGCCTACCCGCATTTGACCGACGACGAATTCGTCACCCGCAACCTGGGCAGTTGGATGGGCTAAAAAGGATCCCCGTGGGATAGGCTTCCAGCGTGTCGTTATCGCATTTTTCAGTCGCGGAACTCGCCCAGCGTTTCGCTCGGCCTTTGCGAATCGCCGAACGTCTTGGCGACTTCCGCTACGACGCTTCCCGGTCATTCATCCGCGGCACCCTCGTCCACTCCACAATCACCAGACCGCGACGACATTGACCGGCGCGTTGATCGACGATCGAATCCATTTCAAGCACAGGTCAAACGGTTGGCCGATGCCTTCGCGGAAATCCGTCTCTTTGCCGCCGACCTGCAAGCATGCGGCTTGGTTGCTGATGCTCCACGCGGAACCCGACGTGCCCTGGCAAAACGTGTCGACGTCACAGCGACCGACGCGAACACAGTCGTCCAGGATTCGCGATCCCAACTGAAACCCATCCGGAAAGACTTCTTCGCCGGTAAAGGCGTGATCGCCGTCGGGCGGATAGGTGCGACCGCGTCGATGTCCCATGACCGCGCGGTGGACTTGGCGAACACTCATCAACGGAATCGCCGGCGGGTCAATGCTTTCGATCAATCCACAGCGTCGCAGTTTGTCCTCGATCTCCTCTCGATCGCCGACGATCTCCAGCACGGCCAGGTCCAGGTGTTCGCGTTTCGGCGGTGTCTTGAGACGTCGACATCGAAGTGTGACGGTCGGATTCATCCGGACCGAAACGATTCGCAGTCGGGTCTGGTCAAACAGATGGGCGACCGTGGCGAGCCCCCAGCGGACTTCGCCGTCGTCCGTTTTCCAGCGCAACAAGAATCCGGTCGTCGCGGTGCGATCGTCAAGTTTCACATCAGCGCCCGTGGGGACGTAGTCGCCAAGTGATTCGACGTCCGATCGAATCCGCAGCCGATCGAATTTGCCGTCGCTGCGTTTCAGCCGGATCTCAAAGTGCGCGGGAACTCGCTTCGTCTTTGCCACACGGCGACATTTCTGCGGCAGATAGACCCGGATCGCAAGTTGTCGCCCCGTGGGTCTACCGGCGGTGTATTTTTGCCCGATCCCGATTTCGCTCGACTGCCCCGTGATCCGTTTGACATGACGCTTGGCGGTCACGGCGACGCGTCGCCACTGGTCCGCGTTCAGCTGGTCGTATCGCTTGATCGTTACCGCCGACATCATTCGTCCAATCCCACCAACTGTTCTGACAGGCCGGTCACTCGCTGTGGGTGAACCAGCACTCCCCCCAGACCCGATACCCCCCGTGGGAACCTACTTTGTCGAACCATGGACGGGAGACAGAAATGCGTCACAAATCTTGGGCGGGGACGCTGCTGGCAGCGACCTTGTTGGCGACGACCGTTTGGAACACGGGATGCGCGCCACGGGTGAGGGTTCGACAGGCGCCCGGTCCTGATGACACCGGCATTCGGTACTACCGCCCCAAGCCGTACCTGCGGGTCGAACCGGGCGGCAGCGTGGTGACCCAGGGCAAGGTTTCGACCACGACGCCCAGCGACGAGTTCATCGCCATCTCTCTGGAGTACCTGCCGGACTTTTCCGAAGAGTATTCGATCGACGTGCGTCCCGGATTGGGAACGGCCAATGTCTCGGTCGGGTTGACTGACGGATGGAACCTGACGTCGCTGAATCAAGAGCTGGATTCACAGTTTGATGAAAACGTCAAAGCGATCGCCGACTTGGCCAAGGCGGGCACGGGTTTCATCCCCTCGGCCAAACATTCCGGCGGCGGCGTCCCGGGCAGCACACAGAAGTTTGTCGTCGCGGCGACCAACGTTCCGATCGGGTATTACGAATCGGTGATCAGCAAAGACGCCTGCGGCAAGAAGCGACTGTACGGCTGGCGGTACATCGGATTCCTACCCTTCAGCCCCTGTCCGACCGAGATGTGCGGCGGTCAACAATTGCCTTGCGGCGCCGTGCCCTCGGATCTATTTGGAATGGTGTTCGACAACGGCGTGATGACATTCAAACGGCTCGACGCGATCCCCGAGGTCGCCGACACGACGCGGCAAAGCGTCAGCACGGGGCAGTTCGTCGTCAGTGCGTCCCGGCAGGAAAAACTTGATGCCATGGCCGGCGCGATCCAAAAAGCGATTCTTCAAAACGACGGCATCGAATCGATCGTGCAGGTTAACCAAGGTGACGACAGCATGTCCGTGCAGTGGGACATCGAGTTGTTGGGGACGATCGCAAAGAACACGACGCGAGAACGTTTCATCAAGTCACTCGTCCAACACGAAGCCGTCGAACAGGCACTACACGATCTGGGCGACCCGATCCCACAGATCCATCCGATCGCCGGCCTGGCGGTGCCGACAACGAAGTAGCGTTGCCCGTCCATCGGGCCAATCATGCCGGTAGTGCAGCCTGGTGTTTTGTATTCAGGCGGTCTGCGAACGCCGACGTCGCGTTACCGCTGCCGTGCCGATTGCAGCCCGTATCAACACGGCCGACGGTTCCGGGATCGCCGTGATCTGCTGGATCGAAAAGGCATCCACCGCAGGCGATCCGTCCTCTCCGCTGACGATCAGGCGATAGGTGTCGGCACTGGATGTATTGAAATTCAACGTCTTGGTCACAAACCCGCTGCCGGTCGGCACGTCAAACACACTGCCTCCGCCGAGGATCGAGTTAACGCCGCGAACGATGTCGATCCGCACGCTCGCGTCGTCCAACAAATCGGCGGTCGCCAGTTGGAACGAGAGTTGAAAGGAATCCGCGTCGAGCGTCAGATCCTGCCAAAGGGTAGCGACGTCGGGCGACGTCGGGCGCCGTCCCCATGATCAATGATTGGTCGCCATCGAGCGGCGTCGGTGGTGACGCTCGTGTGATCAGCACGGCCGACGCCGAGGCCGAATCGACGACCCAGCCCACGCCGATGGTTTGCCCGGGTAAGAAAAAGTCGAAAGCACTGGTGTCCGGAATCTCAAACGATCCGTTGGTCACCACCGCAGCGGGTGCCGACATCGGCTGGACGCATGACGTGGGTGGGCACGGCTTCGGCAATGGGCAACTGGAGTACAACACCGATCGACTCGAGAACGCTTACGTCCACGATGGCAACCTGGTCATCGAAGCTCGCAGGGAAGCGTATCGGGGAAACGCATTCACTTCGGCGAGGATCCACACTCGCAGCGGGTTTGCGTTCCGGTACGGAGACCTGGAAGCGAGGATCAAGTTGCCCGACACGGCCGACGGAATTTGGCCCGCGTTCTGGATGCTCGGCAACAGTTTCCCGGAAACGGTGTGGCCCAAATGTGGTGAAGCCGACATTCTGGAAATCGGCGGCAAGGATGGCATTCAAAAGGAACTTCAGCATCGCAAGATCAATTGCGCCTTGCACTTTGCCGGCGTCGGCGAAGAAAAGACCAGCTTGGTCGAATGGTTCGACGCTCCGGAAGATCTGCACCTGGATTACCACCTCTACAGGATCTCATGGACACCGACACACATGAAGTTTTTCTTGGACGGCAAAGAGTTCGGTTCGTGGGACATCACCGCCCCCGAGATGCAGGAGTATCACCAACCCTATTTCCCGATCCTGGACGTCGCGGTCGGCAGTTGGACGCATTCGTACACGGGACTCGACAGGCCAGAAAAAATCACGGCGACGTTTCCGGCCAGAATGTACGTGGATTGGATCCGGCTGTATGGTCACCCCAAAACCAAGGTCTATCTGGGGGGTGAGTTGCAGTAGCTGGACTGCATCACTCTCTGCCGGAAGCGGTTGGTCAAAGCGTGTTTCTGCGGACGCAGCGACATTTTATATATTTTCCTGCGCGACCCTGCGACGCTACACTGAAGTTGCTCGAATGGTATTCGATCACACGACACTGGCGGTGATCGGTCCAGCCTTCGATGATGCGCAACGTGTGACGACCGGTTTGCCCGCCACGTATTAGGACAACGTCCGCCGACTTCAACTCGGTGATTCCACGCTTCTAATCCAGGCAATGATCCGATGAACACGATTGCGCAACCGAAACCCTCCGTCAGTCTTTCCGACCGACTGCTCGATGCCGTGGGGCATGCGATCAAAGCTCCCTCGGGGCACAACACCCAGCCGTGGTTGTTCCGCTTGAAGTCCGGTCAAGTGGAACTGTTAGCCGATCCGCGACGGGCCTGTCCCGTGGTCGATCCCAACAACCGCGAGCTGACGATCAGCTGTGGTGCGGCACTGTTTTACTTGACACTCGCACTGCACTGCGATGGTTTGGCCACCATGGTACGTGTGCTGCCACTTGGTAGTGAAGAAAACGTGATCGCACGGGTGATGGTCGCCGGACCGCATGTTCCCAGCGACGACGAACAGTCACTGTTCGATGCGATCCCCAAGCGACGCACCAACCGATTCCCGTTCAGCAAGCAAGACGTCGATCCCGAGTTGCAATCCGAATGGATCAATGACGCTAAATCCGAACGCGCTTGGATTCACTTGATCCACGCCGAGCGAGAAAAGCATGCCGTTGCGGATCTGATCAGCGAAGGTGACCGCCAGCAGGCCAGCGACAAGCACTTTCGACGCGAGCTTGCCAAATGGATTCATTCCAACACCAGCTCGCGACGTGACGGCATTCCGGGCTACTCGCAAGGCGTCAGCGATTTCGCGTCGCACTTCGGCTGGTTGGCTGTTCGAACCTTCGACTGGGGCGACGGGCAAGCGGCCAAGGATCGACAGCTTGCCGAAGGTTCACCGCTGTTGGCCGTGATCGGGACCGAGGGAGACACGCCGGCCGATTGGATCAAATGTGGCCAAGCGCTCGCCAAGATCTCGCTCCGCGCCGCCTCCTGGTCGGTCGACGCATCGTACCTGAATCAACCGATCGAAGTCCCGCGATTGCGAACCAAGTTGGCCGAGTTGATCGGTACCAACGCACACCCACAACTCCTGCTTCGCCTGGGCTACGGCAGTGAAGTCAAACCGACACCTCGGCGGAGTGTGGAGGACGTGCTCGTCTGACCCCCGACCCCTTTTCGCGCCCAATCGCCACGGCCTCCTCGTTTTCAAACAGAACCTGAGCTTAGCCGCGGACGTCGTAGCACCAAACGGTGCCGCCGTGACGGATCATCAACTTGCCGTCGACGATGATGGGGTAGGTCCACGCCTTGCCCTTGACTCCCGTCGGCGCGCGGGGGGGCGTGAATCGGGTCAGTTCTTTGTAGCCTTCTCCGGTGGCCTCGATCACCGCCACATCGTTGTTCTCGCCGTGCAAAAAAATCTTTCCATCGGCGTAGCACAGCGAGGCGGCGCCGATCCCGCGATCTTGCCACTTGATGTCGCCGCTTTCGAAGTCGATACAGATCTGGGTGGGGCCCGACGTACCGAACAGCATGCCGTCGACCAGGATGTTGCCGCCCATTCCCGAGGGCATCGTCCGTCCGAAATAAATTTCCTCGGGTTCAGACGCGTCGGCTGAGACACGAACCAGACCGCCGCCGACACGGCCCGCACCGGTATAGACAAGGTTGCCGCTGACGACCGGGGTCTGCACATTGGCATCTTTGTCCGATGTGCCCGTGTATCGCCAAAGCAATTCGCCAGTCTCTGCATGGAGTCCAACTACACCTTTGGAGAGAAACAACACGTACTGCTTCGTTCCCGCGATCGTTGCGACGACCGGAGATGAGCATCCGGCATCATCCGCTTCGGCAAGCGACGCCTTCCAAATCGGCTGGCCGTCGGATTTGTTCAGCGCGACAACCGTCGCCTCCGATCCGCCGGGTGAACAGATCAATGCGTCGCCGTCGATCAGCGGCGATTCGGCGTAGGCCCATTTGCCCGGCTTGCCACCGAATTCGGACCGCAGATCCTTTGACCATTTGATCGAACCCGACTTGGCATCCAAGCAGGCCAGATCGCCATCGGAGCCCAGTGCGTAGAGCTTTTCGCCATCGATGGTCGGCGTCGACCTTGTGCCGGGGTACTGCGGCCCCTGGTTCTTGCCCACCGGACCGATCTTGGTCGTCCAAAGCTTTGATCCATCGGAAAGTGACAGCGCGATGACCTGCTCAGCGTCCATGCCCTGGTTGCAGATCACGTACGCGACCCCATCGGCAGCCGACGGCGTCGAGTAACCGTCGCCGAGGCCGTCGGTTTGCCAAAGTAATTTGGGCCCCCCTGCGGGCCAGGAATCCAGGAGTCCCGACTCGGAGGATTTTCCATCTCGCTCCGGGCCTCTCCATTGAGGCCAATCGTCAGCAGGGGCGAGTGTGTACGCGAGCGTCAACAGAACCGGAAGTCCTGCAAGTCGGGTGATAATTCTCATGGATCTACCTCGGCAATCGAATGAAGACACAATTCCTGGCATGATTCTACCGAGATTGACCGATTGCGGTGCCGTTGAGCATTCTCAGCAACGAGGGGAAATCAGCAGGTCAAGGCCGCAAACGAACCGCCTCGGAGGTCGTGCGGTTTTTAACCTCGGATTTGACAGGCGTTTACGACTTCACCCTCCCTGGCAGGGAGGGTCGCGGAGGAGCGAGCGACGACGCGGGGAGGGTTGATCCGCGATTCGATGTGACCAAAGGACACAAGCTTGTTTGGCAATTCACCGTACGACCTCCCCTCGCTGCGCTCGACCCTCCTGCCAGGAGGGTGATTTCCAAAAACCGCACGAGCCTTAAGAGGACGGCGACCGTCCGGCCCAGGCGAAAATGAAGCGGCGGTAGACTACAGGTCGTCGTCCTCGACGACCTCCAGCTGATCCATCGCGTCGTTGGCGTCTTCAAAGCTGTGGTAGGGGCCGGGGTCGACCAACGCGCCGCCTCGGGCCGCGGCGGCGTCTTCGGCCGATTGGCCCGGCAGCACGTCGATCACTTCAAATCCGGCTTCGATTTCGATGATTGCATAGTTGGCCATGACGTTTCCTCCTTTCGGGTTTCGGATCGTTCTGACAAACTTCGCGCGACGAAGTGGCACGGGCATGCGTGTTGGTGTTTGGCCTTGAGGCGATTCCCGGTCGCTGCTTCGCAGCGACAGTGGGCTTTGGCTGACCTCCCCGGGACGCTCCTGGCAAGGACGTCGCAGGCTGTCCACCAACCGTTGCTCCGTTCCGTTTTACCAACTCCTACGCGGCCGGGAAAATGCAGCAATTGCTGTGCCAACCAGCCGCGATTTGACTTTGCGCCGCGCAGCAAAGAAACTACCGGCTCGGACGGCCTTGGTGGATCGCCAGATCGATCCCCACGTCCAATGCCCCTCCCGTCGACGCACGCGAATTCAACATGCTTCAGCCTTTTGCCCCCACGCTCCCCGGGTGCCACCGATCATCTCCCCTTCGATTGCGATCCTCCATCGCAACACTCGCATTGGCAGCGGTCGCGATACTCGCGGTGCTCACCGGCACCCCACCGGTCGGTGCCGCCGGCGGCGATCACCCCAACATCATCTTTATCCTGGCCGATGATCAGGGCTTTGGCGACGTCGGGGCGCTCAATCCGGACTCCAAGATCCCCACGCCCAATATCGATCGGATCGCCAACGAGGGCATGATCTTTGGCGACGCCCACACGTCGTCTTCGGTGTGCACGCCGACGCGTTACAGCGTGCTGACCGGGCGCTACCACTGGCGCACGCATTTGCAGAAAGGCGTCTTGGGAGGTTTTTCCAAGCCGCTGATTTCGCCGGGTCGATTGACGATCGCATCGCTACTGAAACGCCAAGGCTACACGACCGCCGGGATCGGCAAGTGGCACCTGGGCTGGGATTGGCCGCTGAAAGATGGTGGCACCGCCGATGACGGAGGCGATTTTTCAAAGCCGTATGCCAAAGGCTGGGACGTCGACTACGAGGGCGAGATTCAAAATGGCCCCAACGACCTGGGCTTCGATTACTTCTTCGGCATCAGCGCATCGCTGGACATGCCCCCCTATGTCTACGTCCGCAACCGCGTCCCGGTCCAGAAAGCGACGGTCACAAAGGGGTTCAACCGCAAGGGCCCGGCGGCGGCGGATTTCGAAGCGGTCGACGTGCTGCCCAAGATCACCGATGAAACCGTCCGCTTCATCAACGATCACGCCGATGCACCGCAGCCCTTCTTCATCTACTTTCCGCTCAACGCACCCCACACTCCGATCGTGCCGACCGACCAGTGGCGCGGCAAGAGTGGGGTCAATGTCTACGCCGACTTCACCATGCAAGTCGACGCGACCGTCGGCAAGGTCCTCGACGCACTCGATGCAAATGGCATCGCCGACGAAACCCTGATCGTCTTCACCACCGACAACGGCTGCTCGCCGGCGGCCAAGATCGGTGAACTCGAAGCCGCCGGGCACGACCAAAACTACATCTATCGCGGACACAAAGCCGATATCTACGAGGGCGGACACCGCGTCCCGTTCGTCGTCCGCTGGCCCGGCAAAGTCAAACCGGGATCGCGGACCGAGCACCTGGTCGGACAAATCGACTTTCTGGCCACCGCGGCGGAAATCACCGGCGCAACCATCCCGGCCGATGGGGCCGAAGACAGCGTGTCGTTCCTGCCGACGTTGCTGGGGAAAGCCGACCAGCCGGCCCGCAACTCGATCATCTCGCAATCGATCGGCGGGCAGTTTGCGATCCGTGACGGCCAGTGGAAGCTGTGCGTGTGTCCGGGGTCGGGCGGTTGGAGTCGTCCACGACCGGGACGCGATGACATGACCGATCTGCCGCCGATGCAGTTGTACGATCTGGCCAGCGATCCGGGCGAAGAAAACAATCTGATCGCTCTGCATCCCGATCGAGTTGCATCGATGATGGCCATGTTGCGTCAAACGATCGACGACGGGCGAACCACCGCCGGTCAGAAGTTGGAAAACGATGTCGACGTCGTGATGGTCAAACCGCTGCCACCTAAGCCGCGGGCCAAGCGGTAGCACGTGGTAGGTCGTCGGTATTGAATTAACCCACGGATGGCAAGGCGTACCCGCGGATGTCAATCAGCCAGGGATCCGTGGGGACGCCTTGCCATCCGTGGGTGTGATCCGCTTCTTTCCCAGTCACGGTCCGAACTTCACTCGCACGTTGCCGTCGTCTTCTTCGCTGACCTCGATCTGGATCGGCAGGAATCGCTTCAGCACCGCCAGGTGCGTTTGGCTGTGCAACGAAAGTGGTCCGGTGCGGAAGGTGCTGGTGTGGCCTTGCGCGGCAGCCAGCCCCATCGGCATCATCAATTGATCGGCCAGGTATTCGCCGACGGGAACGCGTCGGGCCAAGTGGGCGCGGACTTGCTTGAGCAACGAACGCGCGACGTGCTCCGCTTTGACGCCCAGCTTGCCGTGGCCGATAAACAGCTCCGTCAACGACGGTCGCTCGATTTCGATCATCACCACGTTCCCCGGGCCGATCGGATCGTCGACTTCGATCACGTCATAGCTGGCGTCGCCCCAATTCGCCTTGCGACGAATCGTGTCGCATTGACGCTCGGCGATCGTTCGCGGCAATTGGCTGACGATCGCCGTGACCTTGGGCGTGTAGCTCGACTCACCATCCATCAACTCAAAACCGGTCAACGAGGCTTGCGGCCGGACGTCCAGTCGGATCTCGCCACCGCCGGCCGGATAGAAGCCGTGTCGGACGAGCGAGGCATCGACCTGTGGACCTGCTTTAGCCAGTTGTGGCAGGTAGCAGCGCTGCAGGAAATCCAACGGCGGCGCCCACGGGTTGTGGGTGCCGCCGGTCAACGTGACCGTGGACGGTGTGGCGGCAAACGTCAGCGCGGGCAAAACGGTTTGCGCGACCAGCGACGTGCTTCCGGCGGTGCCGACGGCGAATCGAAACGCACCGCCGCGAAGCCCGCCGGGTGTGAATTCCAGCCAGGAACTGCGGAGCGTGTCACCGGCGATTTCCGCGCCGCTGACTTCGGCGGCGGCGCGCACCGCGGTCAAGTGTTGACGCATCAGCCCCGGTTGCTTGCGGCCGGCGCGGATGTTCTCCAGGCGGATGGGCGTTCCGGTGACGGCAGCGAGTGCCAGCGACGAGCGGATGATTTGGCCGCCGCCCTCGCCCTGCGAGCCGTCGATCGTGATGCGTGGTTTGGTTGTGGGTTGAAGCATGAGTTTGGAAAGGGGGGGAGATGCCAGCACGTGGCGTCAGCCAGTGGCGGGCGGTTGTGTTCGGTCGACGCCCACGTTGTCACAGGGTGTGGCCGCTCGCTCACCGGTCCGCTGGCGTGGTTGTCAGTCATCGGCCTTGCTGGCGTCTTTGATTACGAATCGGGCTTTCAAACGTGCCACCTCGCTGGCCAAGCCTGCTTTCTTGACACTTGCAAGCACTTCGTTGAAATCCTTGTACGCCGCCGGCGCTTCGTCTTTGGGATAGAAGCGGCAATTGCTCAGGATATCGTGATCGTCCAACTCCGAATCGATCGTTGATTGATCCAGCGTACGTTTGGCCTGCTTGCGTCCCAGGATCCGTCCGGCGCCGTGGTTGACGCTGAAGCACGACGCCTCGGCACCTTCATCGGCCACCATCACCGCCGATCCGTCGCGGGGGTTTCCCGGCAACAGGATCGGATGCCCGGTGTGGGCAAACGGGGTTCCGGCCAGTGCATGGTGACCGCCGGGAAACGCACGTGTCGCTCCCTTGCGGTGCACCCACGATGGGACATTGTTGACGATCTCCCTGCGCGCGATGTTGTGGCTGATAAAGTAAACCAAGTCTCCGCGCGTTCCGGGAATCACCTCCTGGAACGCTTCCAGTACGAGGGCGTTGATCAGCAAATGGTTCACGGTGGCAAAGTTTGCCCCCAGCGCCATGTCGTCCAAGTAGTCGTTGGCCTCGTCGGATCCCAGCGGTGCGTACACAAGCTGTCGATCACCGGCCGGCAGCGGAATGCTCCAGCGGTTGAACTTTTCTTGCAGCGTCTTGAACTGACCCGAGGCCAAGTTGTGACCGAATCCTCGTGACCCGCAATGCGACAGGAAGGCGACTTTGCCGTCGCGCAGCCCGAAGGTTTCGGCGACCGACTTCGATCGATCGTCATCGCCGACCTCGACAACTTCGCATTCCCCGAAGTGGTTGCCGCCTCCGTAGGAACCCAGTTGAGTCATCTTGTCAGCAAAGTTGGTCATGTGGCGTTGGCCGGTCAGCCAATCCAGTCGCGATCCGAGCGCGTCTTGGGTGTCATCGTGACCGACGTGGAACGAGTCTTCGCAGCGGTCGGCCCAATTGCTGGGGATCCCCAGTTGCTGGCAGACCGATTCGCTGGCCCCTTCGATCACCGCTTGCATTCCGAGCGTTCGGTTCACGCGTCGCCCGTCGGGGACGCTTCGCTGTCCTTTTCCGGCACCGGTGGGCGTGCGTTTGCAGATCGCAGCGATCAGTGCGCGGCGGGTCTTGCGGTCCTCGATCACATCCGCCGGCACGTCCAATTGCAGCAGACTCATCGAGCACTTGATGTCCACTCCCACCGGTCCGGGGTAGACGTGTGAGGGCGAAACCATCACGCATCCGACCGGCGCGCCGTAACCGCAGTGGGCGTCGGGATTGAGCACGACGTCGGTCACGCCCGGTGCGGTCCGCGAATTGATCGCCTGTTGGATGCACAGGTCATCGAACGTTGCTCGGATCGCCTCGGTTCCGATCACCTTGATCGGGGCGGTTGTTTCGGTCGGCAGGATCGCGGTCGCTTCGCCGGTGGAGATCATCGGCGGGGCCGTTCGGGCGTGCGTCGTCGTCGTCATGAGATTTCCGTTGCGTCGGTGGAATCGTTTTTTCATTGCGCGGTTCACAAAAGCGATTGCCGTGCCAAACGATCGGAAAAACGCCTAAGCCACTTCAGGGCAATGGCTTAACGCGATTCTGGCGATTGCAACCGAGGCGTGGGAATTGCGGAGGGCCGATCATTGCATCGCGTGTTCTATAATTATTTCTATGAGCAAGAAACTTGTCGTGATCGGACTTTTGGGCACGAAGCTGGACCACGTCTCGCGGCGGAAGGACCGCTGGCAACAGTGGCGGCCGACGGTTGCCGCCTGCCAACAACCCGATCTGCTGGTCGATCGGCTGGAATTGTTGTTCGACCGGCAGAGCACGGCGCTGGCCGATCGCGTGGCCGCCGACATCGAATCGGTCTCGCCCGAGACCAGCGTCCAGCTCCATCGGCTGGTGATGGACGATCCTTGGGATTTCGAAGACGTCTATGCGACGCTGTATTCCTTCGCCCGTGATTACCCCTTCGATACCGACCGCGAGGATTACCTGATCCACATCACGACCGGCAGCCACGTTTCCCAGATCTGTCTGTTCTTGTTGACCGAATCCCGTCATTTTCCCGGTTGTTTGCTTCAAACATCGCCGACGGGGCGGCAACGGGGCCACAGTGATCCGGCAGGCATGCACCGGGTCATCGACCTGGATCTGTCACGTTACGACCAGCTCGCCAAGCGGTTCCAACAAGAACACCGCGAAAGCCAATCCTTCTTGAAGGCGGGCATCGAAACGCTCGACCCGGATTTCAATGCGCTGATCGAACGCATCGAGCAGGTTACGCTTGCCACCACGTCTCCGATCTTGTTGACCGGGCCGACCGGTGCGGGAAAGACACAGCTCGCCAAACGGATTTTCCAACTCAAGCGGAACCGGGAGTTGGTCGCCGGTGATCTGGTCGAAGTCAATTGCGCGACGATTCGCGGTGACCAGGCGATGTCGACGTTGTTCGGGCACAAAAAAGGCGCCTTCACCGGCGCCACCAGCGACCGCCCGGGGTTGTTGAAAGCGGCCGACGGTGGCGTGTTGTTCCTGGACGAAATCGGCGAACTCGGCTTGGACGAACAGGCGATGCTGCTGCGGGCGATCGAAGAAAAGCGATTCCAGAGCGTCGGTTCGGACGATTCGACGGCAAGCGATTTTCAGTTGATCGCGGGCACGAACCGGGATCTGATCGCGGAGGTCCGCGCCGGGAAGTTCCGTGAGGATCTGTTGACGCGGATCAATCTTTGGACCTTCATGCTTCCCGGACTCGCCGAGCGACGCGACGACATCGATCCCAACCTGGATTTTGAACTCGCCCGGTTTGCCGAATCGGCTGGCCGCAAAGTGTCGATGAATCGCGAGTCGCGAACGCGATTTTTGGCCTTCGCCGCCGACCCGTCCACGCCGTGGCGGGGCAACTTTCGCGACTTGAACGCTGCCGTGACGCGAATGGCGACGCTCGCAAGCGGCGGGCGAATCGGGGTCGAGCAGGTCGACGAAGAAATCGCTCGGCTGCGTCACGATTGGGGCCTCGGCGCATCCGACGGTGCCGATCATCACGCCTTGCTCGAAGACGTCTTGCAGCCCGATCAGATCGATGCCATCGACCATTTTGATCGCGTCCAACTGGCCGAAGTGATTCGCGTTTGCCGCCGATCTAAATCGCTTTCGGCCGCCGGTCGGTCGTTGTTCCAAGTCTCGCGGTTGGCCAAGCAGCGCCCCAACGATGCCGATCGCCTGAGGAAATACCTGCAAAAGTTCGGGCTCCATTGGGATGCGGTGTCCACAGAGCCAACCGCTCGCTGACCGGCCTGCGGATTTAATCAGCTGCACGGCGCTAGCCGCGGTTCTCGCCGCCGAAAACCGGGGCTAGCGCCCATCGGCTGATCGTTAGCTTGTTCATTTCGATTCAATCAACAGGCCGTCACGCGTTCCGCTGGCATAGGATGCCGGCACATGGTGGTCGCCGACGCGTCCCGCGGGAGTTTGGGAGCGTGTAAACTGTGGGGCCGCAATGATCCCACCTTCCGATTCCGTTGATCAAGACTCTTATGCATCCCTTCTGTCGTTGCCTGATTGTGATCTTGGCTTCCCTGGTTGCCGGTTCTGCCCCGGCCGAAACGCTCCGGCACCCTGAAACTATGGAGCAGCAACTCCGTGGTGCGGATCCGGACGATCTGGCCGAGCAAGTTCGATTGCGGGGAGACGCACAGCGCGGTGCGTTGGTGTTCTACAAATCAGCGGCCGCCTGTGCGAATTGTCACGGCAGCGGAGGCGATGCGACGCCCCTGGGGCCTGATCTGGCGACGCTGGGGGCGGTCACCGAGCAAGACGTCATCGAATCGCTGTTGGATCCGTCAAAGAAAATCCGCGAGGGCTACCAGACGGTCAACGCGCTGATGGACGACGGGACGGTGGTCACGGGATTGATCGCGGCCGAGACCGAGGAGTTGGTCACACTGCGATCGGCTTCCGACCTGACTCGCGAAACGGTTCTCCCACGCGACGAAATCATCCAAATCAAGCCGGCGTCCAAGTCGATGATGCCGGAAGGACTGGTCGGATCGCTGGGCGACCAACGCGACTTTTTGGACCTGGTGCGCTACATCACCGAAGTCGCTGCGGGCGGGCGTGACCGGGCCGCCGCACTTAAACCGTCGCCGCAGCAGTTGGCCGTCAAAGACGACTCGGTCGACCTGGATCACGCGGGCATCATCAAGGGGATGCGATCGCGTGACTTTGATGCCGGCAAAGCGATCTATCATGGTTATTGTTTCAACTGTCACGGCAATGACGGCAACACGCCCTCCTTGCCGACCGCACGTGCCTTCGGGACGCAAAAGCTGAAATTCGGTAGCGATCCCTACCGGATGTTCATGACGCTGACGCGAGGCAACGGTTTGATGGCTCCGATGTCACACCTGACCCCCAAAGAACGGTATCAGGTCGTGCTCTATATCCGCGAGCAGTTCATGAAGCCGGCCAACCCCGACTACTTCAAAGTCGACAAGGCCTATCTGGCTGGCCTGCCAGCGGGAACCAAAGACGGCACCGAAATCGAAAACGTCGATCGCGACTTCGGGCCCGCGTTGGCTTCCCAGTTGGAACGCAAATTCAGCAGTGTGTTGACGGTCAAGCTGGGTGAGCTGACCATTTCGTACGACTTGCAGACGATGAACCAGGCCGGGATCTGGCGCGACGGGTTTCTGGACTTGAGCAACACCCAACACGTTCGTGGCCGCGGCGAGGGGACGGCCAACCCGGATGGCAAGCTGATCGATGGTCTGGCGGGGTGGCAATGGGGACATGACGGAACGCTCGATTACTCGCGCGAGGGATTGTTGCCACGCGGGCCGCTGCCGACCAAGTGGATGGATTATCGCGGCCACTACCTGCATGGCGACCAATTAATGCTGCGATACTCGATCGACGGTCGCGAGGTGATGGAGCTGCCGACGCAAGGTACGCTACGAAATTCGGTGCGACATTCGCTGCGGATCGGGCCGGGAAAACCGCTTGTGCTGGCGGTCGCCGGTGCAGATGCGTCGTGGAAGGGACCACGATTGGTACCGGTCGACGGCGGGCGTCATCAAACCGACACTTCAAAGCCGGGTGCTGCCGAAGTGATCGCCGTCGTCTCCGACAAAGCGGGGAATTCGTTCGATCGATTCACCGCCGCGGCTGTCAGTGGTGATACCGCTGGGTTGACCTGGAAGATCGACTCAAAGAATCGCTTGCAACTGGTGATTCCGGCGAGCGGTCAAACGCGGCAAATCGACGTTCACCGCATCGCCGGACGATCTGCGACCGGGGGAAGCGAGCGAGACAAACACGCTTCGCTGGCCCAATTCCAAACTCACATCGCCCAGCATCGCTCCACCGCGTCACCGCTGGACTTCGATCGATTGACATCCGGCGGCCCGTTGTTGTGGCCGGACGTGCTGGAAACCACCGGCTACCTCGGCTTGGAGCGTGGCGGCTATGCACTGGACACGATCACGATTCCCCAGTCCACGCCCTACAACACCTGGTTTCGAACGTCGGCCTTGGACTTCTTTCCCGACGGGCGCATGGCGCTGGCGACGCACGGCGGTGATATATGGATTGTCTCGGGAATCGATGCCGACTTGTTGAATCTGAAATGGAAGCGGTTCGCCGGCGGCTTGTACGAACCGTTCGGCGTCAAGGTCGTCGATGGAAACGTGTTCGTGACCTGTAAAGACCGCCTGGTCAAGTTGCACGATGTCGACGCCAACGGCGAAGCGGACTTTTATGAAAGCTATAGCGCCGACCAAGACGTTTCGGTCAACTTCCACGCCTTCAACTTCGATTTGCAAACGGATAACGAAGGCAACTTTTACTATGCCAAAAGCGGTCACGGCACGGACTCCGACATCCCCGGTGCGGTGATCAAGGTTTCCGCCGACGGTCGGCATCGCGAAGTGTACTGCACCGGATTCCGCACGCCCAATGGGATGGGCAGCTTGCCCGACGGACGCATCGTCGCCAGCGACAATCAAGGGCAATGGACGCCGGCATCCAAGATCAGCCTGTTGAAACCGGGCGGTTTCTACGGCTGGGTCGGCAACTATTCGATCCCCGGCATGTGGGCGCCCGGCGGCGGAACGATCGACTTGGACAAGGTCGTCCCGCCGGATTCGTTTGACCCGCCGCTGGTTTGGATGCCTCAGGAGTTCGACAATTCTTGCGGCGGACAAGCCTGGGTCGACGACGAGCGTTGGGGGCCGTTGTCGCGGCACTTGTTACACACCAGTTTCGGCAAGGGGTGGATGTACTACACGATGATCCAGGATTTCCCCGATGTGTCACAAGCCGCAATCATCAAGCTGCCCTTTGATTTCAGCACCGGCATCATGCGTGCCCGAGTCAATCCGGCCGACGGCCAGGTCTATGCCACCGGATTGCAAGGCTGGAACGGCGGCGGCCGAATTGGACTGGCCGACAAAGGGATTCAACGGCTGCGCTACACCGGCCGGCCGCACAAGATGGTCAGCGACTGTAAGGTCCAGGCGGACGGATTGAAGCTGCGATTCAATTTTCCGCTCGATGTCGCCTCGGCAACGGATTTGGACTCCTATGACGTCAGCCACTGGAACTATCGCTGGGAGAAATCTTATGGGTCGGAGATGTATTCACCGGAAACCGGCCAGATCGGCGTCGACCCGATGAACGTCACCAGCGTCTCGTTGGGCAGCGACGGCGAGAGTGTGTTGTTGAACGTCCCCGATCTGGAACCGGTCGATCAGGTCCACGTGTTGTTGAAGGTCAAGGCCCGCGACGGCCAGGATTTTGAAGAAGAGATTTACTGGACGATCAATCGGGTTCCGGGGGATTGATCGGTTGCGGTCACCCTGCCAGGCATTCGTGTCGACATAACTTCTTAGAATTGTTGAAACCCTCCCCTCCAAGGTCGAGTTGTATTGGGAATTAACCCTCCCTAGCAGGGAGGGTCGAGCGTAGCGAGGGGAGGGTCGACTGTTAAGTGACGGATTTGATCGTAGCGGAAGTCGCCAAGACTTTCGCAAGCCGCGGCCCTCTCTGGCGTTTGCTTGCTGCGCAAACGCCGTCTCTCCCAGAGGGAGAGAATCTAAGTCGTTTGCCAAATCTTGCAGTAATACAATCGACGGTCCGCGGGAGGGTAAAGTCTTAATCGACCACTGCGATGTCACACCGCGCCCAGGCCCGCGCCGTCCAGGCAACTGGTGTCCATCGACCCGTCGCGGACGACAAAGATCCCCGGGAACTTGTCTTCCCAGGGCAGGTTCGCGTTGGGGCAGTACTGCCGTGAATTGGATTCGATCGCGGCGACGCCGGGGACGTGGGCGGCGATGGCGGCGGAGTGAATCAGCGAGGCGCCCGGGCAGGTCAAGTCTTGGACGCACAGGAACAGCCCCAGCTTTTGTGCCGCGACGGCCATCAACATCGATTGCGACTGGCCCTTGCACGCCTTGAGCGCCGCGCCGGTGTAACCCATCTCGCGGGCTAGCATCAGCGATTCCAGATCGGTCAACGATTCATCGATCACGACGGGCTTCAGCTTCGCCGCTTCGTGCATCTTGTTTTCCGGGTGCGCCTTCAGGTCGCGCGCCGTCGGTTGTTCGATGTACTGGACGCGATCAAACCCTTTGGGGGTTCGCTCGCGCAGCTTTTCGAGCATCTCGATCAGATAATCGACGTGGGGGCAACGCTCGTTGAAATCCAGCGAATAGAACCAGGTATCAACGCCGCGTTCCGCTTGCGTTTCCGCGGCGATGCGGTCGACCTTGACGATGCGTTCCAAATCCCATTTGACGTCGTCGCCGTTGAGTTTGAGCTTCATGTGCGTCAAGCCGTTGTACCGAATCCACTCGGGCAATGTGTCGGGTAATCCGTCGCCGGTGGGCTTGTCCAATTCGCCCTCGTCGAGCGGGTCAAGCGCGCCGACCAGGTGATAAAGCGGCATTCGCGGCTTGGGAGCGTCCAACAAAAAATCGCCGATCCAGTCGCCGGCATAATCGGCGCCGAGGTACGCACCGACGTCTCGGCTCATGAAATCCTGGCCGTAGGTTTGGAAGCAGTTCTTGCCGTGGACTTTTCCGAAGGCGTCGTGGATCGCCGCGTCAAAGGGGCTGCCGGTGACCATCGTGGCCAGCATCGGAATCGGTTCGACCAGGTCTAATTCCTTGCTGACGTCCGCCGCCGCGTCCAAATAAAGCTCTTCCAGCGCCATGCCCAGGTCGACGGGGTGGCCGAATTCGGCGTGGTCACCGGCGATCGCTTCACATCGCCCGGCCAGCGTCGTCATCGCGCCCAGGGTCTGGTCGTAATTCATCTGACGCGAGGGGAACGCCCAGATGTTCGACAGCGGCATCGACCCGAATCCGGTGGCCGTCTTGCCGTCGCGGGTGACGACGTCGCAGTGGACGTTCAACACCGTCGCTTTGTCGACCGGCATGCCGCCGAATTTCATCGTCGTGCGATAATCGTGGTGCTCGTAACTGGTGCGAACGCCGGTGATGCGAATGTCGGTGGGCTTCATGGTTTCAAACAGTCCGGTTGTTGGGGGGAGCGACAGGCCGAAATCTTACCCCACGCTCCGACCTCGTTCCAAGGCTCCGCCTTAGGACGCTGGTGTTGGTCTGGCTTTGACACACGTCGCCTGCGGAAATCTTCCTACCTCGCTACCCAGCCACGGCATCCTGTCACGTCGGTCGCGATCGGGAGAGGATTGGGCAGAATGATTCGGGGCAGAATGATGGAATGCACGTGGGATCGGATTAAATCAACAGGCCGCTCGCTCACGCTTCCCGCTGGGATGGGGCGCGGTCGACAGGCTGGCAGCCTGTCCCACGTTACTGCTCGTAGTCGCTCATCGGGATACAGCTGCAGACCAGGTTGCGATCGCCGTAGGTGTTGTCGATGCGACCGACGGTGGGCCAGAATTTTGCGTCGCGCAACCAGGCGGCCGGCCAAGCGGCTTGCTCGCGGCTGTAGGGATGCGACCAATCATCGCTGCCGATTTCATGCATCGTGTGCGGGGCATTGTGCAGCGGGTTGTCGTCGCGATCCATTTGGCCGTCTTCGATCGCCTGGATCTCTTTGCGGATTGCGATCAGTGCGTCACAGAAGCGGTCCAGTTCTTCCTTGGATTCGCTTTCGGTCGGCTCGATCATCAACGTTCCGGCGACGGGCCAAGACATCGTCGGCGCGTGGAACCCGTAATCCATCAACCGCTTGGCGATGTCGTCGGTTTTAATGCCGGCGGTTTTCTCGAAGCTGCGGCAATCGATGATAAACTCGTGCGCGACGAATCCGTTGGCGTCGGTGTACAGCACGTCGTAGTGTTCGGACAGTCGTTTGGCCATGTAGTTGGCGTTCAGAATCGCGACTTGCGTGGCCTTCTTCAGCCCCGCGGCGCCCATCAGGGCGATGTAGACGTAGCTGATCGTCAGAATGCTGGGGCTGCCATACGGGGCCGCGGCGACCGGGCCGATGGCAAATTCGCCGGCGGTGTCGGGGCGTTCGACGGGGTGTCCGGGCAGGAACGGAACGAGTTGCTTGGCCACACCGATCGGGCCCATGCCGGGGCCGCCGCCGCCGTGGGGAATGCAGAATGTCTTGTGCAAGTTCAAGTGGCAGACGTCGGCGCCACAGATGCCCGGGCTGGTCAAACCGACTTGGGCGTTCATGTTCGCACCGTCCATGTAGACTTGGCCGCCGTGCTGGTGAATCACGTCGCACACTTCACGGATCGTCGGTTCAAACACGCCGTGCGTGGACGGATAGGTGATCATCAGCGCGGACAGGTGATCGGCGTGCTTGGACGCTTTGGCTCGCAAGTCGTCCATGTCGATGTCACCACGATCGTCGCACTTGATCGCCACGACTTTCATGCCGGCCATCACCGCCGATGCCGGGTTGGTTCCGTGGGCCGAGGTCGGGATCAGGCAAACGTTGCGGACGTTCTCGCGGCCTTCCGATTTGGCCATGTGTTCGTGGTAGGCGCGGATCACCAACAACCCGGCGTATTCCCCTTGTGACCCCGCGTTGGGTTGCAAACTGACCGCGGCGAAACCGGTGACTTCGCACAGCCAGCGTTCCAGTTCGCGGAACATGTGCGTGTAGCCGCGCCACTGGACGTCGGGGGCAAACGGGTGGATGTTCGCAAACTCGGGCCACGTCACCGGGATCATCTCGCTGGTCCCATTCAACTTCATCGTGCAGGACCCCAGCGGGATCATGCTGTTGGCCAACGAGAGGTCGCGGCCCATCAGTTTAAAGATGTAACGCAGCAATTCGGTTTCGCTGCGGTAGCTGTGAAAGACTTCGTGGGTCATGAAGTCCGACGTGCGGGCGAACGCGCCCAGGTCCAACGTGCCATCGGCGTCGGCTTCGTTGACCAGTTCATCGACGTCGAAACCGGTGTAGTGCCCGAAGTTGAACGCGGCCAGCAGGTCGGCCACGAGCGCGCGGTCGGCGGTTTCGTCCAGCGTGACGCCCAGGGTTCCGTCGTCGTATTCACGCAGGTTGATCAGCCGTTCGCGGGCGGCATCGGCAACCTGTCGGGCCGCGTGCGTGCGGCCCTTGCCCAGCCGGATGCGGATGGTGTCAAAGATCGGTCCGCCGCCGAGTGTTTCGTGTCCCAATCGCGCCAGCCCCTTGGCCAGGGCGGCGGTGTAGGCTTGGGTGCGTCGGGCGATATCGGTCAAGCCTTCGGGGCCGTGATAGACGCCGTAGAACGAGCTGATGATCGCCAGCAGGGCCTGGGCGGTGCAGATGTTGCTGGTCGCCTTGTCGCGGCGGATGTGTTGTTCGCGGGTTTGAATCGCCATCCGCAGCGCCCGATTGCCGTGCACGTCTTTGGAGATCCCGATGATGCGTCCGGGCAGCTTGCGGGCGTGTTTTTCATGTGTCGCGATGTAAGCGGCGTGCGGTCCGCCCAAGCCCATCGGCACGCCAAAGCGTTGGGCGCTGCCGACACAGATGTCCGCGCCCCACTCACCCGGCGGCGTCAAAACGGTCAGCCCCAGAATGTCAGCCGACGCGACCGTCATGCAGCCGCATTGTTTGGCTTTCTCGGCGACGTCACGGTAGTCTTCGATGCGGCCGTCGGTGGTCGGGTATTGAACCAGCAATCCGCACAGCCCGCCTTCGCCATGTTCGAAATCGATCTCTTCGACCGGGCCGATCTTCAGGTCAATCCCAAGCCCGTCGGCGCGTGTTTGCAGCAGCGAGAGTGTTTGGGGGTGGCAATCATCACTGGCCCAGAAGCCGGTTTTCTTATGCGAGGCGATCGAATAGCACATCGTCATCGCTTCGGCCGCCGCGGTCGCTTCGTCCAACAGACTGGCACCGGCCAGCGGCAATCCGGTCAGGTCGGCGATCATGGTTTGGAAGTTCAACAACGCTTCCAAACGGCCCTGGGCGATTTCCGCTTGGTAGGGCGTGTACTGGGTGTACCAGCCCGGATTCTCCAGCACGTTCCGCAAGATCACCGGCGGGGTCACCGTGTCGGTGTAGCCCATGCCGATGCACGAACGGTGAACTTTATTTTTGCCGGCGATCGTTTTCAGTGCCGATAAAAATTCTCGTTCGCCCCGAGCCTCGGGAATCACCAGTTCCGATTCGAGCCGAATGTCGCGGGGAACGGTCGCGTCGGAAAGCCCCTCCAGCGAGTCGAATCCGACCGTCGCAAGCATGGTTTCCAAGTCGGACGGGGAGGGCCCGATGTGCCGTTTGGAAAATCCGTCCACAAAGTTGAGAATACGGGTGGCTGCGGAGCCATTGGTTCGCGATTCGCTGGACAGAGGCGTGCCAGAGGAAGGCTTGGTCGACGCGATGCTCATCGGAAAGGGGTTCTTCGTAGCGTGGGAAGAATTGAGAGGGTCCTATCGTAGAACAGTGAGAAGATTGTGTCAGCGGGCTAAATGGCGTGCCGGCAGGGCGAATTTGACGCGGTGGCGATACCGGCTTGGTCGAGGGTAGCGGAACTCGCCAAGAGTTTCGCCGGCCGCGCAACTTGCCGAAAGCCTTGGCGGCTTCCGCTACCTTCAGGATTCTGATGCTGGTTTTGGGCAATCCACTCGGTCAGTTTTTCCCCGTTTGCTCGTAACACAATTTCACGCCTTCCGCTTGCTAAACTGAAGTGTTGGTTGCGACCGTCGATCGAGCGGTAACCACTGGCCCGTTGGAATTTGGAAAGCGAGGAAGAAATCGATGCGTCGATCTTGTGTGTGGTTATTCGCGGCCGTGGTCGTGATGGGGACGATCAATTTGGGTGACGCGGGGACCGCCACGGCGGGCCGCGGGTTCCGGCTGTTGCGTGGTCGCATGTCTTCGCCCCCCCGCACATACTCGACCCGACAACCCGTTTCGAAGTGGCGCAAGACATCCACGTGGTCGCGGCAAACGCAACCGGCAGCCAACGTCCCGCGGATCAATGGCCCGCGGATCAAGGGCCGCCATGATTGGCCCGGCGCTATCGGTTCACCGCCGGCCAACGACCAGTTCTTTCAAGATGTCAACGGATATTGGCGGTAGTCATTGCGCCGCTTCGGGATCGTTGGTCATCGCTTCGTGGGCGACGGGCAGATCGGGCAAGTCACGCACCTTGGGCTTGCGGATTCGGCGTGTTTTCTTGGGGATCAGCCCCCGCATCAATTCCAATTTTCCGAAGCACAACAGGCGATCACCGGCCATCAGCACGCGGTCGGCCCTGGGGTTGGGGATCACGGATGAACCGCGGTAGAGCGTCAGGGCATTGATGTCTTTTTCTCTCAGCCCAGATGCTTGGATGGTCTTGTCGACGAATTCGGATCCCTCGGGGACGTGGATTTCGGCCACGCCGTAACCTCGGCTGACGGTCAGACGTTGCCGCAAATCGATTTCGGGGAAATCGACCTGGGCGGCGATGTAGTCGATGATGGAACCGGCGATGTCCAGTTGCAGGCAGTGTTCGATGCCTTCCAATCCGGGCGACGAGTTGACTTCCATGATCTGCGGGCCGTCCTTGCCTTCCAGCATGTCGACGCCGGCGACACGCAACCCCATGATTTGAGTGGTTCGGATGGCCGCGTCACGATATTCCTCGGGCAGGTCGACCGGTTCGGTCACACCGCCACGGTGCACGTTGCTGCGAAACTCCTGGCCTTGGGCGACCCGCCGCATGGCGCCGACGACTTGGTCTCCGACCACGAACGCGCGGATGTCTTTGCCCTTGCTCTCGGCGACGAACTTTTGGATCAGCACGTTTTGTTTCTGACTTTGCAACAACTCGACGATCGCTTCGGCTGCCTTGACCGATTCGGCCAGCAACACGCCGATGCCCTGCGTGCCTTCTAACAGTTTGATGATGACGGGCGCCCCGCCGACTCGCTCGATCGCCGGCAACACATCCCGTTTGTCGCGGACGAAGGTGGTTTCGGGGATGCCGATCTGGTGCCGGCTAAGGATTTGCAGGCTGCGGAGTTTGTCGCGGGAATTGGAGATCCCGGCCGAAGAGTTCGTGGTGAAGATGTCCATCTGTTCGAACTGCCGCACGACAGCGGTGCCGAACTGGGTGATGGAGGCGCCGATGCGTGGCAGCACGGCGTCGTATTCGGACAGGTGTTTGCCGCGAAAGAACAGATCGGGTTCGGCCGGTTTCAGGTCGATCGCGAACTTCAACGTGTCCAACACCTTCACCTTGTGTCCGCGTTGGATGGCGGCTTCACGCAATCGGCGGGTGCTGTAGCAGCGAATGCTTCGCGAGAGGATTCCGAGTTTCATGGCGACACCGTATTGGCGATTCGGTTGATGAGAGAAGGAAAACGGCGGGACAAGAGGAACGGCAGTCTAGTTTGGATCGACGATTTGGATGTTCGTCGACAGGTGTTCTTGGGCGGTTCGTTGAACATCGTCGGCCTGGGAATGTTTTTCCACGCGGCGGGCACTTTTGGCGCCGGCCAGGCGTCCCAAATGGACGACGGGTTCGCCGGGCTGGACCGCCGGCAGCGTCGACATCCCGATCACGATCCCGTCAAAGGGGGCCAGAAGTTGGTTTTGGTCTTGATGGACCAGCGTGCTGTTGGTGGCGATCGGCTGGCCGGCGGCGACCGTGCTGCCCGGCGAGACGTGCATGTCCATGAACCCGCCGCGTTCGGCGCGGACCCACTTGGTTTGCTTGATCTTGACTTGGCCGGCGGGCATTTCGGGGTCGCCGTCCATCATGTCCAATTCTTTCAGCACGTTCAGGACGCCGCGTTTCATGCAGTCGACGATCGACGGTTCGACCTTCCAGACCTCGCCGCCTTCGACCACGATCGTCGGGCAGCCCGACAGGGTGGCTTCGCGGCGAAACGATCCCTTGGGGCCTTTTCCGTCCAAGATCACGCCGGCGCCGAACGCTTCGGCCAGCCGCATGCACTGGGGGTTGCGAAAGTCGGCTCGGACGTTCGGGTAGTTGGTCCGGCGGACCGCGGCGGTGTGCAGGTCGATCCCAAAATCACTGCGTCGGACGATGGCATCGAAGATCACTTTTGCCATCCGCGTGGCCATGCTTCCGCTGGCGTTGCCGGGGAAGCAACGATTCAGGTCACGGCGGTCGGGCAGGTAGCGCGAGTGACGCTCGAACCCCAGCACGTTCAGGACGGGAATCAGGACGACCGTGCCTGCGGTCAGCTGCAATTCGCCGTCGGCGATCAGCGAGCGGATGGCGCCGGTTCCGTTGATTTCGTCCCCATGCAAGGCCCCGGACACGAACACCGTCGGGCCGTCCCGGTGGCCGCGGATCACCCGCACGGCGATGCCGATGTCACGGCTGCTGTAACTTTCGGTGATCAATAATTCCGAGTTGACCGATTCACCGGGGGCGACGGACTTGTCGAACCAAGATTGGACCGAAGAATGGGATGGATCTGGAACCATAGGGGAACGATCGCAAAGCACGCGGCTTTTGATGAGTGTCGGACAATTCATCTTCTATTATATGGCAGACGAGGTGCTTGTTGCAGCGGGCAAGCGTTCCGATTGGGGCGGCAAACCGCGGTCCGATCGAGTACGATCTGTTGATCATTGGGTGTTGACTGGAAACGCATGGCAAAACGATCTGACTATCCGATCTCCCGCGATCCCCCACGGCTTCGCGTGGGCAGCCGTCTGGGCAAGTACCGGCTCAATCGACGGATCGGGCAAGGCGGCTTTGCCGACGTCTATGCCGCCACCGACACCTTGCTGTCGACCAAGGTGGCGCTGAAGATCCCCAATTCAAGGTGGGTCACGCCGGAGCTGATCGATGAGTTCCGACGGGAGGTCAAACTGACGATCGAGCTGGATCATCCCAACATCCTGCCGATTCGCGACGCCCGGTTCATCGAAGGGCACTTTGTCATCGTGTCGCCGTTGGCCAAGCGGACGCTCAATGACCGGTTGAGCAAACGGATCCGGTTCGAACTGGGGTTCGAGTTGATGTCGCAATTGCTCGAAGCGGTCTCGTATGCCCACGCGATGGGGGTGATCCATTGCGACATCAAACCCGAGAACATTTTGCTGTTCGACGACGATTGGTTGCGGCTGGCGGATTTCGGCATCGCCAAGGTGGCCCAGCAAACGATCAACGGTTCGGGCACCGGGACGCTCGGCTACATGCCACCGGAGCAGGCGATGGGAAAGCCGTCGGCCCGCAGCGACGTGTTTTCGCTCGGTCTGATCGCTTACCGATTGTTTTCGGGGAAATGGCCGGAGTATCCCTTCGATTGGCCATTCCCCGGTGCGGCGACGATCCGCAAACGCGTGCATCCGGATCTGATCGGCATCATTCGAAAATCGGTGGCCATCAAACCGCGAGACCGCTATGCCGATGCCGGTAAGATGGCCGCGGAGTGGGAAAAATCGCGAACCAAGGCGATTCGACACGTCCTTCGAAAACGAAAGTCCAGTTAAATGGCCAGCCGGCAAAGCGTTTCCACATCGATGCCCCCGACGCAGCTGTATCTGGAATGTGAGATGGAGCAGCCGGAGGTTTTCGATCATGCCCAGGGCCGCGTGTCGGCGTTCGCACGCACCTGTCCCGGCAAACAAGAGCCCAACGACGACAGCGCCGCAGTGATCCGAACCTTGGACGACGCCCTGGTCATGGCCGTCGCCGATGGGGTCGGCGGATCGCCATCGGGGCACCGGGCGTCGGCCATCGCGATGCAATGTCTGGTCGAAAGCCTGCAGTCCCAGACCGACAGTGGCGACCTGAGACCGTGGATCTTGGACGGGATCGAGAAAGCCAACGACCGCATCCTCCAACTCGGGATCGGAGCCGGAACGACGCTCTCGGTGGTCGAGGTGCAGCAGCGGATCGCGCGGGGTTACCAAGTCGGCGATTCGATGGCCTTGATCGTCGGCCAACGTGGCGTGATCAAGTGGAAATCGACCTCGCATTCGCCGGTCGGCTACGCCGTCGAATCGGGGATGATGGGCGAGGAGGAAGCGATGTACCACGACGATCGCCACTATGTCTCGAATCTGGTAGGGTCCAAAAGCATGCACATCGAGATCGGGCCGGCGGTCACGTTGGCGGCCCGCGATACGATCGTCTTGGCCAGCGACGGACTGTTCGACAACTTGCATCTGGACGAGGTCTGCTCCCTGGCCCGCGTCGGCCCGCCGGTCCAACGCATCCGCCGGCTGATCGATCAGGCGACCGAGCGGATGCACACCGATCGGGGCAAGCCCGATGATTTAAGCATCGTGTTGCTCGCGCCCTAACGTGGGGTAAGCATCCTGCTTGCCATCCGGTGCCAGCGGGACGCGTGGGCGAGCGGCACATGGGCGAATTCTCGATCACCACGTACCACCGGCATCATCGCTTCGTTTTATCGACGAGGCCAAACCGTCATTTCCACGCGATTGAGTCAAACGCCGGGAACGATTCAGCCGTTATCCATTCGCCGAAGCCGACGACAAACGATTGGCAATGAATTGAATTGCCTTCTGCAACGAGCCGAATGATCAACGTCGGAGTTCTCCGGTCGATGCAGAACCTGCTGAAGAGCCTCGGAAATCGGTCATTTTTCCCTCGACCGAAAATCCTTTCCTTTTTCCTGTAACAATTGACACCGGGATGTGGGTTACTCGTGGAGTCAAATGATGCAGGATCCCGAAACACGACCGTCGCTGATCGGCCAGCTACATGACCCGGCATCACACGATGCCTGGGCGGAGTTTGTCGGTTTGTACCAGCCGGTCGTCTATCGGGTCGCCCGCGGGCGAGGGCTGCAACATGCCGACGCCGAAGATATAGCGCAGGATGTTTTCGCTACGGTTGGCCGCAAGGTTGGCGAGTTCGATCTGGGACGATGCGGTTCGTTTCGTGGCTGGTTGTTGAAGATCACTCGCGACCAGGTCGTTAACAAACTGACTCGCGGCCCTCGTGATGTCGGCAGCGGCGATTCGGAAGTGCAAGCGATGCTCGGCGAGCAACCGGCACGCAGCGAAACACTGACCCTGCTGAGGGTTGAGCACCAGCGAGCCCTGCTGGCGAGGGCCGCCGAACGGTTGCGTGGTTCGATCAGCCCACCGATCTGGGATGCGTTCTGGATCACGGCCGTCGAGGGAATTTCGATCGCGGAAGCCGCCGAGAGATTGGGGAAGACTGAAGGAAGCGTTCGCGTGGCCCGTTGCCGCGTGTTGGCAAGACTACGAAAAGAGGTACAGGACCATGATTGCCCGTTTTCATTATGACCGCAAAACGCTGACTCGCTTCTTGGATGAAGAAGCCGGCTCAGAAACGGCTGAGATCGCGTCGCACGTCGAACAGTGCGAGGAGTGTCAGTCGGCATTGGAGTCGCTGATGGGAGATGGATTGACGATGGACAAGGCGGGTGAGTTGCTGCGTGGTAGCGCGAGTTTTCAGCTTCCGGATCTGAAAGACGGCAAGCCGGAAGCTTGCCCCACCTTCCTTCAATCGTCCGACGATCCCGGCTCCATCGGTCGTTTCGCCCGCTACGAAATCAAACGAATTCTCGGTCGCGGCGGCATGGGGATCGTGATGCAGGCCCTCGACACGTCGCTCGGTCGTCATTGCGCCGTGAAAGTCCTCGTTCCCGAACTGGCCAGCAGCGCCGCGTCCCGCCGGCGGTTTTCACGCGAAGCTAGAAGTGCCGCCGCCGTCGTTCATCCGCACGTCGTCCCGATTCAAACCGTCGATGAATACAACGGAATACCGTACCTGGTGATGCCGGTTGTCGAAGGCCAAAGTCTACAACAGCGAGTCGACGCGGACGGCCCGTTGTCGGTCATCGAAACCGTCCGCATCGCTTCACAGGTCGCCGAGGGTCTCGCCGCCGCCCATGACCAGGGCCTCGTCCACCGCGACATCAAACCCGCCAACGTGTTACTGGAAAATGGCGTCGAACGAGTCCAAATCACCGACTTTGGTCTCGCCCGCGCCGTCGACGACGCCAGCATGACTCGGTCGGGCGTGATCGCCGGCACCCCGCAATACATGTCCCCTGAACAAGCTCACGGCGACACGATCGATCACCGCAGCGATCTGTTTTCACTGGGCAGTTTGACTTACTTCATGCTCGCCGGCCGCAGCCCCTTCCGAGCCGAGACGACGATGGGCGTGCTCAATCGGATCGGCAATGACGAACCACGCGGTATTCGGTCCATCAACGCCGATGCCCCCCAGTGGTTGGAACAAATCGTGTTGCGGCTGCTTTCCAAATCGCCCGATGATCGTTTCCAATCGGCCGCCGAAGTAGCCGAACTGCTGCAGAACTGGCATGCCCACCTGCAACAGCCGGACATCATGGTCCGTCCGCCTGAGCCGACGGCGCTAGCCGCGGGCCTGCCAACTCACACGTCGACTTTCAAGGATAGCGCCGACAGCTCACGAGGCCGATTCACCAAATGGCTGATCGCCACCGCCGCCCTCGCCTGCTTTGCAGTCCTCGCAACCGTGATCGTTCTTGAAACGAACAAAGGCACCATTCGTATCGAAAGTAATTCGCGGGCAGACGTTCCGATTCGGATCATTCAAGGCCAGAAAATCGTCGACCAACTCAGCGTTTCTCTCGAGGGTGCCACAACACGTTTGAGCGCAGGCAACTACCGAATCGAAGTCGATGGCGAAGCAACCGACGTTCATCTCTCAGGGGATCGCGTGACGTTGAAACGCGGCGAGACTTGGTTGGCGAAGATTGATGTCCGCTTGGCAGCGGACACCGTGCGTGAATGGAACGCGTATGGCTTCGGTGATCGGAATGGCCCGAATTCAATCGACGTGGCAGTACCGAATTACCAACCAGAAAAGGCGTTCGCCACCCAGAAGCATCCCGCCGCCAAATTCGTGCCAATTCTTGGCCCGACAACGCAAGGCGGCAACGTGAGCGCCCTCGATCCTCCCAGCGAACAGGAAATCCTCCGCGTTCTAGAGTCGCAACGTCTTGCAAACGGCAACATTCCATCGATCTGGAAAACACGGCGAGAGAATCTGCGAATAACGAAAGAAAAAATCGCAGACTACATCGATCCTCCTCGCATGTACCCTCTGATTGGTCCAGCACAACTCCACCACGCACACTACAAATGCACGGTCTATTTCGATGGAAAACAAAAAATCGATCATCCAATCCCCCATTCCATTGACGAACGCGATGTAATCAAAGTGGTCTACATCGATCACAAGCATTTTCATCTGATCAGCGACGCACCATCAAGATTTCATAGTCACGGCAAGTCCCAAACAGCAGGTGCGTCAGAGGATACCAACAGCTTGACTGTCAAAGTCGAAGCGTTCAATCGCAGAATGATCGCATCTGATGGCGACGATCACCAGCCTCTGCTCACCGTCGACGAACTGCTTTCACTCAGCCGATGGAAACTGCAGACCGATAGCGAGCTCTCCGTCGAAGTCAACGATTTACTCACCGACCTTGGAATCGGACGCTATTTGCCAGAGCAATGGATGATCGAAGGAGGTCAATCGGAGGTCGTGACGGATGATGGAGAGATCAAGATTTACACCATTGAACTGGTTAACCGTTACACACACTCAAAGGTTCTCGTTCGCAAACGCTACCGTGCTCCACCCGTGAACTTCCAGGCCCCCAGACAGCCCGCCGCGATTGAACGGGCAACGCCGCTGGCTGCTGCGATCACCGAGTTCAACGCGATGCATCATTCCGTCGATGGCAAACGTCAGCCGCCGCTTACTGTCGATGAAGTGCTGGCCGCGATTGTGGATTGGAACTCGCGACGCAATGAAGCTTCGGTTGACAACAAAACCTTCGCGAGCTTTCAAGAGATCGCACTGACTCACCAAATTCCAGACGGGGCGAAACTGGCAGTAATTCCGAGTTTCGGGAGCCTAGACGGTGACACCTTCAGGATTTGGTCGGTGCGAATCGTGATGCCTCAAGTCGCAAAGCCCGGCCACACCGATGCGTTTCTAATACGTCAGCAGTACATTTCGGTCGACTCGGCGACGGACGGTGTGGTCCATTGGGGCAAGCCAAATGACGTGGGCTTGCAAGCGGGTGTTCGGTTGATCCCGGGCCAGCGGTCCTATCAAGTTGGTCAATCGATCAAAACGGAATTCGTCTATCGCAGCATCTCTGGCAAAGCGATTGACGTCACGATTCCGAACATCTTCTCGCATCAAAAGCTGATCGCGAAGGACGCAAACGGAAATGCCCTCGATGTTGTTGAAGTTGAAGACATGACAATCGGCGGCGCGGTGGAAACCGAAATCGGCGAGAAGCCAACGGTCAAGCGTGGAAAGCCACTTGCCCTCGGATACATCACGCCGGTTTGGGGTTTTGATATCGGCAAAGGACATCCAGCGGAGACCAATCTCACCGTCACCGACGGACTTGAGTGTTTCTTGACTTATGTGGTCAGCGATCTCGATGGCGGCGAATTGCAGACGGGCGAAGTGGTGTTCGAGGTCGCAGGGCACAAGACTGACACGTCGTTAGGCTTCGACACAAGTGCATTGCAGCCCGGCGCGGATGAATCGAGAGCTGAACCCGCCGAGCCGAACCCAGCTTTCGCCACTCCCCATTCGCTGATGACGTATTACACCGACTGTCAGTTTCGTGACGACGAGTTGCAGGACGTGCAGCGCAACAAGGCTGACGAACTCGAAGCGTTACTCGCTCGGTCGATGATCGACAACGCGCCCACGATCGCCAAGGCAGGGCTGTCTCAAGCCGCCGCCAGCATTCGCGAGCGACTTCAAGGCGATGAATCTCGCGAGCCGACGCAAAACGAGCTGATCCTGACCGCGGCTACGCCTTCGATGTTAAAGAATCCTCGCCAGTTCGTGCTGGAATTCGACGCGTCTGACGAAGCCGTTCCTGACGAAGCCAAAAGGCCAAAGCGACGGAAGAAATACGAGATCGAAACCGACGCGAAGGGCGTTCGGGCCATTGATGTCAATGAACGCAGCCGCATGGAACTGAAGAAGATCGACGGTCGATGGTGGATCGACGATCCCTGGGCGGAAGACGAGGAAACAGGGTTTTGAAACTAGGAATATGTGCTTCACTGCGTTGCCACGTCAAAGGTGTGTTTCAGGGAATGACGCTGTGACTGATGTGCGTGGGTGTTATAGTGTCAGAGCAGACAGCCCTTTCTCCGGCAATGGAAAATCCCGATGACGATCGCTTCTCATCTCGAAGATGCTGAACAGCGTGTGACGCTTGGCAACGTTTCGTGGCAGACATACGTGGACCTGTGCGAGAGTGCGGACAATCCGCGTGGCCGGCTGACGTACGATCAAGGAGAACTGGAAATCATGTCACCTTCTTACTTGCACGAAAACGTTGGCCGTCTGATCGGACGCATGATCGAAATGTTCACGTTTCATCACCAGATCGAAATTCACAGTGCGAAATCAACAACCTTCAAACGCGAACGTAAACAAAGAGGGTTTGAGGCAGATGAGAGTTACTATATTTCTCACGCGTCAGCCATACACGGGATCAGCCACGTCGACCTGGAAGTTCATCCGCCACCGGATCTCGTGATCGAAGTAGACATCAGCCGCAGTTCGAGTCTGAAGATGCGCGTCTTCGCTGGACTCGGAGTCGGAGAAGTCTGGTGTTTCGATGGAGAAAAGGTCATTGTGTATCGACTCAGCGGAGACGCCTACGAAGTCTGTGGAACGAGCACGGAACTGCCCCGTTTTCCGCTCACTTTGATGAATACTCTGCTAACGCAACGCAGCGAACTGAGTGAACATGAAATGATTTCCCGTTTTGTGAAGTCAATGGATAGTGAGAGATGAAATTTGCGGCGAAGCCGCCTTCAGAGCGTTCAGGATACATCTTTCGCATCGCCTTCGTGGGGCGCATCGGTTTCAGCACAATCCCCATGCCGCCCTGGCCGATCACACTTTCAATCTCATAGCGACCGAGTCGACCCAGCAACTCGGCGTGGCGGAGCGGCCTGAGCATCGTGTTGCGAACGCCCTTCGCGTTGGGTAAGCATCCTGCTTGCCATGCGGTATTTTCTTGGGGGGGGAACCGCAAGCCGGAGGCTTACGCGACAGTTCAGGCCACCAGGCGCGAGAGCAGCAGTGTGGCTAGGCCCAGGACAAAGAAAAAACCGCACATGTCTGTCACCGTGGTTAGCAACGGACCACTCGCGACAGCGGGGTCAAACCCGAATCGCTTGAGCACCAGCGGGACCACACCGCCGATCGAAACGGCGACCAGCGTGTTGGCGAACAAGGCAACGCCGACGACCAGTCCCAAGTAGCCATTGCCGTCAAAAATCACCGCGCAAATCGCGACCAGCAGTCCCAGCACCGCGCCGTTGATCAATCCCACCGAGACCTCTTTCCACCAGACACGGAAGACTTCCGCGGGCCGCACCAGCCCGAGTGAAAGTTCACGCATGCTGACCGCGACCGCCTGGTTGCCGCTACAGCCGCTCATGTCGCTGATGATCGGCAGGAACACAGCCAACGCGATCACCGCTTGCAGGGTTTCTTGAAAGTAAGCGATCACCGCGGCGGCACCGATGTTTAGCAAGATGTTGATACTCAACCAACTCAACCGACGGCGGGCACGTAACCACAGCGGCATCGAACGCAGTTCTTCGCCACCGACGATCCCCTGGCTTTTCAGGTAGTCGCTTTCGGCCGCACGTGTTTCTTCGTAATTGACCGCTTCGCGGTGCAGGATTCCCAGCAACCGCCCACCGCCGTCGACCACTGGGACGCCCAGGAAGTGATGGGCATCGAACAATTCGATCAGGTCATCCAGCGGCGTCGTGTCGAGCACCGAGATCGGATCGGTGATCATCAGCTCGGACAATTTGGACCCGCGGCGGACGAACAGCAGGTTTTGCATCGGCAGCACGCCGACCAGCGCGCCGTCGTGGTCGCACACGTAGGCGTAACGGACATCAAAATCGCTGTAGATGTCGGCGTTCTTGTTCAGCTCTGCGATCACATCGGCGACCGTCATGTCGGGAGTGAAGCGGAGCATTTCCAGGACCATCATCCCGCCGGCGACGTCATCCTCGTAGGACGCCAGCTGGCGGGCGGCGTCGGCTTCAACGACCGGCAGCACGTTTAAAATGGCCGCCGCCTGCTGGTCACTCAAATCGCCCAGCACGTCGGCCTGTTCGTCGCTGGGCAACTCCTGGACGATCGCCGCTGCGGTGTCCGGTTCCAGCGACGCGATCGCATCGGCCGCCTGGACTTCCGGCAATGCCGCGATCAAATCTGCGGCGTCTTCCGCGTCGAGTTTCTCCAGGACCTGGACGCGGTGGGTTTCGTCCAACCGGCTCAGGGCGAGTGCCTGATCGGTCGTCGTCAGCTCCGACAGAAACTCTTCCAGACTCTCCGGATCGCCCTGTTCGGCCAGACGCGTCAGTTCTTCCCAGGGGCGATCGGAAACAAGCGTCTCGCCGTCTTGCGAATCGAATTCGCCGTGCGCATCGATGGTGTCCGGTTCGTTGGGTGTCTTCACGGTTCCAGCCTTTCTAGTCAATCGGTCGAGGGGGCTGTCAGTCTGACGCGGATTCGTGTGCTGGCAAGTCGCGTTGTGCCGGGGGGAGGAAGAAGATCAGGGGCTCGACAGTGGGATAGGCTTCCAGCCTGTCAAAATCTTCACCTCGTCCCGAGACTGGGGATAAGCCGGTCGCCTAAACGACCGTGACAGCCCGGAAGGGCCATCGTACATCGAGGTGATTCCACATCAGCCCCGGCCGATCCAGCCTTTTCTCCAGAAGAAGAACAGCATGCCGACGCAGGTGAGGGTCATCACCAGCCACAGCATCGGGTAGGAATAGCGATAATGCAGTTCCGGCATGTGTTCGAAGTTCATGCCGTAGATGCCGGCCATGAACGTCAACGGAATGAACAAGCTGGCCATGATGGTCAGCACCTTCATCACGTCGTTGGTTCGGTTGGCGACCGACGACAGATAGGTGTTCATCAATCCCGTCGCCATCTCGCGATACATTTCGGCGACCTCCGACGTCTGGATACAGTGGTCATGGGTGTCTCTCAGGTACAGACGCACGTCTTCGCCGATCAGCGCATAATCCCCTCGGACGAGCGAGTTGACCGCCTCGCGTTGCGGCCAGACGGCGCGGCGGAGATTGATCAGCTGGTTTTTCAGGGTGTTCAGCTCGGCCAAAACCGCCGGCGAGGGGTTACGAATCACTTCGTCCTCCATCGCCTCCAAATCGTCGCCGACCCCTTCGAGTACCGGATAGTACCCGTCCACGATCGTGTCGGCGATCGCGTAGGCCAGGTAATCGGCCCCACGCCCGCGAATGATCCCCTTGCCGCTCTTGATCCGTTTCCGCACCGGGTCCAGGATGTCTCCGTAGCGTTCTTGAAACGTGATCACGTAGTTGTCCGCCAGCACGATGCTGACTTGTTCCATGTCGACGCGATAGCGTGACTGTTCCTCGGGGTCTTTCAGACGCACCATTCGAACGACGATCAACAGTTGGTCGTCATACAGTTCCGTCTTGGGTCGTTGGGGGACGTTGACGACATCTTCCAACAGCAACGGGTGCAGCGAAAAGATCGATCCGATCTTGTTCATCACGGACCGATCGCCGAAGCCTTGCACGTCGATCCATCCGACCGTCTCAGGTTTTAGAAACTCGGGCAATCGATCCAGGTCTTCGATCAGCTGGTCGTCAACGCCCTGGGGATTGTAGAAAATGCCTCGGACCACCGGCCGCGGCGATTGCTTGGAAATCACCAGGGTGCCGGGACGGGCGCCGACGCGGGTGTATCGTTTCTTGAAGATGCCGGGACTCATGAACCCCTTCCTGGTATTGAATGTCGATGACCACGAACCAGACCATCGTCGCACTACTGGTCGCTACCCAGGTAGCCTTGCACGGTGTCTTCCCAGTCGGTCAAGGATGTCTGGTGGAGTAGACTGCGATTGATCGGTTCACGCAATGGACTGTCGCTGGGAAGGGCAAAGGCGTAACTTTGACGCTCGAACGTGACCGGCAGCACGAACAGATTGCTCGCCTCGGCTTGGAAGACCAGGTGTCGAAGGATCGGCGCGTCGTAGACCACCGCGTCGATGCGTCCTTGGTCCAGATTCTCGAGTGCCGCTTCGACGCTCTGGTAGGACCGGAAACGGATGTGATGGGAACGCAAGTAGTCCGCCGAGGTGGACCCCGCGACCGTGGCGACTTTGACACGCGGCAGGTCGGCCGGCCCGGCGACCCGCGAACGCAGTTGGTCGACCGTCAACACCGACGTGACCGCCGCGGTGAAGCTGGCGATGATGAACAGACCGGCGAACATCCAAATCAATCCGATCAGCCGGCCCGGCAACGTCCGGGGAACCTTGTCACCGTAGCCCACCGTGGTCAGCGTCACCGCCGCCCACCACAACCCCGCACCGATCCCCCGCACGACGCCGTACTGGAAGTCGCCGCCGCGGTGTTTGCGTTCGAAAAAATAAACCGCGATCGCGCTGATCAGCATCGCCAGCAGCAATCCCGCCAGAATCCGCAGGAAGGTGGGCGAAAGCACCGCCTGCAGGATCCCCGGCCACGCCGGTCTCCGCTGCGTGCGGCCGAGTGCGATTCCCAGTCCGGAGGTGAAGAACGCGTGGGTGAAATCCATCCGTTTCTCACGTTCGGCATTGACGGTGATGGCCGCCACCGCGATGTCCACCCGGCCGGATTCCACCGCGTCGAGCATCTCGTCCAGCGAGAGCGACTGGTAGCGAAGTTGAATCTGATGCCCCGATTCCACTTCCAAGTCCGTTTTGATCTTTTCAATCAGGTCGATGCTGATGCCCTGCCAACGACCGTCGGCCTGTTCCATGGCAAACGGCGGGACGCTGCGACTGGCCACCGTCAGCGTATCGGGGATTTCGATCGTCGCCGGCGGATCGGCCGGCTGGGAACGCGCCACCGGCATCGAGATCTGACACCCCAACATGACCGCGAGCAGCGCCGCGATTGGTCGGCCGATCATTGCGTCTCTCCCAAGTACCGGTACAACAGGTCGCTCCAGGCATCCGTCGCACGGTATCGCAACAATTCCTCGTTCAGCGGCCGTCTCAACTCGCTGTCGGGTTTCAACGCGATCGCGTATTCTTGCGAGTTGAACGAAACCGGCAGCACTTCAATGCGATCGTTGAACTCCAACAACGCCAGGTAGTTCATCAGCGCGCGGTCATACACCACGGCGTCGGCTTTGCCGTCATCGACCGCCCGCAAGGCTTCCTCCGGCGTGGCATACACCCGAAACGCGATCCGCCGACTGCGCAAGTAATCGGCGCTGGTGCTGCCCGAGACCGTGACGACGGTGACGTGTCGCAGGTCACTCGGGTGTGCGATGCCGATGTCCAATTGCCGAACCGTCAACGCCGACGCGACGACTCCGGTGATCAGACTGATCACCGCGATGCTGGCCAGCATCGCGATCGTCGCCAACACTCGGCCCCAAATGCTGACCGGCGCGATGCCCTTGTGCCCCAACAGCACGATGATCGACCACCACATGCCCGTCGAAACGCCTTTTCGCCGTCCCTGGCCGAACAGCGTTTCGTTGCGATCGCGTTCAAACGTCCAAAACAGCCAACCGCAAAACGCGACCACGCAAGCCATGATGATGACGAACAGGATCAAGCGAAAACTGAAAACTTCACGGATCGACGCCAACACACTGGCCCGATGGTGCCGCGAAACGGCGATCCCCAAGCCCGTCGCGTAGTGTGGATGACAGAACTCCATCTGCCGGTGGCGCTCGGCCGTCACGCTGATCGCCGCCACCCCGGCGTCCAGGTCGCCACGTTGCAAACCTTTCAAAATTTGCTCCAGCGACAACTCGCGGAATTCGTATTGCAGATCCAGTTCACTGCAAAGGTTCTTCCACAGCTCGATACTGATCCCGCTCCACGTCCCGTCGTCGTTCTTGATCGCAAACGGCGGACTGTGCTTGGTGCCGACGATGATCGGTGGTGCCGCTGTGTCTTGTGTGGCGTCCGGTTCGGCGTCCGGTTCGGCGAGCACTTGCAGCAGGCTGAGAAACGAACCTCCTGAAAAGAATGCGAGCACTTCGTTCTTGACGCCATACATTCGGGCTCCCCTCTCCCCCGGCTCTGCGGGGGAGAAGGGCTGGGGATGAGGGGGCCGGCGGTCTGACCTGGACACCGCAGTGGGTCCGAAAGTGGTTGGCCCACGACTCGCAGTCGCCCTCCCCTCGCTACGCTCGACCCTCCCGTACACGGGAGGGTGATTCTTGTCTTCGATGCTTGCACCAAGGGTCGGTTCAGCCGCACCGAGGGCGTTGCAACCAAGCCCGCACAGGAGCAACAGTGGAATCAAACCCAAACGTTGGAGTTTCAACATCACAGTGGCCCCGTGTCATCCAGGTTGATCGGACGGGTTTGCAGCTCGCCGATTCGGCGTGCGAGCCGCCGGGCGAGGTTTCGCAGCACCACGTTGCCCAGCCGAGGCAGGCGGCGGGTCAGCTTGCCAAATTCCCGTCGACCGACCAGCAACACGCGAGACGGTTCGATGGCGACCAGCGATGCGGTGGATCCAATTTCCGTCAACAGCGACGCTTCGCCGAAACAGTCGCCGGGGGCAAGCTCGCCTTCGATCACATCCTCGTCGATCACACGAAAGCGACCGTCCAGCACGATGTACATGCCCGGCAGGCCGGATTCCATCGCAACCAATTCCTTGCCGGCCGCACACTGAATGATCTTGGTGATCGCAACCAGATGCATCAACCGACGGACGGACAGTTTTTCGCACAAGAAGATACGTTTCAGGCAATCGATCTTCTTTTGAACGTCCGCGGCCGGATGGTCTGTCGCGTCGCCCTGGACTTCGACGACGATCGCGGTGATGTTGTCGGCCCCGCCGGATTGCTTGGCAAAATCGACCAGCGTATCGGGTTGTTGGATGATGTCCGGTTTAGACATCATCTTGGCGACACAGGAACTGCTGCCGAAATAGTTGCTCAGTCCGTCGGAGCACAGCAGCAGCCGATCGCCGGGGATCAGATCGAACAGCAGCGTGTCGACGTCCACGTATTCGTGAGGACCGATGCTGCGGGTCAGTACGTGGCGGTACCGGCTGTCGTTGGCTTCGTCCCGCGTCAGGTCGCCGGAAAGAAACAGTTCGTTGGCCAACGTGTGGTCGCTGCTCAGTTGGTGGACTTCGGCTTGACGCAACAGGTACAGCCGCGAATCGCCCACGTGGGCCATGACGCCCTTGTTTTCGACCACGACCAACAGGGTCAGTGTGGTACCCATCCCGGCAAAATCGGGCGTCGATCGGGCGAGCTGATTGAGTCCCTGGCTGGCTTGCTGGACGGCCTCCTCGACCACCTTCAGCACTCGGAACACCCCATCGGGCGACTCGCCGGCCGATTGGATCAGGTCGCGGTTCTTGGCCAGATGCTCCGATGCGAATTCGATCGCCCGCTCGGCGGCGACTTCACCGGCGGCGTGTCCTCCCATCCCGTCACAGACGACGTACAGCCCCAAACTCTCGTCGATCAGATACTGATCCTCGTTCCCATCGCGTTTCAGTCCCTTGTCACTGATTGCGGTTGCGACGATCACCATCGGAACAGACTCGAAGCCGAAAACGGAGTGGAGGAGCCCTTCCACTATAGCGGGTCGGAAAACCCCGAGACAGCACGGGGCGATGGCCCGGGACGAAACAGCAATCAAGGATTCAACAATGGCAACAGTGCACCAGTCGACTACCGCGACTCATTTCGCGTCGTTGACGATGCCTTCGAAACGTCGCCGTGTTCTCCGAACTCGGCGAGCGCAAAAAGTCGCCGTGTTCTCCGAACTCGGCGAGCGCGAAACAGCAAACCCTTGTCCCGCGCCGACCTCGGAGAGGACGGCGACTGTCGATCCCAAGTGAAAACCAAGCTGCCGCGACACTCTAGGCCGCTTCGCTGATCGATTGGGACTGCGGTCGCTCGCCATCGAGCCCCAACGCGACGGCCGCCGGCATCGAGCGGATGTGCAGGTCGCGTTGGGGGAATGCGACCTCGATTCCCGCCTGACGGAATGCCTGGTCGATTTCCGTGTGCAGTTGGTGAATCACCTCCAGCCGATTGTCCAGCGTCGGCAGATACGTTCGCAGCGACAGGTTCAGCGCGTTGTCGCCGAACCCTTCGAACGTGGCCACCGATGGCGGATCGTCCAGAATCAGCGGGTGATCGTTGGCCGCTTTCAGCAGGATCTCACGTGCCTGTTCGGTATCACTGCCATAGGCCAGACCGACATTGATCACGATCCGATTGATCTTGTCCGACAGGGTCCAATTGAGCAATCGTCCGGTGATGAATTCCTTGTTCGGGACCACGTATTCCTTGCGGTCCCAGTTGGTGATCGACGTGGCCCGGATGCGGATCCTGGAAACCACGCCGGTCACGTCATCGACCGTCACCACATCGCCGACGCGGATCGGGCGCTCGAGCAAGATGATCAGCCCGGCCACGAAGTTCGCAAACATCTCCTGCAACCCGAACGCCAAGCCGAAGGTCAACGCCGTCGCCAACCACTGGATCTGCGACCACTGCAATCCGATCGTCGAACACGTGGCGATCGTTCCGGCCAGCACGATCGCATAACTGACCAACGTCGTGATGGCGTAACGGACCGATGCATCGACCGGTAATTGTTGCAGCACCGAGATCTCCAACAACCCCGGCCCGTTCTTGGCCAACACGAAGGTGACGAACGCAATCAACAGCGCCAATGCCAGGTCCGAGGCGGTGACGACATCGGAGCGCTGGCCCGTCGGTGCGGTCGATCCGGCAGCGTCGGCCGAGGCATCGACACCGGGAACCATGCCGGCCGCCGCGGTCGTTTCGGCCGCTGAGGCCGCGGCGACCGTTGCTGTCGTTGATCCGCCCCACAATTCGTATTTGTCCAACATCCCCAGCGCCGGCAACACTTGCACCCAAATGCACCACAGGCCGATCACCGACCCGGCGACCAATGCAGAATTGACCAGTCGTTTGGATTGCAGACTTTGTGCGGTGATGTCGTTTTCGGGAGTCGACGTGACGATGCCCGCAACCGATTGCCGGCCGTCATCTTCGCTGCCGGCCGTGCCCGCCGCTGCGGCAGCCGCTGCGGCCCGCTGCCGCGATTGGGCGATGCTGAGCGATCGTCGACGCAGCAGCAACATCCGCAACAACATCGATCGCAGCACAAGCAGGCTGGAGACGAACAGGGCGGTGGCAAAGACGCGCCAGAACAGGACTTCGGCCGTGTAGTAATAGCCCAGCGTCGCCAGCAACCCCAGCGTCAGCGGCACGCTCGCCGCCGCGATGCACCAGACGTATCGCAGCCGGCTGGCCCATTCGGACGTGTGCGTCGCCAGGTAGTCACGCAGCATGCCGGCGGGGCTGAGCACACGGTACAAGGACACCGCCAGCACGATCATACCCGCGATGTACGCCACCCGCTCGACCGAATTGCGGCCGTGGGACGCATCGGTCACCGAAAGCATGCCCGTGACGAAGACGATCGGCAATGCGATCGCCAGCAGTTGGCGCAGTTCACGTCGCACCGTCGTCGTCACGCTGCGGTTCCAGCGGAAATGGTTTTCCGCCAACCCTTGCGGTCGGCAAATCTGACGCAAACATTCCAGGGCCAGCCAGATCACGGCCACCGAGGTCATGCCGCGCGAAACGCCTTTGAGGAACAGGTCATCGGCGTGAGAGACACTCAGCCGCCAGGCGAAAAAGGCGAACAGCAGCGGGCCGGTCGCGGAAACAATGATCGACAACGTCAGCGTCAACAGGGTCGGAACCATCGTTTGGCAATTGGCCTTCATCGCCACCGCACCGGCATCCTTGATCCGGTCCCGCATGCGTTTACGCCGCAGCATCAACAGCCCGCACGCGGCGGCGGCCAACAGGTACACGGGGAAACGGTTGCGGGCATCCCGGATCAGGTGCGCGCCCAGTCCCACCCAGGCTTCGGCATCCAGCAGTCGCTTGTCGGTCGTTTCGACCGAAAAATCGTCGCTCAAAAAGCGTGCGCTGCGGATCCACAACACCCGCTCGTCGATGTAGTTTTCGTATTCGGCGGTCAACGCGATGATCTGGCGGTCTTCAAAGTCCAATTCCACCAGCGCGTCGAAATACTGGTTGCTGGTGCGGATCAACGCATCGAGATACTCTTGCTTTCGCGCCAGCAGTTCTTGGGCGGCCGACCGCAGCACTGCGGTATCGCGACCGTTGGTCGACTGCTGGATCATCTCCGCGATGCAGGCTTCGGTGTCCGCGATCGCTTGCCGCTGATCGTCGTATTCGAACAACTCGTATTGGGCATCGTTGATCAACGTTTGGCGGTCGGCGACGTCGATCTTGCGCTGCCTGACGTCGGGCAGGGTGGACCGTTGTTTTCGAAGCAGCGCACCCACCGAACTGGTCAGCCCCACCAGGTCGACTTTGTTTTTGGTCGTCTTGAATTGCTTGGCGAGCTTCTCGTGGGCCTCGGTCGCCGCCTTCAATTCCTGCTCGGCCGTCGCCAGCGAATCGGCGACCCGTTTGGCGCTTTCGGCCAAGGCTTGGTTCTGCTCGGCAAACGCTCGCAACGAGGGGGCCGCGGCGATCGCTTCCAGCTTGGCTTTGCGGACCGATTCGGCCGCGGCGATCTCCCGAGCCTGTTTGATCCGCTGCCCCAACGCCTCCAGGCTCTTTTCGGTGAACATCACCTGCTTGGCCGCCAGGTCGGATCGCAGCTGGACCATGCCCAGCGCTTCTTCGGCGTCGTATTTGGCCAGTTCCGCTTCCAGCGTCGGGCCTTCGGCTTCGAGCAAACGTTGACTGGTCTCGCCGCGCACCTGTCGGGCGGTGGTCAACGCCGTGGTTTCGCCGGAGCTGTCGGGGACGCGGTTTTGCCGGCCCTCTTCCAGCTTTTGTTGCAACGCCACCAGTTGCGATCGAATCTCCTTGCGACGCTGAGAACGCGTCTGGGATTCGGATTCGGCTGCCAAGCGATTTTGTTTCTGTGTCGCCAGCTGTAACTCCAGCTGTGCCAACTGTTGTTCCAATTCGACCAGCTTCAATTGGGGGTCGATGACCGGCTGTTTGGTTTTTAATTCCTCCAGTTTGCCGCGAAGACGTTCGGCCCGGGTGCCGGCCGATTCCGCTTCGGCCGCCAACTCTTCACGCTGTCGGTTCAGCTCTGCGGCGGCCTTTAGATCCGCCAGCGCCGCTCGGTACAATTCCGACACGGCGGTGCGGGCCTCGGGCGCGAGTGACGCATCCTGGTCCGCCGCCTGCAGCCGTTGGTTGATCTGGTCGACCGTCAGCGCGGCGGGCTGTGGTGCCGGTTCGGCCGCCGCCTGGCCGACCATGTCGCCCTCGATTCCGAACACACCTGGCGGTGTGGTCAGCCCCCAGGCGAGGATCAAGGCGGCAACGATCCGAGGGTTGATCGACTGATTGAACAAAGCAGGCCTCCTGCCTGAAACGTGACTCCGTAGGGGTGCGGCGGCCGGTCCGATCCGCCAATTCGACACTACGTCAGGGAGGCAGAATGCGGCAAGTCGATTTCGACGTGAAACTTCAAAAGTCATCGTCCGTTCAATGGCACACTTCGAATTCTCGCCTGTCTCGCTATCATGCGTTTCAAGTTCCAAGTTTCAAGTTTCAAGCGATAACGTTCCGTTGACCGATATGCCATTTCCGCTGTCCGCCGTTCGCCTGCTTTGCTTGCAATGCTTTGTCGTCCTCGCGGTGTCGCTGGCTTGCTTGACCGGGCACGCCCAGGAGACGCCGCCGGCTGTTTCGCCCGCTGTTTCGCCCGCTGTCCCGATCGTCGGGGCCAACGGCCCCACGGTCGATTCGATCGATGCGGAACTGGCGGCGTTGGAATTGAAATCGGATCTGGATGCGGCGACCAAGACGCGGCTGGTCGCGCTGTTGCAGCAAGCCAAAACGACGCTGCAGCAGGGGCAGACCTACGAGGAGTTGGCGAATCAATACTCGCAGATGATCGGCAGCGTGGCGGCCCGCCAGGCGGAGATTCAAGCTCAATTGGACGCTCAGGCGGGAAAGGAACCCGCGATCGCCGAAGACCTGACGCTGGCCGACGCGACCCAGAGCTTGGCCACGCTGAAAGCTGAATTGGCGGCCGCTTCCAAACAGGTGACGGATCTGACCGCCGAGTCGGCGCGGCGGCGAACCAGGCTGGGCGAAATCCCGGGCTTGCTGACCAGTGCCGAAAAAGAGCGTGCCGACGTCGCCGCCCAACAGGCTCAGCCCGCCCCGGTCAACGAATCGGCGATCGAGTCCCAGACGCGCAAGACGTTGCTGGCGGCGCGCGGCGAAGAATTGGCCGCGCGCATCGAGGCACTCGAGAACGAACAGGCGGCCTACACCGCGACCGTGGATTTGTTGCCGTTGGAGCGGAAACTGGCCGAGGCGAACGTTGCACGACTGCGCCGCCAAACCGAGTTGCTGCAGGAAGCGGTTTTGGCGATGCAAAAGCAGCAGGTGCAGGAGACGGCGGATGATCTCAAGCAAAACGTCGCTTCGGTCCCGAAGAGTTTACGAACGTTGGCCGAACGCAATGTCGAACTCGCCGAGTTGCAAAAGCAGCTCATCGAACAGGCGGCGACGACCCAGCAGAACTTGGCGGGCGTGCAATCCGCAGTGGATGAAGTCAAAGCGGATGCCAAATCGTCCAAGGAGAGAATCGATGCGATCGGATTGACCGACGCCTTGGGTGTGATCCTTCGTCAGCAGAGGGAAGAAGCAAAAGCACTGCGAAACAAGTTCCGCCCCCGCGACGATCTGAACAAAAAGGTCGAAGAGTACCAGCTCAGCACCTTCAAGATGGAAGACGAACTGGCGGACATCAACCAATGGCTCGACCAACGCGAATCGGTGCAAGTCGATTGGGACAGCACCGAGATCGCGTGGGGCGATCTCGGACAAGACCAGGCGGAGTGGGTGCTCAAACGCAAACGCCGCAAACTGCTCGAAGACACGCTTCAATCACAGAATGCCGTCTTGCAGTCGATGCTGACCAGCGACACGCAACGTCGCGAATTGGTTTTGTTGATCGATGAATTCACCGCGGCCATCGATGCCAACCTATTTTGGACCAAAGACGCCCCGACCCTCTCGGTCGACGAATTGGCGGTTGCGCCGGAGTTGGTTCAGTGGGTCAGTATGCCGACGTCGTGGGCCAACGCCGTTCATCAAATGATCTTAACCGTCACGCTCCAGCCGCTCGCATCGCTGGCCATGATCTCGCTGGCCTTCGTCGTCCTGCTGGGGCGGGGGCGGGCGCGGGCCGCGGTCAAGCGGGAGGGCGAGGAGGCGACCAAGGTCAACGTCGGGTTCCTGTCGACGGTCCGTGCCATGGTGGCCACCTTTGTCGCCGCGATGGTTTGGCCGGCTTGTTTGGGAACCTTCGCGTTTCTGCTGGTCGAAACCTCGCCGGCCGATCCGTTTGTGCGCGGGTTGGGAAACGCGTTGGCGATGGCCGCGCTGTACGTTTCGTCGCGCGAACTGCTTTCGAAGGTTTGCCGTGACAAGGGAGTCGCCGAGTGCCATTTCGGATGGACCGAAAACCTGCGTCGGCATCTCCGTCGGCACTTGCGTTGGTACACCTTGGTGGGCGGGATCATCGTCCTGGCGATGGGGGTCTTCTATGAACACCCGGATGCCGAGGTGCGAATCTTTGCGATCCGGATCATGTCGACGGCACTGTTTCTGGTGACGGCCGCTTTCCATCATCTGATGCTGCGTCAAAACAGCCCGTTGTACCGGCAACTGGTATTGGATAGCCCCAGTTCGCTGATCTATCGAATACGGAAACTGATCTGGGCCATCGCCGTGTTGGCTCCGATCCTGTTCGCATTCATGGCATTGGCCGGGTACCTGGAAACGACGTTCCAGTTGGGGCATTCGTTGCAGTCGACGTTCCTGCTGTTGGTGGTGATTGTTCTCGGTCATGGGCTGCTCTCACGTTGGTTGATGCTGCGGCGACGTGATCTGGCTCGCCGCCGGGCGATGGAGCAACGCGAGCGAAAGCTGAAAGAATTGCAGGGCAGCGAAGGGCAAGCGATCGCCGAGCAGGTCGGCATCGTGCTCGAAGAAGAGAATGCCGGCGATCTGGAGAAGTTGGACGAACAGGGACGGCAAACGGCCGTGGTGTTTGCCTCGATCCTGGCCCTGATCGGATTCGGATTCATCTGGCAGGACCTCGTTCCCGCATTGGCCTACTTCGACGACATTTCGCTGGGAACCGTTGGGACCGGAGAGGACATCGAGTCGGTCAGCCTGTTGGATGTGATCTACAGTCTGCTGTGCATCGCGTTGATGGTTTACGCGACCGGCGTCGTCCCACGCGTCTTTGAACTGCTGGTCCGCGGCAGGACGGGACTCGATTCCGGGGCCCGCTACGCGATCTCGACACTGTTGCGATACGTGATCATCATCGCCGGATGTATCATTGTCATGAACCTGCTGAGTGTTCCCTACAACCAACTCGGTTGGCTGTTGGCCGCCGCCTCGGTCGGTCTGGGATTCGGGTTGCAAGAAATCGTCGCCAATTTCGTCTCCGGAATCATCCTGCTGCTCGAACGCCCGGTGCGTGTCGGCGATGTTGTCACCATCGGCGACACCACCGGCATCGTCTCGCGGATTCAGATGCGCGCCACGACGGTGACCAACTGGGATCGCAAAGAATTGGTGATTCCCAACAAGGACTTGATCACCGAAAAACTGCTCAACTGGTCACTCACCAACGTGATCAACCGGCTGACGATCAACATCGGCGTGGCCTATGGCAGCGACCCCGATCAAGTTCGCGAATTGCTGTATCAAGTCGTGCGATCTCATCCGCAGGTGCTGACCGATCCCGCACCGCTGATCAATTTCGACACCTTCGGCGACAGTGCCCTGAATTTCGCCGTGCGTTTCTATCTCGAAAAGCTGGACAACCGAATCGAAGTCACCCATCAGATCAATCGGGACATCGCCGAGGCGCTCGAAAAGGCCGGGATCACGATTCCGTTCCCCCAGCGCGACGTGCACTTGGACATCAACGGCGACGACGCCGCCCTGCCGCTGTCCCTGCGACGCGGGCGCGATCAGTAACCGATCCGCAGCGACTTTGACGTCGCGACGCTCGACGCGAGCATGGAAAACCCCGGGGCTCCACCTGCTGGCGAAGGTCGCTACGTTTGACCGGCGAATCACAAGATCCGCTTGGGCGGGATGATCACGTTGGACACGATCAATCCACCGACCAGGCTGGATGCGATCACGACCATTTCAAATCCGTACTGGACCGCTTCGACCGTTTGCTGCTGCGAGAGCGCCGACAGCGATCGATAGCCCAGCGAACCGGGAACCAGGATCAACATTCCCGGGGTCTGCGGGACCAACGCCGGGATGTCGCGAATCCGTGCGTACAGGTTGCTGCCACACCCGACTGACAACGCGCCCAGAAACGAAGCGACTTCGATGCCGAATCGGGGGCCGGCAGCCCAACTGACGACCACGCCCAAAACGGAGACCAAGGCGATGACCGGCCATTGCCGCCAGGCGGCGCGAAACACGATCGCAAACGCGACCGGCGCGACCGCCAGTGCGACCCATTGCCAATCCGATGCCAGCGGCAACCGCGGCCCCATCTGCGGCTGGAAACGGTCCAGCAATCGCCACACCAAGATCGCACCGACAAACAAGGTCGCCAGCGAAACCAGGGCGCCGGACATTCGGGCCACGCCCGCCGACAGGTGGCCGACGGCCAGTTCCGTCAACGCGACCGTCAGACGCAAACCCGGGATCAGAATGATCAGCCCCGCCAACGTGACCAGACGGTGATCGATGGGAACGACGTAACAAGCCACCAGCAACGAACTGGTCGCCGCCACGACACCGGCCAGCAATTCCAGCAGGCCTAATTCCAACCGCCAATGCTCGTACAGCAACTCGATTCCCGCGACGAGTGCACCGACCAGACCGGCCAACGCGATTTCCCACGGCGTCCCCGCAAACAAAACCGCGACGGCGGCACAGGCGACCGCGCAGGCGGCGATGTAGACCGGCGGGCCGTACAATGCCTTGGCCTGCTCGATCTGTTCCATCTCGGTCGTCGCGGCGTCGACGGTCATCTCGCCGCGCTCGACGCGAGTGAGCAATTCGTCGAATCGGATCAGCTTGTCGACGTTAACCGGTCCGCTGTCGACACGCCGGATGACAGTCATTTCGTCGCCCGATGAATCACGGAGCGAAATCACAAGCGCCGTCGGCGTGTACAAGAATTCGCCGTGAATGCCCAACGCCGCGGCGACTTTCCCCATCACGCGTTCGAGCCGGTGCGACGGTGTGCCGAAACGATGCAACATGATGGCGGCATCAATCAAAAACGTTTGCGACGACGGCGGTTGTTGTGACTTTCCCATCCGCGGCGTTGTAGTCTGCCACCCCCGTTGGTGTCTAGCCTTCCGGGCCGTCGCCCGTGGGGCTCAGCGCGACGACCTAGAAAGGACGTCGTACACCCATCCACCGACCACCTCTTACCCGATCGGCCAGTTCATCGGGATTTGTCTTCTTGGCCCCTAAAACAGAAACGCAACCAGCAGCAGTCCGATCAACAAGATGCCCAGTCCGAGCAGCAGCAGGGACCTGTGAGACGGTCGCGTCGTCCCGGTCGGCATCAGGGTCGCGATGAGAACCGATGTGAGTGCCCCGTGCGGACGCGGCGGGATGGAATCCCACGGCAAGACAGCAGTACGCTTTGTTGCCGGGTCAGCCGTTTTTCCCGATTGCCCGTCGCAGCAGGTTGTGGGTGATCCGCTGGACGCGGTCGTCGGGACCGTGGGGACGGCTCCAATGCGACCACGGCAGCCAGTGTCCCGGCGGGCTGGCCAAACCTTGGCACCACCAGATCGTCGACGCGTTGAAGACGAAATTGTTGTTGGGGCCGGGGTAGATCGTCGATGTCCATGTTTGCGGGTTTACGCCGCCTTGCAGCGCCGTGCCAGTGCCGACAACCTCCAATCCGGGGATGTCGCTGGGCGGATCGCCGTGGTACTCCCAGCCGATCAGACCGGGGATCGATTCACCCTGTTTCATCGCGGTGCCTGCAAAGATCCAATGATCCGGCAACGCACAAATCCAATCGCCGCCACCGTTGACCGGGCTGACGTTTCGCGATCCCATCAAGTAGCCTTCGTCGGGTCCGCGATGTGGGAACGGTCCGTGCCGTTGCTCGCGAAGTGTGGCCCATTTGTAATCACCGCCATACGGCCCGCCGCGAAACAGAATACGGTTGGCGCGGCCGTCGGCGCTTTCACGAAACGGGCTGACCCAGCACACCGAGTTGCCCGAGAGGAACATCAAACTAACGCCTGAATCCCGCATCCGGACGACGCTGTGGTATTGCCGGATGTCCCAGTATTCGTCGTGCCCGTTGCTGATGAACGTTTTGCACTTCAGTCCCCGGTCGGCTGTCAACATGTCGCTGTTGGAGCAATACGTCACGTCATAGCCGTGTTTTTCCAACCAGTACGCCAACGGGAACTCAAAGCACAGCCACTCGCCCGAGCCGATCGTTTGCGGGTTCTGAAAGATCTGGGGATACATCCCGTAGGGGCGGTCAAAACTGACGTCGGCCCAAGGTCCCTGGTTGCCTTGGGGGTGCGTGTAGACCGAATCGTTGTCGGGCCACTGGTTGTACGCCTGCCAGGTATTGTCGCTGCACTGCAGCAGGATGTCAGCGGGGCGGTCGTCGCGGACGATGAAGACGACATAGTTTTGCCAGTAACCGAATCCGGTCGAATCGCTGGTCGTTGTCAGCCGCCCCAAATACACGCCGCTGGGCCAATCGTCGGGGATCGTCAGCGTCACCGCGGGTGCCCACGTGCACTGGCGAAGACGCTTTTCGCCGCGCGGAGGTGTGGGTTGCACGGTGCCGTCAAACGGTCCAAGCGTCGTCATCAACCGCGCCCCGCGACCGCCGTAGTATCCGGTGCGAAAGATCTCGATCACGTACTTTTGCGCCGGGTCGGTGGAGACCATGATGTCGATCGATTCACCCGCCGCCACACTCTGCCGCGAGCAATACCCTTCGATCTTCGAGGCGCGGACTCCTTCGCGTGAATCCAGACGCACGCGTGTGAGTTGCCAATCACGTGAACCCGGCTTGGCGTTTTCATCACGAATCAACGACGCGGCAGGTTGTCCGGCGGCATCGCTTTGTCCGGCGGCATCGCTGCCAGCGACCGCAGCGTTTGATGACAGTGCACCGATGGCGGAAAACGCCGAGACGCTCTTGAGCACCTCACGCCGGTTGGGGGTGGATCGGTTCGGTTTGGTCATGGTGTCTCCCTGATGAGGAATCTCTCCCTCAGGGAGAGACAGCGTTTTTGTCACCTCTACAATCGATGTCCCGAGTCACGCGGGGATGACGTTTCCAGGCGAAGCCTGGTTAGGAGGGCGCCGCCCGCTCATGCGCACCCCATCATTCTGCCCCGAATCATTCTGCCATCCCCCCGGAATCCTACCGCAGTGACAGACTGGAAGTCTATCCGATCGATCAAACGCCAGCCCTAACGCGGTTTCCAGTTCGGGTGTGGCGTGAGGGCGTTGACCATCATCGCCTCCAGACGCTCGACGACCTTCGGATTCTGGTCCGCCAGATCATTGGTTTCGCCGATGTCGTTGCTGAGATCATACAGCTGTGTTTTTCCGCTGCCCCAAGGCAATCGGATCGCTTTCCAGTTACCGGCGCAGACGGCTTGTTTTCCGCCGCGTTCGTAGAATTCCTGGTACAGGTTCCTGGAACGAACTCACTCGGTGATCAGCCGTTTGGCCTGTTGGACGAGTGAGACGAATTCGTCACGGTATCCTGAGCGATCCTCAAACGCACCGGCGGTGGCGATTTCTTCGACCATGTCCAGGTCGCAACTGCCTTTGTGCGGCGAGTCTCGCAGCAGCATGGCGAAGGCGGCCACGCCGGCGGCGAATTGGAAATCGCGGTCGGTTTCATTGAACGCCTTGCCGCTGTCTTTGGCGGCAAATTCGATCTGGCGAACCTGGTCTCCGGTCGGCGGTTTGTAGCGAATCGTTAACGTCAGCTGTTCGCCGCTGGCGGCTTGCTCCCGCAAACGAACCGGATGTTGGTACTTCAAATCGTCGATGCTTGGCGGCCCCGCGGTCGCATCGTCGTTGGGGTGTTTCTGGCGGGGCACAATTTCATACAACGCTGTCACCGTGTGTCCCGCACCGATCTCGCCGGGAGCGTTGCTCTCGTCCGCCAAGTCGTCGGCGAACAGGAAGCGATTCTGATCACCGATCAAGCGATACGATTCGACTTCCATCGGATTGAACTCGACGTGCAGGTCAACATCTTTGGCGACCGTCGCCAGGCTGCCCTTGATCTGTCGGACCAGGACCTCGCGTGCTTCGTCTTGGCTGTTGACCAGCACCGAGTTGGCGTCGGCCTTGTTGATGATCTGTTCTGTCACCGCGTCGTTGAATTTGCCGGTGCCGAAGCCCAGCACGGTCAAGAAAATGTTGTCGGCGGCGTTTTGCTGCGCCAATTCCACCAATTCATCGCTGTCGGTCAGACCGACATTAAACTCGCCGTCGCTACACACGATGACTCGATTGGTGCCGCCGTCGATGAAGTGTTCGCGGGCAATGTCGTAGGCCAGTTGGATTCCGCGGCCGTGGTCGGTGGAGCCGCGCACACGCTGACGATCACTCGCGCGCAGTCGATCCAGCGAATCGATGATGACCTTTTTGCGGTCGCCCGAGGTCGCGTCGAGCACCATGCCGTCCGCCCCGGCGTAAACCACGATCGCAACGGAATCGTTTTCGCCGAGCCGATCGACCAAGGCCTTCATGCCGTCGACCACCCACGGCATTTTGTTGGGACGGTTCATCGATCCCGAAACATCCACCAGGAACACCAGATTGCTGGGGGACCGATCCAGTTCGAGCACCTTGGCCTTGATCCCGATCCTGGCCAATCGATGCTGTGGATTCCACGGGCACTCGGCGATCTGGATCGCGGCGGCAAACGGAGAATCGTCTTGCGGGGGCGCGTAGTGATAGTCGAAGTAGTTGACCCATGCTTCGACGCGGACGGCATCGGAAGTGGGCCATTGGTTGTACTGGTTCAAATTGATTCGCAACTTGTCATAAACCGTGGGATCGACGTCAATCGGAAACGTCGAAAGCGGCCCACTGACGACGCTCACGAAAGGGTTTTCGCTGATCGGCGCGAATTGATCTCCTTCGGCCACACGTCTCGAAGGTCCGGCCCCTGCTTGGTCGGCTGTCGCCATCGCCCCCATCATCATTTCGCCTTCCCGCGTGCGGCCGGCGAGGTGCGATAGATCGTTCGCCTGGAAGTCCATCCGCCGGGACAGGCGATCGCGATACGGGGGCGCGACCGGCTGGGCCAACAACGGGTTCATCTGAATCGAATGGGCTGGACCGTTGGGTTCCGACGCTTCTGGTCGGGGGGGGGCGTCGGATTCAATCGCGACCACATCATCCGTGTTGTTGCCTGCCGATAAACCCGATTCAGCCAGATTCGCCGGGTCGCCTTGGGGTGTATTTTGACCGAAAGCTTCCTCCATAGGTGCTGTCACGGCATCGCTTTGTGAATCGGTTGCAATCGTGGGCTGCATCGCCGAGTCAGCGTTGTCGGCTGCTGCGCCGCGTGCCGTCTTCGGATCCGACGTCGCCAGCGTCTCCGTTTCAGATTCGGCCGGCCGGACGCTTTCCGGTGCGTCGTCGCCCGGTGCGATCAATGGCGCTGCCGCAGCGGTTGTGGCCAGCGTCGCGCGGACCTCGGCCAATTCTCGTTCGACCGAACGTTTCTCCACGACCAGCCGTTGATTCTCCGATTCGATCTCGTTGATGCGATCTCGCAACTGCTTCGTATCGGTGTTCGCGGCGATGATTCGATTGAGCGCGGGTAAGGTTAAACCGGAAACCAAGAGCAAGGTGGCAGCGACGGCCAAGCCGGCTACCCAAAGCCGAGTGGACGGATCCGCACCTGCGGCCACGACCGGCGGCGGTTCGGGGTGGGGCGATTGAATGGCGTTTTCGATTCGGCGGCGGGCCAGTGGATGGACGCCAGCGGTCTCGGAGGCGAATTCCGCTTTGACCGCTCCGACGGCGTCGCGAACCGAAGCGACGATGGCTCGCACTTCCGGCGATGCGTCCATCAACTTCATGAACTCGGTCGCCTGTTCACGTTCCAGTTCACCGAAGACAAACGCGGTCGCGCGCTCTTCGATCCCTTCGTGTGGGTCGGTCGGTTCGGATGTCATGATCGGATTCCCAGGATGATGATGTGTCATTCAGCGGCGGCGAGTCGGTTGCGAATCAATTTCAATCCCGTGCTCAACAGGTAGCCGACGTTACCGACGCTCAGCCCCGTCAATTCGCTGATCTCGCGGTAACTTAAATCCCCGTGAATCTTCAGCCGGATGACCTCTTGCTGTTTCGCCGGCAACGTGGCCAACAGACTTTGTGCGTTCTCGTGTCGTTCGGCCATTTCGACGACGGATTGTGGACCGGCGTCTCGGCTGACTTGACGTGCGGCGTTTGCGTCATCGAGCGTCTTCATTCGGCTTTCCTTCTTCAGGATGTCCAGTGCACGATTACGACAGACGCGAAACAACCATTGCCGGACTCGATCTTGGACCTGCCGGCGCGGTTGTCGGCACAGTCGAACAAACGTGTCCTGAACGACGTCGCTGGCGCGGTCGCGATCGCCCAAGAGTTGTGTCGCATAACCCATCATCGGCAACTCGTTCTCTCGAAACACTTCCGTCAGCCATGCTTGATCGCTCAGCCGATCGGGGTCGGCCGGATCGGGACTGGCCCGATCACACGACGAATCGCATTGGTGATTCAACTGGTTCATTACCCGCGCAAGCAGAAGGATGCTCGTCCATGCACAGTGAAAACGATCGGACCGCGACGCCCTTAGAAAAAAATGCGTTTTGAAGTGCCGAGAAACCCTGAAAGTTGAATTTTGGCCCGAATCCGACGTCTCGTGTGCCAAGCGGTTACACTTTTCCTCTCCCCGCCTGCGTTTTTACGCCACCATCCTCCCCCCATTTGCCGGGTCCATCGCCATGCATGCCATCGATCGTCGTCGGTTTCTTGTCCAAAACACTGCCGTCGCCGCCGCAGCCGCCACGTCCGTCGCGCTGGCCCCGCGGCGCGTTCGTGCCGCCGCCAATGATCGATTGAAGGTGGCGTTCATCGGTGTGGGGGGACGCGGCGGGAGCAACTTGAAAGCGATCCGCGGAACCGGGCGAGTGGATGTCGTAGCGATTTGCGACGTCGACAATCGCTTCCTGGAAAACACCGCCAAGCAATTTCCGGCGGCGCGCAAGTTTCGCGATTTTCGCAAACTCTATGACGCCGTCGGGAAACAGATCGATGCGGCGGTGGTCAGCACGACCGAACACACCCACGCCTACGCCACCATGCCGGCGCTGCAATTGGGAAAACACGTCTACTGTGAAAAACCGCTGGCCTACAACATTGCCGAAACCCGCGCGGTGACCGAAGCGGCCGGGCGGGCGGGCGTCGTCACGCAAATGGGCACCCAGATTCACGCCAGCGAGAACTACCACCGCGTGGTCGAATTGATTCAATCCGGCGCGATCGGCGACGTGCACGAAGCACACGTCTGGGTCGGCCGCGCCTGGGGATTGCAATCCGAAGCGGAGGCCAAAAAGAACGACCGGCTGTTCGTCGACGCCCGGCCGGAAACCGGGATGACGCCGCCGAGCTACCTGGATTGGGATCTCTGGTTGGGACCGGCGCCCGAGCGGCCGTTTCACCAAGTTTACTTCCCGGGCCCGAATTGGTACCGCTGGTGGGACTTTGGCAACGGCACCATGTCCGACCTGGGCAGCCACTGGAACGATCTGCCGTTTTGGGCGCTCGAGTTGGACGCGCCAGAAACCGTCGAAGCGTTTGGACCCCCGCCGCATCCGGAGATCGCACCGGCGTCGATGTCGGCCGAATACCAATACGGCCGACGTGGCGATCGAGTGCCGGTGAAGTTGACTTGGCATCAAGGGACACACAAGCCAGAGATCTGGAAACGCGGCGAGATCCCACAGTGGAACAGCGGCGTGTTGTTCATCGGTTCCAAAGGCATGTTGTTGTCGGATTACCGCAAGCATCTGTTGTTGCCCGAATCGGAATTCAAGGACTTCGTCTATCCCGATCCCTTCATCCCCGATTCGCCCGGTCACCACGCCGAATGGGTCGCCGCCTGTTTGGACGGCGGCAAAACCGGCAGCCCGTTCAGCTATGCCGGCCCGCTGACCGAAGCGAACCACTTGGGCAACGTCGCCTATCGCGTCGGCAAGAAAATCACCTGGGACCCGGTCAACATGAACTGCACCGGATGCCCGGAAGCCGATCCGTTCATCCGCCGCGAGCCCCGCGCCGGTTGGTCGTTGTCGTGACGCCGAAGTCTCTTTCCCTGGAACCCACCATGCATCGCCGAACCCTTTTGAAGTCTGCCGCCTTGGCCACCGCGGCGGCATCCACGTCACCAATGACTTCCGGCGCCTCAGCCGGCGAGTTCAGCGGCAAGATCAAAAAAGCCGTCAAATTTCATATGGCCACCGGTCCGGAGTCGGTCCTGGACAAATTCCGCATGATCCGTGACCTCGGGTTCGACGGCGTTGAAACCCGCGCGAAGCTGGGCACAGAAAACGAGGCGCTGGTCCGATCCTACGCCCAGGCCAGTGAATCCACCGGGTTGCCGATTCACGGAGTGGTTCATTCCAGTAACCCCGACCTGGTCGGCGCGATCGATCAGGCCAAGATGCTTGGTGCCAGTTCGGTCTTGCATGTGGTCCGGTACGATCGCAAGATCAGCTACTTGCAGAACTACGAGGAGACCAAACAGATCATCCGTCGCGCCGTCGATCACGCCGAGAAGCAGGGCGTGATGATCTTGTGCGAAAACGTCTGGGCGTCGTACCTGATCGAGCCGATGGGGATGGCGCGATTCGTCGATTCCTTCGACAGCCCCATGGTCGGCATCTACTTTGACGTCGGCAACGTCGTCCGCTGGGGATGGCCGCAGCACTGGCTGGAAGTGATCGGCCGCAGGGCGAAGAAATTGGACATCAAAGAATATGATCTGAACGTCGCGATGAACGAGGGCATGCGCGAAGGGTTCCGAAAACCGCTCGGTGAAGGCAGCATCGAGTGGGACAAGGTCCGCAGCGAGCTGGCAAAGATCGACTATCAAGGTTGGGCGACCGCCGAAGTCAAGGGCGGCGACCGAACACGACTGGCGGAAATCGCCGCACAGATGGATCGCGTGTTGGATTTGTAAGTGGGATAGGCTTCCAGCCTGTCACCAGTTTCGTCCGGATGGGGCTCCGGGTTTGTGCCGCCCCTCACATAGGACTTATGGGTCCCCTATGTCCTATTGGTCTAATTGATCACGGCCTCCGCTTCGCCGCCGCGGTTAGACCAACTTTGGCAGTTTAGAACGACCTCCCCACGAGACGGATACGGGAAAACCGCCTTACTCTTCGATCCGATAAAGATGTGTTTCGCTGCGCAACAGAATCGCGTCATCGATCACCGCAAAGGAAGCAAACGTCCGATCATCTTCGCCGATTTCGTTGTTCGCCAGTTCGACGAACGTCTTTCCGGGCTCGATCACCGTCGTCGTTCCCGTTTCGCTTTGGAAATAAATCCGGCCGCCACCGTAAAAGGGAGACGCCGAATACTTTCCTCCCAGCCGTTTCTTCCAATGCAGCTTGCCCGAGGTCGCATCGACGCACGACGCGACGCCTCCGTCATCGACGAAATACAGTTCCCCGCCGACGGCCAGCATCGACGGCGTCTTGGGAACGCCCTTGTCGATCGTCCAGCGGACGTGCGAGTCGGTCACATCGCCGCGGCCGGTCGGATCGATCGCATACAGCGATGCGGAATCGTAGCCGCTGCTGACAAAGACCAGTCCATTGGCGTAAACCGGACGCGGCACGACAGAGTAGCCTTCGTCATAGTCGACATGCCACAGCTCGCGGCCGGTTTCGCAGTCGTAGGCGACCACGGCGCCGCTGCCCGGACAGACCGCTTGCGTGCGACCGTCGACTTCGATCAACGTGGGCGTGCTGAACGAGAAGCCTTTTCGCACGTCGGCCCGCCGGTCGGTTTTCCAAACGACGTCGCCGGTCGTCGCGGAGATGCCGGCGACGAATTGCTGGTCCCCGCCATCGCAGGTGACGATCAACGTGTCGTTGTACAGCACCGGGGAGCCGCCGTTGCCGTGGACGGGTTTGAACTTAAGTTCCTGTGTCTTCCAAACCACTTCTCCGTCGGTCGTCAAACAAGCCGTTCCGGAGGGGCCGAAGTGGACGTACAAACGGTCGTCGCGGATCACCGGCGTGGCGCTGGCAGGGCTGTTCTTCTTGTGCATCTGGACCCCTTCGCCGGCCTGACGAAAGACTTCCCGGTCCCACAGGATCTGTCCGTCGTCGGCACCGAAGCACAGGGCACGCAAGGACCGGGCCTTGTCCGCATCATCGTCGATCGCGGTCGCGGTGGTCAAAAAGATCTTGCCCTCCGCGACGACGGGCGAGGACCAACCGTCGCCGGCGATCGGGGTTTTCCAGGCGATGTTCTCGGTCTCGCTCCAGGTCAGAGGCAGCATCGCGGCGTCCGAGTGCCCTTGTCCTCCGGGACCACGGAACTGCGTCCAGTCCTCGGCAGGGCAGGTGATGGTGGCGATGCAGCCGCCCAGTAACACGAGCAGCAAGACGACCAATAAGTAACGTGTTGGGGCAAACATCATCGCATCAAAATCCCCGTTTGCGCATCAAAGCCGACGTGTCGACGTCGCGTCCCCGGAAGCGTCGAAAACCCTCCGCCGGGTCGATCGTGTCGCCGACGGAAAAAACGTTCTCGTACAGGCTCTTGCAAAGCTCCGGATCGTAGAACGAACCGGCGTCTTCGAACGCTTCGGCTGCATCGGCGGTCAAGGCGTCGGCCCACAGGTAACTGTAGTAGCCGGCCGAGTAGCTGTCGCTGCTGAAGATGTGGGCAAAGTGCGGCGTTCGGTGTCGCATCGGCAATTCATCGGGCATCCCGATCTCTTTCAGCGTTTCCCGTTCGAACGCATCGGGGTCGATCCGTTCCTGGTCGCTGGTATGCAGCTTCATGTCGACGATGGCACTGGCTAGGTATTCGACCGTCGCGAATCCCTGGTTGAACGTGGACGCTTTCTTGATCTTGTCGATCAACGATTGCGGCAACGGCTCGCCGGTTTCGTGATGCACGCAGTACTTGCGCAAGATCTCGGGGGTATCCAACCAGTGTTCCAGCAATTGGGAGGGGAATTCGACGTAGTCTCGGGCGACCGAGGTGCCGGCTTGTGAGGGATAATTGACTTGCGAGCTAAGACCGTGCAGGGCGTGACCGAATTCGTGGAACAGCGTGACGGCGTCATCCCAGGAGATCAGCACGGTTTCGCCTTTGCCGCCCGGGATGAAATTGGAATTATTGGAAACGATCGGCGTTTTCGGCGCGTCCATGTTTTGTTGGACGCGGTAGGCGGTCATCCACGCGCCGCTGCGTTTCCCCGCACGCGCGTACGGGTCAAAGTACCACAACCCGACGTGTTGGCCATCGCGACCGGTCACTTCCCAGACACGGACGTCGGGGTGAAACACGGGAACGTCTTCGGCCGGTGTGAACGAAAACCCGAACAACTCACCGGCGACCCAGAACATCCCTTCACGCAGCTTTTCCATCTGCAGATACGGTTTGACTTCGCCCAGGTCCAAGTCGTACTTCGCCTTGCGGACTTTTTCGGCATAGAAGCGGTAGTCCCAAGGCTCGATCGTGATTTTGTCTGCGGCGTCGGACGCTTCGGCGTCAGCGATTTTTTGCATGTCGGCGACCTCTTCGGCGACACGGGCGACCGCCTTGGGCCAGACCTGGTCCATCAGCGCAAACGTGGCTTCAGGCGTTTGGGCCATTGTCGGTTCCAGCCGCCAATGGGCGTGGGTCGGATAACCGAGCAGTTTGGCCCGCTCGCGGCGGAGCGCCAGGATTTCGGTGATGATGCCGTTGTTGTCGTGCTCATCACCGTTGTCACAGCGGTTGTAATAAGTCCGCCAGACCTGCTCGCGAAGCGGTCGATTTCGGCTGTACGTCAGGAACGGGTCCATGGAGGATCGCGTGTTGGTCACCGCCCATTGATCGGGTTTGCCGCGTTCCTCGGCGGCGCGTTTCATTGACGCGACCACGCTTTCGGGCAATCCGGCCAAATCGGATTCCTTTTCGACCCAGGTCACGAACCGCTTTTCGTCTTCCAGCACGTTCTGGCTGAAATCGGTAAACAACCGCGCCAGATCGGCATTGATCCGAGAGAGCCGGGCTTTGTCACCGGAGGACAGTTTCGCGCCGCGGCGGACGAAGGTCTTGTACAGGTCATCGATCAAGCGGACCTGTGCGACGGCCATGGATTTCTTGGCGTCGCTCTCGTAAATGGTCTCCAGTCGCTCGAACAGGTCGCTGTTTTGATAAATGCTGTCCGAGTGGGCGGCCAGTTTGGGGGCGACGACGCGTTCGATGTCCGGGATCGGGCCGAGATTTAAGTTGGAGGAATGGACGCCGAAGATGGCATCCAGGCGGTCGAGTGCTTGGCCGGCCTGTTCCATCGCGACGATGGTGTTTTCGAAGGTCGCCGGTTCGGGGTTGGTCGCGATCTGGTCGATTTCGGCGGCCGCTTGTTCGATCGCCGTGTCGAAGGCGTCGATGAAGTCCTCGCTGCGGACCAGGTCCCAAGGCGGCACGCCTCCATAAGGCCCCGTCCATGGTTTTAATAAGACCGAATCATTCATCCTGTTTTGCTCCGTCGTGTTCGCGTTGTCTTGGGCCTGCAGAATGCCGAGGTTCAACATCAAGATGCCGAACGAAAGGGTGGCGATCGAGAAGTCTTTCATAGGGCGTTGGGTTTGAAAGGGGGCGTCTTTGATCAAGCCAAATCTGATCGGATCAAGCCAAATCGGCGTGGGTGAGTGTGTCGGGTTGCCGCGAGCGTTTCGATCGGCCGCGCCGGAAGATGATGAAGATCGCAGCGCCGGCGATGACCAGCAAGGTGATCCCCAGCAAGGGCCGATAAAAGACCCAGGCGATGCCGATGACGGTCATCGCCCCGGCGATCGTCAGCAAGCCGGCGACGATCGCCGTCCCGAATCCGACCAACGACCCGGCGATCGGCAGCACGTCGGCCAGCACGACCAACGGACGCAGTACCAGCATCAGGCCGAAGAACATCATGCCGGTTCCCGCCACCCGCAAGAACCACGTCAACATTCGGTTGGCCGCTTCTTCTTGAGCGATCATTTCGGCGGCGCTGTGGATCCCGACCTTCAGCACGTTGATCGTCGTCCCGTAATGTGTCTGGAAGGGTTGGAACGAGTCGCCGGTCTGTTGGCTGAGCAGGCTGACGGTTTGCACCGGCGTGGCGGTGAACCAGACGCGGACGTCACCGATCTGCGGTGAACGTTCCGATGTGTCCCTGGGATCGATCGCGGAACGCAGTGTCGACGTCTCCTGTTCCGCCGGCGGCGATTCCGATGGCACGTCAACCGGTTCGCGGCGATCGCCGTCAGCCGGCCGCGATTGGTCCGGTGCCGTGAGCGTTAATTCCGCCGCGGCCGTCGGCGCGGGCGTTGATTCTTGGTGCGGCGGCGGGCTGGAAAAGATGTAGATTCGCGATCCGCCCTCCGGACCGTCTTTGCGAATCACCGAGCGGTCCCGCAAATCCTGGGGCAGATTCGCCGGTCCGAGTTCCAACGCCTCTTCGCCGCCGATCATTGCGACCAGGGAATCGGGCAACCGGAATTGGCCCAGCGAGACGTTTTTTGCCTGATAGGTCCGATCGGCGTACACGAACTCGGTCGGATTCTGGTGGGATTGTGCTTCATCAAACTCGCTGGAATCGATCAACCCGGGGAACCAATCTTTCTCATAGGTGTACGTCGTGGTCGTCCGCGTTCCGCCGCCCAGCTTTTTCTCCTTGCTGGTCTGTTCGTTTTCGTTCCACTGGAACATCTCGACGTGGCGCGTCAAACGGATCCCGTTGAACTCGATGGCAAAGTCATCGTCGCGGAGGATGTCATCGGTCTGGACATCGCCGGAGGTGTGGACAAACTTTCCGTCGTTTGCCGACTCGACCGAATCGGGTTGGATGTCGACGACGACCTTGGCGCCTTCCTTCAACCCTTTGGCGGTGCGGACCGCGCGGCCCTCGTTCCAAAACAACAGCGGAACGGAAACGACCGTCAGCAGGCCTCCGAACAGGATGCCCACAAACGCTTTGCCGATGCGGCCGAACCAGGATTCTTCGCTGACGTGTGTCCCCATCGGGATTCTCGCTCAAACGGAAAAGCTGACGTGGAAATTCAAGCGAACGCCTTGCGCAGCGTTTCAAGGCTTTTGGGGATCGCGGTCGCGTGCGATTCTTTGCCTTCGAATTCCAGCGAGATGTAGCCCCGGTAGTCGACTGCCGCCAGGATCGTTGCGACTCGGTCGTAGTCGATGTCCAGCGTGTACCAGGTGCCACCGCCGAAGTAGGTTTTGGCTTGAACGAAGACCGCTTCGGGAGCCAGTTGTTCGTATTGGGCGTACTGGTCTTCCAAGAAGTTGCCGGTGTCCAGGGTCGCTTTCAACCAGGGCGAATCGATCGCGTTGATCAGACGCAACACGCCCGAGGCGGTTCGGCCGAGCCCCCAATGGTTTTCCAACCCCAGCACGACGCCGCACTTTTCCGCGGTCGGCAGACACTTTTCCAACCCCTCTTGGACCCACGCGAACCCGTCGTCGTCGCTGTACCCTTCCAGTCGGGGCTCGATCCCTTTGTTGGCCATCAGCGTGTCGAAATCCTTGGACGTTCCCCAGCGACCGGTGTTGACGCGGATGGTCGGAATGCCCAGCGCGTAGGCCAGTTCGATGCAGCGAATGGTGTGGCGGACGTTTTCGTCGCGTTTGGCGGCGTCGGGAAAGACGAAGGATTGATGCGTCGAGAACCCGCACAGGTCCAATCCGTGGCGAAAGGCGCGTTGTTTGATCCGTTGCAGCGCGGCATTGGATTCGTCTTCCATCTGAACGTGCAGGATTTCCACGCCGTCGAAACCGGTCTCGGCCGCCAAATCGATGCACTGCTCGATGGTCAGCTTGCTGTCGTCGCGATACCGCCAGTAGGAGTACGTGGAAACGGCGATTCGGTTCCCGCGTGGGCTCCGGGCGGTGGTTTCGGCTGCCGGAGCGGTTGTCGCCAGCACGCCGGTCGCCAGCGGGGCGGCGAACGCTCCGGCCAGCACTTGGCGGCGGTCGATCCGTGGCCAGGGGCCGGAACGTATTTGGTCGCCGCCGGTGCGAGTTTGATCACGGTCGGAAAGCGGGGGCTGATTCATCGGATCGGTTGCTCATCGCCGGTGTCGTGCGGATCGCCTGTTCTGACGGTACTGTTTTAGCGTATTGCGAAACACAGAACCATCGACCCAGACCTGAATCGTACGGGCATCCGTGTTGGTGTCTAGCCTTAGCCGGCAAACGCCTTTCCCGGGCTGCGGAGCGACACCGGCAGGACCAACGTGAATGTGGCCCCCTTTCCGATCCCGTCGCTGTGGACCATCAGCCGGCCACCCAGTTCGACGGCCGCGATCGCCGAGGCGTGCAGCCCGAAACCGTGGCCGCCCTTTTTGGTCGTGAAGCCGTTGGAGAAGATCGTGGTGATCCGTTCGGGGGCAATCCCGATCCCGCTGTCATGGACCTGGAACCAGACCTCGTCGCCGTCTTGTCGCAACTGCAGCGTCACACGTTTGATTTCCGAGTCGTGTTCCAGCACCGATTCCTTGGCGTTCTTGACCAGGTTGACGATGATTTGAACCGCCTTGGCCTTTTCGATTTCGATCGCCGCGACCGGATCGTACTGTCGCACCAGGCGGACGTCGTGTTTGGAGAACGAATCGTGGACAAACCGGATCGCGTCTTCGAACAACGATTCGGGTTGCAGTTGTTCGGTCACACCGAACGCGCCGGCGTGGGATTGTTGGGCGCGGACGATGTCTTTGATGTGTTCGACGTTGGACGCCAAAGAAACCACTTCGTCCAAAATGGAACGTTGGTCGTCACGCATACTCTCAGACAGTTTGCCCAGGTATCGCGGCAGGATCTTTCCCTGGTCCGTTTGCAGCAAGAATTCCGCCAGATCGTCTTCGTTTTGCGTCAGCAACTGGACCGCTTTTTCGACGTTGGCCAATTTAAGATTGCGGACACGTTCGTCGATCAGGTTGGCGCTGATGTTCAAACTGTTCAGGACATTTCCGATGTTATGCAGGACACCGTTGGCAATGTCGGCCATTCCGGCACGCCGGGACGCATCCAAGAGTTGCGCGTGGGTTTCCTGCAACTGTTTGGTGGCTCGATCCCTGGCTTCGACTTGGTTTTGCAGGGCGGCGTTGGACGATTCGAGTTCGCGGGTCCGATTTTCGACGCGTTGTTCCAGGTCCTGGTTCAGTTCCTTCAGCCGCTTGCTGGCTTGGATCACCGCTTTTTCGCGTGACTGGACACGATCCAGCATGTCATTGAATTGCCGGTACAAGACCCCGATTTCGTCTTCGCCGTCGTGATAGACCCGGATGCTACAGTCGTCGGTCTGTGAGATTTTTTTGGCCGTCGATGCCAGTCGCAGAATCGGGGCGGTCACGGATTCCTGGAGGTGTGAGATGGCGAACACGCCGATGATGATGGAAAGGGCCAGCACGACGGCGGCGGCCAACAGGTGAGCTCGCCGCGCTTGTTTCAGGTCGGCGGTCGTTTCCCGCAAGATCAACGTGCCCAGACGATTTCCGTCGTCAATGATCGGTACCGCCACCTCCAAAAAACCGTCGTCGCTGTAATGCGCCCCGCCGGTGATCGGACGGCCGCTCGGCAGCGATCGATCAGTGCTGCGGTGATCGACACCGCCGCGGCGATAGATCGCAAATACATTTTGGTCGGAATCCAAGATGCACGCGGTGGTGATCGTCGGCCGCCGCTTGACGGCCGCCAACAACTCTTCGGCGGCATCCTGTTGCCGGAACGCGATCGCCGCCGTGCTGTTGGTGCCAAGCGTTTCGGCGATCGCCGTCAACTGTGTGGCTTTGGATGCCGAAATGCGGCGGACGTCCAGGACGACAAAGATGACGCACGCGACCGTGACCGCCAACGTGATCGCGGCCGCCGCCAGGAACGTCAGTTTCGTTTGCACCGAAACATCGCGAAATCGTTTGTTGGTGATGCCCATAGGCGGTGCCCCTGCTAATCCCGCTGGATGGTCGCAATGTTCAGCAATTTGGCGTCCGCCTGCAGACCGCGTCGGGCCATCGCATCGAGGTTGATCCGCAACCCGATCGTTCCGTCGCGATCGGTAAAGAAGCGGATCGGAACCCCAGGTTGTGTCCCCCTGGCCGACTCGCAAATCAACAGCGATTTCTGTTGTTCGGTCCGCCGGATCGCCTCGGCTTCGTCTGCCGCCGGGATTCCCGCGTGCAGAAAGACCAGATGGCAAGCTTGGATCACGCCGACGGAATCAAATTCTCGCACGACAATCTGGCGGCCGCGGGCTTTCTTTTTTGCCGCCACCTGGTTCAGCAAGCGTGCGTGGGGATCACCATCGATGATCCCGATCACCATCGGCGAAGCTTCGTCGGTGTACGCCGTCTCGGGCCATCGTACGTAGCGCAAAAAGTTATACAGGTAGGCAACCTTCACCTTTTGCTCGGTCGCGGTGCCGACATCGGCGCGTGCCGTTGGTGCGTCTGCAAGCCCGGCCATCACCAGCAGCGCAACGGCCCATCGGATCGATCGCGTGACCGATCGCCGAACATGACGCCGGGATCGTTTGTCGTTCATGCTCATCGTCGCCACTCCACGTACGCGTGAACGCTTCGCGGCACTTCGGTCGGAACGTCGCCGGTGAACAGATTGGGGCCGAACTCGTAGTGTCGTCGGTCAAACAGGTTTCGCCCGACGACCGAGGCGGAAAGATGGCGTCCCAGATTCCAGCCCAGACGCGTGTCGACCGCCAGGTAGGATGGCGTTGCTTCGGCCGGCAGGCTGTCGACGTAACGGGTGATGAGATCCAATTGGCAACCGCGACGAAGGTCGAAGGAATGGGTCAGCGAAACCTGATTGCGCGGCAGCGCGTCCGACTTGCCGGCCGTACCTGGGATCGACGGAGACGGTTCATCAAACTGAATCCGCTGAAACGCATACCAACCTCGAACCGTCCAGCACCCGGTCAGCTGAGCGGTCGCGGAAAACTCAATGCCGTAGCCATCGGCCGACGCGGCATCCCAGACATCCAGATACGGAACACCGGCCGTGGGAACATTCAGACGCAGCGCATGCAGTTTGTCATAGTCGTGGAAATAGGCCGTCGCGTCCCAGGAAAGGTACTCGTTGGTCTGCTGGCGATAACCCACTTCATAGGACACCAGGTTTTCCGCCCCCAAATCGCCGTCGCCGAAAAGCTGCAGCGGAAAATTGCCAAGCGGCGTCGGCTGATTGACGATCAATTGCCCGTCGGCCGACAAACGTGACGGCGTGCGAATGGCGCGGGAGACCGCACACCAAGCGGCGTCCGATTCGCTGGGCAACCACAGCAATCGCGCGCTCGGCTGGATCTCGAAGTTGCTGAACGTGTTGTGCGAAAACTTCGATCCCAGCGTGAAGTACAACGCGTCTTCGAGCAACGTCATTTCATCTTGAATGAACGCGCTGAATCGCTGCACCGTGCGACGCTCTGGATCGGCCGCGATGTAGGGCACCGGTTCGTTGTTAGTCAATTTGTCAAAGATGGCGCGGTAACCGGCTCCCCAAATGATCGCGTGATCACATCGGTATCGGAAATGGCTTTGAAAATCCAAGTCAAAGATGTTCGTTTGCTGGCCGAATCCGTACGCTTTGCGATCGAACCGATCGTAGTACAGCTGCAGCGACGATTCGTGATCCTTCGAATGCGTTCTCGTCCAGCGCGTCAACAGGTTCCCTCCGGCGACCGGCTGATCGAAACGCAGACGTCCGGCAAAGTCCCGATCAGACAAGCTGTCCGACTGGCCGTTGTAGTACTGGCCTTGAAAGGTGATTTGGTCATCCGCGGGCGTGTTCCAATCCGTTCGGAAACCCAATCGAGCCTGTTCGGTCGCATCGTACGGAGTGCCGCCGACCAAATCCATTTCGTCGCGCTGGTACCACTTGCCCCAGACCCGATAATCGACCCCTGATTCGGTCCGGCCGCCCAGCCGTCCGCCGACGAACCCCTGTTCCAACGTCCCCGCGCCGGCAATCGCATAGCTGCCGTGGGTCTGGGAACTGGGTTTGGTCAGGATGTTGATCACACCGTTGACGGCATTGGCGCCCCAAACCGTCGCTCCGGGGCCGCGGATGACTTCGATTCGCAGCACGTCTTCCAGCAACACGTCTTGGACATCCCACAACACCCCGGCGAACAGCGGGTTGTAAACCGTGCGACCGTCGATCTGGACCAACAGTTTGTCGCTGAACCGCCCCGACTCGCCGCGGCTGCTGATGCTCCATTTGTTGCCATCGATCCGCGCCACTTGCAGCCCCGGAGCCAAACGCAGCACCTCGGGGATCGACTGGTAACCGCTGCGACGAATCATTTCGTTTGTGATCACGAACACCGCCGCGGGAGACCTGCCGATGGTGCTTTTTTGACGCGTGACCGAGGTGACTTCGACGTCCAGCGACGGGGCCACCGAAGTCCGCCGCAACGCACCGAGATCTTGTTCCAGCAGGGAGTCGAGTTCGCTGTCGAAACTCTCGTCGTCGTCCGCGGCACCGGAACCCTCAAGCGTGTGATCTTGGCCGGCCAGAAGCGGGGCGGCATCGGTCGCCACGGCGGTTGCGATCGACTGCTGGGCGCGAGCGGTGGTGCCCGCACCGACCAGAACCGCGGCGATCGGGAGCACCGCAACCAGGAACACCTTGAATCGTGTCGCCGTTGCCGGTCGCGTTTCGATCGCTCGGTCGCCCTCAGGGGCGCCATGACAGTCTGCATTCACCGCGCCACCCCGATTTCGATGCCCACTTTTTATCGCGACTCAACGACCTGCCGACGAACAGGGCGTTCCCGCTCGTGCTGGCGTTTGCTCGCTCGTGCTCGGCACGCTCGTGCCTGTGACGTGCGCGCACACTCCCCCGCCCCTGTGGGTTGTCGAATGCACGGCGCATGAATTTTAATGATTCACAGATCTTTACGGTCATCCACAACCTTAGCCGCTCCGAAGGGCGGATTGAGTATGCGGATCGGGAGTGTCGGTTGTCCCTCAGAATGAAACATTTCGATCAGATCTATCCTGCGATCGATCGTCTCTTGCTGATCACAAGCGAAGGTTTGGGGGCAACAAGAGACATTGGCGACGAACGGAAGACGATTTGTGATCTGACGATCAAGCCGCGCACCGAAGGACGACCCAGAAACAATGATGGATGACGCATCTAGGACGCAGACCAGGACCAACGGCGGACAACTCGTCGACGAGCCCCCACGACCGCGAATCATCATCATCGATGACAACACCGCGATTCACGATGATTTTCGCAAGATCTTGTGTGACGATTCCGGCGGCGACTCGGAACTCGACTCACTGGAAGTCTCCCTGTTCGGCACTTCCTCACGCCAGAGCAAGGCGTCTCGGTCGTATGAACTGGCCTCCGCCTATCAAGGCGAAGACGGATACCGGATGGTGTGCGAGGCGATCGACCAGGGGCGTCCCTTCAGCACGGCGTTCGTCGACATGCGGATGCCCCCGGGCTGGGACGGGGTGGAAACGATCCGCCAACTGTGGAAAGCCGATCCCGATCTGCAAGTGCTGATCTGCACCGCGTTCTCGGATTACTCCTGGTCGGAAATCGTCGAGGAACTCGGCCACAGCGACCAGTTGCTGATTCTGCGAAAACCGTTCGATGCCGCCGAGGTGTCTCAGATCGCCGCGGCAATGACAAAAAAGCGAAAGCTGACCGAAGCCTCGCGAAACACCGTCGCCGACCTGGAAGAAACCGTTGCCGCGAAAACGCACGAGATTCGTCGCGAGATGAAGCAACGCGAACTGGCGCAGCAATTGTTGCTGGAAAAAGAAAAACAGCTGCGTGAATCTCAAAAACTAGAAGCGGTCGGGATGTTGGCCGGCGGAATCGCGCATGAGTTCAACAATTTGCTGCAGATCATTCTTTCCTATGCGCAATTCGGAATCGACACCACCCACGCGGGCGAACCGTTGCACCAAGATCTAAAGTGCATCCTCAAAGCCGGCGAACGTGCCAGTTCGTTGACACGTCAGTTGCTCGGATTCAGTCGCCGCAAACCGCTGTGTTGCGTGGATATCGATGTCAATGATGTGATCGCCGAATTGGTCGGCTTGGCCAAACCGCTGCTGGGTTCTCGGATCACGCTTCGTCAAAACCTGCACCCGCGAGCGGTCATGGTGCATGCCGATTCGGTTGAACTGCAGCAAGCGCTGCTGAATTGCTGTATCAATTCACGCGACGCGATGGACGGCACCGGCCAACTGACGTTGTCCACCGAACCGGTGGATCTGGATGAGGCCTATTGCCGCAAAGACGAGGTGCTTCAGCCCGGACCGTTCGTTCGGATTTCGATTTCCGATACCGGCAGCGGGATGCCACCGGACGTGCTGGAGCGGATCTTCGAGCCTTTCTTCACGACCAAGGAGGTCGGGGCGGGAACCGGGCTGGGCATGGCGATGGTGTACGGGTTGGTGAAACAGCACCAGGGTCACATCGAGGTCGAATCCGAAGTCGGTGTGGGCACGACGTTTCGAATCTTTCTGCCCGCGGTCAAGACGACTGCGAAACAGAAGGAGCAGGTGCGACCGGTCGCCGAACAAACCCAAAAGGACGGCGACAGCATCGGAACGATCTTGGTCGCCGACGACGAAGAACTATTGCGGCAAGTCAGCAAGCGAATCCTGCAGCACGCCGGATACGACGTCGTGTTGGCCAGCGATGGACAAGAGGCCGTTGACCGCGTCGAGCAATTGGCCGGCCAGATCGACCTGGCCATCCTGGACGTCATGATGCCCAACATGACCGGGCGTGAAGCGTGCAGCCGCATCGCCGTGAGCAACCCGACCCTGCCGCTGCTGTTTTGTACAGGCCATGACCCCGAAGTCGCTCAAGAGGGTGAGGTTCCGCCCGGCTACCCGGTCGTTCACAAGCCCTTCACCGCCGACCATCTGCTGGCGTCGGTTCGCGAGATTTTGTACGAGCAGCAGCCGTTGCTCGGGGAAAAACGTGACGTCGGTCCGGCGACGACGGCTTGAAACGGTGGGACTGGTCGTCTACCGCAACTCAATTTGCGGGTTCGTGTCGTAGCGGAAGCCGCCAAGGCTTTCGGCTCCCGCGCGGGGTGGCCACGCCAGTGCGAAACTCTTGGCGAGTTCCGCTACCCGAAAACGAAACGCGACGGACGACTCATGCCGCGTTCCCGTTCGATCTTCGGGTTCATGGAGGTGTGACTTTGTCTCGCCCCGTCTGCCCTTTTATCGGTGATCGTGTGGTGAGCGGTTGGGTGTTCAAGTAGGATAAGGACGCCTTCCGGATTCCGACTCCCACCCCCGCCCCAGCTTACCGATGAATCGACCGCGATGATGCGTGGTGCGGTTCGGATGCAATTCATGTCCACATCGTCATTCGTCCGTCGCGCCCTGGGGTGCGGCACATTGGCAGTCACGTTGTTGATTGCCGATGGGGCATCCGCCCAACCGCCCGGCCAAACATCCGCCGCGTCCGAATCGGAAGACCTTCAGCCGGTGCTGGCGTGCCGGGTCCGCACGGGACAGGCCAAGTCGGCCTATCAGTTGTTGGGCACGGTGACTCCCAGCCGGACCACGACGATCGGTTATTCGTTGCCGGGGCGATTGCGCACCTTGCACGCCAAACGCGGTGATCGGCTTGCCGCCGGCGACGCGGTGGCGGATTTGCAGACCGACGTGATTCAAATCGAATTCGCCGCCGCCAAAGCGGAGTTGCGTTTGGTCCAACAGCAACTGGCCGAGCTGGAATCCGGATCACGGCAGGAAGACATCGCCGAAGCCAAGGCCAGGATGGAAGCCGCCGGTGCGATCGCGCGTCGTTCGGCCAGCCAGCTGGAACGGCTGTCCAAACTGGTGCAATCCAAAGCCGCTTCGGTGGAAGAGCTGGATGTGGCGACGGCGGAGGCGAATTCGTCGCAGCAGTTGTTGCAAGCCGCGACGATCGCTCACGCCCGATTGGTGGCCGGGCCGCGGGTCGAGCAAGTCGCCCAGGCCCAGGCTCGCGTCGATCTGCAACGCGAACAAGTACGTCTGCTCGAAGACCGGCTGACCAAGCACACGCTGATCGCACCGTTTGACGGCTATGTCACGGCGGAATACACCGAAGCGGGGGCTTGGATCACCGCCGGCGATCCGGTCGTCGATTTGATCGAACTGGACACCGTCCGCGTCGAAGTCGCCGTCCCGGCCGCCCAAGTGGTTTCGCTGCGTCCGGGGCAAACGATCCATGTGGAATTCGACGCCCGGCCGGGCGAGTTATTGCTCGGGCAACTCGAACGCATCGTGCCCGCCGCCGACACGCGGGCGCGAACCTTTCCGGTGTTGGTGCGGATCAATAACCGAATCGACAATGGGATCCCGATGCTGATGTCCGGGATGGTTGTGCGGATGGATTTACCGATCGGTCCGGAAGCCGAACTGACCTTCGTGCCGACCGATTCGATCGTCTTGGACGGCCAGCAACAATCGGTGTTCGTCGTCGATGGCGATCGCACCTCCGCGTCCGTAACGGAGCAACCGAAACAGGTGGCCGTCGTCCGCAAGGTGCCGGTCAAGCTGGGCGTCGCGCAAGGAGATTGGATTTCGGTCCGTGGTGATCTGCCGCCGGGCGCCATCGTGGTCACGCGGGGCAACGAACGTTTGGCGGCCGGACAGTCGGTGGAGGTCACCGTCTCGGACGGTTGAGTGACGTGTTTGAAATCCTGATTCGAAACCCGGTCAAGGTTTACGTCGGCGCGATTCTGGCCGCGATGTTCGGCACGTTGTCGCTGGGGTTGATCCCCAAGCAACTCGTTCCGGAAGTCCAAAATCCGGTGCTGACCATTGAAACCCGATGGCCCGGGGCCAGTCCCCAAGAAATCGAACGCGAGATCGTGCTCGAGCAGGAGGAACAGCTGCAGGGCGTCGAAGGGCTGGTCAAATTGTCGTCCAGCTGCCGCGTTTCCTCGGCCGAAGTCACGCTGGAATTTGAAATCGGCACCAACATCGATGACGCACTGGCGCGGGTCAACACGCGTCTGCAACAGGTCCGTGAATATCCACTGGACGCCAGCGAACCGGTGATCGAGGCGGCCGACCTGAGCGCCCAACCGATCGCGCGATTCGCACTGACGCCGCGGCCGCCGACCGGCCAAGCGATCGCCGCATTCCAGGCCGCCCACCCCGAGATCGCCGAACTGCTCGAACCGGCACGCCTGGCAAGCAATTCCGCCCTCCGCGTGTTTCGTTTACAGAACTGCTTGGACGAACACCTGGCGGTGCATCCGGAGCTGAAAGCGTTGAGCCCACCGCCGGTGGATCTGGAAAAACTTCGTAAGCTCTCGGAGGACTTTGTCGAAGCGAGGCTGGAACGCGTGCCGGGAGTTTCCAACGCCGAGACGCGCGGCGGCCGCGAAGAAGAACTGCAGGTGATCGTCGACCCGGCGAAACTGGCGGCGCGGCAGATCACGATTCGCCAAGTCCGCGAAGCGCTCAATCGGCAAAACAGTGACACGACCGCCGGCGATTTCTTCCAAGGTAAACGGACCTGGGTGATTCGAACACTGGGCCAATTCCGCGATCCCGAACAAGTTAAACAACAATTGCTGGTCTCCGATGGCAACACACGCGTTTATGTCGGCGACGTCGCAGAAGTCAACTTGGGTTACAAGGACCGCGAAAGCATCGCCCGACGCTATGGAACCGAAAGCATCAGTTTGAGCGTCAGCCGGGTCAGCGGCGCGAACGTGATGGAGGTGATGAAGGGGTTGCGTGTTGCCAATCGCGAATTGAACCAAGGCGTGCTGGCGCGCGAAGGGTTGGAATTGTTTCAGTACTACGACGAGACCGAGTACATCGAATCGGCGATTTCGCTGGTGGTGCAAAACATGTTGATCGGAAGCGCCGCTACGATCATCATCTTGATGTTGTTTTTGCACTTCAGCCGGGCGACGGTATTGGCCAGCGTGGCGATCGCGTCGACCGCCGTCGCGTCGGTGTATGTGTCGCCCTGGTTCTACGTCGGCACGGTGTTGTTGATCTTCATCCTCGGCTATCGCCTCGCGCGCGGGGCCCTGGTCGCCGCGGTGGCGATCCCGATCAGTATCGCCGGGGCGTTTCTGTGCATGACGCTGTTGGGCCGATCATTGAACGTCATTTCACTCGCCGGGATGGCGTTCGCCGTCGGGATGTTGGTCGACAACGCGGTCGTGGTGCTGGAGAACATTACGCGGCGAAAACAATCGGGAGAGCATGCGTTTGTGGCCTCGTCACGCGGCGTCGGCGAAGTCGCCGGCGCGATCATCGCGTCGACGCTGACGACGATCGCCGTGTTTTTGCCGGTGATTTTCGTTCAGGCCACCGCGGGTCAGTTGTTTCGAGACATCGCGTTGGCGATCAGTTGCGGCATCGCGTTTTCGATGCTGGTTTCCTTTACCGTGATCCCCACCGCCGCCTCGCGATTGTTCGCCCGCCGCGGGGGCGGGAATGAATCATCGTCGCCGACGGAAGCCGAAAAAGACGATGCAGACGCCCCGATCAAAGGCGATTCAGAGAGCTGGTTCGAACGGGCGGTTCGCGGTGCCGCATCAATGTTGGTCGGGTCGGTCGTCGGTCTGAACACCTGGGTGCTGCGGTCGCGTTTGCGTTCCGTTGCGGTCGTGTTGCTGATGACGGGAATCTCCGTCGGGCTCAGCTACTTGCTGTGGCCCAAGGTCGAATACCTGCCGACGGGGAATCGCAATTTCGTGTTCGCGCGGTTTTCGATTCCCGCCGGCTACAACTTGGACGAACTGTCCGACATCGGGGCGACCGTCGAAGACCGGTTGCGGCCGCTTTGGGATGTCGATGAAGGCCAGGGGCCGGTCGACGGATCCGACGCGCCGGTGTTGGATTATTACTTTTGTTCGATCCGCGAACGCAGCCTGTTCATGGGGTTTCGGGCCCGGGATGCCCAGCGGGCGTCGGAGCTGGTGCCTTTGATTCGCAAGGCCGGCGGGGATCTGCCGGGGATTCGCGTGATGGCGTCCCAGTCCAGCCTGTTCGGACGCGGCATGTCGGGCGGCAGAACAATCGATGTTGAAATCTCCGGCCCCGAATTGGAACGACTGGTCGTCATCGCCGGCCGAGTGCTCGATGACGTCGAACGGTTGATGCCCGACGCCCAAGCGACAGCCCAGCCGAGTCTGGAATTGTCCAGCCCCGAGATCCATCTCAAACCCAAACTGTTGGCGGCGTCCGAAATGGGCATCGACACGACATCGCTGGGGTACGTCGCCGATGCGATGGTCGACGGCGCCTATGCCGGCGACTACTACGTCGGCGGCGACAAGATCGACATGACGATCAAGGGACCGACCGGTCGCAACGCCGACCCGCAAGCGTTGATGTCGCTGCCGCTGGCAACCGGTGACGGCGAAGTCGTGCCGCTGATGGCGGTGGCTGAAATGAAATACGGCAGCGGGCCGGAACAGATCCAACGTCGCGAACGATTGCGGTCGATCACCGTCGAAGTCAGCCCGCCGCTCGACATGCCGTTGGAAGCGGCGATGGAACTGGTCAGCGGCCAGGTCATCGCGCCGTTGGTCGACGAGGGCACGATCGGCAACGAGTACTTTGTGGCGTTGTCTGGAACCGCCGATAAACTGCGCCAAGCCTGGGACGCACTGCGGTTCAACATCCTGATGGCCGTGGTGATCACGTACCTGTTGATGGCCGCGTTGTTCGAATCCTGGCTGTACCCGTTTGTGGTCATCTTCAGCGTTCCGTTGGGAGCGGTCGGCGGCATCGTCGGATTGTGGCTGCTGAACTTTTTTGTCCCCCAGTCGCTGGACGTGCTGACGATGCTGGGCTTCATCATCTTGATCGGCACCGTGGTCAACAACGCCATCTTGATCGTCCACCAATCTCTGGTGCACATGCGGGAAGAGCGTCTTGCGCCGATCGAGGCGGTGCCGATGAGCGTTCGCACGCGGATTCGTCCGATTTGCATCACGACGCTGACGACGGTGCTGGGGCTGTTGCCGTTGGTCGTGTTCCCCGGTGCGGGAAGCGAGCTGTATCGCGGATTGGGCGTCGTCTTCTTGGGCGGAATGATCGTGTCGACTTGCTTCACACTGGTGCTCGTGCCCGTCGTCTTTGTCTTGATGATGGACCTCCGCACGGCGCTCAAGCTGGCGCCCGAATCGATGCACCGGCACGATGATTCGTGGGATGGACTTCCAGCCTGTCAAACCTAGTACGACAGCCCTTCCGGGCTGTCGAGCAGTGTGCTGCGAGTGTCGCCGTGTTCTCCGAACTCGCGCGCGGGCGCGTAAAAGCAAAGCTTTGCACCGCGCCGAGTTCGGAGAACACGGCGACTGTCCACATGCGGGGTCGA